>NZ_DASRZV010000021.1:0-46053 GCF_035685985.1 Baekduia sp.
TCCTGATCTACGGCCACTACGACGTCCAGGGCGCCGAGCCGCTCGACCTCTGGGACACGCCGCCGTTCGAGCCGACCGTCCGCGACGGGCGCATCTACGCGCGCGGCGCCGCCGACGACAAGGGCAACTTCCTGCCGCTGCCGGCCGCCGCCTGCGACCTCTCGGCCGCCGGCGAGCTGCCCGTCCACGTCCGCATCGCGATCGAGGGCGAGGAGGAGGCCGGCGGCAAGTCGATCGCCGCCTGGCCGGCCACCGACACCCGCGGCGCCGACGCCGCGATCGTCTACGACAGCGCCATGGTCGGCCCCGACCTGCCCGCGATCACCATCGGCCTGCGCGGCGCCGCGCTGACGACCTTCGACGTCCGTGCCGCCGACCGCGACCAGCACTCCGGCCTCTTCGGCGGCTCCGCCCTCAACGCGCTGCACGCCCTGCACCGCGCCCTGACCGCCGTCCTGCCGGACCCCGAGACCGGCCTGCTGCGCGACGAGCTGCGCGTCGGGATCGCGCCCGTGGCCGACGCCGAGCGCGCCTCCTGGTCCGCCCTGCCCGACGGCGACCAGACACTCGCCGCATCGGGCGCCCGCCCAAGCCATCGAACGCGCCACCGGCCACACCCCCGCCTTTCGTGCGCACCGGCGGCTCGATCCCGATCGTCGCCGACTTCGCCGCCAAAGGCATCCCGACCATCGTCACCGGCTTCACGCTGCCCGACGACCCCATCCACGCACCCAACGAGTCGATCTGGGAGCGCGGCCTCCAGCTCGGCTACGCCAGCGGCCACGAGATGCTGACCGCGCCAGCCGCCCTGCGCGATCAGTAGTGCCCCAGGGCGCACGCGACGTTGGCGCCACCCAGCTCGGCCAACGTCTTTCGCCCGCGCGTGCCTTCCATACGGTGCCAAGTTCCAAACGGACCTCGTCCTCGTGCTACGGCCATGGTCGGCATCTGGCCACTGAACACAAGCGCGAAGCAGTACGGACGATCCGTCCGACGAACCTGCGACCGCCCGGTCCTGTCCCCGCAACACGGCGATTCCGGACCTGTGCCCTCGCTGGTTGACCCTACCCCGGAAACGCAAAAGGCCCGCAAATGCGGGCCTTTCTTGTGTATCAGGGAGACAGGATTTGAACCTGCGACCGCCCGGCCCCCAGCCGATGCGGACCAGTGGCTCTTAGGTCTGGCCCCAGTATCCATGCGGGTTCGTGGTGAGTCAGTTGCCCTGATTTGCGCTCAATTTGTTCCGCAAGTTGTTCCGCGAGAAGGACGGCTGCAGTCTCGCCATCGCTCGAATCATCACGCGCGAGTTCAGGCACTTCGACCATCGAGCCCAGCCTGCGCACCGTCGCCATCCGCGAGGCCTGGCACCTCTACGAACGCGACACCCGGGAACCCAGCATCGAGCTGTTCCCCGCCCTGGATCCCCGCCACGACGCATTCACCCAGCAGACCGCCGCCCGCGACGCGCTCCGCGCCCTCGTCGAGCTCCCGCCCAAGCAGCGCGACACGCTCGCCCTGCTCATCCTCGGTTTCTCCTACGCCGAGATCGCCACCCAGCGCCGCGTCACGAAGACCAACGTCAACCGCCACATCACCCGCGCCAGAGCCCACCTCAGGATCGTTCGCGACCAGCACTGAGCAGCACCCTCACGGTTCCGATCGCCCCCACCACCAGGACCGGCAGCTCACCAAGCAGCCGGGGGCTTCTCGCCCTGGTCGCCGTCACGCTGCCCGTTGGCGATGACCTTGCCTTCGGACAACGTGAGCTCGCCCCAGCCTAGTAAGCCATTTGACCCGCGGCCACTCCTCCGCCGACTTATCCCGGTCCACAGCATGAGATGGACTGCTCCGCCGAAGAGGCAGCATCGGACGGTCGGTCTCTGACCAGGAGGACGTCTGCGTCAAATATGCGCCCGCCGCGAAACATTAGGTTGTTGTACACACCGACTGGTCGAAACCCGCACTCAGCCATCTGACCAAGCTGTTCAACGAAGGGAACCTGGCCTTCATACAACGGCTCGTACGCAACTTCGCACTCGATCAGAGCAATTTGCTCGAGCACACCCGCAGCTCCGTCAATGGCGAAGCGCTCATGGCCTTGCACGTCCAGCTTGAGGGCTATGACATCGTCAGACTCTACGACTCCGTCGCACTGGTCGAGACGGACGATGACCACATCGCACTGGTCGACCACTTGGCTGCCCGCGATTGCTCGAGCCGTCGGTGTGAGCTCGGACACCGACGCCATGTCGCTCGCGAACCGCGGCACGTGGCATGTCACGGTGCCAGCCGCATCGCCTAGCCCCTCGCAGCGCACCTGCCACAGTGCATCCTCTTTCGCACGGCGCGCCAATGACGCGAACGTCGTCGGGACAGGTTCGAACGAGACGATTCGCCCTGTCCATCCGGAGCCTTGCCGCAACTCGTCGATCGCATACTGACCGACGTTCGCGCCCCCATCAATCACAACGGTAACCCCGAGAGACGCAAGCAGTTGCCGGCGCTGCTCTGCCTTTAGAGGGGTCCGAACCCTCGCGAAGCGCAGTCGGTCAGCGAATCGACGCGCCCAACCGAGTCCGAGGTTCATGCGCACTGCTCGCGTCGCAGTCGCAGTCGCTCAGGAAGCCGGCACGATCGCAGCGTCGTACCGCAGAACGTAGGGAGCGCCGCCCTTCTTGGCCGACGCGACCCTGACTTCGACAACGTAGTTGCCCTTGGTGGGCAGGCGCTTGACGGTAAGGCTGCCGTTGAACCGCGTCGGATCATCTCGCAACTGGTTGCCGCGCGCGATGAGGTAAGCCTTTCCGTCAGCGACGTTTCTCACTGTCAACGACGCAGCGGGGCCGTGCTTGATCAGCGGCGCAGCGAGCGCAGGCTGCTGCGGCAGGACTGGGCCGGCGCTGACCCGCCCGGCGATGAACACCGCGACGACCACCGTCGATACCGCACCCGCGCTTCTGAGCCTACTCCGAGACGTGCGCATCGCGCCAGTAGACCATAGCCGCAGACGTTTCTCCAGGCCGCTTCATCGCCCTGAGCGGAGCGTATCGCGCACTGGCATATGCCAATACGCCAGAGATAGGATGCGCTTGGTGGCAGATCCTGAACAAGTATCGACGAGCGTCAACGCTCTACTCGAAGAGTACAAGGCCCTTCGCGCAGAGATCCTGATGCGGCTGGATCTACAGCACAAGAACATGAATCTTCTGCTGGCATTGGTCAGTGCGATCACCGGCTTCCTCGTCAAGTTTGCCAATGACCATGGCGTGTCTGGAAGTGGAGCGACGCTCGTACATAGCGAGATCGTGATCTTGGTACCGCTTGCAGCGCTCTCCATCAACGTCTTCCTCTGGCGCCATTCCGATCATGATGTCGCGATCATCGACGCCGCAAGCTATGTCGAACGGCGGCTAAAGAAAGCTGTCGTCACTAGCCTCGGTTCTGGGCCATACCTTGGCTACGAAGACTTCCTGTCAAAGCGGCGGCGAGAGCGCGGCAGGCAGGCGACTCGCTTGGTCTCGCTAGGCAACGAGAACGTGACGATGTTTTTCCTGCTGGCGATTTTCCTTGCCGCTGGATGGTTGATACGGCTCTCAAACTCGAGCCACGCTGCGAACGCTCACGAGGTGTTCGATGTACTCCTCTACCTCGCCTCGGCGTTAGCGATCTTCTCTCTTGCGATCTCGATTCTGGTCGGCGGCGCGTACAAGCGGATCTCTCCGGAGGACGCTCGTGCCAAATCGAAGACGGCCAAATCCACTGAGGCGTCGAGCCCCGGTGATCAGACGGCCGAAGGCACTGATGCGCTGGCTCTCACTGATCCGCAAGTGCCAGCGCCACCAGATCCTCTAACGAAAGACGCCGCTTACCCGGGGGAGTCGGAACCTTGAGGCCCGATCGCGACAGCCTCCTTCCCAGTCAGGTGCGACCGATGAGCGCGCGCGCTTTCCAATGCCCGATCTAAGCCCGAAGAACCGCACGATTACTCGAACGCTGCCCCGGGACCATGTGGGGCGAGAGCGAGTCGCAATCGCACTAGCGGTGACGATTCCGTTGCTCGGAACCGCAGCAGCAGCAACGCTCGCCTGGGGCGGCAGCCTCCACCCATGGGATATCGCCTCGCTCCTGACGATGTACGCGATGACCGTCGCCGGAACGTCTATCGGCTACCACCGCTTCTTTACCCATCGTAGTTTCAAGACCTCCCGCCCGGTAAAGATCGGCCTGGGGATTCTTGGATCGATGGCAGTACAAGGGCCGGTCTTGGACTGGGTATCCACCCACCGACGACATCACGAGGTCGCGGACCTACCGGAAGATCCGCACACGCCCCACCGAGGGGACCTTCATGCAACCGGCAGCTCATTTCGCGGGCTGTTATACGCCCACATCGGGTGGATGTTCTCGGACCAAGAGGGAGCCAACCCTCACCGCTACATTCCCGATCTCCTGACGGATCGCGACGCTCGATGGCTCCATCGGACGTTCCCAGTGTGGGCTGCCGCCGGACTGGCCTTGCCCGCCGGCGTGGGTCTGACCTTCACGGGAACATGGGAGGGCGCTATGTCGGGCTTCTTATGGGGAGGGCTGGTGCGAGTCTTCTTACTCCAGCATGCGACGTTCAGCGTCAACTCTATCTGCCACTCATTCGGCGCGCGCACATTCCGCACCCCCGACGCCTCCCGTAACGTCCGGTGGCTTTGGCTCGTGACATTTGGTGAGTCTTGGCACAACAATCATCATGCCTTTCCTAACTCCGCGCGGTTTGGCGTTCGTAGCGGTGAGCCAGACCCCGGAGGATTGGTCATCAGCGTGCTCGAACGCTTGGGGCTCATCTGGGACGTCGTCACGATTTCTCCTCACCGGGTTTCTAGCCGTCTCACGCCCCCTCCGCGATGACCGGCATGTCGCGGCACGCGGCTCTAAGTGTCGTGATCCCTTGCTTCAACGAGGCCTCGTACGTGGGCGGCCTACTAGACGATCTCGTTAACCAGACCCGACCGCCGAAGCAGGTGGTCGTCGCGGATTCTCAATCGTCTGATGCAACCGCTGAGATCGCTGCCACCTATGCCGACGTCCTGCCACTAGCGATCGTCCGAGCGCCCCGCGGAGTCGCGCACGCCCGAAATGCTGGCGCAGGAGCCGCTAACGCTGACTGGTTGCTGTTTCTCGACGCGGACGTCCGGCTCCCGCCGAGATTTCTCGAGGATCTGCTTGGCGACGTTGAGCGTCGGGGGGCAACGCTGGCCACGACGAACTTCCGAGCATCTGAGTCGAGCCTTCGAGATCGTGCGGCGGTATGGATCGGACTTCAGTACTGCCGAGCATTCGCGAGGTCGAGGCACCCCGTCGTCGGCGGCTTCTGCGTACTGAGCTCACGCGACATCTTCCGGTCGGTGGGCGGTTTTGACCCTCGATTGAGCATGGGCGAGGATGTCGACTACGCCTCGCGCGCCGTCAAGGCAGGCGCGAGGTTCGCCTTCGTCACACGAACATGGCTTTTCTACAATCTGCGCCGATATCGTCGGGAAGGCTTCGTGCGACTCGCAGCCAAGAACGTCGCATATGAGGCCTTCCGTCGAGCGCGTCGCTTTGACGTCGTCGAGTCGCCATTCGACTACACCTATGGTGGCTATCCGGCGGAGGAGACAGACACGGGCGACCGCACGTAGGCAATCATCTCGTCGTTTAGGGCGACCTCGTCTGGGTACGCGGTCCAACTATAAGGCCAGATGCTGAAACGAAAACCGAGCGCTCTCAGCGCGGCCCACATGATGCACTTGCCCACGTATATCGGCAAGGATTCGACCTCTAACCGACGCGCCGAGATCGTCAGACGCGTGTCGTGCAGGTACGTGACTCCTCCGCATTTCTTGCGCACACGGCGGATCAGATCGACGTCCTCGGCTGCGGTCACTCGCTCGTCGAATCCTTCTACGGCGAGAAACACCTCGCGGCGGACGCAGATGAGCGGAGCGGAGCCTTGGTGAGCCCGAAGCTTCGCGCCCACCGCAGCGTAGAGGTGCACCACCCAGTAGCACAAGCGAACGAACCGTCGTCTCGTGGCGGGCACCAACCGGAGGTGCACTAGCGAGCAGCGCGGATCCGCAACAAAGGCGGCCAAGATGTCACGCACCTCTCGTGACGTCAGTGCCACGTCTGCATCAACGAACAGAATGAGTTCGCTTGTCGCCACCGCCGCGCCGGCATTTCTTCCGACGGCCGGACGCCCGCCTTCGACCACGGTGCAGCCGTGAACGATGGCAATGTCCCGCGTGCCATCAACGGAGCCATGGTCGGCAACTATGACTTCGGCAACGCTCGGGCATTGCTCAAGCCGATTTAGCAGCACTGGTAGCCACGGCGCTTCGTTCCAGGTAGGCACCACCACCGAGATCGTCGGTCCAGTGTCGGAGCCGCCGCCTGAACTCAAGATTGTCATAGAGCTGCCATCCGTGACATTCGTCCCCCTTGGTGCCAGCACCTCACGGTCGAGAGGTTCCCACGTCCGCTCGCCGCGCAAGATAGCCAAAGGAGCCCTCACGCGAAGTCCAGATCTGGCAGCGGCTAATGGCGGGTCGGAGGTCCGCCAGGACCTCCAGCGCATCAGCGATGAGCTTTCGCGTGACCTAGCAAATTATGGCGAATGCGGACGTGGCGCACGCGATGATAGCTCCCCACCGCTCGGCGTCCATGCCCGGGTTCAGTTTCGAGGACCTACGCCTTCGTCGGCTGGCGCCTAGGGCACCGCGTATCGGAAGATCTCGCGGCCTGACGGGTCAGGTTGAGAGGAGTCCGCGCCGCTCCGGGCGCGGGCGAGCTTGCGCTGCGAAGGCTGCGGCGCGCCTTGACGCGGCCGTCCTTGCTACTCGCGTCAGCGTCAAAGTCGCACATTCGGAGGCGGATGCTCGAGACTGAGCTGCGGACTCCACTGACGAGCCAGCTCGCCGCACACACCGGTGATCCATGCTCGCGTTAGGAGCTCACACCATTGGCCAAGACACCAAGCGATGATGTCATTCAACTCGGCCCGCACGTGGTCATAGTTCGAGACCAGCCCTTCGTACATCTCTGGGTTGGCCTCGAGGATCAGCGTTTCCAGCTCAGCCCACAGTTGCTGGGGCGACTCTCTCGCATCGTTGACGCCGCCGAGCAGATCCAGGTTGTAGAACCGGCCATCGACGGCGTAGCGCTCCAGCGTATCCAGGATCTGGTTGATGCCGGCGTGACGGTCGGTCATCCCGAGCAACTTGGCGATTAGCCCTGGTGCCGAGCTGCGTTCAGCTCGGGCGACGATTTCAGCTCGGACGAGGGAGTCGAGCTCCACGATGCGGTGCCCTTTCGCCTTCATCGTTGCCCGGTTAGGCCAGTCCTCCCCGTCCTCTACCGCGATCACGCCGACGGTCAACTTCAGGAGCTTCTCCGTTCCGCCGGCCAGACATACGAACACGGCTTCTACATCCATGACCTGCGAGCGATAGCGGTCGAGCACTGAGAAGCCGTGCCGGAACAACGATGACGCGGCGTCGATCTCGTTGCACAACGCGACGCTTTGCTGCGTAGTGAGCATTGACCATGACCGTACCGGCGAGCGCAACCGTTGCCTTCCCGGGAAGGAATAGAAGCGTGGAAGTAGGCTCGGTCCGTGCTCCACTTCAAGCCCACCGAGCGGGCATCGAAGGGTCGGCGGTCATGGCCCGAGCTCGTTGGGAACGAGCAGCAGACGGTGCTCACCGAGCGTCCATCGTTGCGACGGATGGTTGTGGTCGTCGACCACAACCTGCTGGCGGAGCCGATGAGGCGGCGCTCACGCCTAGGAGAATTCTGGGCGGGCTCCTAACCGACCCCTACATCAAGCTTCTGCGCTACAGCGACGCCGGACCCGGCCCCGACGTCCCGCGGGAGACCCACGAGCACTTCGGCGACACGGTTCCCGGCTGGATCATCGTTGGCGAAGCACTCCCAGACGATCCGTTCCACTATCCGGTCGTGCATGCCGACGGCACGACAGTGACGCACACGGCCGTCCTTACGGGCCGAAGCCTCCCAGGCGCAAGCCGAGACGTTGACAGCCCAGACCGCGCAGGACACGAGAACCCTCGTCAACCTGACATGGGCCATCGTCGCCTCACGGTTGTCAACGCAGCACTGGTCGCTGCGTCGATCCTCTAATCGCGCGAGCTTTCACAGCACCCATGCGAGCTCGGAAGGCGTAAACGGCCGGCTTGGGTCCGAGAGTTAGGTCGTCGTTGGTCCGCCAGGTTGAACCGCCGACTAGGACCAGTCGATCAGGCGCCTGGTAACTCGCCCCAGCGCTGAACGAGATCCGATTGTGGGTCGGGGCGCTCCTGTGTCAACCCGACCCGGTCGAGCAGCGCGAGGCTGCGGACGTTCTGCCGGTCGACCCGCACGAACGTGCGTGGGTGGCGGCCGAGCCAGCGCATCTGCTGGAAGATCACCAACAACATGAAGTGGCCGAGGCTGACCTGCGCGCCTTCCGGCAGGTCGACCAGGACACCGCGCGCGTCGCGCGCGACGGCGATGACCTCGGTGTAACCGATATCGGGCACCAACGACGGCTCGATGTGATGGGCGCCGACGACGAGCAGCTCGCCAGCCGGCGCGAAGCCGAGCAGCATGCGCCCATCGAAGTAGGGCGGCGTGTCGAGGTAGCGCAGCGGCAACGGGCCACGGATCTGCTCCTCGACGACGTCCTCCCACGGCTCGCCCGTGCTGCAGCTGAAGCGACCGAGCAGCTCACGGTCGCCGGGTCGCAGGCCCCGGATGTGGAGGTCGACGGCTTTCACTCCACGTCGGGGACGCCGGCCGGGATGCGTACGGTCGGCATGCCAGAGACGGTGAGGACGTCGGCGGCGACGCCACTGAGCACCTTGCCCCACGGCGTGCCGTAGACATCGACGAGCGGCTCGCCGAGCTCGTTGACGTCGGGCATCTCGATCGCAGGCTCGACCGAGAGCATCGTGCGACCGCCGGCGAGGATCTCCCAGCTGGCGATGACCGCGCTGCCGATCGTCCCGATCCCCGCCGCGCGCACGGTCACCGCCGGCACGGGGACAGGAGCCGGCAGCCCTTGCAGCTCGACCATCGCCGCGACGTCGCTCAGGGCGACGATGCGCCCGCTGAACTGCGCAGGTGTCGTGTCGGCGTCCAGGCCGCGACGGGCGCGGGCGAGCTTGCGTTGCAGGCCGGTGACCTCGGCGGCGAGCTGCGGCGCGGCGAGCAGGCGGGCCAGATCGGCGGCGCTGCTGACGCCGCCGGCATCGGCGATCGTGCTCAGCGCGACGGCGATCTTCTTGGCCTCCGGCGATGCGTCGAGTCGGGCCGCCGCCTTCGCCAGCCGTTCCGCGGTGGCGAAATCCTTGCGTCGCGCGGCGCGAGCGGCGTCGCGGTTCAACGCGCTGTAGAGGTGAACGCGCCCCCCCAGGCGCCCCGCCATGCCGCGTGTCGTGAAGCTCAACCCTGGCGACAGAGCATGCTTGTCCTTCAACGCGCGGATGCCGTTGTCGATCGTCGCGGCCTCATCCAGGCGGAAGTCGCGAACGATCTCCTGGCGCGTGACCAGCGGAAGAGCAGCAGGCATGCCCACAGTATAGGCACCCGACACCGCAAATTGCAGCGTCGGTGGAGCGCGCCTAGCCATCGGTATTTCGATCCCGTGAGAACGCCGTGTTGACCATCTCGACCTCGCGCTCCGACGGTTGGTAGTGCGAGTAGATCTGGGTCGTCTTCGCGTCGGCGTGGCCCAGCATCTCCTGGATGAACCGCAGCGGCGTACCGGCCGCCGCCATCTGGGTCCCGAAGGTGTGGCGCAGGTCGTGAAAGCGGATGACCCGGACCTTCGCATCGCGACATCCCTGCTTGAACTTCCGCGTCACCTTGGTCCGGTCCAACTCCTTGCCCGACTCGGGATGGCAGAAGACAAGATCATCGGGCGCGTTGTAGGCGCTGCGCGCCTTCCAGATCTTCAAAGCGTCGAACGCCTCGTCGGCGATGGGAACCGACCGGCGCGTCGACTCGTCGGACTTGCCCTCGCCCGAGTGCTCTCCGCGCACATAGGCGTTGCGGACGCGGATGCGACGAGCGACCCAATCAACATGCCGCCAGCGCAACCCCAACAGCTCCGACTGCCGCAGACCGGTGATCGCCGCGATCAGCACGACCACGCGAACGACCGGACCCCACACGTCGGGCGGCACCGGTGGCGCTGGCCCTCCGCGCCCGCGCCGTGTCGGCGCCGGCTCGGGGTACACGACCTCGTTCGGGATCGCCTCGAGCACGCGATCCAGCTCCTCCAACGTCAGGTACTTGAGATCGGGGTCGGCGTCGTTCTGACGGCGTCGCTTCGGGCGCGTCGCGTGGCGGACCGGGTTCTCGGTCGCCCATTTCTTGTGGATCGCGTGCTCGAAGATCGAGTGCAAGAAGGTCATCACGTTGCGCACCGACTTGGGGGCCAAGCCCTTGGCGAGCATGTCCTCGGCGAGCTTCTCGACCTGCGCCGTCGTGACACGGTCCACAGGCTTCTTGCCGAGCGCCGGCGAGATGTGGACGCGCTGCATCGACTCGCAGTTCTCCTTGTAGGACTTGCGCGCGCCCTCGATGACCTGCTTCTGGCGCAGCGAGTCGGCCGCGTCGTCGACGGTGTGGCGGCCTGACGCGGCGGGCCGTGGCTTGCGGTCCTCGTCCTCTTGCATCTTGCGGAACTTCTTCTCGGCGTCCGCGCGGGTCAGCCCGTCGGACTCGCCACGGTGACGCACCGGGCCGACCTTGCGGTTCAACAGGCGACCGGCGGCCGTGCGCCAGCGGCCGTAGTAGGCGTTGCGATCGGGGTCGATGTACAGGTGCCCCGTGCCGTAGTCGCGCTTGTCGCTCACGATCTACTTAGGCCCCAGACACGACTTCTCGCCCCCACCCGGTCACCCGATCCGAGGACCCTGCTGGACGTCGTCCAACCAGCGCTCAATCGCCGACCGTCGAAACCGGACGTAGCGCCCGAGGCGGACGTGAGGCAGTGCGTTGCGGCGGCTTTCCGCATACACCCAGGCGGTCGTCACGCGCATGAGTGACGCCACCTCATCCGCCGTGAGAAGCGGATCGTCGCTACTCGGTCGCTCTCCTGCGCCCATGATCCTTAGTCGACGAGCTGGCCTGGCACCCCTCGTCCGGGATCAGGCCGTGGTGCAGTCCTGGCCTTGAGTCGCCGACCTTATGGCTACCGTCTCCACGTGACCGAGTTCGCAGCCTCTCCGTGGCAATTGGAGTGGAACACCTCTGCGCTATTGCGGCGCGCGGCAACTGACGAGGGTCGATTCCGGGTCGAGGAATTCATGGGCGACGGCCCATACCCCGAGGAGCGCCAGGAGAAGGAGGAAGCGGAACGCCTCGCGGCGGAATTCCTTGCCGCAGGCTACGGGGATCCCCACGGGCCACAGGCCATGGCACTGACGAAGTACGTCACGGGCATGTTCTTCCCAGACCAGATCGCCCAAGCCGAGACGGACGGATCGTGGGAAAGACTGCTGGCGTTCGCGGCGATCCAACGGGCGATCGACGACGGGATCCGCAAGTTGACGCTCGCGAGCTTCGCTCTGCCGAAGTCGGACGACGAGGCTCTTGCAGGCCGGCCAGAGGTCGCGGCGAGGTTGTTCGACGACGGGCTCGTCCGGCTTTCCCAAGAGCATGCGGGGGCGGCAGCCGAAGTCGGCGAGAACGTCGTGGTGGTCGACGACGATCTCGTCCTATATCCGCATCGTCTGCTCGCGGGAGAACGCGAGCTCATCGGCTTGCTATTCGAACTCGCGGCTTCGTCGCCGGAGCTGGAGGTCTGGATCGCCGTCGACCCGTACAAGTCGACGAGTCTGGCCGAGGTTCCTCATTGGCTCATGGAGGACTACTGGCATGGACCGCGGCTGACCGCGGCTGTCCTCGACTCTCTCGACGCGCATGACTTAGGAGCGACGTTCCACGCCGCCGGCGCGCGCAATTCTCTACAAGAGTTGTTCCACCCACTGCTTGGCACATGGTTCGACTGGCGAGCCCGAGCAGATCGAGACGTCGATGATCCGGTTCGACGACTCTACGTCCGAGAGGTCAAACCGGCGGTCGATCGGCACGGCGACAGGTTCAACGCCGTGCTCAACCGGGAGTTGCACGCTGAGCGAGACACCAAGCAGCGGCGGTTCACGCACGTCGACGGCAAGCTCGCGCGCTATCCCGTCGAGACTTACGGACCAGCCACCGGCGGACCTGACGCACCGCTGGGCCACTTCGAGCGGGCACGGAAGCTCTGGCGCGTCGACGGGCCGATGAGCAACGAGCTGTGGCTTGAGCTCGTCACGCTGTTCTTTCGCGATAACGAACTCGTGGAGGAGCACTTGGCCGAGGCTCTCCGCGGCGCAGCTCGTCCAGACTAGTGGCGATCTCCCCTTGATCTGTCCGCCCCAGCGGTCGGGAGGACAACGCCGAATTCCTGGTATCAGGAACCCGGACAGCTATTGCGCAAGTACACGGCGCTGCTGGAGCAGTGGAGCCGCACCGCCTAGTTCGCGGTCGGCTCGTGCACCGGCGGCCGGGTGCCGGTCGCCGCGGCCGTGGGGAGCTGGTCGCCGTCGTCGTTGCGAACCATGCGGCGCACCGCCCACCCCACCTGCACTTCCGGGAAAGCGGCCAGTAGAGCCGCAACAGCCTCCGGAGTGGCGACGACGAGCCAGCCGTCGCCGACCTCGTCCCGGTCGTAATGGGGCGGCCAGCACGCGAACCCCGAGCGCCACCAGACTGACCGCACGACCGGGGAGCCATCCAGGCGCCACGCAAGCGGGTCGTCGGGGTCCGGTGCCAATCCGGCGGCGCGGGCGGCCTCGGGGTGCAGACCGATGTAGCCGTCGGCGAACGATAGGCCGGCAAGCGCGTTGCGCATGATCAAGCTCGCCCCGGGCGGCAGCGGGCCGACGTCGCGAGCATCGCCCAGAGCGCGGCGTACGGGCGTGAACAACGCGGGCGCGTCGATGAGGGCAAGGCCCTGGTCGCGCTCCTCGCGGGTGTTGTAGCGGTCCAGCAGCGCGAGCTCGGTGACCTCGCCGATGACGGCCCAGCCGTCGTCGTCTCGGGCAAGGCGCGCGGCCGCGTCGCCGAGGTCGTCGATCCATGCGCGTGATAGCGCGGTCGTCGCGCGCTCGGCGAGCGGTGCCGCGGTGGCCACACACGGCGGTCGGCGCGCAGGGCGCCGGCTCAGCAGATCACCGTGGCTGGCGGTCAGGGAGCGGAGTGCGGCCAGCGCGACGCGGGCCGGGAGGAGGCCGGCATCGACGAGCTCGGCGGCGACCTCGTGCTGGGCGGCCGCGACGGCTTGGGCGCTGGGCCGCACGAAGCCCCAGCCCAGGATGGTGGAGCCCTCGGCGGCCTGCCGGTCCGTCGGCAGGCGAGCGGCGTGGTCGGCTGCGCGGGCACGGATCCGCTCGGCAAGCGCGTGGCGGTCGACGCCTGCGGAGCGCGCGAGCCGCGCGATCTCGTGCTCGTCGTAACCGAGCATCTCGTCGAGGTCGTTGGCGCCGATGTCGGCGGCCCCGGCTAGGACCTCTGGTGCACGGGAAACGACGAGCTGCAGGCTGGCGGGCGCGTCGCGGGCGGGCGGGTTCGGCGGCGCGGGTGCCCCTAGGCGGTCCAGCAGGTCGGCGGCGCCGGCGCGCAGGTCCAGGCGCGGCCCGGTGGCGTGGGCGGTGAGCCAAGCCACCATGGTCTCCTGGTCGGGCAGAGGCGTCGGAGGGTCGGCGATGGCGGCGCGCACCACGTCGATGATCCGCTCGGGCGGAATCGACGCGTCGGCGAGCATGGCGGCCTGTGCGGAGGCCGCGGTCGGATCGCCGTGGCGCAGTAGCGCCAGGAGCGCGCGCTGGGCGCTCGCCCAGGCCAGGAGGTGCAACTCGCCAAGCAGCCAGGCGACGAGCTGAGCGACGAGGCGGGGCTCGAGAGCGGAGCCGGCGCTGCCGGTGGGATGGGGCTGGTCGACGACGGCGGGGCCCGGATCGCTGAGGTCCGGCGCCGGCACGCCAGCCAGCGCGGCGACATAGACAAGGACCTCGCGCGCCACGGCGTCACCATCGACCGGGGCGAAGACGTCGATGACGTGGTCGAGGTCGTCAGCGATCGATCCGAGGAGGAAGCTGTCTTCGGCGGCGTGAGCGGCGTAGCGGGCGAAGATCAGCGGCCGGGCGCGCGGGCCATCGATCGCGTGCAGGACGCGGGCGGCGCGCAGCGCTGGCCCACCGCTCCACATCCGATTCCAGTCCTGGGCGGTGCTGCGCTCTACTGCTTGGCGCGCCCAGTTCCACGCCTCGTCCCGGTCGCCGGCGGCCAGCTCGGCAGCGGCCAGCTCGGCGCCCGGGCCGGCGCCCTCGGTCGTGCCTTGCGCGCGGGCGCGGAGCTCGTCGAGGGTCGGCGGGTCGGTCGACGGCGCTGGCTCGTCGTCGTCCCGCGCCGTATGCCGCTCGGGCGTCTCGTCGCCGACAGTCAGGTCGGACGGGGCCAGGCCGAGGTCGGACGGGCCGAGGCCATGGGGCGAGGCGGCGTCGATCAAAGCCCGGCGCCACGCCCGCCGGTCGCTGGGGCGGCCCTCGACGGCGACGCGGTCGGCGACGGCGCGTAGGCGGCGCTGGAGCGTGGCTCGGTCGGGCGCCGCAGCGCGGGCGCGCTCAAGGTCGATCGGAGCGGCGCCGATCGGGACGAGGATCTCGGCGACGATCGTCCACCAACCCTCGCCGGCTGTAGCGGCGATGGCGCCGAGCGTCGCGGTGACGAGATCGTCGACGTCAAGGACGCCGCGGTCGCGCAGCGCGCGACCCATGGCAAGGACGTCCCCGGGACGGGCCGAGCCGACGACCTCCAGCAGCGTCCGCGCGGCGTCCTCGGCGGCGCCAGCCTCCGCACGTTCATCAAGGTCGGCGATGCGGTCGACGAGCCAGTCGGCCAGCACGGCGCCTCCGGGGCCCTCGAGGAGCGGGCGGAGGAGCTGGATCCAGGTGGTGAGCTGGTAGTCCTTGCGCCAGCCGATGCCGAACGACACAGCGGTGGCGTGAGTGAGCGCCTCGCGGGCGGCGTCGGCGTCATCGGCCTGCAGCCATGCGTGCGCGATCTCAATCCAGGTGGAGAACTCGGCGTCGAGGTCCAGGGCGGTCGCGGCGGCGTAGGCGCGGAGCCGCTCGCGCGTCGAGACGGCGCCGATGCCCGCGCTGGCGAACGTGCCGACAATCTCGAGACCGCCGCTGCGGGCGTTGCCCGGCTGCGCCCAGCGCTGCTCCCACCATTCCCAGAGCGCGCGGAGGGCGTCGCGGCCGAGCGCGCGGGCAAGGGCGATCGAGCCCTCAGCAATGACCCGGCGCCCTCCCAGCGCGCTCCAGAGGTCGCGAACGTCGCGGCGCGAGCCGTGGTCCCACAGGGCGAACACGCGCTGGACGGCGCCGGTGACCTCCGCGGCGGCGACGGGCTCGCCCCGCCACTGGCGGCCACAGAGGTTGCCGAGGACGACGACGTGACGTGCGACGATGACGCGCGCCTGCTCGTAGCGCTGGCTGCTGTCGGGGAACACGACGACCGGCTCCAGGGCGCCGTCGAGTGCGGCGTGCAGACGCAGGCGCTTGAGCAGCAAGCGCCACGCTTGGTCGTCACGGTCGTTGCTTGCGCTGGGCGGGAGGACGATCGGCGCCAGTGCGGAGACCCAGTCGGCGGCGTCGGCGGGGCGGCCTAAGCGGAAGAGCAGCTCGGCCGCCTGGATCGCGTCGTCTTCGTCCAAGGCGCCGGGTTTCAGGCCGTCCAGGGCACGGTCGAGGTGTTCGGCCGCGCACTCCGTCTTCCCTGCGCGCCGGGCCGCGTCGGCGAAGTCGAGCAGCGTCGCGGCTCGCACGCGTCGGCCGAGGTCGTCGTCGTCGAAGGCAGCGACCAGGGCGCGCGCCGCGTCCTCGTCCTCGCGGTAGGCGGCGGTTCCCGCAGCCGACCATAGGACGTTGTTGCGCAAGAGAGCGGCGGCCTGGGCGGGATCGTCGCCATGATCGAGGTCGGCCCGCGTTAGGACAAGGCGCGCAGCATGCTCGATGACGTAAGCGGCGCCGTGGACGAGGACCGCGGCTTGCGCCCACGCGTAGAGCGTGCCCCAAAGCGAGCGGACGGCCGTGTACGCGTCCGGCCGCGGGCGGTTGGACAGCAGCTCGAGGGGCTCGTAGTCGCCGAAGACGCGTGCGGCTTCGGCCTTCAGCCCGCGGTCGTGGAGGTCAACGACGAGGCGAAGCGCCAGGGTCGTCCGGTCATCCCGGCCGGCAATCTCGCGGACATGGCGCAGGTGGGCGAGGGCGGCGTCCTCATGCCCGAGGTCAAGCAGCAGGCGGAGGAAGTCGCGGTCGACTGATTGCTGGTAGTCGCGCATCCGGCACTCGGCTGCCGCCAGGGACAGGCGCACTGCGGCGACGGCGTCGTGCTCAGCGGCCAGGGCGGCGGCTGCCTCGCGCACGTCGGGCAGCACGTCGCCGGGCGGGCGCAGGGCGAGCATCTGCGCGCGGAAGAACTCGGGCGTGGCGCCCCGCATGACAGCCGCCGTCTCGCCGGCACGCAGCCGATGGTGCAGCTGCTCCCAAGCCTGAGGCTGGTCGGCCGGCGTCGCGGCGCAGCGCTCGGCGAGCTCGGCGTGCAGCGCGCGCTCCTTGTCGGGGTCGTGAACGCCGAGGCGCAAGGCGGTGCGGGCGCGTAGGAACTCACGGAACGAGTCGTGGAAGAACGTCCAGCGCCGACCGGAGCCGGAGCGGAAGAGGTGCTCGAGGCGGCCGAGGTGCTCGATGCTCGCCGGGCTGCTGCCGCCCGCCTGCAACCAGGCGAGATCGATGGGGCCGCGGAGACGGCAGACGAGGCCCAGGAGGACGACGAGGTCCTGGTCGTCGTGCAGGTCGCCCCAGACGGTCTCGTAGTAGCGCATCGCCTCGCCGTCTAGCGGCGGGATGCCGGCGAGCGCTTCGAGGGCGTCCTGGGGTTCGCGGCCGGTGGCAAGCTTGGTGAAGGTGCGGGCCAGGAGCGGGTGGCCGTCGGAGACCTGCCAGACGCGTTCGGCGATCGCGGTGGGCAGGCCTGCATGGGCGGCAAGGGCAAGCGTGGCGGTGCGGCTCATCGGCGTCATCCGGATATGACGGCCCGACAACCGGGCCTCGGCTTGCAGGTGCTCGGGCAGGTCCTCGACATTGCGCGTGCCGACGACGAACAGGACGCCGTCGGGTACCTCGCCCGCGGGAAGCAGCTCGTTGAGTAGGGGCAGCTCGGGCGCCGGGTCGCGCAGGACGTGGTCGAGGCCGTCGATCAGGACGATCGCGACCGCCCCGGCGGCGCGAGCCTGGGCACCAAGCTCCTGCAGGCGCGTGCGCAACCGTTGGCGCAGCAGCGAGAGCTGCTCGCGCGGCGGCGCGAGCGTCCGCAGGCGGTCGCGGCGGTCGAGCGCGAGCAGGAGGTCCTGCAGTAGCGCGTGGGCCTCGCCGCGGGTGGCGGTGTCGTCCTCGGGAACGAACGCGTAGTAGCGGGCGACCAGACGCGGATCGCCGGTCAAGGCAGAGGTCAGCAGCGTCGACTTGCCAGAGCCGGGGCTGCCGGTGAGGAACAGATAGCCCTGCGAGAGCTCGTCCAGTGACGTGGCCAACGCGCGCTCGGTGTCGACCATCGCCTGAGCGTCGGGCGGCACGGGGAAGTGGTGGGTCGAGCGCGGCTGCCAGCGATCGGCCAAGCCCTCGCCGACGAGCTCCAAGAAGGGCAGCGTCTCGACGACCACGAGGTTTCGCTTGTCGGTCACCGCGGCCATGAGTCCGAGTACGAGCGCGTTGATGTCGCGCAGCATCTGCGTGGCGCGGGCGGGCTCGAGCTCGGCGTCCTCGGGCAGTTCTCGGCCGGTCTCGATGGCGATGTCGGGCGCGGCGGCGAGCAGCTCGGGGACCGTCACGCGGGCGTCAACGGCGAGCTGCTCGACGTAGTCGCGCCAGGGTTCAGGGACGTCGCCGAGGTCTTGGACCGCGCCGTTGCGGGCTGGACGCCAGACGTCCTGGAGAAACTGCGGCAGCGTCAGGTCGCGCCCGCGGCCGGCGTCGCCGCGCAGCGAGGCGGTCGACAAGGGCCGGTTGGTGTGCAGATGCACGACGATGCGTCGGACAGGCGGGGCACCGGCGGCGTCGCGGCGGTCGGTCCAGGCGCCGCTGAGGCGGGTGCGGCCGTCAACCGCATCGGCAATCAGCGCGCGGAGCTCGGCGTCGGCCAGCGGCGCGGCGTCCTGGCTCCACTTGACCTGGAAGGCGTCGACCCGCGGGCCGGCGGGGCCGTCGGTGAGGACCTGCAAGTCGTCGACGCGCCCGGCCTCGGGGTCGGCGACCGCGACCGCGACGAGGGTGCCCTGCTCGCATGCGGCGAGAATGTGAGCGGCCGAGATCTTGTACTGAGGCAGGTATCCGCGCAGGGCGCGACGCTCACCGTCGCCGGGTGCGTTGCGGCGCGGTGCCGCGTCGGGCTCAGGGTCGGCGTGCGTGGCAGGCACCTGGTGAGAGATCGTACGCGCCTGGTGGGTGGGCTAATACCCCAGTTGGCGGAACATCGAGTTTCGGCGCTGCGTCGGAGCATGGCCCTGGCCCGGGCAGCACGCGCCTTTCACCTGCGGGCCTGTCGCCACTAACCCGAACTGCTGAGCCCACGCGAAGCGCGGAACCCTCTCGGTTCCCCGACAAGCTGCGTGAACCGGCCACCCCACGATGGCACGCGTCCGTGCGTGCGGCGGGATGGCAACGGTCCCGCAGCCGGCGGGACCTCGGCAGAGGAGGATCTCGTGTCGATCACGACCGAGGCCGAGCGCCAGGAACGACGGGAGGCTGATCGCCACCGTGCCGCGCAAGCCGTCGAGGCGCTGAAGTCCAGCGAGGGCTGGAGGAGCTGGCTGCGTGCCCGTTCGAAGTTCCACAACTACAGCTTCGCCAACCAGCTGTTGATCGCGATGCAGTGTCCGGAGGCGACCTACGTCACGGGCTTTCGGAAGTGGTTGGAGCTCGGCTACTGCGTGCGGCGGGGCGAGAAGGCGTTGTACATCTGGATGCCGGTGCCGCCGAGCCGTAAGGCGATCGCCGAGTGGGAGGCGGCCGGCGCCGACAAGGACAAGAAGCCCCGAATCCGGTTCCGGATGGGTCCGGTCTTCGACCGCTCTCAGGTCGACCCGCTGCCCGAGCCCGCCCGGCCTGCGGTGCTGGAGCCCCCGATCTCTCCCGTCGAGGGCGATGACCTCGCCTGGGCCCTTCGCCCGCTGACGGCCGTCGCCGCCGACAGCGACTACAGCGTGTACACCGAGCTGCTGGACGACAACATCGGCGGCTACTGCAACATCGGCCGCCGCCGCATCTGCCTCAACGCCAACAACTCGGTCAACCAGCGGGTCAAGACGCTGGTGCACGAGTTGTCGCACATGTTGATGCAGGAGATCCGGGAGCAGGAGGACCGCCCGCCGGTGACGTACGCCGAGGAGGAGTTGATCGTCGAGGCGGTCGCCTTCACGGTGACGGCCAGCCTGGGATTGGACACGTCGAGCTACTCGATCCCCTACCTGGCGTCGTGGTCGGAGCGCGCGCCGCTGGAGACCATCGAGCAGGCCGCCGAGACGATCGACTGCCTCGCGCGACGCATCGAGGACGCAGTCCTTCCCCACCGTCCCGACCAGTTGCCGAGCTGAAGTTGCCCGAGGGTGTGCGGGGCGATCCTGCCGTCGGCCGGTCGCTCCGCACGCCCTTCACGCTCGGTCTGAGGTCGTGGGTTGGTGCTCGGTCAGGTCCGGCCACCGATAGCACGGCGCGCTGGGCGGACGGCAGGCCCCTGCGCTACCCGTCGCTTCTGCGGGTCCTGGCCGAAGCGAGCCCTCGACGTTCCCGCGCGCCGTGCTGCGGCGCGGCCATGACCGAGCACCAGCCCTCAACCGCGGGGCCTCCACCGACCGCCAAGCAGCAGCGCTACCTGCGGCAGCTGGCGCTGCAGCGCGGCGTGAGCTTCGTCCCGCTGCGCACGCGAGCGGAGGCCTCGCGAGCCATCGCCGAGTTGAAGCGCCGCGCGCCCGAGCCGGTGGCCGATCGCCGCCGGGAGGTCCGCGCCGTGCAGGACGAGATGGCCACCGGGCGCGGCGACGCCGCCCGAGTCCGTCATGAGATCGAGACCGAGGGCTACGGCAGCACGGCCGCTTGGAAGCGGGGACGCTCGTGATCGGCGCGGCGTGCCTCCGCAGCGGTGCTCGCGAGCACCGCAGGCTGATCCGCGGCCGGATCACCGGTGGGCCTCGTCGACGTCCGGCGCAGCGTCGCGGCCGGTTGGTCCCAACCAGCCCGCCGGGCTGGCGGACCGACCGCCACCCGAGGGTGGCACGCCCAGGCGGGCGTGCGGATGGCGGATGACCGGCCCGCCACCCCGGCGGGTCCCGACTCCGACAGGAGAACCAGCAGATGTCCACCACCATGACGTCCACGCGAACCGTCGCGGTCGCGCGGATCCACATCCCCGACAACGTCCGGGGCCTCGACGAGGAGCACGTCGCGGCTCTGGCCGGCTCGATCAAGTTGAAGGGCATGCTTGTGCCGGTCGTGTTGCGGGAGCGCGACGACGACTTCGAGCTGGTCGCCGGCTTCCACCGCATGGCCGCCGCCGAGTCCATCAAGTTGGCCGAGGTCCCGTACGTCCTGCGCGACGCCGAGACCGAGCACACCGACCGCGCGGTCGAGAACATCGTCCGCAAGCAGCTCAACCCCTACGAGGAGGCCAAGTCCGTGCGGGCGATGCTCGACGGCGGCCTCACCGAGGACGGCGCCGCGCAGGCCCTCGGCTGGCCGAAGGCGCGCGTGACCGCGCGCGTCAAGCTCCTCGAGCTGCCCGAGCGCGCCCAGCAGATGGTCGGCGAGGGCATCGTCCATCTCGCCGCCGTCGATCAGCTGCGCGCGATCGGCGCCGTCGCGCCCCAGCTGCTGGACGCCCTCATCGCCTACCTCGACGACGGCAACGCCGCGGTGGCCGAGCGGCTCGCCAGCCAGCCCGGCTGGGTCCTGGACGCGGCGCTCACGCACGCCGGTGACCGCAAGGTCTTCGCCGCCCACCTCTCCACGGTCGACCGCCGCGAGATCGCAGAGCTGCGGCTGGGCAAGAAGACCGACGAGCTTTACGCCGAGGCCGAGAAGCTGCACAAGCAGCTCGACCGCCACGCCTACGGACCGCCGACCGTGCGCTTCGAGGACGAGGACGTCGATCAGGCCCGCGCGGCAGGCGTGCTGATCGAGTTCGAGCGCGGCCGTCCGCTCATCGTCGACCGCGCCCTCTACCGCGAGCTGGTCAAGACCGCCATCAGGCGCACCCACGCCACGCTGGAGCAGAAGGTGGCCGACCGGGCCGCCGAGCGCTCGGCGAGCAAGGCCACCGACAAGCCTGTCGATCCGGCGGCGGTGGCCAAGCGCGATCGCGACGCGCAGATGCAGGAGCTGGCCGACCAGGCCCACGGCGTCAACCTCGACCTCGGTCGCGCGCTCATCGACAAGCTGGCGAGCGTCGACCCGGCCGACATGGACGTCGCGCGGTTCTTCGTCTACGCCCTGCTCGGCTCCGACCCCGACGGCTCCCCCTACACGCAGAGCGGCGATCGGATCACCCGCGTCGCCGCCGGTGGGGTTCGCCTGCTGATCGAGGAGTTGCGCACCGACGTCACCAAGACCCGCAAGGACGGCAGCCGTGGGCGCCTGCGCTACGACTACGGCGACCACCGCGACCCGCAGGCCGCGATCGCCTGGCTGTGGAAGTTCATCGACGGCGCCAAGACCGCCGCCGACCTCTACGGCCGCGCGCTGGTGGTCATCGCCGCCGAGCAGCACGCGAGCCGCCTGGTCGTCAACGGCAGCCAGCGGGCGCCCGCGACCCGGTGGACGTCGCACAAAGACCACGCCGCCAAGGCGCTGCGCAAGCTTTGCCGCCCGGCGATTCCGGCGACCATGGCCCGGCTGGAGCGCGCCGTCGCGCGGGCCAACACCGACTACGAGCAGGCGCTGACGCGCGCCCGCGAACAGGCGGCCCCTGACGAGACGTAGGCCGAGGGGTGCCCGGTGCGCCCGTCGACCAAGGCCACGGTGGCACGCATCCGTGCGTGCCATGGACCTAGGCGACGGTGCCGCACCGGGCGGCGCCCCGGATCACGGAGGCCTTTGATGCCAACGACGCAGAGCACCCGGGCGATCGTCGTGATCGACGCGCTCTGGGGCCTCGGACGCGAGATCGGCTACGAGGTCGTGGTGCAACCTGGGCCGATAGACGCGATCGGGGTCGTCGTCTGGGAGATCGCGACGGTGTCGATCAACTCTCGCTTCCCGATCGAGCTTCAGGCCGAGGAGCTGGTCTACATCATGGCGTTGCTGGTCGAGCGCTTGGAGCGCCTCAGCACCGATCTGCGACTGACCTACTGCCAGGAGGCACAAGTCGTCGACACAGCCGCCGCCGGCATCTGCGCCGAGCTGGACCTGGCCTCGAGTCGGACGACGTCGCTGGAGATCGCCGGTGTCTGGGACGGCGTCGAGCCGACCACGCTGATCGAGGTGGAGGACTTGGTCGCTCGGGTGGCCTGCCGTCTCGCGGAGCGAGTCATCCCCAGGTCGTGACGAGCAAGCGCATGGGGTTGGTGCTGGGCGGCTGATTCGGATCCTGTCCGTAGCCAAGCACGCCGGCTCAGGGCGGTCGCAGGCCTCGTCCGGACAAGACCATCAACAGCCAGGTTCCGAGGACAAGGACCTGCTCCCACCCCGCGCCGGCGCGCAAAGCGTCGGCCATGCCCGATCACCACCCAGCACCACCACAAGCCGCGTCGGTCGGCGCGCTGGTCGAGTTGTCGCGCTACTCCGTGGCCTCCGGCCAGCGGATCGTCCGCGGCCAGCGCATCCTCGGCGTCGTCCGCGTCACCGACGCTCCGGCCGAAGGCGACGGCCGGACCTACGTCGTCGAGCGCGGCCTGACCTCCCACGACGAGCTGCTCGGCCTCGTCACCCACTACGTCGAGCACGCCCGCCGCTGCGACGACATCCCACTGCTGCATCTCTACCCCGACAACGAGGTGGCGTGATGTGCGAGGACCACTACTACGACCCGGTCGAGCGCGAGGAGCTGCGCGAGGAGGACGAGATCCTCGCCGACCTACTGGCCGAGTACATGCTGCGTCGCGGTACCGGCGCGCTGGCCATCTACCCGCACTTGCTCGCGCGCGCAGCGGAGCACGGCGACCGCGTCGCTGCGAACTTCGAGACCGTCGTCGTCTACTGGGAGCTCAAGCGCCTGGAGGGCGAGGCGTGATGCCGGTGCCCGTGCCACCGCGCCTGGACGACGTCCACGCCGTGATGCGGTTCGCTTTCGGAGTCTTGGGCGAGGCGGATGGCCTCGACGAACTGCTCGCGACGCTGCAGATCACCAGCGGCGTGACGCCGCGCGACGGCATCGTCACGACGCCCGCCGGGCGGGCGGCGGCCCGCTTCGTCCTCGACGCGCTGACCGACACCCTGGTCGAGCGCCTGCGCGTCGACCTCGAACGCCACTGAACCTGTCGCCCTGGCGGCTCGGCACGGAAGCCGAGCATGCCCGACGTGCTCGCCCGGTGGCCAACGCCAGCGGCACCTCGATCTCTCCATGGACCACCGGACTGCGCGCGCCGGGCGGGCCGGCCCCGACCGAGCCCACCACACCGACAGGAGAGATCGTGGCTCACGAACCGCCCCAGGCGTGTCCGCTCCGAGGCGACGAGACGCAGCTCTACAAGACCCACAGCGCCGCGCTGCGCGCCGCCGTCCGCCGCTTCGTCAACGCCGACGACGCCGTCATCGAGGACGCGTGCTCGTTCGCATGGCTGCAGCTGATGCGTCACCAGCCCGACCGCGGCCCGACCCTCTTCGCGTGGCTGCGCACCGTCGCCGTCCGCGAAGCCTGGCGCCTCTACCAGCGCGACGCACGGGAGCCCAGCATCGAGCAGTTCCCGGGCCTGGATCCCGGTCGCGACGCACTCGCCGAGCAGACCGCCGCACGCGACGCGCTCCGCGTCCTCGCAGCGCTGCCGCCCAGGCAGCGCGACACGCTCGCCCTGCTCATCCTCGGCTTCTCCTACGACGAGATCGCCGCGCTCCGACGCGTCACCAAGACCAACGTCAACCGTCACCTCACGCGCGCCAGGCGCCACCTTCGCCTCGTCCGCGACGAGCACTGAGCAGCACCCTCACGGTTCTGGTGGCCCCCACCACTAGGACCGGCACACACTTGCACCGGGTGCGATCGCGCGAGGGTGGTTGGGCTCCCCCGTCGACTACGGGACATGCTCTCGATCGGCAAGGTCGGCGGCGGACAGGGCGATCCGCGCTACTACATCGACACCGTCGCCAAGGGCAAGGACGACTACTACACCCACCGAGGCGAAGCCCAGGGCCAGTGGCACGGTCACGGCGCCGAGGACCGCGGGCTCGACGGCGCCGTCGAGGACGAGCAGTTCCTCAACGTCCTCACCGAGCCGACCGCCAACCCCAAGAAGGTCCTCGCCTACGACCTCACCTTCTCCGCGCCCAAGTCCGTCTCGATCATCTACGGCATCGGCGACCCGGGCGTCTCCGCGGCCGCCCGCGAAGCCCACGACGAAGCCATCCGCGACGCGCTCGACTACGTGGAGCGCCACGCGACCTGGACACGGCGCGGCCGGGGTGGCAAGCACCGCCTGCGCGGCGACGGGCTGACGATCGCGACCTTCCGTCACCGGACCTCGCGTGCCGGGGACCCCCAGCTCCACACCCACTCCGTCGTCGCCAACACCACCACCGCCGCCGGCTCCGCCACCGCGCTCGACGGCCGCGCGCTCTACGCCCATGCCCGCACCGCCGGCTTCCTCTACCAAGCCGCTTTGCGCCACCACCTGACCCAGAACCTCGGCGTCGAGTGGGAGCCCGTCCACAACGGCGTCGCGGAAATCAGCGGGATCGACGACGAGGTCCTGAAGCACTTCTCGCGCCGCAGTCAGGAGATCCGGGAGCGCCTCGCGCGCCTCGGCGCGCGGTCCGCGCGCGCGGCGGAGGTCGCCGCGCTGGAGACCCGCAAGGCCAAGGACTACAACGTGCCGACCGGTCGCCTCCGCGAGGAATGGCGCGCACGCGCCGCGGAGCTCGGGCTCGACCGCCAGGTGCTGTCGCTGGTCCTCGACCGCCGTGCTCCGGGCCGCACCGTCGAGCCGGACCTCACCGCCACCGCCGACGCGATGGCCGCGCCCGGCGGGATCACGGAGCAGTCCTCCACCTTCGACCGTCGCGACGTCCTGCGGGACTGGGCGGAGGCCCATCGCGAGGGCGCGACCGTGAAGCGGATCGAGGCGTTGGCCGACCGCTGGCTCGACTCCCGCCACGCCATCCAGCTGGAGCGTGACGGCCGGCGCGGGCACCTCGGCGGCCCCCGCCACTCGACACCCGAAATGCTCGCGCTGGAGGATCGCCTGGTCGCCGACGCCGTTCACCGCCGCGCTACGGGCGTCGCCGCGCTCGTCCCCGACCAGGTCGACGAGCGGCTCGCGCGGGAGAAGCGCTTCGCGGGCGAGCAGTCGGCGATGGCGCGTAGCTTGACGACGTCGGGCGACGGCGTGCAGGTCGTCCGCGCGGCGGCGGGCACCGGGAAGACCCGCGGTCTCACCGCCGCGCGCGACGCATGGGAGGCCGCGGGCGTTCGCGTCTTCGGAGCGGCCCTGGCCGCGCGCGCCGCGGTGGAGATGGAGTCGCTCGCCGGCATCGACAGCGCCACGATCGCGCGGCTCCTGCTCGACATCGATCAAGGCAATGGCCTTGTCAACGGCTCCGTCCTGATCGTCGACGAGGCGGGCATGGTCGGCTCGCGCACGATCGACCGGCTCGCACGCCACGCCGCCGAGACGCAGTCGAAGCTCGTGCTCGTCGGCGACGACCGTCAGCTGCCGGAGATCGACGCAGGCGGGGCGTTCCGGCGGCTCGCGCGCGAGCTGGGCGCGGTCGAGCTGCACCAGGTCCACCGCCAGGCCGAGGTCTGGGACCGCGACGCGCTCGCCGAGCTGCGTCGCGGCGAGGTCCGCACGTGGAGCGAGGCCTATCGCGATCGCGGGCGGCTCGTCGCCCGGCCGACGGCAGACGAGCTTCGCGACACGCTCGTCGACGACTGGTGGGAGGCGAGTCGCCGCGCCGAAGGCGACGACGCCGTCATGATCGCCCACCGCCGGGCCGACGTCGCCGAGCTGAACGCGCGGGCGCGGCACCGCATGCATCGCGACGGCCGCCTGGGCACCGACGAGCTGGCGGCCGGCGAGCGCGCGTTCGCCGTCGGCGACCGCGTGATCGCGCGCCACAACGATCGCCGCGCGGATGTCGTCAACGGCATGCGCGGCGAAGTTGTAGGCGTCGACCTAGAGGCTCGAACGGTCTCGCTCCAGATCGCGGACGGCACGGAGCGCAGGCTCGACTCCGCGTACCTCGACGAGGGCCGGCTGGATCACGCCTACGCCTTGACCGCGCACGCGGCGCAGGGCGCGACGGTCGACCAGGCTTTCGTCCTCGGCTCGGACGAGCTCTACCGGGAGTGGGGGTACACAGCGCTGAGCCGGCACCGATCGCAGGCGCGCTTCTACATCGTCTCCCCCGGCTCGGTCGAGCGCGCGTTGCCGGGGCTGGAGCCGGATCACGACGTCGTCGCCGAGGACGTCGTCGCGATGCTCACGCCCAGCCGCCGCAAGGAGCTGGCGCTCGACGTCGCCGACCGCGCCGGCGCGGGCGATCGAGCCGTGAGGCAGCCCAGCGCGAGATCGAGGCCGGTCGGCGGCGGATCGAGGCCATGCGCGCGGAGCAGGCCGAGCTGGGGCGGCTGCGACGGTCGCGCCACGCCGCCATCGAGCACGAGATCGGTCAGCAGATGGAGGCGATCGAACGATGGTCGCAGCAGGCCGAGGCGGCCAGCGTCGGGGTCGCCGCGGACCGGCCCCTGCAACAGCACGCGCTCGCGCCGGTCACGATCGATCGGGACCAGGTGCGCATCGTCCTCTGTGATCGAGAAGCGACCGCGACCCTCGGCGTCTGCCCTGCCGGCTTCGTTGAGCGAGAGCGGTGGATGCGCGATGCCGCGACCCTCGTCTCCGCCTCCGCGCCGGCGGTTGACCTACTGCCGCGCGCGCCCGACATCGACGGTCCGGGGATGGAGCTGTAGGGGCGAGTTTGCCGCTCCGGCCCCTCTTGACTACGCATGCCACCCAGAGGAGAACGCATACGTGCCACCGGGCTCTGCTCGGTCTGCGACTTCAGGTTCAAGGACGAGGTCGTGGCTCGGTACTCCTCCCCATCCATGCCCGGCGGGTGGGCGTACATCGAGCTGCGGCACCTCGATCCCGACGAGATCAAAGCGCTGAAGGATGCGCCGCCCCCAACGGCAGTGGTCATCGCGCCGAGGCCGGGCTCCTCAGGCATCGACCCGCTCCGGCAGTTCGCGGCCAACGTGCGGACGCGCCGCAAGGCGCTGGACCTGACGCAGGAGATCGTTGCCGACCGTGCTGGCATGCACGCGTCGTACTGGGGGCGGATCGAGCGCGGGAAGATCGATCCGGGCGTCCGGACAATCGCACGGGTGGCCGCGGCGTTGGAGAGCACCCCCGTCGCGCTGATGGCCGGCGTAGGCGCCAATCGCGATCCCGATCTCCGCAGTCGCACGCGAGAGTCGCGCAGAAGCTCCAGGTCGCGAGCCGTACCATCTGGTGGTCGACCCGCCCGGTCGACCCGCCCGCATGAGTGACGAGCAGCCACCTGACGAGGACACCGGCGACCCGGTCGCCGACGTGTTCCCTCCAGACAGGCCGGAGGCCCGCTTCGTAGTCGCCATGTCGATGGCCCGCAACGACATCGAGCGCGCGCTGCACGACCTGCTCCGCTCGAACCGGGAGCACAGCCAGGACTTCACCTACCGCGTGCGCCTGCTCACCGGGCACCTGGTGGAGGCCGTCGAAGCCATCAACTACTACCGCCAGGAGTTCGCGGACGTCCGCAAGCTGCTGGCCCGGGTTCCAGCCGCGGAGCGGAAGCAGCTCGCCCGCGTGGTCGGCGCCCTCCAACGAGCTGGCAAGGGCTCGCTCGAGCGCATCCGTCACCACACGTTCCACTATCCGTCGCCGGATCCCGCCTACAAGTCCGATGCCACCAGCGATGACGAGCTGGCCGCCGTCCTCGCCGACATGAAGGACTTCCCGACCTACGCGCACCACGACGGCGACACGAACGTCACGACGCTCACCTACGCCGACGAGGCGGCGATCCGCCTCGCGTTCGGTCCCGGTACAGCACAGGAGACCATCCTCCAACGCTCCGAGGTCGCCCGCGATGCCGCGCTCGCGTTCCGTCAGTGGGCGATCTCTTTGATGACCACCTACGTCAAGACGGTCGACGGCGAGATCGGCAAGCCGATCGTCAGCGAGAAGCCGCCACCCAAGGCGTAGCGGTTAAGCGCTCGGGTCATACTCGGAGACGCTCGTTTGAGAACTGAAGCAGTCCGTACGCCCCGCTAACGTCGGAGCGTGTCGCAGGAGGACCCACGTCGACGTCGCCGAGGTTCGCGGTCCAAGCAGGGATCTGTGCTGGAAGGGCACGTCCGCCGCGGGAAGCGGTTCATCCCGCCGCTGATGCAGTACGACAACCTCAAGACGGTTGCTTGGCACCGCGACATGCTGCCGGACTTCTTGTGGATCGCCGTCATGTTGGGGCGGCGGTCGGAGTGGCGCGCCGTGTACCGGCCCTTGGACGTCATCGATCGCTTCGTCCCAGAGGGTCGGCGCATTGCGGACGGTCGGTTGAGTTCGTTCGCACTGGTCCCAGAGGCCGATCGCATCGCCGCGCGGAAGGCGATCCAACGCGAGACACCGCACGCCATTCCCTCCGCCCTGTCGCACGCCCTCGCGCTCTTCCCGACGTGCCCTGCATCCTGGCTGTTCGTCGGCGGCGACCAATCGTTCGAACCTGACCCGAGCATCGGGATACCGCTCCTTCAGAGCGTGATCGAGGACAACATGGACAAGTCGGGGATGCGCTCCACCCGACTGCGCATGGCCGCTATCTCCCGAATGGTGACTCACGGGAAGTTCATGTACTCCGTCGGCTCGGTTATGGAGATGGCGCCGAAGTACCCCAACAATCTTTCGGAGCGCGAGCAGCGCATGGTCGAGTCGATGATGCGCGCGACCTGGGGCAGCATGCACGGCATCGAAGTCTCTGAGGACTCGTCGTCCTTGGACTGGGCCCGAGGCTTCTGGAGGCGCGGCCGCGAACTGGCTCCGTGCCGGTTCCATGTAGATGTAAGCGAGAACCCAATGACAGATGAAGGCGACGGCCCGCTCGATCCCGAGCCGGTGCTCCAACTCTCCGAGATTCGCACGCTCCTTGACGCTGCCCGAGCATTGGGTGACAAGCTGCGCGACGCGCAACTTACTGCCTACACGGCCCCGGAAGCAGATGACGCGACCGCGGTGCTGTTCGGCATGGCGTCCCGGATGTACCGCTTGGTGCTCGATTTCCTCGATCGACCCTCTGCGTGGTCGCCGGCGACCGCGAGCTTCTACGTTCGTCCTCTGGTCGAGACGCGCATCGTGAGCGCATGGCTCAGCCGCCGAAACGACCCAGCACTCTTTGAGGCGTACAAGGAGCACGGCCTCGGGAACCTCAAGCTCCTGAGAGATCACATCAAGGTCGACTTCGGGGACAACCCTGACGACGACGCGCGCCAGTTCTTGGAGTACCTCGATCACCGCGTCAACCTCGAGCTCGCCGAGTGGGCGCAGCCCGTCAACGTCGGCGCCTTTTCCGACACCACCATCCGGAAGATGGCGATCGAGTGCGACCTGAAGCGTCTCTACGACCTGTCGTTCGTACCGATGTCATCCGAGAATCACGGTGAGTGGCCGTCCGTGCGAGACGGCGACACAGTCATCTGCGACGAGCCCATCCACGGAGGTCACCGGATCGGCGCGTTCCAAGCGTCAGAACGAACGATCGGCCCGCAGGCGATCGGAAGCGCTCTCCAGATCGCCGAGGAGGGGATCGTCGCGATCTTTGGCCGGTACGGCATCGATGTCAGTGGAGACTTCGCGCCAGTGTGGGCAGCCTTCGACGCCGCGATGTACGTGCACGACGACCCTTCTGAAGCAGACACGCTCGAATAGAGACGTTCCGGGCGGTCTTGTTGAAGCTCAGCGCCAGAAGGGTCTCAGCGTCGTCACGGCCGGTGCGCGCGCCCCGGAGATCAGGAGCGCGCGATCGCCGACGAGCTGCTGCAGCGCTCGCGCGGTCGCGCCATGGTCGTCCTTCGCGTCGGAGCGGCTCGCGAGCGCGCCCGCGACGTGCTTGCGCGTCGCGTCGTCGGTGATCGGCCCGAGGTAGAGCTTGGCGGTCGAGTTGGCGATGATCGTGTCGGCGCCGCGGCCGTAGCGCTCGTGCATCTGGGCAAGCGACTGCCAGACGGTGGCCACGCGGATGCCGTGGCCCGCGACCTGGGACATCGTGCGGGGCAGGTCGGCGAGCGGCGCGACATTGGCGGCCTCGTCGAGGAGGAGACGGAGACGGCGATCTCCGTCTCGGAAGGCCCCGCTCTCGATCGCCTCGTGCAGGAGCGCGGCCAGCAACGCCACCAACAAGGGCGCGACGAGTTGTTGATGCCGATCCTCGGCGACGAGGAAGAGCGTGTCCGCCGCCGAGGCGAGGAAGCGGTCGGGAGCGAAGCCGGCCTCATCGGTCTCCTGGACCTCCGGATACCGGTAGGCGGCGAGGACCGAGCCGGTCGACATGTAGGTGGTGCCTCGGTTGCGCGGGTCGAGCTCGGTGATCGCGCGGAGCTGCTCACGGGCGGCATCCGCCTTGGCGGCGTTGAGGATCGTGGTCACCGTCCGCGTCTCCTGCGCGTCGACCCACGCGAGCACCGTGGCCATGTCGCGCTGGCCGAGAGCCGCGGCGTGCAGCAGGGGCGCGAGGAGCTTGGCGGCCTCACCGCGCCAGTAGCGGGCGATCTCGGAGTCGCCGTCGGAGGAGGCGTCGGCGAGCCACTGCGCCTGTCGGAGCGCGCCCGACCAGCGCTCGCATCCCGCGAGCGGGGACCAGCTCAGCGACTCGGTGCCGAACGGGTCGTAGATGTAGGTCGTGCCCCGTCGCTCGCGCGCCTCGCGGGTCGCGACGATGACGTCGCGGTTGGTGCTGGTCACGATGGCGAGGCCGTCGTGCTCGAGGAGCCACGGGATCACGCAGCGCGTCGTCTTGCCGGCCCGCGTCGGAGCGATGACGACAACATGAGCTTCCTCGTCGGCGAACACCGGCCGTCCATCGAGGCGGCCGAGCGAGAAGCCCTCCGGTGTCGACCGCCCGGTGCGCAGGTCCCGGTACCGCGCCCACGGCCGAGGACGGGCTCCGCGCCAGTCGAACGAGCGCCGACCGAGCCGCTCGCGCGCGATCTCGGGCTCGACGTGGCGGAGGAACGCGGCGACGAGCGTCGCGGTCAGGCCGATCACCACCATGGCCGACAACCACCAGAGGACCGGACCCGGAAGCGACCCGCGCACGTCAGGCGGGTACGCCGCGGCGGGATCGGACCAGTGGCCCGAGCCCAGGACGCGCAGCAGCGAGACGAGCCCGATCGCGGGTCCCACCGGCGGCACGTGCCCGTGCCCCAGGAGCCCGGCGAGCACGACGACCGCCCATCCGACGATCGTCGCGATGGCCAGCCCGCCGATCATCCAGCCGAGACCTTCGATCGGCGCGTTCGGCTCGGTCTTGTTGGTGCTCTTCTCGTTGTTCATGAGCTTCCGATCAGGACCTGGACCCACGGCGCCGGCGGCCCGTTGGGCGCGGCTCCGTGAATCCACGAGAGATGGAGGTGGTTGCCGCGGCCGTGGCCGGAGTCGCCGTCGTAGCCGACCCAACGGAACGGCGGTCGCGGATGGTTCTGCTGCGGCTCGGCCCACCGAGCGAGCGCGTCGACGTCGTCCCAGGTTCCCCCTCGGCCGGGCACGAGGTCGACCGCGAGACCGAGCGGATGCTCGCCGTGCTGGGCGTGGCCGGTCGGGGCGTAGCCGGCCGTCACGGTGACGTGGAACTTCGCCCGGAGGAACTGGATGTCCGGGACGAGCCGCTCGTCGATCGTCATCCCGGGCTCTCCCGGGATCGGGACGATCCGGCCGCCGCCGATCAGGCGACCGCCCGCGCCGCTCGGCAGCGCGAGGTCGTCCGTGCAGAGCGACGCGTCCGCCGAGGCGTCCTTCGCGGTCAGCGATCGCGCCTGGTCGAGGACCTTCCGGACGTACCACTCGGCGTGGTTGTAGCCCAGGAGCGCGCGGTGCCAGTCGCCTGGGGCGCCCAAGTGCTTCAGGTAGCGGGCGGCCGACATGATGGCGTCGGCCGCGGTCATGGGATCGGCGCGACCGTCGCCGTCAGAGTCGACGCCGAACTGCCGCCAGGTGCCGGGCATGAACTGCGTCCAGCCCACCGCCCCGGCGCTCGACGGACCCATGTTGCGGCCGAAGTCCGACTCGACCTTGGTCAGGCCGGCCAGAATCGCCGGACCTTCGGCACCCAAGGCGTAGGTCTTGGCCGCATCGTTGAACAGCGGCTGGAGCTCCGCCGGGACGGTCCCGGCGAGCCCAGCGCCCGCGCAGTCGGTCTGACCGGCCGCGCCGGACGTGAGCGTCCAGCCGGTGAGCACGGCGGCGAGGAGCACGAACGCCGCGAGCAGCGAGGCCGCGAGACCGCCGACGAGCTTCATCGCCGCCCCCGCCCGGCACGCTGTCGACGTCGGCGTGCGCGGAGCTCGGCCAGCTCGTCCGCGCGGCGCCGCTTCAGCTCGTCGTCGTCCAGCCAGCGACGTCCACGCTCTTGAGCTGCCCGCTCGCCTGGACCGGCCTGGGCGGCCGCGAGCAGATCGCGCTCCTCGCGCGTCTCCGGGGTCCGCACGTCTCGGAGCTCGGACGACCGGCGCGCGCGATGGACTTCGAGGTCCTTCTGGGTGATCGGGTCGCCGGTGAGCGCGCGGTTGCGATCGGCGTGACGAACGACCTGCTCGGCCTCCGCGGCCACGGGGTCGGAGAGGAGCCCGCGCAGGTGCTCGCGGTGCTCGAGGAGCTGGCGCTGCTCGGCGTTGGGCGCGGGCGGCTTCGACTTGGTGGCGTTGGCCACGGCGACCGCCTCGTCGTGCCCCGCGAGCCGGCGGTCGGTCGCGCGCAGCTCGCGCTGCAACGCGTCGCGCCGGTCGACGACGCCGCGCCCCTGGGTCTGACCGGCCGCCAGCTCGTCGCGATGACGGGTGTCGAGGCGTTCCTGGGCCAGCGAGCGCGTGGCCGCGGCCCGTGCCTCTTGCCGGTCATGCCGCCCGCGTTGGATCACGTCACGGCCGGCACCGACCGGACTGACGGCGCGGCCCACTGCCTGCCGGGCACCGCGCCCGAGCATCCACGCGTAGTAGCCGTGGGAAAGCGCCCGACCCAGCCCTTCGCCGTGCTGGTGCGGAACCCCACCGGCGACGAAGTTGATGAGGTCGTGGCGCTTGACGAAAACGCCCCACCAGAACGCGGCCTGGAGCAACCACGTTCCGAACCACCCAAACTCCAGGCTGCCGAAGACGCGCCCGGCCGCGAGGACGACGGTCAGGAAGACGGCGTAGATGAACTTGGCGATCGTGGCCGCCAGCAGGCGCTTGAGCCACGCGAGAAACGTCGCGCGGCCGCCATCGCCGAGCGCCGGCGCCAACAGCATCGGCGGGGCTATGAGAAGCAGGACCAGGCCGAGGCCCGCGGCGAGCGCGAGCCGGACGCCGAGGTACGAGTACAGGGCGACGGCACCGCTGAGGCCCACCAGGACGATCGCCAGCAGCGCGAGCCGCGGGAACGTCCCGCCCGCGTCCTGCAGGCTGGCCCGCGGCGGATCGCGATGGACGAGCGTCTCGACGTCGTCGGGCAGCTTGCGATCGTCGTCGATGCCGAGCAGCGTCTTGGTGTTGTGGACCGGGTCGAAGTTGAAGTGGTCGCCCTGCTTCTTGTCCAACAACGTGTGCAGCCGGCCACGCTGCCAGCCTTGGGCGGGGTACTGCAACCAGACCTCGGCGTTCGTCGGATGCGCGCGGTCCCCCATGCGCTTGTCGCAGTAGTCGACGGAGCCGAACTCCAACGCGCACCACGGGCGCCGAACGGTCGTGTCGAAGACCTCGCCCATCGAGGACGCCAGCGCGTCGCGCGGGCTGCGCGCGCTGCCGCCCGTGCCCGCGGCCAGCACGGTCATGCCCGCGTCGTTGGTCGCCCGTGCCATCCAGCCGACGGTGTCGTCGGGGCGACTGATGAGCACAAGGCCGCCAACGATGAGCGCGACGGTGGCCGCCAACCCGGCGAGCGTCTCGGTCGTGCGCCGCTGGACCAGCCCGCGGTGGATCCCCCAGAGGCCGGTCAGTGAGATGGCCAGGAGCAGCCACCAGTCGCCGAAGGCCTGGTCGTGCAGGCGGGCAAGGCTCGTTCGCACCTGCGGCATCGCCTCGTTGGTGAGGTCCAGCGAGAACGACCACTCCAACAACAGCAGGACGCCCTTGACGACGTACAGGAGTGCCATCCACACCCCCGCGCCCAGCATCTGGAGCGCGGCCAGGAACGACTTGCCGGGATCGGTGATCGAGAACCCGACGCGCACGTCGATCCCGTAGCTGCTCAGCGGATGCGGCTCGGCCACCGAACCGCTCGCGCGGCAGCTCCGCCGCGCGACGTCCGACAGCGCGTAGCGACACGACGGCGACGTCGCGCCGAGCGAGCGCGATGGGTCGCTGTACGCGTCGTCAGACGATGACGGCGGGGCGCCCGTCGTCATGGCGGGCGCCGCCGTCGTGGCGGGCGCCGCTGTCGACGCCGTCCGGGTCGTCTCCGCGCTGGCGGGGCTCGGCGCGGAGACGAGGACGCTCACCGCGACGGCGAGCAGCAAGCGCCTACAACAACGCCATCTGGTCATCGTCCTGCGCGGCGCCACGCGACGGCGGCGTGGTGGCGAGCTCGGCGAGCAGGCTCCCCAGGTCGATCTGCACGGCGCCGACGCGGCCCTCGTAGTCGCGCACCAGGCACTGCCCCCGCCGGAAGCGCTGCTGGCGCGAGACGAGTCTCGGGTCGTCGGCGTCCAAGCCCATGTGGTTGACGATCCGCTTGGCCTCGCGCTCGGTCTTGACGCCGAAGGCGAAGTGCCAGCCGACGAGGTCGACCACGGCGTCTAGGCCGTCGAGCAGCTGGTCTATGAGGATCGGCGTGCCGTTCTGGCTGCGGCACCACTTGACGATCCGCATGACCAGCGAGAGGCCGACGGCGTCACCGACCAGCTGCGAGACCTCCTCCAGGATCAGGAGCTTGTGCCGCGCGCGGTCGCTGGAGAGCAGGTCCATCGCGTGAACCGCCAGCAGCCGCAGCAGCGCGCGCCCGGTGCGCTCCTCCGGCGTCAGCTCCGCGCGCGGCGTGCCGGCCTCCGGGAGGGCAAGGTTGGCGATGCGCATGCTCGTCACCGGACGGCGCGCGCCAGACGGCGGCTCGGTGCCACGGTCGGCGAACCCCAGTCGCACGAGGCCGGAGGCCGCGTGGATCTCCAGCGCGCGCGCCGCCGCGTGCGCGTCCTCCCCACCCTGCTCCAGGCGCTCCAGCACCAGGCCGCTGCTGCGCGCCCCGCGATCGACGGCTTCGGCGACGGCCGCGCGGATCTCGGTCTGCCACGTCGGCGCGACCGGCGCCGGGAGCAGCTCGGTGAGGAACGAGTAGGCCAGCTCGACGCGCATGTCGCGCGGCGCGATGAGCATCGGATCGAGGCGACCTCGGTCGCGATCGTCGGCGGTGATCTCGACGTGGTCGACGTGCTCCTCGCCGATCGCCTCGGCCAGGCGGTGGTCGCCCTTGGGGTCGATGTCGACCACCCAGGACCCGGTGACGAACGCCAGCACCGCCAGGAGCTGGGCGGTGGTCGTCTTGCCGCGGCCGGGCGTGCCCGTGCACAGGACCGCGGGCGCGTCGTCCTCGCGGGAGCCCTGCTGGACATCGAACAGCACGGGACGCCGCGACCCGGAGATCGTGTGGCCGATCAGCAGGCCGGTACGGGCGCCGACGGCATGGGTCGCTGTCGGGACCATCGCGCCGAGCTGCTCGGGCAGGAGCACGTCGTCGTACCGGCGCACGCGCGGAAGCTGGGCGGGCAGGTGGCCGACCCAGAGGGGCAACTGGATGTCCTTGGGGCGGTGCAGGGCGATCGGCGCCAGCTCGCGCCGCAGCGTGCGCACGCGCTCGTCGAGCTCCGCCGAGGACGAGGCCGCGATGGCATAGCCGAGCTGTCCGCGGAGCAGCGGCGGGCGATCACTCGCGGTCAGCTCCTGCTCGAGGTCGCGAACCAGCTCCGGCCGTGCCGCGGTGCGCGACGTCGGGCCGTGGTCGCCGAGGCTCTCCTCGTCGAAGGCATGATCGGCGTCGACGATCCGGCGGCGCACCAGCGCCAGCGCGGCGTCGTTCGGGATCCAGCGCGCGGAGAAGCAGGCGTCGACCGGGAATCCGACCGCCTCCAGCGGAGCGAACAGCAGCTCGGCCTGCCGGCCCGGGAAGGCCGTGGTCTCCGGCAACACGCCGGCGACGAGCACGGCCTGCGCCGTGTCACCGATCTCCAACGTGTCGCGGCTGACCGTCACCGGCTCGTCGAGCAGCGCCGTCATGCAGGCGTCCAGTGGCCGGAACCGGCGCCCGCCGTCCTCGTCGTCGGCGTCCAGGACCAGCGCGGGCGGCTGCCACAAGGGATCGCACTCCGGCTCGTGCAGTCCGCGCAGCGCCGTGCGCCGGAGCAACCACACCAACTCGGTCGTCGTCGCGCGCTCGACGTCGAGGTAGTCGCCTGCCCGCGCGAAAGCCGTCCCCTCGCGATCGAGGACGGCGTCGAGCTGGCGCTGTGAGATGGCCCGCGCGTCGCTGAGGCCCAGCGCGCGGCGCAGCTCGCCGAGCATCCCGCGTGGCGATGGGCGGACGCCCGACGGCGGCGCGAGCCGGACGGAGAGGAACACCTCCGAGGTCGTCGCGCCGCCGGTGCCGATCTGGTCCTCGTGTTCGGCGACCAGCCCGGCCAGGCGATCGGCGTGCCCGTGCGCGGGATCCAGCAGCGTCGACGCCGCGTCCGCGTAGACGGTTGCCGACCACGCCCGCGCCACGCGGAGGATCTGGAAGTCGGCCTCGGCGACCGTCGCGTAGCTGGCCAGCGCGGCCAGCCGTTCGATCTTCGCCGCCGCGGACAGCCCGCCGTACGAGGCGGTGTGGACGCGGTAGAGCGCCCAGGCGTCGTCGGCGTCCGCCCCGAACAGGACGTTGCGCCACGCGAAGCTCAGCGGCGGCCGCACGGGCTCACCTCCATCCGCGCCCCTGCCGACAGCGCCACGGCCTGCGGCTCCTGCAGCTCGTCGTCGCGATCGAGGAGCGCAAGCGAGACCGCGCGCGCCCGGAGCTCCAGACGCGCCGCCCGCTGTAGAACGACCGTGCACGGTCCGCGGACGACGCCGCGCGGGGAGCGCACCGCGTGCTCGTCCGCGGCGATCGCGACCGCGCCGAGCCAGCCGTGACCGCGAGGCGGAGGCGCGAGTCCTACAAGATGCCTCGCCGACACGAGGAACGCGACGTAGGCGGCTATGGCCTCGTGCGTGGGCCGCCCGTCCGGCCGCGGGCGGCAGAGAGCCCGCGTCACGAGGCCGGGAAGGAGGACCAGGCGGACGGGCCAGGGCAGCGCGCCCAGCGCGACGCCGGCGATCGGCAGCGTCCCGAGCAGCAGGAACACCGCCATCACCGCCGCCCAGTACGCGAGCGCCACGAGCGGGATGCCGTACGGGACCGGGATCCGGAAGCGGTCGATGCGATGGAGACGCCGCTCGACCTCGAACGCCAGCCGGTACGACCGGAGGATGAGCTGGTTGTCGCTCATGCCCCGTCCGGGAGCGTCTTCCAGAGATCGACGATGACATGCTTGACCATGTCCTGGGCGAAGATGAACCCGCCGAGGACGACGACCAGGCCCGCCAAGACGACGCCGCCGTTGACGTCGCGCCGCCCGAGGATCGGCAGCGTCACGAGACCGGCGACCGCGAGGAAGAGCCCGGTCGACAGCGACTTGACCTGATCGCCGAGGTTCTTGCCGAACTGACCGGGGTCGGCCATCGCGCTCGTCGCGCCGAGCGCCGCGACGAGGAGCGCGATGACCGTGCCGACCGCGAGGCGGCGGAGACGCCGCAGCGCCGTGGCGGCGCGATCCGTGTCGGGGCGCCGCAGGCGCCGACGAGGTCGGCATCGGCGGTCGGAGGCGTGAGCGGGGGATGTCATGGTTGTTGCTCCCTGTCGAGTGGGTTGACCTGGATTCCGCGCACGAGCCACCGGCCGCCCGCCCGGACGACACGCAGCTCGTAGCGAAGGGCGAGCCGGACGCCTTCAGGGCCCGACGCGCTGATGGCGACGGCGACCCGGCTGGGTCGCGTGACCCACGTCGTGGCGTCGACGTCGGCGAGACGGGTCGGCGTCGGCGGCACGGTGATGACCGCGCCGCGCGCGAGGTCCGCGGCCAGGTCCACGCGATCGCCGGCGAGGTAGTGGCGCACGACGCGCTGGACGACCTGGCGCAGCTCGGCGTCGTCCACCTCGAGCTCCGCCGACGAGACGGGATCGGAGCGGACGGCCGGCGGACCGACGAGAGCGGGTGGGGACGGGACGGAGCGCCGTCCCGCGCGGTCGACGGTCACCGGCACCGCCAAGAACCACGACCGGCGGCCGTCGTCGAGCAGCACGGTGACCGTCCGCCCGCCCCCAGGCCGGGCCTGCGACGCGACGACCGCCGACCACCGCACGCGGATGCCGTCGACGTTCGCGGGCGCCGACGCCCCGTCGACGAACCCGTAGGCCTTCAGGCCACGCTCACGCCCGGACGGATCGGCGCTCGGCGGCGCGACGTAGGCGCGCGCGAAGCCCTCGGCGAAGCCATCGAGGGAGCCGTCGACCGCGACCGTCTGCGTTCGCGCCGTCGCGACGCCGCGGTCTCCGCCGACGGCCGTGCGCAGCCCCGAGAGGCTCAAGATGGCGCAGCAGGCGATCAACGCGACGCGCGGTGCGCGAGCGCGCCACCGCATCACCGAAAGCGGAACGAGAGGTCGGCGCGACATCTAGAAGAACTCCCGCGAGGTCGTGCCCGCCGAGCGCGCGGGCCTCGGCGCCGGTGCGGGCGCCGGTACGACGCGCGGCGCCGGGGTCGTCGCCACCGATGCCGCGGGCGGCCGGACCGCGACCGGGCGGCGCGTCGCGCGACGCCGGTGATGGTGACGTCGCTTCGGATGCTTGACCGGTGCCGAGCGACGCCGCGGGAGCGGCCGCGTACGAGGCGCCGGAGCCGTCCGCGCGGGCGCGACCGTGGCCAGCGACGGGGCGCTCGCAGCGGCCGACCGGCCCTCCGCGGCACGGTCGGCCGGGTGTGCGGACACGACGAGAGCACCGACAACGCCCACCGCCAGGACCACCGCCGCGACCCGCGAGTCCCACCGCGAGCCACGGCGCTGGGCCGGGACGAAGATCGTCTCCACGGTCGCCGAGTCATCCGTGATCTCGAAGGTGGTGGACCTGGGTCGGAGTGAGGCAACCATCGCTCCTTAGTCGATGGCCGGCACGATCACCCCTCGCCCCTTTCGCGCGTCGGCGTCAGGGAGCGCCTCTAGCCTTGGACGTCGCGATGAACGGCGGAGGATCCGACGCTGCGACGTGGGTGGGCGCCATCGGCACGTGCGCCGCGGTGGTCGTCGCGCTGTTCGGCTCACCGCTCCAGCGGTGGTGGCGTCGCCCGAAGCTCGTGCTTCAGCACGACGACGACGCGCTCGAGAGCGACGAGGCGATCTTCGTCTCGGGCGAGCCGAGACGCCCGCACGTCGTGACGTTGCTCGTCATCAACCGGGGCCGGACGCAAGCCGACGACGTCGAGGCCGTCGTGTCGGTGCACCAGCGCTTCGGCCCGGAGACCACGGAGGCCGGGCCGATCCCCGAGTTCGAGGTCCCGTCGGTCTCGCGTGGCGCCCTGCGCTTCGAGTTGGCTTCAGCCGGCCAGACCCACGTGCCCGTCCCGCCGCGATCCGTCCGCACGCTCCAGTTCGTGCGCCTCGGCACGGCGGACCACATCCATGCGGCAATCGCCTCCAACGGAGACGATCCGTCCGCCGCCGAGCATCCCTCCCACGGCATGCTCTGCGTACACCCCGCGCCGGACGCCGATCGAGCGGTGTTCCTGCCCGAGGACGACGTCGTGCGCGTCACCATCGAGCTGCAGGCGCGCAACGCCCGCGCGTCGCGCTGGGAGGCGCACGTCAAGGTGTGGCAGTGGGACGCTCGCGAGGCCGAGGACGGCGAAGGGCTCGCTGGCGTCCAGCTCGAATGGGTCAGGCCCTTCAGACCGACCCGGTCCCGTCTGCCCCAGTCGGCGCGACAGGTCTGGGTGCGGTCGCACACGCCCTTAGCGCTGTGGCGCGAGCATCGGTTCCAGCGTCTGATGCGCGAGGAGGACGAGCCGACCGAGTGACGGCCCTCGCGCCGGGACCCGCCCGATCTCAGCAGGCGACGATCAGGTGGAACCCCAGATCGGCGGGCGCGCCCGACGCGTCGTAGGTTTGGACGCCCACCGCCCCTCCTTGGTCGTTGACCGTGATCCGGCCTGCAGGCGCCTTGGAGCCGTCGGCCGTGCCGAGCGTCGCCGAGTAGGCGCAGCCGCTGATCGGCTCGGCGAAGCCGACGGTGTAGTTGCCGACCCCACCGGCGCTGCCGCCGGACGTCGCGTCGCCCCGCAGCCGCACGCCGCCCGAGTTGAGGACCGCGAAGTGCTTGATGGCGTCGACCCCGGGCTTGCCTTGAGCGCCCTGGGCTCCGGTCTGGCCGCGAAGCGAGCCGCGCGCGCTCAAGCTGATGTCCCCGAGCCGGATCGTGCGGTCGGCGATCTCACCGGTATGCACCGCGCCGGTCTTGATCTGCGCCGAGCCAACGCTGTTCTTCGGCAGCTTCAGCGCCGCGTACGAGGTCCCGCCCAAGGCGACGAACAGCGCGATCGTCGCGACGACGTTGGCATAGCTGAGGCGGTTGAGCAGTCGGTGCAGCATCGTGTCTCCCTTTGGCACAGAGGCTTGCGGCGAGGAGTCTCTCCCCCTAGACCCCATGGACTCGAACACGGACGACGCCCGATCGGCCCGTCGCGAACGGATATCCCGTCTCGCGCGGGACTCTCGCACGGAAGCGGTAGTTCTGGTTCCCACGCGTGCCGTCGAAGCGGTAGTCGTAGCTCCACAGACCGCGGCGGTTGGCGTGGGTCGTGTCGAAGGTGCGCCACTTGCCTCGGATCCAGACCTGGACCTCGACGATCTTGCCGTTGGGCGGGATGCGGCCGGTCTTGATCCGTCCGTGGAAGCGGACGGACTCGCCGTTGACACGCCGCCGGTGGTTCGGGCGCATCGAGGTCTTCGACCGCACGTTCAGGTTGAGGCTCTCGGTCGCGCTGCGGATCTGCGCCGTGCCCGCGTAGCGGATCTTGATCGCGCGGCTCGGTCCCTTCCGCACCAAGAACGAGAACGCGCCCGTGCGGGTCGTCTTCACGGTGGCGACCAGCCGCGGCGGCGTGACGCCGTCCTTGATCTGGGTCCAAGCCTGGACCTCGACGTCCTGCAGCGGGTTGCCCTCGGGGCTCTTGAGGGTGCCGCGCACCCGGACGAGCTGGCCGTAGCGGGCGTAGGCCGACCGCGCGAGGTGCGCGCGCCGTCCGTGCCGGACCACGACCCCGGACTTGAACTTGGTCTTCAGGCGCAGCGGCAGCGAGATCGTCTCGGCGGCGCCATCGGTCCGGGTCGTCGTGGTGCGCTGGTTGCCCGCCGCGTCGGACGCCGTCGCCTGGAGCTCGAAGACGCCATCGCCGAGGCGCTCGTCGTCGATGTGGGCCTGGAGCTGGCCGTCCTGGACGGCGGTCGGGAGCGTCAGCCAGTTGCCGGTGCTGCCCTGACGCCGCATTTGGATCTGGCCCGTGGCGACGCCCGATCCGCGATCGCTGGTCTGGACCGCGACCAAGGTGGGGTCGTTCGGGTCCGGCGCCAGGAACGCGAGGTTGGGGCTGGCGTCGTCGTAGCGCAGCGTCACCGGCGGCGCGGACAGCCGCGCGTCCTGGTTGCCCGCCTCGTCGCGCAGCCAGAGCTTCAAGGTGTAGGCGCCGGGCGCGGGCAGCTTGAGGTGCTCGACCGTCTTGATGTCCTTGCCGCCAACCGATCCGTGCGTGCACTTCGCGGTGCCGAGCGGGCTCGGGCACAGGTCCCATTCCGCGGCGGCCACCGGGGCGCCGGCCTTCGGCGGCACGTTCGTCCAGTTGATGGTGAAGTCGTTCGTCGACCGCCAGCCGTCGCCGCCTACGACGCTGAGGTTCTGCGGCGCGTCGGGCGCGGAGTTGTCGATGTACACGGTCCGCGACACCGACGCCGGGTTGCCGCCACCGTCGACGGCGGAGAGGGTGAGCGTGTGCGGGCCGTCGACGCCCAGACCTGCCGTGACCAGATCCCGGTCGAGCGTCAGCTGCGGGCACGGCGAGGCGTAGGTGTAGTCGCAGCCTCCCGCCTGCGACGCGACCGTCTGCCCGTCCACTGCCACGGCAAGCTGCTGGATGCCGGCGCCGTCGTTGCCGTTGAAGCCGATCGCCTGTGTGCCGGAGAGCCAAGAGCTGCTCGCCCAGAGCCCGCCGCGGCCGGCGGACAGCGCGGGCGGGACGTCGTCGCGTACGCGGACGTCCACGTTCTTGATGTGGATCGCCGCGACGCCGTTGCGCGAGCAGGACGCGGCGGCGCATCGCGTCTCGATCCGCAGGCGCGGCGCTCCGACCGCATAGCCGTAGCGGCCGCCCAGGAACGTGTTCTCGTCGGGCGTCTGGAGCCAGCTGTCGCAGGCTTGCCCCGCTGGCAGCCCGAACAGGACGTTCCCGGCGAGGTCGCGGTTCCCGCCGACGATCTCGACGCCCCAGTTGCAGTCGTTCCGCCGCAGGCCCACCTCGAGGCTGAACGAGTCGACCGAGGTGCCGTCCGGGGCATCGAAGATCGCGTAGGCGCCCTGCAGGAAGCCCGTAGCCCCGCCGTCATAGACGTTGCGCGCGACGATGCCCTGGCCGGCTGGGCAGTCGGTGTAGGCGGTCATGCCGCCGTCGGCTGCGGCTCCCCACGAGTGGTTGGCGCCGCCTGCCACGGTCTGGTTGCAGGCGATGACGTCGTAGCCGCCCGCCATCGCCGGGCGTGGCATCGCCACCGCGACGATGAAGACGAGCAGTGCGCCAAGGAGCGGAAGAAGTCGGGTCATTCGAGCCTCCTGGAGAGAACCGGTGCTCCTTAGTCGACTCACGGCGTGAACTCCCCTCCCCCGTTTTGCGGCGCGGCGGCGGGCTGCTTCGGCGCCGAGGTGCTGCCCAGGCTGCCCGGGCCGAACTCCGTGCTCCCCTTCGGCGCCGGTGACGCGGGTGGCGTCGACTCGGGCGAGCTGACCGGGACCTCGCGGTGGCTCGTCTTCTTGCTCTTGGTCTTCGAGCGCGTCGTGGTCGTGGTCTTGAGCAGTCGGACGACCTCGACGTGCGCCCGATCCGGCTCGACGATGCGCGGCTTCGTACGGTGCGGAGGCACCGCCGCCTTTGCCGGCCGGTCGTGGAGATGGTCGACGACGTCGACGCAGACCGCGGTCGTCGTTCCACCGAGCACGAGGCAGAACGCCACAATCTTGGCGGTCGCCGCGCCAGCGCCGACACTCGCGCCGCCGACGCCGATCTGCTCCGCGACGGAGCTGTCCGGCATGCCGCGCCCGGTGAGCCGCTCGCCGAGCTGACGCGCTCCGGCCAGCAACTCGTCGAGCCGACCGGTGGCGCCTGCGACGCCGCGCAGCCGGTCGTGCTCCTCGACCAGTACCGGCACCGGCAGGACGGCGGCGACGTCGTCGAGGCCCGACCGCATCGCGCGCAGCATGGCGCGGCACGCGGGATCGCGGTCGACCATCGCCTGCGCGCGGCGACGCTGCCGCGACGACGCGATCCCCAGCTCGCAGGCCAGCAGCAGGCTGCGTTGGCGCCGGATCCAGCGCGTCTCACCGGTGGGATCGGGATCGAGCTGTGCGGCGATCTTCTTGTAGGCCGCGGTGACGATCGCCTCCAGCCGCTTCTCGCTGATGCCCAGGCGGCCCTGGACCTCGCGCGCGGAGAGCTGCTGGTCGAACCGCATCTTCAGGACTGCGGCCTGCTGTTCGTCGAGCGACTCCACGACGACCCGCAGCGCATCGGCGTCGAGCCGGAGCTGAGCCTGCTCGTCGGGGAGCGGCTCATCGTCGCTGATCTCGGCGAACGCCGGGCTCGACGGGTCCAGCGCGTCGGGGCGGCGGCGCTTGGCGGCGTCCACGGCGCGGCGCCACGCGATCTTCTTCAGGAGCGCGCGACGATGGTGCACCACCTCGCCGCGGGCCTCCAGCGCCAGCAGCTCGGCCCAGGCCTCCTGGTAGATCTCGTCCGGATCCGGAAGATGAGGGAAGTCGGCGCGGAGCATCCCGAGCACCGCCGCGCGATGCTCGGCGTAGTCGCGCTCGATGTCCGCGTCGCGCGACGAGAGATGAGAGCCAGTTGAGGGCATGTCGACGATCAGCACATGGCCGCTGCTCTCTCTGTCGACGAGCTCGCTCATTACCCCTCACCCCAATTGGTGGCGAGGGTTTACCGCGAACCTCGTCGACTGAATCCTCGTGGACCGGTTTTGCGCTCAAAGTCTCATCGCGATCGTGCGCTTTGAGCACGTGGATGCGTTGAGCCGGTCCGCCCTCCCAGCCGGCCGGCGCCCTCTCGCGTGCTCCTCATGCTGCGCCAGGATCTCCTCACCCTGGCGCATGCCCGCACGCGACGGGCGCCGGCCTTCGCTGGTCTCAGGCCTTCAAGCCGAAGTTCTCGGCGTGGTCCAGCCCGATCAGCGTCTCGCTCCAGGCCGACGCGTCGCCCACGGCATCCCGAAGACCCTCGGCTGAGCGACCGCTGTCGGCGAACTTGCGCAGCGCATCGACCAGGCGCTCCGTGGCGTCGATCGAGGCGCCACGGATCGCAGGCCCGAGCAGCCACGTGGGCCCGGTGATCACGAAGCGGCTCTCCGCGTTGGGAACCGCACGCGTGATCAGATCCTGCATCGCCACGATCGCGAGCACGATCTCGGCGGACGTCCGCCCGTCATCCCGCTCGGACACGAACCCGCGACCCTGGTCGATCGCGGTCTCCATCGCCTCGTCCACGACGCGGCGGCGGTGCTCCAGCTCGTCACTGAGGCCCCTCAGCTCCCGCTCGCGCAGGCGCAGCGTGAGCGCGACGGGCGCGCCGGTGCCGACGACCTTCATCGCGCACCTCCGCCGGCCGCCTCGGGACCTTCCAGGCCGCCGAGGGTGTCGCGGAACTCGACCAACTCCCGGATGACACCGGACAGCCGGTCGTTGAGGCGGATCGCCTCGATGGTGTGCGGCTCGACGCGCTCGCCGTCCGTCTCCGCGATCGCGTCGCGGACGAGGGTCGTGACGAGGCCGACAGAGACCTCCTCGGCCTCGAGCGCGTCGAGGACGTGCACGGCGTCGACAACCTCATCGCGCCGGTCCGGCGGGAAGGCCACGTCGCAGGCCTCCTGCAGCTTGGTCTCAGCGGCGTGCCGCAAGATGCCGCGCAAGTGCGCGGGGATGACGACGCGCGCGTCGTCATCCGGGATAGCGTCCCGGGTGCTCATGGAGTTACGGCTCCTTGGGCCATGCCCCCGGGCCGCGTCAACGGTCGCGGGGTTGCTCCTATGTCAAGTCGTGGCGGTCTGGGTGTGGTGCCAGATGGTGCGGGCGAGGTGGCGTTTGAGGGAGCGGAGTGCTTCTTTGCGGGTCTTGCCGTCGGCTTGTTTGCGGGCGAGGTAGGCGATGGCGGG
>NZ_DASRZV010000022.1:0-127862 GCF_035685985.1 Baekduia sp.
CGGTGGTGGCCATGGACAGAGAGGGTAGTCAGACCGCGCCCAGGCGGGGCCCCGCGGCTGAACTCAAAGTCAGCCGCGGGGAGGAAGCGCTGCTCAGCGGCCGCCGGCCACGGCCGGGAGGATGGTCACCTCGTCGCCGTCGCTGACCGGGGTATCGAGCCCGGACAGGAACCGGATGTCCTCACCGCCCACGTAGACGTTCACGAAGCGGCGCAGACCGCCATCCTCGGCGATCCGGGTTCGCAGCTCTCCGTAGCGGTCATAGAGGGAGTCGAGGACCTCACCAACGGTGGCTCCGTCCACCTCGGCCACGGCCTCGCCGTCGGTGGCGGGCCGCAGCTGCGTGGGAATCTTGACGCTCACTGCCATGTGGCGCACATACTTATCAGGCTGCGACGACAAGACGCTCCCTGGCCGCCTCGAACGAGTCGGTCGAGGGCTCGATCTGCCAGGCCTCGAAGGTCCCCCGGGCGCATTCGAGCGTCTTCAGGCCCTCGCCGGTGATCACCGCCACCACCCGCTCGGAGCGGTCGATGTCGCCTCGCTCAGCCAGCTTGCGCAGCACGGCCACGGTCACGCCGCCGGCCGTCTCGGTGAAGATCCCGGTGGTGGTGGCCAGCAGCCGGATGCCCGCCCGGACCTCCTCGTCGGAGACGCTGTCGATCGCGCCGCCCGTGCGCCGGGCCAGGTCCAGCGCGTAGGGGCCGTCGGCCGGGTTGCCGATGGCCAGCGACTTGGCGATCGTGTCGGGCTTGACCGGGCGGCAGACATCGGTGCCCTCGGCGTACGCCGTGGCGACCGGCGAGCAGCCGAGCGCCTGCGCGCCGTTCATCGCGGGCGCGTCGCCCTCGATCAGGCCCAGCTCACGCCACTCGTCGAAGCCCTTCGCGATCTTGGTGTACAACGACCCGCTCGCGATCGGCGCGACCACGCGGTCCGGCGTGCGGAACCCGAGCTGCTCGGCGATCTCGTAGGCCAAGGTCTTGGAGCCCTCGGAGTAGTACGGGCGCATGTTGACGTTCACGAACGCCCACGAGTCCTGCTCGCCCGAGACCTCGGTGCAGAGCCGGTTGACGTCGTCGTAGTTGCCCTTCACCTTGACCAGGTTGGTGCCGTACACGCCGGTCGCGAGGATCTTCTGCTCCTCGAGGTCCGACGGGATGAAGACGTAGGACGGCATCCCGAGCGCGGCGGCCGCCGCGGCGACGGCGTTGGCGAGGTTGCCGGTCGAGGCGCAGGCCAGCGTGTCGAAGCCGAGCTCGCGGGCGCGGGCGGCGGCGACGCTCACCACGCGATCCTTGAACGAGTGCGTGGGGTTGTGCGCGTCGTTCTTGACCCAGACCTCCTTGAGGCCCAGGCGCTCCGCGAGGCGGTCGGCGCGCACGAGCGGCGTGCAGCCGGCCGGGAGGCCGACGCGCGAGAGGATCTTCGCGCTGGGGCCCGGCTGGCCGTCGACCAGCGGCAGGAAGTCGACGTAGCGCCAGATGTTCTGCGGGCCGGAGGTGATGCGGCGGCGCAGCGAGGCGACGTCGTCGGCCAGCGCGCTGTGGTCGTACTTGACCTCCAGCGGGCCGAAGCACTTGTGGCAGACGTACTGCGCCGTCAGCTCGTACGCGGTGCCGCATTCGCGGCAGGCCAGGTTGGTCACAGCCATGGGTCTTTGAAGCTCCTTGTTCTTCGCCGGTCGTGCCTGCGTGTGACGAAGAAGGTGTTGCGCTTCAAACGCCACACGTCTCCAGGAATTGGCACCATCCCGCACGAATGCGGAGGTTGCCGGGGCTTCATCGGGCCAGTCCCTCCACCCCTCTGGACGTGTTCAGCTATGTGGTCGGAACCATAGCACTAGGACTTGAGGTCGCAACCGGCCGTGCGCGGGAGGGCGACCGCTTGCCGGGTCGGTAAACTGGATGACGCCGTGATCCCGACCGTCGACGAGCCCCCCAGTCGCCATGCCGAGGCTGCCCCGCCCGCCTCTGCGTCGCGCTGCCCGCTCTCGAGCGGACGGATCGCTCGCGCACGTCGCTGAGCCCGACACCCCGAACGTCGACGAGGTCGAGTCCGAGGGCCTGCGCTGGATCAACATCGAGCGCCCGCGCGCGGTGGATCGCGCCTGGCTCGAGGAGCACTTCGACTTCCACCCGCTGGACTACGAGGACGTCTTCTCGCGCAACCAGCGTCCGAAGGTCGACGAGTACCCCGACTACCTGTTCGTGGTCCTCCACTTCCCGGTCTACGACAAGCGCGTCAACCGGCTCAACGCGGCCGAGGTCGACATCTTCGTCGGCCCCGACTTCCTCATCACGCTGCCCAACGAGCCGCTGGCGCCGCTGCAGTACGTCTTCGACCGCTGCCGCACCAACGAGGACGTCCGCGAGGACATGTTCAACAAGGGCGCCGGCTACTTGTTGTACAAGGTGATCGACGCGTGCGTGGACGCCTCGTTCCCGATGCTGCGCAAGATGGGGTTGAAGCTGGAGCGGTTGGAGGAGGCCATCTTCGAGGAGGAGGCCAACCGCGAGGTCGTCCGCGACCTCTCCAACGCCAAGCAGGAGATCATCAACTTCCGCAAGATCGTCCGGCCGCAGCGCGCCGCGCTGAAGGACCTGGAGCGCACGAAGCGCTACGTCACCGGCGAGCTGGACATCTACTTCGACGACATCAACGACGCGTCCGAGCGCGTCTGGGACATGTTGGAGAACTTCAAGGAGGTCATCGAGGGCCTCGAGGCGACCAACGAGTCGGTGTTGTCGCACCGCCTGAACGACTCGATCCGCGTGCTGACGGCGTTCAGCGTGATCATGCTGCCGCTGACGCTGATCGCCTCCGTGCTGGGCATGAACGTCGGCGTCCCGGGCGAGGGATCGATCCACGCCTTCTGGGTCACGATCGTGATCATGTTGTCGGTGTTGACGGGCATGATCCTGTGGTTCCGCAAGCGGGGTTGGCTCTAGCGCTACCGTCGGGGGATGGACGCCGGCATCGCGTACTTCCCCACCCACGACGGGCTCGGGCCCGCGGAGATCGCGAGGCTGGTCGAGGAGCGCGGTCACCGGTGGCTGCTGTGGGCCGAGCACACGCACATTCCCGCGTCGCGGGAGTCCCCGTGGGGCGGCAGTGAAGGAGCCCCGCCGCTGCCGCGCAAGTACGCGCGGACGTACGACCCGTTCGTGGCGTCGGCGTACGCGCTGAGCGCCACGCGGGCGCTGCGGGTCGGCACCGGCATCGCGCTGATCCCGCAGCGGGATCCGATCGTGACGGCCAAGGAGGTCGCGTCGCTGGACCACCTCAGCGGCGGGCGCTTCGAGCTGGGCGTCGGCGCCGGGTGGAACCGCGAGGAGATGGCCCACCACGGCGTCGACCCGCGCACGCGGATGCGGCGGATGCGCGAGCACGTGCTGGCCATGAAGGAAATCTGGACCCGGCACGAGGCGACGTTCCACGGCGAGTTCGTGAACTTCGACCGCGTCTGGAGCGACCCCAAGCCGTTGCAGCGGCCGCACCCGCCGATCCTCGTCGGCGGCAACGGGCCGACGGTCCTCGATCGCGTCCTGGAGTACGGCGACGCGTGGATGCCCAACCACGGGCCGGGGATCGCGAAGCGGATCGGCGAGCTGCGCGAGCGCGCCGAGCGGCCGATCGAGGTCATCGTCATGGGCCCGGAACCCGAGCCCTCGCTGCTGGCCAAGTACGAGGAGGCCGGCGCCGACCGCGTGCTGTTCTGGCTGCCGTCGGGCCGGCGGTCGATCGTCGAGGCCGAGCTGGACCGCGTCGAGCGGGCGATGTTCGAGCTGCACGACGTCGGGCTGGGATGAGCGCCGGCGGCGACGCGCGCGCCTGGGAGCGGCTCGCCGCCGCCCGCGTGGCGCGCTTCGCCACGACCGCGCCGCGGATCGTGCCGGTGACGTTCGTCGTCTCCGACGGCGCGGTCTTCCACGCGGTCGACCACAAGCCCAAGTCCACCCGGGCGCTCGCGCGGCTGGAGGACCTGCGCCGGGACCCGCGCGCGTCGCTGCTCGTCGACCAGTACGACGAGGACTGGTCGGCGCTCTGGTGGGTCCGGGCCGACGGACGCGCGGCGATCCTCGCCGGCGACGACCCGCGCGCCGCGCCCGCGCTCGACCTGCTCGTGGAGAAGTACCCGCAGTACGCGGACCGGCGGCCGGAGGGACCGGTGATCGCGCTCGACGTGGAGCGGATCGCGTCCTGGTCGGCAGCGGGTCCGGAGTAGATGAGCACTCGCGCGAAGGAGCCCCCTGGGCGAGTTCGCGCACGGCAGGCGAGCCCCCTGGGCGAGCCCTGCCGCGCGCACCGACCGCGCTCGCCCGGACGCGGAGGCGTGCGAGCGAGCGCGACCGGCCCTAGGGCGCGGACTGGAGGCCGACGCCTGCCGCGCCGTGCGAGGACGGCGATGGTGTCGTTGATCCGGCGGCGGCGTCAGCGATCCCGGCGGCCACGATGATGGAGCCCGTCACCAGGAGGAGGGCGACGAGCTCTCGGTGGGAGTTCCGCGGGGAGGTCACGGAGAGCATTCAATCCCCCGAGGGGGTGGGGTTCAGTGGTGGTCGCCCGCGTCTGGCGGGTGCGGAATCCCGCACCCCGGACTCGTGTGACCCGGAGGGTCCTGTGGTGTACCCAGAGACGTGCCCGCCGCCAGCCTCTCGTCGCTCGAGACCCTCGGCGACCAGTTCGCGTTGAACGCTCCCACCGAGCGCAAGCGCATGCTGGTCATCGTCAACCCCTATGCCACCACGGTCTCCGACCGCCTGCGCAACCTCGTGGTCTACGCCCTGCAGGGGCGCTACGACGTCACCGCGATCGACACCGAGGCCCGCGACCACGCCACGGCCTTGACCCGTGAGGCGGCCGGCGAGGGCTATGACGTGGTCGTCGCCTTCGGCGGCGACGGCACGGTCAACGAAGCGGCCAACGGCCTGCGCGGCTCCTCCACCCCGCTGACCTGCCTGCCCGGCGGCTCGACCAACGTGTACGCCCGGATGCTCGGCATCCCCAACGACATCGTCGACGCGACCGAGCAGCTGCTGCGGATCGCCGACGACTGGCGCCCGAGCGAGGTCCACATGGCGGTGGTCAACGAGCGGCGCTTCCTCTTCTCCTCGGGCCTCGGCCTCGACGCCAGCGTCGTCGCGCGCGTCGACGCCCACCCGCACCTCAAGGCCCGCTTCGGCCCCTACTACTTCGCCTACTGCGGCTTCGGCGAGTTCCTGGGCAAGTACGTGGCCAGGCCGCCGCGGCTGGAGACGATCACCGACGGCGGCGCGCCCGTGCCCGGCGTGACCGTGTTGGTGCAGAAGGGCGAGCCCTACACCTACTTCCGGCGGATCCCGATCCACGCCGCCCACGGCGCCGAGCTGACCGACACGACGCTGGCCGGCGTCGTCCTGCGGTCGACCCGCCCGACGGTCATGCCGGGCGTGATGTATCGGCTGTTCAGCGCGAAGGCCAAGCTGGAGCGCCACCGCCAGGTCGACGGCTTCAGCGGCTCCCGCGACGTCGTCGTGCGCTCGGTCGACGGCCGTCCCGTCCCGCTGCACGTCGACGGCGACTACATCGGCGACGTGACCGAGGCGCGCTACGCGGTTGACGAGCGGCCGCTGCTCGTGGTGTCGTGAGGCGGGTGAACGCCCCCGATCCCTTCGCCGGCGCGCTGACCTCGCTGGACGAGCTGCTCGCCCGGTACCCGGAGCCGAACCCGAAGGCGTGGACCAAGGACATCGGGACGCTCGACGCGGCGGCGCGGGCGCTCATCGCGGCCTCGCCGCTGGTCGTCGTCGCGTCCCACGACGCCGACGGCCGCGCCGACGCCACGCCGCGCGGCGGCCGGCCCGGCTTCGTGACCGTCCTGGACGACGGGCACCTCGCGATCCCCGACGCCACCGGCAACAACCGGTTGGACACGCTGCGCAACATCGTCGACACGGGGTACGCCGGGCTGCTGTTCCTGATCCCGGGACGCGACCAGACGCTGCGGGTCAACGGCCGCGCCCGCGTGACCGAGGCCCCGCACGTGCTGGAGCGGATCGAGGCGGTCGGCAAGCCGCCGCGGACCGCGATCGTCGTCGCGACCGACGAGGTCTACGCCCACTGCCCCAAGGCGCTGATCCGCTCCAAGCTCTGGAACCCGGACGCCTGGCCGTCGCTGGACGACGTCCCGACCGCCGCCGAGGTCATGCGCGTCCACGGCCGCCAGGACATGTCGCTGGCCGAGGTCGAGGCCTACCTGGACGAGTCGATCCGCACGCGGCTGGCCTAGGCCTCCGGCCGGGCCGCTACGGCTTCAAGTCGTACGGGTAGTCCGTCAGGACCTCGCAGCCGTCCTCGGTGACGAGAAAGAGGTCCTCGAAGCGGACGCCGCCGATGGCGCGCTCCCAGAGGCCGGGTTCGGAGGCGATGACGTCGCCGACGACCAGCGGTGAGCGGCCGGACTGGCCCATGCCGGGATCCTCGTGGACCTCGAGGCCGACGCCGTGGCCGAGGGAGAACTGGAAGCCCTCGTTGGGGTCCTCGCCGGGACCGGTGCGCTGGGTGCGGTGGCCGGCGGCCTCGAAGACGTCGCAGACGATCGCGTGCAGCTCGCGGCCGGTGATGCCCGGGCGCACCGCGTCGCGGGCGGCGAAGTGGGCCTGCTTGACCAGCTCCTCCTGCGCGCGGGTCGCGGCGTCGGGCTCGCCGACGACGAACGTACGGGTCATGTCCGCCCAGCAGCCGGTCTGCTCGTCGCGCGGCCAGAGATCGATCTGGATCGGCAGATTGGCGGGCAGCGGGCCCGAGCCGGACTCGTGGCCGAAGCCCTGCCAGACCGAGGCCACGATGATGTCGGCCGGCGCGGGCGCGCCGTGCGCGGCGCAGGCGGCGCGGATCGCGTCGCGGACCTGCTCGGCCGTGACCGGCTCGCCGTCGAGCACGATGCGGTCGCCCTCCGGGACCGCCCGGCGCAGCAGCGCCGCGGCCGCCGCCATCCCGGCCTCGGCCGCCTTCTGCGCGCGCCGGATGCCCGCCAGCTCGGCCTCGGACTTCGCGCGGCGGCGCGCCGCGAACGTGTCGTGGTCGGGCGTCAGGGTCACGCCGTCGGCGCGCAGCCGGTCGGCGACGGCCAGCGGGAAGTCCGGGTCGACCAGCGCGGACCTCAGCCCGGTCTTGGCGACCGCGCGCGAGATCATCTCCAACAACATCTGGTCGCGGGGCAGCCCGCTCTCCAGCAGCTCGTGGAACCCGACGTCGGCCCACTCGATCATCTCGGCGTCCGGCCGCGCGGCGGCGATCCGGTCCAGCTCCAGCGACGACGTGAACACGTACACCTTGCCGCCGACCTCCGCGTAGCCGAACGGATCGGGCACCGAGATCGGGATCTCGTGCCGCATCGCGGCGCTGCGCTCGGTGTCGTTGTAGAGGAGGACGTCGGCCATGCGCCGACCCTAGCGGGCCGGCGCGGCCGTCCGGAGACGCGAGGTCAGCTCGCGCCCGGCGTGATCCTGTAGGCGTCGAAGACGCCTTCGATGTTGCGCAGCCGCGACACCGCCTGCTTCAACCCCTGGGTGTCCGGCACCTCGACGACGAAGCGGTTCTGCACCATCGGCGAGTTGACGATGCAGCGGGCCTCGACGATGTTGAAGCCGGCCTCCGCGAAGGTGCGGGACAGGTCCTCCAGCAGCCGGTGGCGATCCCAGGCGTCGACCTGCAGCTCGACGCGGAACGCGGTCTGGTGGTCGCCCTCCCAGTGGACGCGCACGAACCGCTCGGGGTCCTTGCGCAAGGCCACCGTGTTGGGGCAGTCGTCGCGGTGGATCGTGATGCCGCGCCCCAGCGACACGTAGCCGACGATCGGGTCGCCGGGCACCGGGCGGCAGCACTTGGCCAGGCGGACGAGCACGTCCTCCACCCCGTCGACCCGGATCCCGTAGGACCCCGCCTTGCCGGTCGGCTGGCGCCGCGCGCGGCGCGTCGAGACCAGCGCCTCGGCGGGATCGGTCTCGTCCTCGGCCGCCTCGCCCTGCTTGAGGCGCTGCATGACCTTGTTGACGACGACCTTGGGCGAGATCTTCGCGCCGCCCAGCGCGATGTAGAAGTCGTCCGCCTTGCGGAAGCCCATCTCGCGGATGACGTCGGCCAGCAGCGGCGAGGAGACGATCTTCTGCGGCGGCAGCCCCTGCTTCTTGAGGTGCTCCTGCAGCAGGTCGCGGCCCGTGTGCTCGGTGTCCTCGCGCGACTCGGCCTTGAAGAACTGCTTGATCTTGTTGCGGGCGCGCGTCGTCTTGACCAGCGCCAGCCAGTCGCGCGACGGGCCGCGGTCGCGCTTGGAGGTCAGGATCTCGACGATGTCGCCGGAGGACAGCGCGTAGTTCAGCGGCACGATCTTGCCGTTGACCTTCGCGCCCACGCAGCGGTGGCCGACCTCGGTGTGGACCTCGTAGGCGAAGTCCAGCGGCGTCGCGCCCTGCGCCAGCGACTTGACCTCGCCCTTGGGCGTGAAGACGAAGACCTCCTCGTCGAACAGGTCGACGCGGAGCGTCTCCATGAACTCCTTGGGGTCCGCCAGGTCCTGCTGCCAGTCGAGCATCGACCGCAGCCACTTCAGCTTGTCGTCGCCCTCCAGGCTCCCGTTCTTCTTCGTCGGGTCCTGCTTGTACATCCAGTGCGCGGCGACCCCGAACTCGGCCATGTCGTGCATGTCCTTGGTCCGGATCTGGATCTCCAGCGGCAGGCCCTCGGGCCCGATGACCGTCGTGTGCAGCGACTGGTACATGTTGAACTTCGGCATCGCGACGAAGTCCTTGAAGCGGCCGGGCAGCGGCTTCCAGAGCGAGTGGATGACCCCGACGGCGCCGTAGCAGTCCTTGACCGAGTCGACGACCACGCGCATGGCGGTGAGGTCGTAGATCTCGTTGAACTCCCGGCCCTTCTTGGTCATCTTGGAGTAGATGGAGTAGAAGTGCTTGGCGCGGCCGGAGATGCGGGCGCTGATGCCGAGGGCCTCCAGCTCGTGGGCCAGCTCCTCGCCCGCGGCCTGGACGTAGTCCTCGCGCTCCTCGCGCTGCTGGTTGACCAGGCCCTTGATCTCCTGGTACTTGCGCGGGTGCAGCGCGGCGAACGCGAGGTCCTCCAGCTCCCACTTGATCGCGTGGATGCCGAGGCGGTGCGCGATCGGCGCGTAGATCTCGAGGGTCTCCTTGGCCTTCTCGATCTGCTTCTGCTTGGGCATCGCGTCGATCGTCCGCATGTTGTGCAGGCGGTCGGCGAGCTTGATCAGGATGACCCGGACGTCCGAGGCCATCGCGACCATCATCTTGCGGTAGTTCTCGGCCTGGGCCTCGTCGCGCGAGGTGAAGGTGATGCCGGTGAGCTTGGTGACGCCGTCGACCAGCGTGGCGACCTCGTCGCCGAACAGCTCGCGGACCTCGTCCAGCGACGCGGTCGTGTCCTCGACGGTGTCGTGCAGGAGCGCGGCCACCAGCGTCTCGGTGTCCAGGCGCAGGCCCGCGCAGATCTTGGCGACCGCGGCGGGATGGACGATGAAGTGCTCGCCGGACTTGCGGCGCTGGTCGGCGTGGTGCTCGCACGCGAAGACGAACGCCTCCTCGACCCGCGCGCGGTCGATCGGCAGCGCGGCGTCCTCGGAGTGCTCCTCGACGATCGCGAAGAGATCGGAGAGCAGCCGCTGCTCGGACGGGTTGAGGTCCGCGCGCGAGACGGCGGAGCCCGGATGCTCCTCGGGATGGATGATCGTGTCCACGGGAGTACGGTCCCCGTGGTCGCCCAGATCGTTACCGCCGGCCGCCGGGGCGTGTCCGCCCGGGCCGCCGCTGGGCGTCACGCCGCTTGCCGGGTCCCGCTCGCGCTGGTCAGCCATGCCGTCCCCTCCGCGTGGCGCCGCTTCGCATGCCGGTAGGCGAGGGAGCGCTCCAGGTCGGTCGGCGCCACGTCGGGCACGAGCGCGACCTGGCCGTCGTCGCCGACGGTGACGAGCCCCAGCTCGACCAGGACGGCGAGCAGCCGTCCCGCCGCGACCACGGGCCGATGCCCGAGGGCGTCGGCCGCCGGGCGGCCGTCGCGCAGCGCGCGGTAGGCCGCCACGAGCCCGGGTCGCAGATCGTGATCTCGCTCCAGCACATCCCTCGAATAGCGTAGCTCAGGCTCGCCCCACGCCAGGTGGGCCATCTGGGCCGGATGGCCGGTGACCAGGAGCGCCTCCTGGGCGGGATGCAGCGGCGGGTCGAGAGCCACGAGGTGGTGGTACCCGTCCGCGAGCGACGGGTTGCGCTCGACCGCGTCCCAGGACGCGATCGCGAACCCGCCGAGCCGGCCGGTCAGCTGGCGCGCCCGCGCGGGGCCGTCGGCGGCGAGGACGAGCACGGGCTCTCCGGTGTGGACGAGCGCGGCGATCGTGCCCGCGAGGCCGGTGGCGCGGCGGTCGCGCGGCGTGCGGCCGCCGCCGCGGGCGGCGCGCGCGTGCAGGCCGTCCAGCGTGGACGCGGGATCCGCGAGCGCGAGGCCGTCCAGCTCGGCGGTCACCGCCGCGTGGGCGGCGCCCGCGGCGCCCGCGGCACCCGCCAGCGCGAGCGCCGGCGCGGTGGCCAGCGCGCGGACCTCGGCCTCCCACTCCGCGGTCGCCGGCGCGGGCTCGCCGACGAGCGCCGGCGCCTCGGCCTCGGCGGGCAGCAGCTTGCGCAGGACCAGGCGGGGCTCGATCGTGCCCTGCCACTCGTTCAGCTCCAGCGTGAACGTCGCGTGCAGGCGGCCGTCGGCGGCGCCGTCGGGCAGGCGCGAGACGTTGAAGGCCACGGCCCGGGCGCGGATGCCGCCGGCCTCGACCGTGAACCGGACGTGCTTGCCGTCGGACATCGGGTGCGCGTCGACCAGGCGCGCCGCCGGGACGAGCAGGCTCACCGTCGGGTTGCCGATGCCGAACGGCGCCAGCCGCCCCAACTCCTCGGCCAGCGACGTGCCCAGCTCGTCGCCGGAGACCACGGCGTCGACGCGCTCCAGCGGCACGAGGTCCTCGGCGCTCAGCGCCGACCCCGCGTGCGCGACGAACGCCGCGCGGAACGCGTCCAGCGACCCGCGCGCGATCGTGCAGCCCGCCGCCGCGCGGTGGCCGCCGTGGCGCAGCAGGTGCGCGGAGGCCGCCTCCAGCCCGCCGAGCAGGTCGAAGGCCGGGATCGAGCGGCCGGAGCCGGTGCCCTCGGCCTCCCCCTCGCGCAGCGCGATCATCACGACCGGCCGGTGGTGGCGCTCGGCGATCCGCGAGGCCACGATCCCGATCACGCCCGCGTGCCAGCCCTCGCCCCACAACACGTACGCGGGTTGGTCGCCCAGCTCCGCGACCTGCGCCTCGGCCTCGAACCGGATGCGCTCCTCGACGAAGCGCCGGTCGGCGTTGGCGCGGTCCAGCTCCTCGGCGATCTGCTTGGCCCGCTCCTCGTCGTGGGTCAGCAGCAACTCCAGCGCGGCGTCGGCGCGGTGCAGGCGCCCGGCGGCGTTGATCCGCGGCGCGAGCTTGAAGCCGACGTCGTGGCCCTGCACGCGCGACGGGTCGACCTTCGCGACCCGCATCAGCGCGCGCAGGCCGACCTTCTCGGTCCGGCCGATCGCCAGCAGGCCCGAGCGCACCAGGCGCCGGTTCTCGCCGACCAGCGGCACGCAGTCGGCGATCGTCGCCAGGGCCACCAGGTCGAGGTCGGCCAGCGCGATCGACGCGTCGTGGCCGGCGGCCTGCAGCAGCGCGCCCGCCACCTTGTGCGCGACGCCGCCCGCGCAGAGGTCGGGGCACGGGTAGCCGCAGTGCGACGGGTGCACGATCGGCGCGTCGGGCACGCGGCCGTCGGCGCGCGGCTGGTGGTGGTCGGTGACCACGACGTCCAACCCCAAGGACTTGGCCAGCGCGACCTCGTCGACCGCGGTGATCCCGCAGTCGGTCGTCACCAACAGCTTCGTCCCGCGCGCGGCGAGCTTCTCGACCGTCGCGGCGGAGAGCCCGTAGCCGTCCTCCGAGCGGGACGGCAGGTACCAGTCGACGTCGGCGCCGACCGCGCGCAGCGCGCGCACGAGGATCGCCGTGGACGTGACGCCGTCGACGTCGTAGTCGCCGTGGACGGTGATCCGCGTCTTCGCCTCGGCGTGGCGCAGGAGCACCGCGATCGCCTCGTCCAGCGCCGGCCCGAACGCGTCCGCGCCGTGCTCGTCGGCGCCCGCCAGCCACGCGCGGGCGTCCTCGAGCGTCGCGATCCCCCGCCGCACCAGCACCTGGGCGACGGGGAACGACATCCCGAGATCGCGCGCCAGCGACAGCGCCGCGGCGCTGTCGCACGGCGGGACGTCGAGTCGCGGCGTGAGCATCGGCGTCCAGGGTGCCGGCGACACCGGACGCCACGACGGCGCTCACCCCGCAAATACCGCAAGACTCCGGAGGATTCGCGGGCGCGCGGCCCGCGGATCCGTCAGAGCTCGAGGACCGGGATCTTGCGCCGGACGCCCTCGTAGTACACGAGCAGCATCCCGATCACGGCGCCCGGCACGGCCTCGAGGGCCTGCAGGACGTGCGTCTCGTGCTCCCCCGGGATCGAGAACCCGTTGAGGAGCAGGCCGGTCAGCACCCCGCCGATCAGCGCGCCCAGGAACGCGCCGACGATGCCGCCCCAGAAGCGGTCCGGAATGAAGATGGCGAAATGCCAGAGGGCGATGCCCATCATGACCCACGCGAACATGGCCATGGCTAGCGAGGCCTCCCGTGCCGCTTGTTCCGGGACCGCTTCGGCTTGTCCCGCTTGTCGTCCTTCAACACCAGGTCCTCGGGGCGCGCGTCGGCCGACGGATCGACCTCCGGCTTGGGCGCGGGACGCTCCCGCTCCTTGGTCTTCGTCTTGGCGGCCACACGCGACGGCGCGGTCTCGTGCTCGATGTCGGCGACCATCTGCTGGAACTCGTCCTGCGAGACGCCCTGCGACGGGTCCTCCGGCGCCGTGATGCGGCGCCCGGGCCGCTTCGGCCCCTTCGGCTCGACCGTGACGCCGTGCGCCGCGGTCGCGTACGCCGGCACGACGCCGCCGTTGTCCTCCGCGATCCGCAGGCGCCGACGGCGGTACAGCTCCTCGCGCTCCTTCCAGTGCGCGAGCACCGGGGAGGCGATGAACACCGACGAGTACGCGCCCGAGATCACGCCGATCATCAGCGCGAAGGCGAAGTCCTTCAGCGTGTCGCCGCCGAAGAACAGCAGCGCGAGGATCGGCAGCAGCGTGCAGAACGACGTCGCCAGGGATCGCGTCAGCACCTCGCTCATCGACCGGTTCACGATCTGCGTGAACGCGGCGCGCGGCATGCGCGGCATGTTCTCCCGGATCCGGTCGAACACGATGATCGTGTCGTAGAGCGAGTAGCCCAAGATCGTGAGCAGCGCCGCGACCGTCGACGTCGTCACCTCCCGGCCGGTGAGCGAGTAGACGCCCGCCGTGATCAGGAGGTCGTGCATCAGCGCGATCAGCACCGGCACGGCGAACTTCCACTCGAACCGCAGCGCGATGTAGACGCTGATGACGAGCAGCGACGCGATGATCGCGAAGATCGCCGATTTCGCCACGGTCTTGCCGAACGTCGGCCCGATCGAGTCCTGCTGGTAGGTCTTGGTCGCCCCGAACTTCTTGGTCAGGACCTGCTCGACGCCGGAGACCTTCGCCCCCGTCTCGGCCAGCGAGATCTGGATCCCCTCGCCCTTGAGCTCCTTGTCGCCCTTGACCTTCTGGACCTCGGGGTTCTTGAAGCCGGCGGCCTGCAGCGCGTCGGCGACCTTCGTCTCCGACGGCACGCCGTCCACGAACGCGGCCTTGGCGCGCGTGCCGGACTCGAAGTCGATGCCGAAGTTGAGGCCCTTGCCGCCGATCGCCAGCGCGCCGATCAGCAGGATCACGCCCGAGGTGGAGAAGAACCACTTCGCGGCGCCCATGAAGTCCTGCGTCCAGCGGCGCTTGGCCTCGCCGGCGCCGAGCGCGCTCGGGTGCGTGATGAGCGGCGAGCGCTGCATCGTGCCCAGGACGGCCTGGGTCGCGAGGACCGCGGTGAACAGCGAGGTCATCGTGCCGATGCCCAGCGTGAAGGCGAAGCCTCGGACGCCCGCCGTCGCGACGACGAACAGGATGAAGGCCACCATGATCGTCACGACGTTCGCGTCGACGATCGCGGCGATGCCCTTCTTGTAGCCCTGGGCGATGCCGGCCGGCACGGATCTGCCGGCGCGGATCTCCTCCTTGACGCGTTCGAAGATGACGATGTTCGCGTCCGCCGCGACGCCGATCGTGAGGATCAGGCCCGCGATGCCGGGCAGCGTCATCGTGATCGGGATCAGCTTGATCAGCGCGAACAGGTAGATCGCGTAGATGAACAGCGCGCCGACCGCGACGACGCCGAGCACGCGGTAGAAGACCAGCAGGAAGAGCGCGACGATCGCGAAGCCGACGATGCCGGCGATGAGGCCGTCGTGCAGGGCCTGCTGGCCGAGCGTCGCCGAGACCTGCGACTGCGAGATCAGCTCCAGCCGGATGGGCAGCGCGCCCGTCTTGATGAGGTTGGCCAGGCGCTGGGCCGACTTGATCGTGAACGAGCCCGAGATCTGCGACCCGTTGGACCCGTCGATGCCGTCCGGGTTCTGCTGCGGGTCGATGTACGGGACCGAGATCAGCTTGTTGTCGAGGACGATCGCGAAGTGGTTGGCGACCTGCGACGCGGGCACGCCCGGCAGCTCGGCGGCCTGGCCGCGCTGGGCGATCTCGCGCGTGACGTTCTGCCACTTCTTGCGGCCCGCGGAGGTGAAGTCGAACGTGACGTCGGGCTGGCCGGTCGTCGAGTCGATGTTCTGCTGCGGGTTCTTGATGTCCCGGCCGAGCAGCCCCGGATCGTCCTTGAGGATGAAGTAGGCGTCGCGGGCCAGCGCCTGGGAGGCCTTGGAGGTGTCGTCGGACTCGGCCTGGACGATCAGGTAGCCCTGCGGGACCTCGACGTACTTCGGCGCGGTCTTGCCGTTGTTCTCGCAGGTCTGCTGGGCGTCGGACTCCGACGTCGCGGGCCCGCAGACGACCGCCTTGGTCATCGGGTCGATGCCGTACCACGTGCCCTGCGTCGTGTCGTCGGGCTCGTCGGTGCCCTGGCAGTTCTTCGCCGCGCGGGTGACCGCCTCGTAGTAGGTCATCGACCCGGCGCCCGGCTGGCCGGCCTGCTGGCCGCCCGTCACCGCGGCGTCGGTGGGCGCCGCCTTGCACTCCGGGCTGCGGACGTTCTTCTCCCAGTCGTAGAACGCCAGGACCGCCGTCGTGCCCACCTGCTGCTGGGCCTGATCGGCGTTCTTGACGTCCGGCAGCGACACCTCGATCTGGTTGTCGCCGGACTGCTGGATCTCGGGCTCGGAGACGCCGAGCTGGTCGACGCGCTCGCGCATGATGTCCATCGTGCGCTGGAGCGAATCCGAGGTGACCTTGGAGTACTTGGTCGGCTTGGCCTCGTATACGAGGCTTGTTCCGCCCTTGAGGTCCAGGCCCTGACGGGTCGGCTTTGACAGAGGCGACCCCGGGATGATCACCAGCAGCGAGCCGATGAGCAGCAGGGCGACGAGCCCGAGGATGAGGTAGTTGCGGCGACGGTCGGTCATGCGAAGCGGACGGCAGCGTACTGCTCTGGGACAGGGACGAGGTGAACGAGCCCTAGCCGAACGTCACTTGTCCGGCGTGAGGACGAGCAGCATGCCTCCGTCGTCATCGTACGCGGGGAACAGATCGGCGGTCGCCTGGGCGGGCAGATCGCCCTCGGCGTGGACGGCGACGGGCTGCTTGAGCTTGCGGACGCCCCACTCCAGGACGGTGCCCACGGGGTCGTCCCCGTTGGAGAACTGGAGCCCGAGGACGTCCCGCACCGGACGACCGATGACCTTCTCGTCGTCCAGGCCGGTGAGCTCGAAGGATCCGCGGCCGCAGGCGATGACGTTCCCGTGGGCGTCGCAGGCGAAGAACGCCGCGTCCGGCGCGGGGTAGTAGTCGTCGAGCAGCTCGAAGAGGAAGCCGAAGCCGCACTTCGAGCAGCCGCGCGCCTCGCGCCGGAAGCCGGCGTTGCGTTCGGTCTCGGTCGTGCGGTGTCCGCAGTTGGGGCAGATGAAGAGGTGAGCCATCGTCTCGGTTCGGAAGGGTATCCGGAGCGGTGCGCGGCTTCATCTGAGCGCAACACGATGGACGCCAGGAGGCCTCGCGCCGGGTCCTCTGCTAGACAGCCGAGCGATATGGAGAGCTCCGGCCCGCGGCCGACAGACCCCGAAGTGCCCCTGGCCGACGCCGCGATCGCGACGGAGATCGCGACCGTGGCCGCGCGCGGCCGGGGCGCGGACCGCGCGCCGACGCTCGAGCAGCTGCTGGCGGCGTTCGGCGAGACGTCCCCCACCCCGGCCGCGCGGGCCCGCGTGGCGGCCGCGCTGCGGGTGGCGGGGATGGGCGTCAAGCCCGACCTGGCGTCGGCGGAGCCCGGGCAGCGCCTGCTGCTGCTGCCGCCGGGCGTGAGCGAGGGGCGCTCGCGCGGACGGGCGTTCTTGGGGATCTTGGGCGTGGCCGCGGTGCTCGTCGCGGCGGCGGTCGGGGCGTCGGCGCTGCAGGGCGGCGGCGGGGACGACGACGTGGCTTCGAACCTGCCTGCCGGCGAGACGTCGACGACGACGACCCCGTCGTCGAGCGCGGCGGTGCCGGGGACGACGGAGACGACGGACACCGGGACGACCGACACCGGGACGACGCCGACCGACACGACCGCGACCGAGACGACGTCCACCGACAGCACGTCCACCGAGACCACCGACACCACCGCGACGGACACGACGTCCGCCGACGAGCAGGCGGCGGCCGAGCGGCGGCGCAAGGCGGCCGCCAAGCGCCGGCAGGAGCGCGAGGCGGCGGCCAAGCGGAAGGCCGCGGCGGCGTCCAAGCTCGTGACCGTGCGGGTGGACGCGAGCGGCCGTCCGACGTTCCTCTGCGTGGACGACGGGTCCGGCCAGGTCCTGTTCAGCGGGACGCTGGACGGCAAGAAGGTGTTCAAGTCCGAGCGCGTGCGCATGAACATCGGGTTGAAGTCCACGTACATCACGGTCAACGGCAACCCGATCACGCTGACGAGCTCCCCCGCGGGCCTGGACATCACGCGCAAGGGCGGCGCACGGGAGCTGCCGCTCGGGAGCCGGCCGTGCGGCTGAGCCCCGGCGTCCCGGGCAGCGCGCAGCGGTAGACGATCCGGCCGCGCTGCGGCGTGGCCGAGCAGCGGCCGACGCTCGCGACGCCGGTGAGCAGCACCGCGGCGGCCCCGACGGTCGTGCCGCCGTCGCAGCGGAAGACGTGGACGCCCCGCTCCTGGCCCTTGCCGGTCGTCGCGTGCAGCGCGACCGCGGAGGGCACGGCGAGGGCCAGCAGCGTGACGGCCAGCGGTGGGGTACGGCGCCACCAGCGGGCGCGGGGTGCGGCGTCGGCGGCCTCGGCGGCGCGCATGGCCTGCGCGACGTCGGCGGTGAGGCGATCCAGGGCGGGGAAGTCGTGGCGGTCAGCGGGCATCGATCGCCTCCTGCATCGGCGTGATCGCCGCGGTCAGGGCCCGCAGGCCGCGGGAGACGCGGGCGCGGGCGGTGTCGGGGGTGATGCCGAGGCGGGCGGCGAGGTCGTCGTAGGACAGCTCGTCGACGACGCGCAGCCGGACGGCGTCGCGCTGGGCGGCCGGGAGGTTCGCCAGCTCGCGGGCGACGGCGGCGCGGAGGTCGGCGAGGCCGGCGAGGTCCTCGACGCGGCGGCGCTCGTCCTCCCCCATCGGCGGCGGCTCGACGCCCAGGCGCTGAAGCGCCCGGCGCTCCACCCCGCGCCGGCGGAACTGGTGGTCGAGCACCGTGCGCGTGATCGCGTACAGCCAGCCGACCGCCTCCTCGCGCGTGGCCCCGCGGAACTTGGAGCGTCGCTCGAACGCGGTCGCGAACGCCTCGCCGACGACGTCCAGCGCCTGCTCGGCGTCGAACGTCCGCCGCGTCGCGAACGCCAGCAGCTTCGGGCCTTCGGCCTCGAACAGCTGGGCGAGCGTGTCGGCGTCGAGCCTCATGCGCCCCGTAAGACCCGCAAGGCGCGGATCCTGTGACGGCGCGCCGGCACCGCGCGGGCGCTAGAACAGCCCGGGATCGCGCTCGGGCGGCGCGTCGAGGCCGAGGTGGGCCCAGGCGCGGGAGGTCGCGACGCGGCCGCGCGGCGTGCGCTTGAGGAAGCCGCACTGCAGCAGGTAGGGCTCGTAGACGTCCTCGATCGTGTCCTGCTCCTCGGACACGGTGATCGCGAGCGTCGAGAGGCCGACAGGGCCGCCGTCGAACTTCGTGCAGATCGCGGTGAGGATCTCGCGGTCGAGCGGGTCGAGGCCGAGGTCGTCGATGCCGAGGAGGTCCAGCGCGGCGTTGGCCGAGGCGACGTCGACGACGCCCGCGCCGCGGACGTCGGCGTAGTCGCGGACGCGCTTGAGCAGGCGGTTGGCGACGCGCGGCGTGCCCCGGGAGCGGCGGGCGATCGCGGCCGCGCCGCCCTCGTCGATCGCGCAGCCGAGGATGTGGGCGCTGCGATGGATGATCGCCGCCAGCTCCGGCCCGCCGTAGGGCTCCAGGCGGTGCTGGATGCCGAAGCGGTCGCGCAGCGGCGTGGTGAGGAGCCCGGCGCGGGTCGTCGCGCCGACCAGCGTGAACGGCGGCAGCGGCACGTCCATGACGCGGGCGCCCGCGCCCTGGCCGACGGTGATCGGCAGCTTGCGGTCCTCCATCGCCGGATAGAAGGTCTCCTCCAGCGCGCGGCTGAGGCGGTGGATCTCGTCCACGAAGAAGATCGAGCGCGGCTCCAGCGCGCCGAGGAACGCGGCGATGTCGGCCTTGCGCTCCAGCGCGGGGCCGGCGGTCTGGACGAACGGGACCTCCAGCTCGGCGGCGAGGATCTGCGCCAGCGACGTCTTGCCGAGGCCGGGCGGGCCGGCCAGCAGCACGTGGTCGAGCGCCTCGCCGCGCAGCCGGGCGGCCTGGAGCGAGACGCTCAGCTGGTCCTTCAGCGCGTCCTGGCCGACGAAGTCGTCGAGCGTGCGCGGGCGCAGCGAGCGGTCGAGGTCCTCCTCGAAGGCCTCGTCCGGCGTCTGGATGCGCAGGCCGCTCACGCGCGCGCCGCCCGCAGAGCCTGTTGGAGAAGGTCCTCGGGCGTGTCGCCGCTGGCGCCCGCCAGCAGGCGCTCGGCCTCCTCGACGCTGAAGCCCAGCTCGACGAGGCCGTCGCGCGCGAGCGTGCGCGGGTCGTCGGCGCGGCGGACGGTGATCTCGGCGCCATCGCCGGCCGGGACGTCCTCCAGCGCGCCGACCTTCTCGCGCAGCTCGACGATGATCCGCTCGGCCGTGCGCTTGCCGATCCCGGGCACCGCGGTGAGCCGCTTGACATCGCCCGCCGCGACGCTCGCGATCAGCTCGCGCGGCGAGCCGCCGCTGAGCACCGCGACCGCCATCTTCGGGCCGACGCCCTGCACGCCGATGAGCAGGAGGAAGAGGTCGCGCTCCTCCTCGGTGGCGAAGCCGTAGAGCGACAGCGCGTCCTCGCGGACGACCAAGTGCGTCAACAACGAGACCGACTCGCCCGCGGCGGGCACGTGGCGCAGCGTCTCGGCCGACACCGCCAGGCGGTAGCCGACGCCCGACGCGGTCTCGATCACCACGTGGTCCGGGCGGCGGACGGAGACGTCCCCCGCGACGAGCGCGATCACCGGGCGATCACCGCCGCCAGCGGCGCGTGGTTGGCGTGGCAGACGCCGACGGCCAGCGCGTCGGTCGCGTGGTCGGGCAAGGGCTGGTCGGGCAGGCCGAGCATCGTCATGACCATACGCGCCACCTGGTCCTTGGCCGCGCGGCCGGTGCCGCAGACCGCCTGCTTGACCTGCTGGGGCGTGTAGGACGAGCACGGGACGCCGCGCCGTCCGGCGGCGAGCATGACGACCCCGCGCGCCTGGCCGACGGCGAACGCGCTGCGGGCGTTCTGCCCGAAGAACAGGTCCTCGAGCGCGACGGCCTCGGGCGCGTGCTCGACCAGCAGCGCGTCGACGGCCTCGAAGATCGTGGCCAGCCGCTGCTCCAGCGGCGTGTTGGCCGGGGTCGCGATGACGCCGCCGTCGCGGGCCACGAAGCGCATGCCGCGCCGCGCCACCACGCCGTAGCCGGTGTTCGCGAGGCCGGGATCGATGCCGAGGACGGTCACTGCAGACGGCATTCTGCGGGTCCGGTCGGACACCTCCATGCGAACCCGCGTTCGCACCGGTCGATCACGCGTCCACGTTCGTGACGGCACGCACGAGCAGTGTTGCGCGGGAGCCGACACGTCGTCCCAAGATGTTCACGGAGAACCGCCGCCTCCGCGATGAGCTGCGCACCACGCACGCGCGCATCGCCGCCCTCGAAGCCGAGCGCAACGACTACCTGCGCAAGGACCGCCGTGCCGGGGTCCTGACCTTGGACGCCTTCCGGGAGGCCGCCGCCGCGGCGCTGCGCGGGTCGCAGCGCCGCGGCGAGCCGGCCGCGCTCGTGTTGGTGGACATCGACGGCTTCCGGGCCTTGAACGGCCGTCGCGGTGCCGCGGTGGGCGACGAGGCGCTGGCGACGGTCGCGCTGCGGCTGCGCGAGCTGGTCCGCGGCGGGGACGTCGTCGGCCGCACGGGCGCCGACGAGTTCGCGGTCGTCATGCCGGGCGCGAACCTGGCGGGCGCGCGCGGCGTCGCGGAGCGCCTGGTCGCGGTGCTGGAGCAGAGCGGGCCGGTGACGGTCAGCGCCGGGATCGCGGTCGACGGCGGCACCGGGCAGCTCGACGGCCTGATGGCCGACGCGTCGGCGATCCTGGAGCGCGCCCGGATCGCCGGCGGTGGGCGCGTCGGCGCGCCGGGGCGTCAGCCGAGCGTGGAGCCGTCGCGCGGCGCCATCGGCGCCCTGGCGCTGGCGCTGGCCGAGCGGGACCGCGGGACGGGAGAGCACGCCGAGCAGGTCGTCGCGCTCGCGGGCGCGGTGGCGCGGCGGATGAACCTCGACGGCGAGGAGGTCGAGCGCATCGCGGCCGCCGCGCTGCTGCACGACATCGGCAAGGTCGCCGTGCCGGACTCGATCCTCAACAAGCCGGGCGCGCTGAACGACGAGGAGTGGGCGGTCATGCGCGAGCACTCGATCGTCGGCGAGCGCATCCTGCGCGCGGTCCCGGGCCTCGGCCCGGTGGCGCGGATGGTGCGCCACGGGCACGAGAGCTGGGACGGCTCGGGATATCCGGACGGGCTGGCCGGCGAGGCGATCCCGCTGGGATCCCGGATCGTCCTGGCCTGCGACGCCTACGACGCGATGACGTCGGAGCGGCCCTACCGCCCCGCCATGGCGCCCCCGGAGGCGGTGGCGGAGCTGGTGGCCGGCGCGGGCGGGCAGTTCGACCCGCGGGTGGTGGAGGCGTTGGTGGGCTACTTGGAGGACCGGACGCCGCTGGAGTACGCGGCGCGGACGCCGGCGTAGGAAGAGGCCGCGGGCGCATGGCGGCGCGAGGCGTTGGTGGCGTCCGGCGCGGGCGTTTGGTGGTGGCGCGGCGCGCTGGTGGGCAAGCTCATCGAGAGGGTGAGCGCTTGAGGCGGTGCCGGCGCTGCGGGTCGTCCGTGGGCTTGGGGTTGCGACCTGCGTGGGCGTTGCCGGGGCGAGGGTGGTGCTTCTCTCATCCAGACATCACACCCGGCTCGGCTCTGCGCGGACGAGTGGCACATCGGGGTCGTCTGGCGACCCCGATGTGCCATCGATCTCGAGGGTGCGCCACATCGAGCCGGGATTCAGGTCTGGATGCGGGTCCCGCCCCCAGCGTCCCGCGCCCTCGTGGAGCCCGGCGCCCGGCCCACGGACGACACCAGACGCCGGCCACGCCCACCCGGCCTCACTCCCTCGATGAGCTTGCCCACCAGCACCCCGCGCCACCCGCACAGCCCGCGCCGGACGCCACCGACGCCGGCGCCAACGCCGACGAGCCTCAGGCGCCGGCGCTGGACGCCAGCCCGTCCCAGACGACCTCCATCACGCGGTCGACCAGCTCGGCGCGGGGGACGTCGGCGTTGGCGCCCCACCAGTTGGCCAGCGACTGGCAGGCGCCCGACACGAGCTGGGCGTAGATCTCGGCCTGCTGCTCCGATCCGCCCGGCGGCACGAGCGACACGATCGCCTGGGTCGCGGCGGACTGCAGCTTGTCGATCAGCGGCCGCAGCTCCGGGTCGGCGGCGTCGCGGAAGAGCGCGCGCCAGGCCTCCTGGCGCTCCTGCACCCACGCGAAGAAGACGTCGATGCCGCGGCGGAGGCGCTCCTCCCCCACGACGCCGGAGGCGGCGTTGGCGGCGAAGCGCCGGGCCAGCTCGGAGGCGTGCTCGGTGATCAGCGCGTCGTGGAGCGTGCGCTTGGAGTCGAAGTGCTCGTAGATCAACGCCTTCGAGGTCCCCGACGCGCGAGCGATGTCGTCCAGCGAGGACCCGTGGTAGCCGCGCTGGGCGAAGACCTCCTGGGCGGCGGCCAGGATGCGCTCGCGGCGCTCGGCGGCGGGCAGGCGTCGGCGGGGCGGTGCGGGACGGTCGGTGGACACCCCCGCAGCGTAGGCTCCGCGCGTGGACTTCGCGGCCGAGGGGTTCTTCGAGGGGTTGGACGAGCACGCGCGCGGCGAGCGGCGGGAGCTGCTGGACTGGCTGACCGCCGAGGGCTTCTCCGACGACCAGCTGCGGCGCGCCCATCGGCGCGGGCTCCTGCTGTTCCTGGCCTCCGAGCGCGAGGTCGGCGGCGCGGCGCGTTTCACGGCCGACGACGTCGCCCGCGAGTCCGGCGCCGACCCCGAGCTGCTGGCGCGCCTGCGCCGCGCCCAGGGCCTGGCGATCCCCGAGCCGGGCGCCGTCGAGCTGACCGACGTCGACCTCGCCGCCGCGCGCACGTCGGCCGCGTTCCTGGACCTCGGCCTGACCGAGGAGCAGATGGTCGCCACCTCGCGCGTCCTGGGCCGCAGCCTCTCCACCGCCGCCGAGGCGATGCGCTCGGTGATGCTCGAGGTCGTCCTGGAGCCCGGCGACTCGGAGGCCGAGCTGGCCCAGCGCTACGCCGCCGCCGTCCACGAGATCATGCCCCTGGTCGGGCCGATGGTCCTGCAGATGCTCAGCCAGCAGCTGCGCAACATCGTCCAGGGCGAGATGGTCGGCGCCGTCGAACGCGCCACCGGCACGTTGCCCGGAGCCCGCGACCAGGCCGTCGCCTTCGCCGACCTCGTCGGCTTCACGCGCCTCGGCGAGGAGATCGCGCCCGAGGACCTCGGCACGGTCGCGACGCGACTGGAGGCGATCGCCCGCGAGGTCGTCGCGCCGCCCGTCCGCCTGGTCAAGACGATCGGCGACGCCGTCATGCTCACCGCGGACGAGCCCTCAGCGCTGGTCGACGCCGCGCTGCGGCTCGTCGACGCCTCCGACGCCGAGGCCACCCGCGGCGGCGCCTTCCCCCAGCTGCGCGTCGGCCTCGCCTACGGCCCCGCCGTCGGCCGCGGCGGCGACGTCTTCGGCCGCGCCGTCAACCTCGCCTCGCGCGTCACGCAGATCGCCCGCGCCGGCTCGGTGCTCGCCACGCGCGAGGTCCGCGACCGCGCCGGCACCGACGCCTTCTCGTGGTCCAGCGCGCACGCGCGCCGGCTCAAGGGGCTGCCGGATCCGGTGCCGCTGTACCGCGCACGGCCGCGCGCGGCAGGTTCCTGACCGCCGGCACCGCCAGGCACAGCAGCGCCGCCCCCACCCCGATGACGCTCATCGCGCTCAGCGTCGGATGGATCCCGACCGCGCCGGCGACCGGCCCGGCCGCGATCGTCCCGACCGGCATCACGCCCGCGCTGGCCGCGTAGTCATAGGACGACACGCGCGACAGCGACCCCTCCGGGATGTGCTCCTGCAGCGTCGTCTCCCACAGCGTGAACGCCGCCGACACGCCGATCGCCGCGCAGAACTCCACCGCGGCGATCGCGAGGATCGGCAGCCCGGAGCCGATGATCACCGCCTGGCAGGACGCGAAGGCCAGCGCGACCGTCGCCGCGCGCAGCGCGAACCGCGGCCGCCAGCGCAACAGCACCACGTCGGCCACGATCGACCCCGCGCCGAACGCGGTCACGACGATCGCCCACGACGTCGCGCCGTCCAGCTCGTCCTTCATCAACACCGGCCCGAGCACCCAGATCGAGGGCAGCACGATCACGTGGTAGACGACCATGGCCAACAGGAACGACCAAACCCATGTCCTTGCCTTGACCTCGCGCCACCCGCCGCGCAGGCCGGACGAGAACGGCTCGGGGTCCCCGCGCTCCACCACGCGCGGGCGCAGCATCAGCAGGCACGCGACCGACACCGCGAACGTCCCGCCGTCGGCCAGCAGCGCGCCGCCCTCGCCGATCGTCGCCACCAACAACCCGCCGAGCACCGGCCCGACGATCGACCCGGTGGAGAACGACATCCCCCGCAACGCGTTGGCCTGCTGGAGGTGGTGCGGCTCGGCGATCGTCAGCGGCAGCAGGCCCGTGAACGCCGGCGAGAAGAACGAGTCCGCCGCGCCGAAGACCGCCGCCAGCGCCGCGAGGTGCCAGACCTCCGCGCTCCCGGACACCAGCAGCACGCCCGCGCACGCCTGCGTGGCCAGCCGCACGAGGTCGGAGGCGATCAGGATCCGGCGGCGCTCCACGCGGTCGGCGAGCACGCCGCCGATCAACCCCAGGACGATGAACGGCAGGAAGCCGGCGGCCGCGACGATCCCGACGTCGGTGGCGCTCCCGCCGATCGACAGCACCGCGAACGGCAGCACGACCTGCGTCATGCGGTCGCCGACGACCGACAGCGCCTGCCCGAGGAACAGCAGCCGGAACTGGCGCTCCTGACGCAGGACCGCGGGAAGCAAGGCGAAGCCTCGCCCCGGGGGCTCGCTTCGCGGCGGACGCTCGCCGGGAGGGCTCGCCTCCGCGGCATGGGGCGGCGTCATCGCCCAGGCGCTACGAGGCGGCCATGAGGCGCTCGAGCACCTCGGCGTCGACGTCGAAGTTCGCGTGGACCGCGTCGACGTCGTCGTTGTCCTCGAGGTTGTCGATCAGCCGCAGCAGCTTGGCGGCCGTGTCCTCGTCGACCGGGACCAGGGCCTTCGGCCGCTGGATGACCTCGGCGTTCTGCAACTCGATCCCGGCCTCGTCGAGCGCGGCGCGCACGGCGGTCAGGTCCGACGGCTCGGTGACGATCTCGAAGACGTCGCCGTCGAGCGAGATGTCCTCGGCCCCCGCGTCGATGGCGACCATCAGGTCGTCCTCGCCGTAGCGCTCGCCGTCGACCGCGACGACGCCCTTCTTGTCGAAGTTGTAGGCCACGCTGCCCGGCTCGCCGAGCGACCCGCCGCCCTTGGACAGCAGGTGGCGGACGTCCGCGCCGGTGCGGTTGCGGTTGTCGGTGACCGCCTCGATCAGCAGCGCGACGCCGCCGGGGCCGTAGCCCTCGTACATGACGTTCTCGAGCGCGTCGACATCGGCGCCGGAGCCGGTGCCCTTGGCGATCGCGCGCTCGATGTTGTCCTTGGGCATCGACGCGTCCTTGGCCTTCTGCACGGCCAGCGCCAGCGACGGGTTGCCGTCGACGTCACCCCCGCCCTCCTTGGCCGCGACCGTGATCGCACGGGCGAGCTTCGTGAAGAGCTTGCCGCGGCGAGCGTCGACGATCGCCTTCTTGTGCTTGATCCCTGCCCACTTGGAATGTCCGGCCATACGCGCCTGATTCTAACGACGGAGCGTGAGGTACCGGTCGACGAGCCTCGTGTTGCGGGCCCAGTCGCGGATCGCCAGGTGGATGCGGACGCGGTGGCCGCCCATCGAGCGCAGGGCGCCGCGTCGCGGCGCGATCAGCACGCGCAGCGTCCCGGGGCGCTCGGCGGTGCCGAACCCGAAGCCGCGATAGGAGCGACCCAGGCGCGCCGAGCCGACCGTCTGGCCGGCGCCAGGCCCGCCAGCGCGACGGCGGCGGCGACCGAGGGGGTCTTCGGGAAGAGGGTCATGCCCCGGCCAACGAGGCGGGGCGCGCCAAGGCGACGCGACGGACGGCCGACCTTGGCGCACATGCGGTTGAAGAACAACGCTCACCGGCCGATCACCGGGACACGGCGCGGGCGTTCCGCCCGCGCCAGGGGATGAGCAGAGCGACCACGTTGAAGGCATCACCAGCACCACGGCTGTCCTCGCGGCTCACCGGCCGCCGCGCCCGCCTGTTCAACCTCCTCACCGGTGCCGCGATCGCGCTGGCCGCCGCCGACGTCCTCGCGCTGACCAGCAGCCGCCTGGCCGACGCGGACGCCGGGCGCGTCGCGCTGCCGGTGGCCACCGCGCTGGTCGCCGCCGCGGTGGCCTACTCCCGGCTGCTGTTCGCCCATGGCGACCGCCTGCTGTGGATCCTGCTGTCGGCGGGCCTGACCGCGACGCTCGCCGGCGGCCTGACGACCGCGCTGGGCGGCGGCCACACCGACCACGCGGGCGTCTCCGACCTCCTGTGGCTGCTGGCCTACCCGCCGTGGTACGCGGCGCTGGTCGTCATCTCCCGCCACTACCTCGGCGACGCCCACCGGTCGTTCTGGCTGGACGGGCTGCTGATCGGCCTGGCGTCGGCGACCTACGTCTCGGCGCTCTTCCTCGACGACCTGACCGGCCTGGACGGGACCACGTTGATGGTCAACGTCGCCTACCCGGCCGCCGACCTCGCGCTGCTGGGGATCCTCTTCGGCACGCTGCTGATGATCGGGCGCCCGTCGCAGCAGGGGCTGATGCTCGCGGCCGGGCTGCTGCTCACGCTGGCCGCCGACACGCTGCGCGTCGTCTCGCTGGCCGACGGCGGGCGCCACGCGACCGCCGCGATGGGCGTCTGCTGGTCGCTGGGCCTCCTGCTGCTGGCGGCGGCGTCCTGGGCCCGCCCCGCGCCCGGCCGCGTGCTGCCGGTCGGCGGCTGGTGGGAGCTGACCTCGCCCGCGTCGATCGCGACGCTGGCCGCCGCCGTCCTGGTCTACGACCACTACCACCGGCTCCCGAGCGCCGCGATCCTGCTGGCCGCCGCGACGTTCGCCTGCGCGCTGGCGCGCCTGGTCTGGACGCTGCGCGAGGTGCGCTCGCTGGCGCTGCACCGCCGCGAGGCGCTGACCGACGACCTCACCGGCCTGCCCAACCGGCGCGCGCTCTTCCGCGAGCTGGAGGTGCTGACGGCGGCGGGCGAGCGCTCGTCGCGGCGCTTCGCGCTGCTCCAGCTCGACCTCGACGGCTTCAAGGAGCTCAACGACACGCTCGGCCACGCGGCGGGCGACGAGCTGCTGATCGCGGTCTCGCGGCGCCTGGAGGCCGTCGTGCCGGGGACGCTGGCGCGGCTGGGCGGCGACGAGTTCGCGGCGATCGTCCCCGAGGGCCACGACGCGCGGGCGGTCGCCGCGCTGATCGGCACCGCGCTGCACGTGCCGGTCGGGATCGAGGGCGTGGACGTCGCGGTCAACGCGTCGGTCGGCATAGCGCACTTCCCCCAGGACGCCCACGACTCCCACGAGCTGGCGCGGCGCGCCGACGTGGCGATGTACGACGCCAAGCGCCTGGGCACGGTGGTCGCGGGCTACATGGCCGAGCACGACGACCACTCGCTGGACCGCCTGGCGCTGGCCACCGACCTGCGCAACGCGTTCGACCGCGACGAGCTGTGGCTGGCCTTCCAGCCCCAGGTCGACATCGCCACCGGCCGGATCTCCGGGGCCGAGGCGCTGATCCGCTGGAAGCACCCGCAGCGCGGCGACGTCCCGCCCGGCGTGCTGCTGCCGATCGCCGAGCGCACGGGCCTGATGCCGCAGCTCACGCTGTGGGTCCTGGAGGCCGCGGTCGCCCAGGCGGCGGCGTGGCGGCGCGTCGGGCTGGACATCCACGTCGCGGTCAACGTGAGCGCGATCGTCCTGGTCGACGCGACGCTGCCCGACCGGATCGCCGAGACGCTGACGCGCCACGCGCTGACGCCGGACAACCTCTGCGTCGAGGTGACCGAGGACGCGGTGATGCGCGACACGTCGCGGGCGATCGCGATCCTGGAGCGGATCAAGGCCTCGGGCGTGGAGATCTCGGTCGACGACTTCGGGACCGGGCAGTCGTCGCTGGAGCAGCTGAAGAACGTGCCCGCCGACGAGCTGAAGCTCGATCGCTCGTTCGTCCTCGGGATGGTCGAGGACCCGCAGGACGCGGCGATCGTCGGCTCGGTCGTCGGCCTCGGCCGGGCGCTGGGGCTGCGCGTCGTGGCCGAGGGCGTCGAGACGCCGCAGGTCTGGCAGCGCCTGGCCGAGCTGGGCTGCGACGTGGCGCAGGGCTACGGGCTGGCGCGGCCGATGCCCGCCGCGCAGTTCGAGCGCTGGGCGCGCGAGCCCAGCGACCGCGCGCGGCTGCTGGTGCCCCAGCTGCACACGTCGCGGGCGCAGTGGCGGCCGCGACGGCGCGGCGTGGCCTAGCCGCGTGGCCTAGATGCGCCGCAGGCCGTCGGCCAGCGCGATCGCGGGCCGCCAGCCGGTGGTCGCGGTGATCTTGGTGAGGTCGGCCCAGCGGCTGGAGCGGTCGACGTCGTCCTCGTCGTAGACCGGATGCAGCGGGCGGCCGACGGCGCGCTCGAAGAGCGCGACGACCTGGCGGACGGGCGTCGCGACGCCGGTCCCGATGTTGTAGGCCTCGCCGGGCGTGCCGCGCTCGGCCAGCGCGATCAGCGCGCTGGCGGCGTCGTCGGCGTGCAGGAAGTCGCGCGCGGGCGACCCGTCGGAGCGCAGCCGCGGCGACGTGCCGTCGCGGGCGGCGCGCTGGAGCGTCGGGACCAGGCGGTCGGGGCGCAGGTCCCCCGGCCCGTAGGTGTTGGTCAGGCGCGCGACGATCGCGCCGTCGCGGGCGTCGGCGCGGGTGTGGTCCTCGCGCAGCGCGCCCTCCGCGTCGCCGTAGACCAGCACCGAGGAGGCGAGCACGACGCGCGGCGCGCCCGCGGTCAGGACGGCGGACGGGTCGGCGGGCGCGAGGTGGAAGATCGTCCGCGCGCCGGCGGCGGCGCGCGCGACGGCGTCGGGGTCGGTCGCGTCGCCGCCCTCGGTGCGGGTGAGCGTCGTGACGTGGTGGCCGCGCTCGCGCAGCGCCCGGACCAGCGCGCCCCCGATGACGCCGCCGGCGCCGGTGACCAGGGTGGCGGTCATGACCAGGTCTTCCACGGCGGGGCGCCGGAGGCCCAGAGGTCGTTGAGCAGGACCGCGTCCTTGTAGGTGTCCATGCAGTCCCAGAAGCCCTCGTGGCGGTAGGCGCGCAGCCGGCCGTCGGCGGCCAGGCCCTCCAGCGGCTCGTGCTCCAGGACGTGGTCGGGCCGGAGGCGGTCGAGCACGTCGGCGTCGAAGACGAAGAACCCGCCGTTGACCCAGTGCTCGCTGCGGGGCTTCTCGCGGAAGCCGCGCACGCGGTCGTCGCCGTCGAGGTCGGTGATGCCGAACTGCAGCTCGGGCCGGACGACGGTCATCGTCGCCGCGCCGTCGTGGGCGGCGTGGAAGGCCAGCAGCGCGCGCAGGTCGACGTCGGCGACGCCGTCGGCGTAGGTCGCGCAGAAGACGCCGGTCCCGTCGCCGTCCGCGGGGCGCAGCGCGTCCGCCGCCGCGTGCAGGCGCCCGCCGGTCGGCGTGTCCAGGCCGGTGTCGACGCACCGCACGGTCACGCCCTCCGGCCAGGCGTGGGCGGCGACGAACGCCTCGACCTGGTCGCCGAGGTAGCCGGTCAGCAGCACGAAGTCGCGGAACCCGGCCTGCGCGTAGAGGCGGATCACGTGCCAGACGATCGGCAGGCCGCCGATCTCCACCAGCGGCTTGGGGATCGTCCGCGTGTGGTCCTGCAGCCGGGCGCCGCGCCCGCCGCAGAGGATCGCCACCGGAGGGGTCGGGTCCGTCACGCGCGGGAACTCTGCCGGACGGCGGCCCGCGCGCGTCGTCACGTGCCCGCGCGAGCGGAGCGCCCGTCGCGGCGTTGTTGGTGCGGACCATGGTGCGACGGCGCGAGGGCGGACGAGGCGGACGAGCGGGCGCGGTGTGGCTGACGGCGGTGGCCGTGGCCGCGATCGTCGCCGCGCGCGAGGCCTGGACGATCGCGGTCGCGGGCGCGCTGCTGGTCGCGGCCGTCCTCGTGTGGCGGCGCTCGGCGCCGCTGGGGCTCGGGCGCCCCGACCTGCCGTGGCGGCGCGTGGCGGCGGGCGTCGGCCTGCTGGCCGCGCTGGTCGTCGTCGCCAAGCTCGCCGGGGTCCTGCGCCGCGACGACGGCGAGGCGGCGGGCGCCGCGACCCACCACTACGGCCGTCGCCTGCTGCCGCCCCTCCCCCGCGACCGCGCGGCCTACGCGGCGACGCTGGCCGACGGCTCCGAGGTCCACGCGTGGCGCACGTCGGCCGGCACGCTGCACCTGCGGATCGACACGTCGGCCGCGCGCTGCAGCGGCGGCCCCTGGCGCGAGTGGTGGCACATGGCGGACTTCGCGCGCCTCTCCGTGGCCGCCGATGGCGCCTTCGCGGGCCGCGGCGGGCGCGTCGAGCGCCGGCCCGCCGATCTGCACACCGCGGCCTTCGCGGTGCGGGGCGTCGCCGCGGGCGTCGCGATCCGCGGGACGCTGGTGCGGACCGACCGCTATCGCGGGCACGTCGCGGGCGTGTGCCGCCGTGTGGTCCACTTCACGGTGCCGCGCCGCTGAGCGGCATGAGAGGATCTGAGGCGATGAACGTCCCCTCGGAGATCTTCAAGGCATACGACATCCGCGGCATCCACGGCGAGCAGCTGGGACCGGAGGCGGCGGAGCTGATCGGCCGCGCCTTCGCGCGCGTGATCGGTGAGCTGGAGGGCAAGCCGACGAGCGAGCTGCGGCTGGGGCTCGGCCGGGACATGCGGCTGAGCGCTCCGGAGATGGCCGCGCGCTACCGCGACGGGATGGTCGCCGAGGGCGCCACGGTCATCGACGCCGGCCAGGTCGGCACCGAGATGTTGTACTGGCTGGTCGGCTCGCGCGAGCTGGACGGCGGGCTGATGTGCACCGCCTCGCACAACCCGAAGGCCTACACGGGCGCCAAGCTCGTCAAGCGCGGCGCGATCGCGCTCAGCGGTGACGAGGGCATCCAGGACATCCGCAAGCTCGTCCAGGAGGACGGCGCGCTGGGCGAGCCGGCCGCGACGCCGGGCTCCGTCGAGGAGGTCGACCTGTACGAGGACTTCCAGGCCGCCGCGCTGAAGGCCATCGACCCGAGCGACGTGAAGCCGTTGAAGGTCGTCGTCGACGGCGGCAACGGCATGGCCGGCCCGATGGCGGGCCCGGTCCTGCGCGGCCTCGGCCTCGACCTCGTCGAGACGTACTTCAAGCCCGACGGCAACTTCCCCGACCACGAGCCCAACCCGTTGTTGGAGGAGAACCGCAAGTTCATCATGGAGAAGGTGGTGAGCGAGGGCGCCGACCTCGGCATCGCCTGGGACGGCGACGCCGACCGCTGCTTCTTCATCGACGACACCGGCCGCTTCGTCGACGGCGACTTCCTCACCGCGATCCTGGCCGAGCACCTGCTGGCCAAGACCCCCGGCGCGGACATCCTCTACGACGCGCGCGCCTCCCGCGCGGTCCCGGACACCGTGACCGCCGCCGGCGGCACGCCGCACATCAACCGCGTCGGCCACGCGTTCTTCAAGACCCGCATGCGCGACGAGGGCGCGATCTTCGGCGGCGAGGTCTCCGGCCACTACTACTTCCACGACTTCTACAACGCGGACTCCGGCACGCTGCCCGCGCTGCTGGTCCTGGAGAAGCTCAGCGTCGAGGGCAAGAAGATGTCCGAGCTGCTGGAGCCCTACAAGTCCAAGTACTTCATCTCGGGCGAGATCAACTCCGAGGTCTCCGACGGCGCCGCCAAGATGGCCGAGCTGGAGGAGCACTACGGCTCGCGGCCCGGCGCGAAGGTCACCCACGTCGACGGCGTGTCGGTGGACTTCGACGACTGGCACTTCAACGTGCGGCCGTCCAACACCGAGCCGCTGCTGCGGCTGACGCTGGAGTCGCTGGTCAGCGAGGCCGACATGGAGGCCAAGCGCGACGAGGTGCTCGGCCGGATCCGCGCGTGACCGACGCCTCCATCAAGGTCCTCCCGGTCCCGACGCCGTTCGCGGTCGGGCGCGTCAACACCTATCTGATCGAGGACGACCCGCTGACGCTGGTCGACGCGGGGCCGAACTCGGGCACGTCGCTGACGACGCTGGAGGCCGCGCTGGCCGAGCACGGACGGCGCGTGGAGGACCTCGAGCGGATCGTCCTCACCCACCAGCACATCGACCACATCGGGCTGACGCAGATCCTCGCCGACCGCTCGGGCGCGGAGGTCTGCACGCTGGACGCGCTGGCGCCGTGGCTGGCGCGCTACGGGTCGGCGATGGAGGAGGACGACCGCTTCGCCGAGCAGCTGATGCTGCGCAACGGCATCCCCAAGGACATCGCGATCGCGCTGCGCGCGGTGACCGGCCAGTTCCGCGCCTGGGGCTCGGCGGTGGCGGTCGGCACGCCGCTGGCCGACGGCGGCACGCTGGGCTTCGCGAACCGCACGTGGCGCGTCCTGCACCGGCCCGGCCACTCGCCGTCGGACACGGTCTTCCTGGACGAGGCGACCGGCGACCTGCTGGCCGGCGACCATCTCATCAAGCACATCTCGTCCAACCCCTTGATCTCGCGGCCGCTGGACGGCTCGGTGCCCGAGGGCGGCCGACCGCGCGCGTTGTTGATGTACCTGGAGTCGCTGCGCGCGACGCGCGAGCTGGAGCTGCGCACGGTCCTGCCCGGCCACGGCGACCCGATCGACGACCACCGCACGCTGATCGACGAGCGCCTCGCCGCCCACGAGCGGCGCGTGCGCAAGATCGCCGGGATCATCGCCGGCGAGCCGAAGTCCGCGTTCGACATCGCCCAGCAGATGTGGGGCAACGTCGCGGTGACGCAGGCCTACCTGACGCTGTCGGAGGTCCTCGGCCACGTCGACCTGCTGCTGGAGCGCGGCGAGATCGTCGAGCGGGAGGACGAGGGCGTCGTGCGGTTCGCCACCGCGGCGTGACGACGATGCGCCGCGCGCGGCCCGACGAGGCGCGGGCCGTCGGCGCGCTGGTCGAGGCCGCCTTCGCCCAGCACGTCGAGGCCGTCGGGCGGCGGCCCGCGCCGATGGACGACGACCACGCCGCGCACATCGCCGCCGGGGAGCAGTGGGTCAGCGACGACCCCGACGGCGTCGCGGGCCTGGCCTCCGCGATCGTCCTGACCGCGCACGACGACCACCTCCACGTCGACAACGTCGCGGTCGCGCCCGCGCTGCACGGCCGCGGGCTGGGCCGGGCGCTGCTGGCCTTCGCCGACGACGAGGCGCGGCGGCGGGGCCTCGGCGAGGTCCGCCTCTACACCAACGCGGCGATGAGCGACAACTTGATCTTCTACCCCAAGCTGGGGTTCGTCGAGGCCGCGCGCTACGAGCAGCACGGCTTCAGCCGCGTGCTGTTCGTCAAGCGCGTGTGAGCAGGTGGTCGAGCGCCCGGCGCCACTGCTCGGCCAGCTCGGGCACGGCGCGGACGTGGCGCATCGCGGCGGCGTCGTGGCGGTCGCGGTAGGTGACGCGCAGGACCTCGGCGACGGTGACGTCGGACACGCGGTCGGCGAGCGTCAGCGCGTCGCCGACGCCGACCGTGCCGGGCGCGAGGACGCGGAGGTAGAACCCGGCCTTCAGGTCCTCCCCCATGAGCCGCACGAGCGCCTTGGAGGACCAGCGGACGCCGACCTTGTAGCAGGGCCCGCGCGGCTGGCTGACCTGGACGACCGCGCCGTCGTCGCCCAAGGTGTAGGTGTCGCCGATGTGGGCGTCGTGCTCGGTCAGCCCGGCGAGCGTGAGGTTCTCGCCGAAGGCGCCGTCGCCGATGTCCGGGTGGATCGCCTCCCGCCAGTGGCCGAAGTGCTCGGACGGGTAGCAGCAGACCGCCTTGTCGGGCCCGCCGTGGACGCTGAGGTCGGCCTGCTCGTCGCCGGGCAGCCCGTCGGCGGTCAGCGGCAGGCGGCCGTCGACCGCGTCCTTGTAGATGCCCGAGCGGACCATGTGCCCGCGGAACGGCAGGACGGGCCCGGCGCCGCCGACGCGCAGCGAGATCACGCGGGCGGGCGCCGGCGCCGGCGCCGGCGCCGAGGTCATCCGACCAGCTCCGCGAGCACCGCGTCCACCCCGCGCGCGGTCGCCTCCCAGGTCAGCGGCGCGGCGCGCGGCGGGCCGGCGGCGCGCCACGGCGCCGGGTCGTCCAGCGCGCGCTCCAGCGCGTCGGCGATCGCCTCCGCGTCGTCGGGGTCGACGAGCTGGGCGGCGTCGCCGCAGACCTCGGGCAGCGCGCCGCGATCGGCGGCCACGACCGGGACGCCCGCGGCCAGCGCCTCCAGCGCGGTCAGGCCGAAGCCCTCGTAGAGCGACGGCAGCACGAACGCGGCGGCGCCCGCGTAGAGGCCGGGCAGCAGCGCGTCGTCGACGTGGCCCAGCGCGCGGACGCCGGCGCGGGCCGCGCCGTCGGCGTCGTCGTCGCGGAACTGCGGGCGGTCGCCGCCGGCCGCGACGAGGTCCACCCCGCGCGCGGCCAGGCGCCGCGCGGCGAGGTCGAGCACGTTGAGGTTCTTGCGCGCGGTGCGGCTGGCGACCGTCAACACGTAGGGCTTGCCCGCCAGGCCGAGCGCGGCGCGCGCCGCGTCGGCGCCGGCGTCGGGCGCGAAGCGCGCGTCCACCCCGCCCGGCACCACGGAGACCCGCTGATCGGGCACGCCGAGCAGCTCCACCACCTCGCGCTTGGAGAACGCCGACGGCGCGATGATCCGCGCCGCGCGCCGGGCGATCCGCGGCAGCACCGCGCGCTGGTACCGCACGTACAGCTCGGAGTACCAGCCGGGCTCGCGCAGCGGCGCGACGTCGTGCAAGACCACCACGTTGCGTCGCCCGGCCAGCGGCGCGAGGTTCGCCGGGCAGAGGATCGCGCGGGCGCCGCGCGCGCTCAGCGGCAGCACGAGCTGCTCCCACCCGTGCCCGGCGCGGTGGGCCAGCGCCCGCGGCGGGCGGGCGACGGCGTAGCGGCCGGGCGCCAGCGCCGGCAGCCGCGCGCTCAGCTCGCGCGCCCAACGCTCGACGCCGCCCAGCTCGGGCCGCGCCGCGGCGCGGGCGTCGATGACGACCGGCGGCGCGCTCAGCGCTCGGCCTCGGTCGCGGCCACCACGGGGCGCTCGTCGGCGGCGGGAGCTAGACGCATTGTCATCGAGTATGACGCCGCGACCTCCCGAAAAGCCCGTACGTTCTTCGCGCCATGCGCCGCTCACCGACCCTGACCGCGCTCGCGGCCCTCGCGCTCGCGCCCGCCACCGTGCACGCCGCGCCGTGGACGGCGCCGCAGACGCTCTCCGCGCCCCACGCCTCCCAGGGTCCGGTCGGCGTCGCCTCGCTGGCGCTCGGCGGCCTCGTCGCGGGTTGGCGCTGGCGGGACGACGCGGGCGGCGACGCCTCCAGCGGCGCGGCCATCGCCACGCGCGCCCCGGCCGCCCGGGGCTTCGGCGCCCAGAGCCCGACCATCGACGGCCTCGTCGCGCTCGGCCCGCTCGGGCTCCGGCAGACGGTCACCGTCGGCGCGCGGGCCGTGCCCACCTCGCGCGGCCCCGCCGGCACGATCCTGCGCGCGTCGCTCGGCGGCGGGCCCGCCCGGACGCTCGCGGTCGCCCGGATCTGGGGCCGGCCCGTCCTCGCGTCGGCGGCGGGCGGGTCCGACGCGCTGATCGCCTACGTCGAGCGCACGCAGACCGCCTCCGGCACCCGCCGCCGGGTCGTCCGGGCCATCGAGCGCCGCCGGGGCACCTGGACGGCGCCGTCGACGCTCTCGGGGACCGGCCGCGCGGACGTCCTGGCCGCCGCGCAGAACCCGCTCGGCGACGCGGTCGTCGCGTTCGTCCGCGACGGGACGCTGGTGGCGCGCCTGCGCCGTCCCGGCCGCCGCTGGGGACCGATCCAGCGGCTGGCCCGGTCGTCGGGCCCCACCGCGTGGACGGTCTCGACGTTCCTCGACCGCGCCGGGCGCGCCCGCGTCACCTGGCGCCGGCATCCGCACGGCGGCGTCTCGGAGCTGAGGACCGCCGTCGTGCCGCGCGGGCGCGACACGTTCACCGCGCCGCAGACGCTCGTCGCCGACGGCGCGTCGGCGCGGTTCGCGGTCGCGTCGACCCTGACCGGCTGGGTCGTCGCCGACGTCGAGCCGACGCGTGCCGGACCGCGCCCGATGCTGCACCGGACGCCGCGCTTCGCCGGGGCGCCGTGGACGAGGCTGCCGGTCGCGCCCGCCGGACGCGGCATCCGCGGCGCCGACGTCGCCGGCAACCTCAACGGCAGCGTCACGGTCGCGTGGGTCCAGCCGGTCCGCGGTCAGGGCGGCGACGGCCGGATCCGCTCCGCGACGCTGGACGCGGACCCGAAGGCCACCGCCTTCGGCCCGGTCGAGGACGTCTCGCCCGCCGAGGCGGCGCACGAGGTGCGGCTCGCCGACGACGGAGGCCTGATCCTCGCGCTGTGGACCGCGCGCCCCGGCCGCGCTGGCCCCGACGAGCCGCGGACGGTCGTGCGCGCCGCCGGCCGCACCGGCTGACACCGGCTTGACGGCGCCGGGACGACGGCGCAACCTCCGGGGACGTCCACTCGTTGACGAAGCACATGCGCCGGTCATCGCTTCTCCCCTCCCTCGCGGCGTTCGCGCTCCTGGCCGGCACGGCCGCCGGGGCGGGCGCCGCGACCTGGAGCGCGCCCCAGACGATCTCCCAGCCCCACACGTTCGCGGGCCCGCTGATCGCCGCCACCCGCGCCGACGGCGGCGTCGTCGTCGGCTGGCCGTGGCAGGACAACGTCGGCGCCAACGCCGTCGGCGGCTGGGCCACGGCCACGCGCGCCCCGGCCGCCCCGACGTTCGGCGCGCAGACCCCGACCGTCGCCGGCCTCACCGCGCTGGGTCCGTTCGCGCGCACCCAGTCGATCGCGGTCGGCATGCAGGCGATCCCCAACTCGCCCGGCCCCGGCGGCGCGATCCGCTACCGGATCCGCGCGTCGGTCAACGGCGGGACCGCGCGGTCGCTGGCCGTCGCCGCGACCCGCGGCGCGCCCGTGCTGGCCTCCGCGCCCAACAGCTCCAGCGCGCTGGTCGCCTACATCGAGTTCCAGAAGACCTCGTCCGGCGGGATCCGGCGCATCGTGCGCACGGTCGACCGGCGCAACGGCACGTGGTCGGCGCCGTCGACGATCTCCGGGCGCGGCCACGCCGACGCGATCGCCGCCGCGATGGGCTCGCGCGGCGACGCGGTCGTCGTCTTCGTCCGGGACGGCAAGCTGCTGGCGCGCCTGCGCCGCCCGGGCCACAACTGGGGCTCGATGCAGCAGCTGGCGGTCAGCGCGCCCAGCAGCCGGACGAGCTGGTCGCTGGCGGCCGCGATCGACGGCCGCGGCCAGGTCCGCGTCGTGTGGCGGCGCCATCCGTTCCGCGGCGTCAGCGAGCTGCGGACCGCCGCGGTGCCGGTCGGGCGCAACACGTTCACCGCGCCGCAGACGCTGATCGCCGACGGCGCGGCCGCGGACTTCCGGATCGCCCCCGCCGCGCCGGGCTGGGCGATCGCCGACGTCGAGACGCCCGCCGGCCAGGCGCCGCGCCCGCTGCTCTTCACCACGACCGGCTCCATCCCGTTCGGCCCGGGGCTGACCGCCGCGCCGCCCCAGGGCGGGCTGCGCGGCGCCGTCGTCGTCGCCAACGGCGACGGCTCGCTGACCGTCGCGTGGGTCCAGCCGCTGCCCGACGAGGACTCCGACGGCCAGATCCGCGCCGCCACGCTTCCGGGCACGACCGCCGGCGCCTTCGGCCCCGTCGAGGACGTCTCGCCCGCCGAGGCCGCCCACGAGGTCCTGCTCGTCCCCGGGCAGCCGGGCCCGACCGCGGTCTGGACCGCGCGCCCCGGCGGCACCGGGCTGTCGGTCCCGATCGCCCAGCTGCGGACGCTCGTGCGCGTCGCCACGCGCACGCCGTGACACCTGTCACGCCGCGAACGGGTGATCGGCCCCCTACCGGTCGTCGGCCACAAGGGGGACCATTCGTCCATGCTGCTTCCGCCGACCCGGCACGATTCCGCTGTGAGCGCTCAGCCCTGCACACCGGAGGAGGGGCTCCTGATCGTCCCTCGCCGCGGGCAGTGGGCGATGATGTTGTCGCTGGTCTTCGTCGTCGGGCCGGCGGTCGACGCCGTCGACCACCTCGACGGCCTCGCCACCGTGGCCGCGCTGGCGGGCCTGGTGGCGTTCGTCGGCCTGTACTGGCGCACGATGATCGGCGGCTGGGTCATCCAGGACCGCTACGCCGCCGACGACCGCCAGGCGATGTACCGCGTGCTCGGCCTGGCCGCGCTGGTCGCGGGCCTCTGCGCGCTCGGCGGCGGCAACGACTGGTCGGGGCTGTGGTGCTTCGTCGGCGCCGCGACCGGCCTGCGCGTCGACCGGCGCTTCGCGATCCCGATGATCGTCGCCGAGGGCCTGGCCGCCGCGCTGGTCGCGGGCCTGGTCCACCAGGACGTCGCGACGGCCTTCAGCCTCTTCGTCGTCACCTTCGGCGTCGGCATGCTGACCGGGGGCTTCCGGCGGCTGCGCGTCGTCAACCGCCAGCTCGGCGTCGCCCGCGACGAGATCGGCCGCCTGGCCGTGGCCGACGAGCGCCTGCGCTTCGCGCGCGACCTGCACGACCTGCTCGGCCACTCGCTCTCGGTCATCGCGCTCAAGAGCGAGCTGGCCAACCGCCTGATCGACGACCACCCCGAGCAGGCCGCGACGCACATGCGCGACATCGAGGCCGTCACGCGCCGCGCGCTGTCGGAGGTCCGCGAGGCGGTCGCCGGCTACGCGCGCCCGCTGCTGGCCGCCGAGCTGGCCGGGGCGCGCGACACGCTGGCCGCCGCCGGGATCGAGGTCGACGCGGGCCCGCCGCCGGTGGTCGAGCTGCCGCCGGATGCCGAGGCCGTGCTGGCCTGGGCGGTGCGCGAGGGCACGACGAACGTCCTGCGCCACGCCTCCGACGCCCGCCGCGTCCGGATCCGGCTCGACGTGGACGGCCGCGACGCCGCGCTGGAGCTGATCGACGACGGTGCGGCCGCCACCCACGAGAACGCGCCGGGCACCGGCCTGGCCGGGCTGGCCGAGCGCGTCGCCCGCGTCCGCGGCCGGATGGACGCCGCGCCCGCGCCGGGCGGCGCCGGGTTCCGCCTGGCCGTGACGGTCCCGCTGGAGGCCGCGCGGTGATCCGCGTGCTGATCGCCGAGGACCAGGCGATGGTGCGCGGCGCGCTGGCGTCGCTGCTGATGCTGGAGGGCGACATCGAGGTCGTCGCCGAGGTCTCGCGCGGCGACGAGGTCGTGGCCGCCGCCCGCGACGCGGCGCCCGACGTCGCGCTGCTGGACATCGAGATGCCCGGCGGCGACGGCCTGTCGGCCGCCGGCGACCTGGCCGAGGCGCTGCCCGACGTGCGCGCGGTCATCCTCACGACCTTCGGCCGCCCGGGCTACCTGCGTCGGGCGATGGAGAGCGGCGCGTTCGGCTTCGTGCTCAAGGACGCGCCCGCGACCGAGCTGGCGACCGCGATCCGCCGCGTCATGGACGGCGAGCGGGTCCTGGATCCGGCGCTGGCCGCGGCGGCGCTGGCCGCCGGCGAGTCGCCGCTGACCCCGCGCGAGGCCGAGGTCCTGGCCGCGGCGCGGGGCGCGGCGCCGGTGTCGGAGCTGGCGGACGCGCTGCGCCTGTCTCAGGGCACGGTGCGCAACTACCTGTCGAGCGCGATGCAGAAGCTGGGGGCCCACTCACGGGCCGAGGCCGTCAGGGTGGCGGAGGACAAGGGGTGGCTGTGAACGAGGCTGTGGAGTACGTCCCGCTGGATGGCCGTCTAGGCTCCGCGGCGATGGAAGGCAGTTCCGAGAAGGGCGTCACGCCGGAGGGCGTGAAGGCCGGAGACCATGCCGCGCTGGCGGCGCTCGTCGAGCGCCGCGGCCCCGCGGTGGTGGCGTTCTGCGCGCAGGTCTGCGGGCCGCCGATGGCCGATCGCGCCGCCGCCGAGGCGTTCGCGCGCTTCCGCGCCGCGGTGCGCGACGCGCCCGACCTCGGCGCGCTGGACCCCGAGGCGCTGCTGCGCGGGGCCACCCGCCACGCGGCCGCGTCGCTGGCCCGCCAGCCCAGCGGCCCGCCGCCGCACGGCAAGCTGCGCTCGCGCGGCACCCAGACCTGCCAGCACGTGCCGACGATGCTCGCCGCGCGCGCCAACGGCGCGCTGGGCCAGGCCGACCTCGACCGCCTCGCCCGCCACCTCGAGCGCTGCGAGCGCTGCGACGCGCTGGCCGAGATCTTCCGCCGCGCCGAGCTGGCCTACCAGGACCCGGCGGTCGACACGCTGGGGACCGAGACGTCCTCGGTGCTGATCGGCGCGCTGGAGGCGGTGCCGACCACGCCGCAGGGCATCGCGCCCGCGCCGGCGCCCGACGCGGAGCCGGCCGGCGAGACGCTCCAGGGCGCGTTCCCGCGGCTGCCCGACCTCGACGACGAGGTCCCGATCGTGGTCGAGGTACCGCCGGTCCCCGAGGCCGAGGCCGCGGAGGCCGCCGAGCTGACCCAGGACGTCGAGGCCGGCGTCGCCGCGGCGGTCGACGCCGAGGACGCGGCCGCCGCCGAGCTGGACTTCGGCGCCACGGTCGAATGGGACAACGAGCTGCCCGACGTCGCCGCCGAGCACGAGCCGCCGGTCGACGCCGAGCCCGCGCCCCTGCTTACCGGCGGCCACACGCGCCGCTCGTCGCGGCCGCGCCCGCTGATGGTCCTCCTGCCGGTGCTGCTGGTCGTCGCCCTGGGCGCCGGCGCGGCCGCGCTGGGCGGCGTCTTCTCCGGCGACGACGGCACCGCGACGGTCTCCAAGCCGCCCGCGCCGCGCGTCCAGGCGCCGGTGACGACCCCGCTGCCGATCAAGGTGAAGGCCAAGAAGAAGCCCGCGGCCTCGACGTCGACGCCGGCGGGCACCGCGGCGACGGCCCGGACGGCCACCACCGCCGGGACGGCCGGGACCGGGACCTCCACGAGCAGCTCCACCGCGCCGGAGTCCACCGACGCGGTCGGCACAACGCCGTAAGGCGAAGCGGACTCCGGAGTCCACTTCACGCTAGGGTAGGTGGACCCCAAGGTCCACTTATGCCCGACTCCTCGCACGATCGTCCCCATCCCATGCGCAGCCTGCTCATCCTGAGCATCGCTGCCCTCGCCTTCGCCCTCGCCCAGACGACGCTGATCCCCGCGCTCGGCGTCCTCAAGGACGACCTCCACACCGACTCCTCCGGGGTCGCGTGGACGCTCACCGGCTACCTGCTGGCCGCCGCCGTCTTCACGCCGCTGTTCGGTCGCCTCGGCGACATGTTCGGCAAGCGCAAGATGTTGGTGATCTCGCTGATCTTCTTCGCGATCGGCTCGGTCGTCGCGGCGATCGGCTCGTCGCTGGGCGTCATCGTCGCCGGCCGCGTCCTGCAGGGCGTCGGCGGCGGCATCTTCCCGCTCTGCTTCGGGATCATCCGCGACGAGTTCCCGCGCGAGCGCGTCGGGCAGTCGATCGGCCTGATCTCCGCCACCCTGGGCATCGGCGGCGGCCTCGGCCTGGTCATCGGCGGCCTGCTCGTCGACCAGGCCAGCTTCCACGACATCTTCTGGCTCAGCGCCGCGATGTCGGCGGCCGCCGCGGTCGCCGTGCGGCTGTGGATCCACGAGTCGCCGGTCCGCACGCCCGGCAGGGTCGACCTGCGCGGCGCGGTCGTGCTCGGCGTCGGCCTCGTCCTCCCGATGGTCGCGATCGCACGCGCCAACGACTGGGGCTGGGGCTCGCCCAAGGTGCTGGCCCTGATCGTCGTCGGCCTGGCGATCCTCCGGTTCTGGGTGTCGCTGCAGAAGCGGACCGCCGAGCCGATGGCCGACATCGCCACGCTGCGCCGTCCGCCGGTGCTCATGACGAACATCGCGACGGTCCTCGTCGGCTTCGGCATGTTCGGGGCCTACATCTTGATCCCGCAGCTGGCCGAGGCGCCGAAGTCCACCGGCTACGGCTTCGGGCTCAGCGCCACCGCGTCCGGCGTCCTGATGCTCCCCTCCGCGCTGGCGATGCTGTTCGTCGGGCCGGTGTCGGGCATCCTCGGCGCCCGCGCGGGCAACAAGGTCCCGCTGGCGTTCGGCGGCCTGACCACGGCCGTCGGCCTCATCCTGATGGGGATCTGGCACGGCTCGCAGTGGGAGGTCCTGGTGTTCAACACCGTCGCCTCGGTCGGCATCGGCCTCGCCTACGCGGCGATGCCGAACCTGATCGTCGACGCGGTGCCGCCGGAGCAGACCGGGCAGGCGACCGGCTTCAACGCGGTCGTGCGGTCGGTCGGCTCGTCGCTGGGCTCGCAGGTCACGGCGGCGATCCTCGCCGGCAGCGTGCTCGCGTCGACCCAGCTGCCGTCCGACAGCGGCTTCGCCGACGCGTTCTACGCCAGCGGCGCGATCGCGCTGATCGCGTCGATCGCGGCGTTCCTGATCCCGTCCGACGGCGGCCACGAGCACCTGCCGATCGCCGCCGAGATCGGCGCGGCCGCTCCGCTGCCCGACCCGGCCTACGCCACGGAGCGCTGAGCGATGTCGCCCGCGACCGCGTCCGCCTCCGCCACGCGCTCCCGTCCGCGGCGCGCCGACGCGCTGCGCAACCGCGAGCGCGTGATCGAGGCGGCCGCCGAGGTCTTCGCGGCCAAGGGCCTGGACGCCGGGATCCCGGAGATCGCGGCGGTGGCCGGCGTCGGCAAGGCCACCGTCTACCGCAGCTTCCCGTCCAAGGAGCACCTCGTGGCGGCGGTCGCGGTCGAGCGGCTGGCGTGGATGACCGGCCGCGTGACCCGCGCGTTGACCGAGCCCGACGCCGGCGAGGCCTTCGAGGCCGTGCTGGTCGAGCTGGCCGAGCGCCAGGCCGACGACGGGGCGGTCGTCGGGTCGCTGGCCGCCGACATCCACCTGCCCGAGCTGGAGGCGGCGCGCGCGGCGACGCAGGCCTCCTTCGAGGCGCTGATCGACCGGGCGCGCGCGACCGGCGCGCTGCGTCCGGACGCCACCGCCGACGACCTGCGCGTGCTGTTCACCGGCGTCTCGCAGGTGCTGCGCGCCGACGGCGAGCGGGATCCGGCGACGTGGCGGCGCTACGGCCGGCTCGTGGCCGACGCCCTGCGCGCGTAGCGCGCGGCGCGCACGCGCTCCAGGAACGCCTCGTGCAGGCGCGTCTCGCCGCTGATCTCCGGGTGGAACGACAACACCATGATGTCGCCCTCGCGCGCGGCGACCGGGTGGCCGTCGACCGCGGCGAGGACCTCGACGCCGGGCCCGTGCTCGGCGATCCACGGCGCGCGGATGAACACCGCGTGCACGGGCGCGTCGAGGTCCGGGAAGTCCAGGTCGGCCTCGAACGAGCGGACCTGGCGGCCGAACGCGTTGCGCCGCGCCACGATGTCCATCACGTCGAGGTGCTCGCGGTCGAGCATGATCAGGCCCGCGCAGGTGCCGAGCACCGGCAGGCCGCCGCGGATCGCCTCCCGCAGCGGCTCGGCCAGGCCCTCGCGGGCGATCCCGAGCGTCATCGTGGTGGACTCGCCGCCCGGGATGACCAGCCCGTCGAGGCCGTCGAGATCGGCGACCGTGCGGACCTCGCGCGCCTCCTCGCCCAGCGCGCGCAGGGTCTTCAGGTGGGCGTCGAAGCCGCCCTGGAGCGCGAGGACGCCGATCACGCTCGCGCCGCCTACCAGCCGCGCGTGGAGAGGATCTGCGACTCGTCGAGCTTGCGCGCCTCCAGCGACTGCATCGCCGCGCCGAGGCCGGTCGACGCCGCCGCGACGCGCTCGGCGTCGGCGAAGTGCGTGGTGGCCTCGACGACCGCGCGGGCCATGGCCTGCGGGTCCGACGACTTGAAGATGCCCGAGCCGACGAAGACCGACTCCGCGCCCAGCTGCATCATCAGCGACGCGTCGGCCGGCGTGGCGATGCCGCCCGCGCTGAACAGCGGGACCGGCAGCTTGCCGTTCTTGGCGACGTCGCGGACGATGTCGTAGGGCGCCTGCAGCTCCTTGGCGGCGACGAACAGCTCGGTCTCGTCGAGCGTGCCGAGGCGGCGGATCTCGCCGCGGATCGACCGCATGTGGCGCACGGCCTCGACGACGTCGCCGGTGCCGGCCTCGCCCTTGGAGCGGATCATCGCCGCGCCCTCGCCGATGCGCCGCAGCGCCTCGCCGAGGTTCGTCGCGCCGCAGACGAACGGGACCTTGAACGCCCACTTGTCGATGTGATGGGCCTCGTCGGCCGGCGTCAGGACCTCGGACTCGTCGATGTAGTCGACCTCCAGCGCCTCCAGGACCTGGGCCTCGGCGAAGTGGCCGATGCGGGCCTTGGCCATGACCGGGATCGTCACGGCCTCCTGGATGCCCTTGATCATCTGCGGGTCGCTCATGCGGGCGACCCCGCCGTCGCGGCGGATGTCGGACGGGACGCGCTCCAGCGCCATCACCGCGGCCGCGCCGGCGTCCTCGGCGACCTTGGCCTGCTCGGCGTCGACGACGTCCATGATGACGCCGCCCTTCAGCATCTCGGCCAGACCGGCCTTGACCCGGAACGTCGCTTCGTCGCGCATAAGGGCGACACTAGCGCACTTTGGCCCGGTCTCAAGGGCCGCAGGGAAGGTCCAATCGAGGGCCAAACCAGGGCCAAATCGGCTTGGCCCGCCCTCTCCCCACGATCCGGGTCACTCCGAACGTCCATATGACGTCCGCAGTGACCCGCATCGCCGAGGGGGCGGTTACTTCAGTCGGAAGGCCTTGATGCGGTCCGCGTACTGCTCGGCGTCGCGCGAGTACACGCCGTAGGCCAGCGCCTGCAGCTGCGAGAGCAGCGCGGTGTGCGAGCGGATGTAGGCCGGCGAGTTGGACGAGTAGTACAACTTGATCTGCGCGAGCTTGGCGACCTCGGACAGCGTCGCGTCCACGACGGCCAGCGTCGGGGCCTTGCGGTGGCGCGCGAGCTTCATGGCGCGGACGACCAGCGGGTGCGGACGACCGGCGCTCAGGCCGATGACCAGCGTGCGCTCGTCGATGCGGCCCAGGCGCGACAGCGCCTCCTGCGACGGCGACGCCACGATCTCGGCGCGCAGGTCGAGCAGCATCAGCAGGTGGCGGAAGTAACTGGCGAAGAACGCCATCTGATCGGTGCCGCACACCAGCACGCGGTCCGCGGAGGCGATGGCGTCGATCGCGGCCTCGACGTCGGAGCGCGAGACGCGGCGCGCGGTCTCCTCGACGTTGTTGTAGTCGGCGGCGATCGCGGTCTCGAACTCGTTCTGGTCCAAGGAGAACAGCGGCTCGGGCGACGCGGCGCCCGCCCCGCTGACCTGGCCCGAGGCGACCTTGCGGCGGTACTCCTCGCGAGCGGAGTGCTGCAGCTCGGGGAAGCCCTCGAAGCCCAGGGCCTGCGAGAAGCGCACGACCGTCGAGGACGACGTGTTCGCCCGGCGCGCCAGCTCCTCGGCGGTCTGGAAGGCGACCTCGTCGAGATGGTCGACGATGTACTGGGCCACGTCCTTCTGGCTGCGCGAGAACTCGTCGAAGCGCGCCTGGATGTAGGCCGACAGGGTCTGGTGGCCACGCGCCTCGTGCGGCGGGGCGGTGATGGTCGCGGACGTCCTCTTCATGGGCGCCAGGTCTTTCGACGCCCCCGGCGCGGTCTCCTCCAAAGAGGGTGTCCCCACCAACGCGACGCGCCCGGCCGAGGTCGGTCCGGGCGCGTGCTGAGGAGACGAAGGATCGGCGGCGGGGGATATGGCGCCGAATGCCGTCCTTCGCGCTTTGGTGGTGTCCTGGAGGCCTCCCCCACGGCCCCGCGCCGGGAATCGACATCGGACCCTCCATGTCCGCGGTGGGACGGGTGGCGCGAGCGGGTATGAGCGCTCCGTGAGCTCGCGCGACGTGATCGAGGCCGCGGCCGAGCGGTCCCGCGTGTCGATGCGGGACCGCGCCCAGCGCTGGCGCCGCCTCTTCCCCACGCTGCTCATGGGCGCGATCGCCGCGGCGGTCGCGTGGCTGATCGCCCGGGAGCTCGTCGGGACGACCGGCGCGTTCTTCGCGCCGGTGGCGGCGATCATCACGCTCGGGCTGACCGTCGGCTCGCGGCTGCAGCGCGCGATCGAGGTGACGGTCGGTGTCCCGCTGGGGATCGCGCTGGCCGACGTCCTGGTGCTGAAGCTCGGCAGCGGCGTCCCCCAGCTGATCCTGATCGAGCTGCTGGCGACGTCGATCGCCGTGTTCCTCGGCGGCGGGCCGCTGCTGGTCTCGCAGGCGGCGGTCTCGGCGATCCTGGTGGTGACGCTCCAGCCGCCGACCAACGGGCTGTCGTTCACCCGCGCCGGCGACGCGCTGATCGGCTGCGGCGTCGCGCTGCTGCTGAACTTCGTGATCGCGCCGATCGACCCGATCGGGCTGGTCCGGCGCGAGGCGGTCCCGGTCCTGCGCGAGCTGGCCGCCGTGCTGGACGCGATCGCCCGGGCGCTGGAGACGCGCGACCGCGACGCGGCGATCGCCGCGCTGGAGCGCGCCCGCGCGATCGACGCGTCGACCCAGAGGTTCCTGGAGGCCGTGACGATCGGGCGCGAGACCGCGGCCGCCGCGCCGATCCGCCGCGACCAGCGCGGGCCGCTGGCCGTCTACAGCGACGCCGGCGGCCAGATCGACCTCGCGGTGCGCAACGTGCGGGTGCTGGCGCGCGGCGTGCTCCGCGCGATCGAGACCGGCGACCGCGTGCCGCCCGCGGTCGTCGAGGCGATCCAGGACCTGCGCCGGGCCGTGGTCTCGCTGGCGCCGTGGATGGAGGACGCGCGGCGCGCCGACCAGGTCGTCGACCCGGCGGTGCAGGCGGCGCGCCATGCCTCGGCGGTCCTGGAGCAGACCACCAACCTGAGCGTGTCGGTGATCGTCGGGCAGGTGCGCTCGACCGCGGTCGACCTGCTGCGCACGACCGGCATGGAGCCCGCGGAGGCGCGGGCGCGGATCCGCGGTCAGCCGGTGACGCGCGAGGGTCGCTAGCGAGCCCGCGTCGGCAGGACCACGCGGTCCTTGCCCGGCATGGATCGCGCAGCCGACGCTATCGGCGACTGGGCAGGACCACGCGGTCCTTGCCCAGGGCTTTGGCCGCCAGCAGGCACTCGTCGGCGGCCTTGAAGAGCGTGGCGACCGTGCTCGCGTCCCGCGGCGCGACGGCGACGCCGGCGCTGGCGGTGATCGGCCCGGCGATCGTCCACTCCGACGCGCGGATCGCCCCGACCAGGCGCTCGGCGGCGCGGGTGGTCTCGGCGTCGTCGGCGTTGGGCAGCACGACGGCGAACTCCTCGCCGCCGGTCCGGCAGACGACGTCGCCGGCGCGCACGTGCGCCTCCAGGACCTCGCCGAAGCGCACCAGCACGGCGTCGCCGACCGGATGGCCGTGGACGTCGTTGACGCGCTTGAAATCGTCGACGTCGAGCAGCACGAGGCCGACCGGGGACTCGTCGCGCTGGGCGCGCGACAGCTCGGCGGCGAGGCGCTCGTGGAAGTGGCGGCGGTTGAAGAGGCCGGTCAGCTCGTCGGTGCGGGCCTGCGCGGAGAGCAGCTCGCGGCGGCGCGCGTTGTCGTAGGCCAGCGCGGCCAGCGACGCGAAGCGCTTGATCAGCTGCGCCTCCTCGGGCGAGAACGACGGGATCGCGCCGGACAGCTCGGGCGCGGAGTCCTCGCGCCAGACGTTGAGCGTGCCGATCACGCGGTCGGCGACGATCAGCGGGCAGAAGACGATCGCCTCGACGTCCTGGGGCGTGTCGGCGATCTGGTGGCGCCCGAACCACGGGTGGCCGGGCTCGAGGTGCACGAGCTGGCGCGAGCGGACGACCTTGCCGCTGATCGAGTTGTCGATCGCGGGCGCGTCGGCCATCGTCTCCTCCACCCACGAGCCCTCGGCGAAGACCGGCTTGAGCCGGTTGTGCTCGGCGTCGACCTCGTAGATCGCCAGGCTCGTGTAGGGCACGATGCCGCCGAGCGCGCGCGCCATCGACTGCAGCGTCGCGGGCAGTGACTGCTCGGCGAGCACGCCGGCCACGGCGTCGATGATCGACTCGAGGCCCCTCACGACGCGGGTGGCGGAGACGGTCTGCATCGGCTCTCCCCTGAGACATCGGCCAGAGGCGGGCGGAGATTGAGAGCGATGGTCCGATCGGCCATCCTTGCGGGCGCGACGCTTGCGCGCGCAACATGCCGTTCGGGCCTCCCCTCCGCGGGTCAGCCGGCCTCGCGCCCGGCCCTGACCGCGCGCTCGGCGGGCCTCGCGGCGGCCTCCAGCGCCCGGAGGTCGCCGGTCCGCCGCGCGTGGGCGATGCGCATCCGCGCCAGCGCCTCACGCTCCAGAGTGCCCGCGCGATAGCGGCGCAGGCGGTAGATCCCGAAGGCCACCATGAAGAGCCACGCGATCGTCGAGGTGACCGCCGTCTGGACCGTGCCGGCAACGACGACGACGTGCGCGAACGGCAACCTCCGCTCCTTCCGTGACCCTCGGTGACCCAACCGCGGGCGGTAGCCTCGCTCAACCGCTCTCAGATGGCATACGTTCGAGCCTTCCTGAGCGCTCAGAGAGCAAAAGGTGTGCAAAGCCGGGTCAGCGGCGGTGCGGGGCGCGCTCGCGCAGCAGGTTCGCCAGCCGCGCGAACGGCATCGGGCGGCCGACGAGGTAACCCTGGGCCTGGTCGCAGCCCAGCGCCTGCAGGAACGCGAGCTGCTCGGAGGTCTCGATCCCCTCGGCGGTGACCGTGCGCCCGAGGGCGTGGGCCATGCCGACGACGGCGGCGACGATCGCGCCGCTGGAGGCGTCGGCGGGCAGCCCGGCGACGAACGAGCGGTCGATCTTGATGCCGTCGATCGGGCGCTCCTTGAGCATCGACAGCGAGGAGAAGCCGGTGCCGAAGTCGTCGAGCACCAGGCGCGCGCCGAGCGCGCGCAGGCCGTCGATGGCGTGGGCGGTCGCGTGGTCGCTGCCCAGCAGCGCGGTCTCGGTGATCTCGACCACGAGCGCGCGCGCCGGCAGCCCGGAGTCGGCCAGCGCGCCCTCCAGCGCGGCCAGGAACGCCGGATGGCGCAGCTGGCGCGGCGAGACGTTGACGCCGAGCCGCAGGTCGCGGCCGGTCGCACGGCGCACGGTGACGGTCTGCGCGCAGGACTCGCGCAGCACCCAGGCGCCGAGCGCGTCGATCAGGCCGGTCTCCTCGGCGATCGGGATGAACTCGTCGGGGCCGACCGCGCCGAGCGCCGGATGCGTCCAGCGCAGCAGCGCCTCGCAGCCCACGATCTCCTGGTCGCCGAAGCCCGCGATCGGCTGGGCCACCAGGTGGAACTCGCCGCGGTCCAGCGCGCCGCGCAGCGCGGCCTCGACCTCCAGGCGGCGTCCGGTGCCGTCGCCGTCGCCGTACCCGCGCCGGTGGCGGTTGCCGCCCTCCTCCTTGGCCGCGTACATCGCCTCGTCGGCGCGGCGCAGCGCCTCGTGGGCGTCGGCCTCGCCGCCGGCGATGACGGTCAGCCCGACGCTGGCGGTCGGCGTCAGGCCGTGGGCGTCGCAGGCCGACGCGGCGGCGACGGCGGCGACCACGCGCTCGGCGACCGCCGCGGCGTGGTCGGGCTCGATGTCCTCGGCGACGATGACGAACTCGTCGCCGCCGAAGCGCGCGACGGTGTCGCCCGGCCGCACGCATCCGGCGACGCGCTCGGCGACGTCGCGCAGGACCTCGTCGCCGACGTCGTGGCCGAGCGTGTCGTTGATGAGCTTGAGGCGGTCGACATCGACGAACAGGACCGCGAGCGTGGTGCCCGACCGCCGGGCCCGCGCCAGCGCGTGCGTCAGGCGGTCGAAGAGCAGCCGCCGGTTGGGCAGGCCCGACAGCGGGTCGTGCGTGGCGCGGTGGACGAGCTCCTCGGTCGCCCGCCGGCGCTCGATCGCGATCCCGGCCAGGCGCGCGGCGTCGCGCAGGAAGCCCTTGTGGCGCTCGGTCGGCGTCCGCGGCCGGTCGCCGTAGACGCCGAAGGTCCCGAGGACGTCGCCCGCGCCGCCGAGGACCGGGAACGACCAGCAGTGGCCCAGGCCGTGCTCGCGGACCAGCGGGAGGAACGCCGTCCACCTGGGGTCGGCCTCCAGGTCGGCGCTGATGATCTCGGTGCCGTGGTGGGCGGCCGCGCCGCAGGAGCCGACGTCGGGGCCGATCACCACGCCCTCGAGCTGCGCGACGTAGGAGGCGGGCAGCGACGGCGCGGCCCCGTGGTGGATCGTGCGCAGGACCGGGTCCAGCAGCAGGACGCTGCCGCGCAGCGACGGGTCGTAGTTCTCGATGCTCAGCACCACCTCGCGCAGCACGTCCTCCAGCGGCGCGTCGGCGGCGATCAGCTCGTGGATGCGGTTGTGGTCCTCGACGACGCCGTTGACGCGACGCAGGTCGCCGGCGGCGATCCGCAGCGCGATCTCGCCCGCGATCGCCTCAGCGAAGTCGCCGAGCATCGCCAGGTCCTCGTGGGTCCAGGCGCGCGGGTCGGGCTGGGCGACGCAGAGCGAGCCGATCGCCTGGCCGTCGACGCAGATCGGCGTGCCGGCGTAGGCGTGCAGGCCGTGGTCGCGGTAGATCGCGATGTCGTGCAGCTCAGCGTGCTCGCGCGTGTCGTCGACCGCCAGCGGCGCGGCGCCGGCGACGACGTAGCGGCAGATGCCCAGCTCGAGGCGCAGCGTGCGGTCGTCGAGGTCGGCGCCGACGAGGCTCTTGAGGTACTGGTGGCGCTCGTCGAGCAGCGAGACGGCGGCGACCGGCGTGCGCAGCGCGTGGGCGGCCAGCCGCGCCCAGCGGTCGAACGCCGCCTCGGGGCTCGGGTCGACCATGCCGGTGCGCCGGAGCGCGCCGAGGCGGTCGGGGTCGGCCAGCGCAGCGGCCATGCGCTGGGGATGGAAGCGTTCCGGGTCGTAGGGCACCGCTCCCGGGTTCATCGGCGACTCCTACCCGCTCGGGCATCCCGCGATCGGGTGAGCGTTGCCTAGGAAACGCCGGTGTCTCGACTCTGACAGAGGCGTGCGACGGGCTCGTCCGCCGCTCAGCCCCGCGGCGCGTAGCGGTGGTGGAGCATCAGCGCGTTGCCGTCGGGGTCGGCGAAGAACGCCATGTGGCAGACGCCGGTGTCGAACGTGTCGCCGAAGAACGTCAGGCCCTTGGCCTCCAGCGCCTGGCGGGCGGCGGCCACGTCGGCGACGTTCAGCGCGACCGGGTTGGCGTTGCGCGCGAACTCGCCGACGCCCATCTTCACCGGGTCCATGATGTTGAAGGTCACGGTCCCGTTCTCGAACTCCGCGAAGTTGCGCTCGGGCATGTAGGCGGAGCGCTCCAGCTCCAGCGTGTCGCCGTAGAAGGCCACCGACCGGTCCAGGTCGGTGGTCGGGATGGACACGAAGTCGACGCCGTTGACGATGGTCATGTAAAGACTCTGCCGCATGTCCCCCGGGCTCCTCAAGTACGACGACCACGACTGGATCACGCGGCCGCACGAGGACGGCGAGCCCGCGCGGCACGTCGCCGAGCTGAGCGAGGCCGCGGGCACCGAGTGGTCGCGCGCGAACGTGTGGCGCTACGAGCCGGGCGCGGCGGGCAAGCGGCATCGGCACCCGACGCAGGACGAGACGTTCGTCGTCGTGCGCGGCACGTTGACGATGTACTTGGGCGAGCCGCCCGAGCGCGTGGACGCCGTGCCCGGCGACGTGGTCCACGTGCCGCACGGGACGCCGCTGCAGACCGTCAACCACGGCCTGGACGATCTGGTGGTTTACGTCCACGGCTGGCCGCCGGAGGAGGAGAATGCGCAGCTCCTGCCCTCAGCGATCTGAACCGGTGCCATGTTCCTCTCCAGCGACGATCCACGCGACATCCCCAACTACGAGCGGGCGTTCTCGCAGCGCCCGGAGGTCTACGAGGCCTGGCTGGGCCTCAACGGCACGATCAAGGCGGGGATGGACCCGCGGCGCTACGAGCTGGTGAGCATCGCGGTCGCGCGCGTGCTGCGCTCGTCGTACTGCTCGCTGGCGCACGCGTCGCGCGCGCTGGCCGGCGAGCTGGCCACGGTCGACGAGCTGACCGACTCGACCGGCCTGCCGCCGGCCGACCAGGCGGTCGTCGCGTTCGCGCAGCGGATCGCGCGCGACGCGTCGGCGATCGGCGAGGCCGACGTCGACGCGCTGCGCGCGCACGGCCTCGGCGACCAGGAGATCTTCGACGTCGTCGCCGCCGCGACCGCGCGTTGCTTCTTCGCCAAGACGCTGGACGCCGTGGGCGCCCAGGCCGACGCGACCTTCGCCGCGATGGAGCCCACGGCGCTGCGCGACGCCCTGACGGTCGGGCGCCCGATCGCCGAGGCCGACGCGCCGAGCCGCCTGCGCTAGCCGCCGTCCCGCGCGTGGGCCGCGCGGGCCGCGCGGATCGCGCGGGTCTCGCGCGTCCACGCGCCGAGCAGCCGGTCCAGCGCCTTGGCGCGCTCGCGGGCGGGCTCGAGGTCGGCGATCGTCCACGACGAGGAGTGCTCGACGCGGTCGATGTTCGCGTGGCCCAGCTCGAAGCGCCGGGCGCGGAGCTGCTCGACGTGGCCGTGGCTCAGCGGGATCGGGACCGCGTCCTCGGGCGCCGCCGCGTTCTCCCGCGGATCCCAGCCGATCGCGTCGAGGGTCGCGAACGCGTCGCGGTAGATGCGCGCGAGCGCCCGCTGCGCGTCGGCGCCGAAGCGCTCGACCTCCTCGAAATAGTGATGGTTTGCCTCGAGGGTCGCGATGGACTGCTCGCGAACGACCTCGGCGACCTCGCGATCGACCGTGACGACGCAGACGTCGGTACGCTGGTTCGTGCTCATGGGAGTACGCCGCTCCTTTGGGCCATGCCCCCGGCCGTTTCCGCGGCGCGGGGGCGAATTAGTTAAGGATGTTGTGGTGGGTGGGATGTTACTCAGGGGTGCCCACGGGTTGTCAAGGTGTCTTCTGACGCAATCCCGCTTGCCGCCGGTCCGAGGCTCCCCCTACCGTCCTCGTCCGTGTCCGACGCCGACGACGACACCCCCGACCTGGCCCGCGAGCTGGAGGAGCGCGACGAGCTCCTGCTCTCCTGCCGCGAGCTGCTGCTGACCATCGGGACGCCGGCGGCCGCCGCGCTGGTCGGCCACATCAACGCGGTGCTGGACCTGGACGACGGGTTCGGGCGCTAGCGGCGACCGCTGAGCAGCTGCTGCGCCGAGACGCGCGTCGGCACGGTCGCGGTGACGTCCGCGTCGATCGGCTGGGGGTCGAGCTTGCGGACGGAGGCGCGGATGCGGCCGCGGCCGCCGGCGAGGTCGACGATCACCATCCAGCGGTCGTCGGTCTGGACCTGCAGGTGGGCCGTCGCGCCCGCCGCGACCGGGCCGCCGACGACGCGGCAGCGCTTGCCGCGCCGGTACAGCTCGAAGTTCGGCGCGTCGATGAGCAGGACGTTGCCGCCCTGCTCCGGCGTGACCTCGACGACGGTGCCCGCGGCGCAGCGCCCCAGGTCGTGCTTGACGAACGTGGCCATGCCCCAGGTTCGCGCAGCGGCACGCCGCGCGGCAACCGCCGCGGGCGGCGAGCCCTCGCCGAAGCGGCAGGTCCTAGGTCAGGTGCCAGTTGCCGCGGTTGTCGCGCTTGTTGCAGCGAAGGCCGTAGCGCTCGTAGTCCTTCTCCGCGCGCGCGGTGTGCCGGCAGAACTGGCCGCGCGCGATGCACTTGGACTGGCCCTCGATCTTCGCCCGCGTGCACGCGGCGTGGGCGACGGGTCCGCCCTGGTCGGCCATCGCCGCCCCGGCGGGGATGGCCAGGGCGATCACGGCGCCGGCGAGCGCGAGTCCTCGATGCATGGCGCGGAACCCTAGGAGAGGTGCTCACCAGTCGCACCGAAGACTGGACCATCGAGGGGGCGAATCCCATGGGCCGGCTGGGATTCGAACCCAGATCTGACAGATTATGAGTCTGCTGCTCTAACCGGTTGAGCTACCAGCCCACGCGAATCCTAGGGGTCGTTCCGGGGCGCGCGGGGTAGGCTCGGGACGTGCCCACCGAACCACATGACCTGACCTTGGCCGAGGCGGTCCGGCGGGCCGCGGAGGCCGTGGATCCCAACGGTGGCGACGACACGATCGCCCAGCTCGCGCGGCGGTTCGAGGACCGCGACGAGCCGATCCGCGGGGTCGAGGACGTCGACGAGCTGATGGCCGAGGCCGTCCGGGAGCTCGACGTCGACGTGGAGGACGACGACCCCGCGCTGGCGATCGTCGGCGCGGTCGTCACCTACCTGCGCTTCCGCACCAACCAGGCCGACGACGACCCCGATCGGCTCATCGAGCTGGCGGTCGACGCTGAGTACCACGGGTCTCCCCCGCCGCGCGTCGCGGCGTGGCTGGCCGCCGAGGCCTAGGACATGGACGACGACGTTCGCGCGATGCTCACGTCCACCAAGGCGTGGGCGGTCGTCGGCTGCTCGCCGGACCCGTCACGGGACTCGCACCGGATCGCGGCGCTGCTGCGGCGGGAGGGCTTCACGGTCATCCCGGTCAACCCGCGCGAGACGTCGATCCTCGGCGAGCGCTGCTACCCGAGCGTCACCGACATCCCCGACGACGTCGACGTGGACGTCGTCGACGTCTTCCGCCGCGCCGACCAGGCCGGCGTCCACGTCGACGAGGCGATCGCCCGGCCGGGCGTCAAGGGCGTCTGGCTGCAGCTGGGCGTGATCGACGAGGCGGCCGCGGAGCGGGCGCGCAAGGCCGGGCTGCACGTCGCGATGGACCGCTGCCCGGCGATCGAGCTGCCGCGGCTGCGGGCGGCGACGAGCTGAGGACGCGGGCGCGCCGACGGCGCGTCAGCTGTCGACCTTGGCCACGGCGCGCTCCAGCTCGCCGGCCGAGAACGCGCCCTCGAAGCGCGTCGAGATCACGCCGTTGCGGTCGATGACGAACGTCCACGGCTCGGTCTGCAGCTTGTAGGTCTTGAGCTGCGACCGCAGGCCCTTGTTGACCTCGTTGTCCTGGTAGACCTCTTGGTGGATGAACGACACCTTGTCGCCGACCTTGGCGGACACCTCGTCGACCACGTCCACCACCGGGCCGCACACGCGCGACTGGCAGAGCTGCGGCGTCGCGAACGTCAGCACGACCGGCTTCTTGCCGACGACGTCGGCGAAGTCGTCCTTGAGCAGGTTCGCGGCCGGAGGCAGGCGCGTGTCGATCTTGGCCAGGTTGCCCGAGACGTCGGCCGGCGTCAGCGTGTGGATCACCGGCGCCTTGTCGCCCACGCCCGGCGGCGTGACCTTCTGCACGCCGACCTCGACGCCGATCGGCGACGTCGCGACCATCCGGCCGTCCAGCCGCGCGATCGCGAGCATCGCGTACTTGCCGTTCTTCTTGAACGGCACGTCGGCGACGTAGACGGCCCGCGCGCTGTTGGGGTCGGTCGCGGTCTGCTTGCTCTCGAACTGCGGCGAGACCTTCAGCGACTCGCTGCGCGCCGGGAACGGCCCGCGCGCCGAGGCGCCGGACGTCGACCCGACGTAGAGCGCCACCTGCGCGCCGGTCAGCTGCTTGCCGGCGGTGTCGAAGAGCGCGAAGCCGACGCGGTTGCTGCCCTTCTCCAGCAGCGACACGCTCGGCGCGAGCACCGGCCCGGACGGCAGGTTCCCGATCACGTCGGGCAGCGTCTTGCCCGCGGTCGGCGGGAACTCCTCGGCCTTGGCGGTCGCCGGCTGGGCGGGCGCCGCGGCGTTGCCGGCTCCTCCGTCGCCTCCCCCGCCGCACGCGGCGACGACCAGCGAGCAGGCGGACAGCAGCAGGACCGGGAACAGGCGAGAGCGACGCATGGGCAGCGGGAAAGGCTAGTGGCCTGATTGGATACCGCGCGCCGGTGACGTGTTAAGCGGAGATGGAGGAGACGACGTGAGCGAGCGGCGGCGTGCGGCGATCGTGACGGGCGCATCGAGCGGGATCGGCCTGGCGGTCGCCGACATGCTCGGCGAGGAGGGCTTCGGGCTGACCGTCGCCGCCCGGCGGCCGGAGAAGCTGGAGCGGGCCGCGGCGGGCCTGCGGGACAAGGGCTACGAGGTCGAGCTCGTGGCCGGCGCGCTCGGCGACGAGGACGGCGTCAAGGCCGTCGTCGACGCCCACCGCGCCCGCTTCGGCCGGCTGGACGTCCTGGTCAACAACGCCGGCGTCGGCATCGGCGCGTCGGTCGCGGACATCGAGACCAAGCGCCTGGACATGCAGCTCGGCGTCAACCTGCGCTCGATCATCCTGTTCTACCGCGAGACGGTGGACCTGCTGCGGGCGGCGGCGGCCGAGACCGGCACGGCCCAGGTCGTCAACACCGCGTCGATCGCCGCCAAGCGCGGCCAGGCGTGGCTGTCGGTCTACAGCGCGACCAAGGGCGCGGTCGTCAACTTCACCGAGGCCATGCACAAGGAGCTGTCGCCCGAGGGCATCAAGTCGACCGCGCTCTGCCCCGGGTGGGTCGACACGCCGATGACCGAGTTCGTCAAGGAGTCGGTCCCCGCCGAGGAGATGATCACGCCCCAGGACATCGCCGAGGCGGTCCGGCTGTTGTTGAAGGTCTCGCCCGCGTGCATCATCCCGGAGATCCAGTTCATCCGGCCCGGGGAGTGAGCGCGGGGCGCTAGCGCTCGACGAGGTGGCGGCGGCGCTCGACCTGCGCGAGCGCGCCTTCCGCGGCGGCGTCGTCGCGCCGCTCGCGCAGCCAGCCGAGGCCGACGCGCCGGGCCTCGGCCTCCTTGCGCCGGCGGGCGATGCGCTGGTGGTCGGCGATCGCGCCGCCGAGGTCGGCCTCGTGGAGGATCGAGTCGGTCAGCTGCGACTCGAGGATCGCCAGCTCGCGCGCGGTCGCGCGGCGGGCGCGCTTGCCGCCCGCGAAGCGGTCCCAGGCGTGCGCGAAGGAGACGAACGAGGTGCGCCCGCCGTGGCGGTGGGCGGCGAGCATCGGGCAGACGCCGCCGCTGCGGTCGCTGTAGGCGCCGACGATGATGTCGTTGGCGCGGATGCCCTGGAGCATCGCCTCGCGCGTGCGCAGCGGGAGGCAGTCGATCGCGAGCCGGAGGTCGTTCAGCGGCGTGTCGCGGCGTCCTCGCATAGGGTCCCCGACAGCGTACGCCGCCGGGCTCGCCGTGGGAAGGCGGGTTCCTCCTCCTGAAAGGTTCGTTGCAACATGAAGCTGGGTGTCCACATCGGCTACTGGGGCCTCGGCCTGACGAGCGCCGATCAGCTGTCGATCGTCCAGGAGGCCGAGCGGCTCGGCTACGACAGCGTCTGGACCGCCGAGGCCTACGGCTCCGACGCGGCGACGATCCTCGCCTGGCTGGCCGGGCAGACGACGACGATCAAGCTCGGCTCGGGGATCTTCCAGATGCCGGGCCGCAGCGCGACGATGACCGCGATGACCGCGGCGACGATCGACCAGCTGTCCGACGGCCGGATGCTGCTGGGGATCGGGTCGTCCGGGCCGCAGGTGTCGGAGGGCTGGCACGGCGTGCGGTTCGGCAAGCAGATCCAGCGCACGCGCGAGTACATCGAGGTCGTCCGGATGGCGCTGGCGCGCGAGCGGGTGGTCTACGACGGCCAGGCGATCACGCTGCCGCTGCCCGACGGGCCGGGCAAGGCGCTGAAGCTGACGATCGCGCCGGTGCAGGAGCGGATGCCGATCTACCTGGCGGCGATCGGGCCGCGCAACACGGCGCTGGCCGGCGAGATCGCCGACGGCTGGATGCCGACGCTGCTGTCCCCCGAGCACCTGCCGATGTTGAAGGAGTCGCTGGAGGAGGGCGCGGCATCGGTGGGCCGGACGTTGGACTATGAGAACGGCTTCGACATCGCGCCGACCGTCAACGTGAACATCACCGAGGACGACGTGGCGGGCGCGCGCGACGCGATGCGCCCGTTCCTGGCGCTGTACGTCGGCGGCATGGGGTCGCGCGAGAAGAACTTCTACAACACGCTCGTGCGGCGGTACGGGTTCGAGGACGCGGCGCGCGAGGTCCAGGACCTGTACCTGGCGGGTCGCAAGGAAGAGGCGGGCGCCGCGCTGCCCGACGAGCTGATCGACCTGGTGTCCCTGGTCGGCCCGCGCGACCGGGTGCGCGAGCGGCTGCGCGCGTACGCGGACGCGGGCGTCGGGACGCTCGGCGTCTCCCCGATGGCGTGGACGCGCGACGAGCGGATCGCCCAGCTGCGCGCGGTGGCCGAGTTGATGGAGGAGATCTGAGGGTCCTCCTGGGCGCGTTCGGGGACGCGGGCCACGCGTTCCCGATCATCGCCCTCGGCCGGGCGCTGCGGGCGCGAGGCCATGATGTGGTGGTCGAGACGTGGACGCGGTGGCGCGAGGACGTCGAGCGCGAGGGGATGCGGTTCGCGCCCGCGCCGGAGTACCACGTGTTCCCCACGCGGGAGCGGCCGCTGAAGCCCTACGAGGCGGTGCGGCGGGCGACGGGCGTGACGCGGGAGCTGGTCGCGCGCGAGCGACCCGACGTCGTGGTGAGCGACATCCTGACGTTGGCCCCCGCGTTGGCCGCGGAGCTGGAGGGCGTGCCGTGGGCGACGCTGATCCCGCACGTGGACCCACGCGGCGACGCGGGGTTCCCGCCCTACTCGGTCGGCGCGCGGCTGCCGCGGACCGCGATCGGCCGCCGCTGGTGGCGCACGTTCGACCCGCTGGTCGGGCGCGGGCTGTCGCTCGGGCGCGACGAGCTGAACGAGACGCGGGCGCGGCTGGGCCTGCCGCCGCTCGACCACGTCCACGGCGGGATCTCGCGGTCGCTGGCGCTGGTCGCGACGTTCCCGCAGCTCGAGTACCCGCGCCGCGCGCCGCTGCCCAACACGCACGTGGTCGGGCCGCTGCAGTGGGAGCCGCCGTTCGGCGACGTCGAGCCGCCGCCCGGGACCGACCCCTTGGTGTTGGTCGCGCCCTCGACCGCGCAGGACCGCGACGGCCGCATGCTGCGCGCCGCGCTCGCGGGCCTGGCCGATCTCCCCGTGCGCGTGCTGGCGTCGACCAACCGCCGCGGCGAGACCGACGGCTTCGACGTCCCGGCCAACGCGCGCCTGGTCGACTGGGTGTCCTACTCGCGCGCGATGCCGCGGTGCGACCTCGTCGTCTGCCACGTCGGCCACGGGACGCTCATGCGCGCGCTGGCCGCCGGCGTCCCGGTCGTCGCCTGCCCCGCCGCGGGCGACATGAACGAGAACGCGGCGCGCGCGGACTGGGCGGGCGTCGGCGTCCGGCTCCCCCGCCGCCTCGTCACCCGGACCGGCCTGCGGCTGGCGGTGACGCGCGCGCTGGCGACGCCGTCGCTGGGCGCGCGAGCGCGGGAGCTGGCCGCCTGGGCGGCCACGCACGACCCGGGCAGGCGGGCGGTCGAGCTGGTCGAGCGGCTGGCGGCCGCCGGCTGATCGCGCCGGGCTCGCCGCGCGTTCGCCACCTTCGGCGGCCGTTCCGGCACACCGGCGCACGTAGCGTCTTCGCCCATGCCCACCGCACCCGCTACACATCCCGTGCTCTTTCGTGTACCATCCAAAATCGTGGAGCGCCTCAACATCACCCTTGACGACGACCAGGCCGAGAAGCTCGCCCGCCTCGCCGAGCGCATGCACATGCAGCCCGGGTCCCTCGCGCGCTCCCTGCTGTCCACCGCGATCGACGAGGCCGATCCGGACGCGCGCAACGTCGTCGCGGTGCTCGACAGCATCGATGGCGCCTGGGACCGCATCCAGCTCGGCGCCGCGCAGGCGCGCTCGGGCCAGACGATCCCGCTCGACGCCCTGTAGGCCCGCATGGCCACCGTCGAACTGGCCCTCGCCGCCGTCGAGGACCTCGACGCGCTCGTCCGCAGCCATTCGCTCCCGGCCGACACGCGTGCCCGTGTGGCACGTTCGCTGCGGTCGCTGGAGCGCTTCCCGCTCTTGGGCCCGGAGCTGACCGGTCGTCTCGCCGGGCACCGCTTCCTGCTGGGCCCGTGGCGCTGGATGGTGATGGTCTACGTCTACCTGCCCGACGAGGATCGCGTGGTCGTCGAGTCCATCCAGGACGCCCGCGCCTCGCGCCTTGCGCGCTGACCGTGCGTCCTGCCCGCTCGCGACCGGCTCGCCGCGCGCGAGCAGGCGCGCAAAGCGCGTGGTCTCGTGTGCGAACGGCCATGCTGAAGTGGAGAGCGGCCTGGCCGATCTTCCCGTAAGATCGGAAGCGTCCGCCGCGGCGGACCAGCCGTGCCCGATCCGGGGTAGCTCAATGGCAGAGCATTCGACTGTTAATCGAAGGGTTGTGGGTTCGAGTCCCACCCCCGGAGCTGAGTGACCGAAGCCCGCCCACCGAGGCGGGCTTCGTCGTCGGTGAGGTCAGGAGGCGGAGGCCTGCTCGTCGATGGCCTGCGCGATGAGGGCGTCGCGGCGGGTCGCGAGCTGGTCGCGGCGCTGGCGCAGGGCGGCGACGCCGCCGGTGCCGGAGGCGAGGGCCTCGGCGATCTGGCCGGTGAGGCGCAGGACCTCGATGTTGGCGAGCTGGCCCTGGAGCGCCGCGCGCGACGGCGCGAGGTCGGCGGCCTTGGTCACGAGCTTGGCGACCGAGCGGCTGAGCATCGCGTCGTCCTCGGGCAGGCCGTCCTGCGGCGCGCGCAGGTGGTCGCGCACGTGGACGAGGACGCGGCGCATCGCGTCGCTGCTGAAGCTGTCGAGGTCGAGGCCGGCCAGGACCTCGGCGGCCACGTCGGGCGTCGCGATGCATTGGGCCAGGAAGTCGCCCTCGGCCTGCGCCAGCGGGCTGACGCGCGGCGTGAGCACCGCGGAGGACGACCCGAACCGCTCGTCGTCACGAAAGCCGCCGCCCCCGCCGCCGCCGAAGCCGCCACCGCCGCCGTTCCGGCGACCGCCGTTCTGTCCGCCGCCGCCCGGCCCCCCGCCACGCGGCGGCGCCGGCGCCGCCGCCCGCTCCCCGGCCACCGGCAGCCACGACGACACCAGCGCCTCGTCCAGCCCGACCTGCCCGGCCACGTGCGCCAGCAGCTCCTGGCGCAGCGCGCTGGGCGGCAGCGTGGCGAAGACCGGCCGCAGCGCGGCGATCGCCGCGTCCTTGCCCTCGGCGTGCGACAGGTCGGCGCGGTCCAGCTCGCGCTCGACCTGGAAGCGCACGAACGGCACCGACCGCCCGACCATCTCCCGCGCCGCGTCGGCGCCCTCCTGCTGGACCACGTCGGCCGGGTCCAGCCCGTCGGGCATCGGCACCACGCGCAGGTTGAGCTTCGACTTCGCCGCCACGCGCGAGGCCTTCATCATGGCCTCCTGCCCCGCGCTGTCGGCGTCCAAGGCCAACAACACGGTCTTGCCGAGCTTGGCCAGCTCCCCGACCTGGCGCTCGGTCAGCGACGTGCCCATGATGCAGACCGCGTTCTCGATCCCCGCCTGGTGCAGCGCCAGGACGTCCATGTAGCCCTCGGTGGCGATCACCTCGTCGGCCTTGGTCGCCGCCGAGCGCGCCAGGTGCGACCCGTAGACGATGTCGCCCTTGTGGAAGATGTCGCCGTCGGGCGAGTTGAGGTACTTGGGTTGCTGGTCCTTGCCCAGCGCCCGCGCGCCGAAGCCCAGCACGCGCCCGCGCTGGTCGCACAGCGGGAACGTGATCCGCCGGCGAAAGCGGTCGTAGAGCCGCCCCTCGCCCTTGCTGCGCAGCCCGAGCCCGGCGTCGAACAGCTCGCGCGCCCCGTAGCCCTGCCGGCGCGACGCCATGAACAGCTTGTCCCACGCGCTGGGCGCGTAGCCGACGCGGAACGTCCGCAGCGTCTCCTCCGTGAAGCCGCGGTCGCGCAGGTAGGCGCGCGCGGGCTCGGCCTCGGCCGACTCCCACAGGAAGCGCTCGTAGAACGACGCCGCGCGGTCCAGCAGCTCCATCAGCCGCTCGCGCGCCCGGCGCCGCTCGGCCGCCGCCGGGTCCTCGTCGGCGACCGTCAGCTCGATCCCGTAGCGCTGCGCCAGCGACTCCAGCGCGCCGACGAAGTCCAGCCCCTCGGTCTCCTGGACGAACCGGAACGCGTCGCCGCCCGCCCCGCACCCGAAGCAGTAGTACATGCCCTTGTCGGGCGTGACGTGGAACGACGGCGTGCGCTCGTCGTGGAACGGGCACAGGCCCTTGTACTCGCCCGGCCCGGAGCGACGCAGCTCGGTGCGCGTCGAGATCAGGTCGACGAGGTCGACCGCGTCGCGAACCTTGTCCTTGTCGGTGTCCTCGTAGCGCGGCATCGGGCGGAGGCCCTAGCTTAGGCCTCCGCCCGCGCGCGGGCTCAGTTGACGTCGAGCCGGAACGAGGTCAGGAAGCGCCACGTCCGGACCGTCGAGCTGAACGCGCTGAACGAGCTCTCCCCCGGCCAGCCGTGCTGGGCGTCGAGGACGCGGTCGTGCACGACCATGCGGTCGTCGGGGCACGTCCAGCGCAGCTCCTGCACGTCGCCCGCCGGCGCCGAGCGCCGCGCGGCGCCGGTGCAGTGGTCGCGGGCCAGCCAGGCGCGCAGCCAGTTGCCGACCGCGTCGGCGTGGTCGGCGCGCTTGCCGTTGTAGGGCACGACCTGGTCCTTGACGCCGTGGATCTCCAGGATCGGCAGCGGCCGCATCGGGTGGCAGTCGGGCAGCGTCGAGTAGCCGCCCGCGACCGGCGCGGCGGCGGCCAGCAGGTCGGCGGCGTCGCAGGCCATGCGCGCGGTCATGCCGCCGCCGTTGGAGACGCCGGTCATGCCGACGCGGTGCTTGTCGGCGCAGGACACCTTGGTGAGCGTCGTGATGACCTTGCGCAGGTAGGCGACGTCGTCGGGCTTGCCGGGCACGCTGCCCGACACGTTCCAGAACGGGCGCGAGCCGGTGGCGGTCGGGTAGGCCACCAGGAAGCCCTTCTGGTCGGCCAGGTGCGAGTAGCCGGTGTAGTTGGCGATGTCGGACGCGGTCTGCCCGGCCCCGGGCATCACGATGATCAACGGGCGGCCGGGCTTCTGGGCCCCGGGCGGCACGTGCAGCGCGACCGGTGGATGGGCGCTGTCGACGACGATCCGGTGGGTGCCGGGTCCGGGCCCGACGCAGCCGGGCACGGACGCCGCGGAGGCCGTCGAGCCGCTCTTGCGGGTGTCGGCGCGGCTGTGGACGAACGCGCCGCCGGCGACGAGGAGGGCGAGCAGCGCGGTGGACGCCGCCCAGAGAGAACGCTTCATGCGGTGAGGAACAGGTGTCGGGTCAACATGTAGGTCATGGCGGTCGCGACGGGCAACGCGGAGATCTCCGCGGCGATGCGGGCGACCGCCAGCAGGTCCGCCAGGGCGGCGGCCCCGCCTGCGCTGATCGCAGCGCCGAGGGCCTGGATCGCCACGTAGCGCACGACGACCGAGGTGCCGTGCACGCCGGTGGCATGAAACGTCCAGGCGCGATTCAGACGGTAGCCGTTGGCGGCGCCCGCGGCGAAGCCCGAGGCGGCGGCTATCGGAATGGGAACACCCGCGCGTGTCAGCAGGATGTCCACGATCAGCGTCACGAGCGTGTTGGAGACGCCGACGACGCCGAAGCGGACGATCCTCATCAGCTCGATCCTGGTCACCGGACGAGCTCCGTCTCGAGGTCGTGGTTCTGCAGCCCGGTGACGGTCCGCGTCGGGTAGTAGTTCACGGCGTGCAGCACCTTGGGCAGCTGCGGCGCGGCGCCGACGGCCAGCCAGACGGTCAGCAGCACGACCACCGGCATGATCCGCGCGCGCGGCACGAGCGCCAGGAACGGCAGCGACCAGGCCAGGTACCACGGCATCACCCACGCGACGGTGAGCAGCGCGGCCAGCAGGGTCAGCCCGATGACCGCGGGCGCCAGGCGCCGCCGGTAGGCGACCGCGACGATCCCGGCGAGCGTCACGACGGCCAGCAGGTCGCGGGCGGCCGCGCGCACGCCGGCGTCCGCCCCGCCGTGGCCCGCCCCCAAGCCCCCGAGGTTCGGCAGCGACAGCGGCGTGACCAGCCGGTCCTGGATCGACAGCGCGGGCAGCGCGCCGCCGAAGACGAGCGTGATCACCGCCAGCGTCGCGGCGCCCGCGGCGGCGGCGCCCGCGAACGCGGCGGGGCGATCGCGCGCGCCGAGGACGATCAGCGGCACGACGACCGCGAACGACGGCTTCAGGCCCGCGGCGGCGACGACGAGCGCGCCGGCGATCGCGTCGCCCTTCGGCGTGCTCTCGCGCCGCGTGATCAGGACCGTCGCGCCCAGCAGCGCGACGATCGACGGCCCGTCGTTGTGCAGGCCGCCGATCCCGTAGATCAACGTGACCGGGCACAGCCCGACGCAGGCGATCGCGCGCTGCGGCGAGCGGTCGTAGCGCCGGGCCAGCGACGCCGTGAGCGCGAGCGTGCCGAGGGCGCAACCGAGCACGACGGCCTTCCAGACCACGAGCGCGGCCTGGGCCGAGATCAGGCCCAGCGGCGCCGAGGCGAGCGTGAACAGCGGGCCGTACGGGCTCGGCAGGTGGTGCCAGTTCGACAGCGCGTAGGCCACGTCGCGGTGGGCGCTCGTGGCCGGGACGTGGGTGTAGGGGTTGCTGCCGTCCAGCGCCATGCGCCCGTAGACGACGTAGTTGAAGACGTCGGTCAGCGGCTGCGGCGGCCCGAGGACGATCAGCGCCTGCGCCGCGCCGACCGCCCCGAAGACGACCTTGTAGGGCAGCGCGTCGGCGGCCGCCCACGCGATCAGCCACGCGAGGCCGAGCACGCCGAGCCCGACCGCGATCCCGGTCTGCAGGTGGATGACGTGGATCGAGGTCTCGCTGTCGAGGATCCCCCGCAGCGGCCCGAGCAGCCACGGCGCGTGCGTGCGCAGCGTCGGCGGCGAGAGCACCGACGGCCGGGCGGCCGCGGCCAGCGCGAACCACGCGGTGGTCGCCAGCGCCAGCGCCAGGCCCACCGAGGCGACGACCGCCAACGGGCGGGGCCGCGCGGTCAGGATCCCCCGACGGCGGCGTGCGGCGGCGGGTGCGACGGCCTCAACCGCCATGCCCCACCCCCAGCCGGTAGACCACGCCGCCGTACGGCTGGCCCGCCGCGCGGCTGACGTCCGTCCCGTGCGCGCGGATCCACCGCGCGTCGGGCGAGCAGGCGTCGGAGGCCACCACCACGCGACAGGAGCCTCCCGACACGGCGTAGCGCACCTCGCCGCGCGCCACGGCGCGGGCGAGCGCCGACGGCGGCACCAGCGTCTGGCCGCGGTCGGCGTCGAGGATCAGCTGCGGCTCGCCGGAGCGGGTGATCAGCGCGGCGGCCTTGGTCACCGCGACGTCGGCGGCCTCGTAGCGCGCGCCCGCCTGGTGGGCGCGCAGGTAGTCGTCCAGCGAGGCCAGCCGGGCGGGCGGCATCGCGCCGAGCGTCCCGGAGTCCTCGACGTGGTCGCCGACCGCCGCGGCCGCCACGCCCGCCGACGCGGCGAGCACCACGACGGTCGCGATCAGCACGCCGCGACCGCCGAGCCGCGCGGCGGCGATCCCGATCACGCCCGCGATCGCCCCGACGAAGGCCTCCGCGTAGCGCGGCCGGAAGCCGGCCTGGACGCTGAAGAGCACGGTCCCGACCAGCAGCCACGCGCCGAGCGCCAGGAGGCCCGGGCTCAGCCCCGGCCCGAAGCGGTCCCGCCGCCGCGCGAGCAGGACCAGCACCAGGCCCCAGGCCAGGGCCAGCTCCAGCCCGAGGCGGCCGAGCATCCCGTCCTGGCCCGACAGCAGCCGCAGCGGGCCGGGCGGCGCCGGGACCGTGCCGTGCCCAACGGCCCCGGACGCCGTCGGCAGCGCGGCTCCGGTCAAGCGCTGCCACCCGTCGTAGACGAACGTCGCCGACCACGCCGAGCCGTCGCTGGACCCGAAGGCCCACGGCCGCTGCGACGCCGGGACCGCCAGCGTCAGCGTGACCAGCCATGCCAACCCGACCGCGACGAACGCCGCGCCCGCACCCCCGAGCGCGAGCACGCGGCGCCGCCACGGCACGTCGTGCGCGCCCGCCAGCCACAGCACGGCCAGCGGGATGAACCCCAACAACGCCTCGAACAGCTTCACCTCGAACGCGAGCCCCATCAGCGCGCCGCCGATGACCACCCGCGACGGCCTGCCGTCCCGCGCGCCGCGCGCGGTCACCGCCAGCGCGCCGAGGATCAGCGCGCTCATCACGCCGTCCATCGTGTCGCTGCGCGCGGTGATGACGTCGATCGGCAGGACGGCCAGCGCGGCCGCCGCGATCAGCGCCGCCCGCGGCCCCGCGAGCGTCCGGACCAGGTCATACAACAACAGCACCGCGACCACGCCGCCGATCACGCTCGGCAAAAGCAGGCCGACGGTGTTGAAGCCCACCACCTTGGTCGACGCCACCTGCAGCCACAGGTCGACCGGCGGCTTGTCGACCGACACCTGCCCGCTCGGGTCGATCGCCCCGGTCAGGAACGCGTGCCACGATCCGCCCATGGTCCGGACGGCCGCGTCGTAGAACGGGTCCAGCGGCGTCGCCCCGAGCGCCACGGCGCGCAGGGCGGCCGCCACGACGAGCACGCCGCCGAGCGCGACCCGGCCGGGCGTCACGGCCGCCGGGAGACGACGGGGCCGGAGAACGCCCGTTCCAGGGACCCGGATCGCGCCCGCGGTGCTCACGACAGCGCCGCGCGCGCCGCCGGCGTCCCAGCCGGCGACGCGTCGCGGGCCGCCTGCTCGCGCAGCCGCCGCCTGAGCGCGCGTCGTTCCCCGAACGCGCGCAGGATCACCCGCGGGTCGCCGCCCGTGGGCGACCCGGCGGTACGGGGACGGTGGGTGACGCCGACCTCGGCGAGCCGCCAGCTCGCCAGTCGCGCGCGCACGAGCAACTCGGTGGAGATCATCGCCCCGTCGCTCTCCAGCGGCAGCTCGCGGACGGCGTCGCCGCGCACGAGCTTGAACGCGCAGTCGACGTCGCGCACCCCGACGCCGAACGACGCGCGCATCAGCCGGTTCCACGCGGCGGCCGACAGGCGCCGGAACGCCGGGTCAGCGCGCGCGATGCGGTAGCCGACCACGAGGTCGGCACCGCCCGCGCGCGCCCCGGCGGCAACGAGGCGCGGCAGTTCGTTCAGGTCGAACTGCCGGTCACCGTCGGTCAACAGCACCCAGTCACCGGTCGACGCGTCGATCCCCGTCCGCACCGCGGCGCCGTAGCCGCGGTTGCGATCGTGGCGCACCAGCCGGACCTCCGGGAACGTCGCGGCCAGCATCGCGGCGATCGTGGCGGTCTGGTCGGTGGATCCGTCGTCGACGACGATGACCTCGTGCCGCAAGGCTGAGGCGCCCGCCGCGATCCGCGCGTCGTAGACGGCGGCCGCGACGTTCGGCGCCTCGTCGTAGCAAGGGAGGACGACCGACAGGGAGGGCAGGAGATGGGTCATGGCTTCCTCTACTCTCCACCGCCGCCTCAGCCGTGCCTGAGCGCAGTGTTGGGACCATGTTGGGAATCGGTGGACGACCGCCGGGCAAGAGGTAGCGTCCTGCGTCATGGACGCGCGGATCCTCCTCGTCGAAGACGATCGGGACCTCCGCACGACGATGGCCGCGGCGCTCGCCGCCGACGGCCACGCGGTCGACGAGGCGCCGGACGGGACCGACGCGCTGGGCCGCCTGGCCGAGCGCGAGTACGACGTGGTGCTGCTCGACGTCGGGCTCGGCGCGCCGCCCGACGGCGTCGAGGTCTGCCGCCGGCTGCGCGGCGCCGACACCGACGTCTACATCATGATGCTGACCGCGCGCGACGCCGAGGCCGACGTCGTCCTGGCCCTGGAGGCGGGCGCCGACGACTACGTCACCAAGCCGGTCGGGATCGCCGAACTGCGCAGCCGCGCGCGGGCGGCGCTGCGCCGGGTTCGGCGCGCCCCCGACGGCGTCGCGGGCGCGAGCGGCGGCGCGGCGCGCGACGGCGTCCTGCGCCACGACTCGCTCGTCCTGGATCCCGCGGCGCGCACGGCCCGCGTCGGCGACGAGCCGCTGCACCTGACGCCGTCGGAGCTGGCGGTGCTGGAGGCGCTGATGACCGCGGGCGGCGCGGTCCTCTCGCGCCCGCAGCTGGTGCTGGCGATCTACGGCGACGACGCCTTCCGCGACCCACGGGCGGTCGACTTCCACGTCCACCACCTGCGCGACAAGCTGGCGGCGGCGGGCGGCCGCGCCGAGTGGGTGGTGACCGTGCGCGCCGCGGGCTACCGGCTGGATCGGTGAGACCGCGACGCCTCGGCATCCGCGGCCGGGTCCTGGCCTCGCTGCTGCTGGCCAGCGTCGCGACGCTCGCGACCGCCGTGCTGGTGACGCTGCCGCTGCTGGAGAGCCGGCTGGAGGCCGACCGGCTGGCGGACCTGCGCGGGCTGGCGCGGACCGCGCGCCCGGCGCTGCAGTCGGTCTCCCCCGCGCACCTGAAGGCCGGGTCGCCGGAGCTGACCGGGATCGTCGACCGCCTCCAGGACCGCACCAGCGGCCGGGTGCTGCTGTACGACGCGCGGGGCCGGACGCTGGCCGACACCTCGCCGCGCCAGGTGACGCCGGACATCGCGCTCGCCGTCGAGGGGCGGCTGCGCGCGCGCCCGGGCAACGACGAGACCACCTCGGGCACCGCGCACGGCCTGGCCTACGCGGTGGCCGCGACGCGCGTGGGCGGCGAGCGGCTGACGCTGGTGATCGCCAAGCGCCTGGACGACACGCGCGCCGCGTCGCAGGTGCTGCGCCGGGCGCTGCCGTGGGCGGGGCTGGTGGCGGTCGTGGTCGCGGTGGCGCTGGGCCTGCTCCTGAGCCGCGGGTTGTTGTCGCGGTTGACGCAACTCCATGCGGATGCCCGCGCGCTGCACGAGGAGGGCCTGGACCATCACGTGGCGGTGTCGGGCGGCGACGAGATCGCCGACGTCGCGGGCGCGCTGGAGGAGATGCGCGCGCGGCTGGCCGACGAGGAGGCGTCCCGCAAGGCGTTCCTGTCGACGGCCAGCCACGAGCTGCGCACGCCGCTGGCCACGTTGCAGGCGACGCTGGAGCTGCTGCGCGAGGGCGCGGTGGACGGGCGCCTGGACGCCTCGGCGACCGCGGCCCAGGCCGACGTCGCGCTGCGCCAGACCTATCGGCTGACCGCGCTGGCGACCGACCTGCTGGACCTGAGCCGGATCGACGGCGCGGCCCCGCTGCGCCGCGAGCCGCTCGAGCTGCTGGAGCTGACCTCGGGCGTGGCGCGCGAGTTCGGCGCGCGGATGAACGGCCGCAAGCTCGACGTCGACGGCGACGAGGTGATCGTCGCCGCCGACCCGCTGGCGACCGCGCGGATCGTCCGGATCCTGCTGGAGAACGCCCGCGCGCACGGCGCGGGCGACATCCACGTGATGGTCATGCCCGACGGCAGCCGGGCGCGGGTGACCGTCCGCGACGAGGGGACGGGCGTCTCGCCGGGCGAGATGGAGCGGCTGTTCGTGCGCTTCGCCCGCGGCGAGTCGGCGCGGGACCGCCCGGGCGCGGGCCTGGGCCTGCCGATCGCGCGCGGCCTGGCGCACGGCATGGAGGGCGAGGTCACGCACGTCGGCGGATCGGCGTTCGTCGTCACGTTGCCCCGCTGGATCCCAACGGATCCCTGAGCGCGGCCTTAAGCCCGTGCGGTGCGCTGCGGCCAGCATGGTTCGCCGCGTCGTCGCCCTCGTCACCGTCCTCAGCGTCCTCGCCGTGGTGACCGGGTGCGGCGTGGCGGCCTCGCCCGGCACCCGGGCCGGGCAGCAGGGCGGCGCGGCGGCGATCGCGACCACCTCCACGACCGCCGCCGCGTGCGCGCGCACGGACGCCTCGGAGCTGCGGGTGATCGCCCGGCGGCTCTACACGGAGTCCGCCGGCGGCGCCAACGTCGTGTCGGCGCAGCGGCGGCTGGCGCGCTCCGGGCGCCTGGCCGCGGCGGTCGCCGCCGGCTCGCCCGCGCGCACCGAGGCGGCGCTGAAGCCCCTGCTGCGCAGCCAGATCACGCGCATCGCGATCTGGACGCCCGAGGGCCGCACGCTCGCGCGGGACGGGACCACCGACGCGCCCGCGCCGGTCTCCGGGACGATCACCGACGCGCTCGGCCTGCCGGTCGGCCACTACCTGCTGTCGGTGAGCAGCGACGCCGCGCTGGCCGGCGAGCTGGCGGTGGTCACGGGCGCCCGCGCGCGGGTCGGCAGCGCGACGGCCGACGACGGCCCGAGCGCGTCGTCGGCCTCCACCACCCCGGTCGTGCTCCCCGAGACCGCCTACCCGGACGGCCCGTTGAACGTCTCGCTCACGGTCCCGCCGGCGATGCTGCGCACGTGCGGCGCGACCGCCGCCGCGACCCGCATGGCCGTCGTCGCCGCCGTGGGACGGCGCGTGCTCTACGGCGAGAGCGACGGCAGCGAGGCCCACCGCGTGCTGCACCACGTCGCCACCGACCGCGGCTTCGAGGCGGCGGTCGCCCATCGCGACCCGGTCGCGCTGCGCGCCGCGATCGTCCGCTTCTTCCGCACGCCGTGGATGCACGTCGTGCGGATCCGGGCCACCGACGCGCAGGGACACCTGATCGGCGACGTCGGCGGGCCCTACGTCCTCTCCCCGATCAGCGGCCCGGTGGTCGACGCCCACGGCCGTCAGGTCGGGACCGTCACGCTCTCGGTCCAGGACGACAGCGGCTACGTCAAGCTCCTGGACCGCTTCACCGGCGCCGAGGTGCAGCTGGTGCGCGACGGCCAGACGATCCCGCAGAGCAACCTGCTGCCCGTCGACCCCAGCGCGCGCACGACGCTGACCGCGACGGCCTTCCCGTCCGGCCCGCTGCAGGTCGTCCTCGAGCTGGCTCAGGCCTAGACCACGCTGTCGGGCACGGTCAGCGACTCGAAGACCCGGACCGCGTAGCGGTCGGTCATGCCCGCAAGGTAGTCGACGACGCGCTGGCCGAGGTCGGCGTCGGGCGCGCCGCCGTGGTCGGGCAGGCGCGACGGGTCCGAGAGGTAGTGGTCGAAGAGCGTCCGCAGGAGGCGGTCGATCTTGGCGTGCTCGGCGCGCTGGCGAACGCCGAGGTAGACGCGGTCGAACATGAACGTGCGCAGCTCGTCCATGGCGGCGGCGGCCTGCTCGCCCTGGACGATCGCGTCCGCCGGACGGGAGTGCTCGACGAGGTCGTGCACGAGCGCGTCGATGCGGTGCGAGCCGGTGTCGCCGAGGATCGCGATCGGCTCGCGTGGCAGGTCGGCCTCGCGCAGGATCCCGGCGCGGACGGCGTCGTCGATGTCGTGGTTGATGTAGGCCACGCGGTCGACGATGCGCACGATCGCGGCCTCGAGCGTCCGCGGCGCGGGCGAGCGGCCGGAGTGGCTGAGGATCCCGTCGCGCACGTCGGTGGTCAGGTTCAGCCCGCGGCCGTCCTTCTCCAGGACGTCGACGACGCGCAGCGAGTGCTCCCAGTGCCGGAAGCCGCGGCCGGATCCGAAGCGGTCCTTCATGCACGCGTCCAGCACGGCCTCGCCGATGTGCCCGAACGGCGCGTGCCCGAGGTCGTGGCCCAACCCGATGGCCTCGGTCAGGTCCTCGTTGAGCGCCAGCGCGCGGGCGACCGTGCGGGAGACCTGCGTGACCTCCAGCGTGTGGGTCAGCCGCGTGCGGTAGTGGTCGCCCTCGGGCGAGACGAAGACCTGGGTCTTGTGCTTGAGGCGGCGGAACGCCTTGGAGTGCGTGATCCGGTCGCGGTCGCGCTGCAGCGGCGAGCGCAGGCCGCAGTCGGTCTCGGGCACGCGGCGACGGGCCGGGTAGGAGCGGGCGGCCAGTGGCGACAGGTGCTGCTCCTCCCACGACCGCTGGCGTGCGGCGAAGGCCTCGGCAACCTCGCCCGGTGCGGCAACGACGTCCATCATCTGGCTCCGATCTTCGGAAGCGATCCCGCCCATCCTGCCTGCGGGGGCGAACACTGCACTCCACCGTTGTAGCGTCGTGACGATGCTCGCCCTGGTCGCCGCCGCGCACGCCCCGCACGTCGAGCTCGCCGAGGTCCCCGACCTCGCGCCGCCGCTGCCCGACGAGGCGCTGGTCGACGTCCGCGCGTTCAGCCTCAACCGCGGCGAGGTCCGCGCGCTGGCCGAGGCCGAGCCGGGCCGGCCGCACGGCTGGGACGTCGCCGGCGTCGTCGCCCGCGCCGCGGCCGACGGCAGCGGCCCGCCGGAGGGCACCCGCGTCGTCGGCCTGAAGCACCCGCCGGGCGGCTGGGCGCAGCGGGCCGCGATCCGGACCGAGCTGCTCGCGCCGCTGCCCGACGCGGTGAGCTTCGAGCAGGCCGCCACGCTGCCGGTCGCCGGGCTGACCGCGCTGCGCGCCCTGGAGGTCGCGGGCTACGTGCTGGGCAAGCACGTCGCGATCACCGGCGCCTCGGGCGGCGTCGGGCGCTTCGCGATCCAGCTCGCCCACGACGGCGGCGCGCACGTCACCGCGGTCGCCCGCCGCCAGGAGGGGCTGGAGGAGCTGGGCGCCCACGCGGTCGTCGACCGGCTCGACCCCGAGGGCGACGGCCCGCTGTACGACGCGATCCTCGACGGCGTCGGCGGGCCGGTCCTGGGCGACGCGATCCAGCGCCTGGCGCCCGGTGGCGTCGCGGTCTCCTACGCGAGCACGATCCCCGAGCCGGTCCGGTACCCGACCCGCTCGCTCTTCGGCCGGGCGCCGCGGGCGAGCGTCCGCGGCCTGTTCCTCTTCGACGAGCTGGCGCACACGCGCACCGGCGCCGCCGACCTGCGCCGCCTGGCCGAGCGCATCGCGATCGGCCGCCTCGACGTCACGCCCGACCTCCTCGCCTCCTGGCGCGAGGCGCCGCGCGCCGTCCAGGCCCTGCTCGACGGCGAGGTGCGCGGCAAGGCCGTGTTGACGGTGGACTAGTGTCGTGACACTAGTCGGGCTCGTCGACGCCCCGCGCGCGGCGCCGCATCGCCCGGAACGCGTAGGGGTCCTCATGGGTGCGCTGCTCGGTCCACGGGTCGCCGTCGTTGTGGTAGCCGTTGCGCTCCCAGAAGCCCGGCTCGTCGTGGTCCATCAGCTCGATCGACTGCACCCACTTGGCCGACTTCCACAGGTAGCGCGACGGCACCAGCAGCCGCGCCGGGCCGCCGTGCTCGCGCTGAAGCGGCGCGCCGCCGGCGTGGGTGGCGATCAGCACGTCCTCGTCGCGCAGCGCGGAGAGCGGCAGGTTGGTGGAGTAGCCGCCGTAGCAGTGGATCAACGCGTGCGTGGCGGACGGCCGCGGCGCCGCGCGCTCCAGCAGCGGCGCCACGCGGAAGCCCGACAGCTCCTGGTCGAAGCGCGACCAGCGCGTCACGCAGTGCAGGTCGCTGACCTGCGACACGCGCTCCAGCTCCGCCAGCTCCTCCCAGCGCAGGGCGTAGGGGTGGTCGACCTCGCCGTAGAAGGCCAGCGACCAGCGCGCGGTGTCGACCTCCGGCGTCGGACCGACGGTCAGCACCGGCCACTTGACCGTCGGCGACTGGCCCGGCGGCAGGCGGTCGGGGTCGAGGCCGAGCTTGATCGCGCGCTTGCGGCCGCGCTCGCCGAACAGCTTGGAGGTCAGGTTCGCCATGAGAGATCCGGGTCGACGTCCCGGATCGCCGCCTGTGCCGCCGCGACCCGGGCCACCGGGACACGGTAGGGCGAGCAGGACACGTAGTCGATCCCGCTGTGATGGAAGAAGTCGATCGAGTCCGGGTCGCCGCCGTGCTCGCCGCAGACCCCGAGCTTCAGCTCGTTCTTGACCTTCCGCCCCAGCCACGCGCCCATCCGCACGAGCTGGCCGACGCCCGGGATGTCCAGGGTCTCGAACGGCGAGCGGTCGAAGACCTTCATCTCGATGTAGCGTGCGAGGATCCGGCCCTCGATGTCGTCGCGCGAGAACCCCAGCGCGGTCTGCGTCAGGTCGTTGGTGCCGAAGGAGTAGAAGTCGGTCTCGTTGGCGATCGAGTCCGCCCGCAGGCACGCGCGCGGCAGCTCCATCATCGTGCCGATCGAGTAGTCCGCGCCGCGCTGGAGCCCGCGCTCGGCGGCCAGGCCCTCGATCTGCTCGCGCAGCAGCTGCAGCTCGCGGCGGTAGTCGACCAAGGGCACCATGATCTCGGCGTGCACGGCGACCCCGCGCTCGCGCGCCGCGGTCAGCGCCGCGAAGATCGCCTCGACCTGCATCGCGTAGATCGCCGGGTAGAGGATCCCGAGGCGCACGCCGCGCAGGCCGAGCATCGGGTTGACCTCCTGCAGCGAGACCGCGCGGTCCCGGGCGCGGCCGGGCTCCATGGTCTCGGGGTCGGGGAGGAACTCGTGCAGCGGCGGGTCCAGGAGCCGGATCGTCACCGGCAGCCCGTCCATCGCCTCGAAGATCCCCTCGAAGTCGCCCTGCTGCAAGGGGAGCAGCGCGCCGAGGCAGCGGCGGCGCTCCTCGTCGTCCTCGGCCAGGATCACCTGCACCATCTTCTCGTGGCGGTCCTCGCCGAAGAACATGTGCTCGGTCCGGCACAGGCCGATGCCCTGCGCGCCGAACTCGCGCGCCTTGGCGGCGTCGGCGGGCGTGTCGGCGTTGGTGCGGACGTCGAGCGTGCGCAGCTCGTCGGCCCATTCCAGGATCGTGGTGAACGCGTCGCCCATCACCGGGTCGATCAGCGTCACGTCCTCGGTGGTGACGGTTCCGGTGGTGCCGTCGATGGCGATGAGGTCGCCGGCGTGCAGCGTGGTGTCGCCGACGCGCATCGTCCCGGCCGCGAGGTCGACGTCCAGCGCGCCGGCGCCGGTGACCGCCGGGACGCCCATGCCGCGCGCGACCAGCGCGGCGTGCGAGGCCTTGCCGCCCTCGGAGGTCAGGATCCCCTTGGCGGCGTGGAAGCCCGCGACGTCGTCGGCCTCGGTGAACGGGCGCACGAGGATCACGGCGCGCCCGTCGGCGGCCGCCTGCACGGCCTCGGCCGCGCGGAAGACGATCGCGCCCTTGGCCGCGCCCGGGGACGCCGCCACGCCCCGGGCGAGCACGTCGTAGGTGGCGTCGGGGTCGAAGGTCGGGTGCAGGAGCGCGTCGAGCTTCTCGGCGTCGATGGTCATGAGCGCCTGGGCCTGGTCGAGGAGCCCCTCGCCCACCGCGTCGACCGCGAAGCGCACCGCCGCCTGCGCGGGGCGCTTGGCGTTGCGGGTCTGCAACATGTACAGCTTGCCCTCTTCGACCGTGAACTCGGTGTCCTGCATGTCGCCGTAGTGCTGCTCGAGTTGGCGCAGGATCGAGAACAGCTGCTGGTGGACCTCCGGCTGCCAGTCCTTCAGCTCGCGGAGGTCGCGCGGCGTGCGGACGCCGGAGACGACGTCCTCGCCCTGGGCGTTGGGCAGGAAGTCGCCGGAGGGCTCGGGCTCGCCGGTGACCTCGTCGCGCGAGAACGCGACGCCCGATCCCGACGTGTCGCCCTTGTTGCCGAAGACCATCTGCTGGACGTTGACCGCCGTGCCCCAGTCGTCGGGGATGCGGTTGATGCGTCGGTACTGCACGGCGCGATCGCCCATCCAGGAGTCGAAGACCGCGCGCACGGCGCCGGCGAGCTGCTCCTGGGGGTCGGACGGGAAGTCGTAGAACCCCTTGAACGTGGAGGTCAGCTCGCGCAGCGCGGCGACGTCCAGCTCGGTGTCCTCCTCGACGCCCCGCGCGTTCTTGCAGGCCTTGATCGCGTCCTCGAACCGCTCGCCCGGGATCCCGACGACGACGTTGCCGTACATCTGCACGAAGCGCCGGTAGGAGTCCCAGGCGAAGCGCTCGTTGCCGGTCTTGTCGGCCAACCCCACGACCGACTCGTCGTTCATCCCGAGGTTGAGGACCGTGTCCATCATCCCCGGCATCGACTCGCGCGCGCCCGAGCGGACGGAGACCAGCAGCGGGTCGTCGGGGTCGCCGAGGGTCTTGCCGGCGTGCTCCTCGAGCTGGGCGAGCGCGGCCGCGACCTGGTCGTCCAGGCCTTCCGGGAACGCCTTGCCGGCGTTCATGTAGGCCACGCACGCCGCGGTGGTGATCGTGAAGCCCGCGGGCACGCGCTCGGGGCCGAGCACGCGCGTCATCTCGGCGACGTTGGCGCCCTTGCCGCCGAGCAGGTCGCGCATGTCGCGCGACCCTTCGCTGAACTCGTAGACCCACTTCTCGGCGTCAGCGCTCATGGCGCCGCAATCTATCCGTGCGAGGCGGCGCGCAAACGGACGTGCGCGTGGTGCTCGACGGTCTCGGCGATCGCGCGCTCGGCCTGGCGCAGCGCACGCTCGGAGCCCTGCGGCGCCTGCGCGAGCGGTTGGGCGAGCGCGGCGGTCAGGAACTCGTGGGTCTCGGCGGCCAGCGGGAAGCCGCCGCCCTCGCACGACGCGCAGACCACGCCGCCCGCGGCGCCGGAGAAGCCGACGAGGTGGTCGCGCTCGCCGCAGGACGCGCACGCGGCGAGGTAGGGCGCGAAGCCGCCGGCGACCAGGAGCTTGAGGCGGAACGCGAGCTGGTTGGCGTGGCCGGCGTGGGCGGCGTCGGCGTCCAGCAGCGCCAGCTCGTTGCAGAGCAGGTGGAAGACCGGCTCGGAGGGCTCGGCCTCGCCGAAGAGGCGGTTGACGGCGTCGCAGGCGCGGGCGGCGGCGTCGATCGCCGCGCCGTTGGAGCGCAGCTTGGAGTAGGGCGCGAGCGTCTGGGCGCTCGTCACCGTCAGCAGGTCGCTGCGGCCCTCGTGGAGGACCAGCTCGACGCGGCAGAACGGCTCCAGCCGGCCGCCGAAGCGCGAGCGCGTCTTGCGCACGCCCTTGGCGATCCCGGACAGGCGGCCGCGCTGCGGCGTGTAGAGGTGCAGGATCCGGTCGGCCTCGCCGTAGCGGATCGACCGCAGCACGACGGCCTCGGTCTTCAGCGCGCCGGCCACGGGAGAACCCTCGCTATACTTGGTGAAGTAATGGCCGCTGTCACCGTCTACACCACCGATCCCTGCTCGTTCTGCGTTCGCGTGAAGCAGCTCTTGGCCGCCCGCGACATCGCGTACGACGAGATCAACCTCGCCAAGGACCCGCAGGGTCGCGCCGAGCTGCTCGAGCGCACCGGCATGATGAGCTTCCCGCAGGTCATCGTCGGCGAGGAGCTGGTCGGCGGGTTCCAGGAGACGCTGGCGGCCGACCGGTCCGGCAAGCTGGCGGAGCTGCTGCAGGCCGCGGCCTGATCTTGGCCGCGGCGGCCGAGCCGCTCAAGGCCGCCGCCTGACCCGCGGCCGGGGCTGGCAGGACTCGCACACGTAGGTCCCCCGCCCGGCCGCGACGAGCTTGATCACGGTCGTGCCACAGGTGTGGCACGGCTCACCCCGGCGCAGGTGCACCAGGAAGTCGTTCTGGAACGCGCCGGAGACGCCGTCCGGGTGGCGGAAGTCGTCGATCGTCGAGCCGCCGGCGTCGATGCCCGCCGCCAGGACGAGCTTCACCGCGTCGGCCAGCGCCGCGCACTGCGTGAGCGTCAGCTGCCCGGCCGGGCGCAGCGGATGGATCCCCGCGCGATGCAGCGCCTCGTCGGCGTAGATGTTCCCGACGCCCGCGACGTGGCGCTGGTCGAGCAGGAACGCCTTGACCGGCGCGCGGCGGTTCTTGGCCATCGCCCGCAGGGCGCGGCCGTCGAAGTCGTCCGACAGCGGCTCGACGCCGAGCTTGCCGTCGAAGAACGCGGCGAGCCCGTCCGGTCCCAGCGCCAGCTCGCCGGTGCCAAAGCGGCGCGGGTCGCAGAACCGCAGGACCTGGCCGTCGTCGAGCGTGAAGATCACCCGCTGATACGGCGTGTCGGGCGCCGGATCGAGCAGCAGGTTCCCGGTCATCCGCAGGTGGACGAGCAGGTACACGTCGTCGGTCAGCTCGAAGATGAAGTACTTGCCCCGGCGCCCGAGCCGCTCCACGCGGCGCCCCTCCACGGCGTCGACCACATCCTCCGGCGGCCGCGCCACCGTCCACCGCGCATCGAGGATCTCCACGCGCGCCAACGTCCGCCCCTCGACGTGAGGGGCGAGCTGGCGGCGGATCGTCTCGACCTCGGGAAGCTCGGGCATCGCTCTACCCCCTCAGGGTAGGGGCCGCCCCGGCGTCCCCCCGCCCCACCCGGCCCCAGCGGTCCGTGTCGTCTCCTGGTGATCTGTTCACCACGAGACGACACGCGCCCAGCGCGCCGGCCGGCGCCGCGCGCCCTACGCCTGCAGGAACGACGTCCCCGGCCGGTCCGGCACCTCGGCACCGGTGAGCCAGAGGTGGACGGTCGCGCCGACGTCGGACATCGGGCCGTCGTGGCGGTGGGCGTCGGGCTGGGGCTCCGTGACCGCGAGGAGGGGGACGTGCTCGCGGGTATGGTCGGTGTGGGCGGAGAGCGGGTCGACGCCGTGGTCGGCGGTGAGCACCAGCAGGTCGCCGGGCCGCAGCAGGGAGCGCCAGGCGCCGACGGCGTCGTCGATCTCCTTCAGGGCCTCCGCGAAGCCCGCGGTGTCGTGGCGGTGGCCGTAGAGCTGGTCGGTCTCCACCAAGTTGGTGAACACCAACCCCGTCTCGAGCGAGCGGATCAGCTCGGTCGTCGCGGCGAGGGCCTGCTCGTTGGTCTTGCCCTTGTGGGCCTCGTCGATCCCGTGGCCGGCGAACAGGTCATACACCTTGCCAACGGCGTGGACCGGGACGCCGGCGTCGTGCAGCTCGTCGAGGTACGTGCGCGACGGCGGGTCGACGGAGAAGTCCTTCCGGCCCGTGGTCCGGGTGAACGCCCCGGGCTCCCCCGTGAACGGCCGGGCGATGACGCGCCCGACCGCGTGCTCGCCGGTCATGACCTCGCGCGCCGCGGCGCACACCGCGTGCAGCGCGGGCTCGTCCAGGACGCGGTCGTGCGCCGCGATCTGCAGGACGCTGTCGGCCGACGTGTAGAGGATCAGCTCGCCGGTCTTCAGGTGGTGCTCGCCGTAGTCGTCGATGACCTCGGTCCCGGAGTACGGCTTGTTGCAGCAGAACTCGTGGCCGGTCGCCGAGCGCAGCGCCGCCAGCACGTCCTCCGGGAACCCGTCCGGGTAGGTCGGCAGCGGCCGCGGCGTGATCGCCCCCATCAGCTCCCAGTGGCCGGTCGTGGAGTCCTTGCCCGGCCCCATCGGATGCAGCCGCCCGTGGACGACGGGCGCCGCGGCGGCCGGGACGCCGAGGATCTCGGTGACGTTGCCCAGCCCCAGCTCGCCGAGGTTGGGCAGCGTCAGCCCGTCGACCGCCTCGGCGACGTGGGGCAGCGTGCTCGCGCCCGCGTCCCCGTAGTCGGCGGAGTCGGGCAGCTCGCCCACCCCGCAGGCATCGAGGACGACGACGAAGGCGCGGCGCGTCGGAAGGCTCACTCAGGAGACGATACGTGCAGCGACCGCAGCAGCGGCCGGAACACCTTCGCGTCGACGGCCCGGAAGCTGTCGGCGTTCGCGTAGGCGTCGATCACGTACTCGGCCCCGTGCGCGTAGATGTGCGTCGAGCGCACGGTGCGCGGCAGGCCCGCGATGTGCTCCTTGGCGCGGATCTGCACGGCGGGCGCGCCCGCGACCTCGGTGGCCGCGGTCTTGATCTGCTCGAACGTGACGTCGCGCCGCTTGGACGCCGAGACGAGCGCATCGCGCGCGGCCTGCAGCTGGAGCTTGGTCTTCGGCAGCGTCTGGGTGCGTGGGTAGCGCCAGACCGCGACCGTCGCCTGCCCCGCCTGCGCGGTCGCGACCAGGTTGCCCCGGCCGGCGTTGACCGACCAGTCGGCGGGCGGCGTGAACGACACGCCCTGCTTCGGGAACGCGCCGGAGTCCGCGGCGGCGGAGCCGGTGGTCGCCGTCTCGTCCGACGAGCTGCCGCACGCCGAGAGGGCGACGGCGGAGACGGCCACAGCGGTCAGGGCACGCACACGCATGGACCCGGGATCGTGTCACGACCCCCGGTCGGCCTGGACGTTCGGCCGAGGTCCGTCCGCTCAGGCGGCGATGCCGCCTCCGGCGCGCGGATGTGCGTTGAAGTACACGTCCTTCAGGCGCTCCGCACTCAGGTGCGTGTAGATCTGCGTCGTGGCGATGTCGGCGTGGCCGAGCATCTCCTGCACGGCGCGCAGGTCGCAGCCGCCGGCCAGCAGGTGGGTGGCGAAGGTGTGGCGCAGCGTGTGCGGGCTCATGCGGTCCTCCAGGCCGACCGAGCGGGCGTGGCGCTGGACGATCTTGTAGAGGCCCTGGCGCGTGAGCTGCGTGCCGCGGCGGTTGACGAACAGGTGGCGGTCGTCGGAGGTCGCGGTCAGCAGCGGGCGGCCGCGCTCCAGGTAGACGCGCACGGCGGTGACCGCCTCGCGGCCGACCGGGACGAGCCGCTCCTTGGAGCCCTTGCCCCGCGCGCGCAGGACGCCGGCGGTCAGGTCGACGTCGGTGACCTCCAGGTCGGTGGCCTCCGAGGCGCGCAGGCCGCAGGCGTACATCAACTCCAGGAGCGCGCGGTCGCGCAGCGCGCCCGGGTCGGTGCCCTTGGGCGCGCGCAGGAGGCGGTCGACGTCGCCGCGCGACAGGACCTTCGGCAGCTTCTGGGACTTGCGCGGCGCGCGCAGGTCGGCGGTCGGGTCGTGCTCGATGACGTTCTCCCGGCGCAGATGGCGGTAGAACGAGCGCAGGCACGCGGCCTTGCGCTGCAGCGTCGCGGGCCGCGCGGCCGGCCGGCCGTCGCCGCCCTGGGCGAGCGTGTCGAGGAAGCCGGCGAGGTCGGAGTGCTGGGCCTCCAGGACGTCGACCCGCGCCGAGCGCAGGTAGGCGCCGAACTGCAGCAGGTCGCTGCGGTAGGCCTCCAGCGTGTTGCGCGACAGCCCGCGCTCGAACTCCAGGTACGCGAGGAAGTCGAGCACGTGGTGCTCGAGCGCGCGTGCGTCAACGGGTGCCGGTGCGACCGCCATGACCCGTGGTTCGGGGCCGACCGGCTCCCTCCTCGGCGTGCAAGGCCTACTGCAGGAAGCCCGCCAGATCGGTGGAGCCGGGCAGCCCCTGGACCTTCTTGTCGGCCTTGGACGCGACCCGGTACTCGATCGCGCCGGGCGAGATGCGCAGCGTCCGCGCCTTGGCGGTCAGCACGTAGTGCGCGGTGCGACCGTGCTTGACGAGGTCGAACGATCCGGTGCACTTGCCCCGGTCGCCGACCTTGGGCACGGCGACGCAGCGCACGTCGATGCGCTTGGCCGTGGCGCCCTTGCCTTCGATGCGGGCGACGTCGCGGATGCCCTTCTTGAAGGCCTGCAGGGCCTGCGGGTTCTTGACGGCGGCACCGGCGGGCGCGGCGACGGCCGCCGTGAGCGTCGGGGCCACGATCGAGGCCGCGGCGACGAGCGGGAGGAGCTTCTTCGGGGAGTGGGTCATGTCCATGGAACGAACCGGACGGCGAAAGGTCACATCCCGACGTCCGGCAACCGGTCGGTCTGGACGTGGCCGTCCTTGAAGCGCGCCGTGATCTTGACCGACCCGGTCGGGAAGCTGCCGTCGTAGACGGCGATGATCGCGCGCGTCGGCCCCGACGGGATCAGCGTGCGGACGTCGCGGGGTGTCTCCAGCGTCACCGCCACCACGCCCGGCGCGGCCTGGCCGGTGAACGTCATCAGCCCCCTCTGCGTCCGCCGCGCGATCCGGCCGGTGCCGCCGGTGTCCCCGCCCTCCTCGGCGGTGTCTCCCCCGCCCCCGCTCCAGCCGAGCAGGACCGGGTGGTCCTTGAACAGGGACGGGCCGCGAACCCCGCAGGTGCCGCCACCGGTGTTCGCGTTCTCGGTGAGGATGTCGCGCGCGTAGTCGACGCCGCCGACGCGCCCGCCGACCACCCGGCCGCCGCCGCCCTGGCACCACGTCCCGTCGCGGCCCTGGGAGACCGTCATCGCGAACGGCAGCCCGCCGTTGGGGTCGGGGGCGCGGGCGGCGAGGACCGGCCGGCCGCTCGCGCCGCCGCCGATGCCGGGCGCGTGGTGCAGGCCGCCGCCGAGGCGGTGCCCGCGGCCATCGGCGTAGGTCGCCGTGCCGGTGATCTCGCGCTGGTCGGTCTCCGGCCCGACCGCGATGATGTAGGCGTTGTTCGGCGTGCGGTTGGGGACGACCGCGCGCCCCGCGACCTTCAGCGTCACCCTGCGCGCGCCGCGCCCCGCCACGCCCCACGCGACGGTGGACTTCGCGCGCGCCGCGGGCGCGTGCGGATCGGTGATCGGCGAGAGCGTGTCGAGCGTCGGCATCCCGTTCATGTCCGCCTTGCGCGAGCCGCAGGTGGCGACCGAGCCGCCCTGGGCGCCGATCCGCAACGGCCGGAACGTCCCGTCGGCGGTCAGCCACCCGAACCGGCCGGCGTGGATCCGGCCGACCTGGGCGCAGAGCGGGTGGCCGATCACGGGGTCGACGCCGGGGCGCCGCGATCCCGGCCGGACGACGCGCGCGGCGCGGAAGACGCGGACGGCCCAGTCGGGGCCGCCGAGCGGGTCGGCGGCGCGGGCCTCGATCCGGACGGGGCCCTCGGGGCGCAGGTCGACGTCGCCCTCCGGGGCGGCGGCGGGCGCGACGTGGGCGACGGTGTCGACGCCGGGGACGACCTGGGCCGGTGGGCCGGCGGCAGCGGCGCCGCGCGCGATGCCGACCTTGGTCGTCGGGATCGCGATCGCAGCGACCACGCCGCCGAGCAGGCCGGCGATCACCGCGGCGAGGGCGAGCGGGCGCAGGCGCATCTAGCCGTTCCCCCGGGAGATTCGAGGCGTCGGGATCGCGTCGTGGGCGATGCGGGCGCTGCCGTGCACGGTCTCGGCCCTTCCGTTCTTGTAGGTGATGGTCGTCGCGACGGACGCCGGGTCGACGGTCGGCCTCAACACCACCAGGAACGTCCGGCTCGGCGAGATCGCGACCGGGCGGCCGTCGACGGCGACGGTCCGGACGTCCTCCCCGATCCCGCCCCAGACCGCGGTGCGCGGCGCGGTCCGGTGCCAGTCGCCGGAGAACGGGGTGTCGGTGTCGTCCTTCAGCCCGGGCCGCAGCGTGCGGGCGGCGACGTAGAACCCCTTGCGGTGAAGGCCGGAGCCGAGGTCGCCGCAGGCCGCGGGGCTGCGTGGGGCGTCGCGGGTCGGGCGGGCGTAGCCGAACGACGCGCACGAGCGGCCGTCGTTGGCGAACATGAAGGCCTGCAGGCGCCAGGCCGGCCCGCCGAGCGGGTCGGGCGTGACCGACGCGCCGCGCCCGAAGTCGTGCACCTCGCGCTTGCCGTTCTTGTAGATGACGGTCGCCCGGACCGCGCGGTCCTCCGGGTAGCCGCGCAGCGCGATCACGAACATGCCGTCGACCAGCCGGACGCGGCGGGGGCCGCCGGGCCGCGTGTCGACCTCGACGCGCGCGATCGCCCGCCGGTCCCCGACGCCCGAGACGACCGTGCGGACGTCGGCGCGCTCGGCGGCGTCGAAGACGCGCGCGCCGATCAGCGAGACGCCGCCGTCGTGGACCGTGCCGCAGGAGTCGCTGACGCCCTCGGCGATCGGGCGGAAGCGGCCGTCGAGCCCGACCAGGCCGAACGCGCCGTCGGCCGGGTCGACCTGGCCGACCGTCGAGCACAGCAGGCCGGTCTCGCTCTGGGCGACGCGGATCGTCCACGGCAGCAGGCCGGGCTGGGGGTCGGCGGCGCGGATCGACGACACGCGCGAGGTGCCGGGCGCCGGCGTCTGCTCGGGCGGCACCGCGTCGGGCGCCGGGATCACGCTGCCGCGCAGCGCCAGCAGGGTGCCCGCCGCGGCGGTCCCGGCGAGCAGCACGAGCAGCGCGGCGGCCAGCAGCAGCGAGCGCAGCGGCGGACGGCGGTGGCGCGGCCACGCGGACCGCGCCCGGCCGCCCATCGCCGCCGACGACGACGGCGCACGCGCCGTCCGCGCCGCGCGGCGGCGCGCCGCCTCGATCAGGTCCTGCTCCAGCCCCGCGATGAAGTCGGTCATCGCTCCTCTCCCATTCGCGCCCGCAGGACGGCCAGCCCGCGCGAGACGCGCTGGCGCACGACCGCGTCGGACACCTTCAGCTCGGCGGCGATGTCGCCGTAGTCGCGCTCGTGGACGATCCGCGCGAGCACCGCCTCGCGCTGCTCGGGCGGCAGGTCGGCGACGAGGGTCTCGGCGTCCAGCCCGCGCTGCACGTCGACCAGCTCCTCGATGCGCTCCAGGTCGCGGTCGGTCAGCGCGCGCGGCGGCATGCCCAGCGCGCGGCGCGCGCGGTCCTCGACCTGGCCGCGGCGGATCGCGTCGATCAGCCGCGAGCCGGCCATCGTCAGCAGCCACGCGCGGGCGGGCCCGCGGCGCTCGTCGAAGCGGTCGGCCCGCTCCAGCGCCGTGGCGAAGACCTCGGCGCAGAGGTCCGCGGCCAGCTCCGGCTGGCGAGTCCGCGCGAGCAGGTAGGCGAGCACCGCCTTGACGTGCCGGCGGTAGAAGACGCCGAACGCCTCGGGCTCACGCGGCACGGCCCGCAGCAGCGCCGCGTCTGTCGGTTCTTCGGAGGCCACCACCCCTGAGTACGGATGGGGCCCCACCGTTGTGACGAAGACGTCTAGGAAACGCGCCGCAGGCGCTCGTAGAGCAGCAGCCCGAGCACGGTCTTGCTGTCGTGCGTCGCGGCCAGCGCGCCGTCGAGATCGGCCAGCGGCCACCGGACGACCTCGATCCGCTCGTCCTCGCCGGAGTCGTGCTCGCCGTCGGCCTCGCTGAGCCCCTCGGCCAGGAACACGTGCACGACCTCGTCGGTGAAGCCGACCGACGAGCGGTAGACCTTCAGCGGCTTCCAGTCGGCGGCCCGCAGGCCGATCTCCTCGGCCAGCTCGCGCTGGGCGGTCGCCAGCGGCGCCTCGCCGTCGACGTCCAGGCGCCCGGCCGGGACCTCCAGCGAGTCGGGGTCCCCGACGGCCTCGCGCGGCTGGCGGACGAGCCAGACGTGCTCGTCGTCGACCGCCACGATCGCCACCGCGCCGGTCGTGCGGACGATCTCGCGGTCGGCGGTCTTGCCGTCGGCGTACCGGTAGGTCTCGTCGGTCAGCGTGACGATCCGGCCCTCGTGGATCGTGCGGGTGGCGACGCGCTCGAAGTCGCGGGGCTCGTGGCTCATGCCGGCGCGACCTCCTCCAGCAGGGCGTAGGTGATGTCGAGCATCGCCTCCAGGGCTACCACGGACACGCGCTCCGTAGGCTCGTGGTTGCGCTCGGTGCCGTTGGCCAGGCAGACCGTGTGGAAGCCGTGGGCCTCGAACGCGTTGCCGTCGCTCGCGCCGCCGGAGACGATGTGCCGCGGCGCGTACCCGCAGGCGGCCAGCGCGCGCTCGGCGGCGGCGACCGCGGGCGAGGCCGACCGGTGGCGGTAGCCGTCGAAGAGCCGCTGCACGGTGATGTCCAGGTCGCACTCGCAGTCGGGGTCGTTGGCCGCGTCGTGGCAGCGGTCGACCATCTCGGCGACGGTCGACTCGGCGACCGCCGGGTCCAGCGAGCGCGTCTCGGCGAGGATCGCGCAGCGCTCGGCGACCACGTTGGTGGCGTCCGCCAGCCCACCCTCGACGTGCCCGACGTTGGCGGTCGTCCGCTCGTCGAGGCGGCCGAGGCGCATCGAGGCGATCGCGCGCGCGGCGGCGACGATCGCGCTGCGGCCGTCCTCGGGGCGGATGCCCGCGTGCGCGGCGCGGCCGCGGAACTCGGCGATCAGCCGGTAGTAGGTCGGCGACGCCATGACGATCTCGCCGATCGGCGTGGCGTGGTCGTAGACGTAGCCGAACGGCGAGCGCAGCCGCGAGACGTCGAAGCGCTTGGCGCCGGCCAGCGCGGTCTCCTCGGCGACCGTGAGCAGCAGCTCGAACGGCGTGCCGCCCTCGCGCGCCACGCGCTCGGCGGCCACGAGCATCACCGCGAGCGCCGCCTTGTTGTCGGCTCCGAGGATCGCCTCGTGGGCGTTCTCCCAGCCCTCGTCGACCAGCACGGGCTCGATCGGGGTGTCGCCGTGCGGGACCGTGTCCATGTGGCCGCAGAGCAGGACCGCGGGGTCGCCGGCCCCGACGCGCGCCAGGACGTTGCCCGCGTCGTCGACCTCGGACGCGATGCCGGCCGCGTCCAGCAGCGCGATCACGCGCGCCCGCACCGCCGCCTCCGTGCCCGAGACCGACGGGATCGCGCACAGCTCGGCGAACAGCGCGTTCAGCCGCTCGCGCTCGGCCGCCGTGGAGCGGCGCTCGGCGGCCGCGTCCGGGCCGTCCGTCACCGCGTCTCGGCCGCGGCGGCCTCGGCCGACCGCGACGCGCGGACCTCGCCCTCCGGGTGCTGCTCCTCGGCGCGACGCAGCGCGTGGCGCACGAACTCGCGGAACAGCGGCGCCGGGCGCTCGGGCCGCGACTTGAACTCCGGGTGGAACTGCGAGGCCACGAAGAACGGGTGGTCGTGCAGCTCGATCATCTCGACCAGCCGCTCGTCCGGCGACGTGCCGGAGACCACGAGGCCCGCCGACTCCAGCCGCTTGCGCAGCGAGATCGACACCTCGTAGCGGTGACGGTGGCGCTCGTAGATGACGGCGTCGCCGTAGATCTCGCGCGCGGCCGTGTTCGGGTGGACCTTCACCGGGTCGGCGCCCAGGCGCATCGTGCCGCCGAGGTCGCTGACCTCCTTCTGCTCGGGCAGGAGGTCGATGACCGGCCACTCGGTCTCGATGTCGAACTCGGTCGAGTTGGCGCCCGGCATCCCCGCGACGTGGCGCGCGAACTCCGCGACCGCGATCTGCATGCCCAGGCAGACGCCCAGGTACGGGATCTTGCGCTCGCGGGCCACGCGCGCGGCGCGGATCTTGCCCTCGACGCCACGGCCGCCGAAGCCGCCGGGGACGAAGATGCCGTCGGCGTCGGCGAGGCGGCGCACGGCCTCGTCGTCGCTGTCGAGCGTCTCGGAGTCGACCCAGTCGATGTCGACCTTGCACTCGTGCGCGAAGCCGGAGTGGTTGAGCGCCTCCGAGCACGACTTGTAGGCGTCCTCCAAGGCCACGTACTTGCCGACCAGCGCGATCCTGACCGTCTGCTCGGCGCGCTCGGCCCGCTCCATCAGCTCGGCCCAGTCGCCCAGCTGCGCCGGCGGCGCGTCCTCGATGCCGAAGTACTCGCAGATGGCGTCGTCGACCTTCTGGTCGGCGTACCAGAGCGGCACCTTGTAGATGTTGTCGACGTCGATCGCCGAGACCACCGACTCGACCGGCAGCGACGCGAACAGCGCGATCTTCTTGCGGATGTCGAGGTCCAGCTCGTTCTCGGCGCGGCACATCAGCATGTCCGGCTGGATGCCGATGCGGCGCAGCTCGTTGACCGAGTGCTGGGTGGGCTTGGTCTTCAGCTCGCCCGCGTGGCCGATGTACGGCACGAGCGTCAAGTGGATGTACATCGTGTTCCGGCGGCCCGCGTCGACCGGGAACTGGCGGATGGCCTCCAGGAACGGCAGCGATTCGATGTCGCCCACCGTGCCGCCGATCTCCGTGATGACGAAGTCGACGTCGTTGGTCTCGCCGATGAGCTTGATGCGGTGCTTGATCTCGTCGGTGATGTGCGGGACGACCTGGACGGTGCCGCCGAGGTAGTCGCCGCGGCGCTCGCGCCGGATGACCGAGTTGTAGATGCCGCCCGCGGTGACGTTCGACGCGCGCGAGGCGTTGGCGTCCGTGTAGCGCTCGTAGTGCCCGAGGTCCAGGTCGGTCTCCGCCCCGTCCTCGGTGACGAACACCTCGCCGTGCTGGTACGGCGACATCGTGCCCGGGTCGACGTTGATGTAGGGGTCGAACTTCTGGAGGCCGACCGTGAACCCCTTCGAGACGAGGAGACGACCGATCGAGGCGGCGGCGATCCCCTTGCCGAGCGAGGAGACCACACCACCCGTCACGAAGATGTAGCGGGTCTTGCGGTGGGCATCAGGCACGGGCATGGAGGGTAGCCGGAAAGGCGGACGGCGTAATGTGAGACGCCCGACCAGAGACTGATGAGCATGGACAAGATCGCAAAGACCGAGGATCAGTGGCGCGAGGAGCTGTCCCCCGCGCAGTACGCGGTGCTCCGGCAGCAGGCCACCGAGCCGCCCTTCACCGGGCAGTACGTCGACACCGAGACGCCCGGCGTCTACAAGTGCGCGGGCTGCGGCGCCGAGCTGTTCCGCTCCGATGACAAGTTCCACTCCGGCTCCGGCTGGCCGTCCTTCACGGACCCGGCGGTGGCCGACGTCGTCGAGCTGCGCCCCGACACCTCGCACGGCATGGTCCGCACCGAGGCCGTCTGCGCCAAGTGCGGCGGCCACCTGGGCCACGTCTTCGACGACGGCCCCGTGGACAAGGGCGGAATGCGCTACTGCATCAACAGCTGCGCGCTGCGGCTGGACTCCGCGGACGCCTAGTCGCGCGCCCCTCGCGGCGCCGGGTCACGCAACGGCCCGGCGCTCGAGGCCGGATGGCGCCCTGAACTTCGCCATCCGGCCGCGACCGACGGGCCGTCCACAAACCGACCTATTCCCACCTAAGTACGTTCTGTCACCGTTTCTGTGACGGAGACGTCCGAACTCCCCGTGGGAGGTCCGCGTACGGTCTGTTTAACGGGCCCGGGGCGAAAACGTCACGCGAATGAGGCGAGAGCCGGCGTAGGCTCCGCCCATGGAGCACTGGGACCTTCGCGCGCTCGCCGCCGAGCCTCGCCGCCCAGAGGTGCTGCACTCCGCCCGTGGCGAGGCGCGTTCGATCCTCATCCTGCTGCCCGCGGGCGAGGAGCTTCAGGACCATCAGGTGCACGAGCGCGCCTACGTGACGGTCGTCGAGGGCGAGGTCGACCTGGCGGGCACCGTCGGCGGCCCCGGGCTGACCGCGATGTTCGACCCGGGCGAGCGCCACGCGGTTCGGGCGGTGACCGACGCGCGCCTGCTGCTGATCCTCGCGCCCTGGCCGGGACCCGGCCATCCCGGCGCGCGCGACGCGGCCGGCTGAGCGCCCCCGCTCGGGGCACCCGTCAGAGCCCTGACGAGACGGGTCACGGGTCCACCACGTGCTGCCGATTGGACCACCGCTCCCCAGGCCAAGTTGTACGCCTGTGTGACCAAGAGCTTCAAGACGCTCAACCTGACGACGGCCTCGGCCAAGTGCGCGAAGGGCGAGACCAAGGTGTCGTGGAACGTCGAGGGGCCCAAGGGCGCCACGGGCGAGAAGGGCAAGGACGGCAAGAACGGGAAGAACGGCGCCAACGGCAAGGACGGCGCCACCGGCAAGGACGGAGCCACCGGCCCGGCCGGCGCCAAGGGCGACAAGGGCGACGCCGGGGCCCAGGGCGACGCCGGCGCGACCGGGGCCACGGGCGCGACCGGCGCGACGGGAGCCACGGGCGCGACCGGCGCCGACGGCACGCCCGCCGACCTCTCCACCTACCAGCAGCGCGTCACCGGCGTCTGCGCGGCCGGCACGTTCATGTCGGCGGTCGGCGTCGACGGCACCACGACCTGCGCCGGCCCGGCGCTCCCGCTCGCGCTCTCCTCGGCCGGCGCGACCACCGACGGCCTCTCGGTCCTGCTGTCCAGCACCACCAACGGGCACGCCGCGATCGCCGCCGAGCAGGACGGCACCGGCCCGGCGATCACCGCGAAGGCCACCAACGCCAACGGCATCGGCGTGGTCGTCGGCCGCAACGACGGGCCCGGCGGCTCCGGCCTGCGCGGCTTCACGACCGCCGGCAACGCCGCCTACGGCGGCTACGGCGTGCTCGGCCAGGCCGGCATCTCGGGCGGCATCGGCGTCGGCGTGCGCGGCGAGCAGGTCAACCCCGCCAGCTCCTCCAACGCCGTCGAGGCCGTGACCAACGGCGCCGGCAGCGCGCTCTACGCCCAGGGCACGCAGGCCGCCACGTTCGCCGGCGCGGTCACGATCAACGGCAGCCTGACGGTCACCGGCACGAAGTCCGGCTTCCACATCGACGACCCGCGCTCCCCCACGACCCGGACGCTGACCCACACGCCGCTGGAGACCGACGCGCTGATGGTCCGGTACACCGGCAACGTCCGCACCGACGGCCACGGCCGCGCGACCGTGAAGCTGCCGAGCTACGCCGGCGCGCTGGCCGGCGACTGGCGCTACCAGCTGACGCCGATCGGGACCTTCGACGAGGTCATCGTCGCGCGCGAGGTCAAGGACGACACCTTCACGATCCGCTCGCGCCACGCCGGGACCAAGGTGTCGTGGACGGTCACCGGCGTGCGCCACGACCCGCAGGCGCGGGCCGACGGGATCACGCCGGTCCAGGCCAAGCAGGGCGCCGACCGCGGCCGCTACCTCGACCCCTCGCTCTACGGCAAGCCCGCCGCCGACGGGCCGCGCGGCACGGCCAAGGCCGCCCGCGCGTCGGCCCGCACCGCGTCGGCCGCGCCGCGCCTGGCCTCGGCGCGCCCGTAGGCGCGCACGCGTCGCGCCGACCCCGCGTCAGGGACGCTCCCGGTGCGCGGCGTCGGCGTACCGCGGTGGGCACCCGGCGCCGACCGCGGCGGGGCGCAGCTCGTAGTGCCAGGACTCGTTGTCGTAGATCTGGCAGAGCCCGTAGGCGGCGCCGTGGGCCGAGAGCCACGCCGTGGCCGGGCCGGGCCGCAGGTCGACCGCGTCGCCGGACACGTGCGCGGACGTGCCGGGGGTCGCGACCCAGCGGGACGCCTCCTCCGTCGAGCCGTACTTCTCGACCGCCTGCTGGAAGAGGTGCTGCTGGTAGGCCTTCGAGCGCCAGCCGCTGTCGACCAGGAACGTGACGCCGTCGTGGGCGGCGTCGGCTCCGGCGCGGCGCAGCGCCGCGCGGAGCTTCGGATCGAGCCGGGCCACGCCCGCGACCCGGTCGTCGAAGACCGTCGTGCCGTCGGGGACGGCGCCCTCGGCGACGCCGAGCGCCCCGTGGTGGCGGGCGCGGGAGACGTGGTCGATCAGCGCGCTCGCCGGGGACGAGGAGGACCGCCAGTGCCCGCCGGCCAGCGCGACGGCGAGCGCCGCGAGCGCCAGGACCAGGACGGTGACGCGGAGCCGGCGGACCCGGATCGGCCGCCCCGCGCGAACGGGTTCGTCGTACATCACGCGGCCATTGAAGGCCGCGGCGCGTTGCCGGCCCGTATGGCCTTTTCGATATGCCGACGATATGCCGCGCCTCTAGCATCGACGCATGCGCGTGCTGCTCGTCGAGGACGAGCCCCTGATGGCGGAGGCGATCCGCGACGGCCTGCGCCTCGAGGCGATCGCGGCCGACGTCGCCGGCGACGGCCACGCCGCGCTGGCGCTGCTGAGCGTCAACACCTATGACATCGCGGTGCTCGACCGGGACGTCCCCGGGCCCTCCGGCGACGAGATCGCCGCGCGCATCGTCGCCTCCGGCAGCGGCATGCCGATCCTCATGCTGACGGCGGCCGACCGCCTCGACGACAAGGCCTCCGGCTTCGAGCTCGGCGCCGACGACTACCTCACCAAGCCGTTCGCGCTCCAGGAGCTGGTCCTGCGGCTGCGCGCGCTGGACCGCCGCCGCGCGCACCACCGGCCGCCGGTGCGCGAGATCGCCGGCCTGCGCGTGGACCCGTTCCGCCGCGAGGTCTACCGCGACGGCCGCTACGTCGCGCTGACGCGCAAGCAGTTCGCGGTCCTCGAGGTGCTCGTCGCCGCCGAGGGCGGGGTCGTCAGCTCCGAGGAGCTGCTGGCGCGCGCGTGGGACGAGCACGCCGACCCGTTCACCAACGCGGTGCGGATCACGGTGTCGGGGCTGCGCAAGCGGCTCGGCGAGCCGTGGATCGTCGCGACCGTGGCGGGCGCCGGGTACCGGATCGACACGGCGCCCGACGACGGGCGCGGGTCGGGAGGCGCGCGTGGATAGGGCGCCGGGGCTGAGCGTCCGCCTCAAGCTCACGCTCAGCTACGCGGGGTTCCTGATGGTCGCGGGCGGCCTGCTGCTCGCGGTCGTGTGGGTGTTCCTGCTGCGGTACGTCCCCAACCGCCCGATCATGATGTCGCCGGGTCCGTTCGTCCCCAGCCGGTCCGACCTCCAGGCGGCGTTCGTGCCGAAGGCCGCGATCGCGCTCGGGTGCCTGCTGGCCTTCGGCCTGGTCGGCGGCTGGTTCCTGGCGGGCCGGATGCTCGCGCCGCTGAGCCGCATCACCGCCGCCACGCGCGTCGCCGCGTCCGGATCGCTCGGCCACCGGGTCCATCTGGAGGGCCGCGCGGACGAGTTCCGCGAGCTGGCCGACGCGTTCGACGCGATGCTCGCGCGGCTGGAGGCGCACGTCGCCGAGCAGCAGCGCTTCGCCGCCAACGCCTCGCACGAGCTGCGCACGCCGCTGGCGGTGACGCAGACCCTGCTCGACGTGGCGCGCAAGGACCCCGCGCGCGACAACGGCGAGCTGGTCGAGCGCCTCCACGCGGTCAACGCCCGCGCGATCGACCTGACCGAGGCGCTGCTGCTGCTCAGCCGCGCCGACCGGCGGTCGTTCGCGCGCGAGCACGTCGACCTGTCGCTCGTCGCCGAGGAGGCCGCCGAGACGCTCCTGCCCTTCGCCGAGGAGCGCGGCCTGACGATCGCGACCGCCGGCGACATGGCCACCACCATCGGCTCGCCCGCGCTGCTCCTGCAGCTCGCGACCAACCTGGTGCACAACGCGATCGTCCACAACCTGCCCGACTCGGGGACCGTCTGGGTCGCGACCCGCGCCGACGCCCACCGCGTCGCCCTCACCGTCGAGAACACCGGCGCGCCGCTGACGCCGCAGGCCGTCTCCACGCTGGCCGAGCCCTTCCAGCGCGGCGCCCGCCGCACCCACGGCGACCACGTCGGCGCCGGCCTCGGGCTGGCGATCGTCAACAGCATCACCACGGCCCACGACGGCACGCTGACCCTCGCGCCACGCGCGGGCGGCGGCCTGCGCGTGACGGTGGCGCTGCCGGCGGCGCGCGCCTAGCGGCCGGGCCTCACACGTGTTGCGCCGCCGCGAAGCCCGAGGCCCAGGCCCACTGGAAGTTGAAGCCGCCCAGGTGGCCGGTGACGTCCAGGACCTCGCCGATGAAGTACAGGCCCGGGCTCTTGCGCGACTCCATGGTCTTGGAGGACACGTCGCGGGTGTCGACGCCGCCGAGCGTGACCTCCGCGGTGCGGTAGCCCTCGGTCCCGGCGGGCACGACCGGCCAGGCGCTGAGCCGGTCGGCGATCGCGCGCAGCTCCGCCGGGGTGTGCTGCTTCATCGGCTTGGAGACGAACCAGCGCTCGGCCAGGAGGGCCGCCATCCTCTTGGTGAAGACGTCGGCCAGCACGGTCTTGAGCTCGCTGTTGGGACGCTCGGACCGCTGCCGCTGCAGCCACTCCAGCGCATCGTGGTCGGGCAGGAGGTTGATCCGCACCGCGTCGCCGGGGTGCCAGAACGAGGAGATCTGCAGGATCGCCGGGCCGCTGAGGCCGCGGTGGGTGAACAGGATGTTCTCGCGGAAGCTCTGGCCGTTGCAGCTGACCACCGAGGGCACCGACGTGCCGGTCAGCTCGGTGCACAGCTCCTTGAGCTGGTCGGTGATCGTCAGCGGCACGAGGCCGGCGCGGGTCGTCAACACCTCGTGGCCGAACTGCCGGGCGATCTCGTAGCCGAAGCCGGTGGCGCCGAGTGTCGGGATCGACAGGCCGCCGGTGGCGACCACCAGCGACGTCGAGGTGACCGGCCCGAGGTCGGTGCTGAGCAGGTACCCCGTGTCGGTCTTCTCGATCTCGCGCACCGCGGTCCCGACGTGCAGCTCGACGCCGACCTGCCGGCACTCCTCCAGGAGCATGTTGAGGATGTCCTTGGACTTGTTGTCGCAGAACAGCTGGCCGAGCTTCTTCTCGTGGTAGGGCACGCCGTGCCGGCCGACCATCGCGACGAAGTCCCACGGCGTGTAGCGGGCCAGCGCCGACTTGCAGAAGTGCGGGTTCTTGGACGAGAAGTTCGCCGGGTCCGCGTACATGTTGGTGAAGTTGCAGCGGCCCCCACCCGACATCAGGATCTTCTTGCCCGCCTTGTTGGAGTGGTCGAGCAGCAGCACCTTCCGCCCGCGGGCGGCGGCGGTCATGGCGCACATCAGGCCGGCGGCCCCGGCGCCGATGATCACCACGTCGGGAGAGCGGACGACATCCTCGGACACGGGGCCACAAGGTAGAGGGGCGCGGCGGCGGCCGCCGCCCTGACGCGGGGCGACGCGCCCTAGGTCGGCACGGCGCTCACCAGCCGCGCCGAGACGACGATGCGCTGGGCGGCGCTGAAGAGCGGGTTGCAGGCCGAGAGCACGACCCGGTCGTAACCGACGTCGCGCGTGATCCACGTCGCGTTCGGGCTGACGATGCGGTGCTCGTCGACGCGGTAGGTGAACGTGCCGTAGGGCATGCGCAGGACGATGGCGTCGCCGCCGCGCAGGCGGTCGATGTGGCGGAACGGCGCGAGGTACGTCGTGCGGTGGCCGGCGATCGCGATCGTGCCCGGCATGCCCGGCAGCGGCGAGCCGTCGTAGAAGCCCGGCCCCTTGCGCAGCGCCGCCGTGTCGGAGCCCTTCACGAGGACCATGTTGATGTGCATGCGCGCGATCGCGATGCGGCCCACCGCCCCGCCGTACGGGACGCGTCGGTCCAGCGCGCGGGCGTAGGCCGCCAGCCGGTCCTGGACGTTGGGCAGCGCGGCGGCCGCCGCGCGCTCCCGCGGCGTCGGGCCCTCCCGCACCAGCCGGTTGAGGTCGCCCGCGAGCTCGTGCTGCTCGATCGTCCCCACGATCGCGGTGATGGGCTCCTGCCACACCACCGTCAGCACCGCGTCGAGCGCCAGCAGCGCGCCGACGACCATCGCCACGGCCGCCAGCCGCGACAGACGCGACCGTCGGCGTGCTCCGGAAGCTGGTGCGTGCACGGCCATGGCGACCCCGCGTCTTCCCGATCCTGACCGCCCGCTCCCATCGGATCCGGGACGCGGTCAGCACGCTGCCCGCACAGTCCGTCACGGACGTGAGAACGTGACCACCGGGGACCGGAGTGTCCCCGGACCGAGGTCAGCAATAGGGCTTGCGCGGCGTTGGGGGACGCCTCGGCGCTGATCTCTACTGTTGCTAAGGCCTCCTTTGTACTGACGCAGACACCGTGTTCAAGATGCCGGTTTGGGGCCGGAGGACACCAAGGCAGCCTGCCCTTCGACAAACCTCCCCAACTCCAACGGAGGGCAACATGAAGGCGAAGTCCCACACGCTTCACGCGACCACGACTTCCGCCGTGGTCGCCGGCCTCGTCGGCATCATGGCACCCGTCGCCGCCGCCGATCAGCCGCCCAACCACGTCCCACCGCAGGCGGCCGACCAGATGCAGGCCTCGGGCAACGCGGGCGGCCAGGCTGCTGTCCACCCCGCCGCGGGCAGTGGCGAAGCTACCGACGCCGGCGTCATGGGCGGGGCCGGCAGCCGTGGCACGGAGGCGCAGGCCACGGACAACGCGAACGCCGGCTGGTCGGGGCAGGGCTCCGGCCAAGGCCAGGCGGCCGGTTCCGGATCCGCCGAGGGCGGCGGCTCGGGCCAGGGCAGCGGGTCGGCTCAGGGCAGCGGCTCGGCTCAGGGCAGCGGCTGGGGCCAGGGCAGCGGGTCGGGCTCGGGCAGTGGCTCGGCTCAGGGCAGCGGCTGGGGCCAGGGCAGCGGGTCGGGCTCGGGCAGCGGCTCAGGCCAGGGCAGCGGCTCGGCCCCGGGCAGCGGCTGGGGCCAGGGCTCCGGCTCCGGCTCGGCCCCGGGCAGCGGCTCGGGCCAGGGCTCCGGCAACGGCAAGACCCCCTGCGGCAGCGGCCAGACCGGCGGCTCCGGCGGCACGACCACCGGCACCGGCGGCTCGGGCAGCAGCACGGGCTCCGGCGGCACCAGCACGGGCACCAGCGGGTCCGGCAGCACCACCGGCTCCGGCGGCACCACCACCGGCACGGGCGGCTCGGGCAGCAGCACGGGCTCCGGCGGCACCAGCACGGGCACGGGCGGCTCCGGCACCACCACCGGCACCGGCGGCACGACCACCGGCACCGGCGGCTCCGGCACCAGCACCGGCACGACCACCACGACCACCACGACCACCACCCCGCCGAGCACGGGCGCCGTTTCGCCGACCACGGCCACCGGCACGACGACCACGCCGGCCGCCACGACCACGCCCACGACGGCCCCGGTCAGCACGACGAGCACGCCGTCGACCACCACGACCACGCCGAGCACCCCGAAGAAGACCAGCCCGACGGTCGCCGGCGTGACCGCGTCCGGCACCACCGCCAAGGCCAAGACCACCCCGGTCGCCACGGTCAGCTCGACCAAGCCCGTCGCGACCACGAGCACCGTCGCCAAGGGCCAGCTGCCCTTCACCGGCGCCGAGCCGTGGGCGGTCGCCCTGGCCGGCCTCGCGCTGCTGGGCGGCGGCTTCGTCGCGCGGCGCCGTCTGCACGGCCACTCCTGATCCCCGACACCATCCCCGACGAAAGCCCCGGCGCCACCGCCGGGGCTTTCTCGGTCCCCGAGGCCCGCGAGCTGAGCAGGATCCGGTGCCGGAAGCTCACCTCAGCTTGTATCCGACGCCGCGCACGGTCTCGATGACCTCGGCGGCTCCCGCCTCCCGGAGCTTGCGGCGCAGGCGCGCCAGGTAGGCGTCCAGGGTGTTGTCGTGGACGATCGCGCCGTCGGGCCACGCGGCGGCGACCAGGCCGGCGCGCCGTACGACCTCGCCGGGGTGGGCCGCCAGCCGCGCGAGCAGGCGGAACTCGGTGGGCGTCAGCGAGATCTGCCGGTCCTGGTGGACGATCGCGTGCGTCGCCGCGTCGAGGCGGACGCCGGAGTCGGCCAGCGTCGCGGGCTCCTCGGCGGCGGGCACGCGCCGGACGAGCGCGTGGATCCGGACGAGCAGCTCGGCCAGCGCGAAGGGCTTGACGAGGTAGTCGTCGCCGCCGGCGTGGAAGCCGCTGAGGCGATCCGGGAGCGTGTCGCGCGCGGTGAGGAACAGGACCGGCGCGCCGACGCCTCGGGCCCGCAGGGCCTGGCAGACGTCGCGGCCGTCGGCGTCCGGGAGGCCGATGTCGAGCACCAGCACATCCGGCGGCGCGGCGCAGAAGGCCGCGACGGCGTCCGAGCCGTTGGCGGTGGTGCGGACCGCGAAGCCCTCCTCGCGCAGGGCGTCGCGGACGACGCGGCGCAGCTCCGCGTCGTCCTCGCAGATGCCCGCGGTGAGCGGTGGCGTCATGGACCGCCGCGGGCCGACCGCTAGGCCGGAGCCTGCTCCGGGTCGGCGGTCAGGCGCGCCGGGTCGGTCTGGTCGTGCTTGGTGATCGAGAGGAAGGCCACCAGGATGAGGATGCAGGCGAGGAAGATGTAGGACGTGCCCGTGGTGCCGAGCCCGAGCCCGCCGTACTTGTCGCTCTTCTGCGACATGAAGTCGCCGACCGAGGCGCCGAGCGGCCGGGTCAGGATGTAGGCCAACCAGAACGAGAGCACCGCGTTGAGCTTCAGCACGTAGTGCGCGAACGCGACGACGGCGATCGCGGCGCCGAAGATCGCGATCGAGACGCCGTAGCCGAGGTCGGCCTTCTCGGCGAGCAGGTCGCCGGCCGCGGTGCCCAGCGCGAACGTGAACAGGATCGCCAGCCAGTAGAACGCCTCGCGCCGAACCGTCACGATCGTGTGGATCGACAGCGTCCGCTCGAACGCCCACCAGATCGCGAACACCGCCGCCAGGACCGCGGCGGCGATCGGCGTCGTCGTGGTCAAGGGCACGTTGTAGCCGTCGCTCAAGTTGTCGGTGATCAGCGTGCCGAACACGCTGATGACGACCACGACCGCCCAGTAGGCGACCGGCACGTACCGCCGCACACGGAACTGCACCAACAACAGCACCACCAGCAGCGCGCCGGTGACGTACGTGGTGTTCGTCAGGCCGAACCCGAGGTTCTCGTTCAGGTAGTCGGCAGCGGTCTCGCCGACCGTCGTGCACATGATCTTGATGACCCAGAAGAACAGCGTGACCTCGGGGACCTTGTTCAGCAGATCACGGCCCCATGTGCGAGCGCCGGCCGGTGCGGTGGTCGTCATGGCGCAACCGTCGCGGCCGCCACCTTGCGTTCTCCTGAACGCCGGTCGCGGGGCGGGCGACGCGCACCGTGCGGGCGACGCGGGCGATCGTCCATCGTCACGACGACCTCGGCGCCGCGGAAGCGGCGCGACGGGTGCAGAACGATGACGCGGCGGTTGACGCAGGCCTTGCCGAGCAGCGCCTGCCGCCATGCCGACGACGTCCTCGTGGCGCCGCCGGCCGGCCGGCGGCGACGATCAAGGCCAAGCTCACCCGGCGCGGCCGCCCCGCGCCGGCCCGCTTCGGCCTGGCTATCGCAGCCTGCGGGTGACCGCCACGACACCGCCGGGGGCGCGCACGGTGAGCGTCAGCGTCTTGCCCCGGTAGCGGCTCAGGCGTCGGGCGAGGCGCTTGGAGGCCTTCAGCCTGAGCTTGACCGTTCCGGCGTCCTTGGCCTTCGTCGTCGCCCGGGCCAGCGCGGTTGCGCCAACCTTCGCGATGGCGGTGACGGTGCCCTGGCGTTTGACGGTCACGGCGAGCGTCAGGCCCTTGGCGAACGCTGACGCCTTGACGGTCTTGGGCACCGTCACGGTGGGCTTCGACGGCGACGGCGACGGCGACGACGGCGACGTGCGAGCCGGCGACGTGCCCGTCGCGGGCGACGCGATCGGCGTGGCCAGGGTCGTCGCGCCGAGCGAGGGATAGGAGCCCGTCGCCGAGATCACGGTCGGCGCGCCGCCCAGCGGGCAGGGGCTGGTGGTGATCGGCGCGAGAGCGGCCGTGACCAGGCCGCGGTCGTCGACCCATGCCAGCCACCGGCCGTCCTGGGAGACGCTCACCGCGTGGACGCCGCCGACGGCCGGCACGTCGCAGCTCGGGCCCGGGAGCGGCGCGCCGACGCCGTTGGCCGCGAACAGGCCCAGAGCGTACGGGCTGTTGTTGTCGAGCTGGTAGATGACCGCGGCGACGCTGCCGTTGGCGGCGACGTCCACCGACCACGCCCCCGTGGCATGGAACCACGGCGTGAAGGTGGTGCTGAACGGCGCCTGGCCGCCCGCCGCCTCGACGACGACGTTGTCGTCGTTCGTCCCCGCGTTGCCGTTGACGCCGACCCAGCGCGAGCCCACCAGCGAGGAGCCGATCAGGCTCGGCACGTCGAAGGGCTCGCCGCTGGAGTTGGAGGTGTTGGTGGCCCAGGTGCCCTGGTACAGCGTGGACGTCGGGTAGCCGTACACCATGTCCGAGTAGGTGTAGATCATCTGCTGGCCGCCGGGGCCCAGGTCGAGCTGCACCGGGACCGCGAGGCTGCCGTTGTTGTAGGCCCCGTGGTAGCCCAGCGTGCTCTGCGCGGCGACCGCGCCGTCCGGGCTCCAGACCCGGGTCGGGGCGGCCGCGCCCGTCCCGCCCGACACTCGGGCGACGGCGACGATCCAGCCGTCGTCGGACTGCGCCTGCTCGGTCCACGCGCGGCTCTCGCCGGGGGCGACGACCGGCGCGGGCCCCGAGATCGCGCGCTTCTGGGCGCCGTCGAGGGTCGACACCCACACCTGCCCCTGGTCGACGTAGGACAGCTGGGTCGCCTCGGCCGCGGCGGCAGGGGGCAGCAACAAGGCAAGGGCTATGACAAGCGTGCGCACCGCCCCGACGTTAGGCCGCGCGCCCGCGCCGCGCATCGGCGATATCACTGGTCTCATGGCAGCGGCGAGCCGTCCGCCTGGACGCCGGTCCCGTGGGCGGGGCCGAGGTCTCACACGGGCGACGAAGGGCCGGAGGAGCGCGGTGGACCGGCGCGGGGCATGGCGGCGGACGATGGAAAACGGAGCGCCGTGGCGCATCGGCGAGCTCACCGGCGTGAGGCCGCGGGCGTCTCGCCGCGCTGCGGCGCGAAGCGCGCGGCCAGCTCCGAGCGCGAGCGCACGCCGACCTTGCGGTAGATGTGCCGCAGGTGGTGCTCGACCGTACGCGGCGAGAGGAACAGCGCGGCGGCGACCTCGACGTTGGTGGCGCCGCCGGCCACCAACGCGCAGACCTCACGCTCGCGCGCGGTCAGGCCCGCGACCGCCCCGGGGTCGCCGACCGCGACCGGAGGTCCGGCGCCCGCCGCCGCCAGCTCGGCGCCGGCGCGGTCGGCCCAGCGCACGGCGCCCTGGCCGGCGAACGCGGCGTGCGCCTCGGCCAACAGCGCCAGCGCCTCGGTGCGACGGCGGGCGCGGCGCAGGCGCTCGCCGAAGATCAGCTTGGTGCGGGCCTCCTCGAACGCGAAGCTCACCCGCGCGTGCGCGGCGGTCGCAGCCGCGAGATGCCCGTCGATCGCGTCGTCGCCATCCAACAGGGCCGCGTAGCGCGCGGTCGCGGCCGTGGCCCAGGCGCCACCGGTGAGGGCCGCGCCGTCGCGCAGCTCATCCAGCGTCCGCGCGGCGTCCTCGATGCGTCCGGCTCGCGCGTAGGCCTCGGTCAGGTCGCTCTCGTTGAACATGTAGCCGGGATCGTGGGCGCCGTAGCGCAGCCGGTGCTCGCGCCCGCGCTCGAGGTGCGCGATCGCCTCCGGCAGGCGCCCCTGGGACAGGGCGAGCATGCCGAGCGCCTGCTCGGCCACCGCGCGGTGCGAGTAGATCCCCAGCCGCTCGCAGATCGCGCGCGCCTGCTGCGCGTTGGCGACGCAGACGTCGTCCTCGCCCAGGTACGCGGCGACGAACGCGCGCGTGTTGAGCGTCAGCGCCTGCAGGAAGTCGCCGATCGCCTCCTCGCCCAGCCCGGCGGCCTCCCGCGCCAGCTCGCGCGCGCCGTGGAAATCCCCACGACGGCAGTGGACGCTGGCCAGCACGACCAGCGGGAAGGCCAGCGGTGTCACCGCGCCGCGCTCACGAAGCGTCTGCACGACCGGTGCGATCAGGCGGACGGCCGCGTCCTGCTCCTCGATCCAGTGCAGGCACATGCCCGCCAGCGCGATCACCTGGTGGCCGGGCGCCGCCGGGTCGAGGGCGACGATCTCGTCCAGCCGCCCGCCCAGGACCGCGCGGGCGACGTCGTGCTCGCCGGCGACCGCGCGCGCCGAGGCCTCCATCATCGCCGGCACGAGGTCGGAGCCTTGCCCGCCCGCCCCCGCCAGCTCGCGTGCGCGTGCGGCGATGCGCGCGATCAGGCCGGTGGGCCCGGAACCCATCACCGCGATCGTGGCCTGCGTGAGCAGCGCCGCGGCGCGGCCGGGATCGGTGGCGGCGACGCGGTCGGCCTCGGCCTCCAGCAGGGCGTGCGCCTCGGCCGGCTGCCCAGCCTGCGCGGTGGCGGCGCCGACGAGCAACTGCGTGTCGGCGCGTGCGGCCGAGTCCGGTGCCGGTGGCAGGTCGGACGCCAGCGCCAGCGCCGTCTGCGGGTGACCGGCCACCAGCGCGAGATGGCCCGCCGCGAGCGCCCTGGCACGGCCGCGGACGGGATCCGGGCTGAGCGCGGCGGCGCGCCGCAGGCCGTGCAGCGCGGTGCCGGGCGCGCCGCGTGCCGCGGCGTCGTAGGCCGATCGTTCCAGCGTGGCAGCCAGCGCCTCGTCGGGACGGTCGGCCGCCACGGCGAGGTGCCACGCCCGCGCGTCGCCGGGGAGGACGGCGGCCAACGCCCGGTGGGCGGCACGTCGGTCGCTGGGCGCCGCGGCGTGGTAGACGGCGGCGCGCGCCTCCGGGTGCGCGAAGCGCACGACGCGTTGGTCGACGGAGACCAGGCCGTCGTCCTCGGCTGGGCCGAAGGCCGCCAGCCCGGTCGAACCGGCCAGCGCGGCCGCCAGCGGCCCGGTCGCCCCATCGGTGCTGGCGGCGGCCATCAGCAGCGCCGCGCGGGTGGCGCGTGGCAGGCGAGAGAGCCGCAAGGCGTAGGCGTCGGTGATGCGCTCCCCGGCGGACGGCAGGTCGGGGAGCGCCTCGCGGCCCGCGCGCTGGGCGGCGGTGAGCTCGGTCGGGCCCTCGACGAGGGCCAGGGGGTTGCCGCCGAGCGCCTCGACCAGCGCCTCGGCGACCACGGGCGCCACGCCCGACCGGCGGGTGAGGTCCAACGCGTCGCCACGGCGCAGCTCGCCGAGCGTCAGCGTCGGCAGCTCCGGCCAGCCGTCGAGCGGCTCGCCGCGCAGCGACCGCACGGCCAGCACGGCGATCCCGGTGCGCTGCGCCCGTCGCGCCAGGAACGCGACGGCCTCCCGCGACGAGGCGTCCAGCCACTGGACGTCGTCGACCGCCACCACGATCGGGGCCAACTCGCCCGCGAGCGCGACGAGCGCGTGGAGGACCATGCCGCGATCGAGGCCGTTCGGCTCATCCAGCGCCAGCGCGGCACGGAGCGCCCGCCGTTGGGCCTGCGGGAGCGCGTCGACCGCGTCCAGGACCGGCTCCAGCAGCTCGCGCAGGCCGGCGAACGGCAGCGCGATCTCGCTCTGGACACCGGTCGTGTGCAGCAGGCGCTCGGCGCCGGCGACGGCCGCGGCCAGCAGCGCGCTCTTGCCGACGCCGGGCCGCCCCGCGACGACGAGCGCTCCCGCGCCGCCGTCGACGAGCCCCCGCAGCCTCACCAGCTCGGCATCGCGCCCGATCAGCTCCATCGAAGCGCGAACGCTACCGCCGCGCCGCGCCTGGCTCCCGGTCGCCCCTTCCTGACGACGACTATCGCGACCCGTGGCCAGTCGTTGGCCGCCAGGGTGCTAGGCGCGCGGGTCCCCCGACCGTCGCTCGACTGGGTGGAGTACGGCCCGCTGACGGTCGACAGCGTCATCCCGTCGAGCGTTCCCTGCTCCGGCCAGGTGGTCGCTCCCGACACGCCGCTGCCGGCGATCGCGCCGGTCGTGCAGTCGCGGCCCGCTCCGCAACGCGGTGACGGTGACCACCCGCGACAAGACGGGCAAGCGCCACCTGGCGACGCTGGTCCTCGTTGGCGAACGATTCGGCGCGCAGCGCTGAAGCACGCGGGTCGGCTACCGCCCCTCCGCCTGCTCCACGTTCGACCGATGAGGCCCGGTGAGCATTCCACGCGCGGTCCCAGGCGCCGAGGCGAGGCGCGTGGCGGCGACCGCTCTGAAGCTCGCGCTGGTCGCCGTCTCCGAGAGATGTGCGGGTCCTACGCCATGCGAGGCTGGGTCTCGCGTAAGGCTGCCACGAACTCCTCGACGCGGATCGGCTTGGAGATGTAGCCGTGCATGCCGGCGGCGGCGCAACGTTCACGGTCGCCGTCCATCGCGTTGGCCGTCATCGCGACGATGCGGGGCAGCCGCTCGGTGGGCGTCCGCTCGACGATGACGCGGGTCGCGTCGAGGCCGTCCATCTCGGGCATCTGCACGTCCATCAGGACGAGGTCGTAGGCCTGACGCGCGACGGCCTCGACGGCCTCGCGACCGTTGCCGGCGGTGTCGGCCCCGTACCCCATGCGAGACAGCAGGCTGAGGGCGAGCTTCTGGTTGACCATGTTGTCGTCCACGAGCAGGATGCGCAGTGGGTGTCGCGTCGCGTACCCGGGATCGAGGTCGTGGTCGCCCGCGCGCGGGGCGGCCGTGCCGGGCGCGGGCTGGTCGACCGCGCCGCGGGTGCGGATCGTGACGTCGAAGGTGCTGCCCTCGCCCGGGACACCGGTGCTGCGCGCGCGGATCGTTCCGCCCATCGCCTCGGCCAGGCGCCTGGAGATGGCCAACCCCAGCCCGGTGCCGCCGTACCGGCGGCTGATCGACGCGTCGGCCTGGCTGAACGACTCGAAGAGGCGGTCTGCACGGTCGGGAGGGATCCCGATCCCGGTGTCGCTCACGGCGATCGGCAGATCGAAGCCGTCGGCGTCCGCGTTCACGGGGGCGCCGACGAGCACGGTGACGGCGCCCGCCTCGGTGAACTTCACCGCGTTGCCGAGCAGGTTCAGCAGGATCTGCCGCAGGCGGCTGCCGTCGCCGACGAGCACCGCGGGCACCGCGTCGTCGACCTGGGCGGAGAGCTGCAAGCCCTTCTCCGCGGCGTTCGCGCCGATCAGGCTGATGGCCCCTTCGACGCATTCGCGGAGGTCGAACGGCGCCTCCTCCAGCTCCATGCGCCCGGCTTCGATCTTGGAGAAGTCCAGGATGTCGTTGAGGATCGTCAGGAGCGCCTCGCTGCTCGTGCGCACGATCGACGCGTATTCGCGCTGCTCCTCGTCGAGGTCGCTGCGCAGGAGCAGGCCGCTCATCCCGATGATGGCGTTCATGGGCGTCCGCACCTCATGGCTCATCGAGGCCAGGAAGACGCTCTTGGCGCTGTTCGCCGCGTCCGCCACCTCGCGCGCCTCGCGCATCGCGGCGTAGAGCCGGGCATTGTCGAGCGCGATGAGCGCCAGCTGCGCGAAGCGCTGCAGCCGATCGACCTCCGCGGCGTCGAACGAGCGGTCGTCTCCCGAGTCGCGAGCGACGCCGAGCGTCCCGAACGTCTCCTCACCAGAGGTCAACGGCACGCCGACGATCGCGTGCACCGACCCTCGGGGGAACGTGGGGTCGCGTCCCTCCCAGGTGTCGTAGTCATCCACCACGATCGGCTCCCCCGAGGCCCAGACCCGCCCGGCGACGCCCTCGCCGATCGCCATCTGCGTCCCGATCTCCTCCTCGAACAGGCCCATGGCCACGCGGCTCTCGATCGCCTCCTCGCCGGGACGGCGCAGGTAGAGGTAGCCGTGTCGCGTCCCGAGCAGCTCCGCTGCGCGGACGAGCACCTCGTGCAGGAGGTCGTTGACGTCGAGCCGATGCATGACCCCGAGCGACGTCTCGTGCAGCGCCTCGAGCTCCGCGTTCTGCACGTGCAGCTCCTCCGTGCGCTCCGCCACGCGCCGCTCGAGCCCGGCGACGTTCTCGTTGAGCTGCGCCGTCATCGCGTTGAACGCGCGCGCGAGCGTGCCGATCTCGTCGTCCGAGGCCACCGGCGCGGTGCGGGTGAGGTCGCCGGCCGTGACCGCGGTCGCCGAGTCGGTGATGGCGAGGATCGGTCGCGCGATCCGCCGCGAGACGAGGTAGATCGCGATCCCCGTGAGGCCGACGGCGATCAGGCCGATGATCGCGATGTTCAGCGCCAGCTGGCGCGCGGGCGCGAAGGCCGCGTGCTGGCTCATCTCGACGACGATCGCGGCGTCGCGGTCGGGCAGCCAGCGATAGACCCCGATCACCGGCACGCCCGCGTAGTTCGCGTACAGCGCCTGTCCCGACCGCCTCGCGAGAGCGCGGTCGATGCCGGTCGAGCGCACGCCGCGCGCATGGCGACCGGAGTTGAGGATCTGATGGACGAAGCGGTGATCGCGTCCGACGAGGTACGCCGCGCCGGCCGATCCGAGCCCGTGGGCCGGGAGCACGATCCGGTCGATGCGGGCGAGGTTGAGGTTCGCGGCGAGCACGCCGACTTCCTGGCCCAGGCCGCTGTCGGTGAACAGCGGCGTGCTCACCGTGATCGTCGGGCCACCGGTGAGCGCCGACGCGTAGGGGTTCTGCACGCTCGTGTGGGACACGCCGTTGCGGTAGTACGGCAGCGCCGCCTGCGAGAGCCCTTCGTGGGCGCGAGCGGTCGACACGCGGATCCGGCCGTCGAGCCCGAGGACCATCAGCTCCTGCGCGTCTGACGTGTGACGGACGACCGCGTCGAGCGTCGTGGCCAGCTCGGCGTGTGCGCGCCGGCGGGCGGGACGCGACGCGTCGCGGCCGAGGAGGGTCTGCCCGGCGCGTCCCACCTGGGGAAGCGTGCCGATGAAGACCACGCTGCGCTGCTGCTCGGCGATCCAGCGCTCGAGCGCGTCGGTCTTGGCGTCGGCGATCGCGCCGAGTCGCGCGAAGACCGAGCGTTCCAGTGACGAGCGCGCGCGCTCGTACGAGACGAGGCAGACGACGGCGACCATCAGGACCGACAGCGCCAGGAACGAGCCGACGAGCCGGGCCATCAGGCTGCGGCCGGGACGCAGGCCCCGAAGGCCGCCGCGAGCGCGCTGTCGATCGTCTATTGCGACACCTGCTGGCCGATCGAGCCCATGTCGAACCCCTTCGCCGCGGCGGCGTAGTCCTTGCCGAAGTACTTCACCGAGAGCTTCGACATCGTCCCGTCGCTCAGGAGGCCGCTCACGATCGCGTCAACCCGGTCGATGAACGGCTTCACGGCCAGCCCCGAGCTCTTGTCGACGAAGCCCGTGAGCGGCATGGTGAAGGCCACGTCGTCGAGCGCTCGAAGCGGCCGGCCCTGCTTGATCGCCTCCTCGCCCACCGCCTCGGCGGTGAGGAACCCGTCAAGCTTGCCTACGCTCAGCGCCTTCAGCCCCGGAGGCTCGACCTCGAACTCGACGATCCTCGGGGCGTCGACCTTCTTGGCGAGCTCGGTGCCCGGAATGGCGAGCACGCCCTTGAGGTAGAACTCGACGGTGCAGCCGGAGCACACGCCGATCCGCTTGCCGTCGAGGTCGCTCGGGACTCGGTACGGCGAGCCCTTCCGCACGAAGAACCGCTGCGGCTCGACGCGGTAGGGCTGCGTCATCCAGAGGTGCTTCATGCGGTCGGTGTTGATCGCACCCGACCCATACGCGATGTCCCAGCGGTCGGCCCAGTTGCCCGCGGTGATCTGCGTCCAGGTCGGCACCACGAAACATGGCTCGACGCCGAGCCGCCGGGCGACGAGCTTGCCGGTGTCGGCGTCGTAGCCGCTGATCTGGCTCGCGGTGAGCTGGTTCTCCGCGCATTTCGTGCTCGCCGCGCGCTTCGATCCCTTGACGGCGAACGACTGTGGCGGATAGAGCGGGTCGGTGGAGAGCACGAGCGTGCCGCGCGCCGCGATCTGCGCGAGCTTGTCGGTCGCCGGGTTGGCCGCCGGCCGGGCGACGGCGGGGTCGTCGTCCGATCCGCCGCACGAGGCCGATGCCAGCGCGGCGCCGCACGCCGCGACGGTCACGCCCATCCGCATGCTCCTTCGTCCGATCATGCTGTGCCCACCTCCTCTGTGTCGCCTGGTCCAGCGGTCATGCGCTCTCGATGCTCCAGAGCCGCACCGGTTCCCGCCTGCCTCGCACCGCGTGCTCGCCGAACGCCACCAGATCCGATGGCGGCTGGACGAGGGCGCGGCGCGTCGAGTCCGCGAGCAGCACCGAGTGCGGCGTGCCCTTGGTCATCGCCTCCAGCCGGGCGGCGGTGTTGGGCGTATCTCCGATGGCCGTGTACTCCAGGCGCCGCTCGGAGCCGACGTTGCCGGCCATGAACGGCCCGCTGCAGATCCCTATGCCGATCCGGAACCCCGTGCCGAGGCCCTGCTCGCGCATCCACGCGTTGAAGCGCGGCAGCTCGTCGAGCATGCTGCGCGCGGCGTCCAGGGCCCTGTCCGCGTGGTCGGCCATCGTGATCGGCGCCCCGAACGCCGCCATCATCCCGTCGCCGCGGAAGCCGAGATGGCTCCCGCCATGGTCGAGGACCACGTCGCTCATACGCCCGAGGAAGCGATTGAGCACCTCGAGCGCCGCCGACGGCGGGTGGCGCTCGGCGTAGGCCGTGAAGTCGCGGATGTCGTTGAAGAGGATCGTGCCTTCGACCAGCGTCCCGCCCAGCCGGAGCCCGTCTCCGGTGAGCGTGACGACTTGATCGACGATGCCCTCGGGCACGAACCGGGCGAAGACGTCGCGGACGCGGTCGCGCTCGAGGTCGTGCAGGCGCTTGCGACTGAGGCCCGCGTTGATCCGGGCGCGCAGGAGCACCGGATCGAAGGGCTTGGGCAGGTAGTCCTCGGCTCCGAGCTCGATGCAGCGGACGACGCTGTCGATCTCGTCTACCGCGGAGATCATGATCACGGGCACGTGACGCCGGAGCGGATCGGCCTTGACCCGTTCCAGCACGGCGACCCCGTCCAGCTCCGGCATGACGATGTCCAGCAGCACGAGATCGCCGGTCTCCTCGACCAGCAGCTCGAGTGCCCGCGCCCCGTCTTCGGCCGTCCGCACGATGTGGCCCTGCGCTTCGAGGCTGCGCCGCAGCAGGGCGCGGTTGACCGGATCGTCGTCGACGACCAGGATCGAGTCGGCGGAGCCGTCCGCCCTCATGCCGCACCGGGGCGCACCGCCCGCAGCCCCGCGTCGACGTGAACCCACTCGGCCGCGATCGCGTCGACCTGGGCGAGGTCGGCCGTCCCGGGACCGGACCGCGCCTGGGCCTCGACCGCTCGGCAACGGTCGGCGAGGGCGACGGCACCGAATGTCGCCGCGTTGGCCTTCAGCGTGTGCGCCGCTCGCGCGGCCGCCTCGGCATCGCCGGACGCGACGGCGCTCCGCAGCTCTGCCAAACAGTCAGGGGCCGCGCAGAGGAACTCGTCGATGATCTCGCGGAGGGCGTGCGCGTCGTGGCCGAGGAGGTCTCGGAGCGCGGCGATCGCGTTGGGATCGAGTGCGAGCTGGGCGTGGTGCTGTGTCTGGTGAACCGAGTCTGAGCCCATTTTCCGTTCGGGGCGAGCCTAATGCATTAGATTCTCCGCATGTCGCGGATGCGCCAGGTTCCCGCCGTCATGGCGGCAACCGCTCGCAACCGCAGGCTCCTGCGGGTGGGCGCCGCGTACGCGGCGTTCATCGGTGTGGAGGCCGGAGCGTGGGTGGCGCTGTTGGTGTACGCCTACCAGCGTGGCGGCGCGTCGGCGGCCAGCGCGATCGCCCTCGTCCAGCTGATCCCGAGCGTCGCCTTGGCCCCGTGGGTCGGGTCGCTCGCCGACCGCCATCCCGCCGGCCGCGTGCTGTTCGGCGGCTACGTCGTCACGGCGCTCTCGGTGACCGCGATCGCCGTGACCGTCGCCGCGGACGGTCCCCGTGTCCTCGTGTATCTGCTCGCTCCGGTCCTCAACCTCACCCTGTGCGTCGCACGCCCCGCGCAGGCGACGCTCCTGCCGGCGATCGTGCGGTCACCCGAGGAGCTGGCAGCCTCCAATGCCGGCCAGGGCTGGCTGGAGAGCATCAGCAACCTTGTCGTCCCGCTCCTCGTCGGCCTCATGCTGGCGATCGACGGACCGGCGCTCGCGCTCGCGGGCATGGCGGCGCTGGCGACGCTGGCAGCGCTCCTCGTGGCAGGGATCCCCGGGGCGCCGCCGTTCGCCGGCGGCGATCCGGGGGACGCGGACGGCCTCGTCGCTGGGCTCCGCTCGATCGCGAGCCAGCCCGCCGCGCTGACCCTCGTCCTCGTGCTCGGGTCCCAGTACATCCTGTACGGCGCGCTCGACCTGATCTTCGTCGTCCTGGCCATGGACCTCGGGATGGGCTCGGGAGGCGCCGGCTACCTGACCGCGGCCATGGGCGCAGGCGGGGTGCTGGCGATCGTCGCCACCGCCGGGCTCGTCGGAACGCGCCGGCTGACGCCGGCGCTGATGGCCGGCGGCGCGCTGGCCATCAGCCCACTGATCGTCCTCGGGCTGCACGCCACGAGCATCAGCGCACTCACGTTGATCCTGATCTCCGGCTTGGGACGCAGCCTCTTCGACGTCAGCGGCCGCACCCTCCTGCAGCGCACCGTGAGGCCGACCCTCCTGGCCAGCGCGTTCGCCGCCCTGGAGGCCCTGCTGAACGCCGGCCTCGCCACCGGGTTCGTGCTCGCACCCGTCCTCATCGCGGTCGGCGGCGCCCCATTGGCCCTCATCGGCACCGGCGCCATCCTGCTCGCGATGCTCCTCGCGATGTCCCGGCGACTGCGCTCGCTCGACGCCTCGGCGAACGTCCCCGTCACCGAGATCCACCTGCTTCGATCGATCGACCTCTTCGCGGCGCTGCCCGCACCGACGCTCGAGACCCTCGCCCGGTCGCTCACGCGACTCCGCGTCGCGGCCGGGACCGTCGTCATGCGCCAGGGCGACATTGGTGAGCAGTACTATGTTATCGCGGGCGGCAAGTTGGACGTCCTTCGAGACGGCAAGCGGATCGTCACCCGCCCGCGCGGCGAGGGCGTCGGCGAGATCGCGCTGATCCAGGACACGCCGCGCACCGCCACGGTCAGCGCCCGCACCGACGCCGAGCTGTACGCGCTCGACCGCGAGTCCTTCCTCCTGGCCGTGACCGGGCACGTGTCCGCCCGGGCGTCGGCGGATGAGCTGGTGCGCCGACGCCTCGACGAGATGCGACGCGCGCACGAGAACGTCGAGGAGAGCGAAGGGAGCGGATTCGGCTCTCGACCCAGGGTGGAGCCGCGCGCCGAGCGCGATCCCGGGTGAGCCTGCCGATCATCGCCCACGGTTCTGCCCGAGGTTGGGTCACATGTTGTCCGCCATCACAACATCGCCCTTGGCAATGAACTCGCGCAGGGCGAAGGCTTGCCCTTCAACGATGGCACGGCAAGGGCTGTCCATCTGCCGCCCGGCCCGCTGGGACCCGCCCCTGGATGCCGGGCGGGAGCACCGAAGAACGACGGGCACTCCTCGCCTCCAGGGATGAGCTGCACCGCCGGTTCGGCATGGGCAGCGATCTCGGTCGCCGCCCGGCCCAGGCCGAGCGCAACCGCGCGCTCGATCAGCTCCTGGGTGGTGAGCGGGCACACGTACCTTGATCAACGACAGCGTGCTGCCCCGCGCCTCACGCCGCCTTGCGCAGCTCCTTGGCGTGGCGTCGTGCCGCGACGTCGTCGGCGGAGGCGCCGAGCATGCGGACGAGCTCGGAGACGACGTGCTGCTCGGCGAGTTGGGTGACGGTGGTGAGGGCGGTGGTGCGGTCGGTGGACTTGGCGATGGAGAAGTGGCGGGTGGCCAGCGAGGCGACCTGAGGGAGGTGGGTGATGCAGAGGACCTGGCGGCCGGAGGCGAGGTCGCGCAGCTGCTCGCCGACGGCGCGGGCGGTGTGGCCGCCGATGCCGGCGTCGATCTCGTCGAAGACCAGGATGCTCGACCCGCTCGCGTTGGCGGCGCCGAGCAAGGCCAACATGACGCGCGACAGCTCACCGCCCGAAGCCGTCTCCCGCAGCGGCGCGGCGGGCACGCCGGGGTTCGGCGCGATCAGGAACTCGACGGTGTCGGTGCCGGTCGGACCGGGCTCGCGGCCCTCGATCGAGATCTCGAAGGTCGCGGACTCCATCGCGAGATCGGCCAACCGCGACCGCACGGACTTCGCCAAGGACTTGGCCGCCTTCACGCGCGAGCGGTGCAGCTCGTCGGCCAGCGCGGAGCGATCGGCGAGCGCGGCGGCCAGCGACGCCTGCGCCTCCTCCAGCGCCACCTCCGCGTGGTCCAGCTCGGCGATCCGCGCGCGGCACTCGTCGGCGTGCTCCAACACGGCTTCGATCGTCCCCCCGTGCTTGCGCTTCAGCCGGTCCCAGGCGGCGAGGCGCTCCTCGACGAGGTCGAGGCTCGCGACGTCGTCGGCCTCCATCCCCTCCCCGTAGGCCCGCAGCTCGGCCGCCAGGTCGTCGGCCTCGATGGCCAGCGCGTGCCAGCGCTCGGCGAGCGCGTCCAGCCGCGCGTCGACGCCCTCCAACCCATCCAACAACGTCGACGCCGACGCGAGCACGCCCGACACGCCGCCGTCGTCGGCGACGATCGCCTCGGCCGCGCCGAACGCCGCGCCGCGCAGCGCCTCGACGTGGCGCAGCCGGTCGCGCCGCGCCGTCAGCTCGGCCTCCTCCTCCATCGACGGCGCCGCCGCCTCGATCTCGGCCAGCTCGAACTGCAGCAGGTCCAGCTCGCGATCCCGCGCGCCCGCGCGCTCGCGCAGCTCGTCCAAGGACCCCTCCAACGTCCGTACGCGCGCATGCGACACCAGGTACTTCTCGCGCCGCGCCGCCTGCGCGTCGCCGCAGGCGCCGTCCAACAGCTCCAGCTGCGACGAGGCCAGCGTCAGCTTGCGGTGCTCGTGCTGGCCGTAGAACGCGATCAGCCCCTCGGCCGCCTCGCGCAGGTCGGCCACCGGGACCGAGCGGCCGTTCATGTAGGCCCTGGTCCTCCCCTCCGCCGAGACGCGCCGCGAGAGCACCAGCTCCTCGGCGTCCGGCGCCACGCGCTCGCCCAGCAGCGAGCGCAGCTCGGCCGGCAGGTCGAACACGCCCTCCACGTAGGCCTCCGCGGCGCCCGGCCGCACGATGCCCGCCCGCGCGCGCCCGCCCAGGAGCAGGTCCAGCGCGTGCGCGAGCACGGTCTTGCCGGCGCCGGTCTCGCCGGTCAGCACGTTCAACCCGGGCGCGAGGCACAGCTCGGCCCGCTCGATCAGCAGGAGGTTCTCGACGCGCAGCTCGTGGAGCATGCGTGGACTTCTACACCGCCGGTCGGACGAACACGCGTTCGTGCAACCGAACCTGCACGAACCGAACACCCATTCGGCGCGGGCGCGCGCGCCACAGCGCGCGCCAAACCGCGCTCCGCGGCCCCTACGACGCCAGCCGCCCGAACCGCTCCCGCACGCGCAGGTAGAACGACGACCCCGGCAGCTGCGCCAGGTCCGCCGCCTCGCTGACGAAGCGCGACGCCAGCGCCTCCCCCGGTCCCAGCTCGCCCGCCGGCCGGCCGTCGATCGACACGTCGACCGGCTCCAGCGAGCGGTTGTGGACCTCCAGCACGTCGGTCGGCGACACCACCAGCGCGCGGGCCGTCAGCGAGTGCGGCGCGATGAACGACACCACGTAGCCCTCCACGCCCCACGCCAGCACGGGCCCGCCGTTGGCCAGGTTGTAGCCCGTGGACCCGGCCGGCGTCGAGATCACCAGGCCGTCGCAGCGGACCTTCCCGACCTCCTGCCCGTCGACGACGTAGGCCAGCGTCGCCACGCGCTCGCCGAGCTTGCGGTGGAAGGACACGTCGTTGATCGCGGTCTGGTCGCCGCCCGGCGTCTCCAGCGCCAGCGCGGGCATGGTCATGACCTCGAACTCGCCGCGGAACGCCTTGGCGAAGCCCTCGCCGACCTCGTCGGGGTCGATCGTCGCCAGGAACCCGACCTCGCCGAAGTTCACCGCGAACACCGGCACGCTCGTCGCCGCGTAGCGCCGCAGCGCGCGCAGGATCGTGCCGTCTCCGCCCAGGACCACGCAGAGATCCACGTCGTCGGAGAGCGGCGCGTCCAGCTCCAGCCCCTCCGCCGGCGTCAGCCCGTGCTTGGCGACCTCCTCGCGGTCGAAGCGCAGCACGTACCCGGCGTCGATCGCGGCCCGGCGCAGCGACTCCAGCGCATCGGCGGTCTGCCCCGGACGCCCGTGCGTCAGGACCGTCGCGAGCTTCACGTTGTTCAAGAGGGCTCCACGTCCTCGGCGGCGGCCACGACGCCGTCATCGTCCAAAGCACCTGCACGGCCGGGCTCGGCCAGCCACACGAACGTCTCGCGGTTGCCCTTCGGGCCGGGCAGTCCGGAAGACGCGAAGCCCAGGACCGAGGCGACGCCCGCGACCGAGCGCGCGACGGACACCAGAGCGGAACGCCGGTCCGCGGCCTCGCGCACCACGCCCCCGGACCCGATCCGCTCGCGCCCCACCTCGAATTGCGGCTTGATCATCGCCAACGCGTCGAAGCCGTCCGCGGACGCGCACGCCAGCACCGCCGGCAGCACCTTCGTCAGCGAGATGAACGACACGTCGGAGACGATCAGGTCCGGCCGGTAGGGCAGCTCGTCGGCCGTCATGTTGCGCGCGTTGCGCCGCTCGATCACCGTGACGCGCTCGTCGTTGCGCACCGACCACGCCAGCTCGCCGTAGGCCACGTCGTAGGCGACCACGTGCGCCGCGCCCGCCTGCAGCAGGAAGTCCGTGAACCCGCCGGTCGACGCGCCGACGTCCAAGGCGCGCCGCCCCGCGACCGACAGCCCGAAGCCCGCCACCGCGTTCTCCAGCTTCACCCCGCCCCGCGACACGTACCGCGGCTTCTCGTCGACGGCGACCTCGACGTCGTCGCTGACCATCTGCCCCGGCTTGCTCGCCCGGGCGCCGCCCTCGCCGCCCAGGCGCACCTCGCCCGCCATCACCGAGGCGGCCGCGCGCGACCGGGAGTCGAACAGGCCGCGCCGATGCAGCAGGGTGTCCAACCGGACCTTGACCACGACCGGAACCGTACCGGCGCGGGCCTCCTGCCCGGCAGGACCCCTGCGAACGCCGACGCCGCTAGCCGACGGCGTCGGGCTCCAGCACGAACAGCTCGACGGCCATCTCCGGCTCGACGTGCGTCTGGCTGAAGTAGGCACGGACCCGTCGTCCGCACGCCGTCTCCACCGCCTGGTTGAAGCGCTCGCGCATGACCTCGGCGAACGCCTGGCGCGTGGCGCGGACCTGGTCGCCGCGTCCGGCGGCCACCAGCGTGCGCTCGGCGGTGGTGAACACGTCCTCCAACACGACCAGCACGAAGTCCTCGGCGATGTGCGCCCGAGCGCGCGTCGGCCCGCGGCCGAAGTGCTCGGCGTGCAGGCGGACGATGGCGTTCGCGATGGCCGACCGCGCGGATCCGCGGTCGGTCGTCGGCAGGTCGGGTTCGGTGCTCTGTGACATGGGCCCCCTTCGGTGACTGAGGCCCGGTGGACGGCAGGCGTCGTAGTGCGTCGTACGCCGCGCCCGGTCCGGGCAAAGGAAGCTGTCCGCCACCGGCATCGACAGTCGGTCGCCGCCTCCCGTGCGCCGCGGCCCTCGCTGAGAGGTTCCGCGCACCTGAGAGGCGGTCAAGCGCCGCCGGGGCACCCAACGGCGCGCAATGTAGCAAGGCCCGAAGACGCGCCGAACGCCCCCTCGATCGACCCGGTCAGGACGCCACTGTGTCCGTGCTCACAGTGCGCCGTCCTGACATCGGGCATATTGATTGCAGAGCGAACGAGACAGCGGCACCGCGGCACCAAGACTTCTCTCATCGCTCGCCGCCCCTCCGGGCGGACCCACATACGACACATAGCAGTATCTCTCCTCCCCTGAAGCGGCCCACCTCCCGGTGGGCCGTTTCTCTTTAAGCGATCGGCCGCGCCCTACCACCCGTTCGGCCGGACGTCCGTCGAGCCGCGGTGAAGTTCCACGCGGGTGCGTCCGACGAGAAGAGGGATGGCCGAGCACTCCGCTCTGGCGGCCACCGCGCCCCCCGCACCCACATCCGAAGCCGAGGTCCTCTTCGCCCGCCAGCCGATCCTGGACGGGGACGGACGCCTGGCCGGATACGAGCTGCTCTACCGCGGCCACGGCGGCTCGGAGTCGCCCCACGCCGCGACCTCGCGCGTCGCGGCCTCCGCGCTGAGCGACCTCGGGCTGCGCCAGGCCACGGGCGGCGCGCCGGCGTTCATCAACGTCACCACCGAGTTCCTGCTGGCGATGGACCCGCTGCCGTTCGGGCCCGACGGCGTCGTGCTGGAGATCGCCGCCGACCGCCTGCCCGACGGCCCGCTGATCGATCGCCTCGCGCGCCTGCGCCAGCACGGCTACATGCTCTGCCTCGACGGCTACGCCGGCCAGCCGGCCGCCGACCCGCTGCTCGACCACGCGACGCTGGCCAAGATCGACGCCAACGGCGTCGGCCCGTCCGGGCTGGCCCTGCTGGTCGCCCACCTGCGCGGCCGCGGCATCCGCCCGATCGCCCACTGCGTCGACACGCACCTGGACCACGACCGCTGCGCCGACGCCGGGTTCGAGCTCTTCCAGGGCGACTTCGTCTGCCGCCCGCGCGAGATCGTCGGCCACAACGTCCCGACCGCCTCGATCGGCGCGCTGCGCCTGGCGGCCGGGATCAGCGCCGCCGGCGACGACGGCATCGAGGAGCTGGAGAAGGCGATCGCGCTGGACCCCGGCCTGTCGCTGCGCCTGCTGCGCTTCGTCAACAGCGCCGCGTTCTCGCTGCGCCACCAGATCAAGTCGGTCCGCCAGGCGATCGTCCTGCTCGGCCCGCGCACGGTCCGCCAGTGGGCGATGCTCCTGCTGCTCAGCGGGATCGACGAGCAGCGCGGCCCGCTGCTGATCACCGCGCTGTCGCGCGGCCGCACCTGCGAGGCGATCGCGCGCCGCCTGGGCGCCGACGACACCGAGTCCTACTTCTTCACCGGCATGCTGTCGGTCGTCGACGCGCTGCTGGACCTCCCGATGGACGAGGCGATCCGCGACCTCCCGCTCAGCGAGGACGTCGTCGCCGCGCTCGTGCAGCGCGCCGGCGGCAAGGGCCGCACGCTGACGATGGCCGAGGCCTGCGAGCGCGGCGCCTGGGACGACGCCGCCCTGCCGTCGCTGCCCGCCGCCGAGCTGGCGGTGCTGCACGTCGAGGCGATCACCTGGGCCGACGGGACGGCGGCGGGGCTGACGTGAGCGTCGCGGCGTCGGTGCCGGCGTCGCGCGAGAGCCCGCGCGTGCTCTTCGCGCGCCAGGCGATCGTGGACCGCCGCGGACGGCTGGCGGGCTATGAGCTGCTGTACCGCGGGCCGCGCGGTGCCGACGGCGAGATCCCGGACGCCGAGCACGCGACGTGCAGCGTGCTGGTCGGCGCGTTCGCCGAGGTCGGCATGGGCGCGGCGGTCGGCGGCGCCACGGCGTTCCTGAACGTGACCGAGCGCTTCCTGCGCGAGGTCGACCCGCTGCCGCTGGCGCCGGAGGCCACGGTGCTCGAGCTGCTGGAGGACGCGACGCCCTCGCCGGCGCTCATGGACCGCCTGCGCGCGCTGCGCCTGCAGGGCTTCCGCGTGGCGTTGGACGACTTCGCGCCCGGGCCGACGTCGACGCCGCTGCTGGACGTCGCCGACATCGTGAAGGTCGACCTGCGCGCGCACGAGCGCCGCGACGCCGAGAAGTTGATGGGGTCGCTGGCCGCCCGCGGGCTGAAGGTCGTCGCCGAGAAGGTCGAGGACCAGGACGAGTTCGAGTGGTCGCGCGCCGCGGGCGCCAAGCTCTTCCAGGGGTACTTCTTCTGCAAGCCGGTCGAGCTGGCGGGTGCCGAGCTGCGCGCCGCGTCGATCGAGCGCCTGCGCACGGTCGCCGGGCTCACGCGGCCCGACGTCGGCTTCGAGGCGATCGAGCACGCGATCAAGACCGACCCGCACCTCGCGCTGCGGTTGTTGCAGCAGTTGAACTCCGCGGCCGTCTCGCTGCCGCACCGGATCTCCTCGATCCGCCAGGGCGTCGTCCTGCTCGGCCCGCGCACCGTCCGCCAGTGGGCGCTCGTGCTGCTGCTGAGCGGGATCGGCGAGCAGCGCGGCCCGGTGCTGGCGACCGCGCTGGCGCGAGCCCGGACGCTGGAGACGCTGGCCCACGTCAAGGGCGCCGGCGACCCCGACGCCTGGTTCTCGGTCGGCCTGCTGTCGGTCAGCGACGCGCTGGCCGGCGCGCCGCTGCCCGAGGTCGTCGAGCGGCTCCCGCTGGCCGACGACGTCCGCGACGCGCTCGTGCACCGCTCGGGGCCCAAGGGCGCGGCGCTCAGCGCCGCGATCGCCTGCGAGCGCGCCGAGCTGCCGGAGACCGACCGGCGGCTCGTGATGACCGCCTACGCGGACGCGATCGCGTGGGCCGACGCCACCGCCGCGGCGGCGTAGCCGGCGCGCGCTCCGCTCACCCCGGCGGCGGTCCGTCCAGCGCGGCGCGTGCGCGCTCGCCGAGCCAGCGCAGCGTCTCCCCCGCCGCGTCGACCATGCCGCCCCAGCGGATGTAGCCGTGGACCATGCCCTCGAAGACGCGCAGGTCCACCGGGACGCCCGCGGCGTCCAGCGCCTCGGCCAGCGCGGCGCCGTCGTCGCGGACGACGTCCTCCTCGGCCAGCGCGATCGCGGTCGGCGGCAGCGCGTCCAGATCGGTGGCGACCAGCGGCGCGACGTCGGGGTCGGCGGCGGCGCGCTGCACCGCGCCGTCCTCGTCGCCGAGGTAGAACGCCCAGCAGCGCTCCATGTCGGCCTTGGTCAGCATCGGCCCGTCGGCGAACGTCTTGTAGGACTCGCTCGACAGCGTCGGGTCGAGCGCCGGGTAGGCCAACACCAACGCGCGCAGCGACGCCGGCGGCGCGTGGCGCGCCGCCACGACCGCGAGCTGCCCGCCGGCGCTGTCGCCGCCCAGGACCACGCGCCCCGGGTCGATCCCCAGCTGCGCCGCGCCGTCGCCCCGCGCCCACGCCAGCACCGCGTAGGCGTCGCGCACCTGCGTCGGCCAGCGGTGCTCGGGCGCCAGGCGGTACTCCACCGTCAGCACCTTCGCGCCCGCCGCGTTGGCCAGCACCCGCGCGACGCGGTCGAACGTCGGGAGGTCGCCGACGTACCAGCCGCCGCCGTGCAACCACACCAACAACGCGTCGGCCTCCGGCGCGTGCAGCGGCGCGTGGACCCGCGCGGGCAGCCGCGCGCCGTCGAACGACGGCACCACGACGTCCTCGGTGCCCGCCACCGGCTCGGCGGCGCCGCCCAGGCGCAGCGCCGAGTCCAGGTACTCCTTGCGCTCCGCCGCCAGGTCGGCGGGCGGCGGCGCGTCGTCCTCCGCCATCGCCCGCAGCAGCGACGCCACCTGCGGGTGCAGGGGCAAGGCCTAGGCCTCGGACAGCACCTCGCCGCGACCCGCGAACAGCGCGGCCTCGACGCGGCGGGCGATGTCGCGCCCGGTGAAGCCGACCTCGGCGTGCAGCAGCGCCGGCTTGCCGTGCGTGACGTAGCGATCGGGCAGCCCGACGCGCAGCATCCGCGGCACGGCGACCCCACGGTCGTTCAGCGCCTCCCAGACCGCGCTGCCGAAGCCGCCGGCCAGCACGCCCTCCTCGACCGTCACCAGCAGCTCGTGGTCGCCGGCCAGCGTCGACATCAGCTCGACGTCCAGCGGCTTGGCGAAGCGCGCGTCGACGACCGTGACGTCGAGGTCGTCCTGCTCGGCCAGCAGGTCCGCGGCCTCCAGGGCCTTGCCGACGCCGGACCCGTAGCCGATCAGGGCGACCCGCGAGCCCTCGCGCAGGACCTCGCCCTTGCCGACCGGGACCGGCGACACGGCGTCCGCCACGGGCAGCGGCACGCCGACCGCCTCGCCGCGCGGGTAGCGCAGGCCGAACGGCCCGCCGACGGTCAGCGCGGTGCGCAGCAGGTGCTTCAACATCGCCTCGTCGCGCGGCGCGGCGAGCGTCATGTTCGGCAGCGAGCGCAGGTAGGCGATGTCGAACGCGCCGTGGTGCGTCGGGCCGTCGTCGCCGACCAGGCCGGCGCGGTCCATCGCGAAGACCACGTCCAGCTCCTGCAGGCAGACGTCGTGGACGATCTGGTCGTAGGCGCGCTGCAGGAACGTCGAGTAGATCGCGCAGACCGGCTTGGCGCCCTCCAGCGCGAGGCCGGAGGCGAACAGCACGGCCTGCTGCTCGGCGATGCCGACGTCGAAGTAGTGCTCGGGCTCGGCCTTCTGCAGGATGTTGAGCCCGGTGCCGGAGTTCATCGCCGCGGTGATGCCGACCACGCGGCGGTCCCGGCGGACCTCCTCGACCAGCGCGTCGCCGAAGACCTTCGTGTACTGCGGCGGCGCGGGCGTGGCGGGCGTGCTCGTGGAGGACGGCACCGTCACCGTGGGCGCGCGGTTGGTGATGGACTTGGGCTTGGCGGCATGCCACTTCTCCATGCCCTCCAGCCCGCCCTCCTCGGCGGGAGTGAAGCCCTTGCCCTTGACGGTCGCGGTGTGGACGACGACCGGACGCCCGGCGGTCAGCGCGGCCGACAGCGCGCGGCGCAGCGCGCGGATGTCGTGGCCGTCGATGACGCCCATGTAGGCCCAGTCCAGCTCCTCCCAGAAGAGGCCCGGCGCCCAGAACGACTTGATCGACTCCTTCAACTGCGGGCCGAGGCGGTCGAACGCCGCGCCGATGCCGCCGGGCAGCGTCGTCAGCCGCTCCTCCATCCCCTCGCGGGCGTGCCACAGCTTGGGGTTCAACCGCACGCGGTTGAAGTAGCGGGACAGCGCGCCGACGTTCGGCGCGATCGACATCCCGTTGTCGTTGAGGACGACGACGATCGGCGTGCCCAGGCCGCCGGCCTGCGAGATCGCCTCGAAGGCCACACCGCCGGTCATCGCGCCGTCGCCGATGACCGCGACGACCTTGCCGGCGTCGACGTCCCCGGCGAGCTTCATGCCCTCCTTGAGCCCGACCGCGTAGCCGATCGAGGTCGAGGCGTGGCCCGCGCCCATGATGTCGTGCTCGGACTCGTGGATCGCGCAGAACGGCGCGAGCCCCTCGTACTGGCGGATCGTCGACAGCTCGTCGCGCCGGCCGGTGAGGATCTTGTGCGGGTAGGCCTGGTGGCCGACGTCCCAGAGGATCTTGTCCTTGGGCGAGTCCAGCAGCGAGTGCAGCGCGACCGTGACCTCGCACATGCCGAGGTTCGCGCCGAAGTGGCCGCCGATCTCCCCGACCGTGTCGATGATGTGCTCACGGACCTCCTGCGCGACGCGCTGCAGCTCCTCGTCGGACAGGCCGTGCAGGTCCTGCGGACGGTCGATGCGATCGAGCAGGCGTTCGTGAGGTTCGGTCATGAAGTCCGCGTGTAGATGAAGTCGGTGATCTGCTCCAGCTCGGGCGCACCCTGCGGAGCGGAAGAGGAAAGGGTAGCCCTGGCGGCGGCATGGGAGTCCTGCGCCAGCTTCTTGGCACCTTGGAGCCCGAACTCGGTGACGTAGGTGCGCTTGCCGTGGCGCTCGTCGGAGCCGTGCGGCTTGCCGAGGTCGTCGTCGGTGCCGGTGACGTCCAGGATGTCGTCGACGATCTGGAACAGGACGCCCAGCTCGGAGGCGAAGCGGCGCCAGGAGAGCGTCTCGTCGGCGTCGGAGGGCAGCCCGGAGAGCAGCAGCACGCAGACGACCGACGCGCCGATCAGGCGGCCGGTCTTCAGCTCGTGCAGACGGCGCAGGTCCGCCGGAGTCTCCGAGACGCCGGCCACGTCGAGGTACTGCCCGCCGACCATGCCGTCCACGCCGGTCGCGGCCGCCAGCTCGCGCGCGGCGGCCAGCACGCGCGCGGGTTCGCCCGGCTGCGCGGTCAGCAGGTGGCGGAAGGCCTCGGCGTAGAGCGCGTCGCCGGCCAGGATCGCGACGTCCTCGCCGTACTTGACATGGCAGGTCGGGCGGCCGCGGCGCAGGTCGTCGTCGTCCATCGCCGGCAGGTCGTCGTGGATGAGCGAGTAGGTGTGGATGAGCTCGAGCGCCGCCGCCAGCGGCATCACCGACGCGCGGGCGCCCCCGACCGCCTCCGCGGTCGCGAGCGCGAGCACCGGGCGGATCCGCTTGCCGCCGGCGAGCAGCGAGTAGCGCATCGCCTCCTCGAGACCGGCGGTCGCGAACTCCTCTGAGAAGCGGACCCGCTCGAGGTAGGCCTCGACCTCGGCGCGCAGGTGCTCCGGATAGACGGGCGGTGAGGTCGACGTCGGGGTGGCCGACAAGTCAGCTACTTGGCAGGGGAAGCTGACCGGGAAGGTCGGGCAGCGGCTCGAGGGCCGCACGGGCTCGCTGGTCGACCTGCGCGCTGGCCTCCGTGGCCAGCCGTGCGCATTCCTCGATCGCCGACAGGGTGGCGTCGGGCTCCAGCTGACCGGCGCGCAGAAGCTCCGCGGTCCGCTGCAGGCGTGCGCTGAGCTCGATCAGGGAATCGCTCACCGGACAAGCCTAGCGACCGGGGAGGTCGGTGGCGGCCGCCTCTCACCCGGCACTCAGACGCCGGCGATCAGGCGCGTCCGTCGAGCGCGGCGTTGACGAGCGCGTCGGCCTCGGCGTTGGCGGCCCGGGGCACGCTGCGGATCGACCAGCGCTCAAAGCCGCCCAGCGCGGCGCTCGCCTGCTCGTAGAGCGGCTTCATCGCCGGGTGCTTGACCTTGTAGACGCGGTTGAGCTGCCGGGCGACGAGCTCGGAGTCGTTGACGATCTCGAGCTCGCTGGCGCCGAGCGCCGCCGCGCGCTCGAGGCCGCGCAGCAGCGCGCGGTACTCGGCGACGTTGTTGGTCGCGACGCCGATCGTCTCGGCCACCTCCTCGAGGCGCTCGCCGTCGGCGTCGTCGATGACCACGCCGATCGCCGCAGGACCGGGATTGCCCCGCGCTCCGCCGTCGACGTGGATGACCAGCCGGCGGGGCGCGCCCGGGCCGCCCGCGGTCACTCGCCGCGGCCGGCCAGCGAGGGCAGCTCGCCCGGGATCGTGCGGCGGCGGCGGTCGCGCAGCTCGCGCTTGCCGCCACCCACGGCCCCTCCCCCCCGTCGCGAGCCGCGACGGCGGTCGACGATCACGGTCACGTTCGGGTCGTCGGCGTAGTAGTCGGTGAGCTTGCCGAGCAGCTCATCGGCGAGCGGCTCGGGCACGACGCAGTAGATCACGACTTAACAGCGTATTGAACGCCGCCGACGTTCGCATATCGAACGTCCGTCGACTTTCCGGAGCCCGGGGCCGGGCGAGGCGTCTACTCGGTCGCCGCGGTGAGCATCCCGCGCTCATCCGCGACGACGTTGGCCTGGCGCTCGAGCTCGGTCAGCTCGGAGAGCTCATAGCCCTGGCCGGCGCCCCGCACGACCGGGACCTCCTCGGAGAGGTCGACCTCGTAGCGGTACCAGCACAGCTCCCAGGAGAGCACGAGGTTGACGATCGCGCCCACCGGGCTCGTCGGATAGGCCGCGACGTCGGGCAACCCGAGCGAGCGGGTGATCCCGGCGACCGTGCGGGGATGCTCGGAACCGTTGAAGAGCTCGATCGCGGCGTCGATCTTGTGCTCGACCGAGGTCGGGACCGCGTGCACGTGGCGCGGCTCACGGACGCCCGACGGGTCACGCGCGGCGTCCTGGCGCGACGAGAACGCCGCCGGGCGCCGGCGGCGGGCGCGCCGGGCGCTGCGCGCCGGAGACTCGACCCCCGACCATCCCAGATCGGGCGCGGGCGCCGCCGGATCGGGCTCGACCGCGGGCTCGGGCTCGAGCTCGGGCGCGAGCCCCAGCGGCGGCGGATCGAGCTCCGCCGGCTCCTCGTCGCCGAACGGCGGCGGCGGCATCTCGAAGCTCTCGGCAGGCTCGGAGCGGCGAGTGCGCCGTCGCCGCAGCAATCGCGAGCGGCGGCGATCGGCCCGATCGCTCGGCTCTCCGGAGTCGGGGATCGTGCCCTCCCTCACCCACCCGCCGTGCAGGGCCCGGGACGTGCACAGCTCGCACACCGAGCGACGCGAGCCCCCGGCGAGGTAGATCTCGGCGCGCTCGCCGCGCAGCAGCGTCCGCCCGCACACGTCACAGGCGGTCTGCTGGGTGGAGGTGCGAATGGGGCGGGTTGGGGAGGTACTCACTGAGGAACGCGAGGGTACTACGCCGAGACCGCCGCGCCTACTAGGCCTGGACCGCCTCCTGCTCGGCGCGAGCCTCGGAGACCACCTTGGAGGCGAGATGGGCGGGGACCTCCTCGTAGCGCTGGAACTCCATCGCGAACTCACCCTGGCCGCCGGTGAGCGCGCGCAGGTCGGGCGCGTAGGAGAGCATCTCGGCCATCGGCACCTCGGCCTTGATCTCGGTCATGCCGGCGCCGGCGGGCTCCATCCCCAGCGGCCGTCCCCGCCGGGAGTTGAGGTCGCCGATCACGTCGCCGACGGCGTCCTCGGGCACGTTGATGGTGGCGAGCATCATCGGCTCGAGCAGCACCGGCGAGGCCTCCTGCAGGGCCTGGCGCATCGCCTGCGAGCCGGCCACCTTGAACGCCATCTCCGAGGAGTCGACGGTGTGGTAGGAGCCGTCGTAGACGCGCACGCGCACGCCCTTGACCGGAAAGCCGGCGACCACCCCCTGTTGCATGGCTTCTTGCACGCCCTTCTCGACCGCGGGGATGAAGCCCGAGGGGATCACCCCGCCCTTGATCTCGTTGACGAACTCGAAGCCTTCCGGCTCGGCCGCGAGCGGTTCGATCGCGATGTGACAGTCGCCGAACTGGCCGCGGCCCCCGGACTGCTTCTTGTGGCGCCCGTGCGCCCGGGCCGAGCCCCGGATCGTCTCCTGGTAGGGCACGCGCGGTGGCTTGAGCGACACCTCGGCGCCGAACCGCGCCCGCAGCCGCTCGACGATCACCTCGACATGCACCTGCGAGAGGCCGGCGACGATCTGCTCGCCGGTCTGCGGATCGCGGTGCAGGTCGATCGTCGGGTCCTCCTCCTGCAGGCGGCGCAGCGCGGTGAACACCTTGTCCTCGTCACCGGCCGAGCCGCCGCCGACCCCGGCGATCGCGAACGCCATCACCGGCGCGGGCAGCGCGATCGACGGCATCCGGATCGGCTCGTCGCGCGCGGCCAGCCAATCGCCGGCGCGGGTCTCCTTGAGCTTGGCCACGGCGCCGATGTCGCCGGGGCCGAACTCGTCGGGATGGGTCGTCTCGGCGCCGCTGAAGCCGACGAGCTGTCCGATGCGCTCCTTGTTGTGGGTGCGCGTGTTGAGCGCCTGGGTGTCGGGGCTCATGGTCCCCTGGTAGACGCGGAAGAGGTTGATCCGCCCCGCGAACGGGTCGGCGCGGGTCTTGAACACGTAGGCGAACAGCTCGGCGTCCTCGTCGGGGTGCAGCGTCACCTCGCCGACCTCCAGCCCCCCGTGCTTGACCGGCGAGGGCAGGTCCTCGACGATCGCGTCGAGCAGGCGGTTGGTCGCCAGGTTGCGGGTGGCCACGCCGCAGGTCACCGGGAAGAGCGAGCCGTGGTTGGTGCCCTCCTTGAGCGCGGCCACGATCTCCTCGTGCGAGATCGCCTCGCCCTCGAGGTAGCGCTCCATGAGCGCGTCGGAGGTCTCGGAGACCTCGTCCATCAGCTTCTCGCGGTACTCCTGCGCGCGCTGCGCCTCGGCGTCGGGGATCGGGATCTCCCGGCACCCGTCGCGCGCGGGCTGCTCGGAGTACTCATAGGCCTTCATGTCGACGAGGTCGATCACGCCCGAGACCTCGTGCTCGGAGCCGATCGGGATCTCGGTCGCGACCACGTGCTGACCGAACGCCGACTTCAGCGAGTCGAGCGTCCGGAAGAAGTCGGCGCGCTCCCGATCGAGCATGTTGACGAACACCAGGCGGGCGAGGTCCAGCTCGGCGGCGCGCTGCCACAGGCGGTTGGCGTGCACCTCGACGCCCATCACCGCGTTGATCACGAACACCGCCGACTCGCACACGCGCAGCGCACCCAGCGCATCGGCGATGAAGCTCGCGTCGCCGGGGGTGTCGAGCAGATTGACCTTGCGCTCCTGCCACTCGAAGGAGCTCAGCGCCAGCGAGATCGACATCTGCCGCGCCTTCTCGTCGGGGTCGGCGTCCGAGACGGTCGTCCCGTCGGTCACCGACCCGAGCCGGTTGAGCACCCCGGCCTGGAACAGCGGCGCCTCGTGCAACGACGTCTTGCCTGCGCCGCGGTGGCCGACGAGGGCCACGTTGCGGATGCGATCCGCAGCCTTGTGCATGGCAATCTCCTCTCTCTCGCCTACGGGCAGCGAACCCTACTCCTGTAGCGATCGGCGCATGCGCCGATCGCCCGCGGGCGCATGCGCCCGCGGGGCCGGCTCGCATGCGAGCCGGCCGTCCTGCTAGTCGAGCTCGCCGGCGAGCTTGGAGCGCAGCCGCAGCACCGCCTTGGTGTGCAGCTGGGAGACGCGTGACTCGGTGACGCCGAGCACCTCGCCGATCTCGCGAAGGGTGAGGTTCTCGTAGTAGTAGAGGGCGACGACGAGCTTCTCGCGCTCGGGCAGGGCGGCGATCGCGTCGGCGATCCGGTCGCGCAGCTCGGACTCGTCGACGAGCACCTGCGGGTCGGGCGCGCCGGTGTCGGCGAGCGTGTCGAGCAGCGACACCTGATCGCCGGAGGAGTCCGACACGTTCCACATCTCGTCGAGCGCGACGATCGTCGAGTTGGAGATCTGGACGAGCTGCTCCTGGAAGTCCTGCACGGAGATCTCCAGCTCGCTCGCCATCTCCTCGTCGGTGGGCGCGCGCTGCAGGCGCGCCTCGAGCTTCATGTTGGCGCGCTCGAACTGGCGGGCGCGGGCGCGCACCGAGCGCGGCACCCAGTCGAGCGTGCGCAGCTCGTCGATGATCGCGCCGCGGATGCGGGTGATGGCGTAGGTCTCGAACTTGATCTCGCGGCTGAGGTCGAAGCGCTCGATCGCGGAGATGAGGCCGCCGAGGCCGTAGGAGATGAGGTCGGCCTCCTCGACGTGGGCGGGCAGCCCCGAGCTCATCCGGCCGGCGACGTACTTGACCAGCGGCGAGTAGGCGACCACGAGCCGTTCGCGAGCGCGCTCGTCGCTCGTCGCCTTGTAGCGCTTCCAGAGATCCTGCAGCTCGATCGCTTTGACGTTGGTCTCCATCCCTACCCCAATGACGGTGCTAGGCCCGTGGATGCGATGCCACGTAGGCGTGGCGGAGCCGTTCTGACTCTACCCGAGTGTAAACCTGAGTAGTCGAGATGCTGGCGTGCCCGAGCAGCTCCTGAATCGCGCGCAGATCTGCGCCCCCGTCGAGCAGATGGGTGGCGAAGGAGTGGCGCAGGGCGTGCGGATGGGCCGCCGCGAGCGCCGGCGCATGGCGCGCCGCCAGCCGCGACCACGTGCGCAGCCGCCGGCGCACGTCGGAGGTCGACAGCCGCCGCCCCGACTTGGACAGAAACAGGGCGCCGTGGTCCGGTCCCGCGGCCGCTCCGGCGAGCGCGGGACGGCCCGCCTGCAGCCATCGCTCCAGCGCGCGGGCCGCGTGCTCGCCGACCGGCACCATCCGGGTCTTGCCGCCCTTGCCCTCCACGCGCACGGCCTCGGCGTCGAAGTCCAGCGAAGCGGTGTCGAGCGTCACCAGCTCCTCGGCGCGCAGCCCGGCGGCGTAGGCGAGCTCGAACAGCGCCCGGTCGCGCAGCTCGAGCGGGTTGGTCGCCGGGATGCGGTCGAGCAGCGTCGCGACCTCGGCGGGCTTGAGCACGCGCGGCAGGCGCTGGGCGCGCTTGGGGGCGCTCAAGAGCTCGGCCGGGTTCTCGGCACGCTCCCCGAGCGCCATCTGGGAGGCGAACATCCCCCGCAGCGAGGCGAGCTTGCGCGCGACGGTCGTCGGGGCCTGACCGGACTCGCTCAGCGAGGCCACGTAGCGACGCAGGTCGCGGACGTCGACCTCGGCGGGGCCGCGCCCGCGGGCCGTCGCCCAGGCGGCGAACTGGCCGCAGTCGATCGCGTAGGCGCGCCCGGTGCGCGGGGCGACCGCGCGCCGACGGAGGTCGCGCGCGAACGCCTCGAGCGCGTCGCGCCAGGGCGCGGTGATCGTCGGTTCGCCGGAGCCTTGCATCGACGCCGTCACAATTCGCCGCCGGGGTCACCACCCCTGCGACGTGGGTCAGGGGTTGACCTGGACGATCGTGCCGACGGGCGTGTACTGATACACGTTCTCGGCGTCGGAGTAGTCCATCTCGACGCAGCCGTTGCTCTGTGGGTAGCCGTAGGAGCCGCGCGGGTAGTAGTGCAGCGCGTCGCCGGCGTTGAAGTAGCTCACCCACTTGACGATGACGTTGTAGTGGCTGCCGTCGACGTCGGTGCCGATCA
>NZ_DASRZV010000023.1:0-58905 GCF_035685985.1 Baekduia sp.
TCGCGCGGACGATCGCGATCGAGCCCGACGTCATCCTGCTGGACGAGCCCGCCTCGGCACTCGACCCCATCGCGACCGCCTCGATCGAGGACCTCATCCACACGCTGAAGGCGCGGTACACGATCGTCATCGTCACCCACAACATGCAGCAGGCGGCGCGCGTGGCCAAGTCAACCGTGTTCATGCTCGACGGCGAGGTCGTGGAGCACGCGGAGACGACCAAGCTCTTCACCAATCCGTCCGACGAGCGCACCGAGCGCTACGTCACCGGCAAGTTCGGCTGAAAGGACCTGATCTGCGATGCAGGAGACGCGCCACCAATTCCGCGAGGACCTCAAGGAGCTGGAGCGCCAGGTCCTCGGCGGCCTCGATCTCGTGATCGGGCAGCTCGACCGGGCGCTGGAGTCCGTCAGCTACCAGGACGTCGAGCTGGCTGCGATGGTCGTAGCCGACGACGACCGCATCGACGGCCGCTACCTGGAGGTCCACCAGGGGATCCTGTCGCTGCTCGCGCGCCAGTCGCCCGTCGCGGGGGACCTGCGGCTGATCGCCGCGCTGCTGCACGTCATCAAGCACGTCGAGCGCATGGGCGACCAGTGCGTGAACATCGCCAAGACGATCCCGCTCACCGGCCACGAGCCGCCGGTCCGCGAGGAGGTCCTGGAGCGGATCCTCCGCATGGGGCGCGCGGCGCGCAGCGAGGCCGGGCAGGCCAAGAGGGCGTTCGCGCAGCGCGACGTCGAGCTGGCCGAGGACCTCGTCCGGCAGGACCGCGAGATCAACCTGCTCAACCGCGAGATCTTCCAGCTCGCGATCGACATCGGGACCGATCCCGACACGCGCGAGTGGGGCATGCACATGGTGATGGTCGCCCGGGCGCTGGAGCGCGTGGGCGACAACGCCGTGGACATCGGCGAGCAGACGGCGTTCGTGGTCACGGGGCTGTTCCGCGAGTTCTCGGACTCGTCGCAGCCGCGGGCGAACTTGTGACGCCCGTCACGACCGCGAGATCAGTTGTGATTTTGTTGTGACCGACGACTGGATTTCTGGGCCAGTTGTCGAGGCGTGCGTCTAGACTGCCGGGCGAGATGACGACGGAACGAGGCACGTCGGCGCAGCCCCTGCGGCTCGCCGTCATCGACACCGACTCGGGCTTCCTGCAGGTGTTGGACAAGCGGCTCGAGCGCCTCGGCTGGGAGCATCGGACGCTCGCGTCCGCGGTCCCGGTCGAGACCATCGTCGCGATGCGCTTGAGCGCGCTGGTGGTGGACCTGGCCGTCCTCGGGCCGAGCGGGTGGGAGTACCTGCACCGGCTCTGCTCGGAGTTGCCGGGCCTGGGGGTCGTCGTGTGCACCGGGCAGTCGACGGTCGCCCAGCGCGTCCGCGGCCTGCGGCTCGGGGCCGACGACTGGCTGTCGAAGCCCTGCCATCCGGAGGAGCTGATCGCGCGGGTCGAGGCGGTCGTGCGGCGTCGTCGCCGCGCCGACGCGCGGGCCGAGCGCGGGCCGGTCGCCGCGGGCGAGCTGGAGATCCGCTCCGACCGCTTCCAGGCGTTCGTGGACGGGCGCTCGGTCGACCTCACGCGACGCGAGTTCGAGCTGATCGAGCTGCTGGCCGGGTCCGAGGGCCGCGTCCTGGAGCGCGAGGAGATCTACCAGCGCGTGTGGGGCTACGCGATGGCGCGCGGGGATCGCTCGGTCGACGTGTTCGTCCGCAAGCTGCGCCAGAAGCTGGAGAAGGCGTCGCCGGAGTGGCGCTACATCCACACGCACTTCGGCGTCGGCTACCGCTTCGCGGCGGAGGCGGTCGAGGGCTCGATGGCGGAGTCGCGCGAGGTCGCGGCCGCCCATGCCGAGCCGGCCGACGGTCCGGCCCCGGCGACGCTGGCGCTCGGCGCCGACGACGTCGAGGCCGAGCTGCGGGCGCTGACCTCCTAGCGCCCGCCCGAGCGGCGTATCCTGCGGGTCGTGAGCAAGACGGCGCGCAACGTGCTGATCCTCGTCGCGGTCGCGGCGGTGGTCGCCTTCCTGCCGGGCGGCGGGGATGCCGCGGGCCTCGTGCTGGCGCTGCTGTCGATCGGGATCATGACCGCGTTCGTCCTGCTGGGGATCCGCTTCTACCGCGAGAACCGCGTGGCGGTCTTCTCGCTGGGCGACCAGCATCGGGCGATCGCCTACGCGTCGCTGGGCGCGGTGGTCGTGGCCTTCGCGGGACGGTCCAAGCTGACCCAGACCGCGATCGGCAGCGTCGTGCTCGTGCTGCTGTTCGCCGGGGCGGTGGCGGGCGCCTACGCCGTGTGGCGGCACCACCGCTCCTACGGCTACTGAGCTTCGCCGCAGACCCGCGTAGCGCCGTGACCCCTCGGGCGGGAGCGTCCCGCCCATGTGGATCCTCACGCGCGCCCGCGAGTTCGACTCCGACGACGACGACGGCGGCCAGGCCTCCGTCGAGCTGCTGGCGGTCCTCCCGGTCTTCGGGCTGATCGCCGCCCTCGCCTTCCAGGCCCTCCTGGCGGGGACGAGCTGGTGGTTGGCGTCGGTCGCCGCGCGCGAGGGCGCGCGGGCGGCGGCGCTGGGGCAGGACCCGGTGGCGGCGGCCCGGGCGGCGGTGCCGGGCGCGTTGCGTCCGTCGCGGTCCGGGGTGTCGGTGTCGTCCTCGCGCGACGCCACGGTGACCGTGCGGCTGGCGATCCCGAGCCTGCTCGGGGGCGCGCGGCTGGGGTCGGCGGTCGGCCGGGCCCACATGGAGCCGCAGCGATGATCCGGCGCGCTCGCGCCCGGTTCGGCGCGTGCGACGGCCAGTCGTCGATCGAGCTGCTCGGGATGCTGCCGCTGATCCTGCTCGTCCTGCTGAGCCTGGCGCAGCTGCTGGCCACGGGCGCGGCGCGCTCCGCCGCGTCCGGCGCGGCGGAGGCCGCGGCGGCCGCCGTGCTCCAGCGCACCGGCGACCCGGCGGACGCCGCCCGCGCCGCGGCGCCGTCGTGGTCGCGCTCGCGGATGGCGGTGACCGTCGACGGCCGCCACGTGCGCGTGCGCGTCGCGCCGCGCGCGTTCCTGCCGGGGACCGCGCGGCTGCTGTGGGCGACGGCGGAGGCCGACGCGGGGCCCGTGCCGGAGGCGCGTGCTCCGGGCACCCCGACCCGCCACGTCGTCGCGGCGGGCGCGGCGTGAGCGCCCACGTGGCGGGCCGACTGCGGGAGCTGTTCCTCGCGCCGGACGCGGCGGCGCCGGTCCGGCGCGTGGCCGAGCGCGCCGTTCCGGCGACCGTCGGCGTGCTCGGCCCGGCGCGGGAGGGCGAGGTCGCCGCGGTGGCGTTGGCGGTCGCCGTCGCGCGCGGTCGGCGCGCGCGGTGCGCGGTCGTCTGCCGATGGGACGGCGCGTGCCCCGAGGCGCCCCGCGCGGCGCTCGCGCTCGCGACCCGGGGCGCGCGCCGCCTGGCCGAGCGCCTGGACCGGCGCGGGCTGCCCGCGAGCGCGCGCGGACGGGTGGTGACGGTCGCGCTGCCGCCGGAGCCGGCCGCGGCCCGCGCGGCGATCGAGCGCACGCACGCCGCGATCGACGACCTGCCGCTCGTCGTGCTCGTCGCCGGGCCGCGGCCGCCGGCGCTGGACGCGGTCCTCGCGGCGCTGGATCGCCTGGTGGTCGTCCCCGCGCCGGACGCGCCGTCCGGGCTCTCCGAGCTGGCGGCGACCGCCGCCGCCCGGCTGGGGCGGGGCGTCGCGCGGCTCGACCTGCCCGACACGGCGCTCGCGCGGCTCGTGGCGATCACCGGACGGTCGGTCTCGCCGCGGCTGCGCGCGGCGGCCGCCGCGGCGCTGGGCGGAGGCGACGATGCGTGAGGCGCGAGCGCCGCGCGACGAGGACGGCCAGGCGCTCGTCCTGCTGCTCGCGCTCGTGCTGGCGCTCGTCCTCGGCGGCGCGCTGCTGGCGGCGCTGGCCGCCGGGATCGGCGCCCACCAGGAGCGTCGGGGCATCGCGGACGTCATCGCGCTGGCGGGCGCGGAGGCCATGCGCGCCGCGCGGCCGCGGGTCTTCGAGCCGGCCGAGCTGGACCACGGCGTGCCGAACCCGCGCCACCTCGAGAAGGCGCGGTACCTCGCGCTGGCGCGGGAGGCGGCGATCGCGACCGCGCGGCGCAACGGCGTCCGCCGGGTCGCCGTCGCGTTCCCCGACGCCTCGGCGCTCGCGCCGACGCGCATCGCGATCGCGATCTCCGACCCGATGACGGTCGCCGGACGCCGTCTCGCCGCGCCCGCGCGGGCGGTCGCCGAGATCGCCCCGGTCATCACGCCGACGGCGGGCGCGAGCCTGTCGGGCGCGTACTCCGGACCGTTCGCCGAGCGGCAGGGCAAGCGCATGCGCCCGGACGTCGCGTCGGCCTTCGACCGCCTCGCGGCGGCCGCCCGGCGCGACGGCGTCGCGCTGGTCATCACCAGCGCCTACCGCGGCGACGCCGAGCAGGCGGCGCTCTTCGCCGCCCATCCGGATCCGAGGTGGGTCGCGCGGCCGGGGACGTCGCTGCACCGGCTCGGCACCGAGCTGGACCTGGGCCCGGCGTCGGCCTACGCGTGGCTGGCGGCCAACGCGCGCCGGTTCGGCTTCGTCCAGCGCTACGACTGGGAGCCGTGGCACTACGGCTACACGCGCGCCGCGGGCTCGCGCAGCGTCGGCTACGGCCCTGGCGACGGGCGCTCCGGCGTCCCGTCGTTCGTCCCCGAGCGCTGGGCGCCCGCGATCTCGCGCGCCGCGCAGCGCTGGAACGTCGGCGCCGCGCTGCTCGCCGCGCAGCTCTTCCAGGAGTCGCGTTTCAACCCCTATGCGATCTCGTCGGCGGGCGCGCGGGGGATCGCGCAGCTCATGCCGGACACGGCCAAGGACTACAACCTGACCGATCCGTTCGACGGCGAGGCCGCGATCATGGCCCAGGCGCACCTGATGCACGACCTGCTCGCGCGGTTCGGCTCGGTCCCGCTCGCGCTGGCCGCCTACAACGCGGGGCCGCGGCCGGTCGCCGCGTGCGGCTGCATCCCGTCGATCCCCGAGACCGTCGCCTACGTCAGCGCGATCCTCGGCCTGCTCGGCGGCGCGCGCGATCCCGCGTCGGCTGACATCGGGCTGGCGGTGCGGCTCGTCTCGTGAGTACTGTCCGGTGCCTGACCAACGGCTCAAGGAATGGGCATGTTCTCCGAGGAACCGGCACGAAAGCGACAGGGGGAGTTCCGCGTGAAGAGGCTCGCGTTCGCGTACCACCCGAGATCGTTCGCGACCATGGACGTCAAGGCGGCCGCCGACGGCGTCTGCGACCTCGTGTGGATCGTCGACCACGACCTCGGCGAGACGTCGTCGATGGTGCCGCTGCTGCGGCGCCTGGGCGACGTCGTCGACGTCACCGGCCTCGGCCACGACGCGGCGGCCGCCCGGATCGCCGAGGCCCGGCCCGACGGCATCCTCGCGCTGCACGACCAGCTGCTGAGCTGGACCGCCGAGGTCGCCCAGCGCCTGGGGCTGCCGGGCTTCTCGCCCGAGACCGCGGCGGCCCTCAGCGACAAGCGTGCCCAGCGCGCCGCGCTGGCCGCCGGCGGCGTCCCGATGCCCGCCGTGCTGCCCGTCCCGCCGCGGCGGGACCGCGAGAGCCTCAGCGCGCTGCTCGGCGCCGCGACCTTCCCCGCCGTCATGAAGCCGCGCCGGTCGGACTGCAGCCGCAACACCGTGCTGGTCCGCTCGCGCGCGGAGCTGGTCGCCGCGCTGGACGACGTCGCCCGCCACGCGCCCGCCGACCGCGACGCGCTGCAGCTGGAGGAGTACCTGGGCGACCGCCCGGGCGCGGCGACCGAGGGCGACGACGTCGCCGACTACGTCTCGGTCGAGAGCGTCGTCGTCGCCGGCCGCCCGCGCCACCTCGCGGTCACCGGGCGCTTCCCGCCGGCCGCGCCGCTGCGCGAGACCGGCATGTTCATCCCGGCCGCGATGCCCGCCGACGAGCGCCGGGCCGCGCTCGACCTGGCGACCGCCGCGCTGCAGGCGCTGGGCGTCGAGCGCGGGTGCCTGCACACCGAGGTCAAGATGACGCCGGACGGCCCGCGCGTGATCGAGGTCAACGGCCGCATCGGCGGCGGCGTCCCCGAGATGCTGCGCGACGTCGCCGGGGTCGAGCTGCTGCCGATGGCGCTGCGCGGCGCGCTCGACGTCCAGGAGGACGTCGCGCCGCTGCCGCCGACGACCGGCGTCGGCTACCTGTTCTTCCGCCAGCTTCCGCGGGAGCACCGCCGGGTCGTCTCGATCGACGGCCTCGACGAGCTGCGCGCGCGACCCGGCGTGAGCCAGGTCGTCCTCAACTTCGGCCCCGGCTCGGAGATCGACTGGCGCCTGGGCACCGACGAGTGCGTGTTCACCGTCGAGGGCGTCGCGGCCGACCACGAGGCGCTGCTGGCGATGCGCCGCGCGGTCGAGCACGACGTGGTCGTCGTCGGCGAGGCGGTGCAGGACGCGCCCCGGAAGGCGTCGCGGGCGGGCGAGGACGATGGCGACGCCGACGACCTGGACGGGCGCGACGCGCTGAGCGCGGCCTGATCCGGCCGCGCCGCGCAGCGCTCGCGATCAGGGATCTCCCTGATGTGCACGGCGTCCGTCACCACTAGCGTGCCGCGCCATGATCGGGCGAATCGCGCTCTTGGGCACCGTCGTCGCGCTGGCCGGCAGCGCCGTGGCGGCGGACGCCGGGCAGGCCTCGACGGCAACCACGAGCTTCGGCGACGCGCCCGGCGTCCTGCGGCTGCCCGAGGCCGTGGCGGTCGCGCCCGACGGCGATCTGCTCGTCGGCGACCACTTCTCGGGCCGCGTCCAGCGGTTCCGCGACGGCCGGCTGGTCGGCGCCTTCGGCCTGCGCGGCCAGGGCTGCGGGCGGCTCGGCGCGGTCGGCGGCCTCGCCGCCGACACCCAGGGCAACACCTACGTGTTGGACTCCGACCAGCAGCTCGTGCAGGTCTTCGGCCCCGACGGCGCGTCGCTGCGCTGCTTCGGCGGCAACGGCAGCGGGCCCGGCCGGATGCGCACCGGCTCCGGGGCCTACGCGGCGTCGTCGGCCAGCGGCGGGATCGCGGTCGCCGGCGGCTTCGTCTACGTCGCCGACACGGGCAACGACCGCGTGCAGCGCTTCACGCTCGACGGCAAGAACCCCAAGATCTTCGGCAAGGGCAAGCTCGACACGCCGCAGGGCCTCGCGGTCAAGGGCACGCGGCTGCTCGTCGCCGACGACGGCCACCACCGGATCGCCGAGCTGGACACCACCACCGGCCGCCTCGTCCGCGACAGCGCGGGCGTCGAGCTGCGCTTCCCCTACGACGTCGCCCTCGACGCGCGCGGCGGTGCGTACGTCGCCGACAACAACCTGCACCGGATCGTCCAGCTCGACCGTCGCCTGAAGCGCGTCCGCGCGTGGGGGACCCAGGGCAGCGGCCACGGGCGGTTCGTCTTCCCGCGCGCCGTCGCGGTGCTGCACGGCGGCGGCCTGGTCGTCGCCGACGCCGGCAACGACCGCGTCCAGCAGTTCACCGCCACCGGCCGCTTCGTCCGCGCGATCGGCCTCGACGGCCGCAAGCCGCCGCACGTCACGGCGCCCGCCGACGTCGCCGTCAACGCGCTCGGCGAGGTCGCGGTCGCCGACGGCAACGGCCGCATCTCGTGGTTCTCGCTCGGCGGCGCCTACTACGGCGGCTGGGCGCAGAGCCGGTCCTTCCAGGAGTCGACCGCGGTCGTCAGCTCACCCAATGGCATTGACTTCGCCGGCGACCACGCGGTGCGGGTCGCCGACGGGGGAGAGGTCCGCGAGTACGCCGCCGGCGCGGTCCGGCGGCTGCTGCGCAACGACCCCGGCAGCGGCCCCGGCGCCGCGACGATCGACGTCGCGCCCGACGGCGCCCAGTGGGCGGCGCGGGCCGACGGCCGCTTCGCGCGGATCGAGCAGGGCCGGACGCCGACCTGGCTCGGCGTCAAGCTGCCGTTCGGCCGCTCCGCGAACGCGATCGCCGCGCTGGCCGACGGCACGATCGCGGTCGCCGAGGGCACCTCGCCCCACCAGGACGAGCCCGCCGACGGCACGATCCTGCGCTACGACCTGACCGGCCACCGCGTCGGCACCTGGGCGGTCCCGCGTCCGGCGGGCGGCCTGCCGTCGCGCCCGTCCGGCCTCGTCGCCACGCCGGACGGCGGCGCCTGGGCCTCCGACGCCGCCAACGACCGCCTCCTGCGCTTCGCGCCCGACGGGACGATCGCGCAGACGCTCGGCGCGCCCGGCACCGGCGACGGGCAGCTCGCCGAGCCGCGCGGCCTCGACCTCGACTGCGCCGGCGGCCTCGTCGTCGCCGACAGCGGCAACGACCGGATCGTGCGCTTCGCGAACGTCGCCGACACGACCACCGGCTGCGGCAGCGTCAGCGCGCCGACCGCGGTCGCCGGCCGTCCGCCGCGGCCGGTCGGGCTGAAGCTGCGCACGCTCCGGCGGGTGGCGCGCCCCGCCGCGCGCCTGGGGTCGATCCGCGCCAGCTGTCAGCGCACGTGCACCACGTCGGTCAGCGAGGCGACGGTCGGCGTGTACGGCCACGGCGGCGCGAAGACCTACAACGCGACCGCGACCCGGGTCGGCCGGACCTTCGTCATCAAGATCCCGGCCGCCACCGCCGCGAAGCTCCGCTCCCGCCTGCGCGCGGGCGCTGCGGTCGTCACCGCGGGCGTCGTCGTCACCGCGACGGCCGGCGACGGCGTCCAGGACACCGCGGCGGTCACCTGGACCTTCCATTGATCGGGATCTTCACCGCGCTTGAGGCGGTCTTGAGGCAAGCTCCTAACGTGTAGTGAGCGCGCCGCTGGGTACGGCAACGGACAGCGGCGCAAGAGCCTGACGACGCTCGGCGTCTGCCCAGAGCGTTCTCGCCCGCCCCTCAGCCCCGTGACCGACCGTCCGCCCATGCCCACGGCCGAGCCCGCCACTGCCGCCGCGCCCCGCGCGAGCCGTCCGTCCGCGGAGGCGAAGCCCGCGAGCGGCGGCGGCCGCCTCGACGCGCTCGACGGCCTGCGCGGCCTCGCCGCGCTCGGCGTGCTCGTCCTGCACGTGTGGATGTTCAGCTACGGCGACGACGGCAAGCCGCCGAAGGGCTTCCTCGACTTCTCGCTCGGCGAGCTGCGGCTCGGCGTGCAGCTGTTCTTCGTGTTGTCGGGGTTCTTGATCTTCCGGCCGTTCGCCGCGGCGATCCTCGACGGCGCCGGGAAGGGCCCCAACCTCAAGCGCTACATGATCCGCCGCGCGGCCCGGATCCTGCCCGGCTACTGGCTGGCCCTGGGCGCGAGCTTCCTGCTGCTCAAGCACCTCGACCATCCGATGCAGGTCGATCCCGCGCAGCTGCCGGTCTTCCTCGTCTTCGCCGAGAACCACTTCCTGGAGACGATCAAGCACCTCGACCCGCCGATGTGGACGCTGGCGATCGAGGTGTCGTTCTACGCGACGCTGCCGGTCTTCGGCCTCCTGGCGCTCAAGGCCGTCGGCGGCCTCCGGAGCGGCCGCCGCGCCGCGTTGGCGGCGCTCACGCTGCTGGTCGTCGCGGGCGGCGTGCTCGCCACGATCCTCGCCTACACCCATCGCTGGCCCGAGACGCTGTCGACGTCGCTGCTGCCGCACCTCGTGGAGTTCGGCGCGGGCATGACGGCCGCGGTGCTCCTGCACGGCCGGGGGATGCTCGACCGCCGGGCCGCCGGCGGCCTGGTGCTCCTCGGCCTCGCGCTGGTCGTCGCGAACTCGTGGTGGCACGCGACCGGCCAGAGCACGAAGGAGGTGCGGTCGTGGGTGGGCGACGCGCCCGGCATCGCCGGCCTGGCGATCGTCCTCGCCGTCCTCGTCGCCGGGCCGTGGCGCGCGCGGCTGCTGTCGCGCGGGCCCGCGAAGTGGCTGGGCGCGATCTCCTACGGCGTCTACCTGATCCACTTCCCGGTCATCGTCTTCCTGCGCATGACCGAGCGCTGGCCCGAGGACTCCCTCGGCCAGGAGCTGCTCAAGGTGATGGCCATCACGATCCCGCTGGCCACGCTCTCGTGGCTGTGCGTCGAGCGGCCGGCGATCCGCTGGGCGCGGCGGACGACCGCGCGGCCCCGGACCCGACGCGAGCCGCACCGCCAGCGCACCGGCGAGCGACCCGCGCTGCGTCCGCGGCCCGCGGAGGGCTACTCGCGCTAGTCGCGCTCGACGATCGCCACGACGCCCTGGCCGCCGGCGGCGCAGACCGAGATCAGCGCGCGGCCCGAGCCCTTCTCGGCCAGCAGCTTCGCGGCGGTGGCCAGGATGCGCCCGCCGGTCGCGGCGAACGGGTGGCCGGCGGCCAGCGACGAGCCGTTGACGTTCAGCTTGGCGCGGTCGATCGAGCCCAGCGGGCCCTTCAGCCCGAGGTGCTCCCGGCAGAACTCCGCGTCCTCCCAGGCGGCCAGCGTCGCCAGCACCTGCGACGCGAACGCCTCGTGGATCTCGAAGAAGTCGAAGTCCGCGAACGTCAGCCCGGCGCGCTCGAGCATCTTCGGCACCGCGTAGACCGGGGCCATCAGCAGGCCCTCGTCGCCGTGGATGTAGGGGACGGCGCTCGTCTGCGAGTGCGTCAGGTGCGCGAGCACCGGGAAGTGGCGCTGCTCGGCCCACTCGTCGGTGGACAGCAGCACGGCCGACGCGCCGTCCGACAGCGGCGTCGAGTTGGCCGCGGTCATCGTCGGATGCTCGTCGCGCACGCCGAAGACCGGCTTGAGCTTGGCGAGCTTCTCGACCGTCGAGTCCGGGCGCAGGTTCTGGTCGCGCGACAGGCCGAGGTAGGGCGTGACCAGGTCGTCGAAGAACCCGCGGTCGTAGGCGGCGGCCAGGCGCTGGTGCGAGGTCGCCGCCAGCTCGTCCTGGGCCTCGCGCGAGATGTTCCACGCGCGCGCCGTGATCGCGGCGTGCTCGCCCATCGACAGGCCGGTGCGCGGCTCGGCGTTGCGCGGGACGTCGGGCGCCAGGTGCGACGGGCGCACGTGCGCCAGCAGCTTGACCTTGTCGCCCGTCGACTTGGAGGCGTTGACCTTCACCAGCAGGCGACGGAGGTCGTCGTTGACGCCGAGCGGGGCGTCGGAGGTCGTGTCGACGCCGCCCGCGATCGCCACGTCGGCCTGGCCGAGCTTGATCTTGTTGGAGGCCAACACGGCCGCCTGGATGCCGGTGTCGCAGGCCTGCTGGACGTCGAAGGCGGGGGTGGCGTCGTCCAGCGCGGAGCCCATGACGCACTCGCGCACGAGGTTGAAGTCGCGCGCGTGCTTGAGCACGGCGCCGGCGACGACCTCGTCGACGGTCTCGCCGGCGAGCCCGAAGCGGGCGATCAGGCCGTCGAGCGCGCTGGTGAGCATGTCCTGGTTGGACGCCTGCGCGTAGGGGCCGTTCGAGCGCGCGAACGGGATCCGGTTGCCGCCGAGGATCGCGGCGCGGCGGGGGGTGGAGTTCTTGGTCTTGGCAGGCATGTGACATCGAAGAATGTAACATCGAACCGTGTCGCCGACCGCTGATCGCTACCAACGCCTCACGTCCACGCCGCCCGGCCGCTTCCTGTCGAGCCGCCTGGGCCTCCCGGAGTCGACGCCGCTGCGCCGCTACGAGCCGGGGCAACCGCTGCTCGTCGGCCCCGCGCTCATCGGCGGCGCGCCCGAGCACCGCCTGCTCCCGGTCGTCGAGCGCGTCCTGAAGGACGCCGGCGCGCGGACCGTCGCCGAGGCGCCCGCCGAGGGCGCGGGCGCCAAGCTCGGCGCGGTCGTCTTCGACGCCTCCGGGATCACCGCCTCCGAGGACCTCGCCGCGCTGCGCGAGTTCTTCTCGCCGGCGATCGACCGGATCGCCGCCTCCGGCCGCCTGATCGTGCTCGGCACGCCGCCCGAGCAGGCCGCCGACCGCCGCCACCACGTCGCCCAGCGCGCGCTGGAGGGCTTCGTGCGCAGCGCGGCCAAGGAGCTGCGCCACGGCGCGACCGGCAACCTCGTCTACGTCGCGCCCGGCGCGCAGGACGCGCTGGAGTCCACGCTGCGCTTCCTCTTGTCCTCCAAGTCGGCCTACGTGTCGGGCCAGGTCGTCCGCGTCGACGAGGGCGGCGCGGACGCGCCGAAGGACTGGGACGCGCCGCAGGCCGGCCGCGTCGCCGCGGTCACCGGCGCGTCGCGCGGCATCGGCGAGGCGATCGCCCGGACGCTCGCGCGCGACGGCGCCCATGTTGTCGTCATCGACATCCCCCAGCAGGGCGAGGACCTGGCGAAGGTCGCCAACGCGATCGGCGGCACGGCGCTGACGCTCGACATCACCGCCGACGACGCGCCCGCCGCGCTGGCCGCGCACCTGCAGGAGCGCCACGGCGGCGTCGACGTCGTCGTCCACAACGCGGGCATCACGCGCGACCGCACGCTGGCGCGGATGAAGCCCGAGCGCTGGGACGCGGTGCTCGAGGTCAACCTGTCGGCCCAGGAGCGGCTCAACGACGCGTTGTTGTTGGCCAACCTGATCGGCGACGGCGGCCGCGTCATCACGGTGTCGTCGATCGGCGGCATCGCGGGCAACCGCGGCCAGACGAACTACGGCGCGTCGAAGGCCGGCGTGATCGGGATCGTCGAGACGCTCGCGCCCGAGCTGGCGCAGCGCGGCGCGACGATCAACGCGGTCGCGCCCGGGTTCATCGAGACGCAGATGACCGCCGCGATGCCGCTGTTCGTCCGCGAGGGCGGGCGGCGCATGAACTCGCTGACGCAGGGCGGCCTGCCGATCGACGTCGCCGAGACGATCGCCTGGTTCGCGTCGCCGGCCAGCGGCGGGGTGAACGGCAACGTCGTCCGGGTCTGCGGCCAGTCGCTGATCGGCGCATGAGCGGCGACGCCACGACCCGCACGCTCGACGGCCCGCCCGGCGCGGCCTCGCTCTACCCGCGCGCGGTCGCGGGGACCTACGCGCTGCCGCTGCTGCGCGGTGTACCCCTGATCGGGCCGGGCCAGGCGAAGGGGTTGCCCGACCTGGCCTTCGCGCTCCAGGACGTGGCGCTGGACGGCGGCCACGTCGCCGACTACGCGCGCGTCTGCGGGTTCTCGCTGCGCGACGCGGTGCCGCCGACGTACCTGCACGTCCTGGCCTTCCCGCTGCAGATGCGGCTGATGACCGACTCGTCGTTCCCGTTCGGCGTGCTCGGGCTGGTGCACGTGGAGAACCGAATCGAGGTCGTCCGTCCGGTGGCGGTGGGGGAGGCGGTGTCCTTCCGCGTCCACGCCGAGGACCTCCGCGACCACCCGCGCGGCAAGCAGTTCGACATGGTGTCCTTGGCCACGGTCGACGGCGAGCGCGTGTGGGAGGGCCGGTCGACGTACCTGCGCCGCGGCGGCGGGACCGGGGGCGGGGGCGCGAAGGAGGACCGTCCGGAGCCGCCCGCCGCCGAGGCGATCTGGAAGGTCCCGGCCGACATCGGCCGCCGCTACGGCGCGGTGTCCGGCGACCGCAACCCGATCCACCTGCACAACCTGTCGGCCAAGGTCTTCGGGATGCCGTGCGCGATCGCGCACGGGATGTGGCTGAAGGCGCGCGCCCTGGCGGCGCTGGAGTCCGAGCTGCCGGAGGCCTTCGTCGTCGACGTGCGCTTCAAGCTGCCCGTGCTGCTGCCGGCGACCGTCGGCTTCTCGACCCGGGCCGCCGACGGCGGCCGCGCCTTCGCGCTGCACGACGCCAAGAAGGGCCTGCCGCACCTCGAGGGCGCGTGGTCCTCAGGCATCCGGGTCGCCTGATGACTGCTATGCAGTCATAGAGCGACCCGGATCCCCGGCCGCGCGCCCGAAGACGACCTCGGCGGCGGGCATCGGCCGCCCGAGGCCGAAGCCCTGCGCCACGTCGCACCCGAGCGCGCGGACGACCGCCAGGCACTCCGCGTCCTCGATCCCCTCGGCCACGACGCGCAGCCCCAGCGAGCGTCCGAGGTCCACGATCGTGCGCGCGATCGCCCGGTGGGCGGCGTTGACCGCCACGTCGGACACGAACGAGCGGTCGATCTTCAGCTCGTCGACCGGCAGCGTCGCCAGGCGCGACAGCGACGCGTGGCCGGTCCCGAAGTCGTCCAGCGACAGCCCGACGCCCAGGTCGCGCAGGCCCTCCAGCACGGACACGCACCGCTCGGCGTCGGCCAGCACCGACGTCTCGGTGACCTCGAAGCGCAGCGCGCTCGCGGGCACGCCGTGGCGCTCCAGCGCCGCGCGGACGATCCCGGGCAGCTCGACGTCCAGCAGGTTCGCGGTCGCAAGGTTCACGGCCACCTCGACGGCCTCGCCCCGCGCCCGCCACGCGGCGACGTCGGCGAGCGCGAGCTCCAGGACCTGCAGCGCCAGCGGGCCCATCGCGTTGGTCTGCTCGGCCAGCGGCAGGAACGCGGCGGGTGCCAGGAGGCCCTCGGTCGGGTGGCGCCAGCGGACCAGCGCCTCGGTCGACGTCACCGCGCCGGTCGCCAGGTCGACCTTCGGCTGGTGCACGACCACCAGCTCGCCCGCGGCGATCGCGCCGCGCAGCTGGCCGGCCAGCGCGAGCTGGTCGGGCGTGTGGTGGTCCCGGCCCGCGTCGTAGACCTCGACGCCGCTGCGGCGCTCCTTGGCCAGGTACATGGCGATGTCGGCGCGCTGCAGCAGGCCCGACGCGTCGGTCGCGTGCTCGGGGTGGTGCGCGACGCCGATCGAGCCGTCCACGCGCAGCGCGATCCCGCGCAGGTCGAACGGCTCCTCCAACATGTTCAACAGCTCGTGCGCGACCATCAGCGCCCGCCGCGGCTCGCCGGGCGTGCCCGCGACGATGATCCCGAACTCGTCGCCGCCCAGGCGCGCCAGGACGTCGCTCGGGCCCAGGACCGCGCGCAGCCGCGGCCCGATCCGTCGCAGCAGCTCGTCGCCGGCGGCGTGCCCGAGCGTGTCGTTGAGCTCCTTGAAGTGGTCGAGGTCCAGCAGCAGCAGGGACGCGCGCTCGCCGCCGCGCACCACCCGCTCCAGGTGCCAGGTCAGCGCGCGGCGGTTGGCCAGCCCGGTCAGCTCGTCGGTCCGCGCCTCGGCGCGGCGCTCGCCCAGCTCGCGGACCTCGCGGAACGTCAGCACGGTCCGGCCGACCGCGACGGCGATCGCCACGCAGGCCAGGACGAACGCCGGCGTGGGGATCGCGACGACGCGGCTCAGCGCGACGATCGCCAACCCGCACAACGTGCACAGCGCGGGCAGCAGCACGACCGTCGTGCCCGCCCACTCCATCTCGAAGCGTCGCGCCCGCGCCCACGGCGCGAAGGCCATGATCGCGCAGCCGACCGGCCAGGTCGCGGTGACCGTCGAGCCCGTCACGTAGCGGCCGCTCGAGGTCTGGAACATGAACAGCGCGTCGCCGATCGCGAAGACCGCCAGGCCGACGCCGAACACGATCAGCGACCGCATCGGCCGACCGCCGTGCAGCACGAGCGTGCCGGCGATCAGCGCCAGCACGAGCAGGTCGGCGACCGGGTAGGCGAGCGTGACCGCGACGGTCTGCACGCTGCCGCCGGTCGCGTCGGCGACCCAGTCGAAGCACACCGCGGCCGCGATCGCCGCGACCGTGAGGCCCGCGACGACACCGTCCAGCCACATCGACGCGTGGATCCGCGCGCCGCGCGCCCGCAGCAGCTGGCCGAGCGCCAGGTAGGCGGGCGGGTAGAAGCCGAGATAGCCGATGTCGGAGACCGACGGGACCGGGGCGCTGCCGCCCGGGCCGATCTGAACGAGCCAGGCGACGTAGCCGGCGGTCCACAGCGCGATCGCGCTCGCCAGCGCCACGCAGAACCGGCGCTCCTCGCGGACCTGCGCCGCCCGCGCGACGACGAGCGCGATCGACAGCAGCAGCGCCGCCATCGGCAGCGTCGCGTCCAGCCACCACACGTAGCGCGCGTGGCCACGGACCAGCGGGACCGTCGACACCAAGTAGGCACCGGCGGTCAGCCCGACGCAGAGCGCGAGCCTGCGCACCCAGGGGCCGGCGGCAGAAGTCCCCATATGCGCAGGGTTCGGCGGCGATCATGGCACGCTGGATCCCCCGAACGTGGTAGATCGGGGGATCCAGGGCTCGGCCGTGCCGCTTTCGAGCGGTCTCCGGCGACGGCCTCAGGCGACGGCCTCGGCCGGCTCGGCGACGGCCGTCGGGCCCGTGGGCTCGGCCTCCGCCGGCGCGCCGAGCGGCAGATCGCGCAGCACGGCCCAGCAGGCCACGGCGCCGACGAGGCAGACCGCCGTGCAGACCCACAGCGCGTGGTGCAGGCCGTCGACGTAGGACTGCGGATCCCCGCCGCCCAGCGCCGCGCCCGCCGGGACCAGCGCGCCGAGCGCCGCGACGCCGACCGCGATGCCCGCCTGGCGGAACGTGTCGTTGACGCCCGCGGCCAGGCCGCTCTGGCGCTCCTCGACCGACCCCAGCGCGAAGTGCGAGATGGAGGGGTTGAAGAGGCCCGTGCCGATCATCGCCACGATCGAGCCCGGCAGGCCGACCGTCCACGACGAGTCGACCCGCGCCACCGTCAGCAGCGCCATCCCGACGCCGACCAGGAGCAGGCCGACCACGACCATCATCCGACTCGACACCTTCGCCTGCATCGCGCTCGTGGCGCCCGCGACGAAGAACGAGATCGCGGTCGCCGGCAGGTAGACGAGGCCGGCCTCGATCGCGCTGAGGCCGAGGATCTGCTGCATGTAGAGCGTGACGTAGAAGAACACCGCGAACCACGACGCGGAGATCGCGAAAGCGCCGATCTGCGCACCGGTGAACGATCCGTTGCGGAAGAGGTTCAGCGGCAGCATCGGCTCCTTGACGTAGGACTCGATCGCCAGGAACGCGACCAGCAGGACGGCCGCGCAGGAGAACAGCGCGACGATCTCGGTCGAGCCCCAGCCGTCCTCGTTGCCGCGCAGCAGCGCGAGGATCAGCAGGAACAGGCCGCCGGTCAGCGTCAGCAGGCCGCCGAGGTCGACGCGGCGGGCGTGCGCGTCCTTGGACTCGGCGACGAACGTGCGCGTGATCCACAGGCACAGCAGGCCCAGCGGGATGTTCACGAAGAAGATCCAGCGCCAGCTGAGGCCGGAGGTCAGCGCGCCGCCGACCAGCGGGCCGACGGCGAACGCGGCGCCGATCGTCGCGCCGTAGGCGGCCAGGGCGCCCGCGCGCTCGCGGGCGTCGGGGAACGCGTTGGCCAGCAGCGCCAGCGAGACCGCGAACATGATCGCGGCGCCGACGCCCTGCACCGCGCGGACCGCGTTGAGCACGGCGATGTCGTCGGCCAGGCCGCAGAGCAGCGAGGCCACGGTGAAGATCGCCAGGCCGACGAGGAACAGGCGCCGGCGGCCGAAGCGGTCGGCCAGCGAGCCGGCCGTGAGCACGACCGAGGCGAGCGCCAGCGTGTAGGCGTCGACCACCCACTGCAGGCCCGAGAGGCCCGTGTCGAGGTCGGACGCGATCTTGGACAGGGCCGTGTTGACCACGGCGATGTCCAGCATGAGCATGGCGGTCGCGACGCAGACGACGGCCAGCGTCCAGCGCTGGATCGCGGATGGTGAGGGGGAGGAGAAGGTCATCTTGGCCCCCACCGTGACGGCCCTCGCGGGGATGCGAAATGAGGGAACCGCCTAGTCCTGCGCTGCCGGGCGGCATGCCGAACGCCGCCGGGTGCGGTTACCCGGCGGTGGCGAGGGGCGCGGCGACGGGCGTGAGCGTGACCGGGATCCCGTTGAGGATCGCGGTGCCGGTGAGCGGCTCGACCGCGGTCTCGTCGGTCAGCACGTTGGAGTTGACGCCGGCGTGGGCGCGGGCGACGCCCATCGCGACGCCGTCGAGGTCGTGGCCCCAGCCGTGGGGCAGCGAGACGACGCCGGGACGGATGTCCTCGGTGACCTCGACGGTCGCGGTCAGCTGCCCCACGCGCGAGCGGACGCCGGCGGGCGCGCCGTCGACCAGCGCCAGCCGGGCGGCGTCGTCGGGGTGGACGTGCAGCGTGCAGCGCTCCGGGCCGCGGACGAGCAGCGGCAGGTTGTGCATCCAGGAGTTGTTGGAGCGCAGGTGGCGGCGGCCGATGAGCACGAGCTGCCCGGGGTCGGCGTCGGCGGCCGCGTCCAGCGCGTCGTGCAGGCGGGCGACGTCGGCGACCAGCGCGGGCGGCGCCAGCTCGACGCGGCCCGACGGCGTGCGCAGGACCTCGGGCAGGCGCGGGGCCAGGGGGCCGAGGTCGACGCCGTGCGGCCGCGCTTCGAGGTCGGCGAGCGTGAGGTCGTAGGGGCCGGTGCGCAGCAGCAGGTCGACCATCCGCTCGGTGCCCGTGCGCGGCGCCAGCTCCGCCAGGACGTCCTCGACGTCGCGCCCGTGCCACGGCGAGCGCTCGTCGGCGACCTCCTTGCCGATCGCGGCGCGCGCGACGAAGTCGTCGATCGCGGCGACGTCGGCGTCCGGGCCCTGGCCGGTGACGACGCCGACCAGCCGCAGGACGGTCCTCCACTCGTCGGGCATCCCGGCCGGGCGCGGCAGGACCGGCGGCGACCAGTTCGCGTGGTTGCGCACGCTGAAGCCCTGGAAGACGAGGTCGAAGTGCGCCTTCTCCAGCGGCGAGGGCGCGGGCAGGATGACGTCGGCGTGGCGCGTGGTCTCGTTGACGTAGATGTCGACCGACACCATGAAGTCGAGCGCGTCGAGCGCGGTCGCCAGGCGCGCGGAGTTCGGCGTCGAGATCACCGGGTTGCCCGCGATCGTCAGCAGCGCGCGGATCCGGCCCGCGCCGGGCGTGTCGATCTCCTCGGCCAGCGCGGCGGCGGGCAGCTCGCCGAAGACCTCGGGCAGCCCGCGCACGCGCGACGTCCAGCGCCCGAAGGCCGCGCCGCGCCCGCGCCCCGGCGCGCCCTTGGTGTTCGGCAGGCCCCCGGCGGGCAGCGGGAACATCGCGCCGCCGGGGCGGTCGAGGTTGCCGGTGACGACGTTGAGGACGTCGATCAGCCACGAGGCGGTCGTGCCGAAGGCCTGCGTGGTCGTGCCGATGCGGCCGTAGGCGACGGCGGACGGCGCGGTGGCGAAGGCGCGCGCGACCCGGCGGATCGCGTCGGCGTCCAGGCCGGTGGCGGGCGCGACGGCCTCGGGGGCGAAGTCCCGGGCGAGCGCGCGGACGGTGGCGAGGTCGTCGTCGGAGACGTGCGGCGACGGCGGCGTCGCCTCCAGCCCCTCGTCGAAGACCACGTGCAGCAACGCCATCAACAACAGCGCGTCGGTGCCCGGCCGGATCGCCAGGTGCTCGTCGGCCTCCCGCGCGGTGCGCGAGCGGCGCGGGTCGACGACGACGATCGTCCCGCCGCGCCGGCGGATCGCGCGCAGCCGCCCGCGCACGTCGGGCGCGGTCATCAGCGAGCCGTTGGACGCCATCGGGTTGGCGCCCAGGCAGAGCAGGAAGTCCGTGCGGTCGAGGTCCGGGATCGCGACCGTCGTGCCGCTGCCGAACAGCAGCGCGGAGGCGGCCTGCTTCGGGTACTGGTCGACGGTCGAGGCGCTGAAGATCTGCTTGGTCCCGATGGCCTTCAACAAGACCTTCCCGTACAACAGGAACGCGAGCGAGTGCGCGGCCGGGTTGCCGACGTAGGCGCCGACCGCGTCGCGGCCGTGCTCCTCGACGATCGCCGGGAGGCGCCGCGCGATCAGCGCGAACGCCTCGTCCCACGTCGCGGGCGCGAACGACCCGTCGGCCTGCCGGACCAGCGGCGTGCGCACGCGATCCGCGTCGTCGTGCAGCTCCTTGATCGAGACGCCCTTCGGGCAGATGAACCCGTGGCTGAGGACGTCGTCGGCGTCGCCGCGCACCTTCGTCACCGTGTGCGCGGCCGCGTCGACCTCCAGCGCGAGGCCGCACGTCGCCTCGCAGAGCGGACAGGTCCGGAACGCGACGGGCATCGGGTGACCGTACTCCGACATCCGACACTCGTCCAACCGCCACATCCCCACCTCAACGGCGCTCACCGCCGTCCGATGCCTGAGAGGGCCATGGAGGCAAAGCACGCAACGGACTGCGCGCCCTGGCGGGAAGGCATCGACCCGGTCGCTGCCCGCAACGTCGCCGGCGCGATCGACGAGCTCGCCGAGTTCCCGGTGTTGGACGCCACGGTGCTCCGGGTCATCGCGCTCTGCGACGACCAGGAGTCGACGGCCGCCGACCTGGTGGACGCGCTGGAGCAGGACGCGACGTTCGCCGCGAACCTGCTGCGCTTCTCGAACTCGGCCGCGCGGGCGCACCCGATCCGCGCCAAGACGATCCGCCAGGCGGTGATGCTCGTCGGGCGCCGCGCGCTGCGGCGGCTCGCGCTGGAGGCGGCGACCTACCGCTTCCTGGAGCGGTCGCGCGGCAACGGCCGCGCGTCCTGCGGCCAGATGCACCTGCACGCGATCACGGTCGCCATCGGCGCCGCGGCCGCGGCCGAGGAGGCGCAGGTCGCGGGCGACACCGTGCACCTGGCGGGCCTGCTGCACGACGTCGGCAAGCTCGTGCTGCCCGAGGTCTTCGGCGAGGACGCGTGCGACGCGCTGGCCCGCGAGTTCCCGGCCGGCTCCGAGCGCGTGCTGGCCGAGCGCGAGCGCTTCGGCATCGACCACGCCCAGTGCGGCGCGCTGCTGGCCGAGCGCTGGGGGCTGCCCGCCGAGGTCGCGTCGATCATCGCGTGGCACCACGGCGGCGCGACCGGCGTCGGCGCGCCGAACGCGGAGATCGCCTGCGTGCAGCTGTCCGACAACGTCGCGGGGATGCTGAGCGGCAACGAGGCCGACCACGCGTTGTTGGAGGTGTCGCTCGACCGCCTCGGGCTGACCAGCGACGTGCTCGACGTCCTGGCCGAGCAGATCGCCAACCCCGAGCAGCGGGGCGGCGGCGAGGCCGGCCGGTTGGCGCAGCGCGTCGCCGAGCTGGAGCGGCTGTCGCAGACCGACGACCTCACCGGGCTGGCCAACCGTCGGCACTGGCTGCAGACGACGCGGACCGCGCTGATCGAGCAGGGCGGCGGGGCGATCCTGATCTGCGACGTGGACAACTTCAAGGCGGTCAACGAGCGCCACGGCATGGCCGCGGGCGACCTCGTGCTCGCCGAGATCGGCCGGATCCTCAGCGTGCACGGCCACGCGGGACGGCTCGGCGGCGACGAGTTCGCCGTGCTCGTGCCCGGCAACCTCGAGGAGGCCGTGCAGGCCGCCCAGCGGATCATGGCCCAGGTCGGCGAGGTGTTCGAGGCGGGCTCCGGCCCCAAGGTCGACCTCTCGCTCGGCTGCGCCGCGGCGCCGACCCACGGCACCGAGCTGGCCGACCTCCTGGAGGCCGCCGACGTCGCGCTGCTGGACGCCAAGCGCGCGGGCCGGTCGCGGGCGATGATCGCCGGCGCGGAGCTGCGGGGCGGGGACCTGGCGGCTTAGGCGCCGCCTGGTCCCACGTAGCGCTCGCCGCGCATCAGCGGGACGCGGTCGCCGTCGGCGGTGAGGCCGTCGACGTCGACGTGCGGCCCGCCGAAGCAGAAGTCGGTGTGGTCGCTGAGCGGTTGATCGGGAGGCCGGTGAGGACGACGCGGGCGTATCCGGTCAGGTCGTCGTCGGTCATCGCCGGACGCGTACCCTCGCACGCGCATGAGCGGATTGGTCAAGGCCGAGTGGTACGACGTCAGACGGGCGCAGTCGAACAAGCCCGCGACGTACTCGTGCCCGTTCTGCCCGCGCAAGCTGCCCGCGTTCTCCGAGCACGTGCTGATCCGACCGCTGGGACGCGGGGACGGACGGCGCCACGCGCACGTGGCCTGCGCGGCGAAGGCGCGCAGGCAGGGCCTGCTGCCGTCGCGCGAGGAGTGGCTGCGCGGGCAGCGTCGCGCGCGCCGCTCCGGCAGGATGAGGAGATGGCTCCGGAGGCTGACCCGACGCTCGTGACCACCCGCCGCGCGCTGCACGCGCTCGCCGCCCAGGTGATCGCGCCGCTGCGCACGCAGGCGACCGGGAACGAGATCGCGCTGCGACCCCGGCCCGGCGGCTTCGGGACGCCGGAGCTGCCCGAGGGCGGCTGGGTCGGCGTGGACGGCACGGACCTCGTGCGCGTGGACGGGGAAGGCGCCCGCGAGACCGCGCCGATCACGTCGCTCCTGGACGCCGCCGACTTCGTCGGCCTCGACGACGCGGCGAGCGCGCTGACCGACGCGCCGCTGGAGGTCCACGCCGGCGCCGCCCAGATCCTCGCCGACGCCTGGGCCTCCGGCGAGGAGGCGCTGATCGCCCTCGGCGGCGACGACACCACCCCGATCCTCTGGCCCGAGCACTTCGACATCGCCATCGAGCACGCCCAGGCGACCTACGGGGTGTCCCCCGGCGACGACGCCCACCCCGAGCCCTACGCCTACATCTCGCTCTGGACCCCGCCTCCTGGGCTGGAGACCGGCCCGTCCACGTTCTGGAACGCCGTCGGCTTCACCGGCGCGGAGCGGCCGTGGACGAACGACGTGGACGAGTTGGTGGCGTTCTTCAGAGCAGGCGCCGCCGCACGATGATCTCCTCCGACAGCGTCTTGTAGCCGACGCGGTCGAAGACGACGGTGACGATCCCGGACTCGATGGACTGGATCGTGCCGTCGCCGAACTCGGGGTGGTGGACGTGCTCGCCGGGTTGGTAGGGCGCGTCCTCGTCGGGTGGGTCGGAGTCCGCGACGCCGTGGCCGGCGTCGCAGTTGTCGCAGTTGCCGCACGGCGGGTCGAAGGGCTCGCCGAAGTACCCCAACAAGAAGGCGCGGCGGCAGGTGGAGTGCTCGGCGTAGGCGCGCATCATCTCGACGCGGGAGCGTTCGAAGTGCTCGCGGTCGATCTCGTCGGTCGCGGCCTCGTCGAGGCCCGCGGCGAGGTCGGCGTCGCGGACGGCGGACACCTCGCCGGCGTCGGTCACGTCCACGACGTGGGCGTCCTGGAGCCGGTGCAGGACGGTCGCCAGCCGTGACCGGCCCAGGCCCAGCTCCTCGCGCAGCGCGCCCGCGTCGACCGGACGGCCGGCGGCGCGCACGACGCCCGCCACGCGCTCCAGCGTCGCGCGGTCGAGCTTGCCGGACGCGAAGAAGCGGCGGCGGCCGAGGTCCTCGGGCCGGTAGAAGAGCTTGGCCACCGCGGGCTCGCGGTCGCGCCCGGCGCGGCCCAGCTCCTGGAAGTACGCGTCCAGCGACGCGCTGACGTCGAGGTGGAACACGAACCGCACGTCGGGCTTGTCGACGCCCATGCCGAAGGCGATCGTGGCGACCATCACGTCCACGTCGCCGTCGGCGTCCATGAACGCCTCCTGCGCCGCGTCGCGCCGCTTGGCGCCCATCCCGCCGTGGTAGGCGGTCGCCCGCACGCCGCGCTCGCGCAACGCGCGCGCCACGTCCTCGGAGCCCTTCTGCGTGGCGACGTAGACGATCCCGGGCGCGCCCTCCCGCTCGGCCACCGCGTCCAGCAGCGCGCGCTCCTTGGCCTCCTCCTCGTGGAAGTGCTCGACGCCGAGCCAGATGTTGGGGCGGTCGAAGCCCTTGACGATGATGTCGGGGTCCTTCAGCCGCAGCACGGACACGATCTCCTCGCGCACCGGCGCCGCGGCGGTCGCGGTCAGCGCGAGGATCGGCGGACGGCCGAGGGCCTCGGCGGCCGCGCCCAGCTCCAGGTACTCGGGCCGGAAGTCGTGGCCCCACTGCGACACGCAGTGCGCCTCGTCGACCACGAACAGCGACGGCTTCGTCGCGCGCAGGCGCTCCAGCGTGTCCGGCCGCGCGAGCTGCTCGGGCGCGAGCAGGACGAACTCGGTCGCGCCGGACTCCAGGCCCGCGAAGACCGCCTCGCGCTGGGCGTGCGTGAGCGTCGAGTTCAGCTCGGCCGCCGCGCCGCCCTCGGCCTGCTCGACCTGGTCGCGCTGCAGCGCGATCAGCGGCGAGACGACGACCGTCGGGCCGTCCCGGAAGTACCCGGCGAGCTGGTAGATCGCCGACTTGCCGCTGCCGGTGGCCATCACCACGAGCGCGTCACGTCCCTCCAGCGCCGCCTCGATCCCCTCCAGCTGGCCGGGGCGCAGGTGGTCGTGGCCCAGCTCCTCGCGGGCGGCCTCCTCGATGGCGTCTTCGTCGGGCAGCTCTGACATCGCCGAGTCCGTACCCGACCCTATCCTCGAAGGAGCATGGCCTCATCCGTCTCCGACGCCGACCGCAAGGACCGTCTCGCCGAGCAGCGCCGCAACCTGCCCGACGGGCCGGGCGTCTACCTGTTCCGCAACGAGAAGGGCAAGGTCATCTACGTCGGCAAGGCCAAGTCCATCAAGAAGCGGGTGGCGTCGCACTTCGCCAACCCGGTCACGCGCGGCGCGGTCCAGATGACCGAGGTCATCGACGACGTCCAGTTCATCCTGGTCGGGTCCGAGACCGAGGCACTGCTCGTCGAGCAGAACTTCATCAAGCAGTACCAGCCGCAGTTCAACATCCGGCTGCGCGACGACAAGTCCTATCCGTACATCGCGATCTCGATGGACGAGCCGTTCCCGCGCGTCTACTTCACGCGCGAGAAGCACCGCAAGACGCGGCTGTACTTCGGGCCGTACTCCTCCGCCAAGCGCACCCGCTCGACGCTGGAGACGCTCGGCAAGGTCTTCCAGTACCGCTCCTGCCAGGGCGCGGAGCCGGGCCGGCGCAGCGGGTCCCCGTGCCTCGACTTCTACATCAAGCGCTGCGGCGCGCCGTGCGTCGACTACGGGGTCGACCGCAAGCAGTACATGGAGTCGATCGACGGCGTCCGCGCGTTCCTGAGCGGGCGCTACCGCGAGATCGAGCGCGACCTCGAGGCGCGCATGAAGGAGGCGTCGGCCAAGCAGGAGTTCGAGCAGGCCGCGCTGGAGCGCAACCGCCTGGCCGCCGTGCGCTCGCTGCTGCAGAAGCAGCGCGTGGCCAACGAGGCGCACGGGACGATCGACGTCGTCGCGGTCGCGGCCGACGGCACCGACGCCAACGCCCAGGTCTTCCAGCTGCGCGACGGCGTGCTCAGCGACCGCCAGTCGTTCTACCTGGACAACATCCAGGAGGGCGGCGTGGGGGAGGTCGCCCAGGAGTTCTTGTTGCAGTACTACGGCGAGGCGACCGTGATCCCGCCGCAGGTCATCGTCCAGCTCCAGGTCGAGGACCTCGAGCCGCTGGCCGAGCTGCTGACCGAGCGGCGCGGGGCGAAGGTCGAGGTTCGCGCGGCCGAGCGCGGCGACAAGGCCAGGTTGTTGGACCTGGCCGAGCGCAACGCGCGCCTGGCGCTGGACCAGGAGCGGCTGAAGGCCGAGCGCTCGCGCCAGCAGCGCGTGCAGGCGCTGGACGACCTGCAGGAGGCGCTGGCGTTGGAGGCACTCCCGCTGCGGGTCGAGTGCTTCGACATCTCCAACCTGATGGGGACGCACACGGTCGCCTCGATGGTCGTCTTCGAGGGCGGCGCGCCGAAGAAGGCCGACTACCGGCGCTTCACGATCCGCGGCGGCGAGGAGGGCGTGCCCGACGACTTCGCGTCGATGAGCGAGGTGCTCGGCCGCCGCCTGGCGCAGTGGGAGCGCCAGCAGGACCTGTCGCCGCACGACCCGGATCGCAACGAGAGCTTCGCGACGCTGCCGAACCTGATCGTGATCGACGGCGGCAAGGGCCAGCTCTCGGCGGGCGTCGAGGCGCTGCGCGGGTTTCTCGACCGCGGTGTGGCCGTCGTCTCGCTGGCCAAGCGCATCGAGGAGGTCTTCGTGCCCGGCCGGCCCGACCCGATCGTCCTGCCGCACGACACGCCCGCCCTGCAGCTGCTGCAGCGCGTCCGCGACGAGGCCCACCGCTTCGCGATCACCCACCACCGCACCCGCCGCGACAAGGCGATGACCGTGTCGGTGCTCGACGACCTACCCGGCATCGGCGAGGCCCGCAAGCGCACGTTGTTGAACCACTTCGGCTCGCCGGACGCCGTGCTCGCGGCGACCCGCGAGCAGTTGGAGGCGGTCCCGGGCCTGCCCGGCAAGACGGCGCGGGAGCTGTACACGTTCCTGCACCGGACGCGGACGGGGCGCTAGGCGGGCGCGCCGATCGCCCGGCGGCCGCTCGGTTGAGCGGCCGCCGGCTCGAGCGAGCCGTTGCTCGCCGGAGATCGCCGGCCCTACTGCCGGCTCACCGCCGGATCGCACGCGATGTCGGGCGGGGCGGGAATGACCCCGCCGCCGCCGGCCCACGTCAGCGAGATCGACGTCTGGTCGGAGAGGTCCGCGCGGTCGATCTCGAACGACACGGTTCCGTTGACCGAGGCCGCTTCGAGCGACCCCTTGTCCGTTGCCAACGAGACGGTGCCCGCGCCGTCAGGCACCGCCGCGTTGATGCGGACGTGATTCGTCGGCAGGCCGGGCAGGCACATCTGCGCGCCGATCCCGGATCCCTCGTTGAGCGTCGCCTTCTTGCCACAGCGTCCGCTGCCATGATCGTCGGTCGTGTAGCAGACGACGTCGTTGTTCTCGGCCACCTTCATCCGGAATCCCGAGCGGAGCTTGGCGCCGTCCCGGGAGCTCTTGGCGTCGAGACCTGCGGCTGCGAACACCGGACCACCGTGCGACTGAGACTCTCCGGGCGCGGTTGCCTCGTTCTTGATCGGCTGCGGTTCACCCGTCGGAGGAGCCGGCGTGCCGTCGATCCCCGCAATCGCCACGCTGCAAGCGGCGAGGCAGGCGACGAGCGCCGCGAGGATGGCGATCTTGCGCTTGTTGAGGTATCGCATGATCTGTCTCCTAGTAGTGAGCCGTGAGTCGGGCGGTGCCAGGGCCTTGGTTCGTCCACCAATCAACGTACGCGTCGACCCAGATGTTGTTGTTGTCGCTCCACCACTGGTAGGCGTAACCGGCACCCCAGGCGTACGCGATGATCGTGCCGGTGCTGGGATTCTGCAGGTACGAGCTGATGTACCGGGAGCCGTACGAGTAGTCGGTGGAACCGTCGTCGTCGTACGTGTGCCGCTCCGAGGCGAGTATCGATGTCCGGATGCTGACGCAACCTATGCTAAGAAACGCAAAGTGTCAAGGTGGGATTGACGTCAGTCTAATTTGCTTAGCAAATAGAGTTGATGCGCGAGCGAAAGGCGGAGGGTGTTGGCCTTGTGAGTTCTGGCTTGAGCGGCGGAGCAGCCTGGAGGCAGACGAGGCCGCGAACCGCGCCCAGTGGGGTTGGCCGGGGCGCGAGCCATTGGTGTCATGAGGGCGTCGGCCTAGCGCTCGGGCGTTGGCGCGCACAGTGACGTCGCGCTCGGCTTCACGATGGTCTCCGGGCGCGAGGTCTTCACGGTCGGCGACCACCCGCGATCGTCTGCTGGTTCGCGGCGCTCATCGCCGACGTGACCAAATGATGGGCGGGCGGTCCGGTGAGGGGGCCGCCCGCCAAGGTGCTACGTCGTCGAACCGGTGGTCGACGTCTGCTGCCGGCCGTTGCCGCCGCCGGGGCGTTGGGGCAGCTTGGACTGGCAGGTCTTGAAGGCGGCCTGGACCTTGGGATCCGAGGCCTTGAGGTTGCGCAGGGCGTTGAAGCCGTCGGAGACCTTGACGTCGAGGCCCTGGTCCTTGAGGCAGGTCAGGTAGGGCGTGAAGGCCTTGATGTTCTGCTGCGGCGGCCGGCCGCCGCCGTTGCGGGTGCCGTCGCCGTAGCCGCCGCCGCGGAACTGGGGCCGGAGCTTGGCGCAGGCCTGCATGGCCTTCTGGGTCTTGGCGTCGGGCTGTCCGCCGCCGAAGAAGCCGGGGCCGCCCGCGCCGCCGCCGTTGCCGTTTCCGTCGGAGGGCGGAGCGCCGTCGGTGCCCGTGGGCGGCTGGGCGTTGGTGCCGGTCGGCGGCTGGCCGTCGCCGCCGTCGGCGCCGGGCGGGGGACCGTAGCCGCCGCCGTTGCCGTCGCCGCCGTTGGGCCGCTGACCGCGGTCGGGCAGCGTCACGCCGTTGTCCTTCAGGCACTGCCGGTACTTCTCGAACGCGGCGTTCTGGGTGCCGTTGGCCCCGCTCTTGGTCGTCGCGGAGGCGTCGGCGCCCGACGACGAGTCGCCGCTGGAGCCGCACGCGACGAGCGCGACCGAGGCGCCCGCGATGGCGAGCACGGACAAGGGCGTGGCAAGGCGAGACATGGCCTCGCAGTGAGCCGCACGAACCGAAACGAGGGCCAAGCGCTCGCGAAGAAGTGCGTAAGTCCGGTGCGGCACGGCCGCGGTCAAAGCCCGGGCCCGTCCGGCCGAGAACCGGGATGTGCGAATGCCGTTTACCATGCCCGCCGCGCTGCTCGCGACGGTCCTGTCCTCCGTGGCCTTCGCCCCGGCCGCCCATGCCGCCATCGACGGCGACGAGGCGTGCGACGGCGGCCTCTACAGCATCTTGGTCTTCGACGGCCAGCGCTGGGTGCGCTGCATGGCCGGGCTCGAGGAGAACGCGCCTTGGGGGACGCTGACCGTCCCGGACGTGACCGCGTCCGAGAACACCAACTCGGTGACGTTCACGGTCTCGCGCACCTCCAAGGTCAACACGATCTGGTTCACCTACACGACGGTCGACGGCACCGCGAAGGCCGGCGTCGACTACACCGCGACGTCCGGTTCTCTCCGGTGGGTCAACGAGCTGAGCCAGACGATCACGGTGCCGATCGCCGACGACGACGTCCACACCGGCGACCGCTCGTTCTTCCTGCGCCTCGCGCCCGGCGCCGGCGGGCCGACCGTCACGCTGCCGGCCCGCGACGCGGTCGCGACGATCACCGACGATGAGCCGGAGCCGGATCCCGCGACCGATCCGGACCCGTCGGCGGGGGAGACCACGCCGGGCGACGACGCGCCGAAGGACGACGCGGCCACGACCACCCAGCCGAACGCGCCCGTCCCGCCGGTCGCGACCCCGGCCGCCGCACCGCCGGCGCCGAGCGCGACGCCCGCGCCGCCGAGCGCGCCCTTCGCCCGCCTCACTCAGGCGCGCACGCTCGGCTCCGTCCTCGCCGGGCGCACCCGCCTGGCCGTGCGCTGCTCCGCGCGCTGCACGCTGACCGTGACGCTCACCGTCCCGTCGGCCACGGCCCGCGCGCTCGGCCTGCGGACGCGCACGATCGGCACCGCCCACGGCGCCGGGACCGGCCGCCTCCTGCTGCCGATCCGCCTCTCGGGCCCGGCGAAGGCGGCGCTGCGCCGTCACCCGCGGACGCTCGTCGCCACCGCGACGCTCCGCGACGCCGAAGGCGCGCCGTCCCGGACGGTCCGCCTCACGCTGCGGCGCCCGAGCTGATCGGGCGCGGCCGGGCGGCGCGCCCGGCCCGACGCATGGGGGAGCCGCCGGTTCTTCGCACGGAGAACCGCCTTCGCGCTGCCGCGGGGGCCCGCGGCGCGCCGGTTCTTCGCACGGAGAACCGCCTTCGCGCTGCCGCGGGGGCCCGCGGTGCGCCGGTTCTTCGCACGGAGAACCGCCTTCGCGCTGCCTCGGGGGCCCGCGGTGCGCCGGTTCTTCGCATTTCCTCACGTTCCGCTTAAAGACCACTCACGGGTTGGCCTGAAGCTGGTGCAGGTATGCCCCGGTCGACCCGTGCTCGTCACCTGCTGTCCCCGATCAACGTCGCGCTCGGCGTCGTCGCCGCCGGCGGCGTGGTCGCCGCGATCGTCGTCGTCGGTCCGGAGAAGGCGTCGTCCACCACCAGCGAGCGGGTGGTCACGGTCTCCAAGGGCGTGGTGCAGTCCACGGTGTCGGGCAGCGGCAACCTGTCGCCGGCCAACACGATGAACTTGAGCTTCGGTGCCTCGGGCAAGGTGACCAAGGTGTACGTCAAGGCCGGCGAGCACGTCACCGAGGGTCAGCTGCTGGCGCGCATCGACCCGACCTCGGCCGAGGTCGACCTGGCCGAGGCCAAGGCCAACCTCCAGAGCGCGCAGGACACGCTGGACGACATCCAGTCCGGCACGACGACGACCACGACGGCGTCGGCGTCGACCTCCTCGTCGTCGGCCACCGCGACGACCGCGACCGCGACGATCGCCGCCGTGAAGGCGACCGCCGCGCAGGCGGAGGAGACGTCCTCCGCGTCCACGCCGGCGAGCACGACGACGCCCTCGACCACCACGACGACGCCGAGCGGGTCCGGCGGGAGCGACGGCGGCTCGGGGTCGGCGAACGGGACCGGCTCGAACGGCAGCGGCGGCTCGGGCTCGGCGAACGGGAACGACTCGGCGGGGAGCGGCTCGACCGGCGGCGGCTCGGGCTCGGGCTCGGCGAACGGCAGCGGCTCGGCGGGGAGTGGCTCGACCGGCGGCGGCTCGGGCTCGGCGAGCGGCAGCGCCTCGCGCTCCGGCTCCGGCTCCGGCTCCACGTCCGGCGCGAGCGGCTCCGGCGGCGGCTCCAACTCCACCATGTCGCAGGCCGCCGCCGAGGCGGCGGTCAAGTCCGCGCAGCTCGCCGTCGACAACGCCGAGGACGCGCTGGCCGCGACGGCGCTGCGCGCGCCCGGCGCGGCGACCGTCGCCGAGGTCAACGGCGCGGTCGGCGACCAGGTCAGCGGCTCGTCGGGCAGCACGTCGTCCTCGTCCTCCTCCAGCAGCGGCGGTGGCGCGAGCGGCGGCGGCGTCGGCGCCTCCGGCACCTCCGGCACCTCCGGCGGCTCATCCTCCAGCTCCTCGGCCTTCGTCGTCCTGACCCAGCTGAGCCGCATGCACCTCGAGGTCTCGCTGAGCGAGTCCGACATCAACGACGTCAAGGTCGGCCAGCAGGCGACGGTCGCCGTCAACGCCGCGTCCGGCGAGGAGGTCGCGGGCAAGGTGGCGTCGATCGACGTGCTCAGCAGCAGCTCGTCCAGCAGCGGCTCGTCCAGCGCGGTCTCCTACCCGGTCACGATCGCGCTGACCCAGACGACCAAGGGCCTCAAGGCGGGGATGTCGGCCACGGCCGAGATCGTCACGTCGCAGGCCGAGGGCGTCGTCGTCCCCAACCAGGCGCTGCAGGGCAGCTCGGTCACCGTCGTCAAGAACGGCGCGCGCACGACCCAGCGCGTCCAGACCGGCGTCGCCGGCGACTCCGCCACGCAGGTCGTCTCCGGCCTCAGCGCCGGCGACCAGGTCGTCGTGACCTCGCAGTCGGCGGCCGCCGGCGCCGCGGCGTCACGCGCCGGCGGTACCTCCAACTCCACGCAGAGCGGCCTCGGCGGCGGCACGAGCCGCTTCGGCGGCGGCGCCGGCGCCGGCGGCGGCTTCAGCGGCGGCGGGTTCTCCGGCGGCGGCCCGCCCAGCGGCGGCTTCCCCGGGGGAGGCGGCCGGTGAGCGACCGACCGAGGCGGAGGCGTCGCCGTCCGGTCATCGTCGTCGAGGACGTCCGGCGGACCTACCAGGTCACCGACGACCTGGCCGTCCACGCACTCGACGGCGTCAGCCTGACGATCGCCGCCGGCGAGCTCGTCGCGATCATGGGCTCCTCGGGCTCCGGCAAGTCCACGTTGATGAACATGCTCGGCTGCCTCGACCAGCCGACGAGCGGGCGCTACCTGCTCGACGGGGTCGACGTCAAGGACATGGACGAGGACGAGCAGTCCGACCTGCGCAACCGCAAGATCGGGTTCGTCTTCCAGGCCTTCAACCTGGTCCCGCGCACGAGCGCGCTGGCCAACGTCGAGCTGCCGCTGAGCTACGCGGGCGTCTCGCGCGGCGAGCGCCGCCGGCGGGCGACCGACGCGCTGAAGGCCGTCGGCATGGGCGCCCGCCTCGACCACCTGCCGTCCGAGCTGTCCGGCGGCCAGCAGCAACGCGTGGCGGTCGCGCGCGCGATCGTCACCAACCCCTCGTTGATCCTCGCCGACGAGCCGACCGGCAACCTCGACTCGCGCTCCACCCACGACGTCCTGCGCATCTTCGAGACCCTCAACGCCGAGGGCCGCACGGTCGTCCTCATCACCCACGAGGACGACGTCGCCGAGCGCGCCCGGCGCGTCATCCGCCTGGCCGACGGCCGCATCCTCTCCGACGATCGGCGCGTCGCCGCCGGAGAGGCCGCATGACGCTCGCCGAGACCCTGCGCATCGCGCTCGGCGGCATCATGGCCAACAAGCTGCGGTCGGGCCTGACGATCCTCGGCATGACGATCGGCGTCGCGTCGGTGATCGTGCTCGTCGCCGTCGGCAACGGCTCCAAGCGGCAGGTGCAGGCCAGCGTCCGCGCGCTGGGCTCCAACGTCCTGCTCGTCCAGGCCGGCGGCGCCCGCGGTGGCCCCGGGCTGTTCGGCGGCGGCAGCTCGATCACGCTGACGCAGGCCGACGCGACCGCGCTGCAGGATCGGTTCGACGCGCCCGACGTCAAGTCCGCCTCGCCCGTGGTGACCGCGTCCAGCACCAGCCTCGTCGCCGGCTCGTTGTCCTACACGTCGAGCGTCACCGGCACCACGCCGAGCTACGCCACCGCGCGCGACTACGAGATCGCCTCGGGCCAGATGTTCACGACCGCCGACGTCAAGAAGCACGATCGCGTCGTCGTCCTCGGCCCGACCGTCGTCACCAACCTCTTCAGCGGCGCCAACCCCGTCGGCCAGACCGTGAAGATGGGCGGTTCGACGTTCACGGTCGTCGGCGTGACCAAGGCCAAGGGGTCCAACGGCACGACCGACCAGGACGACGTCGTCTTCGCGCCGCTGACCGCCGTGCAGGACGCGCTCTCCGGCTACGGGTCGATCGACCAGATCGTCGTCCAGGCCAAGAGCGAGAAGGCGCTGAACGCCGCCCAGGCCGAGGTGACGTCGATCCTCGACCAGCGCCACGACGTCGACACGACGTCGTCGAGCGGCACGTCGAGCAGCAGCTTCCAGGTCATCAACCAGGGGTCGATCCTGGAGACCTCCAACGAGACGACGTCGGTCTTCACGACGCTGCTCGGCGCGGTGGCCGCGATCTCGCTGCTCGTCGGCGGCATCGGCGTCATGAACATCATGTTGGTGTCGGTCACCGAGCGCACGCGCGAGATCGGCATCCGCAAGGCGATCGGCGCCCGCCGCGCCGACATCCTGCTCCAGTTCCTCACCGAGGCCGTCCTGGTCTCGATGCTCGGCGGCCTGGTCGGCGTCGCCGTCGGGATCGTCGGCTCGAAGTTCACGATCGCCGGCGTCGACCCCGTCATCGCCTTCTACTCGATCCCCCTGTCCTTCGGCGCGGCCGTCCTGGCCGGGCTGTTCTTCGGCACCTACCCGGCGGGCCGCGCCGCGCGCCTGCGTCCCATCGACGCCCTCCGATTCGAATGAGCGACCAGCACCAGCACACGACGACCTATGACGACCCCGACCTCGAGTGGGACTACGAGGACGACGACGCCCAGGGGGAGGAGGACGCGCGCCCGCGCCGGCCGCGGCGCAGGCTGCTGACGCCGGTCAGCGGCGGGCTCGCCGCGATCGCGCTGCTCGCCGGCGGCTTCGTCGCGGGCGTGCAGGTCCAGAAGGGCCAGGACGACAACGGCGGCGCGGGCGGCCCGGGCGGCGGCGGCGCGCGCGGCGGGAGCTTCGCGGCGCGCCTCGGCGGCGGCGCGGGCGCGGGCGCCGCGTCGGGTGGCGCGAGCGCCCAGGGCTCCGGGCCGGGGCAGGGTCAGAGCGCCGCTGCCGGCGGCTCCGGCTCCAACGCCACGGTCGGCACCGTCGCCAACGTCAAGGGCACGACGCTCTACGTCACCGGCACCGACGGCACGACGGTGAAGATCCGCACCGACGACAGCTCGAAGGTCACGCGCAACGCCGACAGCTCGGTCGCCGCCGTCCATCCCGGCGACTCGGTCGTGATCCAGGGCACCAAGAACAGCTCCGGCAGCGTGACCGCCACGTCGATCACCGCGACGGCCAAGGGCGTCAGCGCGTTCGCCGGTCTCGGCGGCTTCCCGGGCACGGGCGGAACGAGCGGAACGGGCGGCACGGGCACCGGCAGCCAGTCGGGCGGTGCATCGTCGGGAAGCGGCGGCTCCGACGGCGTCCCGCAGGGCTTCGCGCCACCTCAGGGTTAGGCCACCAGACCGCGCGGAAAGCCTCTTCCGCGAAACAATGGTGAGAGTGCCGCTCACCTACGTCACCGGTCACCGCAACCCGGACACGGACTCGATCGCCGCCGCGATCGGGTACGCCGAGCTGCGGGCGCGCCTCGATCCCGACACCACCTACCTGCCCGTCCGCCTCGGCGACCTGAACGCCCAGACCCGCTGGGTCCTGGACCGGGCCGGGGCCGCCGAGCCGGACCTGCTGCCGCACATCATGCTGCGCGTCCGCGACGTGATGCAGCAGGACTTCTACGCGGCCGGCGTCGACGACGCCGTGCGCGAGGTCGGCCTGACGATGGCCGCCGACAAGCTCGACGTGGTGCCGATCGTCGACCACGACGGCAAGCTCGTGGGCGTGATGACCGAGCGCGCGCTGGCCCGCCGCTACATCCGCGAGTCGCGCGAGGCCTCGTCGCTGGTCGACACGCCGACGCGCGTCAGCGCGATCGCCAGCGCGGTCAGCGGCGAGCAGATCGTCGGCGAGGACGTCGCGGTCGCGGGCCGCGTCTGGGTCTTCGCGATGGAGGTCGACTTCCCGGAGTCCGGGATCGGCGAGGGCGACGTCGTCGTCCTCGGCAACCGCGAGGACGCCCAGCGCCGGATGATCGAGCGCGGCGTCGCGCTGATGCTCGTCTCCAACGGCTCGACGCCCAGCGACGAGATCCTCAAGCTCGCCAACGAGGCCGGGACCGCGGTCGTCGTCTCGCCGCTGGACTCCTACGTCTGCGGCCGCATGACGACGCTGGCCGCGCCGTGCCGCGCGCTGATGGACGCCGAGCCGCTGACCGTCCGCGGCAACGACCTGCTCGAGGACGTCACCGACGACATCAAGAACGTGCACTACCGCTCGGCGATCGCCGTCGACCGGCGCGGGCATCCGATCGGGCTGGTGACGCGCACCGACCTCGTCAACCCGACGCCGCGCGACGTGATCCTCGTCGACCACGCCGAGCAGGGCCAGTCGGTGACGGGCATCGAGCAGGCGCACATCGTCGAGATCCTCGACCACCATCACATCGGCTCGATCGAGACGCGGCTGCCGGTGCGCGCGACGTTCGACCCGGTCGGCTCGACCTCGACGCTCGTGCTGGAGCGCTTCCAGCAGGCGCGCGAGGAGCCGACCAAGCCGACCGCGACCGTGCTGCTCGGCGCGATCCTGTCCGACACCGTGATCTTGAACTCGCCGACCACGACCGAGCGCGACCGCGTCGCGGTCAGGCACCTCGAGGAGCTGCTGGGCCTCGACGCGCTGAAGTGGGGGCGCGAGATGTTCGAGTCGGGCTCCGACGCCGCCGACGCGCCCGTGGAGGCGCTGCTGGGCCGCGACCTCAAGGAGTACGAGACCGCCGACGGCCCGATGTGCATCGCGCAGGTCGAGACCGCGGGCAAGGTCCTCGTCGACCGCCTCGGCGAGCTGCGCGAGGCGCTCCAGGTCCAGCACGACAAGAACGGCCACGTGCTCAGCGCGCTGATGGTCACCGACATCCTGGAGAAGCACACCTCGCTGCTGGTCGCCGGCGACGTCAGCGCCGCCGAGCGCGCGTTCGGCACGCAGGCCGACGAGGGCGTGCTGGAGCTGCCGGGCGTGATGAGCCGCAAGAAGCAGGTCGCGCCGCAGCTGCTCGGCGCGTTCTGAGCGAGACGGCGCCGGCCGGTCGGAGGGGCGCGCTAAGGCGCGGTCACCGGCGGCGCCGTCGCCTCCAGCGCCGGCCAGCCGACGTCGCGCGCCTTGAGCGCCTCGTCGGCCGCGATGCCGCCGCGCAGCCCGAACAGGCGCTTGGCGTACAACAGGTAGACGACCACCGCCACGTTGATGACGAAGGCCACGATCTTGAACGGCGTGGCGCGGTCGATCAGCTCGTAGATCTCGACCGGCAGCAGCGACGCCGTCACGAGGAACGTGAGGTACTCGGCCCAGCGCTTGCCGAACCAGAGGCCGAAGGCCTCGACGCCCTCGATCGTCGCGTAGGTCAGCGCGATCGCCGCGTAGAGGTGCAGGCGGCCGCTGCGCAGCGAGAACAGCTCGTCGATGCGGTGCGTGAGCCCGTGGCCGGCCGCGGCGCCGCCGCTCGACGACTCGCCGCTGACGTCGGCGACCACGCGCAGGACGACGTCGTGGAGGTTCGCGCGGTTGGCGCTGAACAGCAGGATCGCGACGCCGAGCAGGCCGAGGCCGAGGAAGTGCGCCGCGCGGTCGACGGCGATCAGCCGCAGGACGATCTTGTCGCGCAACGGCCGCCCGCGCAGCGGCAGGTCGACGGCGTCGCGGTCGGGCGGCGTCGCGGCCGTCGCCTCCGCGTCGCCGGGCGGCGGCAGCGGCAGCCACGAGTCGCAGCGCAGGCAGCGGTGCCAGCGCACGCCGTCGCGCTCGCGCACGACGATCGCGTCCTCGGGGCGCAGCCGGCGCGCGTCCAGGCCCACCAGCGCGTGGCCGGCCAGCCCGCACACCAGCAGCTCCCAGTGGAAGCGCGGGACGAAGCGGCGCGGGGGCTCGCGGCGAACGCCGGGGGCGACGGAACCGGACAACGTGGCAGGGACATTAACCGCTGGAACACCGGGGGATCCGCCGCAGGCGTCATAGTGTCGGCATGGCCGTGAGCAGCACCCCCGCGCCGACGAGCACGGACACGCGCCTCGAGGACCTGGTGGTGATCTCGGGCTTCTCCGGCGCGGGCAAGACCGTGGCCATGAACGTCTTCGAGGACGCCGGCTACTTCTGCGTGGACAACCTGCCGCCGGAGATGATCCGGTCGCTGGTCGAGCTGTTCACGCACGAGGGCTCGAAGGTCGAGCGCGCGGCGATCGTCTCCGACGTCCGCGGCGGCGAGTTCTTCACGCCGCTGGAGGGCGTCATCGACGAGCTGCACGCCCGCGAGCTGCCGGCGCGCGTGCTCTTCCTGGACGCCGAGGACGCGACGCTCGTCGACCGCTACAAGGAGACGCGGCGCCGCCACCCGCTGGCGCCCGAGGGCTCGATCGCGTCCGGCATCGCGCGCGAGCGCGAGATGCTCGCGCCGATCAAGGAGCGCTCGGACTTCATCATCGACTCGTCCGGGCTGAAGGCCGCGCACCTGCGCCGCCGGATCGCCGACGACCTGCTGCCGCGCAACCGCCGCGGCCTGCTCGCGCTCACGTTCCAGTCCTTCGGCTTCAAGCACGGCCCGCCGCGCGACGCCGACCTCGTCTTCGACGTCCGCTTCCTGCCCAACCCGCACTACGTCCCGGAGCTGCGCCCGAAGACCGGCCTGGAGCCCGAGGTCGTCGCGTACGTCGCGCGCGAGGGCAAGCTGGCCGAGTTCTACGGCCTGCTCGAGCCGCTGCTGGACTTCCTCGTGCCGCAGTACGAGGAGGAGGGCAAGGCGCACCTGTCGGTCGCCATCGGCTGCACGGGCGGCCGCCACCGCTCCGTCGCGATCACCGAGCACCTCGGCCACCGCTTCGCCGAGCGCGACGACGTCGTGGTCGAGATCGAGCACCGCGACATCGGCCGCAAGCCGTAGGCTCCGCCGGCCTTGATTGACCACGTTGGCTTCGAGGTCTCCGACCTCGCCACCTCCGCACGCTTCTACGACGCGCTGTTCTCGCGCCTGGGGATCCGGCGCGTGCACACCGGTGAGGCGGCGATCGCCTACGGCAAGCACGAGCCGCGGTTCTGGATCGTCCAGCGCGGTCGCACGCCCGAGCCGGGCTACGGCCACTGCGCGATCCAGGCGGCGGGCCGGGTCGCGGTCGACGCGGCCTACGAGGCGGCGCTGCGCCACGGCGGGCGAGACGACGGCCCGCCCGGGCCGCGGCCCCAGTACGGACCGCGCTACTACGCGGCGTACGTGCTCGACCCGGATGGCCTGCGCATCGAGGTCGTCGCGGGCGGGCATTGATGTCAAGCGGACCGGTAGGGTCCGCCGTCTCCCAGAACGAAACGCCCCCTCTCCGGAAGGACTGACCACGACATGCCCGTACGCGTCGGGATCAACGGCTTCGGCCGCATCGGCCGCAACCTCTTCCGCGCCGCCCAGGCGAGCGGCGCCGACATCGAGTGGGTCGCCGTCAACGACCTCACCGACACCAAGACGCTCGGCCAGCTCCTCAAGTACGACTCGATCCTGGGCCCGTACCCGGGGACGGTCGAGGTGCAGGACGACGCGATCGTCGTCGACGGCAAGCCGCTGAAGGTCTTCGCCGAGCGCGACCCCGCCGACCTGAAGTGGGCCGACCTCGGCGTCGACGTCGTCGTGGAGTCCACCGGCTTCTTCACCAAGCGCGCCGACGCCGCCAAGCACCTCGACGCGGGCGCCAAGAAGGTCATCATCTCGGCGCCGGCCAGCGACGAGGACATCACGGTCGTGCTGGGCGTCAACTTCGACAAGTACGACAAGGACGCCCACCACGTCATCTCCAACGCGTCGTGCACGACGAACTGCCTCGCGCCCGCCGCGAAGGTCGTCAACGACGCGATCGGCATCAAGCACGGCCTGATGACGACGATCCACGCCTACACGCAGGACCAGAACCTGCAGGACGCGCCGCACAAGGACCTGCGCCGCGCCCGCGCCGCCGCGATCAACCTCGTGCCGACGTCGACCGGCGCCGCCAAGGCCGTCGGCCTCGTGCTGCCCGAGCTCAACGGCAAGCTGCACGGCTTCGCGGTCCGCGCGCCGATCCCCACGGGCTCGATGGTCGACCTCACCTTCGAGGCCGACCGCGAGACCTCGGTCGAGGAGATCAACGCGCTGTTCAAGGAGAAGGCCGACACCGGCGACCTGGCCGGCGTCCTCCAGTACACGGAGGACCCGCTGGTCTCGTCGGACATCGTGACCAACCCCTACAGCTCGATCTTCGACAGCGGGCTGACGTCGGTCATCGACGGCACGCTCGTGAAGGTCGTGTCCTGGTACGACAACGAGTGGGGCTACTCCAACCGCCTCGCCGACCTCATCCAGAAGGTCCTTTGAGAACCCTCGACGACCTCGGCGACCTCGGCGGCAAGCGCGTCTTCGTCCGCGTCGACTTCAACGTCCCGTTGAAGGACGGCGTCATCGCCGACGACGCGCGCATCCGCGCCGCGCTGCCGACCCTGGAGGAGCTGCGCCGCCGCGGCGCGCGGCTCCTCCTCGCCGCCCACCTCGGCCGGCCGAAGGGCCGCGACCCGGAGCTGTCGCTGGCGCCGGTCGCCGCGCGCCTGGGCGAGCTGCTGGACGCCGAGGTGGCGCTCGCCGCCGACCTCGACAGCGTCCCCGACGGCGACGTCGTGATGTTGGAGAACGTCCGCTTCGAGGCGGGCGAGACCAAGGACGATGCCGAGCTGGCCAAGACGTACGCCTCGCTGGCCGACGCCTACGTCAACGACGCGTTCGGCGCCGCGCACCGCGCGCACGCCTCGACGCACGCGATCGCCAAGCTGCTGCCGAGCGCCGCGGGCCTGCTGCTCCAGCGCGAGGTCGAGACGCTCCAGGGCATCCTCGCGAACCCGGCGCGACCGCTGGTCGCGATCGTCGGCGGCGCCAAGGTGACCGACAAGATCGGCGTGTTGGAGGCCTTCCTCGACCAGGCCGACACGATCCTGATCGGCGGCGCCATGCAGTTCCCGTTCTTCAAGGCCCAAGGCCATCAGGTCGGCTCCTCGCTGTGCGAGGAGGCGGGCATCGAGCCGGCGCGGCGCGTGCTGGCCGAGGCGCGCGAGGGCCAGGTCCGGCTGCCGGTCGACGTCGTCTGCGGCGAGGCGTTCGACGCCTCCACGCCGGTGACGCACGTCGACGGGGTCGACGTCCCCGACGGCCTGATGGGCCTCGACGTCGGGCCCAAGACCGCGGCGGCCTACGCCGAGGTCGTCAAGAGCGCGGGCACGGTGTTCTGGAACGGCCCGATGGGCGCGTTCGAGCTGGCGCCGTTCGAGGCGGGCACCCGCGCGGTCGCCGAGGCCGTCGCGGAGACGTCGGGCACGACGGTGGTCGGCGGCGGCGACAGCGCGGCCGCGCTGGCGCAGTTCGGCCTGGAGGACGGGGTCACGCACCTGTCGACGGGCGGAGGCGCGTCGCTGGAGTTGATCGAGGGCAAGACGCTCCCGGGCGTGGAGGTGCTTCAAGCATGAGTCGGACGCCGCTGATCGCGGGCAACTGGAAGATGAACGGCACGATCGAGGAGAGCGAGGAGCGCGTCGCGTCCCTGCTCCCGCGGATCGCGACCGCCGAGCACGTCGACGTCGCCGTCTGCACGCCGTTCACGGCGCTGCAGGCCGTCGTGGACTCCACGCGCGGCTCGCGCCTGGAGGTCTACGCCCAGAACATGCACCACGAGCCGTCGGGCGCGTTCACGGGCGAGATCTCGGCGCCGATGCTCACCGAGCTGGACGTCCACGGCGTGGTCCTCGGCCACTCCGAGCGCCGCCAGCTGTTCGGCGAGACCGACAAGGCGCTGCAGCTGAAGGTCCCGGCCGCGATGGAGGCGGGCCTGCGGGTCATCCTCTGCGTCGGCGAGACCGAGGACGAGCGCGAGAACGGCGACACCGAGCGCCGCCTGCGCCACCAGGTGCAGGAGGGGCTGGAGAAGGTCCCGGCCGAGCGCCTCGGCGAGGTCGTCATCGCGTACGAGCCGGTCTGGGCGATCGGCACCGGCCAGGTCGCGACCGCCGAGCAGGCGCAGGACGCGCTGGCGTTCGTCCGCGCGCTGGTGGCCGACCGCTCCAAGGAGCAGGCCGAGCTGACCCGGATCCTCTACGGCGGCTCGATGAAGCCCGACAACGCGGCCGAGCTGCTCGCGCTGCCCGACTGCGACGGCGGCCTGATCGGCGGCGCGTCGCTGGACGTCGAGCAGTTCGTCTCCATCATCGAAGCGGCGCCGAAGGCATGACCTCGTCCGCGTTGCCGGTCGAGCGCGCCGTGCTGGTCGTCCTCGACGGCTGGGGGCTCGCGCCGCCCGGGCCCGGCAACGCGGTCGACCTCGCCGACACGCCGGTCTTCGACGCGCTGTGGGCCAAGTACCCGCACACGCGGCTGACGGCGGGCGGCAAGGCCGTCGGCCTGCCCGAGGGCCAGATGGGCAACAGCGAGGTCGGACACCTCAACCTCGGCGCGGGCGCCGTGGTCAAGCAGGACCTCACGCGCATCGACGAGGCCGTCGAGGACGGCGCGCTGGGCGAGAACGCGGCGCTCAACGCGGCGCTGGACGGCTTCGAGCGCGTGCACCTGATCGGCCTGGTCTCCGACGGCGGCGTGCACTCGGGGTGGAAGCACCTCGAGGCGCTGATCGCGCTGGCGGGGGAGAAGGGCGTCCAGGACGTCGTCGTCCATGCGTTCACCGACGGGCGCGACACGTCGCCGCACGGCGGCGAGGAGTACCTCCAGCAGGTCCAGGAGTGGTGCGAGAAGGCCGGCAACGCCCGCATCGGCAGCGTCGTCGGCCGCTACTACGCGATGGACCGCGACAAGCGCGAGGAGCGCACGCGGGCCGCGGTCGACCTGCTGATCGACGGCGTCTCGCCGCACCACGCCCACAGCGCGGTCGACGCCGTCCGCGCCTCCTACGAGCGCGACGACCGCGGCGACGAGTTCGTCGAGGCCACGACGGTCGGCGACGAGGCGCGCATCCGCCCGCAGGACTCGGTCATCGCCTTCAACTTCCGCCCCGACCGCATGCGGCAGCTCACGGAGGCCGTGGCGCCTCAGGCCGCGCGCTACACGACGCTGGCCGAGTACGAGGAGGGCTGGCCGTGGCCGGTCGCCTTCCCGCCGCAGCGGCCGGAGATCACGATGACCAAGGTCATCGCGCGGGCGGGCGGGAAGCAGCTGCACGTCGCCGAGACCGAGAAGTACCCGCACGTCACGTACTTCTTCGGCGGCGGCGAGGAGGCCGAGGAGCCGGGCGAGCGGCGCGAGCTGGCGCCGTCGCCGCGCGACGTCCCGACCTACGACAAGAAGCCCGAGATGAGCGCCCGCGAGGCCGCGGACAAGTTCATCGCCGCCTGGCGCGAGGACGAGCCGCGGTTCGGGATCATCAACTTCGCCAACGCCGACATGGTCGGCCACACCGGCGTCATCCCCGCCGCGGTCAAGGCAGTGGAGACGGTCGACGCGTGCCTGGGCGACCTCGTCGCCGCGGTCCAGGAGACCGGCGGCGCGCTGCTGATCACCGCCGACCACGGCAACGCGGACGAGATGCTCGAAGAGGACGGGTCGCCGGACACGGCGCACTCGCTCAACCCGGTGCCGGTGATCGTCACGGTCGACGGCCTGACGCTGCGCGACGGGGGCATCCTTGCCGATGTCGCCCCAACGCTGCTCGAGCTTCTGGGCATCGACCAGCCCGCGGCGATGACCGGCCGCTCGCTCGTGTCGCGGCGCTGACGCTCAGAAAACCTGCGCCCTACTAGACTCGGCCCCGGATGGGCAAGGGGGCTGGATCCAGGGGGCGCATCGTCGCCCCCACGGTCGCGGCGTTCGTCGCCGTGGGCATCGTGGTCGCGATCGTCTTCGCGCTCCTGCTCGACGGCCTGTCCTCGATGCGCTCCAACGCCGAGGCCGCCCGCACGGCCGAGCGCGTCGTGCTCCAGGCCTCGCGGCTGAACCGCTTCGTCGTCGACCTGGAGACCGGCGTCCGCGGACGCCTGCTGACGGGCAGCGACGACTACCTCGGTCCGTACCGCGACGCCCAGCGCGACATCCCCGGCGTCGAGGCGACGCTGGACCGGCTCGTCCACGACCCCGCGCAGCGGCGCCGCTTCGAGGAGCTGCGCCGGCGCGTCGAGGGCTACCGCACCGGCTGGGCGACGATGGCCGCCGGCCTGCCGCTGACGGTCGGCCGCGCCGACCTGCGCGACCAGCTCGCCAACGGCAAGGCCCAGCTCGACGACCTGCGCGCGCGCTTCGACGCGTTCCGCACGGCCGAGCTGGCGCTGTCGGACCGCCAGGCCGCCGCCGCCGACCGCGCGGCCGACCGCGCCACGATCCTCGGCGTCGCCGGCCTCGTGCTGACGCTCGGCGGGCTCGCCGCGCTGGCGGTCTTCAACGTGCGCTGGATCCGCCGCGAGGCCGTCGCGGCCATCGCTCGGGCGCGGGCCGAGGAGGCGTCGCGGACCAAGTCCACGTTCTTGGCCAACATGAGCCACGAGATCCGCACGCCGCTGAACGGCGTGATCGGGATGTCGGACCTGCTGCTGGACACCGACCTCGAGCCCGAGCAGCGCGAGTACGCGGAGACCGCGCGCAGCTCGGGCGAGCAGCTCCTGGTGGTCATCAACGACATCTTGGACGTCTCGAAGATCGAGGCCGGCCACCTGGAGCTGGAGGAGCGCGACTTCGACCTGCGCGAGGTGGTGGAGACGACCTCCGACGTCGTCGCCGCGACCGCGCACGGCAAGGGCCTGGAGCTGTCGGTGCTGATCGCCGAGGACGTGCCGCGCGCGGTGCGCGGCGACCGCGGCCGCGTCGCGCAGATCCTGACCAACCTGTTGTCCAACGCCGTGAAGTTCACGCCCGAGGGCGAGGTCGCCGTCGAGGTGCGCTGCGCGGCGGAGGCGGGTGGGGACGGGCCCGACGGGCGCCACCGCGTGCGCTTCAGCGTCCGCGACACCGGCATCGGCATCGCCGACAAGGACATCGACCGGCTCTTCGAGTCCTTCCAGCAGGCCGACGCGTCGACCACGCGCCGCTTCGGCGGGACCGGCCTGGGCCTGGCGATCAGCCGCCAGCTCGCGCGGATGATGGGCGGCGACCTGACGGTCGCCAGCACGGTCGGCCAGGGCTCGGACTTCGCGTTCGTCATCCCGTTCGCCGCCGCCGAGGCCGAGCCCGCCACGGTGCGGCCGCCGATCGAGCTGCGCGGCCTGAAGGTGCTGGCCGTCGACGACACCGCGACGAACCGGCGCGTCCTGGAGGCCTACCTGGGCTCGTGGGGGATGCGCGTGACGAGCTGCCCGGACGGCCAGGAGGCGCTCGACGCGCTGCACCGCGCCGCCGAGCGCGGCGAGCCGTTCGACGTCGCGATCCTGGACTTCAACATGCCGCGCATGGACGGCGTCGAGCTGGCGCGCGCGATCAGCGCCGCGCCCGCGCTGCGGTCGGTGCGGATGGTCATGCTGACCTCGTCGGGCACCGGCCACGCCGCCGCGCGCGAGGCGGGCGTGACCGAGTTCCTCACCAAGCCGGTCCGCCAGTCGCGCCTGTACGACGCGATCGCGTCGGCGATGTACCACGCCACCGGCGCGCAGCAGGCGCGCGTGCGGGAGGCCCACGACAAGGAGGTCGAAGCGACGATGGCGCCCGGAGGCGGCACCGGCGACGAGGGCGCGCTGATCCTCATCGCGGAGGACCACGACGTCAACCGGATCCTGATGGAGAAGCTGCTGGACAAGCGCGGGCACCGCACGATCGCGGCGGCGACCGGGCTGGAGGCGGTGCGCCTGGCGACCGAGAGCGCGGTCGACCTGGTGTTCATGGACTGCCAGATGCCCGAGCTGGACGGCTACGCGGCCACGCGCCGGATCCGCGAGCGCGAGGTCGGCCGCGGCATCGGGCGCCTGCCGATCGTCGCGATGACCGCGCACGCGATGGCCGGGGACCGCGAGAAGTGCCTGGCGGCGGGCATGGACGACTACGTCGCCAAGCCGCTGCGGCCCGACGAGGTCGACGCGATGCTCGCGCGCTGGCTGCCCGCGCGGGGCGACGGCGACGGCAACGGCCATGGCCATGGGAACGGCGCCGGCCACGCCGCCGCGCCGGACGCGGCCGGCCGCGAGGACGCCGAGGACCCGATCGACGACGAGCGCTTCGACGACCTCGCGCGCGACTTCTCGCCCGACGTCGTCCGCGAGGTCGTCCACGCGTTCATCGACTCGACCCCGCCGATCATCGAGCGCATCGTGCTGGCCGCCGAGGGCGACGACCACGTCGAGATCTCCCAGGGCGCCCACCGGCTCAAGGGCGGCTGCCTGGCCGTCGGCGCCGGGCAGCTCAACACGATCGCCGACGAGCTGGAGCGGCTCGGCCGCGCCCAGGCGCCCGGCGACGACCTGCGGGACGCGGCGGCGCGCCTGGAACGGTCCTGGGCGCGGACACGACGCGCGTTGCGCGAGCGCGTCGGGTAGAACTACACCCATGCTTTTCGGACAGGAGCACATCGAGCGCTACGAGGCGACCGACGGCGCCGAGGGCCACGACTGGCAGGGCGGCACCAAGACCCTGATCCTCACGACGACCGGCCGGAAGTCGGGCGAGCCCCGCAAGGCGCCGCTGATCTATGGCGAGCACGACGGCACGTACCTCGTCGTGGCCTCCAAGGGCGGGGCCCCGGAGCCGCCGGCCTGGTACGTCAACCTCCAGGCCGACCCGTCGGCGACGATCCAGGTCTGGGGCGAGCGCATCCCGGTGACCGCGCGCGACGCCACGCCCGAGGAGAAGCCGGAGCTCTGGAAGATCATGACCTCCGAGTGGCCGGCCTACGACGAGTACCAGACCAAGACCGACCGCCAGATCCCGGTCGTGGTCCTGGAGCCCGCCGCCGGCGCGTAGCGGCTCAGTAGCGCGGGTTGGCCAGCGGCGTCAGCAGCGTCTCGAGCTGCGCGCGGCGGCTCTCGTAGCGCGGCGGCAGCTTGAGGTCCCGGCCCAGCTCGCGCGCGTCCTCGTCGACGGCGAAGCCGATGTCGCGCGTCGCCAGCTCGAAGAGCACCCCGGAGGGCTCGCGGAAGTAGACCGAGTGGAAGTACTGGCGGTCGATGATCGGCGTGGGGTGGCCGCCCGCGTCGCGGACGACGCCGCGCAGCGCGGTCAGCTCGGCGTCGTCGGCCGCCGACCACGCGACGTGGTGGACGGTCCCCGCGCCCGCCATCCCGTGGCGGGCGGGCGGCGGGCGGTCGTAGTGGATGACGCCGTGGCGCCGCTCGCCCTCGGCGACCCACGCGCCGCCCTCGGCGCGCCGCGTGAAGCCCAGCGCCCGCAGCACGGGCGCGCTGTGCTCCGGCGCGGCGCTGTAGGCGCGCACGCCGTGGAAGCCCAGCAGCCGGTGCTCGGGCGGGACGTCCAGCGCGACCGCGGTCAGCGGCGGATCGCCCGCGTCCGACGCCACCAGCTCGTGCACGAGCCCTTCGGGATCAGTGAACCGCAGCACACCGCCCTCGACCCACGTGACCGGCGCGCCCTCGTCGGCCAGGCGCGTCGCCCAGAACGCCAGCGCCTCCGGCCCCGCCGTCCGCCACACGATCGCGTGCACCATCCCGGCGCCCGCGACGCCCGGCGCCGCGCCCGGGAACTCGAAGAACGTGAGGATCGACCCCGGCGTCCCGGCCTCGTCGCCGTAGTACAGGTGGTAGACGTCGGGCTGGTCGAAGTTGACCGTCTTCTTGACCAGTCGCAACCCGAGCACCCGCGCATAGAAGTCGACGTTGCGCGGCGCGTCGGCGCAGATCGCGGTCACGTGGTGCAGGCCTTCCAAGGGCATGAAGGCTGACAGTACGCCTGCAAGTCCTTCCGCGCGGCGGTTGTTCATGCAACCATGGCGCCCCCGTGTCCACCACCACGACGATCTCTCCCGCCGAGACCGGCGCCCTCGAGGAGCGTGAGCTGCTCGCCTGGCGCGGGCTGCTGCGCGTCCACGCGTCGCTGTCGAAGGCCCTTGACCAGCAGCTCGAGCGCGAGCACGGGCTGCCGCTGACCTCCTACGAGGTCCTCCTGTACCTGGCCGAGGCCGACGGTCGCAAGATGCGGATGTGCGACCTCGCCGCGTCGGTGATCCTCAGCCGCAGCGGCCTGACGCGGCTCGTCGACCGCCTCGAGCGCGACGGGCTGCTCGTGCGCGAGTCCTGCGCCAGCGACGCGCGCGGCGCGTTCGCCAAGCTGACGCCCGCGGGCGAGGAGAAGCTGATCGCGGCGCGCGCCACGCACCTGGCCGGCGTCCGCTCGCTGTTCCTCGGCCACCTCTCGCCCGAGGAGCTGGACGTCCTCGGCGGGATCTGGGCGCGCGTGCTGCCCGGCGCCAAGGGCGCGGCGGGCGACGACTGCGGCTGCTGAGCCTCCGCCGAACGCGCGGCGGACGGCGCGTTAGCCGTACCCTGAGCGCGCCCTCACCGGTCTAGAGTGCGCGGCGTGCCCGGCGCCGCAGCACTCACACCGTGGGGACGGCTGGTCGCGCTCTGCGGGGCGGTCGTCGGCGTCGCGGCGATCGTGCTCGCCGTCTGGAGCCTGGCGTCCTCCCAGGAGCGGCGCGTGACCTACGCGGTCCAGGGCGCGGTCACCGGCGTCTCGCTGGACCTCGGCGACGCCGACGTCGTCGTCCTCGGCGGCGGCCGGACGACCTCGGTCTCGGTGCTCCACGTCGACCGCTACGGCTTCGGCCACGCGCCGATCGCGCAGCGGTCGGTGGCCGGCGGCGTGTTCCGCGTGCGCTCGCGCTGCCCGCGGACGGTCCTGCACGGCTGCGCGGTGACCTACCGCGTCGTCGTCCCCGACAACGTGCCGCTGACCGTCCGCACCGGCGACGGCTCGGTGCGCTTCGCGGGCTACCGCGGCTCGGCGCGGATCACGACCGGCCGGGGCGACATCGACATCGACGGCTTCTGCGGCTTCGCGCTGCAGGCGCGCGCCGACGACGGCGGCGACATCGACGCCTCGACGGCCTGCCCGCCGCCGCAGCTGACGCTGCGCACGACGACCGGCGCCGTGCACGTCCACGTGCCGGCGGCGCGCTACCGCGTGGACGCGTCGACGTCCGGTCCGCGCCCGCGCGTGACCGGCGTGACGACCGACGCCGGCGCGCCGTTCGCGATCCAGGCGCTGTCGGGCTCGGGCGCGGTGACCGTGGAGCGCGGCGGCTCGTGACCACCGCGGCGCTGATCGTGCCGCGCCGGCTCGTCCGCGCGGGCGAGGCGACGGCGTACCTGGCCGCGAGCGTGCCGATCGCGATCCTCGGCGTGCTCGCGGTCGTCGTGCTGGCCGTCGGCGCGGCGCTGAGCGTGATCGGCGGCCTCGGCCTGCCGGTGCTGCTCGCGGGCGCGGCCGCCTGCCGCGGGCTCGTGCGCCTGGACCGCCGCGCGGCCAACCGCTTCCTCGGCGCGCGGATCCCGCCGGTGGCCGGCGCGCCGCGTCCGGCGACCGGCAGCCTCTGGCGGCGCTGCCAGGCCGTGCTGGCCGACCGCGCGCTCTGGCGGACGGTCGGCCTGCTGGCGATCAAGCCGCTGCTGACCGCCGCGCAGCTCGCCGTCGGCCTCGTGCCGGTCGTGCTGTTCGCATGGCTGGCCAAGCTCGGCGTCGAGGCCGTCGCGGGCGTCGGCGACGTCGACTACTTCGGCCCGTGGTCGTTCGGCTTCGGGACCGGCCTGGTGTTGTTGGTGCTGTCGCTGCCCGCCGCCGTGCTCGCGCTGGCGGCGCTGGACGCGCTGGCGACCGTCATGTGCACCGTGTCGCGCGCGCTGCTGCTGCCGCGCCACGTCGCCGCGGGCGGCCCGGTCCGCGAGCTGCTGGCCGAGTCGCTCGGCGACCACTCGGTGTCGATCGCCTACTGGCTGCCGGACCGCGAGATCTTCGTCGACGAGGTCGGCCGCCGCGTCGAGCTGCCGCACCCGGCCTCGGGGCGGACGTGGACGGCGGTCGAGCGCGACGGCCGCCCGGTCGCGGCGATCGTCCACGACGCCGCGCTGGACACGACGAGCGAGCTGGTGCAGGCGGCGGCCGCCGCGTCCTCGTTGGCCATCGACAACGAGCGGCTGAAGGCCGACCTGCGCGCGCGGCTGGAGGAGCTGCGCGTCTCGCGCCTGCGGATCGTCGAGGCGACCGACGCGGCGCGGCGCCGGATCGAGCGCGACCTGCACGACGGCGCCCAGCAGCAGCTCGTCGCGCTGGCGCTGGAGCTGCGGCTGCTGCGCGGCAAGGTCGCCGACCGGCCGGAGCTGGTGCCGCTGGTGGACTCGCTGAGCGACCGGCTCTCCAGCGCGCTGGCCGAGCTGCGCGAGCTGGCGCGCGGCATCCACCCGACGATCCTCACCGACCAGGGCCTGGCGCCCGCGATCGAGGCGCTGGCCTCGCGCGCGCCGCTGCCGGTCGAGGCGCACGTGGCGCTCGACGGGCGGCCCGCCGAGCCGGTCGAGGCCGCCGCCTACTTCGTCGTGGCCGAGGCGCTGACCAACGTGGTGAAGTACGCGCGCGCCTCCTGGGTGGACGTGCGGATCCGCCGCGAGGACGGCGCGGTGCTCGTCGACGTCGCCGACGACGGCGTCGGCGGCGTGGACGTCGGCGCGGGCAGCGGCCTGCGCGGGCTGCGGGACCGCCTCGCGGCGGTCGACGGCGAGCTGGACATCGACAGCCCGCCCGGCGGCGGCACGCGCCTGCGGGCGCGCATCCCGGCGAGCGAGATCACGGAGGAGGGCGGATGAGACGCCTGGTCGTTGTGATGGTGATGGCGTTGGCGGCGGCGATCCTCGCCGGGTGCGGCGGGAGCACGACGGTCGACGAGGGCCCGGTCACCGTCGCGCGCAGCGGCACGGGCGCCGACAACCCCGGCTCCTCCGGCTCGATGCCCGACACACCCGGCGGCGGGCACGCGGTCCGGATCGCGGTCGTCACCCACGGCCAGGCCTCGAGCCCGTTCTGGGCGATCGTGCGCAACGGGGTGGAGGCGGCCGGGCGCCAGATGGACGTCGTCATCGACTACAAGGCGCCCGACGTGTACTCCTTGGCGCACATGGAGGAGTTGATCGACCAGGCCGTGGCGACGCGCCCCGACGGCTTGGTGGTGTCCTTGCCCGAGCCGGGCCTGGCGCCGGCGATCGAGCGCGCGGTCAAGGCCGGCATCCCGACCGTCACCATCAACTCGGGCAGCGACCAGTACAAGAAGCTCGGCGTGCTCGCGCACGTCGGCCAGCCGGAGGGCGACGCGGGCTTCAAGGCCGGGCGGCGCCTGGCGCGCGCGGGCGTCCATCGGGCGTTGTGCATCAACCTGCTGATCCCCAACCAGGGGCTGGACGCGCGCTGCGCCGGCCTGGCGCGCGCGATGCGCGCGGCGGGCGGCACGTCCAAGATGGTGCGGATCGACGACCAGGCCGCCGACGCGCCCAGGCGGATCGCCGCGGCGGTCGAGGCCGCGGGCGCCGACGGCGCGCTGGCGATGAACGGGACGTCGGGCCTGGCGGCCGGCAAGGCGCTGGCCGGCGCCGACGTCACCGTCGGCACGTTCGACCTCGGGCCCGACGTGCTGAAGGCCGTCCGCGACGGCAGGCTCGCCTTCGCGGTCGACCAGCAGGCCTACCTGCAGGGCTACCTGCCGGTCGTGCTCCTGGCCCAGAAGGCGCGCTACGGCCTGTTCCCGGCCCAGGGCGACGTGATCCCGACCGGCCCGAACTTCGTCACCGCCGCCAACGCGGCGCAGGCGATCGAGCTGTCGGCGCGGTCGATCCGCTAGCCCGCCGCGCCGGCGTCCGGCTCGTGCGCCCGCTCGCGCTCGTCGCGGGCCACGACGCGCGGGCTGTCCTGCAGGATCCGGCGCCGGCGCAGGCCGGCCAGCAGCGTCTCGGCGCCCGCGAAGCGCACGAGCGTCGCGTAGCCCGCGCGCCACGCGACGTGCAGCTCCTTGGGGTCGTAGTCGTGGATCTGGCCGTCGAGCTCGATCCGCGCGCCGCCCCAGCCGCCGTCGATCGTCACGCGCACCTCCTTCTGGGACCCGACGACCAGCGGCGGCGTCGAGCCGCCGTGCGCGGCGACCGGCGTCACGACGATCGCCGGCGTGTCGCCCGCCAGGACCGGGCCGCCCGCGGCCATGGTGTAGGCGCTGCTGCCCAGCGGCGTCGCGATCACGACGCCGTCGCCCGCGAAGCGCACGAACGGCTCGTCGTCGATCTCGACGCCGACGACGACCTGGTTGGCGCCCTTGCGCACGACGACGAGGTCGTTGAGCGCGATCTTCGGCGCGTGGCCGTCGACGGCGACCGCGACGCCCGGCAGCGCGCGCGCCTCCCACGCGCCGGCGGCGAAGCGGTCCAGCGCGACGGTCAGCTCGCCGGCGTGGGTCGCGGTCAGCGCGCCGAGGCTGCCGCACGCGATCCCGAGCACCGGCAGGCCGTGCGGCGCGCCGGCGTGCAGCGCGGCCAGCGTCGTGCCGTCGCCGCCCACGGCCGCGATCAGGTCGCAGTCGGCGGGGTCGCCGAGCGGGGCGACCTGGCGCTCCTGTCCCTCGACGCGGATCTGGACGATCTCCTCGCCGTGGCCCGCCGCCCAGCCGCGCAGCGTCGCGAGGGCCTCGTCGAGGTCGCGGTGCGGATGCACCACCACGCCGATCCGCGCAGGGATCATGCGACCGTCGCCGTGGTCAGGCGCTCGATCTCGCCGGCGGTGAGCTGGAGGTCGTCGACCGGCAGCAGGTCGCGCAGCTGCGCCACCGTGCGGGCCGAGGCGATCGGCGCGGTGACATGCGGCTGGGCGGCGATCCAGGCCAGCGCGACCGCGGCGACCGTCGTGTCGTGCGCGGCGGCGACCGCGTCCAGCGCCTCCAGCACGGCGACGGCGCCCGGCTGCTCCAGGTAGGCGGCCGCGCCGCGGGCGCGCGGGCTGTCGACGGCGGGGCCGCCCGGGCGGTACTTGCCGGTCAGGAAGCCGTGGGCCAGGCCGTAGTAGGGGACCGCGGTCAGCTCGTGCTCGGCGACCAGCGGCGCCAGCGTCGACTCGTACTCCTCGCGCTCGACCAGGTTGTACTCGGGCTGCAGCGCGACGTACTTCGGCAGGCCCTCGCGGTCGGCCAGCGCGAGCGCCTCGGCCAGGCGCGGCGCGCTGTAGTTGGAGGCGCCGATCGCGCGGACCTTGCCGGCGACGATCAGCTCGCCGAAGGCGGCCAGCGTCTCCTCCAGCGGCGTGTCGGCGTCGTCGTAGTGCGCCCAGTAGAGGTCGATGCGGTCGGTCCGCAGGCGCTTCAGCGAGGCGTCGGCGGCGCCGAGGATCGCGTCGCGGCCCAGGCCCTTGTTCGGGGCCAGCTGCGAGCACTTGGTCGCGACGACCAGGTCGTCGCGCTTGTCCGGGTTCTTCGCGATCCAGGAGCCGATGATCGCCTCGGACTCGCCGCCGGCGTTGCCGTCCACCCACGCCGAGTAGACGTCGGCGGTGTCGAGGAAGTTCCCGCCGCTCGCCACGTAGGCGTCGAGCACCGCGTGCGACGTCGTCTCGTCGGCCGTCCACCCGAAGACGTTGGTGCCGAGGCAGAGCGCGCTGACGTCGAGGCCGCTGGATCCGAGCTGGGTCATGGCCCGACGCTAGCGAACGCGTCACCGCACTCCGCGCGCCCGTCGCCCGCTAGGGTCGAGCGCCGATGGCTTCCCCCCTGGAGATCCTCGCCCGCGACCCCGGCTCGCTCGCCCGCGCGGGCATCCTGCGCACCGCCCACGGCGAGGTCCGCACCCCCGCGTTCGTCCCGCTGGCGACCAAGGCCACCGTGAAGGGGCTGACGCCCGCCGAGGTCCGCGACCTCGGCTTCGACATGGTGCTGGGCAACACCTATCACCTGTTCCTCACGCCCGGCCACGAGCGCATCGAGGGCCTCGGCGGCCTCCACGAGTTCATGCGCTGGGACCATCCGATCATCACCGACTCGGGCGGCTTCCAGGTCTTCTCGATGGGCCACGGCACGGTCGCCGACGAGATCAAGGGCCGCGCCGCGCACGGCGGCGAGCGCCACGGCAAGACGCTGAAGATCACCGAGGACGGCGTCGCGTTCCGCAGCCACATCGACGGCTCGGAGAAGTTCCTGCGCCCCGAGGACTCGATGGCGATCCAGGCCGCGCTGGGCTCCGACATCGCGCTGGTCTTCGACGAGTGCACGCCGTTCAACGTGTCCAAGGACTACACGGCGCGCTCGACCGAGCGCACGCACCGCTGGCTGGAGCGCTGCCTGGACTGGCACGACGCCCACGGCCCCGAGGGCCAGCTGGTGTACGGGATCGTCCAGGGCGGCGTCTACGAGGACCTGCGCCAGGAGTCCACGCGCGTGATCGCCGAGTCGCGCGTCGACGGCATCGCGATCGGCGGGTCGCTGGGCGCCGACAAGCCGCAGATGTACGAGGTGGTCGAGATGGCGACGTCGATCCTGCCGGAGGCGCCGCCGCGCCACCTGCTGGGCATCGGCGACGTCGACGACCTGATCCGCGGCACCGAGCTGGGCATCGACACGTTCGACTGCGCGATGCCCACGCGCCTCGGCCGCCACGGCGTCGCGCTCGTCCCCGACCCCGACAAGCGCTGGCGCGTGGACCTGACCGCCGGGCGCTTCAAGGACTCCGACGAGCCGATCTACGAGGGCTGCCCGTGCCCGACCTGCGAGGCGGGCTTCACGCGCGGGTACCTGCGCTACCTCGTCGCCGCGCGCGAGCTGACCGGCCTGCGGCTGCTCGTCGTCCACAACCTCGCGTTCGTCCAGCGCACGATGGCCCGCCTGCGCCAGGCGATCATCGACGGCCGGCTGGCCGAGGAGGCCGCCGCGCTGCGCGGCGGCCTCGCGCCGTAGCTCTCGCGCTAGCCGCCGCTGCCGACGCGCGGCAGCTTGCCCTTCGGCGCCGCGGGTCGCGCGTACTTGGCGTCGACGTGCGTGCCGGTCGGCGCGTCGCCGCCGTCGCCGCGCTCGGCGGCCCGCGCGGCCTCGATCGCGGCGATCGTGTCCTTCGGGCGGCGGCGCTGGCCGGCCTCCAGCAGCGGCGGGATGAAGCCGCGCAGCTTGATCAGCACGCCCGACCAGCGCGGGGCGTAGGTGATGCGCAGGCGGCCGGCGATCGCGCGGTCGATCGCGTCGCCCGCCTCCGACAGCGGGATCGGCTTGGTGACGAACGACGGCTGGCCCTTGCGCGACGCCGCCGCGGCCGGATGGGCGAACGAGCCGCGGACCATGTCGGTGTCGATGAAGCTGAAGTACGCGACGCCGACCTTCGTGCCGGTGTGGGCGACCTCCATGCGCAGCGCGTCGGCGAAGGCCTCGACGCCGGCCTTGGCCATCGTGTACGGGCCCATCAGCGGCAGGTGCACGACCGCCGACATGGAGGAGATGACCAACACATAGCCCTTGCGTTCCCGCACGTGCGGCAGCGTCGCTCGGACCGTGCGCCAGACGCCGAGCAGGTTGACCTCGATCACGCGCTCGAAGTCCGCGACGGCCATCGTCTCGATCGTCCCGACGTTCGCGACGCCCGCGTTGGCGACCACGACGTCGATGCCGCCGAAGCGCTCGATCGTCCCGGCGACCGCGGCCTCGAGCTGCTCGGGGTCGGTGACGTCGGCCTCGAACCACGCGGCGCGGTCGGCGCCGAAGGCGTCGGCGTGGTCCTTCAGCAGCTCGGGCTCCAGGCCGACGAGCACGACCGTGGCGCCGCGCGCGTGCAGGCGGCGCGCGGTCTCCAGGCCGATGCCGCGGGCGGCGCCGGTGATCAGCGCGACCTTGCCGCGCACGTCATAGGTCTCTCGCGAGCGGGCCATGGCCCGCGAGGCTATCTCGTGTTGTCCTGGATGAGCTGCGTCAGGTCGTCGATGACCTGGTTCGCGTTGTCGTGCACGACGTCGCGCAGGTGCACCGACGCCTTGTCCTGCGACGTCGCGATGTAGGCGGCCGCGCCGGCGGCGACCAGCAGCGCGAGCAGGAGCAGGACGGTGACCAGGCGGCGGAACGCGCCGCGCTTCTTGCGCCGCGAGGAGCGCGTGGCGGGCGGGCGCGGCGGCGGGGCGTCCTGGGCGACGCGGCGACCGGACCCGCCCGCCGGCGCGACGACGCCGGAGCGCGGCGGGCGCGGCTCGCGGGGGAGGACGACCGGCGCGGACTCGGTCCCGGGCCCGCCGCCGAAGACCGTCGTGGCCGCGGTCTCGTCGGGGTGGCCGCCGACGACGCGCGTCGCGTCCTGGTCGGGCCCGACCCCGCGCGCGCCGTCGATGATCGCCTGGCGCATCTCGTCGGCCGACGCGTAGCGCGCGCCCGGACGCAGCGCCAGCGCGCGCTCGACGGCGACCGCCAGCGCGGGCGGGATCGACGGGTCGACGTGGTGCAGCGGCGGCGGGACCTCGCGCTGCTGCTTGAGCGCGAGCTCGGTCAGCGACGCGGCCTCGTAGGGCAGGCGGCCCGCGAGCAGCTGGTAGGCGACGACGCCCAACCCGTACAGGTCGGCGGCCGGGCCGGCCTCCTCGCCGGCGGCCTGCTCGGGCGCCAGGTAGGCGGCGGTGCCGAGCACGGAGCCGACCTGCGTGATCGAGGACTCCTCCGACGCGGTCTTGGCGATGCCGAAGTCCGCGAGCTTGATCGTCCCGTCGCCCTCGGAGCGCAGCAGGTTGCCGGGCTTGACGTCGCGGTGCACGACGCCGGCGCGGTGCGCGTACTCCAGCCCGCGGCAGGCCTGGGCGATCCAGTCGACGGCCTCGTCGATCGGCAGGCGGCCGCGGTCGCGCAGCACCTGCGCGCCCGACGGGCCGACGATCCGCTCCATGACGATGTAGTAGCGGCCACTGGGCTCGTCGAGCCCGTAGTCGTAGACCTGGACGATGTTGGGGTGGACGAGCCGCGCGGCGGCCATCGCCTCGCGGCGGAAGCGCGTGACGAACGTCGCGTCGTCGGCGAGGTGCTCGGCCAGCAGCTTGATCGCGACGTAGCGCTCCAACCGCGTGTCGAACGCGACCAACACGGTGGACATGCCGCCGAGGCCGAGGCGGTCGCCCAGCTCGTAGCGGCCGGCGATGGTGCCCTGGCCGCTCACGGGGTCGCTCCCTCGTCGGGCGGGACGACGCCGCCGTTGCCGTCGTCGGGCGTCGTGTCGGTCGTGCCGTCCGGCTGGGTCGTCGGGGGCGGCTCGGTCGTCGTCTGCTGCGTCGTCGTCTGCGGCTGGGTCGTCGTGTTCGTCGGCGTCGTCTGCGTCTGCGTCGTGACGGTGGTGACCGTCTCCGTGGGCGTCGTCGCCGTCTCGGTCGTGGTCGTGTCGGTCGTCTCGGTCTGGGTCTGGCCGTCGCGGACCGCGGCGCAGTCGGCGGCGGCGTGGGCCAGCAGCGAGTCGGCGCCCTCGCGCAGGCGGCGGCGCAGCGCCGTGTCGACGCCGTTGTTGTTGAGCGCGATCACCGCGGCGCGGAATTGGCGCGCGTCGCCGGTGATCCCGTCGCAGTCGCCCTGGTCGATGCGCGACTTGATGTCGGCGAGCTGCTGGGTGAGCTGGTCGGCCTTGCCCTGCGGGATCAGGTCCGAGCGGTCACCGCAGCCGACCGCGACGGCGGCGCCGATGCCGAGCAGCAGCGCGACGAGGTGGGGGAGGGGCGCGCGGGGCACGCTCACTGACCGTACTCCAGGCGCTCCGCGAGCGACGCGGGCAGGCGCGCCGCGCGGATCGCGGCCTGAGCGCCGGACACGTCGTACTCGGTGCGCCGCCACTGGGCGCGCCAGAGGTCCAGATCGAGGAGCAGCCAGGCGGCGCGGTGGTCGCCGTCACGAGGCTGACCGACCGAGCCCGGGTTCAGGATCCACTCGCCGGTGGAGATGTCGACCGCGTCGCCGCCCTTGCGCGGCTCGCCGGTGGCGGGCTCGCCCTCGGGCCGGACGAAGCTCAGCGCGACGTGCGAGTGGCCGACGAGGCCGACGCGGCGGGTCATCGAGTCGAAGCACAGCTCGGCCAGCAGCGACGACAGCACGTACTCCCAGACCGGGTCGCGCGGCGAGCCGTGGAAGAGCCCGACGTCGCGCGCCTCGCCGGAGGGCTGCAGCGCGCGCAGCCACGCGGCGTGGTCGGGCTTCAGGACCTCCTGGGTCCAGCGCGCGGCGATCGCGGCGCCGCGCGAGAACTCCTCCAGCGACAGCTCGCCGGTGACCGCCATGTCGTGGTTGCCGCACAGCGCGACGTCGGCCTGCTCGCGGATCCGCGCGCAGCAGTCGTTGGGGTCGGCGCCGTAGCCGACGATGTCGCCCAGGCACCACACCTCGTGCACGTCCTCACGCTCCACGTCGGACAAGACCGCGTCGAGGGCGTGGATGTTTCCGTGGATGTCGGAGAGGACGGCGATGCGCATGCGAAAAGGACGCCCGTGGGCGCCCCGACCCCCTTGGAGGCTATCGAGCGGCCATGCGAGGATCGCTGCTGCATGAAGATCGTCGTTTTGGCTGTCGGCCGCATAAAGCCCCCGTACGCGGACGACGTCCAGCACTACCGCAAGCTCCTCGGTGGGCAGGCGCGGGTGGAGGTCGTCGAGGTCCGCGACGACGACCAGGTCGCGCGGCGGATCCCGGAGCGGGCCTACGTGTCGCTGCTGGACAGCGGCGGCGAGACGATGGACTCGGTGGCGTTCTCGCGCTGGATCGAGCGCCGCCGCCACGAGGGCCGGGACGTGTGGTTCGTCATCGGCGGGGCGTTCGGCGGCGTCCGGCTGGATCGCGTCGACCACCGGCTGTCGTTCGGGCCGATGACGCTGCCCCACCAGCTCGCGCGCGTCGTCCTGCTGGAGCAGGTCTATCGCGCGCACAAGATCCTCGGCAACGAGCCGTATCACTACTGACCCGCCGTAGGATGGGGGGAGATGCCGCTGACCCCCGTCGACCAGCTCCGGGAAGCGGTCGAGGCCGTCGCCACCGACGCCGCCGCGACCGACGCCCCGTTCCCCAAGTCCCGCCCGTCGCTGGAGCGCCCGCGCCAGGCCGACCACGGCGACTACGCGACCAACGCCGCGATGCTGCTGGCGCCGGTCATGAAGGCCAAGCCGCGCGACGTGGCCGACCAGCTGGTGTCGCGGCTGACCGATCGGCTCGGCGCGTCGCTGGATCGCGTCGAGGTCGCCGGCCCGGGGTTCTTGAACCTGTTCTTGAGCGACGCCTGGTACGTCGACGCGCTGGCCCACGTCGTCTCCGCGGGCGACGGGTTCGGCGCGGGCGGCGCGGCGTCGTTCGAGAAGGTCGACGTCGAGTTCGTGTCGGCCAACCCGACCGGGCCGCTGCATGTCGGCCACGCGCGTAACGCGGCCTACGGCGACGCGCTGGCGCGGCTGTTCTCGTTCGTCGGCCACGACGTCACGCGCGAGTTCTACGTCAACGACTTCGGCTCGCAGGTCGCCAACTTCGGCAAGTCGGTCCAGGCGCGCGCCCGGGGCGAGGAGGTCCCGCAGGACGGCTACGTCGGCGACTACGTGGCGACGCTCGCGCTCGAGATCGCCGACGCCGCGACGCGCCCGGTCGAGGACGTCGGCTGGGAGGCGGTCGAGATGATGGTCGCGCGGGCGCGCGCGTCGCTGCACGCGTTCGGCGTCGAGTTCGACGTGTGGTTCAGCGAGAAGTCCTTGCACGAGACGGGTCCGGACGGCGAGTCCGGCGTCTCGCACGGCTTCGACGTCCTGCGCGCCCAGGGGCACACGTACGAGTCGGAGGGCGCGCTCTGGCTCCGCACGACCGACTTCGGCGACGACAAGGACCGCGTGATCGAGCGGTCGACGGGCGAGCACACGTACTTCGCCTCCGACATCGCCTACGCGCAGAACAAGCGCGAGCGCGGCTTCGATCGCATGGTGTACGTGTTGGGCGCCGACCACCACGGCTACATCGGCCGGATGCGCGCCGCCTACGAGGCGCTGGGCGGCGAGCCCGACCGGCTCGACCTGCTGATCATGCAGTTCGTGCACCTCGTCCGCGCGGGCGAGAAGGTCTCGATGTCCAAGCGCGCGGGCGAGTTCGTGACGCTCGACGAGCTGGTCGAGGAGATCGGCGTGGACGCGGCGCGGTGGTTCCTGCTCAACCGCTCGCACGACACGACGATCGAGGTCGACCTGGCGCTGGCCAAGAGCGAGACGTCGGAGAACCCCGTCTACTACGTGCAGTACGCCCACGCGCGGATCAGCGCGGTGCTGCGCAAGGCGGG
>NZ_DASRZV010000024.1:0-693592 GCF_035685985.1 Baekduia sp.
ACGTGACCGTCAAGCTGAAGGGCAAGGCCGGCAAGAACAGCTACAAGCTCAAGAAGCTGAAGGCCGGCACGTACACGGTCACGATCGCCGCCTCGAACGCCGGCGGCAACGCGAAGAAGAAGACGCTCAGCCTGAAGATCAAGCACTGAGGGTGCGTCTGCCATCCTCCGCGCGATGCCCGGGCTGATCGAGCGCTACCGCGACCGCCTGCCGTTCGCGCCGGGCGATCCGATCGTGTCGCTCGGTGAGGGCTCGACCCCGCTCGTGCTAGCGCCGGCGCTTTCGGAACGCGTCGGCGCCGAGGTGCATCTGAAGCTCGAGGGCTCGAACCCGACGGGCTCGTTCAAGGACCGCGGGATGACGTGCGCCGTGTCGGCGGCCGTGCGGGAGGGTGCGCAGGCGGTGATCTGCGCGTCGACCGGCAACACAGCCGCGTCGGCGGCCGCGTACGCTGCGCGTGCGGGCATCCGTGGCGTCGTGATCGTGCCCGAGGGCAAGATCGCGACCGGCAAGCTCGCCCAGGCGCTGATGCACGGCGCGCGCGTGATCGCGCTGCGCGGCAACTTCGACGTGGCCCTGAGGCTCGTGCGCGAGGTCTGCGACCGCCAGCCGATCGCGCTGGTCAACAGCGTGAACCCGTTCCGGCTCGAGGGCCAGAAGACCGCGTCCTTCGAGATCGTCGACGAGATCGGCGCCATCGACGCGCTCTGCATCCCGGTCGGCAACGCCGGCAACGTCACCGCCTACTGGAAGGGCTTCCAGGAGGTCGGCCACGCGCCGCAGATGCTCGGCTTCCAGGCCGCGGGCGCCGCGCCGCTGGTCGAGGGCCGCGTGATCGAGAACCCGGAGACGATCGCCTCCGCGATCCGCATCGGCAACCCGGCGCGCTGGGAGGAGGCGATGGCGGCGATGACCGCCTCGCGCGGCATGGTGCGCGCGGTCACCGACGAGGAGATCCTCGACGCCTACAAGTTCCTGGCGTCGGGCGAGGGCGTGTTCTGCGAGCCGGCCAGCGCCAGCGGCGTGGCGGGCCTGCTGAAGTACGGCGCGCCCGAGGGCGTCTCGCGCATCGTCTGCGTCCTCACCGGGCACGGCCTGAAGGACCCGCAGACCGCGCTCATGCAGGCCAGCTCGGTCGTGCCCTGCGAGCCGGACCTGGACGCGGTCGAGCAGGCCGTCCTGGGCTAGCGAACCTCCACAAATTCGACACACCGCAAAGTAGGCGCGTGATCTTCGCGCCGCGTGCGTTTCACGGGTCATGAGGGAGGGATTCCGCATGACCAAGCCACCTGAGTTCTCCATCGCGGTGGGCCACAGCCGTGACACGGTGACGCTCGCCCCGGCGGGTGAGATCGATCTCGTCACCGCGCCGTTGATCGCCGACCACCTGGCGGCGATCGCCGCCGGCGACGTGGGCCATCTCGTGCTCGACCTGGAGGGCGTGACGTTCATGGACTCCAACGGCGTCGCGCTGCTGCTGGGCACCTGGCGCCGCGCGGCCCGCGAGGGCTGGACGCTGACGATCGCGCGCACGCCGCCGGTGGTCGCCGAGGTCCTGACGACCTGCGGGCTGCTCGACGTCCTGCCGTTCGGCGCGACGTAGCCGTCGGCCGAGGCTGGTCCGAAACGTTCAAGACCCGCGCCGGGGCGTGGGGGAGGATCCCGGCATGACCCAGATCCTCCCCGACCTCGACGGCCGTCTCGCGCTCCCCGGCGACGCGGCCTACGACGACGCCCGGCGCGGCTGGAACCTCGCCGTCGACCAGCGCCCGGCGGCGGTCGCGCACGCCGCGTCGGCGGTCGACGTGCAGGCGGTCGTCCGCCACGCGCGCGCCGTCGACCTGCGCGTCGCGCCGCAGGCCACCGGCCACGGCTCCGAGGCGCTGGACCTCGACGCGCTGCGCGGCGCGATCCTGCTGAAGACCGCCGGGCTGGACGCGATCGCGATCGACCCGGCGGCCCGGACCGCCACGGTCGGCGCCGGCGTCACGGCCGGCGCGCTGGCGGAGGCCGCCGCGGCCCACGGGCTGGCGCCGGTGCTCGGCGTGGCGCCGTCGGTCGGCGTCGCCGGCCTGGTCCTGGGCGGCGGCCTCGGCTGGCTGTCGCGCACGCACGGCCGCGCCGCCTCGGGGCTGCTGGCCGCCGAGGTCGTCACCGCCGACGGCGAGCGGCGCGCGGCCGACGACGACCTGCTGCTCGCGCTGCGCGGCGGCGGTGGGCGCGGCGTGATCGCGACGTCGCTGACGCTCGCGCTGCATCCGGTCGACGAGCTGTTCGGCGGCATGGTCGCGTGGCCCGGCGAGCACGCCGCCGAGGTCCTGGAGCAGGTGCGCCGCGTCGCGCTGGACGCGCCCGAGTGCCTGAGCCTGATCTTCCGCGTGCTGTCGCTGCCGCCGCTGGACGTCATCCCCGCGCCGATCCGCGGGCGCCGGATCGCGGCGGTCGTCGCCGTCCACGCCGGGCCGCGGGCCGACGCCGAGCACGCGCTGGCGCCGCTGCGCGCCACCGGCGGCGCGCTGCTCGACACCTGCGGCGCGATCGGGCCCGCCGACCTCGTGCGCGTCGCGGGCGACCCCGAGCAGCCGGTCCCGGCGCGCGGCGAGGGGCTGCTGCTGCGCGAGCTGACGCCCGCGACGGTCGGCGCGATCGCGGCGGTCGCCGACGACCACCGCGAGGCGCTGACGGTCCTCGAGGTCCGCCAGCTCGGCGGGGCGCTGGCGCGCGACGGCCTGACCGCGCCGTTCCAGGTCTTCGTCGGCGGCGCGGGGGACAGCCCGGAGGCGACCGCGGCGACGCTGGCGGCGGCCGCCGACGTGCGCGCGCGGCTGGCGCGCTGGACGGCCCCGCGCGTCCCGCTGGCGTCGTGCGGCGTCGGCGCGGACGTCGCGCGCGGCTACGCGGACGGCGCGTGGGAGCGGCTGGCGGCGATCCGCGACGCGGTCGACCCGGACCGCCGCTTCCTGTCCCAGCACGACGAGTAGCCTCGATCGGGACGTGACGAGCGCTCCGGACTACGTCGAGGTGCGACCGCCGCGCGCGCTGCGGGCGTTCGTCGAGCGGTTCTGGATCCACCGCGTGACCGGCCCGCCGTCGGAGCGGCGCCTGCTGCCCGACGGCCGCATGCACCTCGTGTGGATCGCCGAGCTGGGCCTGCGCGTCGCCGGGCCCGCGCAGGCGCCGATGTCGCACCCGCGGCTGGAGGCGATGCTGGCGATCGGCGCGACGTTCCATCCGGGCGCCGCGCCGTACCTGCTGCGGGTCGCGGCGTCCGACCTCGTCGACCGGCGCGTGCACGTCGACGCGATCGACCCGCTCCTGGCGCGGGAGGTCGACGACGCGCTGGGGACGGCGCCGGACCCGCGGTCCGCCACGATCGCGTTCGCGCTGCTGCTGCGGCGGCACGTCGCGCGGCTGGCCGACGCGCCCGACCCGGCCGTCCGCCACGCGGTCGCGCTCCTGGACGGCAACCCGCGGGCGACGGTCGGCGGCGTGGCGACCAAGACCTCCATCTCGGAGCGGGAGCTGCAGCGCCGTTTCGTGCGCGACGTCGGCTACGCGCCCAAGACGCTGCAGCGCGTGCTGCGGCTGCAGCGCTTCCTGGACGTCCGGGCGGTGGGCGACCTCGCGGGCGCCGCCGCGCTGGCGGGCTACGCCGACCAGGCGCACCTGTCGCGCGAGGCCCGCAGGCTCACCGGTCTGACGGCGCGCGAGCTGCTGGCCTACGAGCACTGACGACCGCGCGAGACGGGCGGGAACTCGGCTAGGGTCCCGCGCCACATGGAGCGCCGTCGCCTCGTCCGCGTGCCCGCGTCCTCGGCCAACCTCGGGCCGGGCTTCGACGCGTTCGCGGCCGCGCTGGCGCTGCACACCGAGGTCGAGGTCGTCGAGACCGGGCGCTTCGCGGTCGTCACCGACCTGGCGATCGCCACCGACCGCCGCAACCTCGTCGTGCGCGGCTTCGAGCGCCTCCACGCGCCCGACGACTTCGAGTTCCGGATCCGCTCCGACATCCCGCTCAGCGGCGGGCTCGGGACGAGCGCCGCGGCCTACCTCGCGGGCCTGCTGGCCGCCGACCACCTCTTCGAGCTGGACGCCGACCTCCTGTCCTTGGCCACCGAGATGGAGGGCCATCCCGACAACGTCGCGGCCGCGCTGCTGGGCGGCTTCGTGATCTGCGCCGACGACGCCGCCACGCGCTTCGACGCGCCGACCGGCCTGGAGGCGATCCTCGTCGTCCCGCATGAGGCGGTGCGGACCAAGGAGGCCCGCGCGGCGCTGCCGGCGGAGATCCCGATGGCCGACGCGGTCTTCAACGTCGCCCACGCGTCGCTGCTCACGCTCGGCCTGGCCCGCGGCGACTGGGACCTCGTCTCCCGCGGCCTGGCGGACCGCCTCCACCAGGACCACCGCCGCCACCTCTTCCCGCGCTCGATGGAGGTCGTCGAGCGCGCGACCGCCCTCGGCGCCCTCGGCGCCACGATCTCCGGCGCCGGCCCGACCGTCCTGGTCTGGTGCCACTACGAGCAGACCGGCTCGGTCCTCGACGCCCTCCGCGCCGAGACCGCCGGCTGGGCCGACGTCCTGCGCGCGCCGTTCGAGCCGCACGGGGCGGACGTGCGCGAGCTGTAGGCCGCTCGCGGCTCAGCGCCGTATTCGCACCGGCGCGCCCAGCCGGATCTTGCGCATCAGCCGGCGCAGGGCCTTGTCGCTCGCGCGGATGCAGCCGTGGCTGACCTGCTTGCCGAGCGTCCAGGTGTGCGGCGTGGCGTGGATCGCGATGCGGTCGCCGCCGCCCCAGCCCTGGGCGATCTTCGTCTGGTGGCCGTTCAGCGCCAGGATGCAGCAGCCGTAGTCGCCGCTGGGGTCGGCGGTCCTCAGCCGGTCGGTGACCGCGAAGCGGCCGGTCGGCGTCGGCGTCGCGTCGGTGCCGATCGCCACGCGGTAGCGGTCGGTCAGGCGGCCGCGGTGGAAGACCGAGAGCGTCTTGGCGCTGAGGTCGACGACGATCGAGCGCGGCTCCTCGAACAGCGCGCCCGCCGAGGTCGGCAGCCATCCGACGTGGTGGCGGACCAGCGCCGTGCGCACGAGCACCCAGCCGGGCCTGCGGGCGGCGACCGCGAGGATCGTCGGCGACCGGAACTCCGTCCGGGTCCGGATCGTCGCGACGACCTTCCCGCCCGGTCGCGTGCGCAGCTGCGCGCGGCGGGTCACGTGGAAAGCCAGCGAGCCGCGCGGCGCGGGCTTGCCCACGGGCGTCGCGGAGCCCGGCTCCGCGCCCTTCCGCGGCTTGGTCGACAGCGTCGCGGTCGTCGGCGTCGGCGCGTCGGCGCGGCCGGAGGTCGTCGTCGTGGCCCGTGGCGTCTCGACGTCGGCGCCGCACGCCGACAGCAGCGCGACGACGACCAGCAGCGCCGCTGCCGACAGGGCGGCGCGGGGCCCGGCGGGGGGACTCGGGATCATCGCGCGGGCGATCCGCCGCCGCCGTCGAGCAGCGGCGCCAACCGGCGCCGCGCCTCAGGCAGCCCGAGGCGTTCGAGGACCTCGTCGGCGAGGGCGAGGTAGTCGTCGCCCAGGTCCGGCCGGTGGTCGATGATCGACACCGCCCGCTCGGCCGACTCCGCGTAGGCGATCGACTGGCGCACGACCGCGTCGAGCAGCTTGTCGCCGACGACCTCCTTCAGCGCGGTCTGCGCGTCGCGCGAGTGGACCGTGCGCATGTCGGCGATCGTGAACGCCACGCCGAGCCAGACGAGGTCGGGGTTGAGCCCGTCGCGCGCCAGCTCGATGACCTCCAGCGCCTGCTCGACGCCCTGGCGCGCGAAGTACTGCGCCTCGGCGGCCAGCAGCGCGAAGTCGGCGGCGACGAGCGCGTTGACGGTCAGCAGCCCGAGGTTCGGCGGGCAGTCCAGGAAGATGACGTCGAAGGCGTCGTCGAGCGGCTTGAGCGCCTTGCGCAGCGTCAGCTCGCGGCCCATCTTGCCCGCCAGCGCGACCTCGGCCTCGGCCAGCTGCAGGTTGGCCGGGATGACGCTGACGCCGTCGGGCGCGACGTGCAGCGCGGCCTTCGCCTTGGCGGCGCCGACGAGCACGTCGCGGACGGTCGGCTCGGCCTCGGGATCGACGTCGAAGTAGTCCGACAGGTTGCCCTGCGGGTCGAGGTCGACGGCGGCCACGCCGAGCCCGGCCCGGCGGAAGGCGTCGGCGAGATGCCGGACCGCCGTCGTCTTGCCCGTGCCGCCCTTCTGCGAGAGGACCGCCAGCTTGAGCGCCATCAGGCGCCGGAGACTACCGACGGCCTCAGCCCGTGGCGTCGGCGGCCCTCGGCGCGCTCGCGCCCGCCGCCAGCGCCTCGGCGGTCAGGTGCAGGTACTGCAGCCGGTAGCGGCCGACCACGATCTCGTCGCCGTCGACCAGCGCGCGCCACTCGACGCGCTCGCCGTTGACGAACACGCCGTTGAGCGACCGGTCGTCCAGCACGCGGACGCCGTCCGGCTGGCGGACGATCAGCGCGTGGCGGCGCGAGACGGTCGGGTCGTCGAAGCGCACGTCGGCGGCCAGCGAGCGGCCTACTCGCGTCCACTCCTTGTCGAGCGCGACGACACGAGGACGGCCCGCGTCCTCATAGGCCAGGTACTCCCCCGGCGCGGTGATCTCCTCGCGCGCGGCGGCGATCAGCTCGGCGCGCTCCTCCGGCGTCAGCGCCTCGCCGGCGCGACGGTGGAAGCGCCCTCCGGCGAACAGCGATGCCCGCACGAAGCTCGACCCGCTGCAGCCGGGGCAGGCCGGCAGCTCGTCGGTCGCGGCGAGCGTGACGACATAGCCGCACCGCTCACATCGGAAGGACCCCGTTCCCGCAAGCGTCCCGGACGTCAAGGACTCCATCTGACCACGCTCCCTCTCTGCCTGCTGGCGGACCGCTTCGAATGTACTGCCAGACCGGCAGGCCGAAAACCCCGAGGACCAATCCTTTGTCAGGTCGTCAACCGGTCGGTGGTCGACATGTCCCGAAACGACGTTCGGCAAACCGTCGTTCACCGGAAGGACCACCCTTCAGGGTGGAGAACCCCGGGCCATGGCCCGCACCCTGAAGACGCTGGACGAGACCGATCTCGAGGCCGCGCTGATGCGCAAGTCGGTCGACACCCTGGAGGCGGGCCGCCACACCTGCGCCGACTGCGGCCGCACGCCGCTGGTCGGGGAGCGCGTGTACCGCTTCGGCAGCGCCTCCTCGGTCTGCGCGCTGTGCACGCCCCTGCGCCGCGCCGAGCCCGACGCCGTCGAGCTGGTGCGCCACTCGGAGTGCGGCATCACGGTGCGGCGCATCACGCCGCGCGCCGCCTGAGCCAACCGGCCGGGTAGACTTCGCGCGCGTGGATCCCGTCAGCGCCGAAGTGATCATCGCCCGTCCTCGCGAGGAGGTGTTCGAGTACCTCGCGGACATCGCCAACCACGCGGAGTTCTGCGATCACTACCTCGTCGACTGGCGCCTGACCCGCGAGGACTCCTACGGCAGCGGCGCCGGCGCTCGGTTCCGCATCAAGACGCCGATCCGCAGCCGCTACAACTACGGCGACGCGACGTTCACCGAGGTGGTCGGGCCGCGGCTGATCGAGGAGCGCGGCCGGATGGGCAAGTACAACCGCATCCTCACCCGCGGCGTGTACGAGCTCTCGGAGGCCTCCGGCGGTTCCACCCGCGTGCGCTTCACGTTCGAGTCCAAGCCGAAGTTCCTGTCGGACCGGCTCAACGAGACCTTCGGCGCCCGCTGGTTCAAGCGCAAGAACAAGAAGTCGCTGAACCGCCTGCGCGCCATCATGGAAGAGGGGCTGGACCGCGGCACGCGCCCGTCGGTCGCCGGCGGCCCGCGCAAGCCCGCGTCGGCCTTCCGCTTCCGTCCCGACCTCAACCGATAGACGTCGGTAGAGTCCGCCGCCGCCATGCAGCTTCGTCGTCTCCTCGCCACCTCCGCCGTCGCCGTCGCCACCGTCACGTCCCTCGCCGCCTGCGGCGACGAGGAGACGACGCAGGGCCGCGACGAGGGCACCTACGTCACCGCGGGCGACCTGCAGTACCAGGTGCAGATCTCGCGGCAGCTCAACCCCACGGACTTCGAGGACCGCGACTACCTCACGGGCCTCCCGTCCGGGGCGGCGCTGGGCGTCAACCAGGAGTACTTCGCCGTCTTCCTCCGCGTGTGGAACCGGACGAAGATCGACCACGAGACCGCCTCGCGGTTCGAGATCAGCGACACGACCGGCAAGACCTACCAGCCGATCGCGATCGACACGAACATCAACCGCACGGCCTACCACGCGGTGGTCATCCACGGCGGCGACCAGATCCCGGTCCCGGGCTCGCTGGCGCGCGAGAACCTGACGCAGGGCGGCCTGGTGCTCTTCAAGGTCGAGAACTCCACCTACGCGAGCCGTCCGCTCGTGCTGCACATCACGTCGCCGGAGGGCAAGTCGGCGACCGTGGACCTCGACGTCTAGGCCTCCGCGTTCCGGGCGCGTTCCGGGCGATCCGGGGCACCTCCCGCACGCGACCCTCGCGGGTGAGCACGGGGTGGCCCGACCGCGGAGACCCTCGGGACGCCCCCTCAGCCCCCGTTCTTCAGCCCGGCCAGCAGCACCTCGCGCGCCGCGGGCGCCGCGGTGTCGCCGCCCGCGCCCGCGCCCACGAGCATGAAGCCGACCGCCACACGCGGGGTCCCGGACCCCGCTGGCGCGTAGGTCGCGAACCAGGCGTCGGTGTCGGTCTCGTCGGACTGGGCCTGGTCGGCGCAGGACTCCGGATCGTCCGGCGTGGGCTTGCAGGTCTGCGTGGACTTCAGCTCGGCGGTCCCGGTCTTGCCCGCGACCTTGACGTCCGGGATCGCCGCCGCCGTGCCCGTGCCGTAGCGGACAACGCCCAGCATCAGCTTCTCGACCGTCTTCGCGACCTTGACGCTCGTCGCGCGGTGCTTGGGCGCGACCTTCCACCGGTTGGGGTCCAGCGTCACGTCCGGGCGCTGGCCGCGCAGGCCGATCGTCGCCGCGACGATCGCCATCTGCAGCGCGGTGGCCTGCACGCGGCCCTGGCCGATCGCGCTGGAGCCCACGGCCAGGTCGTCGCCGATCTCGTCGGCGGCCGGGATCGAGGACGTCGCCGCGCCGGTGATGCCCGTCGGCGCGTTGAACCCGAAGCGCTCCGCGGTGGCCACGAGCTTCGCGGCGCCGACCTTCGCGCCCAGCGGGCCGAACACGCTGTTGCACGACTGCGCGAACGCGTTGGCCAGCGTCCCGCCGCAGGACTCGCCGTTGGCGTTCTGCAGCTCGACGCCCTCCAGCGTCGCCGACGTCTGCACCGGGAACGTGTCGGTGATCTTCGCCACCCCGTTCTCCAAGGCGCTCGTGGCGGTGATGATCTTGAACGTCGAGCCCGGCGGCTGCAGGCCGCTGAAGCCGATCCCGGCGGCCGCCAGGATCTCGCCGGTCTTCGGGCGCAGCGCCACGACGCCGCCCAGCCGTCCGGCCAGCGCGGTCACCGCCGCCTGCTGGACCGACGGCGCGATCGTCGTCCGGACCGCCTTGCCCTTGCGCGGCGCCCGCTGCGCCAGCAGCCGCGCGCCCGCCCGCAGCTCGCCGCCGGGCGTGCCCGCCAGGCGCTCGTCGAACGCGCGCTCCAGGCCGCTGATGCCGACCTGCGTGTCGGCCGGGTAGCCGAGCTGCGCGTAGCGCTCCTTGCGGTCCTCCGGGATCGGCCCCAGCGCGCCGGAGATCGCCTGCGCGGCGGCGCCCAGCGGCGAGGTCCGGTCCGGCCCCTGCGCCAGCGGCGTGCCGTCGCGCGCGAGCAGGTCGGCGCGGGCCGGCATCTCCGTCGTGCGCTTCAGCGTCTCGCCCTCGCCCAGCCCCGGGAAGACGAGGTTCGGCGTCCACGCCACCCGCGCCTTGCCGTCCTGCTTGACGACCTTCACGCGCAGCGTCCCGTGGACGGGCCCGAACGCCTTGGTCTGGACGGTCACCGGCACGCGCCAGACGCCGTCGCCGGCGTTGCTGGGGGCGCCGGTGCGCACCGTGGTCAGCGTCGCGGTGTCCGCCGCGGCCGCGTACGCGGCCTGGAACGCGCGCGCGTCATACCGATCCTGGACCGCGCCGGTGACCTGATCGCGCATCGCCGCGTAGTCGCCGCGGTCCCAGGCGCGCGCGAACGTCGTGACCGCGTCCTTCTCGCTGGGCCCGCCCGTCGTGGCGCAGATCACCCCGATCCCCAACGCGACGACGACCACCACGCCGATGGCCACGAGACGACGCGCGCGCGTCTGGGCGCGCGAAGGACGTGACGGCTGGGGCATACGGTCAGAGAAAGTACCGACGCGGACGGCGCGGTAGCCTCGGCGCGGTTGACCAAGATCGACTGGCTGATCGTCGCCTTCGCCGTTCTGATGGCCACCATCGGATGGCGGCAGGGGTTCGTGGCGGGCGCGTTCGCGCTGGTCGGCTTCGTGGGCGGCGCGTTCCTGGGAAGCCGCATAGGGCCTGCGCTCCTGCACGATGGGTCGTCGTCACCGTACGCGCCGCTGGTGTCGCTGATCGGCGCCGTCCTGGGCGGCTCGCTGCTGGCCGGGGCCTTCGAGACGGCGGGCTTCCTGGTCCGTCGCAGCGTCCCCATACCTGGCGTGCGAACGCTCGACGGCGTCCTCGGCGCGGTGCTGAGCGCGGCCATCGCGCTCGGCCTGGCGTGGATCGCGGGCGCCGTGATGCTCCAGACGCCGGGCGCGCGCCAGCTGCGCGGCGACATCCAGCGCTCCGAGATCCTCTCGCGCCTGAACGACGTCCTGCCGCCGTCGGGGCCGATCCTCAACGCGCTGGCGCGCTTCGACCCGTTCCCGCACGTCGACGGCCCGGACGCCAGCGTGCCCGCGCCGCGCGCCGCGGTGGCGCGCGAGCCCGGTGTCCAGGCCGCGGCCGCGTCGGTCGTCCGCGTGCTCGGGACCGCCTGCGGGCTGGGCATCGAGGGCTCGGGCTGGGTGGCCGGCCAGGGGCTGGTCGTGACCAACGCGCACGTGGTCGCGGGGGAGAGCGACACGACCGTGCAGCTGGGGGGCTCCGGCACCCCGCACGACGCGGTCCCGGTGGCCTTCGACCCGACCAACGACGTCGCGGTGCTGCGCGTGGCGGGGATCGACGGCGCCCCGGCGCTCGCGTTCGCCTCCGACACCGCGTCGGGGACCGAGGGCGCGGTGCTCGGCTTCCCCGAGAACGGGCCCTACGACGTCCGCGCGGCGCGGCTGGGCGCCACCCGCGCGGTGGTCTCCGAGGACGCCTACGGCAACGGCCCGGTGACGCGGCAGATGACGACGTTCCGCGGCACGGTGCGCTCGGGCAACTCGGGCGGCCCGCTCGTCGACACCTCGGGCCGCGTGCTGGCCACCGTGTTCGCGAAGTCCACCCGCTCGCGGCCCGCGGGCGGCTACGGCGTGCCCAACAAGGTCGTGCGCGAGGTCCTGGACGCGCGCGCCGGACCGGGGCAGGCGGTGTCCACGGGCGGCTGCGCCGGCTGACCGCCTGGGCGCCGAGCCGGTCACGTGATCGCGACAGGGCGACCCACCGCGCGGTCCGGCCGCTACGCTCCGGCGTCACATGGCCAAGACCCTCGTCATCGCCGAGAAGCCGTCCGTCGGGCGCGACCTCGCGCGCGTCCTTCCCGGGCCGTTCGAGAAGAAGTCCGGGCCGGGGGAGAAGACCGAGCGCTGGCTCGAGGGGCCGGAGCACGTCATCTCCTGGGCGGTCGGCCACCTCGTCCAGCTCGCCGAGCCCGACGAGTACGACGAGAAGTTCAAGAAGTGGCGGATGGCCGACCTGCCGATCGTGCCGCCGAAGTTCAAGCTCGTGGTCCGCGACGAGCGCTCGCAGAAGCAGATGTCGGTGGTCAAGTCGCAGCTCAAGCGCGACGACGTCGACCTCGTCATCAACGCGTGCGACGCCGGCCGCGAGGGCGAGCTGATCTTCGCCTACCTGTACGAGAAGGCCGGCGCCAAGAAGCCCGTCCAGCGCCTGTGGCTGAACTCGATGACCAACGACGCCATGCGCGAGGGCTTCAACAACCTGCGCGACGGGCAGGAGCTGGCCAAGCTGGAGGACGCGGCGCGGTCGCGGTCGGAGGCCGACTGGATCGTCGGCATGAACGCCACGCGCGCGGCGACGATCCGGCTGCGGTCGTCGTTCGACGGCGCGGTCTCGCTGGGGCGCGTGCAGACGCCGACGCTGGCGATCCTCGTGCGGCGCGAGGAGGAGATCCGCGCGTTCGTGCCCGAGCCCTACTGGTTGGTGGACGGCGTGTTCGACGCGTCCGGCAACCGCTCCTACGAGGGCCGCTTCCACGCGGGCGCCCAGCCGCGGATCGCCAGCGCCGAGGAGGCCGAGGCGATCGCCGGCGCCGTGCGCGGCCAGTCCGGCGAGATCACCAAGCTCGAGAAGACGACGCGCAAGGAGAAGGCGCCGCTCCTCTACGACCTGACGTCGCTGCAGCGCGAGGCCAACACGCGCTACGGCTTCAGCGCGCGGCGCACGCTGGCCGCGGCGCAGCGCTGCTACGAGGAGCACAAGGCGCTCACGTATCCGCGAACGTCGTCGCGCTACCTGACCTCCGACATGGTGCCGGAGCTCAAGGAGGTCGCGGGGCACGTCGGCGAGCGGCCCGAGTACGCCAAGGGCGCGGCCTACGTGACCGGGCTGGACCTGCTGCCGCTGGGGCGCGTGGTCGACGACGCGAAGGTCGGCGACCACCACGCGATCATCCCGACCAACACGTCGCACAAGCTCGACAAGATGAACGACGACGACCGCAAGATCTATGACATGGTCGCGCGTCGGTTCCTCGCGGTCTTCCACCCCGAGGCGGTCTTCGAGAACACGCGCATCGAGACGACGGTCAGCGAGCACGTCTTCCGCACGCGCGGCAAGGTCCTGGTCGTGCCGGGCTGGCGCGGCGTCTACGGCGAAGAGGCCGACGACGGCTCGGCGCGCGACGAGGAGGACGAGGGCCGCGACCAGTCGCTGCCCAAGCTCGAGAAGGGCGAGGCGGTCGACACGCGCGCCGTCGAGGTCCTGGCCAAGGAGACCAAGCCGCCCCGGCGCTACTCCGACGCGTCGCTGCTGGGCGCGATGGAGACCGCGGGCAAGCTCGTCGACGACGACGAGCTGCGCGAGGTCATGAAGGAGTCGGGCATCGGCACGCCGGCGACGCGCGCGGCGATCATCGAGCGCCTGATCGACGTCGGCTACGTGGAGCGCGACGCGCGCTCGCTGGTGCCGACCGAGAAGGGCATGAACGTCATCCGGCTGCTGGGCGACCACCCGCTGACGTCGCCGTCGCTGACCGGCGACTGGGAGCAGCGCCTGGCCGCGATCGAGAACGGCGAGCAGCAGCGCAAGGCGTTCATGTCCGACATCGCGAAGTTCGCGGAGTCCACGGTCGGCGACCTCGACGCCAAGCTCAAGGACGTGCGGATCCCGCGCGCCAACCTCGGCCCGTGCCCGATCTGCGGCAACGACATCATCGAGAACCGCAAGGGCTACTCGTGCTGGTCGCGCGAGGACCCGGGCTGCGGCTTCGTCATCTGGAAGTCCAAGGCGGGCAAGAACCTGCCGGCGGCGATCGCCAAGGAGCTGATCGCGCGCGGCAAGACCGAGAAGCCGGTGACCGGCTTCAAGGGCCGTAGCGGACGCTCGTTCCGGGCGCGCCTGGCGCTCGTGCAGAACGAGGAGGGCCGGATGCGCGTCGAGTTCGACGAGCCGTGGGCGAAGGAGGGCTTCAAGGAGGCCCAGACCGACGAGATGGAGTCCGCGGCCCCCAGCGGCGCGCCCGCCGAGGCCGCCACGGCCGGCGGGACGAGTGCGGCGGCGTAGCCGCGCCGCCCTCGCGACGGCGGCGGTCGCCGCGCTCGTGGCGCTGCTCGCGCCGGGCGCCGCCTTCGCCGACGACGCCGGCTCGGTCACCCACACGTCCGGCGCGGTCACCGCGACGATCGCGTGGGACCGGGCCGAGCTGGGCGTCGGCGACCCGCGGCTGTTCGTCGTCCGCCAGGGCGTCCGCTACGACCTGACGATCGCCGACGTCTGCGAGGAGGGCTGCATCCTCGTGCCCGACGACGACCCGGGCGACGCGTCGGGCTCCTCGATCCTCAAGGTCGCCGACCTCGACGGCGACGGCGAGCCCGAGGTCCTCGTCGACACGTTCTCCGGCGGCGCGCACTGCTGCCTGACCGCGCGGCTGTTGACCTGGAACGGCACCGGCTACACGCCCAAGGACTTCAACTACGGCGACGTCGGCTACCAGCTGAAGGACCTCGACCACGACGGCCGCCCCGAGCTGGTCGGCTGCGACCCGGTCTTCTCCGGCGCCTTCACCGCCTTCGCGGCCTCCGCCTTCCCGCCGCTGGTCCTCCACGTCGAGCGCGGCAGGTTCGTCGACGTGACCAGGCGGTTCCCGTCGCTGGTCCGCAAGGACGCGGCCGCTCGGCGCAAGGACCTGCGCAAGGCCAAGAAGGGCGACGACGTCCGCGGCATCCTCGCCGCCTACGTCGCCGACCAGTACCTGCTCGGCCGGCCCTCGGTCGCCGCGCGCGAGCTGACCCGTCAGCGCCAGGCCCGCCGCGTCAGCGCGTCCTTCAAGCCCTACCTGTTGAAGAAGCTGCACGCCTGGGGCTATCGCTAGCGAGCGCGCGACCGACGCCGCGTCTCGGCGGGCGCGGTGCCCGGCCGGCGCCCTGGCCGATCACGGACGCTCACCAACCGCCCGGGAGCGCGGCGAGCCGGCCATCGCGGCCGGCTCGCGCGCACGCTGGGGATGGGCGCGTGCGGTTCGCCCCTGGCGGTACCGCGCGAGAACCTCCCGCAAACCGAGACGAAGAGCGGCGGCGCGCCGCGGTTTCGCAACACCGTCGGGTGGCGATGCCACCCTGTCGGACCCGTCATGCCCCTCCATCTCGTCACCGGCCCCGCCAACGCGGCGAAGGCGCGCGTCGTCCTCGAGCGCGCGCGGCAGCGTGCCGCCGCCTCGCCGCTGCTCGTCGTCCCGACGGTCGCCGACGTCGACATCTACCGTCGCGAGCTGGCCGCGGGCGGCACGGTCCTCGGCGTCCGCGTCGAGCGCTTCAACGGCCTGGAGCGGGAGCTGGGCCGCCGCGCCGGGATCCCCGGCCGGACGCTCACGACGCTGCAGGCCGAGCGCGTGGCGGCCGCGGCGATCGCCGGCACGTCGCTGGACCGCCTGCGGGCCGCGGCGGCCACGCCCGGCTTCCCCGCGGCGCTGGTGGCGTTCGCCAACGAGCTGGGGGAGGCGCGGGTCGAGCCGCCGCGCTTCGTCGCCGCGCTGCGCGCCTGGGCGGCCCAGGAGCCCGGCCGCGCGGGCTTCGCCGAGGAGCTCGGGGCGCTCGTGCTCGCCTACCGTCGCGCCGCCGAGCGGACCGGGCGGCGCGACCGCCCGCAGCACGTCACCGCCGTGCTCGACGCGCTGCGGAAGGACCCGCGGCGCTGGGGCGGCACGCCGGTCTTCCTGTACGGGTTCGACGACCTCACGCCGCTGCAGCGCGACGTGATCGACACGCTGGCCAACGCGGTCGGCGCCGAGGTCGTCCTGTCGTTGACCTTCGAGCCCGGCCGCGCCGCGTTCGCCGCCCGCGCGACGCTGCACCAGGAGCTGCTGGCGCTGGGCGCGACCGAGGACGTCCAGCCCGCGGTGCCCGACTACTACGACGCGCCCGTGCTGCACCACGTCGAGCGCGCGCTGTACGAGCCGGAGCGCGACGCCGCCTCCGAGGACCGCCCCGATCCCGGCCCGGCGATCGTCGCGCTCGAAGGGGGCGGGGAGCGCGCGGAGGTCGAGCTGGTCGCCGCCGAGGTCGCGCGCCTCATCCGCGAGGACGGCGTCCCGCCCGAGGAGATCGCGATCGTCCACCGCGGCCTCGACGCCGCCGCGCCGCTGATCGACCTCGTCCTGCGCGGCTACGACGTGCCCGCCGCGGTGCGCCGGACGATCCGCGTCGGCCACACCGCGCTCGGGCGCGGGCTGATCGCGATGCTGCGCTGCGCCCTGCTGGACGCCTCGGCCGACGAGCTGCTGGCGTGGCTGCGCACGCCCGGCCTGCTGCGCACGCCCGCGTTCGCCGACCGCCTGGAGGCCCGCGCGCGCCAGGAGGGCGCTCGGACGGCCAAGCAGGCGCGCGCGCTGTGGGAGCGGGAGCGCTGGTCGCTGGAGGCGCTGGACCACCTCGCGGCGGCCTACGAGCGCGGCGGCGTCAAGGCGCTGGCCGAGCGCGTCGACGCCGAGGCCGCCACGCTGCTGGCCGCGCCGTACCGCCGCACCGCGCCGGTCTTCGACGCCGAGGGCGAGCTGGACGCGCGCGTCGCCGCGCAGGTCCGGCGCGCGCTGCGCGAGCTGGGCCAGCTCCCGGGCGAGCTGCAGCCCGGGCCCGCCGAGCTGGCGGCGACGCTCGACGCGCTGGAGGTCTACGTCGGCTCGCAGGCGGGCGCCGGGCGGGTCACGGTCACCCGGCCGCAGTCGCTGCGCGCCCGCCGCGTGCGCGCGCTGTTCTGCTTGGGGTTGCAGGAGGGCGTCTTCCCGGCGCCGGCCAAGCCCGAGCCGTTCCTCGGAGACGACGAGCGCCGCGCGATCAACGCCGCCTCGGGCCTGCGGCTGCGCCTGCACGAGGACGCGCTGAACGTCGAGCGCCTGTTCTTCTACTCCGTGGTCTCGCGGCCGACGGCGGTGTTGGGGCTCTCGTGGCACGCGGCGACCGACGACGGCGCGCCCTCGGTCCGGTCGTTGCTGGTGGACGACGTCGCCGACCTGCTCGCTCCCGGATGGGCCGAGCGCCCGCTGCGGCGCGAGCTGGGCGCCGCCGGCTGGCCGGGCGACGCCGCGCCGACCGAGCGCGAGGCCGCGCGCTTCGCCGCTGCGGCCGCGCCGCCCGCGACGCCGCCGGTCATCGGGCACCTGGCGTCCCCCGCCGCGCTGGGGCCGCTGCGCGAGCGCCACACGTGGTCGGCGTCGCAGCTGGAGGTCTGGACGTCGTGCCCGGTCAAGTGGTTCGTCGAGCGCCATCTGCGGCCGGAGGCGCTCGTGCCCGACCCCGAGCCGATGATCCGCGGCGAGCTGGCCCACCGCGTGCTGGAGATCGCGCTGTCGGAGCTGGCGGCCGACGGCGGCCTGTCGCCCGAGCGGCTGCCCGAGGCGCGCGCGCTCGTGCGCCGCGCGATGGACGAGCACGCCGAGGACTACAAGATCTCTCCGAACCCCGAGCGGCTGCGCAGCGCGCTGCGGCGGCTGGAGGTCGACCTCGTGCGCTACCTCGAGTTCGCCGCGCACGCGGGCTCGTCGCTGCGGCCGGCGCGCTTCGAGGTGAAGTTCGGGATGGCCGAGGATCCCCACCCGGCCCTGGAGCTCGACGACGGCGCGCTGCGGCTGGCGGGCCGGATCGACCGCGTCGACACCGACGCGAGCGGTCGCGAGGCCATCGTCTACGACTACAAGGGCAAGACCGCCACCGAGCAGGCCAAGTGGCTGGAGAAGGGCAAGCTCCAGATCGCGTTGTACATGTTGGCCGTCCGCGGCGTGCTCGGGCTGGAGCCGGTCGGCGGGCTCTACCAGCCGTTGGGCGGGACCGAGTCGCGGCCGCGCGGCGCGGTGCTGCGCGACGCCGATCCGGGGCTGTCGATGGTCGGCAACGACCGCGTCGACGAACACGAGCTGGAGGCGCTGCTGAACGCGTGCGCCGAGGCGGCGCGGACCGCGGTCGCCGAGATCCGCGCGGGCGCGCTGGAGCCCTCGCCGGACTCGTGCGCCTACGTCGGCGGCTGCGCGTTCCCCACGATCTGCCGGTGCGTGAGCGCGTGAGCGGGCCCGCGTCGCTGTACGCCGAGGACGGCGCCATGATCGGGCGCGGCGGGCTGCCGTTCACGCCCGAGCAGGCCGACGCGATCGCGCGCCGCGAGGGCTCGCTGCTGCTGTCGGCCAACGCGGGGTCGGGCAAGACCTCCGTGTTGAGCGAGCGCTTCGTGCGCTCGGTGCTGGAGGACGGCGTCGAGCCGGGACGGATCCTGGCGATCACGTTCACCGACAAGGCGGCGGGGGAGCTGCGCACGCGCGTGCGGGCGCGGTTCGTGGAGCTGGGGCGGCGCGACCGCGCCCGCGACCTCGACGCCGCCTGGATCTCCACGTTCCACGGCCTGTGCGCGCGGATCCTGCGCGCGCACGCGGTGCGGGCGGGCCTGGACCCGGCGTTCGGCGTCCTGGAGGAGGCCGAGGCGCGCGACGTGCGCGGCGGCTCCTTCGAGCGCGCGCTGGCGACGTTCCTGAGCGACGACCGCACGGACGCGCTGGACGTCGTCGCGGCCTACGGGGTCGACCAGCTGGCCAAGCTGATCGGCGACGTCCACGACCAGCTGCGCAGCGGCGGCATGACGCGGCCGCACCTGCCCTCGGTGCGCGCGGTGGCGCCGCCCGACGCCGCGCCGCTGGCCGCCGCGCTGGCGCGCGCCGAGGCCGAGCTGGACCCGGCCGACGAGCGCAGGTCGGTCGTGGGGGCGCGGGCGGCGCTCGCGCGCTGCCGGTCGCTGCTGGCGGCCGACGCCGAGGTCCCGGCGCTGGCCGACCTCGACGCGGCCGCGTTCAGGCCGGGCAACACGAAGGCCTTGCAGGGCGACGGGTGCGCCGCCTACCTGGAGGCGCTGGAGGCGTTCTCGACCGGCTGGCGCGACGCGCTGGCGGCGCGGACGGTCGTGCTGCTGGACGAGCTGCTCGGCGCGTACGCCGACGAGTACGCGCGCGCCAAGCGGGCGCGCGCGGCGCTGGACTTCGACGACCTCGAGCTGCTGACCCGCGACCTGCTCGCCGAGGCGGACGCCATCCGCTCCGCCTACGCCGAGCGCTTCCAGCGGGTGATGGTCGACGAGTTCCAGGACACCAACGCCACGCAGCTGCAGTTGTTGGAGCTGTTGGGGCGGGAGCGGTTCGTCGTCGGCGACGAGCTGCAGTCGATCTACGGGTTCCGCCACGCGGACGTCGGGATCTTCCGGGCGCAGCGGGCGGCGCTGGCCACGCGCGGCGCGGCGGCCGAGCTGGCGATGAACTTCCGCAGCCGGCCCGACATCCTGCACGTGCTCGACGAGGCGATGGGCGACCTGCACGGCGCGGCGCACGTCCCGTTCGTCGCCGGGCGGGAGCCGGGCGACGGCGGGCCGGCGGTCGAGCTGCTGCTGACCGACGCCGACGCGGTCGAGGCCTGGCCGCCGGAGACGCTGGCGTCGCTGCCGCAGGCGACGGCCAAGCGGCGGGCCGAGGCGCGGGTCGTCGCCGCGCGGATCGCGGCGTTGGTCCGCGAGGAGGGCGTGACGCCGAGCGACGTCGTGGTGCTGCTGCGCGCGGCGACCGACATGGCGGTCTTCGAGCGGGCGATCGAGGAGCAGGGGCTCTCGACGCTGGCGGCGGGCGGCGGCGGGTATTGGGGCCGCCAGCAGGTGCTGGACCTCTGCGCGTACCTCGGCGCGCTGGCCAACCCGCGCGACGAGCTGGCGTTGTTGGGGTTGTTGGCCTCGCCGCTGGTCGGGCTGAGCGCCGACGGGCTGGCGATCGTCGCGCGCGGCGCGCGGGCGGGGGAGCGCTGGGAGGCGCTGGATCCGCTGTCGGCCGAGCTGGCCGACCTGCTGCCCGACGCCGACCGCATCGCGCTTGAGAACTTCTGCCCGTGGTTCGCGCGGGAGCGCCGGCACGCGCCCCGGCGCGGGCTCGACGAGCTGCTGGAGCGCGTCGTCGACCGGACGGGCTACGACCTGCACGTGCTCGGGCTGCCGGGCGGCCGCCGTCGCTGGGCCAACGTGCTGAAGCTCCAGCGGCTGGCGGCGGCGTTCGAGGCGCGCCGCGGCCGCGACGTCCGCGGGCTGATCGACCTCGCGACCGCCGAGCTGGAGGCCGAGGCCCGCGAGACCGACGCGCCCGTCGAGCTGGGCGACGCGACGGCGATCAGGTTGATGACCATGCACGCGGCCAAGGGCCTGGAGTTCCCGATCGTGGTCGTGGCCGACCTCGGCCGCGCGCCCCAGAACCAGGCCGCCGACCTGCTCGTCGACGGCGACCGCGTCGGCCTGCGCTTGCGCACCGTCGACGGCGGCCGTGCCAACGCGCTGGACTGGGAGGCGCTGCGCGAGGAGCGCCAGCTCGCCGACGCCGAGGAGGAGCGCCGCATCCTCCACGTCGCGATGACCCGCGCCGAGGAGCGCCTGATCCTCTCCGGCACCTTCGACCCCGACAAGTGGCTGGCCGGCCCGCAACCCGCCGTCGCGCCCGTCCGCTGGCTGGCCCCGCGCCTGGTCGCGGGGCTGAGCGAGACGCTGGCCGCCGCCGCCGCCGACGACGACGCCGGACCCGCCGCCGCCACGCTCGGCGACCCCGACCCAACCACCACCCACCCACGCATCGCCCTCCAACTCCACCAACAACCGCCCGCGCAACCTCCGACCACACCGTCACCCATCGCCGCCGAAGCCGCCGGGCCAGGCCACGCCGAACCGGTCCCGGAGGATCCCGGCGGCCAGCTGACCCTCGACCTCTTCGCGCCACCCCCACACGAGCCTCGGCGCGTCTTCGCGGAGGAGCCCGCGCCCGCCACGCCGCCCGCGCCCGTCGCGCCCGCTGGGTCGCCCGCGGTCCCCGCCGCGCGCGCCCCGCGGGCCGCGCCGCCGCGCCCGCTGCCCGCGACGTTGTCCTACAGCTCGCTGGCCGCCTACGACCGGTGCGCGTATCGCTGGTACCTCGAGCGCGTCCTGCGCCTTCCGCGCGACGACTCCGGCGGGTCTCGATCGGCGCGGGCCGAGCGCCCGGCCGGGCCGGTCGAGGGCGGGCTGGACGCGCTGACGCGCGGGTCGCTCGCGCACGCGCTGCTCGAGGACCTCGACTTCGCGCGTCCGCAGGCGCCGACCGAGGAGGCCGTCCGCCAGGTCGCCGCGCTCCACGAGGCGGAGCTGACCGACGCCGACGTCGCCGACCTCCAGCAGCTCGTCGCGGCCTTCGCCGACTCGTCGCTGGCCGAGCGGCTGGCCACGGCGACCGACGTCCGCCGCGAGCACGGGTTCGTCGTCGGCCTGGGCGACGAGCACGCGCCGCTGCTCAACGGCGTCATCGACGTGCTGGCCTTCGAGCCCGACGGCTCGGCGCTGGTCGTCGACTACAAGTCCGACGTCGTCGGGCCCGAGACCGACCTGGAGGCCTACGTCGAGGCCGACTACGGCGCCCAGCGGCGCATCTACGCGCTCGCGGCGCTCGGCGCGGGGGCGACCGACGTCGAGGTCGCCCACCTGTTCCTCCATCGCGCGGGCGAGCCGGCGGTCGCCGTCTACGACCGCTCGCACATCCCGCGGCTGCGCGCCGAGCTCGACGAGCGCGTCGAGGGCATCGCCGCCGGACGCTTCGTCCCCACCGACCGCCCACACCGCGCGCTCTGCCTCACCTGCCCCGGCCGGCGCGCGCTCTGCCACCACCCCGAGGAGCTGACGCTGCGCGAGGAGCCCGAGCCGGTCGGCTGACGCGCCCGCGCCGCCCCCGCGCTCGCGCGCCCGCCCCTCAGCGCGGCGCCGGCGACATCGCCGGCGGCCCGCCGGCGGCGGCGCGTCGGGCGCGGTCCAGCTCGGCGTTGAGCTCCGCGCCGTACAGGAACGCGCACGACGACAGCCACAGCCACAGCAGCAGGACGATGACCGCGCCCGCCGCTCCGTAGGCCGCGCCGTAGGACGAGAAGTGCCTGATGTAGATGCCGAAGCCGATCGAGGCGGCGATCCAGATCGCCACGCCGGCCACCGCGCCCGGCGTGATCCAGCGCAGCCGCCCGCTGTGGACGTCGGGCGCGTAGGTGTAGATCAACGCGTAGGCCATCAACATGCCGGCCAGGGCGATCGGCCAGCGGACGAGCGACCAGATCAGCGACGCGGTCGAGCCCAGCCCGATCGCGCCCAGCAGGTCCTCCGCGAAGCCGCCGCCGAGGAACAGCGCGGCCATGACCACCAACAGCAGCACGACGATCATCAGCGTCATGCCGAGGTCGGTCAGCTTCTTGCGCACGAAGCCGCGGTCGTCCTCGACGCGGAAGACCCTGTTCAGCGCCCGGCCCGCCGCGCCGAACGCGCCCGAGGCGCCGTTGAGCGCGATCGCGACCGAGATCGCCAGCGCCACCGACACCGCGCCGCCCGACGCGCTGACGATCTTGTCCATCACCGCGCGGATGGCGTTCTGCGTGTCGGCGTCGGCGCCCTGGCGGGCGAGGTAGTCCACCGCGTTGCTGACGGTCTGCTCGTCGCCGATCAGCGAGAACAGCGAGGTCGCCAGGACGACCGCCGGGAAGAGCGACATCATGGCGTAGTAGGTGAGCGCCGCCGCCACGTCGGTCATCTGGTGGCGGCGGAACTCGGAGAACGCGCGCTTGGCGGCGCCGAGGTACGACGACGCGCCCCCGCGCCGGAAGGTCAAGCCCGAACGCGCGGCGCTAGAGGCGATTGCGGCCACCCAGCCGCAAGCCGTAGCCACCCGTGCCGACCCCGCTGATCAGCACCAGGATCGCGGCGACGATGCCGACGATCGCGGGCAGGCCGAGCGCGACGCACAGCCAGTACACCAGGGCGGCAACCAGAACTGCGATGAGAACACCGATCATGGTGGTCTAGTTCCCAGACAGCGGGCGGACCATGCAGCGAGATCGATCCGAGAAGCGCCCCGGAGCGTTCTGGACTACGCGCCCCGCCCGCCGCCGCCCGGTCCGTCCCCGGCGCCGCGCGCCTCGCCGCCCCGCCCGCCGCCGCCACCCGGCACGTCCCCGGCGCCGCGCGCCTCGCCGGCGCTCCCGTCCGCTCCCGACGTCCCCAGCAGCGCATGACCCTCGGTCACCGCCGTCGCCACGTCGACGACCGTCCGGTTGTGCGACCGCGCGTGGGCCCGGACCCGGTCGAAGGCCTCGCGGTCGCCGATGCTGTGGCGCTCCATCAGGATGCCCTTGGCCCGCTCGATCACCGCCCGGCGCTCCAGCGCGCCCTCCAACCGGTCGACCTGCTTCACCAGCCGCTCGGTCTCCGCATGGCGGCGCAGGGCGATCTCGATCGCGCTCTGGATCGCGGCCGGGTCGCCGTCGCGCACCGCCGCGTAGATCCCGCGCTCGGCCGCCCGGCGGGCGAACTCCGCGTCGTCCTCGGCCAGCAGCGCGATCACCGGACCGGTCGCGAACGCGCTGATCTCCTCGATCAGGTCCAGCGCGTGCTCGTCGTCGCGATGCACGACGACGACCGACAGCTCCGGCTCCTCGCGCGCGATCGCCTCGGTCACCTGGGCCAGGTCGACCGCGGTCGCGGTCACGTCGTGGCCCATCGCGCCGAGCATCTTCGCGGTGCGTGCCAGCGCCGCCTGATCCTCGTCGGCGGCCAAGATCCTCAAGCTGTCCGTGCTCGTACTCACGCCGCCTATACTTCCTCGTGCCTCGCAAGGCCCAAACCCCGCCTTGCGTCCGACTCAGCGCCCCAGACCCCGGCGCGACGTGCCTCGCCTCATCCTTTCCGCCTTTGCTGCACGACGCCGACCGCGCTCGGGAGGAACGCCTCCTCTTCTCCCGCCTGGCCCAGAGCCCGGGCGACCCGGCCCTGCGCGCGGCGCTCGTCGAGCGCTACCTGCCGCTCGCCCGCCGGCTCGCCCGCCGCTACCAGCGCCCCGAGGAGCCGTTCGACGACCTCATGCAGGTCGCGAGCCTCGGCCTCGTGAAGGCCATCGACCGCTTCGACCCGTCGCGCGACGTCGCGTTCTCCTCCTACGCGGTCCCGACGATCCTCGGCGAGATCAAGCGCCACTTCCGCGACCGGACGTGGTCGGTCCGCGTCCCGCGCGACCTCCAGGAGATGGCGCTGAAGGCCGAGCGCACGGTGGGCGAGCTGACCCGCAAGCTGCACCGCCAGCCGACCGTGCCCGAGCTCGCCGAGCAGCTGGGGTGCTCCGAGGAGCAGGCGCTGGAGGCGCTGGAGGCCGCCGGCGCCTACCACGCCACGTCGCTGGACACGCCGCGCGGCGCCGAGGCCGAGCCGGGCGACACGCTCGCCGACACCATCGGCGACCACGACGACAACTACGCCCGCGCCGAGGAGCGCGCGACGATCGACCGCCTCATGCGCTCGATCACGCCGCGCGAGCGCGAGGTCCTGCGGCTGCGCTTCGAGGAGGACCTGACCCAGGCCGAGATCGGCGAGATCATCGGCGTCTCGCAGATGCAGGTCTCGCGGCTCATCCGTCAGGCGGTGACGCGGCTGCGAAGCGCCGCCCAGGACGCTCCGGCCCGGTCGCCGGAGCCATAGCGCCCGCGTCCCCGTCCGCGCCCGCGTCCCCGCTCGCGCCCGCCGACGCCGCCAGCTCGCGCACCAGCCGGTCGCGCAGCAGCGCGAAGCCGATCGCCGCGCTGATCGCCCCCAGCAGCCGGCGGTTGTCGTCGTCCAGCGGCTCGACCTCGTCGAAGACCATCACCAACAGCCCGAGGACCTCGCCGGCCACGGCGACCGGCACGCCGACCGCGTGCAGCCCCGCGGGCACGCCGAGCGACCGCGCGGTCGGCTCGTCCAGCCATGCGCCGTCGACGTCGCGCAGCGCGCGGCCCACCTGCGGGTGCGCGGCGACCGTCAGCGCCGTGGCGCCCAGCGCGCCGCGCCGCGTCCCGTGCAGCTCCAGGCGCCCGCTCACGTAGGAGGCCAGCCCGACGTCGACCGCCTCGGTCTGGCGGATCAGCACGTCCAGCGCCGAGGCGATCACGTCCGGCCCGGGCTCGTGCTGGAACTCGGAGGCCAGCGCGCCGAGCGCGTCCAGCCAGCGCTCGTGGCGCTCGGCCTGGCGCTCCAGCCGCGCCAGCCGCAGCTCGGAGCGCGCCAGCGCCGCGCGCGCCTCGTGCTCGCCGCGCGTCTCGATCCCGACGATCGCCAGCAGCGGGCGCTCGCCGGGCGCGGCGGGCAGCCGGTAGACGATCGACCGCGCGGTCACCGCCGCGCTGCCCGGCGCGGTCACGCTGCCGCCCCACGGCGGGTGCTCGAGCTCGGCCGCCTGCGTGTCACGCGTGAAGTGCTCGTGCAGCAGCGCGCCCGCGCGCGGCGACGCCACGATCCGCGCCAACGTCTCGCCCGGCGCGGGCGCGCCCTCGATCCCCCGCAGCGCGCCGTTGGCCCAGGCCAGCACGACCGGCTCCGGTCCCGACACCAGCGCGACCGGCACCGGCGCGTGCTCGACCGCCGCCCGGAACGCGTCGCCCGACGGCGCCTCCAGCGGCGCGGCCGCGCGCGCGTCCGCGATCGCCGTCTCCAGCGGCGTGCCGGCCTGCGCGGAGAACCGCACCGCCACCACGCGCGGCGCGTCGGCGACCAGGTAGCGCCGCGGCCCGGACCCGACCCGCACCGGCTCCGGGAACCCGAACCGCCGCTCCCACGTGCGCAGTCGCTCGCGCGAGACGCCCGTCAGCTCCGCGAAGCGCGTCGCGGAGACCGTCTGTCCACCCCTGTCCACCCCCGGCATGGTGTCAGTTGTCGCCAATCCGACGCCTGACCATGCGTGTCCACCTTGCGGCGCCATCCCCAAAAGTGAGGATACGGCCCATCCCCACTTCTGGGGATGGCAGGGCAGGGACAACCGGGAGGAACGATGGACCCGACGACGGCAACGACGGCGGGCGGCGATGACGTGCGCGCGCTGCTGCGGCGATGGCACACCCAGGGCGACCGCGCCGCCCGCGACGAGGTGGCGGCGCGCATGCTGCCGCTGGCGCGCAGCCTCGCGCGCCGCTACGCCAACAAGGGCGAGCCGCTGGACGACCTCGAGCAGGTCGCCTGCGTGGGCCTCATCAAGGCGATCGACCGCTTCGACCTCAGCCGCGAGGTCCGCTTCGCCACCTACGCCGTCCCCACGATCGCCGGCGAGCTCAAGCGCCACTTCCGCGACCGCGGCTGGATGATGCGCGTGCCGCGCGAGATCCAGGAGCTGAGCGGCAAGATCGGCGCCGCCCGCGAGCGGCTCGTGCACGACCTCGCGCGCTCGCCCACGGTCGCCGAGCTGGCCCGCGCCACCGGCGCCGACGAGGAGCGCGTGATGGAGGCGCTGGCCGCCGCCGAGGCCTACCGCACGCTCAGCCTCGACCAGCCGTTCCAGGACGGCACCGGCCCGCTGGAGGCGATCGGCGACGACGACCACGGCTTCGAGCGCGCCGAGGCGCGCGCGATGCTCGCCGACGGCCTCGAGGAGCTGGCGCCGCGCGAGCGCGAGATCGTGCGCCTGCGCTACTACGAGGGCCTGACCCAGCGCGAGATCGCCGAGCACATCGGGATCTCGCAGATGCACGTCTCGCGGCTGATCCGCCGCACGGTCCAGCAGCTGCGCGAGCGCATCACGGTCCCGGCCGCCGCGTGAGCATGACCTGACCGCCGCATCGGATAGGACTCCGGGCGTCAGCCCATGGCGCCCGACGAGTCCAAGCACCAGGCCCGATCCGACGAGGACGACGCGGAGCGGCTCGACCGCGAGCTGATCGAGCTGCTCAACGAGCTGCGCGTGCTGATGCCCGGCGTGCAGCTGCTGTTCGGCTTCCTGCTGACCGTGCCCTTCCAGCAGCGCTTCGGCCAGACGACCGACTTCCAGCGCACGGTCTACTTCGTCACCCTGGTCCTGACCGCGGCCAGCGCCGCGTTCCTGATGGCGCCGTCGGCGTTCCACCGCCTGACGTTCCGCCACCACCAGAAGCCCTACCTGATCGAGCTGGCCACGCGCCAGACGATCACCGGCATGGCGCTGCTGGCGCTCGCGATGACCGGCGCCATCATGCTGCTGACCGACTTCCTCTACAACTCGGTCACGGTGGCGATCACCGTCGCCTGCACGATCTCGCTCTTCGGCTGGCTGTGGTTCGGCCTCGCCCTGCGGCGCCGCGCGAGGGGCAAGGCCGAGTGGTGACCGCGGCCTGGGCGCGGCTTGACAACGTCGCCCGCGCCCTGAGACTGTGCGGCGTCGGAGATGGTGCGTCGGGGGACGAGCGAGCTCAGCGCTGAACGCATCCTGTACGAGATCAGCGTCGAGCTCGAAGCCGGCCTCGACGATCTCGTGCCCAGGATGATGCAGCAGATGCGGGACGAGATCCCGAAGTTCGACGTCGTCAGGCACCCTGAGCTATGGGGCGTGCTGCGCGATTCCTGCTACGGCAACTGCCGGGTGATCCTCGCCGGGCTGCGCAGCGACCGCAAGCCGCCCGAGGTCGGCCCGGGCGAGGCGTTCGCCGGGGCGCGGGCCAGCGCGAACGCCGGCATCCCGATGACCGCGATGATGCAGACCTATCGCGTCGGGCAGGCGGTGCTGCTGGAGGCGTTCCTGACCGCCTGCATGGAGCGCCGCCACCACGGCCCGGAGCTCGACGTCGCGCTGGTGACCGGCTCGCGGTTCCTGTTCGCCTACATCGACGAGATGATCTCGCAGATCGTCGAGGAGTACGCGCGCGAGCACGAGCGCTGGACGCGCAGCAGCCTGCGCCGACGCGTCCAGATCGTGCGGGACGTGCTCAGCGGGCTGCCGGTCGACGGCGGCGACCTCGGCTACGCGATGGACGGGCGCCACCTCGGCCTGGTCGCCGTCGGCGCCGACGCCGAGGAGGAGATCCGCCGCGGCGCCAGCGCCCGCGGCCTGCGGCTGCTGGCCCTGTCGGTCGGCGACGGGATCGTCTGGGCGTGGATCAGCGCGCCCGAGCAGCGCGCCCAGCCGCTCATGCGGCTGGACGAGCTGGAGCTGGCCGACGGCGTCGTCGCCGGCGTCGGCGATCCCGCGTCCGGCATCGAGGGCTTCCGCGAGACGCACCGCCAGGCCCAGGCCGCCTACCGCGTCGCGGTGCTGCTCGGCTCCTGCCTGGTGCACTACGACGACGTCGCGGTCGAGGCGATGTCGCTCGGCGACGAGATGGCCGCCCGCGCGTTCGTGCAGGGCGAGTTGAAGGCCTTGACCGCCGAGGACGCCCGCATGGAGCGGTTGCGCGGGACGCTCGAGGTCTACCTCGCCAGCTCGATGAACGCGACGGCGGCCGCCGCCCGGCTGGGGATCGGCGACCGCACGGTCGCCTACCGGATCCACTCCGCCGAGGAGCTCCTCGGCCGCCCGATCGCGGCGCGCAGCACCGAGATCGCCTGCGCCCTGCGCATCCACCGCCTGCTGGCGCGACAGCACGGCAGCACGGCGTAGCCGCGCCGTCTGCGGAAGCCGCAAAGGCGCCGCGGACCTTCTGCGAATCCCGTAGAGCGCGCGGCGCGAGCGCTCGGCGACACTGGCCGCGGGCTGGAGAGAGCCCCGCAGACGCGGCGACGCCGAGCGGTACCCGTCCTCGACGCCGCGGCTGCGCATGGCCTGGCAACGAATGGTTTTCCGAAGGGACGCGCGGCCGTCTTCGCTCGCGCACGCCCGGATCAGGAGGAGGAGAAGACGTGCTGATCGACCTGGACGACATCCGCATGAACGTGATCGACGAGGGGGAGGGGCAGGTCCTGCTGTTCCTCCACGGGCTCGGCGCGTGCCATCGCATCTGGGAGGCGCAGCTGGACGCCTTCCGCGACGACTTCCGCTGCGTCGCCCCCGACCTGCGCAACTCCGGCCGCACCGACGTCGTGCCCGGGCCGGTCTCCGTCGAGCAGCTCGCCGACGACGTCGCGCGGCTGTGCGAGCGGATCGGCGTCGACCGCGCCGTCGTCGTCGGCCAGTCGATGGGCGGCATGGTCGCCCAGGCGCTCGCCGTCCACCATCCGCGGCTGGTCGACGTGCTCGTGTTCGTCGGCAGCGGCGTCGACGGCCGCCACGGCCCGGGGCCGTCCAAGGAGCTGGCGCCCGTCGAGGACGTCGCCCGCCGCGACGGCATCGGCGCGCTGCCCGCGCTGGTGCGCGACGGGCTCTACCCGGCCTCCTTCCAGGCCGCGCACCCCGAGCGCATCTGGCACTTCGAGCGCGACCTGATGGCCTTCGACCTTGAGGGCCTGCTCGCCCTGCTGCACCGCCGCGTGGAGACCGACTACTCGACCGAGCTGCGCACCGTGAAGGTGCCGACGCTGATCCTCGCCGGCCGCCACGACCAGGTCCTTCCGCCGGAGGAGTCCCAGTACCTGCAGCAGTTGATGCCGCACGCGGAGCTGCTGGTCTGGGAGGAGTGCGGCCACCAGCCGTTCGTCGAGGACCCGGCGCGCTTCGAGGCGCTGCTGCGGGCCTTCGTGGCCTCGATCCCCGCGGCGGCCTGATCCCGTGCGCGATCGAGCCATCCTCGCCGCGCTCGCCCTCGCGGGCGCGGCCGGCCTCGCCGCGTGCGGCGGATCGGGCGGCGGCTCCGGCGCGACGGGCCTCTCCGCCGACGCCGGCGGCAAGCCCGCCACCGCGCCGAGCAACGCGCCCGGCGCGCCCGGGCGCCCGATCACGGTCGCGGTCCCCGAGGATCCCGGGTCGCTGGATCCCGCGGCGGGGTCGGGCGACGGCGAGTCGCTGCACCAGCTGATCTACGACCCCCTGGTCCACCTCGACGCCAACGGCAAGGTCGTCAGCGGCCTGGCGACCGCGTGGAAGGGCGGCGCGCGCAAGCTGACGTTCACCCTGCGCAAGGACGCGACGTGCGCCGACGGCACGCCGGTCACCGCGTCGCTGGTGAGGGACAACTTCAAGCGCATGGAGGATCCGAGCCTCCCGGTCCCCAACCTGCGGTTGAACACCAACAAGTTCGACGTCCACGCCGACGACGCGAAGGGCATCGTCAGCATCGCGCTCGACCGCCCCAACTCGTTCTTCCTGGAGGCGCTCGCGCACATCTACATCGTGTGCCCGGCCGGCCTGAAGAACGACAAGCTGCTGACGAGCAAGGGCGCGGGCAGCGGCCCGTTCGTCCTCACGTCGGCGACGCCGGGCGACCGCTACGTCCTGACCCGACGCAAGGACTACAAGTGGGGCGCCGACGGCGCCGGCACCGCGGCCGCGGGCTTCCCCGAGTCGGTCACGGTGCGCGTCGTCACCAACGAGACGACCGCGGCCAACCTGCTGATCGGCGGCCAGCTCGACGTCGCCGCCTTCCAGGGCGCCGAGGTCTCGCGCGTGCAGGGCGCCGGCAAGGGCAAGCTCGACATGCGGGCGCTGAAGATCCGCTCCGAGTCGCTGCTCTACAACCAGGCGCCGGGCCGGCCGATGGCGAGCGAGGCCGTGCGCGAGGCGCTGACCTCGGTCATCGACCGCGCGGCCTTCGCGCGGGTGCTCACCTCGGGCTTCGGCGGCCCCGCCACCGGCGTCGCGGGCACCGAGCCGATCGCCTGCGGCTACGACGTGACCGGCGCGCTGCCCAAGGGCGACGTCGCGCAGGCCAAGCAGCGGCTGGCCGACGACGGCTGGAGGGCCGGCGGCGGCGGGACGCTGCGCAAGGACGGCCGGCCGCTGACGCTGCAGGCGCTGTTCCCGCCCGACGAGGCGTCGGCGTTCGAGTACCTCCAGGGCGCCTGGAAGGCCCTCGGCGTCGACCTGCGCCTGAACCCGAAGCCGACGGCGGCGATCGACCAGACGCTGATCAGCGGCGGGAGCTGGGACGTCACCGCGCTCTACCCGCCGTCGTCGTTCCCCTCGGCGGTCGACACGCTGGTCCAGGGCGCCGCGCCGCCCAACGGCACCAACATCGGCAAGATCGACAACCCGGTCTACGACCGCCTCTCGGCGAGCGCCAAGAAGCTCGGCGGCGCGGCCGGCTGCGAGGCCTGGTCGAAGGCCGAGACCGAGTTGTACAAGTCGGCCGATCTCGTTCCGGTCGCCCAGCGCCAGGCGCTGTGGGCCTGGAAGCCGGAGCTGACGTTCGTCCCTCAGGGCAACCTGAAGGTCTACATCCCGACGTCGCTGCGGTCGCCGGAGCGCTAGGGCCCCGCCATGTCGACGATCGCCTCCACGGCACCGCCCGCGCCGCGGGCGCGGGGAGCGGCGCGCGCCACGCGCCGCTCCCCGTGGCTCGGCTGGATCGGCCGTCGGCTGGTGCAGCTGGCGCTCGGGGTCGTGTTCGTCGCGACCGCGGCGTTCTTCATCCTGCGCCTGCTGCCGGGCGACCCGGCTCGCACGATCGCGGGCGTCGACGCGCGGCCCGAGACGGTCGCGCACCTGCGCGCGTCGCTGGGCCTGGACCGCTCGCTGCCGGCGCAGTACGTCTCCTATCTGGGCGACGTCGCGCGGCTGGACTTCGGCCAGTCGTTCTCCAGCCACCGCGACGTGACCGCGCTGATCGGCGACCGCCTGCTCGGCACGCTGCTGCTCGCGGGCCTGGCGTGCGCGGTGATGCTGGTCGTCGGCGTGGCCGTCGGGATGGTCGCGGGCGCGGCGACCGAGGGGGGACGGCGTCCGCGCGTGGAGATGGCGTTCGGGTTCGGCAACGGCCTGCTCGCGTCGCTGCCGGAGTTCGTGACCGGCGTGTTCTTGGTGTACGTGTTCGGCGTGACGCTCGGCTGGCTGCCGATCGCCGGCCGGGGCGGTCCGGACAGCTGGGTGCTGCCGGTGCTCGCGCTGGCGATCGCGCCGACCGCGGCGCTGGCGCGGATCGTGCGGCTGGAGACGGTCCGCGTGCTGGCCACCGACTACGTCCGCGCGGCGCGCGGCCACCGCCTGCCCGCGCGGCTGCTCTACCTGCGCCACGCGCTGCCGAACCTGCTGACCTCGGCGCTGACGATCGGCGGCCTGCTGTTCGCCGGGCTGCTCGGCAGCACGGTCGTGGTCGAGAACGTCTTCGCCTGGCCGGGCCTCGGGACGCTCGTCGTCGAGGCGATCGAGACGCGCGACTACCCGGTGATCGAAGGCGCGGTCTTCGTCCTGGGCGTGATGGTGCTGGTCATCAACACGCTGGTCGACGCGGCGCTGGCGTGGCTGGACCCGCGGCTGCTGACGGAGACGGCGTGATGGCGCGCCCGCGTCCCACCGCCCGCGCGGTCGTCGTCGGCGTCGCCGTCCTCGTGCTGCTGCTCGCGGCGGTGCTCGGCCCGACGCTCCTGGACGACCAGGCGGGCAAGGTCGACGTGCTCTCCGCGCGCCAGGGCTCGTCCTCGGCGCACTGGCTGGGGACCGACGACCTCGGGCGCGACATCTTCGCCCGCACGGTCGTCGCGACGCGGCTCTCGCTGGAGCTGTCGCTGGCCGCCGCGCTGCTGGCGGCGCTCGTCGGCTTCCCGCTCGGCGCGCTGGCCGGCGTGCTCGGGCCGCGCGCCCGCCGGGCGGTCGGCCGCGTCATCTCGGTCGCCGTCGCGTTCCCCGCGATCCTCGTCGCGCTGTTCGTCTGCGCGATCATGGGCGCGGGCTCCAAGAGCGCGGTGATCGCGATGGCGATCGCGCTGACGCCGATCTTCGCGCGCGTCGCGCAGACGCTCGCCGCCGCGATCGCGACGTCCGACTACATGGACAACGCGCGCGTCGTCGGCATCGGCCCGCGTCGCCTGCTGTGGCGCTACGTGCTGCCCAACGCGGCCGAGCCGCTGATCTCGGTGACGATGGTCGCGGCGGCCAGCGCGCTGATCGTCCTGTCGGCGCTGAGCTTCCTCGGCCTCGGCGTGCGCCCGCCGCAATACGACTGGGGCGCGATGCTCTCCGACGGGCTGGAGCGCCTCTACACGACGCCGGTCGCCGCGCTCGCGCCGGCGGTGGCGATCGTCTTCGCCGGGATCGTCTTCACGCTCGTCGGCGAGGAGCTGGCGCGGCTGGCCAACCCGATGGCGCGCCGGGCGGCCGGGCCGCGGCGAGCGGCGCGGACGACGCGCGACGACGCCGGCGCGCCCGCGCCGCGGAGCGCGCCCGCGCCCGCCGCCGACGACGCCGCCGCCGCGCACGCGGACGACGCCGCCCTCGTCGCCGCCGTCGCCGACCTGGAGGTCACGATCGGCGGCGGCGCGACCCGGCCGGTGCGCGGCGTCTCGCTCGCCGTCGCGCCCGGCGAGGTCGTCGGCGTCGTCGGCGAGTCCGGGAGCGGCAAGTCGATGACCGCGCTGGCGCTCTCCCGCCTGCTGCCGCCGTCCGCGTCGGTGAGCGCGAGCGAGCTGCGCGTCGCCGGCGTCGACCTGCGCCGGCGGCCGGCCGCCGCGACGCGCAAGCACCTGGCGACGGCGCTCGGGATGGTCTTCCAGAACCCCATGTCCTCGCTGAACCCGGCGCTGCGGATCGGCACGCAGGTCACCGAGGCCTCCGAGGTCCACCTCGGGCTCTCGCGCGCCGAGGCGCGGCAGCGGGCGATCGCGCGGCTGACCGAGGTCGGCATCGCCGACGCGCCCGAGCGCCTGCGCCAGCACCCGCACGAGTGGTCGGGCGGGATGCAGCAGCGCGCGATGATCGCCGCCGCGCTGATGACCGACCCGCGGCTGATCGTCGCCGACGAGCCGACGACCGCGCTGGACGTCACGGTCCAGAAGCAGATCCTCGAGCTGTTGAAGGACACGCGCGAGCGTGACGGCGTCGCCGTGCTGCTCATCTCCCACGACCTCGGGGTCGTCGCCGAGATCTGCGACCGCGTGCTGGTGATGTACGCGGGCGAGCTGGTCGAGGAGGGCCTGGCCGCCGACGTGCTGCGCGCGCCGCTGCATCCCTACACGCGCGCGCTGCTGGCGTCGATCCCGCGCCTGGACACGCCGCGCGGGGAGGACCTCGCGACGATCCCCGGCCAGCCGCCCGCGGCCGACGCCGACATCGTCGGCTGCCCGTTCGCGCCGCGCTGCGCCCACGCGCGGGAGGCCTGCGGCGCGCAGCGGCCGCGCTTGGCCGAGCACCGCCCGGCGCACCGCGCCGCGTGCCTGCGGATCGGCGAGCTGGAGAGCGACCCCATGAACGACGGCGCGGTGTCGATCAAGGCGGTGGGCGCGTGAGCGCCGTGCTGAGCGGCGAGGGCCTCGCCGTCCGCTACGGGAGCGGCCGCGCGGCGCGGCTGGTCGTCGACGACGTCTCGCTGGAGCTGGCCGAGGGCCTGACGCTCGGCCTGGTCGGCGAGTCGGGCTCGGGCAAGTCGACGGTCGCGCGCGCCCTCGTCGGGCTCGCGCCGCTGCGCGACGGGACCGTGCGGGTCGACGGGGACGTCGTGGACGTGCGCCGGCGCCGTGGCCGCGCGCGGCTGCGCGCGAGCGTCCAGCTCGTCTTCCAGAACCCGCAGTCCTCGTTGAACCCGCGCATGACGGTCGCCGAGCTGGTCGGCGAGGCCGTGCGGGCCCACCGCGCGCTGCCGCGCCGCGCCCTCGGCGCCGAGGTCCGCCGGCTGCTGGAGCTGGTGACGCTGGACGCGGCGTACGCCGCGCGCTACACGCACGAGCTGTCGGGCGGGCAGCGCCAGCGCGTCGCGCTGGCCCGCGCGCTGGCCACCGAGCCGCGCGCGCTGATCGCCGACGAGATCACCTCGGCCCTGGACGTCTCGGTGCAGGCGGCGGTCCTCAACCTGCTGCGGCGCCTGCAGGCCGAGCTGGGGTTGTCCATGTTGTTCATCTCGCACGACCTGGCGGTCGTCCGCAACCTCTGCGACGCGGTCGTCGTGATGCGCCACGGCCGCGTCGTCGAGCGGGGCGCGTGCGGCCCGCTGTTCGACGCCCCGAGCGACCCCTACACCAAGGCGCTGCTCGACGCCGTGCCCCGGATGCACACCCAATCCCCGACCCCGACAGGAAGTCCCCGATGACCGGAACCTCACCGACCCTCCGCGAGCAGACCCGACAGCTCGTCGCCGACCATGTCGCCGCCGCCAACGACCGCACGAACGGGCAGCGGCGCGAGCTGCGCGCCCCCGACGCCGTCTTCCACCTGCACCTCGGCGGCGAGGAGCTGCCCTCGGCGGCCGCGACCGCCGAGGCGCTGAAGGGCGTCTTCGAGGCCTGGCCCGACTACCACGTCGACGTCGTGCGCACGACCGTCCGCGACGACCTCGCGGTGCTGGAGTTCGACATCACCGGAACGCTGGCCACGCCGTTTCCCCTCGGCGACGAGACCGGCGTCCCGACCGGCGTGCGCGCCCGCTTCGGCGCCGTGGACATCCTGCGCTGCGACGGCGGCCGGATCGTCCGCCAGGACACCTACGTCGACGTCGTCGCGATGCGGCGCGCGCTCGGCCTGAACGGGACGCCGCGGCCCGCCGGCCCGGCGCCCGCGCCCATCGCAGAGCCCCTCAACCAAGGAGACGACATGACCGCAGACACCACCGACGCGCTGGCCCGGACCGAGCGGCTCGCCGCCGCCTACGGGGCGGCGTGGGACGCGCACGACCTCGACGCGATCATCGCCATGCACACCGACGACATGGTCTTCCACCTGCACCTGGAGGGCTCGGACCCCGTCGCCTCGCCGGCCGTGCGCGACGTGTTCGCCTACGTCTTCGAGGCCTGGCCCGACTACCACTGCGAGATCCATCGCACGACGGTCCGCGAGGATCTCGCGATCCTCGAGTACGACATCGTCGGCACGCTGGAGAAGCCGTTCCCGGCGGGCGACGAGATGGGCGTCCCGACCGGCACGAAGGCGAGCTTCGGCGCGATCGACGTCCTGCACTGCGTCGACGGCAAGGTCCAGCGCAAGGACACGTGGGTCGACGGCGTCGCCATGCGCCGCGCGCTGGGGCTGTCGGCGTGACCGCGGGCGCCGAGCGGGCGGCGGACGGCGGCGTGGCCGAGATCCTCACGGCGTCGGCCGTCGTCCACGCCGACCGTCCCGCCGTCTCGCTCGGCGCCGACACGCTGACCTACGCCCAGCTGGACGCCGCCGCGGGGCGGACGGCCGCGCGGCTGGCCGCCGCGGGCGTGGGCCGCGGCGACCGGGTCGCGGTGCTGCTGCCCAACGTGATGGCCTTCCCGGTCGTCTACCACGCGGTGCTGCGCCTGGGCGCGATCGTCGTGCCGCTCAACCCGCTGCTGCGCCGGCGCGAGATCACCTACACCTTGGAGGACGCGGGGGCGCGGGCGGTCGTGGCGTGGCCGACGGCCGTCGAGGAGGCGCGGGCGGCGGCGGGGGAGGTGGGCGGCGTCGCGCTCGTCGACGTCGACGACGAGCGCCCCGCGCTCGCCGCCGCCGGAGCGGACCCGGCCCTGGCCGCCGCGGTTGCCGCCGCCGCGCCCGCGCACGACGACACCGCCGTCATCCTCTACACCTCGGGCACGACCGGCCGGCCCAAGGGCGCCGAGCTGACCCACGCCAACCTGGTGTCCAACGCGCGGGCCTCCGCTCGGCTGTTCGGCCTGGACCGCGACGACGTCGTCTTCGGCGGCCTGCCGTTGTTCCACTCCTTCGGCCAGACGTGCGTGCTCAACGCGGCGCTGCTGAGCGGCGCGCACGTCCGGCTGGTGCCGCGCTTCTCGCCGGATGAGGCGCTGGCCATGGTCGCCGACGGCGTCACGGTCTTCGCCGGCGTGCCGACCATGTACACCGCCTTGCTCGCCCACGCGGCGCCGTCGCCCGACGCCGACGCCGACGCCGGCGCCTCGCGCCTGCGCCTCTGCCTCTCCGGCGGCGCCTCGCTGCCGGTCGAGGTGCTGCGCGACGTCGAGGCCCGCTTCGACTGCCCGCTGCTGGAGGGCTACGGCCTCTCGGAGACGTCGCCGGTCGCCGCGTTCAACCGCGTCGACGGTCGCACGCCCGGCTCGATCGGCCGCCCGATCGACGGCGTCGAGATGCGCGTGGTCGACGACGCGCGGCGCCCGCTTCCCGCCGGCGAGGTCGGCGAGATCGAGATCCGCGGCGACAACGTGATGAAGGGCTACTGGCGCCGGCCGGACGCGACCGCCGAGACCGTCCGCGACGGCTGGCTGGCCACCGGCGACATGGCGCGCGTCGACGACGCGGGGCGCTTCTTCATCGTCGACCGCAAGAAGGACCTCATCATCCGCGGCGGCTACAACGTCTACCCGCGCGAGGTGGAGGAGGTGCTCTACGAGCACCCCGCCGTGCGCGAGGCGGCCGTCGTCGCCGTGCCCGACGACCACCTCGGCCAGGAGGTCGGCGCCGCCGTCGTGCTGCGCGCGCCCGCCGCCGCGACGCCGGAGGAGCTGCGCGCGTTCGTCCGCGAGCGTGTCGCGCCCTACAAGTACCCGCGCGTGGTGCGCGTCGTCGACGAGCTGCCCAAGGGGCCGACCGGCAAGGTCCTCAAGCGCGAGATCGCCCTGTAGTGAAGACCACCGAGAGGAGCACCATGCTGGAGTCCGTACCCGAGGCGCTCGTGCGCGAGCGGTTCTACATCGACGGTGGCTGGGTCGCCCCGTCGACCGACGCGACGCGCGAGGTCGGCAACCCGACGACGGGCGCGCCGCTGGGCCGCATCCCGCTCGGCGGGCCCGCCGACGTCGACCGCGCGGTCGCCGCCGCGCGGCGCGCCTTCCCCGCCTGGGCCGCCACGCCGGCCGCCGAGCGCGGCGCGCTGCTGACCGCGATCGGCGAGGGCCTGCAGGCGCGGGCCGAGGCGCTGGCGACCGGCGTCAGCCGCGAGGTCGGCACGCCGCTGGCCGTCGCCCGGATCCTGCAGGTCGGCCTGCCGGTCTTCACGTTCACCTCGGCCGCCGGCTTCCTCGACGACGTCGCCTGGGAGGAGGAGGCCGGCACCTCGCTCGTGCTGCGCGAGCCGATCGGCGTCGTCGGCGCGATCACGCCGTGGAACTACCCGCTGCACCAGGTCGCCGCGAAGGTCGCGCCGGCGCTGGCCGCCGGCTGCACGGTCGTGCTCAAGCCCTCCGAGGTCACGCCGCTGACGGCGTTCGCGCTGGCCGAGGTCTGCGCCGAGGTCGGCCTGCCGCCGGGCGTGTTGAACATCGTGACCGGCACCGGCCCGGTCGTCGGCGAGGCCATCGCCGCCCATCCGGACGTCGACATGGTGTCCTTCACCGGATCGACGCGCGCGGGCCGGCGCGTCTCGGAGCTGGCGGCGCGGACGATCAAGCGCGTGGCCTTGGAGCTGGGCGGCAAGTCGGCCAACGTGATCCTCGACGACGCCGACCTGCCCGCGGCGGTCGCCGACGGCCTGGAGAAGTGCTTCCTCAACGGCGGCCAGAGCTGCAACGCGCAGAGCCGCATGCTCGTGCCGCGCGCGCTGCTGGCCGAGGCCGAGGCGCTGGCCGCCGCCGGCGCCGAGGCGTTCACCGTCGGCGACCCGCTGGACCCGGCCACGCGCCTGGGCCCGATGGTCACCGAGGCTCAGCGGACACGCGTGCGCGGCATGATCGAGGCGGGCATCGCGGAGGGTGGGCGGCTGCTCACCGGCGGGTCCGAGGCCCCCGTCGGCGTCGACGCGGGCTGGTTCGTCCGCCCGACCGTCCTCTCCGGCGTCACCAACGACATGACGATCGCCCGCGAGGAGGTCTTCGGCCCCGTGCTGTCGATCATCCCCTACGACCACGGCGACGACGAGGCCGTCGCGATCGCCAACGACACCATCTACGGCCTCGCCGGCGCCGTCTGGTCGGGCGACGAGGACCGCGCCAAGCGCGTCGCCCGCCGCCTCCGGACCGGCCAGGTCGACCTCAACGGCGGCGCCTTCAACCCGCTCGCCCCGTTCGGCGGCTACAAGCAGTCCGGCAACGGCCGCGAGCTGGGCCGCTACGGGATCGAGGAGTACCTGGAGCTCAAGGCGCTGCAGCGGTAGCGGCCCGCCGGACGGCGACACGGTGATCTCCACGGTGTCGCCGTCCGCCGCGAGCCGACCGCCGGGCCGCGGCTCGGTCGACACCTCGGTGTGTGGATCGCGAGCGGCGCTGGGTAGTGACCATCCAGCATGCCCGCCGCCGCCATCCTCGACATCGACGGAACCCTGATCGACACCAACTACCACCACGCCGTCGCGTGGTTCCGCGCCTTTCGCCAGCACGGGCACGTCGTCCCGATCTGGCAGATCCACCGCCACATCGGCATGGGCGGCGACAAGCTCGTCGCCGCGCTGCTGTCCGAGGACGCCGAGGAGCGCGAGGGCGACGACATCCGCGCGGCCGAGAAGGCGCTGTACCTCACGTTCATCGAGGAGGTCGAGCCGCTGCGCGGGGCGCGGGCGCTGATGGAGGACCTGCGCGACCGCGGGTCGATGATCGTGCTGGCGTCGTCGGCGAAGGCCGACGAGGTCGACCACTACCTCGACCTGCTCGACGCGCGCTCGCTGGCCGACGGCTGGACGACCTCGGCCGACGTCGAGGCGACCAAGCCCGACCCGGACCTCGTGCTCGCCGCGCTGGACAAGGTCGGGTCCAAGGACGCGATCATGATCGGCGACTCGACCTGGGACTGCCAGGCCGCGAAGGCCGCGGGGATCGCGTCGATCGCCGTGCTGACCGGCGGGTTCTCCTCCGAGGAGCTGCGCGAGGCGGGCGCCGCGGAGGTCTACGAGTCGATCGACGAGCTGCGCCAGAAGTTGGATCAGTCCCCGCTGGGGTAGCAGGCGGGAATGACCCTCGTGTTGGAAGTCCCGCAGCCGACAGAGCCCGCGACCCCGATCGTGCCCGAGCCCTCCCCGGTGCCCGCCGACCCCCAGCCGCCGGTCGAGCCCGGCACGCCGGGCCACCCGGTCGGCCCCGACGTCGAGCCGGAGCCCGACGCCCCGCGCGAAGATCCGATCGACCCGCCGGCCCCGGCTGAGTAAGGTCGGGGCCATGGGCTTCGATCAGTACCACGAGCCTCCGGAGGAGCTGCCGGAGGAGACCCGGACGTTCGCCCGCCTGTGCGCGTCGCTCACCGAGGAGGCCGAGGCGATCGGCTGGTACGAGCAGCGGCTGGCGCTGGAGAAGGACCCCGAGGCGCACGCGATCATGAGCGACGCGGTCGGCGAGGAGTACAAGCACTTCGCGATGGACCTGGAGTTCCTGCTGCGTCGCAAGCCGAAGTGGCGCGAGATCGCCCAGGGCGTGCTGTTCAAGGAGGGCGACGTGGTCGAGCACGGCGAGTCCGCCGAGGCCGAGGCCGGCGACGCCGACGACGATGCCGGCCTGGCGCTGGACGGCTCGCTGGGCATCGGCTCGCTGCGGGGGGTGGCGTGATGGCCAACGGGCATCTCCTGCGCGGGCACGCGCCGATCAGCGAGGCCGGCTGGGCGCTGATCGACGAGGAGGCCAAGGCGCGGCTGACCGCGGGCCTCGCCGCGCGGCGGCTGGTCGACTTCTCCGGGCCCAAGGGCTGGGAGCACAGCGCGGTGGACCTTGGGCGCGTCGCCGAGGCCGAGATCTCGCCGCTGGACCACGTCGAGGGTCGGGTGCGGCGGGTCCAGCCGCTGGTCGAGGTCCGCGCGCGCTTCACGGTCTCGCGCGCCGAGCTGGCCGCGGGCGACCGCGGCGCCGAGGACGTCGACTTCGCCGACCTGGACGCGGCCGCGCAGCGGATGGTCGTCTCCGAGAACACCGCGGTCTTCCACGGCTGGAGCGAGGCCGGGATCGACGGCATCGCGCGCGTCTCGCCGCACGACGCGATCCCGTGCGGGGACGAGGTCGAGCGCTACCCGTCGTTCGTGGCGCGCGCGGTCGAGACGCTGCTGCGCAATGGCGTCGCCGGGCCGTACGGCCTGGCGCTGGGGCGCGAGGAGTACACCCGCGTGATCGAGACCGCCGAGCGCGGCGGCGTCCTGCTGTTCGACCACCTGCGCCAGATCCTCGGCGGGCCGATCGTGTGGGCGCCGGGCGTCGACGGCGGCGTGGTCCTGTCGCAGCGCGGCGGCGACTTCCTGTTCGAGTCCGGCCAGGACATCGCGGTCGGCTACGAGTCCCACGACGCCGGGTCGGTGACGCTCTACCTGGAGGAGTCGTTCGCCTTCCGCGTGGCGTCGCCCGAGGCCGCGGTCGCGATCGTCCGCTAGATGAAGGCCTTGCGTCGCCCCTGGTTCGAGACCCGGCCGATCGACGACGGGCGCTTCTTCGACGAGGCGCCCGTCCGGCTGGTGGCCCGGCTCGCGATCGCCCGGCCCGCCGAAGCGGTGTGGGCCGACCTGACCGGCGAGGGCACGCTGGACTGGTGCCGGATCCTCGACGCCATCACGTGGACGTCGGAGCGCCCCTTCGGCGTGGGGACGACCCGCGAGGTCCGCGCGCTGCGCGGCGCCGTCGGCTTTCGCGAGCGCTACTTCCGCTGGGAGGAGGGCCGCCGCAAGTCCTTCACCGTGCTGCAGGCGACCGCGCCGCTGGCGCGCGCGTTCGCGGAGGACTACCTCGTCGAGCCCGCCGCGGACGGCAGGCCGTCGTGCGTGTTCACGTGGACCATCGCCTACGAGCCGTCGGCGGCCGGGCGTCCCGGCGAGCCGGTCAACCGTCGCTTGTTGTCGTCCTTGTTCAAAGACACCAGGAAGCACTACGACGCGACATGGCTGCGCTGATCTACTCGGCGATCGCCTCGCTGGACGGCTACGTCGCCGACGCCGAGGGCAAGTTCGACTGGTCGGCGCCCGACGAGGAGGTGCACGCCTACGTCAACGACCAGGAGCGCCCGATCGGCACCTACATCTACGGTCGCAAGATGTATGACGTGATGAAGGTCTGGCAGGACGACGGGTGGATGGGCGCCGAGCCGGACCCGGTCATGCACGACTACGCCACGATCTGGCGCGCGGCCGAGAAGGTGGTGGTGTCCTCGACGCTCGCCGAGCCCGCGACGCCGAGCACGCGGATCATGTCGTCCTTCGACGCCGACGCGCTGCGGACGCTGGTCCGCGACGCGCCGACCGACGTCTCGATCGGCGGCCCGACGATCGCCGCCGAGGCCCTCCGCGCCGGCCTCGTCGACGAGATCGGCCTGTTCCTCTCGCCGGTGACGGTCGGCGGAGGCCTCCGGGCCCTGCCCGACGACCTCCGCGCGAACCTCTCGCTCCTGGCGCAGCGACGCTTCGCCAACGGCGTGGTGCACGTCCGCTACGCGGTCGACCGCTAGTCCTCCGCGCGCCCCGCCTCGGACGCCGCCAGCTCCTCGGCGATCCGCTTGATCGCCAGCAGCCGGCGGTCCCAGGCGCGGGCCGCGTCGGTCAGCGCCCGGGTCGCCTCGTCGAGGCGGGCGGGCTGGACCGCGAAGCGGACCTCGCGGCCGTGGCGGCGCGCGGTGACCAGCCCCGCGCGGTCGAGGACCGCGAGGTGCTTGGTCACCGCCTGGCGGGTCAGCGGCAGGTCGTCGGCGAGGGCGGTGGGCGTCGCGGTGCCGCGGGTCAGCAGCGCGTCGAGGACGCGGCGGCGGCTGGGGTCGCCGACCGCCGCCCACAGCTCCTCGTCGAAGCCCGGCGCGAGCGCGGTGCTCACCGCAGCGCGCCCGCCGCGGTCGGCGCGTACTCGCCCAGGCGCGGGACGATCGTCCCCCAGCCCTGCGAGTGGTCGTCGAAGAACGCGCGGTGGCGCTCGTCGCCGCCGGGCAGCGCGGCGATGCCGGACTCGACGACGCTCAACCGGGTGGCGCCGTCGCCCTCGGGCGCCAGCGAGAACGTCACGAGCGTCGAGTTGCCCTCGTGCGCCGTCTCGCCCTCGGGCGCCGACCAGCGGAACGCGAACGTCGTCGGCGGCCGCACCGTGTCGACGACCAGCGGGGCGACGTGGCCGCCGTTCTGGCGGAACGTCAACACGCCGTCGCCGCCGGGGCGCAGGTCGATCTCGGCCGTGTCGCTGAACCACCGCGCGATGTGCTCGGGCTCGGTGACGACGCGCCAGACGACGTCCACCGGCGCGTCGATGAGGATGTCGCGGGCGATCTGATCAGGGGTGCTCACTGCGGGCTCCATTCGGAAGGGGGAGAGGGAGATGCAACCAACGGTTGCGTATGAGAGCACACGCAACCGAAGGTTGCAAGTCAGCCGGTCATCCCCCTGGGGCCCGCGGTGGCGCGGCGCGGCCCCGCGGGCCGCGCGCCGGGCGAGGGGTGGCGCCTAGGCCAGCCCCTCCGCCTCGTACTCGCGCAGGTAGCCCTCGAAGAGCCGGCGGTGGCCCTCCTCGTCGCGGAGGATCGCGATGACCATGTCGTTGGTGACGGGGTCGACGCCCTCGGTGGCCTCGATGACCGCGTTGTAGTGCTCGATCGCGCCGGTCTCGGCCTCGATGACGCCCTTGATCACGTGCACGACGTCGGTCTGGTGCTGGGGCGGCTGGAGGTAGGTCTGCTCGGCCGTGAAGTCCAGCGACCCGGGGACGACCCCGTAGAGCTCCTTGATGCGCGTCGCGAACTGCTGCGCGTGTCCCAGCTCCTCCTGGATGTCGGTCTGCAGCGACTCGATGATCTCCTGGGCGCGGACGCCGTCAGGGTTGATCGAGTTGGTGATGTAGGACATCACCGTCTCGATCTCCATCCAGTACGCCTTCTTGAGCATCTCGATGATCTGCTCGCGCTCGTGCGTCTTGTCGTCGGCCAGGATGCCCTGGCTCGCGTTTCGTGTCTGCGCCATGTGGTGAGGCCTACCCCATGGCCGGCACACTCAAAGGCAAGAAGGTCGCGATCCTCGTCGCCAACGAGGGCATCGAGCAGGTCGAGCTGACCGAACCGCGCAAGGCGCTGGAGGAGGCGGGCGCGACCGTCGCGCTCCTCGCTCCGGAGTCCGGTGAGGCCCAGGCGTTCGACCACCTCGACAAGGCGGGCAGGTTCCCGGTCGATGGCGCGGTCGGCGACGCGGACCCCGCCGACTACGACGCCGTCATGCTGCCCGGCGGCGTCGCCAACCCCGACAACCTGCGCACGCACCCCGAGGCCGTGAAGTTCGTACGCGCCTTCTTCGACGCGGGCAAGCCCGTCGCCGCGATCTGCCACGCGCCCTGGACGCTCGTCGAGGCCGACGTCGTCCGCGACCGCAAGCTCACCTCCTGGCCCTCGCTGCGGACCGACATCCGCAACGCCGGCGGCCAGTGGGTCGACGAGGAGGTCGTCGTGGACGCGGGCCCACCCACCCTCGTGACCTCCCGCAAGCCCGACGACCTCCCGGCCTTCAACGCCAAGATGATCGAGGAGTTCGCCGAGGGCCGGCACGAGGGCAGCAAGCCCTCGGAGCGGTTCGCGAAGGAGGGGGCGAGCGCGAAGGCCTAGGCGCGGTCCCTCACCGACGACACGGGGCGCGGCCGTCCGCCACCAGCACGGTCGCGCCGGCGTGCACGCGCATCCTCCACGGCCAGCCCCCCGGCGGGCAGGAGGTCGAGGCGACGTAGTGCGGTGCCGCGCGCGTGCCGCCGAAGGAGAACCGCAGACGGCCGATCGTGACGGGCATCTGGGCCACGTTCTGCAGGGTGACCGGGAACGTCCAGGCGTCGCGATGCGGCCACGCGCCGCGCGCCCCGTCGATGACGGTGCCGGGCATGACGGCGCGGACGCGAGCGGGATGCTGCAGCGTCGCGTAGATCGTCATCCTCCCGCCGGGGGCGTTGAAGAGGTGGAACTTCGGTTGCGCCTCGACCGGGTCGTCCGGCTCGATGCCGCCACCCCCCGTCTGGCCGACCTGCGACCGCGGCGGGCACGCGGTCGGCCCGCCCTGGCTCAGGACCCGCGGCGAGCACGTGGGCACGCCGTCGCGGTGGAACTCCAGGCCCGGCCCGTACCAGAGCTCCACGCCGGTCAGCGTCGGAGGAAACTCGCCCTCTGGCACGACCACGCTCGCGTCGACCGTGACCCTGTGCCCCTGCGGGTGGCGCGCGCTTCCACCCGTGTTCGGCGTCACCGCCACCTTCGCGTCCAGCGTCGCCGCCTCCGCGCTCCCCGTCCCCAGCGCGCACGCCGCGACGACCCCGACGGCAGCGACAAGGTGCTTCGGCATGCAGACCCTCCTCGGTCCTCCAACGGTTGGTGAGGACCATAAACCACCTTGTCTCCGACGCGCCACCACCGAACGCCAGGGCCCGGATCTCACGCCCCGGCCGTTGACGGTCAGGCCACGCAATTTCGCCTGCGAAAGGTGTGCAAACGGCGTGCGGTCGGGCACACTGGAGCGTCCATGCCCCGTTCGATCTGGACCGGCGCCATCAGCTTCGGGCTCGTGACCGTGCCCGTCAAGCTCTACAGCGCGGTCAACCGCAAGACGGTTCGCTTCAACCAGCTCAACGGCAAGACCGGGTCCCGGATCGCCCAGAAGCGGGTGGACGCGTCCACCGGCGAGGAGGTCGCCTACGAGGACCTCGTCAAGGGCTATGAGATCGCCGGCGACCGCTACGTCGTGATCGAGCCGTCGGAGCTGGAGTCCGTCCAGCCCGAGAAGACGAAGACCATCGACATCGAGGACTTCGTCGACCTCTCCGACATCGACCCGATCTTCTACGACCACCCGTACTACCTGGCGCCCGGCACCGGCGGCGCCAAGCCCTATCGCCTCCTGCTCGAGGCGATGCGCGAGACCAACAAGGTCGCGATCGCCAAGGTCGTCATCCGCCAGAAGGAGTCGCTGGTCGCGATCCGCGCGCTCCCGGACCACGACGTCCTCGAGATGGCCACCATGTTGTTCGCCGACGAGGTCGTCGACCCCGAGCGCCTCGACGACATCCCCGAGGCCGACGACGTCAAGACCAACGCGCGCGAGCTGGACATCGCCAAGCAGCTCGTCGAGTCGCTCAGCGGCGAGTTCGAGCCGGGCAAGTACCGCGACACCTACCGCGAGGCCGTGCTCGCCATGATCGAGAAGAAGGCCGCCGGCGAGGAGATCGTGGTCCAGGAGGTCGAGGAGGAGGCCGCGCCGGTCCCCGACCTGATGAGCGCGCTGAAGGCCAGCCTCGACGCGGTCCGCAAGACCTCGGGCGACGGCGACGCCGGTGGCGACGGCGCCGCCGAGAAGCCCGCAGCGCGCAAGCGCGCGGCGGCCAAGCCGAAGGCCGGCGCCAAGCCGGCGGCCTCCAAGAAGGGCTGACGGCAGACCGCGGGCGGTGTCGCGTCGCTCGCGCCGTAACGACGCCCTCATGTGACAAACGGCGCGAACCGGGTACCCGCAACGTCTGGAGAGATCGTTGCGGCCCGGCACCGGGCTGGGCTGCGCCCTGGCACGAAGGGAGCATGTGGCATGAGCACCGTGGCAGGAGGCCAGGCATACGGTGGGGCGCCGACCCACAGGTCGATCTGGAACCGCCAGCTGACGCGCTACCCCGAGACCGCGCAGCGCACGGTCTACCTGGGGATCACGGTCCTGGCGACCGTGGTCCTGTACTACCAGCTGTACGTCCAGGGGTCGGTCGCGACGAAGATCATCGCCCACTTCGGGTTCACGTTCACGCAGTTCGTGTTCGTGTTGGTGATCGGCAACCTGGTGGGCGCGTTCGCGTCGCTGGGCGCCGGGCTGGCGGACCGCTGGGGCCGGGCCAACCTGGTCGTCGGTGGGCTGCTGGTCGTGGGGCTGCTGACGCTGTTCGCGCTGCCCAACGCGTCGAGCAAGGCCGAGTACACGGTGTTCTTCGCGCTGGTGTCGATCGTCGAGGGCATGGCGTTGGTCGCCACGCCGGCGCTGATCCGCGACTTCTCGCCGCAGATCGGCCGCGCGAGCGCGATGGCGTTCTGGACGATGGGGCCCGTGCTCGGGTCGCTGGCGGTGACCGAGGTCTCCAGCCACACGCTCGTCAACCACCCCGACTGGCAGTTCCAGTTCCGCGTGGCGGGCATCGTCGGGCTCGTGGTCTTCGCGGTGGCGGCGATCGGGCTGCGGGAGCTGTCGCCCGCGCTGCGCGACCAGTTGATGGTGTCGATCCGCGACCGCGCGCTGATCGAGGCGCGCGCGGCGGGGATCAGCGAGAAGCGCCTGGCCGGCAACCACTGGCTGCAGATGCTGCGGCCCGACATCGTGCTGCCCGCGCTGGCGATCTCGCTCTTCCTGCTGTTGTACTACATCTTCGTCGCGTTCCTGGTGGTCTACTTCGCGACGGTGTTCGGCTACAGCGCGCACCGGGCCAACGCCTTGGCCAACTGGTACTGGATCGCCAACGTCTGCGGCCTCCTCGCCGCCGGGCTGCTCAGCGACCGGATCCGGGTGCGCAAGCCGGTGATGATCGTCGGCACCGGCCTGAGCCTGATCGCCGCGGCGATCTTCGCCTCGCGGGCGACGCACCCGACCACGAGCTACCACACGTTCGCGTGGGTCTTCGTGCTCGGCGCGGTCGGCGGCGGCACCGCCTACGTGGCGTGGATGGCGGCGTTCACCGAGACGGTGGAGAAGGTCAACCCGGCGGCGACGGCCACGGGCCTCGCGGTCTGGGGCTGGATCATCCGGCTGGTGGTGACCGTGAGCTTCGCGCTGCTGCCGGTCGTCGTGCCGGCGACGTCCACGTTGGTGGACAAGGGCACGCGGGTCAGCCAGATCGTCGCGACCTACCCGCAGCAGGTCCAGGTGCTCGGGGTGGTGGACCCGGCGACGCTGACGGCGGCGGGCGCGGGCAACCGCGGCGCGCAGGCCAAGGCGATCACGGAGATCTCCACCAAGTTGAACGTGCCGATCACGACGGCCGCGGCGCGCCTGGCGTCGGTGGCCAAGGTGCCGCCGGCCGACCTGGCCTTCCTGTCGGCCAACGCCGCCAAGGTCCAGAAGGCCCAGGCGGACAACCCGGGCCAGTGGCAGACGTGGTGGTGGATCTGCTTCGCCGGCCAGGTGTGCCTGATCCCCGCGACGTTCCTGCTGACCGGCCGCTGGTCCCCGCGCAAGGCGCGCGAGGACGAGGCCGAGCACGAGGCGATGGTCCAGCGCGAGCTGGCCGCTTTGCAGACGGCGCGCACCTGACGGCGCCGGAGGTTCCCCAGGGGGCGGGTTTCGCCCTCTGGGCGAACACCCGCGGGCGTAACCCGCCCTCTGGGCGGGCTTACGCCGACGCCTCTTCCTCGTCCAGGGCCGCCAGCGCCTCGTCCCGCGACGCGCGGATCGTGAAGATCTGGTCCAGCCCGGTGATCTCGAAGGTCTTGGCGATGTTCTGATCGACGTTGACGATCGTCAGGCGCCCGTCGCGGGAGCGGAGGCGCTTGACGGTGCCGATCAGGACGCCGAGCGCGGTCGAGTCCAGGAACGTCGTCTCCTCCAGATCGACGACGATCCGGGTTTTGCCGCCCTCGATCGCCTCTCCCAGCGCCGTCTTCAGCTCGGGCGCCGTGAACAGGTCGATCTCGCCGCGCACCGCGACCACCTGGGTGGCCCCATCGACGGCGTCCTGGCTCAATGCGAATTCGGGTGGCATCTCTTCCTCAGTGTGACGAATCGGGTCCCACGTCGTTCGGTCATTCGCGGAACGCGAGGCGCAGCAACAGCTCGGTCCCGTCGGTGCGCACGTCGGACGCGACGCGCTCGAAGACGTTGCCGACCCCCGGCAGGGACGCCGCCTGCACCAGCGCGTCACCTCCGGAGTCCGGAAGGGGACCGATCCGCAGCGACAGGCCCGCGGGCTCGGCGTGGACGTGGATGGTGACCCGGCCGTCCGCCGTGTGGCCCGGGGCGTGGGCCGCGACCGCATCGGTCAGCAGAAGCGCGTCGTCAAGCCGGTCGATCGGGCACTGGGCGCGCGCGGCGAGCATTCCCACCACGCGGCCGAGCACCGGGCCCAGCAGCTCAGGGCGGCGAACCGTGAGGGTCGCCTCGTTCACCGTTCCGGTGTCCGGGCTCATACCGCCGGTTCCCCGGTCGGGGCGTGGTCCAGCTCGAAGACCATCCGGACCTCGGTCTCCTCGCGGTCGTTGGTCCCCAGCTCCAGCGAAGAGGCCAGCGTCGCGATCAGCGGCAGGCCGAGGCCGAGGCCCGGGCTGTCGGGGCGCGGCAGGATGCCGCGACCCTCGTCGCTGACGATCACGGTGAGCGCGCCGTCGGTCAGGCCCGCGCTGACGCTCATCGGGCCGTCGCCGTCGGGATAGGCGTGAACCACCACATTGGTGCACGCCTCGGTCACCGCGAGCTTGACGTCGGCGAGGGCGTGATCGGGCACGTCGAGGGCGTCACCCAGCCCCCCGAAGGCATGGCGTACGACGGCCACGTTCTCGGCGCGGGCCGGAAGGGTCAGCTCGAAGTCGGGCGTCGCAGGCTCCTGGTGGCGGTCGTACCGAGGCATCCCAGCCCCGGGGTTCTCATCGGCTGGCATATGCCCACCCGGTCGAAGTCCTATTCGCGAACCTTCGCACCGGCGAGTGCGAAGGGTGGTGGAGCATAGTCCCTGGCCCCGTCCGAACATCTTCTTGAGTCCCGAACGCACATCGAGCCGCCCCGAAGGGACGGCTCGGACGCGGCCGCGTCGAGCGGTAGAAGCACATCGAGCCGCCCCGAAGGGACGGCTCGACGCGTGTGGGGGAGGTCATCGCATCGCGCCGAGGCAGGGATTCGGCGCTGTCCGTGACGCGATATGAGGCGGGAGGAATGGGTCCCGCGAGCCTCGGTATGCCCGGCGGCCTAGGGGTCAAACAGGCCCTCGTCCGCACGCCGGAATCCGGTTCGCAGGCAGACGAAGTCCCTGCTGTGCCTGGGTGTCCGACCTCGTCCGATCCGGCTGTATGCGATCACGTACGACTGTCCAATCCGGCGCACGACTGCTACTCTGCCGCTTCCTTCTCCGTGCCCCCGGGCCGCCACGGGACACCTCATGACGATCTCTGCTTTGCCTCAGGCCGACGGCCTGTACGACCCCCGCTACGAGCACGACGCGTGCGGCGTCGCGATGATCGCGCGGCTGGACAACCAGCCCGATCACGGCGTCATCCACCGCGCGCTGACCGCGCTCGACAACCTCGAGCACCGCGGCGCCGAAGGCGCGGACATCCGCACCGGCGACGGCGCGGGCATCCTCGTCCAGCTGCCCGACGCGTTCTTCCGCGAGACGGTCGACTTCGAGCTGCCGCCGCTGGGCCGATACGGCGTCGCCGTCTGCTTCCTGCCGCGCGACGAGGCGCAGCGCCGCAAGATCGAGGAGCTCATCGAGCTCAACGTCCGCATCGAGGGCCAGGAGCTGCTCGGCTGGCGCGACGTCCCGGTCGACACCGACCACGTGGGCGACACCGCCAACCAGTCGCGACCCCACATCAAGCAGCTGTTCATCGGCGCCGGCGAGGGCTTCGCCGACGACCAGGACCGCTTCGAGCGCAAGCTGTACGTCATCCGCCGGATCGTCGAGCTGGCGGCCGGCCCGGACTTCTACGCGCCCTCGTTCTCCTCGCGCACGTGCGTCTACAAGGGCATGCTGATCTCACATCAGCTCCGGAACTTCTACCCGGACCTCAAGGACGAGCGCTTCGCCTCCGCGCTGGCGCTGGTCCACTCGCGCTTCTCCACCAACACGTTCCCGTCCTGGGACCTCGCGCACCCGTTCCGCGTCATCGCCCACAACGGCGAGATCAACACGCTGATGGGCAACGCGAACTGGATGCGCGCGCGCGAGTCGCAGCTGGCGTCCGAGCTGTTCGGCCTCGACCTCCAGAAGGTCATGCCGATCGTGCGCCCCGGCGGGTCGGACTCGGCGACGTTCGACAACGTCCTCGAGCTGCTGATGCTCGGCGGCCGCTCGCTGCCGCACGCGGCGATGATGATGATCCCGGAGGCCTACGCCGACCGCGACGACCTGCCGGATCATCTGAAGGGCTTCTACGCGTTCCACTCCTGTCTCATGGAGCCGTGGGACGGGCCGGCGTCGGTCTGCTTCACGGACGGCTCCGTGGTCGGCGCGACGCTGGACCGCAACGGCCTGCGCCCCGGCCGCTGGGTGGAGACCAAGGACGGCTACGTCATGCTCGGCTCCGAGACCGGCATGCTGCCGGTCGAGCCGCACGAGGTCGTCCGCCTCGGCCGCCTCGCGCCGGGCAAGCTCTTCCTCGTCGACCTTCAGGCCGGCCGGATCGTGGACGACTCCGAGGTCAAGGAGCAGGTCGCCACGCAGCAGCCCTACGGCCGCTGGTTCGAGGAGAACGTCGTCCGCTTCGACGACCTCCCGCCCAAGGACGGCCTGGAGCTGGCCCAGCCGCTGCGCGACCTCCAGCTCGCCTTCGGCTACTCGCAGGAGGACCTCCGCGTCCTGCTGGCGCCGATGTCGAAGGCCGGCGAGGAGCCGCTGGGCTCGATGGGCAACGACAACGCGCTCGCGGTCCTGTCCGACCAGCGTCCCGCGCTGTTCTCCTACTTCAAGCAGCTGTTCGCGCAGGTGACCAACCCGCCGATCGACCCGATCCGCGAGTCGATCGTCATGTCGCTGGGCACCGGCGTCGGCGCCGAGGGCAACCTGCTCGACGAGACGCCCGAGCACGCGCGCCAGCTGGTCATGAGCCAGCCGATCCTGCGCAACGCCGAGCTGGAGACGCTGCGCAACCTCGAGCACCCGTGGTTCAAGGCGCACACGATCGACATCACCTGGGCGGTCCAGGACGGGGCCGAGGGCCTGCACCGCCGCCTGGCCGAGATCTGCGACGAGGCCCACGACGCGGTCGCCTCCGGCGTCAACGTCCTGATCCTCAGCGACCGCGGCATCGGCCGCCGCCGCGCGCCGATCCCCTCGCTGCTGGCCGTCGCCGCCGTCCACCACCACCTGGTCCGCGAGGGCACGCGCCTGCAGACCGGCCTGGTCCTGGAGTCCGGCGAGCCGCGCGAGGTCCATCACTTCGCGACGCTGATCGGCTACGGCGCCAGCGCGATCAACCCGTACCTGGCGTTCGAGACCGTCGACCAGCTCGTCGCCGAGCGCCGCGTGCCCGGCGTCGACTCCGCCGACGAGGCCGAGCGCGCCGTCGTCAAGGCGATCGGCAAGGGCCTGCTGAAGACGATCTCCAAGATGGGGATCTCGACGATCCAGTCCTACTGCGGCGCGCAGATCTTCGAGGCCGTCGGCCTGGAGAGGTCGGTCATCGACCGCCACTTCTGCGGCACCGCGTCGCGCATCGGCGGCGTCAACCTGGAGCAGCTGGCCCAGGAGGCGCTGGACCGCCACGAGCGCGGCTACGGCAGGCCGGACGCCGGTGCGGAGCTGCTGCCGGTCGGCGGCGTCTACGCGTGGCGCCGCGACGGCGAGCACCACATGTGGAACCCGGAGACGATCGCGGCGCTGCAGCACGCCGTCCGGGACACCAACGGCTCCGCGCAGGACAAGTACGACGAGTACTCCAAGATGGTCAACGAGCACGCGGCGCGCAAGGCGACGCTGCGTGGTCTTCTGAAGCTCCGCACCGACCAGCAGGCGATCCCGCTGGACCAGGTCGAGCCGGCCAAGGAGATCGTCAAGCGCTTCGCGACCGGCGCGATGTCGCTGGGGTCGATCTCCACCGAGGCCCACGAGAACCTCGCGATCGCCATGAACCGCCTCGGCGGGCGCTCGAACACGGGCGAGGGCGGCGAGGACCCGCGGCGCTTCTCGCGCGACGAGAACGGCGACCTGCGCCGCTCGGCGATCAAGCAGGTGGCGTCGGGCCGCTTCGGCGTGACGATCCACTACCTGGTCAACGCCGACCAGCTGCAGATCAAGATGGCCCAGGGCGCCAAGCCCGGCGAGGGCGGCCAGCTGCCCGGCCACAAGGTCGACGAGTACATCGGGTCGGTCCGCCACACGACGCCGGGCGTGGGCCTGATCTCGCCGCCGCCGCACCACGACATCTACTCGATCGAGGACCTCAAGCAGCTCATCTACGACCTGCGCTGCGCCAACCCGCGCGCGCAGGTGTCGGTGAAGCTCGTCTCCGAGGTCGGCGTCGGCACGGTCGCCGCGGGCGTCGCGAAGGCCAACGCCGACCACGTGGTCATCGCCGGCCACGACGGCGGCACCGGCGCGTCGCCGCTGTCGTCGATCGTGTCCGCCGGCTCCCCGTGGGAGATCGGCCTGGCCGAGACCCAGCAGACGCTGCTGAAGAACGACCTGCGCTCGCGCATCGTCGTGCAGACCGACGGCCAGCTGAAGACCGGCCGCGACGTGGCGATCGCCGCGATGCTCGGCGCCGACGAGTTCGGCTTCTCGACCGCCCCGCTGATCGCGACGGGCTGCATCATGATGCGCGCCTGCCACCTCAACACCTGCCCGGTGGGCATCGCGACGCAGGACCCGGAGCTGCGCAAGCGCTTCCAGGGCACGCCCGAGCACGTCGTCAACTTCTTCTTCTTCGTGGCCGAGGAGCTGCGGGCGATCATGGCGTCGCTCGGCGTCGCCACGATGGACGAGCTGATCGGGCGCGTCGACCTCCTGGAGGCCGACGACGCGATCGACCACTGGAAGGCGCGCGGGATCGACCTGACGCACCTGCTGACGTTCCCGCGCGACGTGGACGAGTCCAAGCCGCGCCACCGGACGCAGCCGCCTCCGCCGGTGCTCGACGACGCCCTGGACCACATCCTGCTGGAGAAGGCGCGGCCGGTCGTCGAGGGCGGCGACCAGCACGTGTCGATCTCCGTGCCGGTGCGCAACGTCAACCGCTGCGTCGGCGGCATGCTGTCGTCGCGGATCGCCGAGCTGCACGGCCGCGAGGGCCTGGCGGCCGGGTCGGTCGACGTCGCGCTGACGGGCTCGGCCGGGCAGTCGTTCGGCGGCTGGCTGGCGCCGGGCGTCACGTTCACGCTGCACGGCGACGCCAACGACTACACGGGCAAGGGCCTGTCCGGCGGCACGGTCGTCGTCACGCCGCCCGAGGGCGTCACGTTCGCCGCCGAGGAGAACGTCATCGTCGGCAACACGGTGCTCTACGGCGCCACGAGCGGCAAGGCGTTCTTCCGCGGCCTGGCGGGCGAGCGCTTCGCGGTCCGCAACTCGGGCGCCAGCGCCGTCATCGAGGGCGTGGGCGACCACGGCTGCGAGTACATGACCGGCGGGCGCGTCGTCGTCCTCGGCGAGACCGGCCGCAACTTCGCGGCCGGCATGTCGGGCGGGTTCGCCTACGTGTTGGACGCCGACGGCGCCTTCCGCTCGCGGGTCAACCCCACCATCTTGGATCAGCTCGAGGAGCTGACCGACGAGGACAGCGCCGACGTGCGCGCGCTGGTCCAGGAGCACGTGGACCGCACCGGCTCGACGGTCGGCGCCGCGCTGCTCGCCGACTGGGACGCCGCCCGGGCCAAGTTCGTGAAGGTCTTCCCGTCCGACTACAAGCGGGTGCTGGCCGAGCAGGCCGCCGCGGCCGCTGCGACCGAAGGAGTCGCCGCATGACGGCCATGCCCTTCGCCACCACCAGCCACTTCGACGTCAAGCGGGGCGCCTAGTCATGGGTGAGCTCGGAGGCTTCCTCAAGATCGAGCGCTCGGGCATCCCGTACCGGGATGCGCAGGAGCGCGTCGGCGACTTCCAGGAGTTCGTCGTCCAGCGGCCCGACAGCGAGCTGTCGGCCCAGGGCGCGCGCTGCATGGAGTGCGGCGTGCCGTTCTGCCACAACGGCTGCCCGCTCGGGAACCTGATCCCGGACTGGAACGACCTCGTCTACCGCGAGCGCTGGCCGGACGCGATCAAGCAGCTGCACGCCACCAACAACTTCCCGGAGTTCACGGGCCGTCTGTGCCCGGCGCCGTGCGAGGCCGCGTGCGTGCTGGAGATCCGCGAGGGCGACGCGGTCACGATCAAGCAGATCGAGAACTCCATCATCAACCGCGCATGGGACGAGGGCTGGGTCGTGCCGCAGCCGCCGGCCGTCGAGACGGGGCTCAGCGCCGCCGTCGTCGGCGCCGGACCCGCGGGCATGGCGGCCGCGCAGCAGCTGCGCCGCGCCGGCCATCGCGTCGTGCTCTTCGAGCGCGACGAGGCGGGCGGCGGCCTGGTGCGCTTCGGCGTCCCGGACTTCAAGATCGAGAAGTGGGTCGTCGAGCGGCGACTCGACCAGCTCCGCGCCGAGGGTGTCGAGGTCCGCTGCGGCGTCGACGTCGGTCGCGACATCACCGCCGAGCAGCTCCGCGCGGAGTTCGACACGGTGGTGTTGACGATCGGCTCGCGCGTGCCGCGCGACCTGCCGGTCCCGGGCCGCGAGCTGGACGGCATCCATCCGGCGATGGACTACCTGTACGTGCGCAACCGCGCGATCGCCGTCGAGCTGGGCCCGGAGCCCACGACGGCGCCGCCGGAGGCCCGCGAGATCACCGCCGCCGGCAAGCACGTCGTCGTCATCGGCGGCGGCGACACGGGCGCCGACTGCGTCGGGCACTCGATCCGCGAGGGCGCGCTGAGCGTCACCCAGCTGGAGCTGCTGCCCGAGCCGCCGCAGTCGCGTCCGGACGACCGCACGCCGTGGCCGCTGTGGCCGACGAAGTTCCGGTTGTCCTACGCCATGGAAGAGGCGACGGCGATCGGCAAGGGCGAGCAGGACTACTCGATCGTCACGACGCGCTTCGAGGGCTCCGAGGGCCGCGTGGGCTCGCTGCACTACGCCCAGGCCGGCGCCGCGCCGCCGTTCGCGCCCGTCGAGGGCACCGACGGCGAGATGCAGGCCGACCTGGTGCTGTTGGCGATGGGCTTCCTGCACCCCGAGCACGAGGGCATCGTCGAGCAGCTCGGGCTGGACCTCGACCCGCGCGGCAACATCAAGGCCTCGACCTACGAGACGAGCGTCCGCGGCGTCTTCGCCGCCGGCGACGCCCGCCGCGGTCAGTCGCTGATCGTCTGGGCGATCAACGAGGGCCGCCAGGCCGCGCGCATGGCCGACCGCTACCTGCACACGCTCGGCGCCGCCGAGCACGAGCCCGTCCTCGCCGGCAACGTCCACGACGCCGACGAGGGACCCGAGGGCCCACCGTCGCACGCGGACGGCGCGCTGACGGTCGAGGAGCGCTAAGACGGAGGTTGGGGTGCGCCGTGCTCCGGCGCACCCGCCCGCTTAAGATCGGCGGCGTTCTGGCCGAACAACGGTAGGACAGCGAGCGGGATCCCGCTCGTCCCGATCCGTTGGAGCAGGTCTAACTACATGTCGTACAAGTTCCCCGCGGCGCTGGCCTCTGGTCTCGCCGTCCTCGCCGTGGCGGCGCCCGTCGCCTCCGCGACCGTCACCACCGGCCCGCTGACGATCGTCCAGAACGGCGACGTCGTCTCGTTCACGGTCACCCCGCCGGCCGGCGGCACGGACGCCTCCGCGGTGCTCGTCGCGGAGGCCGGCTCCGGCGTCACGACGTTCGCGGCCACGGTCGGGCACGGCGGCGCGGGCGCCGCGAAGATCACCGGCAGCACGACCACGTGCCAGGTGGTCACCAACCCCGACACCGAGCCGCTGGCCGACGTCGGCTGGCCCGACTTCGCCGACGACGGCTCGAGCTACACCTGGAAGGTCCCGGTCTCCGAGCTCCCGGCGTCCTTCGACGCCAAGTCGGTCTTCAGCGACGACATCGAGGCCGACAGCTGCACGGGCAACGGCCCCGGCGGCGGGATCGCGACGACGTTCGCCGACGCCCAGCGCTTCCCGGTCCCGCCCGCGGTGGTGCCGGTCGTCGTGACGCCCACGCCCACGCCCACGCCGGCCCCGGCGCCCGCTCCGGCCCCCGCCCCGGCGCCGACCACGCCCACCAAGCCGGCCGCCGATCCCGACAAGGACGGCATCAAGAACGACTGGCTCGTCGGCGGCAAGCCGGCCGCGGCGCCCCAGGCCCCCAAGGTCTCCGGCGTCGGCGCGCACGGCGCGACGCTCGCGCTGCCCAAGGCGCCCAAGGGCGCCACGATCCGCGTCTACGTCCGCGTCGCCGGCACCGGCACGTTCAAGGCCGTGACCGCCAAGGTGAACAAGAAGACCGGCAAGGCCACCATCTCGGGCCTCAAGGCGGGCACCCGCTACGAGGTGAAGGTCGTCGCCGTCAACAAGGCGGGCAAGCAGAGCAAGGCCTCCAAGGCCGTGAAGGTCAAGACCACCAAGAAGTAGGCGCTCGACGCGGCGGAGGGCCGGCGTTAGGGTCGCTCGATGTCCCTCGCGCCGCTCACCCGCCGTCGTCTGCTCCAGGCCGGTGCCTCGGCCGCCGCGCTCGCCGCGGCCGAGGCACCGCTGACGTCCGCCGCCTTCGCGGCCGCGCGCAAGCGCAAGAAGGCCGACGTCGTCGTCATCGGCGCCGGGTTCTCCGGCCTCGCCGCCGCCCGCGCGCTCACCGCGCACGGCCACCGGGTCATCGTGCTGGAGGCCCGCGACCGCGTCGGCGGTCGCACGCAGAACGCCTCGATCGCCGACGGCAAGGCGATCGCCGAGGTCGGCGGCGAGTTCGTCGGCCCCACGCAGGACCGGATCCTCGCGCTGGCCAAGGCGATGGACGTCGGGACGTTCCCCGTCTACAACACGGGCTCCAACGTCTTCATCGCGCGCGGGCAGCGGACGCTGTACCCGGCGTCGACCGGCATCCCGAACGATCCCGAGATCCAGGCGGGCCTGGGCGCGCTGCTGACGGTCGACGCGATCGGCAAGGAGGTCGGCGTCGCCGCGCCGTGGAAGCACGCCAAGGCGCGCAGGTACGACGGCCAGACGCTGGCGCAGTACCTGGCCACCAAGAGCCTCACGCCGACCGCGCTGACGATCCTCGACGCGGTCTGCGAGGCGATCTGGGGCGCCGACCCCGGAGAGCTGAGCCTGCTCTACGTCGCCCAGTACGTCGCCGCGGCCGGGAACGCCAAGACGCCCGGAAGCTTCGCGCGCCTCATCGCCACCGGCGGCGGCGCGCAGGAGCGGCGGATCGTCGGCGGCTCGGTCGTCATCGCCGAGAAGGTCGCCGCCAAGCTCGGCGATCGCGTGATCCTCCAGGCGCCCGTCGCGAAGATCCGCGAGCACGACGGCGCCGTGACCGTCACGACCGACGGCGGCCCGACGGTCGTCGCCCGGCGCGTGGTGGTCGCGGTCCCGCCGGTGCTCGCCGCGCGCATCGCCTACGCGCCCGGGCTCCCGGCGGCCAAGAAGGCGCTGCTGAAGGCGATGACCCCCGGCTCGCTGACGAAGGTCGAGGCCGTCTACCCGACGCCGTTCTGGCGCGAGGCCGGGCTGTCCGGCCAGGGCGTCAGCGACACGGGCCTGGCCCGCGTCCCCTACGACAACTCGCCGCCCGACGGCAGCGTCGGCGTCTTCTTCAGCTTCATCGGCGGCAAGCGCCACGGCGAGTGGGCGGCGCTCGACCCCGCCACGCGCCGCGCCCAGGTCCTGGAGGACTTCGTCCGCTTCACCGCCGACGAGCGCGCCCGCACGCCGACCGAGTACCTGGAGAAGGACTGGACGACCGAGCGGTGGACCCGCGGCTGCCCGGTCGGCCACTTCGCGCCGGGCGTGCTGTCCAAGCACGGCGCCCAGCTGCGCGCCGCCCACGGCCGGATCCACTTCGCGGGCACCGAGACCTCCGACTACTGGCTCGGCTACATGGACGGCGCGGTGCGCGCGGGGGAGCGGGCGGCGCGCGAGGTCGACGCCAGGCTCAGCCGGCGCTCCTGACCAGCATGACCTGCCCGCGGTGGTAGCCGGCCCGCGGGCCGGGGCGGCTCACGTAGGCCAGCACCGCGCCGTGGGGGCCCTGCGCGATCCGCGTGCCGTAGCCGACGCTCGTCGCCCCGGGGACCGCGCGGGTGGGGGCGAGACCGCCGGTGGACCGCACGGTCGCGGTCGCCGCCGCCATCTTGCCGCCGCCCATCGACGTCGTGATCCCCAGCAGCGGCGGGCGCCCGGGCAGCGGCGCGGTGAGCGTCAGCGCGTCGGGGTGCGCCGGACCGGGGACCTCGCGCACGATCGGGCTCGTCCAGACCCCGGTCGGGGCGCCGACCGCGAAGCGCACGCTGTCGTGGTCGCGCGTGTGCGGCGTGCCCTGGATCCAGGCGACATAGGCGTGGTCGTCGTCCACGGTCACGGCGGTGGAGCCCAGGACCGCACCGCGGACGGTGCCATCCGCGCCCGCGGCCAACGTCGCGGCGGGCCCGAACGGCGCGCCGGCGGTGGCCTGCTGGGTGGCCATCGCCGACATCGTCCCGAGCCCTTCGTCGCGCAGCCACGCGAGCGCCACGTGGCCGCCGCCCGCGCCGATGCCCAGCGAGATGGGCATGGTGCCGCGCGCGGCCGAGCCGGCGACGACCTGCGCGGGGCCCCAGGCGTCGCCCGCGCCCTGCACGACGTGCACGCCGTCCTTGTCGCCCCAGGCGACGGTCGCGGTGCCGTCGCGGTCGATGGCCGCCTTCGGGGCCGCGAACGTGCCGGCGCCCACGGCTCGCGCCGGCCCGAAGCGGCCGCCGGCCGGGCGGTACGACACCCAGATCCGCGCGCCCGCGACCAGCGGCACGTCGTCGGCGTACTGGGTGAACGCGACGACCGCGTCGCCCGCGCGGTCGGCGGCGATCGCCATCGCCTGCGCGGAGCGCCGTCCGGTCGACAGCACCTGGCGGTCGGCCAGCGCCGGGCCGATCCGGACGATCGGCCGCCGCGCGCCGCCGGCGATCTCGAGGAAGCCGGCGACGAGGTCGCGCCCGGCCCCGGCGAACAGCTCGCCGCCGTAGGTGCCGTTGTGCGTGGTCTCGATCGTCCGGGCCGGCCCGAGCCGCCCGTCGGCGCCGGTGGTGCGCAGCAGCAGCGTGAAGTGGTCGGCCGAGCGGTGGCTGAGCAGGACCGACGCGCGGTCGTGGTCGTCCATCGCCAGGCCCGCGAGGTCGTTGTCCTGGGCGTGTGGCGTGAGCGGCTGGAGCGCCGACCAGCCGCGCGCGTTGACGGCGGTGGGCAACGCGCCGATCAGCAGCACGGCGACGGTGAGAGCAAGCGGGCGGGACGTCATCGACCTCGCAACGATCCTGCCGCACGCGAGGTGACAGGCGCGCCGCCGGCTCGACACCATGTCAGAACAAACTTGACGCCCCCGTCATCTTCTGGGACGCTGCGTCCATGTCCGCCGCCGCTGCCGCCTCCGCGCCGCTGCCCACCGTCTGCCTGATCGGCGCCGGGTCGTCCGGCATCGCCGCCGCCAAGGCCCTGCACCAGGCCGGGATCCCGTTCGACTGCGTCGAGGCGTCGGATCGCGTCGGCGGCAACTGGGTCTTCGGCAACACCAACGGGATGTCGGCCGCCTACCGCGACCTGCACATCAACACGTCGCGCGACCGCATGGCCTACTCGGACTTCCCGATGCCGGCCGACTACCCCGACTACCCGCACCACACCCAGATCGCGGCCTACTTCGAGTCCTACGTCGACCACTTCGGGTTCCGCGACAAGATCCTGTTCGACACGCGCGTCGAGAACGTCTCGCGCGGGGGCGACGGCGTCTACACCGTCACCTTCGGCGACGGCGAGGCCCGCGAGTACGACGTCGTCCTGGTCGCCAACGGCCACCACTGGGACGCGCGCTGGCCCGAGCCCGCCTTCCCCGGCTCCGACACGTTCGCGGGCACGCAGCTGCACGCCCACGAGTACGTCGACTCCTCGATCTTCGAGGGCAAGAACGTGGTCGTGCTCGGCATGGGCAACTCGGCGATGGACATCGCGGTCGAGTCCTCCTACGTCGCCGACAGCACCTACCTGGCCGCGCGCCGCGGCGCCTGGATCGTCCCCAAGTACCTCTTCGGCCGTCCGACCGACCACTTCAAGAACGATCCGCGCGTCCCGTTCAAGGTCCGCCAGAAGGTCGTCGAGAAGCTGATCCGCCTGCACACGGGCGACATCACCAAGTACGGGCTGCCCAAGCCCGACCACGAGTTCGGCGAGGCCCACCCGACGGTCTCCGGCCGCATCCTGGACCGCATCCAGCACGGCCGCGTCCGGCCCAAGCCCAACATCAAGGCCTTGGACGGCGACCACGTGGTCTTCGCCGACGGCACGCGCGAGCCGGTCGACGTGGTGGTGTACTGCACGGGCTACAAGATCTCGTTCCCGTTCTTCGGCGAGGACTTCATCGCGGCCCCCGACAACCACATCGAGCTGTTCCGCCGCGTCTTCCACCCCAAGTTCCCCGACCTCGGGTTCGTCGGGCTGCTGCAGCCGCTCGGCTCCGTGATGCCGCTGGCCGAGGCCCAGGGCGTCTGGCTGGCCGAGTACCTGCGCGGCCGCTACGCGCTGCCCGCGCCCGCCGCGCTGACCGCCGACATCCGCGCCGACCAGCAGGCGATGCACAAGCGCTACGTCGCCTCCAAGCGCCACACGATCCAGGTCGACTTCGAGGACTACCTCTGGCACCTGGACAAGGAGCGCAAGGCCGGCGCCGAGCGCGCGCGGGCGGCCGGGTTCGCGCTGCCGGTCCCGCATCGTGCCAAGGACGCCCCGCGCTCGGCCGGGGGCGCGGCGGTGGCGGCGTGAGCGACGTCGTCTCCGAGCCGTCCGCCGGCACCTCCGGCGCCGCCGCCGGCAAGCGCGAGCGCACCAAGGCCGCCAACCGCGCCGCGATCCTGGGGGCCGCGCGCGAGGTCTTCGCCGACATCGGCTACGGCGCGGCGACCGTGCGGGACATCGTCCGGCGCACCGACCTGGCCACCGGCACGTTCTACAACTACTTCCCCGACAAGGAGTCGGTGCTGACCGCGCTCCTGGACGAGACCGCGGGGGAGGCCCGCGTGCGCGTCCAGGCCGCCCGCCGGGAGGGCGCGACGCTGGAGGCGTTCGTCCGCGACGGCTTCGCCGCCTACTTCGACTTCCTGCTGGAGGACCGGCAGACCAGCGAGCTGCTGGCCCGCAACGCGGGCACGATCCGGGCGCTGTTCCAGGAGCCGTCGCTGGTCGCGGGCGTCGAGGAGCTGGCCGACGACCTGCGCGCCGGCGTCGCCGCCGGGCTGATCCCCGACCACGACGTCGAGTACATGGCCGCGTCGATGGTCGGCGCGGCCTTCGAGGTCGGCGCGCGGATGCTGGAGAGCGACGACCCGGACCCCGCGCGGGCCACCGACTTCATCTCCGGGCTGTTCATCGCGGGCCTGCGGGCCGCGGCGTGACCGAGCGTCCGCGCAACGCCTCTTGCGCGGACGACGCACCGCAACTTCCGAGACGGCTACGCTGTCTTGGTTCTCTAGTGCCCCACCGCCGATCGTGCCGGGGCGCGACGCAACGCACCGAGACCCCGTCCCCGACGCCGACAAGGAGCACTCCGCATCCCCATGCGACGTCTCGTTCGCAGCTGTCTGATCGTCACCGCCCTGACCGCGCTCGTCGTTCCCGCGAGCGCCTCCGCATCCGCCACCGTCGGCGTTTCGGACCAGCAGGCGAGCACGTTCACCAACCCCCTCTTCGCGCCGCTGAAGTTGAAGGTCGCGCGCTACATCGCCCCGTATGACGTCACGAGCGAGCCGGCCCAGCGCGCCGACTTCGAGGCGTGGCTGAAGGCCGCCAAGGCCGCCCATCAGACGATCCTGATCTCGTTCGAGCACGCGCGGACGTCGTCGGGCTACAACAAGGCGCCGAGCGTCGCGGCCTACACCAAGGCCTTGACCTCGTTCAAGAAGAAGTACGGCAAGTCGTTCGACGTCACGCCGTGGAACGAGGTCAACGTCTGCCAGGCCAAGGGCCGCATGGAGGGCCAGCCCTCGAAGATCTGCAAGTCGGCGACCGGGCCCAAGCTCGTGGCCCAGTACTACGCGGCCGCCTCGAAGGTCTTCTCCGGCCGCAAGGTCACGGCGATCGACATCCTCGACGGCTCGAACGTCGGCGGCGCGGTCAGCTACCTGCGCAAGTTCAAGAAGTACGTCAAGGGCCACCCCAAGTACTGGGGCATCCACAACTACAGCGACACCAACCGCGGCTCGTACTCGCGGACGTCGCGCCTGATCAAGACGATCGACGACAAGAAGGCTCAGATCTGGCTGACCGAGACCGGTGGCCAGCTGCGCCTGCGCGGCGTCTACGCCGGCGGCTCCGAGGCCGCGGCCGAGACCAAGGCCGCCACGGCGCTGAAGTGCATGTTCTCCATGCCGAAGAAGTACAAGCAGATCACGCGCCTGTACATCTACCAGTTCAACGGCGCGCCGGAGTCCAACGACTTCGACGCGGGCCTGATCAACGTGGACAACACGAAGCGCAAGGGCTACACCGTCGTGCAGAAGCGCCAGTCGGCGACCTGCCACGCGTAGTCGCGCTGACGCCATCTGACGCGTTTCCGAAGGGCGCCCGTGCCACGGGCGCCCTTCGCTGTTCGTAGACTGGCTCCGTGCCCACCTTCTGCCGTCACAACCGGCTCGTCGAGAACTGCCCGATCTGCTCCAAGAAGGATCGCGTGTCGTCGTCGCCGTCGCGCTCGGTGGAGCGGCGGCCGTCGCGCGCCGAGAGCGCGAGCGGCGGGCGCACGCGGGCGCCGCGCAAGTCGGCCTCGTCGGGGATGACCGTGCGCCGGATGGCGCGGGCGGCCGACGACGGCTACGAGCACGACCTCGTGCCGGGCCTGCGCTCCAGCGTCGACGCCGGCCGCCTGGCCGACGAGCTGGCCTTCAGCGCCGCGCGGGTGCGCGAGCTGTCCGAGGCGCCTCCCGGGCTGTACGCCGAGGTCGCGTCGGCCGACGATCGCGAGGAGGCCGCGTGGCTGACCTTCCTGATCGCGTTCCTGTCGCCGCTGGCCGGCGACGACCCGTGGGCCGGCGTGTCCGCGGTGCGCACGTCGTGGGCGTCGGGCGAGATCCCGTCGCTGGAAGGCGTGCAGGCCGGGCCCCGCAACGCCTACGACGCGCGACGGGGCGACGCCGCGCTGGTCGCCTACCGCGCCTGGGCGCAGCGCCTGGGCGGGCAGATCACCGCGCTGGCCGGCGAGGAGTCCTGGACGCTGCAGCACCGCTACGACCGCGCGTTCGAGCGGCTGGGGCTGCCGGGCTTCGGCCGGTCGCAGCGGATGGAGTTCCTCGTCCTGGCGCACCACCTCGGGCTCGTCGAGCTGGACCCGTGGACGCTGCACCTGAGCGCCGCGACGGCCACCGACCCGGTCGGCATCGCCGCCAAGCGCCTGCTGGGCATCGGCGATCCCGTGCTCCTGCAGCGGCGCCAGCGCGAGCTGGCGCACGGGGTGGACGTGCCGGTCGAGGCGCTGGACCTCGCGTTCTTCAACTGGTCGGCGCCCGCCGCGGGCGACGGTGACGAGCGCTACCGCGCCGGGTCCCAAGCCGAGATCGACCCCGACGAGCGCGAGCGGATCGCGCGGGCGCTGGGGCTTTGAGACGGGCGCTCGTCGGGGCGGTGGCCGTCGCGGCGGTCGCGCTCGCCGGCTGCGGGTCCGCCAAGACCCAGAACCCGACGACGGCGCCGACCGTCTCGCTGTGGGTCAACTCCACCGCGAAGGACTACCGCCAGGTCGCGGCGGGCGCGAAGCTCGCGTTGGCCGAGGCCCAGGGCCACGCGGGCGTGTTCCGCATCAACTTCGCCGGGCGCCAGGTCTCCGACGATCCGGCGGCCGCGACCAAGGACGCGCTGAACAACGCGCGCACATCGCTGCAGGACACGCAGGCGTCGGCGGTCGTCACCGCGCTGGGCGACGACGCGGTCAAGCCCGCGGTGTTCCTGCTGAACTCGGCGGGGATCTCGACGGTCGTGCTCGGCGACGCCGCGCTGAAGGCGCAGGCCTGCGACGCGGGCAGCGACCTGTACCCGTCGGGGCATCCGACGGCGATCGTGGTGGCCGCGGGCGGTGGCGTGCCCGCGTCGTTCCGGTCGAGCTTCTCCGCGCGGCTGGGCTTCGTGCCCGACGAGGACGCCTACCGCGCCTACACGGGCGTGAAGTCCGTGCTGGCCTCGCTGGCGGCGCCCGGCGTCGCGACCGACAACTCGCCGCCGCGGCTGAACCGCGACGCGCTGGCCGCGCAGCTCGTGCGCGCGCACGGCGACTGCGCGACGGCCTAGGCGCGCGTTCCGCGGGCCGGCCAGGCCGGCGCGGGGAGGGCATCCCCACTTCCGGCGCGCGCGGTGGACGGACGGCCGAGTCGCGCCGGTCGGGCCGCTATGGGGAATCGCTCACTGAGCAGAAGCTGATTAAGTCGCAAACTCCGAGCTTCTTGGTGGCGTTCGTCACGAGCCCGGAGGTGCGCCTCGTCCTGGGCCGGACGCGGGTGGTTCGTGGACGGGCCGTGGTGCTCGTGCCGTTCCGGTGGTGTCGCGATATCGAATGGCGTCGCTCACCGATGCGCGGATGTTCTCGTTCGGACCCCTCATCGATGGGAGGGGGCGAGAACGCGAGCGGCGTGCCCTAAGGACCACGACCCACCCACACCCGACGGACCGGGACCCGATGGAGAACCTCGCGCCGCCCGAGCACGACGCTCGGATCAGGCTCACCGACGACCAAGCACATGAACTCGTGGTCCGCACCGTCGCCACGCAGGCCGAGTCGCTGATGCGCACCGCGCGTCGACACAGCCTCTGCGCCGACGACGCCTACGACGCCTACCAGCGCGGCATGGAGATCTTCCTGCGCCGGGCGCGGACGCTCGACCCGGAGTCCGCCCACAAGTGGCTGCATGTCGTCGTCAAGCACGAGGCGATGGAGGTCCGGCGTGGCCGGTCCGCGTCGGTGGCCTACGAGGACCTCGACCTCGACCGCCACGCGTCGGCCCACGATCCGACGCCCGAGGAGCGCGTCGTCGGCGCGGAGCGGACGCGCAGCGCCGCCGAGGCGCTGCGGCGGCTCAAGCCGCAGGAGCTGCGCGCGATGTGGCTCAAGGCGCTCGGGCACTCCTACGTCGAGATCGGCGAGGCCACCGGCTACAGCCAGACCAAGGTGAACCGGTCGCTGACCGAGGGTCGCAAGAGCTTCTTCGCCCGCTACGAGGGCATCGAGTCGGGGGCCGAGTGCGAGCGCTGGCAGCCCGTGCTGACCGCGATGGCCCGCGGCGAGGCGACCGCCGAGCAGATCACCGACGCGCGCCCGCACCTGCGCAACTGCCCGTCCTGCCGGGGGCGGCTGAAGGCGCTGCACCGCCGGCCGCTGACCGCGATGCTGCCGCTCGGCCTCGTGAGCCTCCTCGGCCGTCTCGGCGCGCTCGCCGAGCGTGTGCTGCCCGGCGGCGACGCCTCGATGACGGCGGTCAGCGGCACGAAGCTCGCGGCCCTCCTCGCGACCGGCGCGGCCGCCACGGCGGGCGGCGGGTTCGTGATGGCCCAGGAGCAGGCGCGGCCCAAGCACGCGCCGGCGCGGCACGCGGTGCCGACGACCGCGGCCCGTGCGGCGGCGGCGCGCGGCACGGCGACGATGCCGGCGGTGCCGATCGCGGCGCGGACGGCGTCGGTGTCGGGATCCGCGCCGGCCTCCGGGACACGGCGCGCGACCCCGACCCGCCGCCATCGCGTCGTCGCGCGGCGCAAGGCGAAGAGCACGGAGTTCGCGCCCGCCGGCGCGCCCGTGCCCGTCGTCCCGCAGACGACCACGTCGCCGCGGACGCCGACGCCGACGCCGATCACGCGCAGCGCGAACCCGACGCCCACGCCGAGCGCGACGCCGCGCCAACTGCCGCACCCCACCCGCCCCGACACCTCCCACGGCGAGTTCTCGCCCCAGCCCTGAGCCCGACCCATGCCCATCGGAAAGGACCCGACATTGCATCTCTTCAACCCAGCCCCCTACGCGGCGCTGGCGGCGCTGGGCGCCGCCTTGACGCTTTCGCTGACGCACCCGGCGACATCGAAGGCGGACCCCTTCGGGGAGGGGGCGTACGTCCATCGCAGCTGCGTGACAGCTGACGACACCGTCGACGCTTCGGGCGGCTGGAAGGCCTTCTCAACGCTGGCTGACTCCGGTGTCTTCTCGCATCCCACCTGCGGCGCATCGAGCGGTGCTCGGCTGCAGAGCGACATGTTCCCTACCGGCCCGGTCTCTCCCGGCGAGGGGACCGGCTGGACCTATACGGCTCCGTCCGGCACGAGTATCACGGGCATCAGCGCGTCCTATGCGGGGCTTTCGGACCCTGCCGCTTCCGGCGGACATGGAGTGATCCAGCTCATCAACAAGGCCGGTGGGATCTTTCTGAACTTCAACGGGAGCGTCAGCGAGTCGAGCGCGCGTTCCATCACGTGGTCGGGTCTCGATACGCAGGCGGTGACCTGGCGCATCATCTGCGACCAAACCGGCCCTGCGTGTGCGGGAAGTGTCGGCTGGTCGGCGCTCTACGAACCACACCTTCTACTCGCGGACCGCACTCCACCCGTTGGAGGCGCCACGAGTGGCAGCTTGACCACCAACCTCAAGGTCGCGGGGTTCGAGCACCTCACGTACTCTGCGTCGGATTCCGGCGGTGGTTTGGCCCGCTTGCGCCTCTATGTGGACGGCGTGCTGTCGGAGGTCGACCACGTTGTTGATGAGTTGGGTGGCCGGTGCCGCCCGTCCGGGCTTGAGAACGGCGCCTGGGTCTTCTCGCGCCCTCGACCGTGTCCACTCACCGTCGCTGCCGACGAGACGCTCGACACCACCCAGATCGCGGACGGCAAGCACATCCTGACCTACAAGGTCGTCGACGCGGCGCAGCACGAGACCACCCTCTGGAGCGACGAGCGCCTGGTCGCCAACCACCCGCCGGTCAACGAGCAGGTCTCCGCGTTCCGCGACAACTCGGTCTACGCCAACCCGCTCGTCGGCTCGGCGATCGAGGCGTTGGACGACGGCACGTGGACCGGTCCGAGCCTGCACATCGCTCGCGCGTGGGCGCAGTGCGACGCGAACGGGGCGCTGGCGTCGTGCGCGACGATCCCGGCTGCGACGGGGCTCGAGTACACGCCCACGGCGGCGGACGTCGGGCATCGGCTGCGGCTCCTGGTCACCGCCACCAACCCGGCCGACACCGTGATGGCCGCGACGGCGCCCAGCGGGGTCGTCGCCCGGCCCAGCAGCGGTTCCGGCGGCGACGCGACGCCGCCCACCAAGAACACGACCACGCCGACGCCGGGCGACGACAGCCCCGCGCCGGCGGCGCCCGCCCCGCCGCTGCTGCCGGTCGTGCCGCCGCCCGCCGCGGCCGGCCATGAGCTGCGCGGCAAGGTGGTGGGGGACACCGGCTGCCCGCAGGACAAGGCCACGCTGCGATTCGAGCACGTCGCCGGCGGCAAGGTGAAGCTCGGGTACGGGAAGGCGGCGGCCGTCCAGCTCCAGCTCACGTGCACCAACAACGGCAAGCCGATCCAGGCCGCGCACCTGGACGTCTTCACGCGCGTCGGCGCGGGCGCGGCGGTCGCGTCCGACGTCGCCACCGACGACGCGGGGCACGCGACGATCCGGCTGGCCGCCGGCGCCGGGCGGTCGATCTCCGTGGGCTACCGCATGTACGACGACGATCCGATCGCCCGCGCGACCGCCACGCTGAAGGTCGCCGTCAACGGCCGCGTGCGCTTGCGTGGCAATCACCGGACGCTGCGCAACGGCCGGGCGCTGACGCTGCGCGGCCGCCTGCTCGGCGGGCACGTCCCGCGCCGCGGCGTGACGCTGACCGTCCAGTGGCGCGACCACCATCGCTGGCGGCCCTTCGCCCAGATCAAGACCAACAGGAAGGGCACGTTCTCCTACGCCTACCGGTTCACGCGCTCGACTCGCCGGATCACCTACGCCTTGCGCGTCCAGGTGAGCAAGGGCCAGCTGGACTACCCGTTCCAGCCCGTGGCCTCTAACGCCGTGAGGGTGACCGTCGGGCCGTAGGACCCGCACTGCCGACCCATCCGCAGCACGGGCGTCGCCGCGCGGCACCCGTGCTTGCCGTTGGTCCCCTCCTGACCGCCGTTGGCGCCGGCGGGTCGCCTCCGGCGCTCGGCCGTGGCTCGGCTGTGGGTCGACCATTGGTGGACCATGGCCGAGCCCGGACCGTGGCCGCACCCGACCGTGGCCGCACCCCGATCGCGGCCTCGCCGCGCCTCGCCGCGCCTCGACCCGCCCCGCCCCCGTCGCGAGGCGAGGCGGGCGCGGCAGGGCGGGCGGGGGGAATCTGGGGCGTCGCAAGCGTGCTCGAACCCGGCCTTCGGCCAGCGCGCGCGCACCGCCGCGCGCGGCCGAAAACGGTCCCGCCGCGACCCGGCAGGCCTGCTCAGCGATCGGTCCTTCGCCCCCGAACACTGCGGGGACGGGTGCTTCGCAGTCAGACCCGCTGCAAGCGTTTCACGCAAAGTGCAGGAACTTCCCGGAGGCCAGCGAACACAAGGGGTTTGCCGTCCGGTGGGGGGTCTACCTTGGCGCCGTCCAGTCCTCGAGCGCCGGGAGCTCCCATGGCCCTCTGCTTCATCGAACCCCACGACGCTATTCGCGTGATCGCAGAGTCCGTCGGCCGAGAGGCCCGGCGGCAGCTGCTGGGCGAGCTCGTTCGCGCGTGGGTGGACGAGATCCCCGAGCGCGAGCTGGACACGCACTACGCGAAGGCCGTCGCGGACCTCGACGAGCACGACCTGTCGATGCTCGCCGCCTGGCACGCGTCGCTGGAGGTCGGGCAGCCGATCGCCAATCGCGACTTCCTCATGAACGTCTTCCCGACGCTCGGCGAGAACCGTCGCGAGGCGTTGAAGATCGCCGCCGGCTTCCGCGGCGAGGAGGCGTTCGACGCCGGCGTCGCCGAGGAGCAGGCGCTGGAGACCGTCCTTCCGCGCCTCTCGCGCGAGCGGTCGATGGAGCTGGCGCAGGAGTGCGTCGAGCTCTACCTCTGGGACCGCCTCGGCTCCGACAACTAGCGGCTCGCCGCTCGCGGCACAGGCGCGCCGCGCGCCGCGCGCCCGGCACCGCGCCGCGCCCCGGCGCGGCGGCCTCAGTCCTCCGTTCGGCGCAGGATGTCGTAGCGGCCCACGCCGCTGCGGCCCTCCATGCGCCAGGTGAAGAACGCGCAGTCCAGGCGTAGGCGGCCGAGGTCGAGCGTGGTGCCGCAGGCGACCTCGCCGGCGGCGCGGCGGGCGTAGGGCGCCTCGTCGGTCTCGTAGAGCTCCAGGCCGGTGTGGCGCTGGCGGCCCTCGCTGTCGTAGGTGGTGGAGATGCGCGGGTCGGCGACGAGGAGGCTCGTCGCCTCGCCGGTCTCGCCGTCGCGGCCCAGCAGCACCGCGTGGATCGCCTCGTCGGCGTGCGACGCGGCCTTCGCGCCGCGGACGGCGGTCATCGTCACGCCCGCGTCGCCCTCCAGCCAGACGCCGACCGTGCGCGCCAGCGCGAGCTTGCCCCAGTCCGGCGCGCCCCACGAGTGGCCGCGCTGGCCGCGGCCCGAGAACGTCCGGCGCGTGCCGTCGATCGTGACCGTGCCCGTGACCTTGACGAGCTGGTCGTAGCCCTCCATGCCGCCCAGCTTGCCCGCGGGGGCGTCGGCGCTCAGCGCCGCGGGGACGCTCACGGCCTCGACGTCGAGCAGGAAGGCGTGCGAGCCCTCCTCGTCCTCGTAGTGGAAGCGCCAGGCGCGCAGCGGATCGACGATCTCGGTCCAGACGCCCGCGGCCTCCGCCTCGCCCCAGCCGACGCCCTCGCCGGCGGGCACGCCGCCCTCGGCGCGCACCGACACCGGGGCGCCGCCCGCGAAGAGGATCGCCAGGCCGCTGGTGACCACGTCGCCGTCGCCGTCCAGCGCGCGACCGATCCGGGCCACGCCGCAGACGTCGGCCTCCATGTCGGAGAACGCGAGCGTCACCGCGTCGCTCTGGCCGGGCGTCAGGTCGCGCGGAGCCTCGTGCTCCACACCAACAACGGTCAAGGAAGCCTCCTGGGATCGATCTCGGTCGCGGTGCCCTCGACGTCCGCCCCCGGATGGGGCTCCCGCGCGCCCCCGCGCACGCGCACGCCCGGGATCGCCCCGAACATGCCGAAGCCGAACCGTCGGACGATCAGGCGTCGGACCAGCGCGCGGGTCGGCGGCAGCAGCAGGAGGGCGCCGACGGCGTCGCTGCAGAAGCCCGGCGTCGCCAGGAACGCGCCGCCGAAGATCACGAGCACGCCGTCGAGGACCTCGCGGCCGGGCACACGGCCCTCGGCGAGCGTCTGCTGGAACCGCCGCCACACCGCGCGGCCCTGCGACCGCATGAGCATCGTGCCGAGGATCGAGTCGGCGATGAGCAGCACGATCGTCCAGAGCGCGCCGATCGCCTCGCCGACCTGGATGATCACGTAAATCTCGAGGATCGGGACGCCGACGAAGAAGATCAGCAGGAGCAGGAAGGGCATCCGGGCCCGAAGGCTACGCGGTCGGGCCCGGCGGGCCGCTCAGGCCGGCTGCGGCGCGGGGTCCAGCACGACGTTCGGCAGCCGGTGCAGGCCGACGAGCTCGATCAGGCGCTGGATCTGCGGCTGGGCGCCGCGGATGTGCAGGCGGCTCTCGCACTGCCGCAGACGGCGCGCGACCATCGCCAGATCCACCATCAAGGATGGGTCGGCGAAGACCAGCTCGTGCAGGTCGACGAGCACCGTCTCCCCGGCGTGCAGCGCGCGCGACAAAGCGGGGCGCCGCAGGCTCTGGGTGGACCGATCCTCGTCGCCCGCACAGCGGATCACCGGGGGGTGTTCGCTGAACGAGACGATGGCCCGCGGAACCTACCCAACCTGCGGGGCTAGACTCAAGGGCTATGCCCTCCCTCGAGGATGTCGAAGCCGCACTTACCAACGTCATCGACCCGGAGCTCGGGTTGGATTTCGTCGAATTGGGCCTCATCTACGGGATCGAGGTCTCGGGCGGCGACGTCCACGTCACGTTCTCGCTGACCTCTCCCGGCTGCCCCATCGGACCGCAGGTCTCCGAGCAGATCGAGGAGTTCGTGACCGAGCTCGACGGCGTGAGCTCCGTCGAGTCCACGATGACGTTCACCCCGCCGTGGACGCCGGACAGGATGTCCGAGGACGCGAAGTTCGCGCTGGGCTACTAGGCCCGGCTTCTTCATCAGCTCTTATGCGGCGGTCGGCGCGCAACGCGGCGGCGGTCGGGCTCGCGGCGCTCGTCGCGCTGCCGGCGATGGCGCACGCCGCGAGCACGGCGAGCGCGGCGACGCCCGCGCGGCCCGCGGCGACCCCGTCGCCGGGCGCCACCGGCCGCCTGCTCGTCACGCTCAAGCCGCCCGCGCCCGGCGCCGCCCACGCCTCGGCGGCCCGGGCGACGCGCGCGGTCGCCGCGCGCGCCGGGGCGACCACCCGGCTGACGATCCCTCGCCTGCGCACCGCGGCGGTCGAGCCGCGCGCGGGGGAGACGCCGGCGGAGCTGGCGCGGCGGCTGCGCGCGGACCCGCGGGTGCTGAACGTGACGGCGGAACGGCGCTTCGCGCTGCGCTACGTCCCGTCCGACCCGGCCTTCACGAGCGCCGAGCGCGGCGAGGCCGGCACCGTCGGCGAGTGGTGGGCGCCCCGCGAGGGCCTGCCCGCCGCGTGGGACATCGCGCGCGGCGACGGCGCGCGCGTGGCGGTCATCGACACCGGCGTCGACGGCACGCACCCGGACCTCGCGGGCAAGGTCGTCGCCTCGGCCGACTTCGACGACACGATCGGCGACGGCCCGCCGACCGTCGACGAGAACGGGCACGGCACGCACGTCGCCTCGCTGGCCTGCGCCGAGCCCGACAACGGCATCGGCCTCGCCGGCGCCGGCCTCGGCTGCGGCCTGCTGATCGCCAAGTCCGACCTCACCGAGGGCAGCGTCGCCCGCGCGCTGGTCTGGGCCGCGGACAACGGCGCCGAGGCCATCAACATGTCGTTCGGCACCGACGGCCGCTTCGCCGCGTCCGACGTCATCGTGCAGGCGTTGCGCTACGCCAACAACAAGGGCGCCGTGCTCGTCGCGGCAGCCGCCGACACCGCCACCGCGCGCACGCCGGTCCTCGAGCAGGGCGACCCGGCCAACGTGCTGCAGCCGACCAACACCGGCAGCGACATCAACCAGAACTTCGGCCTCTCGGTCACGGCGGTCAACGCCCAGGACGCGCGGGCCGTCTTCGCCGGGCGCGGCACCCAGATCTCCATGGCCGCCTACGGCACCTACGGCCCCGGCGGCAACGACGGCCTGCTCGGCGCGTTCCCGACCCAGACCACGCAGCTGGAGCGCGGCGACCGCTCCCGCAAGCTCGCGCCGTGCCGCTGCCGCACGTCGCTGGGCGGCGACAACCGCTACGCCTACCTGCCCGGCACGTCGATGTCGGCCCCGCAGGTCGCGGGCGTCGCGGCGCTGATGCGCCACCTCAACCCGGACCTGCCGCCGGCCGACGTCGTCAAGATCCTCAAGCAGACCGCGCGCCGCCCGTCGGACGTCGCGTGGACGCCCGACGTCGGCTGGGGGATCCTCGACGCCGGCGCCGCGCTGGCCGCCGCGCGCTCGATCGACGCCCATCCGCCGCGCTCGCAGCTGCAGCGCCCGAAGGTCACCGGCCGCTCGATCCTCCTGCGCTGGAAAGGCTCCGACGACGCGGTCGCGGGCGTCGTCGCGTCGGGCATCGACAAGTTCGAGGTCTGGCGCCAAGTGCCGGGCCACGCCGCCCGCAAGATCAAGACGACGCGCGCGCACAGCTATCGCCTGCGCGGGGTGCGCGGGCGCCTGTACCGCTTCTACACGATCGCCATCGACCACGCCGGCAACCGCGAGGCCCCGCCCGCGAAGCCCGACGCCTCGGTGCGCGTGGCGCGACGCTAGCCGTCGTGCCCGGCGACCACCGGCCGCGACGCGCCGTTGGTCGACGGCCGCGCGGGCCCCGTGCGGCGTCGCGCCAGCGCGACCAGCTCCTCCAGCGACGCCTCGATCCCGTCGCCGATGCGGTCGAGGTCGGGCAGCGCGTCGTAGTCGCCCAACAGGCCGAAGTTCATCTGGCCGTTGTAGGACATGATCGCGATCGCCAGCGCGTGGCCCTTGGGCAGGAACGCGATCGGGAAGACGTCCTCCATCTCGCGGCCGCGCACGTAGAGCGGGAACTGCGGCCCCGGCACGTTGGTGACGATCAGGTTGAACAACCTGGTCGAGAAGTTCAGGCGCGAGGCCTGCGCGAGGATCGTCGGCGGGGCGAAGGACTGCACACCGGTCAGCACCTCGGCGCCAACCGCCTGCTTGGACTCCTTGAGGCCGTCCATCGCCGCCTTGACCGCCCGCAGCCGCGCGATCGGGTCCGCGATGTAGACCGGCAGCGGCCCGCGCATCACCGTGATCCGGTTGCCCAGCGCGCCGGTCTCCTCGCGCGTGCGCGTCGAGACCGGGACGAGCGCGCGCAGCTCCAGGCCCTCGGTCCGCACGCCGCGCGAGTGCAGCCAGTCGCGCAGCGCGCCGGTCACCACCGTCAACACCACGTCGTTGACCGTGCCGCCGAACGCGTTCTTGACCTCCTTGAAGTCCGCGAGGTGGTTGCGAACGACGCGGTAGCGCCGGTGCGGCCCGATCTCGACGTTCAGCGGCGTCGCCGCCGCCGGGTTCAGCCCCGCCCACGCGACCTCGCCCAGCCCCTCGGCGGCCTCGGTCAGCGCGCGCCACGACGCCGCCGGGCGCCGCAGCAGCGTCACGCCGGTCGCGACCGCGCCCGCCGCCACGCGCGCGAGCCCGGCCGCGCCGCCCGCGACCAGCTCGGCGCCGGTCGGCTCGGCGTGCGGCTGCCACGGCTCGTCGCTGTGCGGGATCTCCGGCGGCACCGGCGCCAGGTCGAACATGACGGTCGCGAGGTCGACGCCGCTGATGCCGTCGATCAGCGCGTGGTGGGTCTTGGTGATCAGCGCGAAGCCGCCCTCCTGCAGGCCCTCGACGATCCACATCTCCCACAGCGGCTTGGAGCGGTCCAGCTGCTGGGACATGATCCGCGCGACCAGGCGCATCAGCTGGTCCTCGGACCCGGGCGCGGGCAGCGCGGTCTGGCGGACGTGGTACTCGAGGTTGAACGTGGGGTCGTCGACCCACAGCGGCCGGCCGGTCTCCAGCGGCGGCTGGGCGAGCCGCTGGCGGTAGCGCGGCACGAGGTGCAGCCGCGTCCGGATGTGGTCCAGCATCTCCTCGTAGCCGGGCGCGGGCCCGTCGCAGATGACGATCCCGCCGATGTGCATGTGCGACGACGGGCCCTCCTGCGCGAGGAAGCTCGCGTCGACCGCGGTCAGCCGATCCAGGTGCTGCTGTGCCATCCGAACTCCCCCGATGAAGAACGCCGAGCATCGAGCAGACTACTCCGGGAGGACGGTCGATGCAGGCGGTTCGGCGACGCGGCCACCCGGTCCTACGGGTACCGTGCCGGGCGGCATGGCGGACGAGCCCGAAGAACCCGAGGACGCACCCGCGGAGGAGCCCGCGGACGCCGAGCCCGAGGCCGGCGCGTCCCCGTCCGCCGCGCCGCCACCGCCGCCCGACGACGGCGGCGGTCGCCTGTCGGTCAAGGTGCTGGTGATCGCGCTCGTCATCCAGCTCGTGCTGTTCGGCGGGCTGATCGCGCTGGCGATCCACGGCTTCCCGTTCATCGGCGGCGGCGCCGACCGCCCCGACGACGACCCGACGCCGGCGACGTTCCCGGCGGGCCGGGTCCCGAAGACCCACGCCAGCCGCTTCGACGCCAAGGCGGCGATGGCGATCGCCAAGATGCAGGTCGACGCCGGGCAGCGGCCCGCGGGCAGCGCGACGCTGCGCAAGGTCGCCGAGAAGCTGCGCCCGATGCTGCCCGACGGGCACTTCGAGGACGTCCCCGCACAGCCCGGCCTGCGCAACATCGTCGGCGACCTGCCGGGCCCGGGCCCGGTGATCGTCATCGGCGCCCACTACGACTCCGAGAACCACCCGCCGGGCTTCGTCGGCGCCAACGACGCGGCGGCCGCGGTCGGCACGGTCATCGAGGTCGCCCACGCGGTCAAGAAGCTCCAGCGCAGCGCGGTCGCGCCCGGCATCCGCTTCGTGCTCTTCGACGGCGAGGAGGAGCCGCACGCCACCGACGACTTCTACCGCGACGCGCTGCGCGGCTCCAAGGCCTACGTGCAGCTGCACGCCGAGGAGGTCCGGGCGATGATCCTGCTGGACTACATCGGCAACACGGGCGTGCGCCTGCCGCGCGAGGGCAGCTCGACGCGCTCGCTGTGGGACCAGGTGCGCGCGGCGGGCCAGAAGGTCGGCGTGCGCGCGATCTTCCCCGACACGTCCGAGGCCTCGATCTTCGACGACCACACGCCGTTCCTGCGCGCCGGGATCCCGGCCGTCGACCTGATCGACTGGTCCTACAAGGACAAGGACACCGTCCGGGACACCTACGACAAGCTGTCGGAGGACTCCGTGGACGCGGTGGGGGAGACGATCGTGCAGCTGATCGCGGACTGGCCGACGCAGGGCTGAAGGCGCCCGATCCGAGGTCTCTACACTTGGGCCGGATGGCCCACACCGTCGAGAAGCTGCTGCTCGCCGCCCCCCGCGGCTATTGCGCCGGGGTCGACCGCGCCGTGCAGACCGTCGAGCGCGCCCTGGAGCTGTACGGCGCCCCGGTCTACGTGCGCAAGGAGATCGTGCACAACAAGCACGTCGTCGAGCAGCTGCGCGAGCGCGGGGCGATCTTCGTCGACGAGCTCAACGACTCCGTGCCCGAGGGCGCGACGACGGTGTTCTCGGCCCACGGGGTGTCCCCGGCCGTCCACGCGGACGCGGCACAGCGCGGCCTGCAGACGATCGACGCGACCTGCCCGCTGGTGACCAAGGTCCACCGCGAGGCGGTCAAGTTCGCCTCCGAGGGCTACACGATCGTGCTGATCGGCCACGCCGGCCACGAGGAGGTCGAGGGCACGATGGGCGAGGCCCCGGACCACATCGTCCTGGTCGAGACCGAGGCCGACGTCGACGCGCTGGAGGTCGACGATCCCGAGAAGATCGCCTACATCTCGCAGACGACGCTGAGCGTCGACGAGACCCGCGCGATCATCGCCCGGCTGCGCGAGAAGTTCCCGTCGATCACCGGTCCGCGCACCGACGACATCTGCTACGCCACGACCAACCGCCAGGCCGCGGTCAAGCAGATGGCCGCGCACTGCGACCTGCTGCTGGTGATCGGCTCCAAGAACTCGTCGAACTCCAACCGGCTGGTGCAGGTCACGCGCGAGCTGGGCACCGAGGCGCACCTGATCGACGACGTCTCCGAGGTCGACGAGGCGTGGCTGGAGGACAAGCGCGTCGTCGGCATCTCGTCCGGCGCGTCGGCGCCCGAGGAGCTGGTGCAGCGCCTGGTCGACTTCTTCCGGGCGCGCGGGACCGAGCAGGTCGAGGAGTTCCAGGTCGTCCAGGAGGACGTCCGGTTCATGCTCCCCAAGGCCATCCGCCAGGCGATGGCCGCCGCCGGCGCCGCGTAAAACCGCCGCCGAGCAGGGCTCTCTCGCTCAAGTCGGCCTGTCTGGAGGCCGACAACTCGGTGTGGAATGTCCCTCCGCATCCCCTCATCGGGCGCGGCCGCGCATGCCGCGCTGGCCGTCGCCGGGCTCGTCGGCCTGCTGGCCTTCTCCTCCTGGCCCGCCGCCACCGCGTTCCTCGCCTTGGCGCTGACGGTCGCGGTCGCGCGTGCGCGCCGAGCCGAGGCCGAGGCGTCCGAGTGGCGCCGCCGCTCCGAGCACGACCCGCTGACCGGCGTCGGCAACTACCGCAAGCTGCACGAGCGGCTGCACGCGGCGACCGCGCACGACCCCGAGCGCTTCGCGCTGCTGACGCTCGACGTCGACCGCTTCAAGGAGATCAACGAGGCCCACGGGCATCTGGAGGGCGACCGCCTGCTGCAGGAGGTCGGGCGCGTGCTCACCGAGAACGTGCGCGGCACCGACGTCGTGGCCCGCCAGGGCGGCGACGAGTTCTCCGTGCTGATGCCGGGCTCCACCGAGGAGGGCGCCGCGATGCTGGCCGCCCGGATCGAGGATGCGCTGGCGACGATCTCGGCCGCCGACCAGGCGCCGGTGCGCGCGTCGATCGGCGTCGCGATGTACCCGCAGGACGGCGCGACTCCGGACGACCTGCTGGAGAAGGCCGACCTGGAGCTGCGGATCACCAAGGAGCGGCGCAGGGCGGCGTCGGTCCCCGCGTCGTCCGGCGACGATACGGTCGCCGCATGGACGGCGACGCCCTCGCAGGCCTGAGCGAGCACGAGACGCGCAACCGCGCGTGGTGGAACGGCGACGCTCCGCGCTGGGTCGCGGCGGCGGAGCGCAACTGGGCTCTCGACGCGCAGCCGCACTGGGGGATCTGGCACGTGCCGGAGGCCTCGCTGCGCGCGCTGCCGATGGGGCTGGACGGCGTCGACGGGCTCGACGTCGTCGAGCTGGGCTGCGGGACCGCATACTGGTCGGCCTGGCTGGCACGGCGAGGCGGCGCGCCTGCTGCGGTCCGGCGGGTGGCTGGTGTTCCTGACCGGCAGCGTGATGGCGGCGCTGACCGCGCCACCCGTCCTGGCGCCGCCGACCGAGGCGCTGGTGCGGCCGATGGCCGCGATCCGCCGGCTGGAGTGGGAGGACGACCCGTCCGTCGAGTTCCACCTGCCGCACGGGGAGATGTTGTCGCTCTTGGCCGAGCTGGGGTTCGCGGACGTGGGGCTCCGCGAGGTCTACGCGCCGGAGGGCGACGAGGATCCGGACGAGTTCCGGCACTTCGCGACGCGGGGCTGGTCGCGGAAGTGGCTGGTGGAGGAGATCTGGGTGGCGCGGAAGGGGTAGGGGCGCCACCAACCCCCAACCCCTACAACTGCCGCCGCAGCCGCTCCAGCCGCGCGTCCCACTGCGCGCCCGCCTCGGCCATCCAGGCCATGGCGCCCGCCATCGGCTCGGGCGTCAGCCGGTAGCGCGTCTCGCGCCCCGAGACCTCGGCGCTGGCCAGCCCCGCGTCGCGGAGCTGCGCGAGGTGCTTGGCGATGGCCTGCCGCGACACCGGCAGCTCGCCGGCCAGCGAGGACGCGGTCATGCCCGGGTGGCGGGAGAGCAGCTCGATGACCTGCCGGCGCGTGGGGTCGGCGAGGGCGGCGAAGACGGGTCCGGGGTCGGTCTGCGGCATCAGGCGGCCAGCGCGGCCATCCGCGGCCCGCGCGCGGCGGAGGAGGCGGCGCGCAGCGTCGCCAGCGACGCGACCCGCAGCGTCACCAGCGGCAGCTCGACCACGACCATGCGGGTGCGCGGCCCGGCGGCGGCGTCGGCGTCGGCGTCGTCCTCCACGTCGTCCAGCGTCAGCTCGACCAGCGACGGCTCGCCATCGTCGGCGCACCAGGACAGCGCGACGCGGCGGCCGTCCTCGACCTCCTCGATCTCCACGCGGCGCTCCACGCCGTCCTCGACGACGGTTCCGGACGCGCCGGGCGCCACGTCGTCCAGCGCGACCTCGTCGGCCAGCCAGGACGCCAGGCCCTCGGGCGACGCGATCCGCGCCCAGACCTCGTCGCGCGGGGCGTCCAGCACGGTCTCGCGCCGGACGGCGCCGATCTCTTCGTGCAACTCCATGGTTGCGCATGCTAGCGTGCTCGCCAACGCGCAACCAAACGGTTGCGAGAAAGGAGCCTCTCGGAAATGCCCCTCGTCCCCATGGTCGTCGAGCAGTCGCCCCGCGGCGAGCGCTCGTTCGACATCTACTCCCGCCTCCTCAACGACCGCGTCGTCTTCCTCGGCAGCGTGATCGACGCGGAGATCGCCAACCTCGTCGTCGCCCAGCTCCTCCATCTGGAGGCCGACGACCCCGACAAGGACATCAACCTGTACGTCAACTCCCCGGGCGGCGACGCCTACGCGGCGCTGGCGATGTACGACGCGATGCAGTTCGTCGCCTGCGACGTCGCCACGATCTGCTGCGGCATCGCGATGTCCGGCGGCTCGCTCGTCCTCGCGGGCGGGGCGGCGGGCAAGCGCTTCGCGCTCCCCAACGCGCGGATCCTCATCCACCAGCCGCACGGCTCCTACCAGGGCCAGTCGACCGACATGGAGATCCACGCGCGCGAGGCGATCGCCCTGCGCACGCGCTACGAGGAGATCTACGCCCACCACACCGGCCAGGACCAGGCGCGGATCAAGGCCGACATCGAGCGCGACCGGTACTTCACCGCGCCCGACGCGGTCGGCTACGGCCTGATCGACCGCGTGATCACCAACCGCCACGAGCAGGCGCTGGCGCGCAAGGCGGCCGGGCTGGCGTAGGCGGACGCCGCGAGACGGCTAGCGTGCGAGCCCGATGCGCACGCTCGTCGTCTCCGATCTGCACCTCGGCGGCCGCACGGGCGTCGACGTCCTGCGCCACCCCGAGGCGCGGGAGCCGCTGCTGGCCGAGCTGGCCAACACCGGCCGGCTCGTGCTGCTCGGCGACACGCTGGAGCTGCGCCACGGGCCGGCCAAGGAGTCCCTGGCCAAGGCGCGGCCCGCGCTGGAGGCGATCGGCGCCGCGCTGCCCGCCGGCGCCGAGGTGCTGATCGTCCCCGGCAACCACGACCACGCGCTCGCCGCGCCGTGGCTGGACTCCCGCGCGGGGCGGCCGCTGGGCCTCGAGACGCGCGTCAAGCCGCAGACCGCGTCGGCGTTGGCGCGCCAGGTCGCCACGTGGCTGGGCGATCACGTCGGAGCCGAGGTCGCCTATCCGGGCGTCCACCTGCGCGACGACGTCTACGCGACCCATGGTCACTACCTCGATCCGCACGGCACCGTGCCCACGTTCGAGCGGCTGGCCGCCGGCGTGATGTCGCGGATCGCGGGCTCGGTCCCCGACGACGCCACCACCGAGGACTACGAGCGCGTCCTGGCACCGCTCTACGCCTGGATCAACTCCGCGGCCCAGCGCGCCACGTCCGACGGCCTCGGCGCCGGCGCCGGGCGCGCCGGCAAGGCCTACGAGCTGCTGCAGGGCGACGGCCACCGCCCGGTCCGCCGCCGCCTGCTGACCGCCGCCTTCCCGCTCGGGATCCGCGGCGTCAACCTGCTCGGCGTCGGCCCGGTCTCCGCCGACCTCTCGGCGGCGGCGCTGCGTCGCAACGCGCTGGAGGCCATGACCGAGGTCATCGGCCGCCTCGACATCGCCGCCGAGCACGTGATCTTCGGCCACAGCCACCGTCCCGGACCGCTGCCCGGCGACGAGCTCGACGAGTGGCGCACGCCGGACGGAGCGCAGCAGCTGCACAACAGCGGCTCGTGGGTCCACGAGCCCGCGTTCACCGGCGCGGCGGGCGCCGCCAGCCCCTACTTCCCGGGCACGGCGATCGCCGTCGGCGACGACGGCCCGCCCGAGCTGCTGCGGCTGCTCACGACGGTGCCAGACCCGGCGTGAAGCACGTGGCGTGGCAGATCACGCCGTCGCCCACCGTCAGCTCCAGCACGCCCGCCTCGTGGCGGGGGTGGTCGATCAGCCGATGGGCGCCGGTGTACTCCACCGCGCGCTCGTCGCCGTTGACCGTGACGGTCGCCGAGCCCTCGCCGGTCAGCTCCAGGACCGCCCACACCGCGCCGGCCTCGTAGGGGCCCTCGTAGGCGCCCGCGACGTCCTGGGACGGCACGACGACCAGCGCCTCCGGATCGTCCTCGGGATGCCGGTAGGCCACCGGGTCCTGGCCCTCGATCCCGAGCAGCTCCTGGATCGCCGCCTCGGTCTCGTGGTAGCCGCCCTCGCCGAAGTGCACCTCGAAGAGCCGCAGGTCCTGGTTGAACAGGTACCGCGCCGGCCAGCCCTCGTTGTCGTAGATCTGCCACAGCTGCAGGTCGGTGTCCAGCAGCACGGGATGCTCGATCCCCAGGCGCTGGACGGCCGCGGCGACGACCTCGGGGTCCTTGCCCGGCGCGAACCCCGGCGCGTGCACCGAGATGACGCGCAGCCCGGCCTCGGCGTAGCGCTCGTGCCAGGCCTGCAGGTAGGGCAGCGTGCGTAGCGACGCCGGGCGGCAGAAGTCCCAGAACTCCAGGAGGACCGGGCGTCCCTTCTGCTGGTCCATGCGCAGCGTCGCGACGTTGAGCCACTTCAGGCTCGCGGGGAACATCGGGGCGGCGATGGTGTCGGTCGGGACGCGCACGAGGCGGGCGACGGTAGCAGTGCGGCAACGCCCAGCGCGGAGAGACTTCACACATCCACCGCAACTCTTGTGCTGCTGATGTTCTGGATAAGCTGCGCACCCGTCCCGCGAATCTCCGGAGGAGAAGCTTTGCGCAAGGTCTCAATCGTGGTGGCTGCCGCTGCCGCGCTTTTGTGCTTCGCTGCCGTCGCCCTGGCGCAGACGAACACCTACACCGTCTCTGGCAAGATCGCCAGCGGCGGCTCCAAGAAGAAGCCCAAGCCCGTGGGCGTGGACTTCGGCTACACGGTCGGCACCGAGGAGGGCACGCTCGCCTCCCCGGTCAAGACCTACAAGATCCATCTCGATGGCGTCAAGGGCGACGCGAACTTCGTGGCGAAGAAGTGCCCGGCCTCGAAGCTGAACGCCATGACCACGCCGGACCCGTCGAGCTGCCCCTCGGCCTCCAAGGTCGGCAGCGGCTCGGTCGAGGCGCTGGTGGGCACCGCGGGCCAGCCGGTCACGGATCAGACGATCAAGTGCCACCTGGACCTGACGATCTACGCGGGCACCAAGAACAGCCTCACGCTGTTCCTCAAGGGCCGGACGCCGACCTGCATCACCAACGTCGACCAGGCGATCGACGCCAAGCTGACGACGGACAGCAAGGGCGGCAACCTGACCTTCACGGTGCCGGACGCGCTCCTGCACCAGGTCGGCCTCGACATCTCGGTGACCAAGGTCACGTCGAAGATCAAGAAGCTCGGCAAGGGCACGAAGGGCCTCTTCGTCTCGACGGGCTGCAAGGGGAAGCGCAACGTCGAGGTCACGTTCACGTCCGAGAGCGGCCAGACGGCCAAGCAGAGCGCCTCGGCCGGCAAGTGCTGATCGTCCCCTAGGACGACCATCACCGCAGTTTCCGCGCGAGGGGCGGGCCACACGGCCCGCCCCTCGTCGTTCCGGGGCACGGCGGGTCCTTGCCTTGCCGCGACCGCGAGGACTACGCCGAAAGGACTAAACGCATCTCCTAAGGACACGGTCGTCGGTGGCGGGGAAGGTACGCGCGTCCCGAAGTTCCCTGCAGGAGGAGAAGGAAGCGTGCGCATCACCCGCGTCGTCGCCGCGGCGGCCACCATCGCCGTCGCGGCGTCGGCCGTCGCCGTGGCCCAGACCACCACGACGGAGTTCAAGGTCGGCGGCTCGGTGACCGTGACGGGCGGCACCAAGGCCAAGCCCAAGCCGGGCGGCCTGTCGTTCCGGTTCGACGTGTCGGACCCCTCCGGCAACCAGACCCCGCCCGTCCAGACCTACGCCATCATGTACGAGGGCGGGCGCCTGAACACCGGCCTGCTGCCGGCGTGCAAGGCCGACAAGCTCAACGCGATGACGACGCCCAACCCGTCGGCCTGCCCGTCGGGGTCCAAGATCGGCGCGGGCAAGCTGACCGCGCTGATCGGGTCGGCCGGCCAGCCGACCTCGACCGCGTCGCCCTGCCAGGCGTCGCTGGCGCTCTACGCGTCGGGCAAGGGCCACGCGATGCTGTTCGTGAGCTCCAAGCTCGGGGAGTGCCCGGTGGCGCTCTCGCAGGCCATCGACATGCAGTACGTGACCAAGGGCGAGTACGCCGGGCTGAAGTTCACGGTGCCCGAGCTGCTGCGCCATCAGGTCGGCCTCGACATCACGGTCACCCACGCCGAGGTGTCGCTGAGCAAGATCGTCAAGACGGTCAAGGGCAAGAAGGTCGGGTACATCGAGTCGACGGGCTGCAAGGACGGGCAGCGCGACATGACCGTGACCTTCACCGACGAGACGGGGGCGGCGTTCCCGGCCCAGGCGAATCTCGGCAAGTGCTGATCTGACGATCCGGCCCGTCCGCGACGGGCCGGGCCGTTGTCTCGTAGGTTGTCGGGCATGCTTGTACGCGCCCGCGCCGCGCATCTCGCCGAGGTCGACCCGTCGTGACCCCCAAGCGCCGGCGGGCGCTGTCCGCGCTCTGCGCCGTCGGGCTGGCGCTCTCCGCCCCGGCGACCGCGTCCGCGCACGGGCTGGTCGGCAAGCAGGACCTCCCGATCCCGCGCTGGCTGTTCGCGTGGGCGGCGGCGGTGGTGCTCGTCGCGTCGTTCGTCGGCCTGGCCGTCCTGTGGGCGACGCCGCGGCTGCAGGAGGTCGCCGAGCGCCGGCGGCTGGACGTGCCGCGCGTCCTGGAGGTGCTCTCCGGCACGGTCGGCGTCGCGTTCTTCGCGTACTGCATCTACGCCGGCTTCGCGGGCACGCAGGCGGCGACGGCCAACCTCCTGCCGACGGTCATCTTCGTCTTCTTCTGGGTCGTCGTCCCGTTCGCCGGCGTCGTGTTCGGCGACGTCTTCCGGGCGGTCAACCCGTGGCTGGCGATCGGCAAGGCGACCGGCTGGCTGGTCAAGCGCACCGGCGCGGCGGGCGCCGACGGCGCCGAGCCGCTGGCCTACCCGACGTGGCTGGGGCGCTGGCCGGCGGCGATCGGGATCCTGATCTTCGCCTGGGTCGAGCTGGTCTACGCCGACCGCGACGACCCGTCGCAGCTGGCGACGATGGCGCTGGCCTACACGGCGGTCCAGCTGATCGGCATGAGCCTCTACGGCGTGGCGCAGTGGTCGACGCGCGGCGACGCGTTCGGCGTCTACTTCGGCCTGTTCGCGCGGATCTCGCCGCTGCACTGGCGCGATCGCGCGCTGTTCACGCGGCCGCTGCTGGGCGGCGCGCCGCGGCTGACGCCGGTCCCCGGGACCGTCGCGCTGTTGTGCATCATGATCGGGACGACGTCGTTCGACGGCTTCTCGCAGGGCAAGACGTGGAGCTCGATCGTGCCGCACCTGCAGGACTTCTTCGGCAGCCTCGGCTTCAACGCCGAGCACGCGCTGGAGTGGGCGGGGACCGTCGGCATCGTGGTGATGTGCTGCTTCATCGGGCTGCTGTACCGGCTCGGCGTCATGGGCATGCACACGGTCGGGCGGCGGCTGAGCACGCGCGCGCTGAGCGGCGCGTTCGTCCACACGCTGATCCCGATCGCCTTCGCCTACGTGCTGGCGCACTACTTCTCGCTGGTCGCCTACAACGGGCAGTCGATCCTGCCGCTGCTCTCGGATCCGCTGGGCAACGGCAAGGACTACTTCGGCTGGTCGGACGTGACGATCAACTACACCTGGATCAGCGCGACCGGCATCTGGTACGTCCAGGTCGGCGCGCTGGTGCTCGGGCACGTCGCGGGCCTGGCGCTCGCGCACGACCGCGCGCTGGCGCTGTTCGAGCGGGCGCGCGACGCGACCCGGTCCCAGTACTGGATGCTTGCGGTCATGGTCGCGTTCACGAGCCTGGGCCTCTGGCTCCTGTCGGCGGCGGCGCAGCAGTGATCGCCTCCGCGCTCATCGTCGCCCACGCCGGGCACTGGCTGGCCGGGCTGCTCTACCTGGCGCCGGTGCTGATCGTCGTCGGCGCGCTGGTCTTCCAGTCCTGGAAGGACCGGCGCCTGGGCGAGGACGAGGACGGGCCCGAGCCCGACGGTGACACGCATCGCGCATCGACGTGAGCCGCGCCCGGCCCGGCGGGTAGGACGCGACCGGGATGACGGTGAGGCAGCTCCACAACCTGCTTCGAGGGCTCGACGACACGCGCGAGGTGATCGTCGGCCGCCGCGGGCGCCACGGCAACGTGCTCAAGGAGATCTGGCGGGCCGCGCAGGACGAGGCCGACCACGCCTACGCGGGGTGGTGCGAGCTGCGGTCGCGCGACGCGTACCTGACGTATCGCGCCGCGGCCGACCGCGCCGACGCGGCGCTGGACGCGCTGGTCGGCGGATAGGCCGCCGCGCCGCGCCGCGCTACGACGGCGACCCGGCCGCCGGCGGCGTCCGCGTCGCCGCCTTCTCGGCCTCGAGGATGCGCAGGTCGTGCGCGAGGCCCTCGGGCCGCAGCTTCTCGGTGGGCCAGCCGACGCGCTGGACGCCCTTGGCGTCGACGAGCACGACGTAGGCGGAGTGGTCGAAGGCCTTGCCCTGGGGCTGGACGCCGTAGGCCTTCCAGATCGGCGCCAGCTGGGCGCGGTCGCCGAGCAGGAAGCGCATGCGGCCGGTGAGGCTCTGCTGGTTGACGAAGCGCTTGGCGTTCAGCGGCGTGTCGTTGGCCGGGTCGACCGAGATCGCCAGCGTCGGGACGTCCTGGCCGAGCTGGTCCAGCGCGCCGCGGATCTGCTGGGCCGTGAGCGGGCAGGTGTCCCGGCACGTCGAGTACATGAACGTGAGGATCACCGGCTCGCCGCGGTACTGGTCGAGCGTGGCGACCTTGCCGTTCTGGTCCTTGAGCGAGAACTTGATCGGCGGGATGCCCGGGGGACGCAGGGCGCCCTCGAAGCCGGGGCCCGCGGACTTCGAGCCGCCGGCGAAGAGGACGACGGCCAGCGCGGCGAGCAGCACGAGCGTCGCGACCAGCATCAGCGTGAGCCGGACGCGGGGCGAGAGCCCCGGCGAGCCGGCCGGTGCGGTGCTGGCCTCGACGGCGGGCACGCTCAGGCGGCGTCGTCGCCCGTCGTCGGCTCGGCGTTGGCGTCGCCCTCGGCCGGAGCCGGAGCCTCGGCCTCTTCGGGCTGCGCCGTCGTGGCGGGCGTCACCGGCGCCTCGGGCTCGGCCGCGGGCGTCGTGGCCTCCGGCGCCTCGGCGGCCTGCGGAGCCTCGGCCTGCGGGGCCTCGGCGGCCTGCGGCGCCGTCGCGGTCTCCGCCTCGGCGGGCTCCGGGTCCTGCCCGGCGAAGAGGGCGGCGATCTCGTCCAGGCCCTGGATCTTCGCGCCGCCGAAGCCGCCGCCGAACGAGGTCTGCTGACGGGACGACTTCGCGTCCTCGCGACGCTTGCGGCGCTGCTCGTCGCGGCGCTTGTCCTCCTCGTCGCGGGCGCGGCGCTGGGCCTGGCGGGACTCGCGCTCCAGGAGGTCGCGCTTGGGCAGGATGATCTGCGCGGCCTTCTCGGGCTCCAGCGACGCGATCAGCTCGGCGGCCATCGCCTGGCCGAGCGCCTGGGCGACCTCGCCGGACGGGTGCGCGTTCTTCTTCATCCGGCGCGCGGTGTGCGACGCGCGGGCCAGCTGCTTGGCGGCGTGCTGGGAGACCGGGCGGCGGGCGCCCTTCTTGAACCCGCGGACGTTCTCGGTGACCTCGTCGCGCAGCTTCTCCGGGAAGCCGCGGAACAGCTCCTTGAGCTGGTTGACGTCGAGGTCGTCCTTGGTCGCCGCGACGGCCGCGCGCAGCTCGGGCCACGGCAGCGGCTCGCGCTTGGGCTTCTCCTGCAGGCGCTTCTTGACGACCGGAAGCTTCTTCTCCTCGGCACGGCCGACGATCTTGGGGCCGACGGGCTCGTCGGACGCGGGCGCGCCCTCGCCCTCGGACGCGGCGGGCGCCTCGCCCTCGGCCTGCGCCGGCGCCTCGGCCTGCGCGGCCTCCTCGGAGGGGGCGGGCGCGTCCTGCGCGGGCGGCTGCGCGCCCGCGGGATCGGCCTCGGCCGGCGCGGCGGCGCCGTTGGTGGCGCCGACCGGCGTCTCCTCGGCGGGCGCCTCGCCCGTCGGCGTGGGGGCGTCCTCCGACGTGGCGGCGGGCGCCTCCGTCGGGGTCTGCTCCTGCTGCGGCTCCGGCGCGGACTCTGCCGCGACGGCGCCCTCGGGATGCTCCTGCTGCTCGCTCACCACCCCCAAGGATGCCCCATCGCACAAGAGGACGTCGGCAGGATGCTTTGCGCGGACCTCAGGGCAGCCGGGACGGGCTCCGCGGCGGGGCGGTTCAGGGTTCGATCAGCCCGCGGCGGATCGCGTAGCGGACCAGCTCCACGCGGTCGCGCATGCCGAGCTTGCGCAGCAGGTTGCCGCGATGCGACTCCACCGTCTTCTCGCTGAGGTGCAGGATCTCGCCGATCTCGCGGTTGGTGTGCGCCTCGGCGATCAGCTTCAGCACCTCCTGCTCGCGCGGGGTCAGCGGCTCGACCGGCCCGGCCGAGTCGTCGGCCATCCACTCGCGCACCAGCGCGCGCTGGGCGGCGTTGGTCAGGAACGGCTCGTTGCGCACCACGGCCCGGACCGCGTCCACCAGGAACTGGTCGGCCTCCTTCTTGAGCACGTAGCCGCCCGCGCCGGCCTTCAGCGCCTCGAAGAGGTAGCGGTCGTCGTCGTGCATCGAGAGCATCAGCACCGCGGTGTCGGGCGACTGCTGCTTGATCTCGCGCGCGGCCTGCAGGCCGGTCAGCTTGGGCATCGAGACGTCGAGGATGCAGACGTCGGGCCGCTCGGCCAGCGCGCGCTCGACCGCCTCGGCGCCGTCTCCGGCCTCGGCGACGACCTCCATGTCGGCCTGGCGCTCCAGCAGCAGCCGCAGCCCGCCCCGGACGACGCCGTGGTCGTCGGCGATCAACAGCCTCACGCCGCGGCCTCCGAGGAGACCCACAGGTCGCGGTCCAGGCGCAGCTCGACGGCGGTCCCGCGGCCCGGCGCCGAGGCGACCCGCACGCGCCCGCGCGCCAGGCGCGCGCGCTCGCGCATGCCGACCAGGCCGATCCCGTCGGTCTCCGCGCCGGGCGAGAAGCCGACGCCGTCGTCGACGACGCGCACGACCGGGCGGCCGTGGTCGCGGCCGACCTCGACGACCACGCTCGACGCGCTCGCGTGGCGCGTGACGTTCGAGAGCGACTCCTGCACGACGCGGTAGACGACGGTCTGCTCGTGGTCGGCGAGGTCGCTCAGCGGGTCGTAGCAGCGCAGCGCGGCCGGGACGCCCGTGGCGTCGGAGAAGCGCTCCAGCTGCGTGCGCAGCGCGGCCTCCAGCCCGTGGTCGTCCAGCGCGGCGGGGCGCAGCTCGCGCGCCAGGCGCAGCAGCTCGTCCATCGCGGCGATCGCCACCGTCTTGGTCTCGCGCAGGTCGGCCTTCAGCTCCGGTGGCGCGTCGTGGACGTGGGCCTCCAGCCTCAGCAGGACCGCGGTCAGCGCCTGGTTGCACTCGTCGTGCAGGTCGCGCGCCACGCGCGCCCGCTCGGCCTCCTGGCCCTGCAGCACCGCGGTCGCGGTGCGCGAGCGCTCGTCCTCCAGGCGCCCGAGCATGCGGTTGAACGCCTGCACGAGCCGGATCACGTCCTCGGAGTCGGCCTCCGGGACGTCGGCGCGCACGCCGGGGGAGGCGAGGTCGATGCGCTCCATGACGTCGATCAGCTTCTCCAGCGGCGCGAAGCGGCGCCGCAGCACGAAGCCGTTGACGAGCACGGCGCCGAGGATGCCCGCGACCAGCACGAGCGCCTGGCGGCGGCCGAGGACGTCGTCCCAGGACAGGCGCGCGGCCGCGATCGCCGCCGCGCCGGTGGCGACGATGAGCAGGGCGTTGATCGCGAGGATCTGGGTGGCGAGCGTCGGCTTGCGCATCTTGGGGTCTAGACCCCATATCGGCCGCCGGCGCCCAAACCGATACAGGTGGTGCAGCAAGTCCCGATCGGAAGCCCTCGGCCTCCGGTGTGGCAAGGTGGCGAGGCACCGTTCATCCGGCGCCGGGGGGCACCCCGGATGAGCGGTGACCTCCACCCGCCGTTCTGGCTCTCGGCAACGCGGTACGCTCGCGCTACACTTTCTGAAGCGCGAATCCCGACCGACGTTCAGGTGATTACCCTCCGATGAGCCCCTCCGGCGCCGAATTCATCAAGCAGGTCAAGGCCCAGATCGACGAGATCGACCCCTCCGCCGTGAGCGAGGTCCTCGGCGCCGACGGCGTCGTCATCGTCGACGTGCGCGAGAGCGACGAGTGGGACGCCGGGCACATCCCCGGCGCCAAGTTCGTCACGCGCGGCCACCTGGAGTCCCGGATCGAGGGCGCCGCGCCCAACCGCTCCGACCGCGTGATCCTCTACTGCGCGTCGGGCAACCGCTCCGCGCTCGCCGCCAAGACCCTCAAGGAGGAGCTCGGCTACGAGAAGGTCGAGTCGATGACCGGCGGCTACACGCTGTGGAAGGACCGCGGCTACGAGGTCGAGGTTCCGCGCACGTTCACGCCCGAGCAGCGCCAGCGCTACTCGCGCCACTTCCTGCTGCCCGAGGTCGGCGTCGAGGGCCAGCAGAAGCTGTTGGACGCCAAGGTCCTGCTGCTCGGCGCCGGCGGCCTGGGCTCGCCGACCGCGCTCTACCTCGCGGCGGCCGGCGTCGGCACGCTGGGCCTCGTTGACGACGACGTGGTCGACGTCTCCAACCTCCAGCGCCAGGTCATCCACTCCACCTCGCGCGTCGGCATCCCGAAGGTCGACTCCGCCGAGCAGGCGATCAACGACCTCAACCCGGACGTCGAGGTGCGCAAGCACCAGACGCGCCTGGACGCCTCCAACATCGTCGACATCATCAAGGACTACGACATCGTGGTCGACGGCGTCGACAACTTCCCGACGCGCTACCTGCTCAACGACGCGTCGGTGCGCCTGAAGATCCCGGTCGTCTCCGCGGCGATCCTCGGCTTCGAGGGCCAGCTCAGCGTGTTCGCCCCCTACGAGGGCCCGTGCTACCGCTGCCTCTTCCGCCAGCCGCCGCCGGCCGAGCTGGCGCCCTCCTGCGGCGCCAACGGCGTCCTCGGCGTGCTGCCCGGCACGATGGGCCTGCTGCAGGCCACCGAGGTCGTCAAGCTCATCATCGGCGAGGGCGACCCGCTGATCGGCCGCCTGATGATCTACGACGCGCTCGGCGCGACGACGACCGAGCTGAAGATCCGGCGCGATCCGGAGTGCCCGATCTGCTCGCGCGAGCCCGACGCCATCACCGACGAGGAGATGGGCGTGTTCCCCGACTACGAGGCGTTCTGCGCGGCGGCGGGCTAGCGCCCGCGCCCGGTACGCTCAGCGACACAGCTATGGCAACGATCCGCATTCCCCCCGTCCTGCGTCCGTCCGTCGGTGGCGAGCGCGAGGTGAGCGCCGAGGGCGCGACCGTCGGCGAGGTCCTCGAGGGCCTCGCCACCGCGCACCCCGACACCCGCGGCCAGCTCTTCGGCGCCGAGGGCGAGCTCAACCGCTACGTCAACGTCTACCTCAACGACGAGGACGTCCGGGTCCTCGACGGGCTCGACACGTCCGTCGGCGAGGGCGACAGCCTGGTCATCCTGCCCGCCATGGCCGGAGGGGCTTGAGCGCACCGGCCGACCCCGGCGGGCAACGCGCGGCGATCTCCAACGCGATCGTCGCGCTGTTCAAGGAGTTCTACGGCAAGGGCCCGGTCGCGGCGAAGGCGTACTTCAACGACGACTGGGTCTTCGTCGTCCTGGACGGCGGCCTGACGCGCAACGAGGAGACGCTCGTGGAAGCGGGCGAGCAGGCGCTCGTGCGCGAGGTGCGGCTGCGCTTCCAGGAGGTCATGGCCGAGCGCATCTGCGCGATCGTGGCGGAGATCACCGGCCGGCAGGTCCTCAACTACCACTCCCAGCTGCTGCTGAACCCGGTCAACAGCGTCGAGATGTTCCTGCTCGCGCCGTTGCCGGACGGGCAGCGGTCCTAGCGTCCGCGCGCTGTTCGGCGTCGCGGGGCCGTCGCTATATTTCGTGAAGTCATGGCTGTTCCGCCCCTTCAGAACCGGCCCTGCGGCGGTCGCTACGGCGACATCGTGCAGGCGATCGGCAACACCCCGCTGGTCGAGCTGCGCCGTCTTTCGCCCAAGCCGGGCGTCCGCATCTGGGCCAAGATGGAGTCCCACAACCCGACCGGCTCGGTCAAGGACCGCGTCGCGCGGGCGCTGATCGAGGACGCCGAGGAGAAGGGCGCGATCAAGCCCGGGATGACGATCCTGGAGCCGACGTCGGGCAACACCGGCATCGCGCTGGCGATGATCGCCAAGCGCAAGGGCTACCGGCTCAAGGTCGTGATGCCCGACAACGTCACGCCCGAGCGCACGCAGCTGCTGCGGATGTACGGGGCGGACATCGTCTACTCGCCGGGCGACCAGGGCTCCAACGGCGCCGTCGCGATGGCGCTGAAGATGGCCGAGGAGGACGCCTCGTACTACATGCCCTACCAGTACGGGAACCCGGCCAACCCGCGCGCCCACTACGACGGCACGGCGCCGGAGATCCTCGAGGAGCTGGACGGCAACATCACCGCGTTCGTCGCCGGCCTCGGCACGGGCGGCACGCTGATGGGCAACGGCCGGCGCTTCAAGGAGGAGCTGGGCGACGCGGTCAAGATCGTCGCGGCCGAGCCCATGCAGGGCGAGCCCGTCCAGGGCCTGCGCTCGCTGGACGACGGCTTCATCCCGCCGATCATCGACCTCTCGGTGCTGGACCGGAAGATCTTCGTCACGAACCGCGACGCGATCATCTGGACGCGCAAGCTGCTGGACGAGGAGGGGATCTTCGCCGGCGTGTCGTCGGGCGCGATCGCCTCGATCGCGGTGCGCATCGCCAACGAGCTGGACGAGGGCAACGTGGTCTTCATCGTCTGCGACGACGGCTGGAAGTACCTGTCGTCCGGGATCTACACGCTGCCGGTGGACGAGATCGAGAACCTCGACTCCACCGTCTGGTGGTAGGCGCCGATCCAGGCTCGGCCACAGATCCAACCCACCGACAACGCGCCGTCTGCGAGAATGTGACCCATGCCCGGTGTTGGTTTTCCTGAACTGGTCGTGATCCTCGTGATCGCGCTCATCGTCCTCGGCCCCAAGAAGCTGCCCGAGGCGGGCCGCGCGATGGGGAAGGGGATGCGCGAGTTCAAGGACTCGCTCAACGGCGTCGGCGACGAGGAAGAGAAGCCCGCCATCAAGAGCGAGTAGGGGAACGCTCGCCCGCGGGCGAGGTTCCCTGGCAGGTGCTCGCCCGGAGGGCGAGGCCTGTCGCACTATCCTTGGCGGTCCCATGAGGATCGCCCGGGAGTTGCTGCAGCAGGTCGTCGATCACGCGGTGCGTGAGGCGCCCAACGAGTGCTGCGGCTTCGTCTGGCTGCGCGACGGCGTGGCCTTCGAGGTCGTGCCGGTGCGGAACACGACCCCGAGCCCGTTCCGGTTCGAGATCGGGCCGCGCGACCTCCTGAAGCTGGCCGACGCCGACGAGGACGGCCACCAGGCGATCATCTACCACTCGCACACGCGGTCCGCGCCGCGGCCGTCGCAGACCGACATCAACTTCGCGGTCAACTGGCCCGGGGTCGAGTGGCTCATCATCGGGACCGCCGGCGAGGAGCCCGAGGCGCGCAACTGGCGCATCGACCCGGACGGCACGGTCACCGAGACCGAGGTCGAGGTCACGGCGGATGCCGGGGTCTGACCGGGTCATCTGCCCGTCGTGCGCCACGCCTCATCCGGCCGAGGAGCGGTTCTGCCGTGACTGCGGCCTGCCGCTGGTCGACGCGCGCCTGCCGCGCGACCACGACCTGGCCGTCTCCGACCGCCACGAGCGCGCCCGCAAGATCAAGCCGCAGCTGTCGGAGGGACCGTTGGTGAAGGTCGTCTCCGCCGGCCATCAGGCCGAGGCCGAGATGATCCAGGGGCTGCTGCTGGAGGAGGGCGTGCCGTCGATGGTGCGCCGGTCGGCGGGCTTCGACGTGCCGGACCTGCTGGCGGCCGGGCGGCGGGACGTGCTGGTGCCGCGGTCGGGCGTGGACGTGGCGCGCGACGTGCTGCTGCAGGCGGAGCTGCTGCCGGGGGCGGCGGCGTCGCAGCGTCCGATCGTCGTGCCGGGTCGGTTGTTGGTGGGGTTGTTGAGCGCGCTCGTGCTGGTCGCGCTCGTGGCGTGGATCGGGACGGAGCTTCTGGTTTGAGCGAGGGTGGCGGGTTGATCGCGGTGACGGGCGTCACCGGGGGCATCGGCGGGCGTGTCGCGGCGCGTCTGGAGGCGCGCGGCGTGCGCTTCCGCGGGGTCGCGCGCGACCTGTCGCGGGTGCCGGCGATCGCGGGGCTGGAGGCGGTGCAGATGGGCCGCGACGGCTACCGCGACCAGGCCGCGCTGACCGAGGCGCTCGGCGGCTGCGAGACGCTGCTGCTGGTGTCGGCGGCCGAGGGCGAGCAGCGCGTGGTCGACCACGCGCACGCGATCCGGGCGGCGGCCGACGCGGGCGTGGCGCGCATCGTCTACACGTCGTTCTTGGGCGCCGACCCCGACGCGTCGTTCACGTTCGCCCAGGACCACTACGCGACCGAGCAGCTGATCCGCGAGAGCGGCATGGCCTGGACGTTCCTGCGCGACTCGCAGTACCTGGACTTCCTGCCGCTGCTGGTCGGCGAGGACGGCGTCATCCGCGGGCCCGCGGGCGAGGGCCGTTGCGCCTGGGTGGCGCGCGACGACGTCGCCGACGCGGCGGCCGCCGTGCTCGCCGATCCGGGCGCCCACGATGGCAAGGTGTATGACCTGACCGGCCCGGAGGCGCACACGCTGACGTGGGCGGCCGAGCAGCTCTCGGCCGTGACCGGCCGCGAGATCACCTTCAAGAACCAGACCGTCCAGGGCGCCTACGAGGCGCGCTACCCGCTGGACCGCCCGGACTGGGAGCTCGACGGCTGGGTGACGTCCTACGTCGCGATCGGCACCGGCGAGATGGACGTGGTGTCGGACGCCGTGTCGACGCTGACGGGCCACGCGCCCGTCGGCCTCCGGGACTGGCTCGAGGCCAACCCGGAGGCCTGGGCGCAGCTCAAGGCGTAGGCCTTGGGCCGGGGCCGGCCGCGCGTCTTAGCGCGGCCGGTGGCCCTTGATCTCGACCGCCTGCTGGTAGGTCGGGCGGTTGATCCAGGGGATGAGCGGCTGCGTGATGCCGCCCAGCGCGCGGAACGAGATCGCGTCGAAGCACGTCTGGTCGCCGTCGCGCTTGGCCTTCTGGCAGGTCGCGTCGCCGGAGTAGAGCGTGCTCGCCGGGACCTTGATCGCCGCCTTCAGCGACTGGCGCAGCGCGGTCCGGCAGGCGGTGAGGTCGCCCTTGCCGCAGAACGTGCGGGCGTAGGGCTCCTTGACCTTGTTGCCGAGGACCGTGTTGAGGTCCTTCTTGGCGTAGCCGTACCAGCCCTCCTGGAAGGCGGAGCCGAGGTGGTCGCCGTGGTTGTTGGGGGCGTTGTCCTGGCCGTGGGGGAGCGTGTCGAAGATCGTCGTCCCCAGCGTCGGCTGGAACTCGGCCTTCATCCACAGCGGCCACCAGGCGTCCATGATCCGGATCGCGTCGCTGTGCTCGTAGGCGCCGTTGTTGTCCTTGTCGCGGCGCTGCGTGCCGTCCTTGATCCAGGACTTGAGCGTCTCGACGGCCTGCTTGAGGTCCGGGTCGCTCGGGTTGCCGATGACCTTCAGCGCGAGCGGCAGGTCCTCCTGGCCGCGCAGGTCGGTCGTGCCGGCCTCCTCCATCGCGTCGACCAGGCCCGGGAGGTCGATCTTGCTGGTCTTGTCCGGCAGGCGCTTCTCGATCTGGCGGTCGAGCATCTGCGAGCGGAAGACCGAGCTGAACAGGTTGGAGTCCGCGCCCGCGAAGCCCTTGGCCTGCTTGTTGTTCCAGGACGTGATCCAGTCCTGGTCGACGACCTGCGGATGCTGGGACGGCGGCGTGTAGTCGGCCACGTTGGTGTCGGGGTTCCAGCCCTTCCACGTCTTGTCGGCGCTCATCGGCAGCTGGCCGGTGGTGCCGGCGGCCCGGACCGGGTTGGCGCCCGAGTTGTAGTAGGCGATGTCCTTGTCGTCGGCGTAGAGCCAGTTGAACGTGTAGCCGACCTTGTCGGCGGCCTTCATGAAGTCCTTGGAAGACTTCATCTTGTTGGGGTTGTTGAAGTCGCTGAACCCGCGGGCCGAGTCGACCTCGTGCATGTAGGTGGACCGCAGGCTCGTGAAGAGCACGGGCCTGCCGTTGACGGTCCCGCGTGCCCGGACGAGCCCGAGCTTGGTGCGCAGGACCCGCAGCGTCTGGGTGCCGGGCGCGGTCTGGTCGGCGAGGTTCGGCAGCCAGGCGTTCTTGCGGTCCAGGACCTCGACCGGGAGGCACTGGCCGCGGAACTCGTAGTGGGCGTCGTCCTGGCAGGTCGGCACCGCGAACGTGTCGATGATGTCCTGGCCGGCGGAGGTCGCCGACCACGCGTAGTCGCGGCCGTGGCCGAGCTCGACGAACAGGTTGACGCCGGCGAAGGCGGCGCCGCGCGCGTCGACGGTCGGCGCGTGGATGTCCTCCTCCATCAGGATCTGCGGCGAGAAGTAGCCGACCTGCGGGCCGAAGACCGCCAGCGGGTGGCCGGACTTCGACTTGGCGGCGCTGACGAGCAGCGCGTTGGACTGGGCCTTGGGCAGCGCGAGCAGGCCGTCGCCGAGCGAGCCGACGGTCTGGGCGAGGCCGGAGACCGCGGCGTTGACGGCGGTCGCGGGGTCGCCCGTCGCCAGGCCGTTCAGGGTGCCGGTGACCGTGGAGGTGACGCCGCCCAGGAGGCCCTGGACCGCGCCGGTCGCGCTCGCGGCCGGATCGCTCGCGGAGCCGCCGTCGGCCGTGCCGTCGCCGCTGTCGCTCGTGGCCGCGCCCGAGTCCGTCCCGCCGACGACGAGCGGCTCGACCTTCAGCGAGCCCTCGTCGGGCAGCGCCTCGGCGCCCTTGGCCGGCTTGCTCGGCGGTGTCTGGTAGGGGAACGAGGCGTCCTTGACGGTCGTCGGCGCGTCGGGGTCGTCGAAGGCGGCGAGCTGGGACCAGAGCTTGCGGCCGTCGGCGTCGCCGAAGCGGTCCTGCAGGCGCTGGAGGAACTGCGCCATGCCCAGCTCCTGGCCTCCGCCCTTGCCGAAGATCGCGCCGACCAGCGACGCGGTGGCGATGATGTCGGTGCCCTTCCACGGGTCGGGGCCGAGCGGGTGGTTGGTCGCCGCGTACTCGCCCGGCATCTTGGTGGGGTCGAGCTTGGCCTCTGAGATGTAGGCGTTGATGCCCGCGACGTAGTCGTCGAGGTCGTGCTGGAGCTGGACGCCCTCGGCGCCGTAGAGGTCGTCGAACTGGTCGATCTGGCGCTGGAGGTCGTCCTCGGTGTAGGGCGCCAGCGACCACTGCTCCTGGTCCATCGCGCGGTTGCCGGGCGCGCCGCCGGCGAAGGACGACAGCTCGGCGCGGCCGAGGTGGCGCAGCACGTCGATGAAGAACAGGCGGTCCTGGGCGGCCGCGTAGCCGGCGCCGAACATCGCGCCGCCGCGCGTGGACGCGTAGATGTGGGGGACGCCGTACTGCTTGTCGCGGGCGATCGTCACGTCGTCGCGCGGCGAGACGCTGGACGCGATGTCGTTGGGCCGGACGCCGAACGTGGAGTCCTTGAAGTAGTTGCCGAGCTTGTTGTAGGTCAGCCCGGGCGTCGCGCGGACGAGGTTGGCGTACATGCCGAGCTGGTCGTCGTTGTGCGCCGGCCGCTGGCCGGTCGTCAGGAACGAGCCGAGCTGGACGAGGTTGGCCAGGCCGTTGGTGCCCGGCGGCAGGATGTCGCGGAACCCGCCGTCGCTCTCGTCGTTGGTCCCGTAGGGCGGGACGGGCACGGCGGCGTGGCTCGCCGCGGGCGCTCCGGCGGCGAACGTCAGGACGGCGGCCACGACCCCTGCGGCGACCTTTGGACCTCGCATGCAGCTTCTCCCAGGGTGGACCGACCCGACCCTTGGGTGAGGAAACTAGCGGTTCCTGGACGGGCGTGCGCCGGTTACGGCGCGGCGGCGGGCGGCGGCGCGGCGGCGGCCTCGCGCTCGTAGTCCAGCTCGGTGCGGACGTCCAGCGCGGTGAGGATGCGCTGGGCGTCCTCCAGGGAGGTGGCGTCGGCGACGGCCTTGGCCAGGCGGGCGGCCGAGCCGATGGCGACGGTCGGGTCGAAGCAGATGAGCCGTCCGCCGGCGGGCGTGAGCGGGACGGTGCGCCGGCCGTTGCGGATCGGGACGCGGCCGGTCTCGCCGCGGGCGCAGCGGACGGCCATCGCGGAGGCCTCGGTCGTGACGTGCCGGAGCGAGGCCTCGACGCGGTCGAGGGCGGCGGCCGGGAGCGGCAGGTCCCCGAGGTCGCCGCCGGCCTGGGTGACCTCGGCGAGGCGCTCCGCGACCTCCTCGGGCGTCAGCTCGCCGTCGCAGCCGGTGCCGAAGACGACGCCGATGCTCGGGGTCCGCAGGCGGAGGGCGGCGGCCAGGACGGTCGCGTCGGCCAGCGGGCTGGCGAGGCCGGGCTCGTGGCCGTGGGCGAGGACGTCGCCGCCGACGTCGAGCAGCAGGACGAGGTCGCAGTCGAGGTGGCGGGCCGCCGCGTCCAGCCCGGCGGCGATGGCGTGCGGGCCGGGGTGGGGGTCGACGAGGAGCACGGGCGCGCCGTCGAGGAAGCGCGACATGTCGGCCTCGCAGAAGCGGAAGCCACCGGGGCCGGTGGTGTCGGGTCCGGCGATCGCGACCGCGTCCCCCAGCGTTCGCACGAGGCCGTCGATCTCGTCCAGCCGGCGCGGGCCGGGCAGCGGGTCGACGGGGCGGCGCTCCCAGGTGAGGCCGCCGACGATCGCGTCGGTGCCGAGCGCGCGGGCGGCCTCGGCCGCGGCCAGTGCGCCGGCGACGTCGCCGCCTCCGCCGATGCCGACGACCAGAACACGCGAAGCGGCGGCGACCCAGTCCTGCGCTCGCCGCCGCTCCGTGATCACATCTTCTTCAGGGTGCTGCAACCGGCTAGACCAACGCCGGGACGCGCGCGTCGCAGATCTCGGCGATCTGCTCGCGAGCGCGGTCGAACTCGTCGTCCGACAGCACCGGGGTGCCCTCGAAGGGCAGGTCGCGCGTGATCTCGAGCCACGAGCGACAGCCGCCGAACTCGTCCTTGACGCGCACCGTGACGGGGCGCGGGATCCGGTAGGTCCGGAGCAGGACGACGTGCAGCGGATGACGACGCTTCCAAGCGAGGCGCTTCTCGGCGTAGTCGGTGGTCCACACGTAGTAGGGGGACAGCTCACAGACCGTGCGGGGGTCCGTGATCGTCCAGGACTCGGCGACCTCCGCCCAGGCACGGATCCGCACGCGGTCCGGCTGGCCGATGCCACCATCGCGAGTCAGCGCGTGAAGCGGCGGCTCGCCATCCGGCCATACGCCCTCTTCGAGGGCTCGGCGGAGCTCCGGCTGGTGCGAGTCACGCACCAGGTCGTAGCGCTGGTGGTCAAAGGTCGGGTAGAGGAAAAAACGGTCGTGCTCGAGCGTGAAGTTCCGGCTCGGCTCACCGATGCCGCCCTTGCGGAGGGTGACGAGCTGCTCACCTTCGGCAAGGGCGCGGACAGTGACCGCCCATTCCTTGATCGCAATAGGCATAGAGGGGGTTTCAGAGGTAAATGACGACAGAGAATCCCGTCGCGCCCAGCGGGGAACCGTCCGGAACGCGATTGCGCAACAACCGGTACCCGGTGTCGCGCTACGGGAAGGACGTCGATTGTGGCATGGGATGTGAAGATCCCAAAATCGTCCTGCTAATTCCGCCTTTCACACAGACGTAACCTGGCGCGTAAACGCTCATGGCGAGCGTCTGCATACGGTCAGTCGTCGCCGATGCGCAGGCCCGCGAGGCCCTCGTAGGCCTCGACGATCGACGCGAAGTCCTGGTCGGCGAACCCGCGGCCGACCGCGGCGGTGAGCGCGTCGCGGGCCTGATTTGCAGCGGGAAACGGAATTCCGGCGCGTTGGGCCTCCTCGATGCAGAGGCGGACGTCCTTCAGCATGTGCTCGGTCTTGAACAACGTGGCGTAATCGTGCTGACGCATCGGTTCCGCTTTGAGTCCGACCATCGTCGAGTTCCCGCTGCCGGCTGACAGGATCCGCGTCAGCGCCTCGAGATCGACGCCGGTTCCGGCGCCCATCACGAGCGCCTGGGCGAGCGTGGAGGCGTTGGCCGCGGCGACCGCGTTGTTGATGAGCTTGATGATCTGGCCGTGGCCGAGCTCGCCGACGTGGACGATCGTGGAGCCCATCGCGTCCAGGGCGGGGCGGGCGCGCGCGACGTCCTCGGCGGCGCCGCCGGCCATGATCGTCAGCGTGCCGTCCTCGGCGCGCGGCGAGCTGCCGGTGACCGGCGCGTCGACGAAGCCGTGGCCTCGGTCGCGCAGCGTGGTGCCGATGCGGCGCGCGTCGGCGGGCGCGATCGTGGACATGTCGACGAAGAGCGTGCCGGCGTCCGCGCCGTTGACCGCGCCGTGCTCGGCGTCGAGCAGGATCGCATCGACCTGCGCGCCGTCGACGACCATCGAGACGACGAGGTCGGCGCCGGCGGCGGCCTCCTTCGGCGTCGCCGCCGCGCGGGCGCCCGGATGGTCGGCCGCCCACCGCTCGGCCTTGCCGGGCGTGCGGGTCCACGCGACGACCTCGAACCCCTTGCGCTGCAGGTTCGCGGCCATCCGCGAGCCCATGATGCCGAGTCCCAGGAAGCCGACGGTGGTCATGGCGGCCAACCTAGCGGGCGCGGTCGGCGGGACGCGGATCGTGTGCGGCGTGCGGGGCGAGGCGCTCGGGGCGGGGCCCCGTGGAGACACGAGGCGGGGGCAAGGGGGCCGACGCCGGGCGGGAGGTGCGGCGAGGGGCGCGGAGCTAGGCGACCGCGGGCGTCGCGCCGTCGTCGGGGGACTCGAGGCCGAGGCGGTGGGCGACGGCGGCGGCCTCGGTGCGGGAGCGGACGTCGAGCTTGGCGAGAATGCGGGAGACGTGGACCGAGGCGGTCTTCTCGGCCATGAACAGCTCCTCGCCGATCTGGCGGTTCGTGCGGCCCTCGGCGACGAGCGCGAGGACGTCGCGCTCGCGCGGCGTGAGGCCGAGGTCGGCGAGGTGGTCACGTGGCTCGTCGGCGTCGGCGGCGGTCGGGGAGGCGTGGCCGGCGGCCGCCGGGGTTCCGGACGCGGCGGCGGCGCCGGCGCCGGCGCCCTGGCCCGCGACCGGCACGCCGGTGGTGCCGGGGGCCGCGGCGGGCGGGACGGCGAGCCCGGCCAGCTCGGCGAGCGCGGCGGCGTTGGGGCCGTCGGCGGCGACCGCGCCCCCGGCGGCCGTGGGCGCGGCGGTCCCCAGGCGGGCGGGCGCGGACGGCGTGGGCAGCGCGGCGAGCAGCGCCGCGGCCGTGGGGGAGAGCGTGGGCGCGGCGGCGCCGTCGGACCCGCGTCGTCCCGAGACGTCGATCCGCAGGCGGCCGCGGCGGGCGAGCGCGCGCAGCTCGTCGACGAGCCAGCGGGCCCGCAGGCGGGTGGCGAGCGCCAGCGCGTCGGCGGCGGCCGTCTCGGCGGCGGCGCGATCGCCGCGGGTCAGGTGCGCCTCGGCCTCGCGCCAGCGGCAGCGGGCGAAGCGGAACGGACGCGGCATCGCGGCCCAGGCCTCGGCGGCCGCGGCCCAGCGGGCGGGATCCGGGTCGCCCTCGGCCGCGGACGTCTCGGCGTCGGCGACGAGCACCATCGCCGCCGCCTCGGGCATCGCGGCCGCGAAGGACTGCGCCGCCGCCTCGCGCGCCTGGGCGGCGTAGTCGCGTGCCGCGGCGATCGCGGTGGCCTCGTCCTCGGGGCGGCCGAGGTCGCGGGCCTGCTGGGCGGCGTCGGCCTCGACGCCCGCCGCCGCGCTGAAGATCCGCGCCAACCGCGCGCCGTCGTCCATCGCCTCGGTCGTCGCGAGGCGCTCCAGGCCGGTCCGGATCGCGGCGCGCGCCGCGTCCAGGTTGCGCTCGCGCCGCTCCAGGCCCGCGAGCATCGCGGTGATCGGCGCGTGCCACTGCGGCTCGTAGGAGCGCGCGACCAGCTCGCGCGCCTCCTCCAGCCGCCCGCGCGCCTCGTCGTGCGCGCCGCGCGCGAGCGCCAGCGACGCCCGCGTCAGCTCGAAGAAGACCTTCGTCATCCCCTGGATGCCGCGGCCCAGCTCGTCGGAGGCCAGCTGCTCGGCCTCCTCCCAGGCGCCCAGGTCGTAGGCGATCTCGGCCTGCTGGATCGCCAGCCACTTCGCGTGGCGCCCGAGCGTCCGGACCTCGCGCCGACCCTGGATGAGCAGGTCGCGCGACCCGTAGGTGTCGCCCGTCAGGTGCATCGCGTCGGAGAGGTTCAGGTAGGCGCGTAGCAGCTGGTCGACGTTGCCGTCCTCGCGCGCCATCTCCATCGCCTGGCGCAGCGTCGCCAGCCCGCGCTCGGTCTGGCCGCCGCCGCGCAGCGACACGCCCTTGGTGTTGAGCGCGTGGATCCACACGCCGCGGGCGCCGACGGCGTCGGCGACCTCCAAGGCCTCGTCGGCCATCGCGCGCGCGTCGGCGTAGCGGCCCCAGAGCATCAGCCCGCCGGCCTTGGCGGCCAGCAGCTGCGCTCGCGCCTTGCTCGGCGGCGAGACCGGCAGCAGCGCGAGCGCGGCGTCCCACGCCTCCAGCGCGATCTGGCCCTTGCCCTGCGACCATCGCGCCTTGCCGAGGCGCTCGAGCAGCAGCGCCGCGCGCTCGGGCTCGGCCTCCTGGTCGAGCCCGTGCAGCGCGCGCTTGAGCAGCACGATCGAGCGGCCGTGGTCGAACTGGTGGTGGACCGCGGCGAGCTTGAGCAGCTGGACGTGGTCGCAGCCCGCGAGCGTCTCGGGCTGGTCGACGCGATCCCAGAGCTCCAGCGCGCGCTCGAAGAACGCGGCGGCCTCGGCGTCGGCGTGCACGCGCGAGGCGGTCTTGCCCGCGCGGACCATCGTGCGCAGCGCGGCCGGCTGGTCGGCGGCGAGGTCGAAGTGGTGGGCGATCTCGGCGGCGCGGTCCAGCGGGATGCACGCCTCCGAGGTGACGCGGCCCTCCAGCACGCGCGCCAGGCGCAGGTGCATGTCGGCGTGCTCGCCCGGCAGCAGGTCGTCGTGGACGGCCTCGCGCAGCAGCGCGTGCCGGAACGCGATGCGGCCGTCGGCCTGCGTGACCAGCACGTGGTGGGCGACCGCCTCGCGCAGCGCGTCGCGCAGCGCCCGCGGATCGAGCCGCGAGGCCTCCTCGAGCACGTCGTGCTCGATGCGGTGCGCGGCCGACACCCACCGCAGCGCCTCCTGCGTCATCTCGCCGAGGGCCTCGACCCGCAGCATCAGCGCGTCGCGCAGCGACTCGGGCAGCGTGCCGTCGCCCTCGCGCTCGGCGGCCAGGATCTCCTCGGCGTAGAGCGGGTTGCCCTCCGACCGCGCGAAGACGCGGTCCAGCAGCTCGGGGTCGGGCCGCGAGCCGAGGATCGACGCCAGCTGGGCGCCGACCTCCTTGCGCGAGAAGCGCTCGACCGGCAGCCGCGACGCGCGCTCGGTGCGCTCGATCTCGGCGAGGAACGGGCGCAGCGGATGGCGCCGGTGCAGCTCGTCGACGCGGAACGTCGACACCACCAGCAGCCGCTGCGAGCAGACGTTGCGCGCGAGGAACGCGAGGAAGTCGCGCGTGGAGCGGTCCGCCCAGTGCAGGTCGTCGATGACCAGCAGGACCGGCGCCTCCTCGGAGAGGCGCTCGAACAACACCAACAACAGCTCGAACAGGCGACCCTGCGCGGAGCCCGCGAAGGGCTCCACGAGGAGATCGCCGGGGGCGCCGAGCTCGGGCAGCAACCGGGCCAGCTCCGCACGCGCGGGGCCGAGCGCGTCGAAGACCGGGTGGCTTTGCCGGGCCAGAGAGCGCAGCGCCGAGACGATCGGCGCATAGGGGAGCTCGCTCTCGCCCAGGTCGATGCAGTCGCCCCAGAGCACCCGGACGCCCTGGGCCTTGGCCCGCTCGGCGAAGTGGTCGGTCAGGCGGCTCTTGCCGACCCCGGACTCGCCCGCGACGAAGATCAGCGCCGCCCGGCAACAGCTCGCCGACGGACCGCCGCCGGTGGCCGCCGCGAGGGCGGCCCCCAGCTGGGCGAGCTCGTGGCGCCGCCCGATGAAGGCGTCGCTGGTGACCCGGGCCGGCATGCCCGGCCCATGTTGGCGCAACCGGCGCCGGGCGGTCAGGTCGATGGTCTTCCGCGGCAAGTCCGAGGTGGCGGCGTCGTGGTTGGGGAGCTACGCGTGCGCCGCGACGCGCGGACGCGCGCCGCGCCGGCCACGGACCCGACCGAGGAGAGCCGCGCGCTGAGGGATGCGCGGCTGATGTCGGGTCCGGTGACCGGCGCGAGAGGCGTCCTCGTCGCGGACGGCGGCGAGAGGCTGGGAGAGGAGGAGGAGCATGGACAGCATCTTGCGCCTGAGGCGGCCGCGCCACATCGGGCGGATGGAGCGACCTCGGCGGGTTGACCCCTTACTCCTGAGGGTCGACCCCTTACCTCCCGCCGGACATTCGCCGAGGGGACCCCTTACTCGGGCCGCCGAGGGCGCTCGAACGACCCCTTACTCGCCTCGCGCGCCACGAACGGCGGTCGACGGAGCCGCCCGCTAGCGTCCCTGCGCGATGTCGCTTTCGCCTGCTGACGGGTCCCTTCGCGTCGCGATCGCCGGGTACGGCCTGGCCGGCCGGGTCTTCCACGCGGCGCTGGTCGGCGCGACCGACGGCCTCGAGGTGGCGGCGGTCGTCACCAACGACCCGGACAAGCGCGCGGCGCTCGCCGACGAGCACCCGGACGCGCGCGCGGTGGACCGCCTCGACGACGCGCTGGTCGACGCCGACCTGGTCGTCATCGCCTCCCCGAACCGCTTCCACGCCGAGCTGGCCGCCCAGGCGATCGACGCCGGCAGGCACGTCGTGGTCGACAAGCCGCTGGCGGTCACCGCCGCCCAGGCGCGGAAGCTCGACGCGCGCGCCACCGAGCGCGGTGTCGTCCTCGCCGCCTTCCACAACCGCCGCTGGGACGACGACTTCCTGACGCTGCGCCGCGAGGTCGCCGCGGGACGCCTCGGCGACGTCCTCACGCTCGTCTCGCGCTTCGATCGCTGGCGCCCCGAGCCCAAGGCCAACGCGTGGCGCGAGAACGCCGACCCCGCCGACGGCGGCGGCCTGCTGCTCGACCTCGGCAGCCACCTCGTCGACCAAGCGATCCAGCTGCTGGGGCCGGTCTCGCACGTCTACGCGGAGCTGGACACCACCAGACCTAAGGCTCAGGTCGAGGATGAGGTATTCCTCTCGCTGACGCATGCCACGGGCGCGCGCTCCCATCTGCACGCCGGCGTCCACGCGGCCGACGGGCCGCCGCGCTTCCGCGCGCTGGGCACCGAGGGCGCCTACGTCGTCTCCGGCCTGGACCCCCAGGAGTCGCAGCTGCGGGCGGGCATGCGGCCGGACGACCCGGCGTTCGGCCACCGCGCCCCCGGGGACGCCGCGACGTTCCACGACGGCTCCGGCACCTCCGAGCGCCTCGCGATGGAGCGCGGCGACTGGCCCGCGTTCTACGCGGGCGTCCGCGACGCGATCCGCGAGGGCGCGCCGCCGCCCGTGCCCGCGGCCGACGCGATCGCCGTCCTCGACGTGCTCGAGGCCGCCCGCGCGAGCGCGCGCGGCGGGACCGTCGTCGCGCTCGGCTGAGCGCGGTGCGCGCGCCGAGCCGCGCGCGCACCGCGCCGCCGCGCTACGACGCGGGGCCTGAGCCGGAACCGCCCGGCGCGCCGTGCCCGCCGCCGCCCGGCGTCTCCAGCCGCAGCCGCTGCCCGGCGCGCAGCGTCCCGCCGGCCTTGGCGGGCAGCTCCTCGTCGTCGAGCAGGTTGCGCCCGCGTGCGCCGTCCTCGCCGCCCGCCGCGCCCGGCGGCGCGTGCCGGCGGCGCTCGGTGATGAGCGAGAACGACATGTCGGTCAGCGCCTGCACCTCGCGGACGACGCCGTCGCCGCCGCGGAACGCGCCGTCGCCGCCGGACCCGCGCCGCACCGCGTAGCGCACGACGCGCAGCGGGAACTCCAGCTCCAGCGCCTCGACCGGCGTGTTCAAGGTGTTGGACATCGCGACGTGGACGGCGGACGGCCCGTCGGCGTCCGGGCACGCGCCCTGGCCGCCGCCGAGCGTCTCGTAGTAGGAGAACGCGTCGTCGCCGAGCGTCAGGTTGTTCATCGTGCCCTGGCCGCACGCGCGCCCGAAGGCCGCCAGCACGAGGTCGGCGACGCGCGACGACGTCTCGACGTTGCCCGCCGCGACCGCCGCCGGCGCCCGCGCGTCGAGCAGCGACCCCGGGTCGGTGATCACCTCGACCGGCCGGTGGGCGCCCGCGCTGGGCGGGATGTCGGCGTCGGTCAGCACGCGCACCGCGAAGAGGCAGGCGCTGCGCGTCACCGCGACCGGGCAGTTCAGGTTCCCCGGGTCCTGCGCGGCGCTGCCGCGGAAGTCCAGCACCAGGCGGTCGCCGTCCACGGTGGCCGCGACGCGCAGCTCGAGGTCGCCGTCGACGCCTTCGAGGACGTCCACCGCGTGCCGCGTGCCGTCCGGCAGCTCGGCCAGGCACGCGCGCGTGCGGCGCTCGGCGTAGTCCAGCACCGACGCGAACGCGTCGCGCAGGCCGTCGACCCCGAGCCGCTTCGCCAGCTCCCGGACGCGCCGCGCGCCCAGCGCGTTCGCCGCCAGCTGCGCCCGCAGGTCCGCGCGGCGCTCCTCGGGCTGGCGCATGCGCGCCGACAGCTCGTCGATCGCCGCGGCGTCCAGGACGCGCGGCGCGATCACGACGCCCTCCTCGTCCAGCGTGCGCGAGTCGAACGGCATCGAGCCCGGGACGCGCCCGCCGACGTCGGCGTGGTGCGCGCGCGAGGCCGAGAACCCCAACAGCTCCGAGGACCCGTCCAGGACCGGCGTCACCACCGTGATGTCCGGCAGGTGCGTCCCGCCCGCGTACGGGTCGTTGAGCACCCACGACGCGCCGTCGGAGTGGTCGAAGTCCAGCACCGCCGCCACCGACGCGGGCATCGCGCCGAGGTGGACCGGGATGTGCTCGGCCTGCATGACCATCTCGCCGCGCGCGTCGAACAGCGCGGTCGAGCAGTCGCGGCGCTCCTTGATGTTGGCCGAGTGCGCGCTGCGGATGAGCACCGCGCCCATCTCCTCGCACGCGGCGCGCAGCGCGCCGGTGGCGACCTGCAGGGCGATCGGGTCAAGCACGGGTCAGGATCACCGTCCCGGTGGCGTCGGTCGCGCCGGTCCAGCCCGCGGGGACGACCAGCGTGGACTCGGGCAGGTCCACGCGCCGGGGGCCGCCGAACGCCGCGGACGCCTCGCCCCGCCAGGCCACCGTCGGCCCGGGCTCGACGCGCGCGGTCCGGACGGTCACCAGCTCGACCTCGGCGTCGTCGTCGGCGTAGCCGTAGCGCTCGCGATGGGCCTCGGCCAGCGCGCGGCGCAGCGCGTCGGCGCGCGGCTGGACGTCCCGCAGCGACAGCTCGTGCGACTGCCCGACGTAGCGGGCGTCCCAGGTCACCTCGTCGGCGTCGCCCGCCAGCTCGCGCAGCGCCGCGTCGGCGATCGCGTCGCCGCGCAGCAAGACCGACTCCGCGTGGTCGCGCCGCCGCTCGGCCGCCGCGAGGCCGAGCGCGCTGAGCACGCCCGCCGCGCGCGGCACGACGATCCGGGCGATCCCCAGCTCGTCGGCGATCGCCGCGGCGTGCAGCGGCCCGGCACCGCCGAAGGCCAGCAGCGCGAACCGCCGCGGGTCGATCCCGCGTTCGACGGTCACCACGCGCAGCGCCCGGACCATCTCGGTGTTGGCGATCCGCACGATGCCCTCCGCGCACGCGCGCGCGTCCGAGAGCCCCAGGTCGTCCGCCAGGCGCCGCACCGCGGCGTGCGCCGCCTCGGCGTCCAGCCGCACCCCGCCCGCCAGCGGGCGCTCCACGTCGAGATGTCCCAGCACGACGTTGGCGTCGGTCACCGTCGGCTCCTCGCCGCCGCGCCCGTACGCCGCCGGCCCCGGCACCGCGCCCGCCGAGCGAGGGCCGACGCGCAGGGCGCCGCCCGTGTCGCGCCAGGCGATCGACCCGCCGCCCGCACCGACCGTGTGGATGTCCACCATCGGCAGCGCCAGCGGGCGTCCGCCGACCTCGCGGGGCGGGTGGGTTCCGGCGACGCGCACGCGCCCGCCCTCGACCACGCAGACGTCGCACGACGTGCCGCCCATGTCAAAGCACAGCAGGTCGGGCTCGCCCAGGCGCTCGGCCAGCAGCGCCGCCGCGGCCGCGCCACCCGCCGGACCGCTCAGCACGGTCAACGCGGCGTGCGAGGCCGCGTGCGACGCCGACGTCAGCCCGCCGCTCGACTGCATGATCGTCGGCTCGGCCAGGCCGGCATCCCGCGCGCCGTCGACCAACCGCGACAGGTACGAGCGCAACAGCGGTGACAACGCGGCGTCGACCTCGGTCGTCGCCGCGCGCTCGTACTCGCGGAAGGTCGCGGTGACCTCGTGCGACAGCGAGACGTGGACGCCGTCTCCGAGGCGCTCGCGCAGGGCGGCGCCCAGCCGCCGCTCGTGCTCCGGGTGGCGGTAGGCGTGCAACAGCACGACCGCGACGGCCTCGGGCTCCAGGGCGGCCACCCGCTCCGCCACCGCGCGCGCCGCGTCGTCGGTCAAGGCCATCAACACGCCTTCGGGCCCCATCCGCTCCGGCACCGCCACCCGCCGCGGCGGCGGCACGAGCGGCGCGGGCGCCGCGGCGCACAGCCGGTACAGCTCCGGCCGCGCCTGGCGGCCCAGCTCGACGAGATCCACGAAGCCCTCGGTCGCGCACAGCACGGTGCGCGCGCCGACGCCCTCCAAGAGCGCGTTGGTCGCCACGGTCATCCCGTGCGCGAACGCCTCGACGTCGCCGGCTCCGCGCTCGGCGGCCTCCAGCGCGGCGGCCACCGCCTCCAGCACGCCGCGCGACTGGTCGTCGGGCGTCGTCGGCGCCTTGGCCGTGATCAGCCGCCCGCCGTCCACGAGGACCGCGTCGGTGAAGGTCCCTCCGACGTCGACCCCCAGCAGCATCGGGCCCGCACGCTACTAAGCGCGCGGGCCCGAGACGTGCTCCTCCTGAAGAGCGGGGCTCAGGCGGCGATCGCCTCGCGCACGTCGTCGAGCTCCTCGGTCTCGGCGAGGTGCTGGTGCGACGGGCAGTAGCCGTTGTGGGGCAGCGGCATGCGCTGGCACGGGGTGCCGCGGCGCGTGGTCGCGCGGCACTGCAGCGGCTGGCCGTTGACGTCGATGCCGTTCTGCGGCAGCGAGTCCATCCAGTCCTCCGCGGCGGCGACGTAGCGCTGCACGACGGCCCAGGCGCGCGGCTGCGCGCTCATGGGGAAGTAGCGGCGGATGTCGTTGAAGAGCGTCCGCGCGGGCCGGGCGAAGTAGTGGCGGTCGCCGACCAGCCGCTCGATGTTCGCCTCGCACGCGTGGAGCACGTGGTGGTGGGCCTCGTCGCAGACCGTCGTGTCGACGTCCTGGGCGAGCTCCCGGTACATGGCCCTGCTGAACTGGTACATGCTGACCTCCCCTTGACCTGGTTTGGCTGGCTCCCCGACCGCACGCATCGTGCCCCGGCCTCATGAAGCACCAACGCACGGTTTGTTGAATTCGCGTTAAGGGGGTGTCGGCGTTCAGCCGACCGGGGGCCGCGCTAGGTCCAGCGCTCGAACTCTGGGGCCCCGCCGTTGCGCACCACCGCGTGGTGCCCGTCGAGGGCGGGGTCGGTCTTCGGGAAGTCGCTGCGCACGTGCGCGCCGCGGCTCTCCTGACGCAGGGTGGCACATGCCGCGACGAGCTGCGCCAGTGGATGCGGATCGCCCGCCAGCCGCGCCAGGCCCTCGGCGTCGCGGATCAACCCCGCGTGGCGCCACAGGTTCTCGCGCGTCTCCTGCGACGGCGGCGCGATCGGCTCCGCGGCGGGCGGGTTCTCGGGCGCGACGTGCAGGCGCGGCTCGTCCAGCCCGGCCAGCGCGGCGCGCTTGCCCTGCACGAAGCACTCGGTCAGCGAGTTGGAGGCGAGTCGGTTGGCGCCGTGCAGGCCGGTGCACGCGGTCTCGCCGACGACGTACAGCCCGGGGACCGTCGAGGCGCCGTCGAGGTCGACGACCACGCCGCCCATGCAGAAGTGCGAGGCGGGGGAGACCGGGACCAGCTCGGTGGCCGGGTCCAGGCCGGACTCGCGCAGCGCGCCGACGACGTTGGGGAACGACAGCGGGTCCACGTGGCGCATGTCCAGCCACACGTGCGTGGTCCCCTGCGCCTTCATGGTGTTGTAGACCGCGAGCGCCACCTCATCGCGCGGCTTCAGCTCCTCCACGAAGCGCTCGTGATCGGCGTCCAGCAGCGTCGCGCCCTCGCCGCGGATGGCCTCGGTGACCAGGAAGCCCTCGCGGCCGGGGATCCCCGTGACCGCGGTCGGGTGGAACTGCACGAACTCCAGGTCGGCCAGCGCGGCGCCCGCCCGGTGGGCGAGCATCAGCCCGATCCCCAGCGACCCGGGCGGGTTGGTCGTGCGCGACCACAGCGCGGCGGCGCCGCCGGTGGCCAGGACCGTCGCGCGGGCGCGGACGGCGCGCCCGTCCTCCAGGACGACGCCGACGCAGCGGCCGTCGACCGTCCATGGCGCGGCGGCGCGGGCCTGCTCGAGGACCTCGATGCGCGGCTCCTCGACGACGACGGCGCTGAGCTGGCGGACGACGCGGCGCCCGGTCGCGCTGCCGCCCGCGTGCACGACGCGGCGCTTGGAGTGACCGCCTTCGAGGCCGAGCCCGAGGCCGCCGGTCTCGTCGCGGTCGAAGACGACGCCGAGCTCCTCCAGCTCGCGGACCGCGCGCGGCGCCTCGCGGCACAGCAGCTGCGCGGCGCTGCGCCGGACGATCCCGCGGCCGGCGATCTCGGTGTCCTTGCGGTGCAGGTCCGGCGAGTCGGTCGGATCCAGCGCGGCGGCCAGCCCGCCCTGCGCCCAGTAGGACGCGGTCTGCGCGAGCGGCGTGGCGGAGACGAGCGCGACCCGCGCGCCCGCGCGGGCGGCGGTCAGCGCGGCGTACAGGCCCGCGGCCCCCGCGCCGACGACCGCGACCTCGGCGTCGACGATGGCGGCGGCGGGCTCGGGCTGCGGCACGCGGGTACCGTACCGACGCGATGGCCGCACCCGTCTTGTTCCATCACCCGTCGTCCCTCGAGCACGACCCGGGCCCGCACCCCGAGCAGCCGGCGCGGATCGTCGCGATCGAGCGCGCGCTCGAGGACCGGGGGTGGCTCGGCTTCGACGTGCGCTCCTCGCCGCCGGCGGCGCGCGCGCAGCTGGAGGCCGTCCACCCGGCACGGTTGATCAACGGCATCCAGGAGCTGTGCGCGGCGGGCGGCGGGGCGATCGACGCCGACACGGTGGTGTCGCCCGGCTCGTGGGAGGCGGCGCTGCACAGCGCGGGCGGCGCGTGCGCGGTCGTCGACACGCTGATCGGGATGCCGGGCGCGGTCGACGCGCCGCGGCTGGCGGTCTCCGTGCACCGCCCGCCCGGCCACCACGCCGAGATCCGGCGCTCGATGGGCTTCTGCCTGTTCAACAACGTCGCGGTGGCGGCGCGGCACGCGCGCGACGCCCACGGCGTGCGGCGGGTGCTGATCCTCGACTGGGACGTCCACCACGGCAACGGCACGCAGGACGTCTTCTGGGAGGACGACGGCGTGCTGTTCTGCTCGATCCACCAGTCGCCGCTCTATCCGGGGACGGGCGCGGCGGACGATGTCGGCGCCGGTCCCGGACACGGGTACACGGTGAACCTGCCGGTGCCTCCGGGGGCGGGCGACGACGTCTTCTGCTCGCTGGTCGAGCACGTGGTCGTGCCGCTGGCGCGGTCCTACGACCCGGGCCTGATCCTGATCTCGGCGGGCTTCGACGCCCACCGCGACGACCCGCTGGCCGACGGCCAGGTGAGCGACGCCGGCTACGGGACGATGGCCACGTCGGTGCGCGCCGTGGCCGACGAGCTGCGGATCCCCGTGGGCGTCGTGCTGGAGGGTGGCTACGACCTCGGCGCGCTGGCGCGAGGGATGACGGCGACGCTGGAGGCGCTGGCGGCGGAGGGGCCGGTGAGCGCGCCGGCGCTCGGTGTGCACCCGCTGGCCGAGCGGTACCGCGAGCGGCACGCGGCGCTGCTGGGGGCCTAGTAGCTCGACAGCTCCGCGACGACGATCCGGACCCCGACGTCGAGGGCGTCCTGCTGGAGGAGCCGCTCGTGTCGCGCGTGCCAGGCCCCGGTCCGCAGGTCGTCGGCCAGGCGGGCGATCGCATCGTGGTGCTCGATCCGGTGGAAGACCGAGATGTTGTCGCGCACGACCGCGTCCAGGTAGGCCTCCGGGCGGCGCCAGTAGGCGGCGTAGAAGCCGTCCGAGCAGTCGTGGGGGACGAGGAGCGGGGCGACCGTCACGGGCGCGCCCCCGAGTAGCTCCACCAACTCGCGGCGCCAAAGGCCCGGCGTGTCGCGGTAGCGCGCCGGGATCAGGTCCAGGAAGCCCGGGAGGTACTCGCGGGTGAGCCAGAACGCGTCGGCGGCGTCGGGCTCGGAGTTGACGAGGACCACGCGCCGGGCGGCGACGCGCGCCAGCTCCCGAAGCCCGGCGGCGCGGTCGGGCCAGTGGTGGTCGCTGAAGATCGCGAGCGCGACGTCGACGCTGTCGTCGGCCAGCGGCAGGCGCTCGGCGGTGGCCTGGAGGACGCGCACGTCGGCGCCGCCGCCGTCGCCGCCGCCGCGGAGCCGGCGCTGGGCGGTCATCGTCGGCGAGGGCTCGACCGCGACGACCTCCTCGAGGTCGGTCGGCTCGTAGGCGCCGGCGCCCGCCCCGACGTTGATCAGCGTGCGCGCGTCGTCGCCGATCGCGGCGCGGATCGCCGCGGCCAACCGCGGGTCCGGGACGCGGGTGGTGGCGTAGGTGCGGCCGATGCGGTCATAGAGCGGATCGGCCATGGTGCCGCCCGGGCTACCCGGCGGGGGCGGCGCTGGAGGCGGTGTCGCCGGGAGCGGCGGTGGAGCCCGCGTCGGTGGGCGGGGCGACCGGGACGCTGTTCTGCGTCTGGGTCTCGTTGGGCTGCGCCGGGGCGGTCGTGGCGGCGCTGACGTTGCCGTCGCTGCTGGTCAGCGAGCTGAAGGCGAACGCGAGCGCCACGCCGGCGAGCAGCACGACGACCGCCACGAGGGCGATCGGCGCGCGCCAGTTCGGCGTCGGCGCCAGGCGGGTGCGAGCCGGGGCGCCGCACTCCAGGCACCAGTCCTGCTCGGGCGCCACGTAGGACCCGCAGCGCGGACAGCGCAACGGCACCGGGGTCGGCCCGGCGACCTGCTGGGGATCCTGGCCGCTCACTCCGCCGACCGCTCGCGCGACGCAAGCGGGTCGCCGCTGGTCAGGGTCGACCCGTCCTCGTCCGGGCCGAGGGCGGGGAACGCCTGCGTGGGCTGGTCGACGCCCGACGAGGGCTGGACGGTGGTGGGCTGCTGGTCGGCGGGCTCGGTGCCGGTGGGGGCCGGGGCCTCGGCGGGCCCGGGTGCGGCTCCTGGACCGGGCTCGGCGGCGGGGGCGGCCTCCGCTCCTGCCTCGGGCGCGGCGGTGGGGGCCGGCTCGGGCTCGGGCGGAGCCGGGGGCGGCGGGTTGCCCGCGAGCGCCCCGGAGACCGGCGTCGCGACCTGCTCGGCGCCGCTGAACGGAAGCGACTCCTGCGCGGGCGAGACCTCGGGGCCGGACGTCGCGCCCGGGCCGACCTCGCCGATGGCGCGCGGGCCGGAGAACTGCGTGCCGCACTGGGGGCAGAAGTGCGCGTCGGAGCCGTGCAGCGCGCCGCAGCGCGGGCAGGCGGCGACGCCCGGCTCGCGCAGCTCGATGATGTCGCGGCGCTCGTCGAGCACGCGCTCGATCGCGCGCAGCTCGCGGTCGACGGCGTCCAACGCGGCGAGCTTGCCGAGGACCAGCTCGTCGTTGCGGCGGCGGAAGCGGTGCAGGTCGAAGGCCAGGCCGCCGAGGTCGCGGAAGCCCAGCTCGCGGACGCGGCGCAGGTAGCGCAGGCGGCGGCGCAGCCGCGCGCGGTCGCGGAAGCTCGGGCGGCTCGGCGCGACGTCCTCGGGCGCGACGCCCGCGGGCAGCGCCTCGGGCGGCGGGTGGACGGCCGTCGGCTGGTCCACGGTCGCGGGCGGCTCGACGACGGGCGGCTGATCCACCGCCGTGGGCTGATCCACGGTCGTGGGCGTGGCCTCGGGGGCGCCGGGCGCGACAGGCGGCGGGACGATCATCGTCGCCTGCGGGTCCTGCTGCTGGCCCGGGTCGTCGGCCGGACGCCGATCGGAACGGTTGCGTCGGAAGGGACCCTTCATAGGAAGAAGGCGCCTGCGCGGCGCCGCGTCGGACGATACCAGCGGGTCCCGGCGGCAGCGCTGCTGCGTTTCGTGACGATCGCGTGTGGTTCGGTCACCGCTTCCCGCCCAGCATGCGCGTCGATCTCGTTCATCGCCATCACCTGGAGAGACGCATGTACCCCGTCCTGGGTTTCGCCCACGCCACCGCCTGGCACGCCTTCCGCAGAGCCCACCGCCGCCTCGCGGCCGACGACGGCCAGGGGACCGTCGAGTACATCGGCCTGATCCTCCTGCTGGCGGGCGTGATGGTCGCGGTCGTCAAGTCCGGCCACGACGGCTCGATCGCCAAGTCCATCGTCCAGAAGGTCAAGGACACGATCGATGACGTCGGCGGCTCCGGCAAGGACTAGGCGGTCGACGGGACGGGCTCCGGCGCGGCCTCGCCTGGCGGCGGGCGGCCCTCGTACGATGGTCCCCGTGCCCGCCGCCGACCCGCGCGACCGCCCCATCGCCGTCTTCGACTCCGGCGTCGGCGGCCTGACCGTGCTGCACGAGCTGCTCGTGTCGCTGCCCCAGGAGGACTACGTCTACCTGGGCGACAGCGCGCGCTTCCCCTACGGCGAGCGCACGGCCGAGGAGCTGGAGGCGTTCGGCATGGACATCGCCGACGAGCTGGTCGCCCGGCGCGCCAAGCTGCTGATCGTCGCATGCAACTCGATGACGGCCGCGGCGCTGCCGGCGCTCCAGCGCCGGATGCTGGAGACGACGCTGGGCGTCGACGTCATCGGCGTCGTCAAGCCCGAGGCCGGCCAGGCGGTCGCGGTGACGCGCACCGGCCGGATCGGCCTGCTGGCCACGCGCGCGACCGTCGCCTCCGGCGCCTACGAGCGCGCGGTCGCGGCGGTCGACCCGCACGTCGACCTCGTCGCGGTGCCGTGCCCCGACCTCGCGCCGCTGATCCAGGACCCGCCCGGCGGCGAGCTGTTCACGCGCGAGCTGGAGGAGGTCGTCCGCGGCTACTGCGCCCCGTTGGTCGCCGCCGGCGTCGACACCGTCATCCTGGGCTGCACGCACTACCCGCTGGTGCGCTCGATGCTCCAGCGCATGCTCGGCCGCGGCGTGACGATCGTGACCTCCGGCGCCGCGCTGGCCCGGCAGGCCGAGCACGTGCTCGGCTCGCGCGACCTCGCCTCGCGCCGCTCCGGCGAGGGCACCTACTCCTTCCTCTGCACCGGCGACGCCGAGGCGTTCCACCGCCTCGGCACGCGCTTCCTGCAGATGCCCCTGACCGAGGTCGAGCCCGTCGACCTCACGCCGTCGTCCTTCGTGCCGACGACACCGCCGACGACGACCCCGGAGGTTCCCGCATGGCCGAGGCCGTGACCCGCAGCTACGACCGCGCCGCCGACGCGCTGCGCCCCGTGACGATCGAGCCCGGCTTCGTCCGGACCGCCACGGGCAGCGCGTTGATCACGATGGGGGAGACCCGCGTGATCTGCACCGCCTCGGCGCAGGACGGCGTCCCGCGCTGGCGCGCCCAGTCCGGGCTGGGCTGGGTCACCGCCGAGTACGGGATGCTCCCGGCGTCCACCGGCGAGCGCAAGCAGCGCGACGCGACGCGCGGCAGGCAGGACGGGCGCACGATCGAGATCCAGCGGTTGATCGGACGCTCGCTGCGCGTGGTCGTGGACTTCGCGGCGCTGGGCGAGAACACCATCTACCTGGACTGCGACGTGCTGCAGGCCGACGGCGGCACGCGGACCGCGTCGATCACCGGCGCCTACGTGGCGCTCGCGCTCGCGTGCGAGCAGCTGCGCGCGGCGGGCAAGATCGCGCGCTCGCCGCTGACCGGCGCGATCGCGGCGATCTCCTGCGGGATCGTCGGCGGCGTGCCGCTGCTCGACCTCGACTACCCGGAGGACTCCTCGGCCGAGGTCGACGCCAACGTCGTCATGACCGGCGACGGTGGGCTGGTCGAGGTCCAGGCGACGGCCGAGCGCACGCCGCTCAGCCGCGCGCACCTCGACGAGCTGCTGGCGCTGGCCGAGGTCGGCATCGCGCGGCTCCGCGTCGCCCAGGACGAGGCGATCGCCGCCGCCGGCGCCGGCGCGGCGGGAGCGACGTCATGAAGTTGGTCCTCTCCACCCGCAACGCCCACAAGGCCGAGGAGTTCGAGAAGCTCCTGGCGCCCCACGAGGTCGCGCCGCTGCCCGACGAGGTCGTGCTGCCGCCGGAGACCGGGACGACGTTCGCCGAGAACGCGCTGGGCAAGGCGCGCGCGGCCGCGCAGGCCCTGGGCGTGACGGTGATCGCCGACGACTCGGGCGTCGAGTCGGCCGCGCTCGACGGCCGTCCGGGCGTCTACTCCGCGCGCTTCGCGGGCGAGGACGCCACCGACCAGGAGAACCTCGACAAGCTGCTGGCCGAGGCGCCCGCGGGCAGCGCGCTGGCCTACGTGTGCGTCATCGCGCTCGTCGACCCGGTCGCCGGGACCGAGGAGGTCTTCGAGGGGCGCTGCACCGGCACGCTGGCCGCCGAGCCGCGCGGCGACGGCGGCTTCGGCTACGACCCGGCGTTCCTGCCCGACGACGAGATCCCGGCGCCCGCCGGCCGCACGATGGCCGAGCTGACGCCGGAGGAGAAGGGCGCGATCAGCCACCGCGGCCGTGCGGCCGCGCTGCTGCGGGAACACCTGGGCGGATGAGCGCGACGCCGGCGAACACCCCTGCCCCGGCGCCGGACGGCGGGGCCTCCCCGACGCTGCTGCGGTCGGCGCTGGGCTCGGTGGTCGCCGCCGCGTTCCTGGTCACGCTCAAGCTCGTCGCGGGCCTCGTCTCCGGGTCGCTGGGCCTCGTCGCCGAGGCCGTGCACTCGGGCACCGACCTCGTCGCCGCGCTGCTGACGTTCCTGGCGCTGCGCGTCGCGATCCGCCCGCCGGACCGCGACCACCCCTACGGCCACGGCAAGGCCGAGCACCTCGCCGCCCTGGGCGAGGGCGGGTTCCTCGTGCTGGCCTCGGCGTTCATCGGCATCCAGGCGATCGGCCGGCTGGTCGAGGGCGGCGACCACCAGGTCGACGCCAACGTGTGGACGTTCGGGGTGCTGGCCGTCGTGCTGGTCGTCGACATCACGCGGATGACGGTCTCCCGTCGCGCCGCGGTCCGCCACGGCAGCCCGGCGCTGGCGTCCAACGCCCTGCACTTCGCCTCCGACATGGTCGGCACGATCGCGGTGCTGATCGGCCTGCTGCTCACGCGCGCCGGGACGCCCGCGGCCGACTCGGTCGCGGCGCTGGTCGTCGCGGTGCTCGTCGTCACCGCCGCGGTGCGCCTGATGCGCCGCAACGTGGACGTGCTGATGGACGCCACGCCGGAGGAGGCGCAGGCGACCGCGCGCGCGGCGATCGTCGCCGCCGAGCCGACCGTCGAGCTGCGGCGGCTGCGGGTCCGCGCCGCGGCGGGTCGCAACTTCGTGGAGGCGACGATCGCGGTGCCGCCCGACGCCGCGCTGGGCGAGGGCCACGCGGTGGCGGACTCGATCGAGGAGGCGGTCCGGCACGCGCTGCCGGGCAGCGACGTCGTCGTCCACGTCGAGCCGGGCACGGCGGGCGCCGACGTGCGCGAGCGCGCGAGCGCGGCGGCGCTGACCGTCCGCGGCGTGCGCGAGGTCCACAACGTGCGGACGACGTCGGTCGACGGGCACCTGGAGCTGTCGCTGCACCTCAAGCTCCCGGCCGGCCTCGACCTCGGCGCCGCGCACGAGATCGCCTGCGCGGTGGAGGAGGCGATCCACGCCGCGGTCCCGGAGGTCGTGGACGTCCACACGCACATCGAGCCGCTGGCCACCGGCGCGGCGGGCGCCGAGCCCACGCGCCGCGAGGTCGCCGAGGAGGAGGCGGTCGTGCGCGCGGTGGTCGAGGACCTCACCGGCGCGCCCGCCGAGAACCTCCGCTTCCGCGCGGGGGACGACGGGCTCGTCGTGCTGCTCACCGTGCGCCTGGAGGGCGCGCAGACGCTGGACCAGGCCCACGACGTCGCCAGCGAGCTGGAGCGCCGCATCCGCGAGCGGGCGCCCACGATCGACGAGGTCATCGTCCACACCGAGCCGGCCCAGGCGGCCGGTCCGGCCCACCCGCGCGCGGGCGCCTAGCGGAGGTTGATCGCCGCGGAGAGCGCGACGGCCGTGAAGAGCGCGGCGTAGCCCTGATAGTGCGAGAGCAGCATGACGAGCGCCCCGATCAGGAGGGCCACCACGGTCACCAGCCAGGCGATGCGCTGCAGGGTCATCGAAGCCATCATTCTGCTGACTGCGCCGGAGGCCTGCACGGCGGTCCGTCCGGAGCGCCGTCCACACTGCCCGGCCGCCCACCCACCACCCTTCGGAAAGGACCGCCGAACATGACGAAGAGCGAGTTCGTCGACCACGTCGCCAACAAGTCCAACCTGGACAAGAAGGACGCCGCCGCGGCGGTCGACGCCGCGCTCGCCGTCATCGAGGAGACCCTGGCCCGCGGCGGCGAGGTCTCGTTCTCGGGCTTCGGCAAGTTCCACGTCGCCGAGCGCGGCGCGCGCGAGGGCGTCCACCCGCGCACCGGCGAGCCGATCCAGATCGCCGCCTCCAAGGTCCCGCGCTTCACCGCCGGCTCGGGCCTCAAGAAGGCCGTCAAGGCGTAGGCCGTGGCGGCGCGCGCGCACGTCGCCGACCGGCTCGCCGCGCTCGTCGCGCGGCGCGAGTCCCAGGTCGTCCTCGGCCTGGACCCCGACCCCGAGCGCCTGTGGCCGAAGGCCGCGCGCCACGGCGGGGCGGGGGAGGCGCTCGACGCCGACGCGGCGCCCGCCGCCCACGCGGCGGCCGCGGTCCTGGACCACTGCCGCGCGGTGATCGACGCGGTCGCCCCGGCGGTCGTGGCGGTCAAGCCCCAGGTCGCGTGCTTCGAGCGCCTCGGCGCGCCCGGGTGGGCGGCGCTCGGCGCGGTCGCCGACCATGCCCGCAGCGCCGGGCTCTTCGTCCTGGCCGACGGCAAGCGCGGCGACATCGACGTCACCGCCACCGCCTACGCGCAGGGCTTCTTCGTCGGCGGCGCGGTCGCGGGCCTCGACGCCGACGCGCTCACCGTCAACCCCTACATGGGGCTCGACACGCTGCGGTCCTTCGCCGCGGTCGCGCGCGACGCCGACGCCGGCCTGTTCGCGCTCGTGCGCACCTCCAACCCCGGCGCCGCCGACGTCATGGACGAGCCGCTGGCCCGCGGCGGCACGGTCTGGGAGCGCGTCGCGGAGCTGGTCGCCGAGCTGGGCGACGAGCGTCGCGGCCCGGAGTCCGGCCTGGCCGACGTCGGCGCCGTGCTCGGCGCCACCCAGCCCGAGCACCTCGCCCGGGCGCGCGAGCTGCTGCCGCACGCGATCTTCCTGCTGCCCGGCGTCGGCGCCCAGGGCGGCCGCGTCGAGGACCTCGAGCCGGCGTTCGCGCCGCACCGCGCCGCCGGGCTCGTCACCGCGTCGCGCTCGATCGTTCGCGCTCACGAGCAGGCCGGGGCGTCGCCCGCCGACGCGGCCCGCGCCGAGGCCGAGCGGCTGCGCGCCGCCGCCTGGGCGCTGGGCTGATCGGCGGCCGTCCGGTCGACGCCTGACACGTCCAGACCGACCGGCCCCATATCCTCCTGCGCCAATGCGCCGTCGCTCTCCCGCCCGCTGGCTGGCCCCGATCGCCTTGATCGCGTGCGCGTTCGCGATCTACACCGTCGTCGACAAGGGCCTGCTGCAGGACGACGGCGGCGCGAAGACGACGACGTCGAAGACGAGCACGAGCGGCAAGGGCGCGTCGACGACGAAGAAGAAGACGGCCAAGAAGGCCAAGACGTACACGGTGAAGTCCGGGGACACGTTCTCGGCGATCGCCGACAAGGAAGGGGTCGAGGTGGAGGCGCTGCAGGAGGCCAACCCGAAGGTGGACGCGTCCGCGCTCCATCCCGGGCAGAAGCTCAAGCTGCCACGATGACGCAGCGCTCGCCCGCATCCACGCGGCGAGCGACGCGCACGGGGCTGTCCGTCGTCCTCGCGCTCGTCGTCCTGCTGCTGCACGCGCTCCCGGCCGCCCACGCCGCGGTCGCGCCCGCGGCGCCGGAGACCGCGCCCGCCGCACCCGCCGCGACCGACAGCGCCGACGCTCCCAAGCTCCCGTCGATCCGGGCGCCCGAGGCGATCCTCGTCGAGCCCGCCACTGGCGACGTCGTCTACCAGCGCAACGCCGACAAGCGCGCGCTGATCGCGTCCACGACCAAGCTCATGACGGCGCTCGTCACGCTCGAGCACGCGTCGCTGGACGACGTCATGACGACGATCGACTACCACGCCAGCCCCGCCGAGTCGCTGGCCGGGTTCGGCCGGGGCGAGCGCGTCACGGTCCGGGACCTCCTACGCGCGCTGCTGATCACCTCCGCCAACGACGCCGCCGCGACGCTCGCCCAGCGCGTCGGGGGCACCCGGGCGAAGTTCGTGGAGATGATGAACGAGCGGGCCAAGCAGCTCGGCCTGGACGGCACGCACTACGACAACCCGATCGGCCTCGACGGCTCCTCGAACTACTCCACGGCCGCCGACCTCGCCAAGCTCACGCTGATCCTGCGTCGCAACGCGTTCTTCCGCGAGACGACCGACCTGCGCTCGGTCACGCTGAAGTCCGGCGACCACCCGCGCACGTTCGCCAACCGCAACCTGCTCGTGCGCAGCTGGGGCCCGGCCAACGGCGTCAAGACCGGCCACACCAACAGCGCCGGCTACATCCTCGTCGGCAGCGCCTCGCGCGCCGGCATCACGGTGATCTCGGTCGTCCTCGGCGACCCGTCCGAGAACGCCCGGGACGACGACTCGCTCGCGCTGCTGAAGTACGGCCTGGCGCGCTACCACGTCGTGACCGCGGTCCGGCGGGGCCAGGTCGTCGCGCACGCCGCCCTCAGCCACCGCGACGACCGGGTCGCGCTGACCGCGGCGGACACGGTCAAGCGCACGACCCGGCGCGGCGACCAGCTCGTCGTCACGGTCACCGGCGCGCCGACCACGATCGACGGCCCGCTGCCCAAGGGCGCGCGCGTCGGCACGGTCAACGTCGTCCAGCGCGGCAAGGTCGTCGCGCGCGTGCCGCTGGTCACCGCCGACGCGGTCGACGCCGCCTCGTTCTTCGATCGGCTGCGCGACTGGCTCGACAGCCCGGTGACCCTCGTCCTCCTCGCGGCCTTCGCCGTCTGTAGCCTCTACCTCGTGCTGCTCCGGCGGCGCGCGGTGCGGCGCAGGCAGAGGCGTCGCGCCGGCCGAGGGGCCCCCGTCGCGTGATCATCACCGTCACCCTTAACGCAGCGATCGACAAGTCGCTCTCCGTGCCGAACTTCCGGCTCGGGCGTCGGCATCGCACCGTCGAGCAGCGCACCGCCGCGGGCGGCAAGGGCGTCAACATCGCCCGGGCGCTGAAGACGCTCGGCCAGCCGGTGATCGCCACCGGCTTCGCGGGCGGCCCGACCGGCACGCGGATCGTCGACCAGCTCACCGAGGAGTCGATCCTCAACGACTTCGTGCGCATCCGCGAGGAGTCGCGCACGAACACCGCGGTCTACGACCCCACCAACGGGCAGACGACCGAGATCAACGAGCGCGGTCCCGCGGTCTCCGACAAGGAGATCGAGCTGTTCCGCGACAAGCTGCTCTACCTCGCGCGCGGCGCCGACATGGTGGTCATGGCCGGGTCGCTGCCGCGCGGCGTCGACGCCGACATCTACGCGGGCCTGATCCGCGAGCTGCGCAAGGCCGGCGTCCTCACGATCATCGACACCGACGGCGAGCCGCTGCGCCACGCCGTGCGCGCCGAGCCCGACGTGATCTCGCCGAACGTCATCGAGGCCGAGGAGCTCGTCGGCCACGAGTTCAACGACGACGAGGACCGCGTCATCGCCGTGGGGGAGATGGTCGAGCAGGGCGCCCACGAGGCGGTCATGACGCTCGAGGACGGCTGCGTGGCCTGCATGAAGGTCGACGGCCACCGCGCCCGGTTCCGCGTGACGATCCCGCCGCGCGAGACCGTCGCGGGCACGGGCGCGGGCGACGCGTTCCTGGCCGGCTACGTGGCCGCGCGCTACTCGGGCAAGGCGCCCGCCGACTGCCTCGCGTTCGGCGTCGCCTGCGGCGCGGAGTCGACCGACCACCTCGGCGCGGGCATCGTCGAGCCGCGCGCGGTCGACAAGCTGCTCGACGACGTCGACGTGCGACAGCTGTCCGCCCCGACGGCGGATGTGAGCTGAATCACACGCCCGTGGGGTCGGCGGGGCGCGCCCCAGTTCGGTTCCGTACGAACCCGCTGCTACGCTGCCAATGCGTGTTTGGTTGCCGCCACATCACGCCGCAACGACCCGTCCCCGGACCCCGCCTGCGCGGGGTCTTTTCGTCCGGCCCCAGACCTAGGATTCGCTAATGGAGATCGAGATCGGCCGCGGGAAGAAGGCCCGCCGTGCTTATGGATTCGACGACATCGCCATCGTGCCCTCGCGGCGCACGCGGGACCCCGATGACGTCGACGTCTCCTGGAAGTTGGGGGACTACCGCTTCGAGCTTCCGCTGCTCGCGTCGGCGATGGACGGCGTCGTCTCGCCGCGCACCGCGGGCATCATCGGCAAGCTCGGCGGCCTCGCCGTCCTGAACCTCGAGGGCATCTTCGCCCGCTACGAGGACGCCGACGAGCAGCTGGAGCGGATCGCCTCGCTGCCCAAGGACGTCGCGACGCGCGAGATGCAGGACATCTACCGCGCGCCGCTCGACGAGGACCTGATGGTCCAGCGCATCCGCGAGATCAAGGAGCAGGGCGTCGTCACCGCCGCCTCGCTCACGCCGCAGCGCGTCAACAAGTACTACGAGAAGTGCCTCGACGCGGGCCTCGACATCCTGGTCATCCAGGGCACGGTCGTCTCCGCCGAGCACGTCTCCCAGACCTCCGAGGCGCTGAACCTCAAGGAGTTCATCGCCGAGCTGCCGGTCCCGGTCGTCGTCGGCGGCTGTGCCAGCTACCACACGGGCCTGCACCTCATGCGCACGGGCGCGGCCGGCGTCCTCGTCGGCGTCGGCCCGGGCGCGGCGTGCACGACGCGCGGCGTGCTGGGCATCGGCGTCCCGCAGGCGACGGCGATCGCCGACGTCGCGGCCGCCCGCTCGCAGCACATGCTGGAGACCGGCGAGTACGTCCGCGTCATCGCCGACGGCGGCATGCGCAACGGCGGCGACGTCTCCAAGGCGATCGCCTGCGGCGCCGACGCCGTGATGATCGGCTCCCCGCTGGCGCGCGCCCACGAGGCGCCGGGCCGCGGCTTCCACTGGGGCATGGCGACGTTCCACCCGACGCTCCCGCGCGGCGCGCGCGTGGCGACGACGCAGAACGGCACGCTCGAGGAGATCCTCGTCGGCCCGGCCCGCGAGAACGACGGCACGTTCAACCTGATGGGCGGCCTGCGCACCTCGATGGCCACCTGCGGCTACCAGGACATCGCCGAGTTCAACCGCGCGGAGCTGATGATCGCCCCGTCGCTGCAGACCGAGGGCAAGCAGCTGCAGACCTCGCAGGCGGTGGGCATGGGCTCCCGCGGCGCGGCGGTCGGCGCGCACAGCCCGTCGGGCGACCAGGCCGCGGACAAGACGCCGGTCGGCGCGGGGGCCTGACCCAGCATGAGCAGGCTGACGCCCTCATCGTCGTCGCTCGCCAGGAAGAGCGCCGGGCATCGTGCGGCAGCACCTGTCCGGTGCGATGACGCCGCGAGCGGCGTCGAGGAGGCCGTCAGTGAGTAGCGACCATCTCGTCACCGCCTCGACGGCGGCCACGGAGCTCGCCGACGAGTCGGCGCCCGTCGACCGCCCGACGGCGGTCGACGAGGTCGTCGTCCTCGACTACGGCGGGCAGTACTCGCAGCTGATCGCGCGCCGCGTCCGCGAGTGCGGCGTGTTCAGCGAGCTGCTGCCGCACCACGTCGGGGCCGAGGAGGTCCGCAAGCGCAACCCCAAGGGGTTGATCCTCTCCGGCGGCCCGGCGTCGGTGTACGCCGACGGCGCGCCGAAGCTGGACCCGGAGCTGCTGGAGCTCGGCATCCCGGTGCTGGGCATCTGCTACGGGATGCAGTTGCTGGCCTTGAAGCTCGGCGGCAAGGTCGAGGGCGCGGAGGTCGGCGAGTTCGGCCGCTCGCAGCTGACCGTGCGCGAGCACGGGCGGCTGTTCGACGGGCTGCCGGCCGACCAGGCGTGCTGGATGTCGCATCGCGACACGGTCTTCGAGGCGCCGCCCGGCTTCACCGCGCTGGCGTCGTCGACGGCCTCGCCGGTGGCGGCGTTCGAGTCCACCGAGCGCGGCATCTACGGCATCCAGTTCCACCCCGAGGTCGTGCACACGCCCTACGGGACCGACGTGCTGAAGACGTTCCTGGGCGACGTGTGCGGTGCCGACCTCGGGTGGTCGGCGGCGTCGATCGTCGAGGAGCAGATCGCGCGGATCCGCGCCCAGGTCGGCGACGCCAAGGTCATCTGCGGCCTCTCCGGCGGCGTCGACTCGTCGGTGGCCGCGGTGCTCGTGCATCAGGCGATCGGCGACCAGCTCACGTGCATCTTCGTCGACCACGGGTTGATGCGGAAGAACGAGGGCGAGCAGGTCATCAAGGCCTTCCGCGACCAGTACAAGATCCCGCTGGTGGCCGTGGACGCCGAGGACCGGTTCCTGGAGAAGCTCAAGGGCGTCTCGGAGCCGGAGGCCAAGCGCAAGATCATCGGCGCCGAGTTCATCCGGGTCTTCGAGGAGGAGGCGGCCAAGATCGGCGACGCCAAGTTCCTCGTCCAGGGCACGCTGTACTCCGACGTGATCGAGAGCGGCGGCGGCACCGGCGCGGCGACGATCAAGTCCCATCACAACGTCGGCGGCCTGCCGGACGACCTCGAGTTCGAGCTGGTCGAGCCGCTGCGCGCGCTGTTCAAGGACGAGGTCCGCGCGGTCGGCGCCGAGCTGGGGCTGCCCGAGCGCCTGGTCTGGCGCCAGCCGTTCCCGGGGCCGGGCCTGGCGATCCGCGTCGTCGGCGGCGAGGCGACCAAGGAGCGGTTGGACGTCCTGCGCGACGCCGACTACATCCTGCAGGACGAGATCCGCAACGCCGGGCTCTACCGCGACCTGTGGCAGTCGTTCTGCGTGCTGCCGGACGTGCGGACGGTCGGCGTCCAGGGCGACGAGCGGACCTACGGCTACGTCGTGGTCATCCGCGCGGTGACCTCCGACGACGCGATGACCGCCGACTGGGCGCGGCTGCCCTACGACCTGCTGGAGCAGATCGCCTCGCGGATGATCAACGAGCTGCGCGAGGTCAACCGCGTGGTCCTGGACATCACGTCCAAGCCGCCCGGCACCATCGAGTGGGAGTGACCTAGGCGGGGCCGAGATCGCCCCCACCGCGTGCGGGAGCAGGGCGGTGGAGCAGGACGCTGGAGTGGCCACCGCGTGGGAGCAGGGCGGTGGAGCAGGGCGCTGGAGCGCCCATCGCGCGTGGGACGGGCCCGGGAGAACCTGCCGGTCGCCGTGTGACGGGGCGACCGCTGTGGGACACTCACATGATGGACGATGCCGCTCCGCTGTTGCGCGCCGACGCCCGCCGGAATCGGGCGGCGATGCTGCGCGCGGCGCGCGAGGTCTTCGCCGAGCACGGCATCGACGCGCCGCTGGACCTGATCGCCCGGACCGCGGGCGTCGGGCGTGGGACCCAGTACCGGCACTTCCCGAACCGAGAGGCGCTGCTGACCGCGCTGTTCGAGGAGAACCTCGAGGACCTGGCGGCGGTCGTGCGCGACAGCCCGCCCGACGAGGCCTACGTCGCGCTGCTGCGCGCGACCGCCGAGCAGCTGCGCCGCGACCGCGGCTTCCTCGAGCTGAGCGACCAGCGCGTGCCGGCCGAGGTGCAGAAGGAGCTGGCCGCGCGCTATCGCGCGCTCGCCGCCAAGCCGCTGCGCCACGCCCAGAAGGCCGGCCGCGTCCGGGGCGACCTCAAGCCGGAGGACACGCTGCTGCTCGTCGCGATGGTCGCCGGCGCCGCGCACGCCACCGGCCGGTCAGGGCCCGAACGCCGGATGGAACGTGCGCTGACGATCGTCCTGGAGCACATCACCACCACGTAGCCGGCCGGCCGCTCCAGAACCGGGCACTCGTGCCGACCTAAGCGGGCAACCGTGCCCGCAAGGTGTATGGGACGGGCGCCCGGCCCCGTGCGCCCGTTCAGCGTCTTGGTGTCGAGCAGGTGCACGCGCGCGTCCTTGCCGGACTGCAGCAGCAGGCCGTCGCCGAGGACCACCGGCGAGGAGGAGCCGAGGTCGAGGTCCTGCCGCTCGTCGCGGTCGGCGTCCAGTTGCGGTTCAGGTCCAGCGTCTCGGGGTCGAGGCGCAGGACCGAGTCCGACCGGTCGCCCTTGCCGTCGAACGGGCCGTGTAGGTCCACAGCAGCTTCGCGCGGTCGAGGTCGACGGCGACGGTGATCCCGTAGATCGTCGTGCCGAAGGCGACATCGCGCGTCGCGCCGGCGACGCGGACATTGCGCAGCACGATCGGCGACGAGTCCACGGTCCCCGGCAGCCGCACGACGGCCTTGCGCAGGCGCGGCAGGTCGGCGGCGGTGACGCCGGTGGCCCGGTCGGTCGCGTTGGGCCGCGTGGGCGTGAGGCCGAACATCGGCCAGTCGGGACCGGGCGCGTTCGCGTTCGCGGTCCCGGTCGGCGTGGTCGCCGTGGGCGTGGCGCGGTGGTGGCCGCAGCCGGCGCCGAGGGCGGCGAGGGCGACCAGGCCGGTCGCGGCGAGCGTGGCGTGAAGGCGGCGACCGTGCGTCATGCGAGGTCCGCGGACCCGGCCGGTGGGCGACGAGCCCGAGGACGCCGATCATAGAGCCGCCGGCCGGCGACCCGTCGCGCCGGAACGACCGCGGGGCGCCGTTCTCAGGCGCCCCGCGGTACCGCTCACGACGAGGACGGGCTACGCGCGCGTCGCCAGCGTCGTCTTCGTCGAGCTCGTGCGGCCGTCGGCCGCCGTAAAGACGACCGTCAGCGTCACGTTCAACCGCTTCAGCTTCGCGGCGCGCTTGCGCGCGGCGGCCGAGAGCTTCAGCGACACCTGGGTCTTGGCGTTGGCCTTCACCTTGGTCGTCGACAGGGCCAGGCGCGTGGACTTCAGCCCGAGGCGCTTGGCGTCGGCGCGGGACACCGTGGCGGTGACCTTCACCGAGCCGGCCGCCGGCGCGACGATCGTGGCGCGGATCGCCTTGCGCGACAGGACCGTCGCCAGCTTCTGGCGGTGGGCCAGCATCATCGACGGCGCGGCCAAGGCCGGCGCCTTGGCCTGCTCGGCCGGCGGGGCCGGCGCCGGGGCCGGCGCCGGCGCCGGCGCAGGGACCGTGGCGGGCGGCGTCGTCGTGATCTTGTCCGGCCCGCCGGAGCCGCCCGGCGTCTGGCCGCCCGGCGTGCCGGCGCCGTCGTTGTCGCCGCCGTCGTCGTCGTCCGACGCGTCGGCGCGCACCGTGATCGTGAAGTGCTTCGTCGTCACCCACCCGAGCGTGTCCTTGGAGGACACGTCGATCGTGTAGCTCCCCGCCTCGGCGTAGGTGTGCGCCGGGTGCTCGCCGACCACCGGGCCGGTGCCGTCGCCGAAGTCCCACTCGGTCTCGTCGACGCCGTTGAACGCGTCGACCGGGCGGACCGAGAACGAGGACACCTCGTCGCCGACGGTGGCGTGGTCGGGGACGTTCAGGTCCCGGAGGTCCGGGCCGGAGCGATCCTGGAACGTCGCGGCGATGACGTTGTTGATGGTGTCCATGTAGACGGCCGCCGCGGAGCCGCGACCGTCGCCGCCGACCGCGACGTTGCTGCCCGTGGCGCCGGACCCCGAGATCGACGCCGCCGCCGCGAAGGGGTTGCCCGGCGTCGACAGCGCCGCCATGAACGGGGCGCCGGTCGTGGCGCCCTGGTAGCCCACGGTCGAGAGCCCGCCGGCGCCCGCCGCGGCGCCGGGCACGTCGCTGACCGACTTGCCGAGCGTCTGGTCGGCCGACCACGTGCCGTCCGTGTCGCGTCGCGCGACGTGCATCTGGTTGCCCGCGCCGCCGGTGTCGGCCTGCGGCCAGGCGGCGACCGCGGAGCCGTCCGGAGCGATGTCGAGCGCTGCCTGGTAGTAGCTGAGGGCGCCGTCGACGGAGAGCTTGCGCGGCGCGGTCCACGTGTCGTCGCCGTCGAGCGAGCGCACGAACTGGCCCGTGATCGGGACGTTGACGTAGGAGAAGGTGACGTCGTCGTCGCCGCCGGTGGCGAGGGTGATGCCGCCGCCGCGGCCGAGGTCGGTGACCGGCGACCACGTCGCGTCGCGCAGCGTCGAGGACTTCAGGTTGCCGTTCTCCTGCCAGACCGCGACGGCCGTGCCGTCGCGTCGCAGGACGACGTCGCTCTGGTCGACCATGCCCGCGGTCGTGGCGACGAGCATCGGGGCGCCCCAGCTGCCGTCGGCCGCGCGGATCGCCGCGTGCAGGGTGGAGTCGTCGCTCTCGTACCAGAGCGCGATCGCGCGGCCGTCGGCGCCGAGCGCGATCACCGGCCCGATGGCGGAGACGCCGGCGGGCGAGAGCGCGACGGGCGCGCCCCAGGCGCCGCCGGCGGTGCGGGAGGCGGTGTAGGCGCGGTACGGGCTGCGCGTCGTGAAGGGCGGGGTGCCCGACTCGGTGTACTCGGTCCAGATCGCGATGGCGCCGTCGTCGGTCGACGACGTGACGACCTGGTAGCCGCCGACGACGCTCGCGCCGGGGTTCGACAGCGGCTCGGCCGTCGACCAGGCGCCGCCCGCCGGGTGGCTCTGGACGACGAGGTCGCCGGCGGTGAAGTCCTTGACGAGGGCGGTCACGTCGCCGCCGGCGCCCATCGACAGCGTCGGGTACTGGCTGATGTGCCCGGGCACGCCGAGCGCGACCGGCGCGGTCCAGTTGTCGGGCGTCATCGGGTCGGCGTCGGCGATCGACGCGGCGACGGTGGGGAGGAAGACGGCGGTCATGGCGACCGCGAGCGCGCTTCGGCGCATGGAGTACATCACCAACTTGGTTTGGGGAACAGAGGCGGCCTACCGTTGTTCGGCCGGTCAGGCGGGTTCTGAACGACCCGTTGCGGGGGTCTGGACGCTCGGACGGCCCGCCGCTGCGGGGCCGTCCGAGCGCGGACGGGTGCGCGCCGGCGGGCGCCGGCGCGCGCTGTTCCGCTAGCGGGCGACCATCGTGCTGGTCGTCGTGACCGTGCGACCGTCGGCGGCGCGGTAGGTCGCCTTCAGCGTGACCTTCGCCGAGCGCCGCCGGGCGAGCTTGGCGCGCGTGGCGGCCGAGAGCTTCACGGACACCTTGGTCGCCGTGCCGCCGCGGACCGCCAGCGCCTTCGTCGCGGCCAGGCGCTTGCCGCCCAGCGTCGCGGTGATCGTCACCGTGCCGTCGGCCGGCGCGGTGTAGACCGTGCGGATCGCGCGACGGGCCAGCAGCGTCCGCAGACGCAGCGTGTGCGCGTGCAGCAGCCGCGCGCGGCCGAGCGGCGCGAGAGCGGGGGCGCCCGGCGCGGGTGCGGGCGTCCCGGTGCCCGGGGCGGGCGTGGTCGTGGTGGTGGCGGGCGTGGTCGTGGTCGGCCCGTCGTCCTGGCCGGCGCCGCCGTCGCTGCCGCCGTCGCCGCCCGCGTTGCCGCCGCTGTCGCCCGCGCCGCCGCCCGCCGGGGCGGCGACGACGGTCACGTCGCGGGTCTCGGACCGCTCGTTGCCCGCCCGGTCGTAGGCGGTGACCGTCACCGTGAACTCCCCGGCGTGCGCGTAGACGTGCGTCGGCGCGTCGCCGACGACCGGCCCGGTGTGGTCGCCGAAGTCCCACACGAGACGGTCGACGCCCGACCACGTGTCGGTCGCCGTCGCGCCGAACGTCGCCTCGACGCCGGCGGTCAGCAGGATCGGCACGGACACGTCGCCGACGGCCGGCAGCGTGCGGTCGTCGAGCGCCCAGGCCGCGCGGTCGTCGGTCGTCCAGCCGACCAGCAGCGTGCCGTCGGCCGCGCCCACGGCGGTGACGTCGGCGGCGTGGCCGGCGATCCGCTCCTGGCCCGTCCACCCGCCGGCGGTGTGGCGCGTCACGTACAGGTCGCCGGCGTCGTCGGTCGTCAGCGCGGCCGACTCGCCGCCGGGCCGCGCGACCGCGGCGCCCTGGGCGACGCCGCCGACGATCGGGACCGGGGTCGCCCACGTGCCCGCGTCGTCGCGCGTGGCGGCGTAGCTGCGGTCGCCGGCGGGGCCGTCCTCGCCCCACACGGCCAGCGCCGTGCCGTCGGACGCCACGCTCAGCGCCGGCGGGTGGTAGCCGGAGCCGCTGCCGGACTTCAGCGTCTGGGTCGGGCCGAACCCGGCGAAGCCGCCGGCGAAGGCGGTCTGCTCGCCGAGCGACGGAGCGCTCCACAGCGCGGTCACGCCGCCGCCGGCGTCGGCGGCGAGCTGGATCCGGGTCGCCCCCGACGCGTCGCCCAGCACGGCCTCGTTGATCAGCCCGTAGCCGGTGTAGAAGCCCGCGTGGGTGTGGTGGGCGTCGGCCCAGACGACCCACGTGATGCCGGTGTCGGTGGCGATGGCCGACGTCGTGGCGATCGGATCGCCGGAGCCCGTGGACAGCGCGGTCGGCGCGCCCCAGGAGTCGCTGTCCCAGTAGGCGCCGTACAGCGTGGAGCCCTCGGCCCAGGTGACGTACGCGTGGCCGTGCGCGCCGAGCGCGACGGCCGGGGAGGTCGCGCCCGCGTCGGGCGCGGTCACCGGCGTCGTGGTCCAGTCGCCGTCGACGTCGCGCATCGCGACGAGCAGCCGGCTGCCGCCCTCGGTCCAGGCCGCGATCGCGCGGCCGTCGGACGCGGTGGCGGAGACGAGGCCGCCGACCGTCGCGCCGGGCGTCGAGAGCTGCTCGGGCGCCGTGAACGCGGACGCGTCCTCGGCCTTGCGCTCGGCGACGACGCCGTCGTCGGCGTCGGTGTAGACGGCGGTCGCCGAGTTGTCGGCGGCGAGCGAGAGCTGCGGCCGGGAGGCCGTGTGCGAGGCGGCGCTGAGGTAGTCGGGGCCCAGCCAGTCGGCGGAGGCCGTGGCGGCGGAGGAGAGGGTCAGGGTCGTGGTCGCGGCAGCGACCAGGAGCGCGCGGCGTCGGCGCATGGGAAGGCGTTCACTCACTTCGTGACGGGGAGCAGGGATCGGACCCGGTGGTCGGCCGCGCGACGCCGCGGGACGCACCGGTCGGTCTTGAGGCTGACGCGCGCGGGGCCGGGAGCGTCCCGCCGAGGACTGGCCACCACGGCCTCGGGACGGGTGTAGTGTCGGCCGATGTCCCGCTCGTCCCGTCTGGTCGCGGTGGTCGCCGCGCTCGCGCTCGTGCTCTCGGTCGCCGCCGCCACCACCGCGTCGGCGAAGGTCCGGACCGGTCCCGCCGGCCTGGCGTTCTACACGCCGCCCAAGCCGCTGCCGGGCCACCGCCACGGCGACGCGATCTGGGCGAAGGCCGCGCACGGCGGCGTGGTCGTGCCGGGCTCGTCGGCGACCGAGTTGGTGCTCTACCGCTCCCAGGACGCGCACGGCGCCAACGTGCCGGTCTCGGGCGTGATCTCGATCCCGAAGGGCAGGGCGCCGCGCGGCGGCTGGCCGGTGATCACCTGGGCGCACGGCACGACCGGGATCGCGGACGCCTGCGCGCCGTCGCGCGACGACGGCCGGCCCGCGCACGCCTACAACTCCTACGTCTACCCGTTGTTGTCGTCCTGGCTGAAGGCCGGGTACGCAGTCGTGCGGACCGACTACGAGGGCCTCGGCACGCCCTACGACCACCAGTACCTCAACGGCCGCGCCGAGGGCAGCGGCGTGCTGGACATCGTGCGCGCCGCGCGGCAGGTCGACCCGCGGCTGAGCAAGAACATCATCATCTCCGGGCACTCGCAGGGCGGCCACGCGGCGCTGTTCGCCGCGGCGCTGGCGTCGAGGTACACGCCCGAGTTGAAGGTCAAGGGGACGGTCGCGTTCGCGCCCGCGTCGCACCTCGACGAGCAGATCCCGCTGACGACCGGGCTGACGACGCCCAACCCCGGGCTCAGCGCGCTGATCGCGACGATCGGCTACGGCCTCCACGCCGCCTACCCCGACCGCGTCGACCTCGCGAGCTTCCTCAGCCCCGAAGGCGTGCAGCTCGCGTTGAAGACGCAGAGCACGTGCCTGTCGCAGCTGACCGCCGACGCGCAGGGCGTCGCGCCCGCGGCGCTGTTTCAGCCCGGCGCGGACCTCGGGCCGATCGCCCGGCTCCTGGACCTCAACGACCCGTCGCACCTGGTCATCCGGACGCCGGTGCTGCTCGAGCAGGGGACGGCCGACACGACGGTCTTCCCGGTCTTCACCGACCAGCTCGCCTCCGAGCTGCGCCACAACGGCACCGACGGGCGCCTGTACTACCGCAAGCTCGACGGCGTCGACCACGGCGGGATCGTCGTCGCCGGGGCCAAGCCCGCGACGACGTGGATCGAGCAGCGCCTGCCGGGCTAGGGCGGTCGCTCAGCCGGCCGCGGTGACCCGCAGCACTTCCTCGGGCGACGTGAGCCCGAGCAGGACCTTGCGCTGGCCGTCCTCGCGCAGGCGCTTCATGCCCTTGCGCACGGCGACGGCGGCGATCTCGTCGGCCGACGAGCGGCGCAGGATCAGCGAGCGCAGCTCCTCGTCGAGGACCAACACCTCGAAGATCCCGACGCGGCCGCGGTAGCCGGTCTGGTTGCAGCGGTCGCAACCGCCGGGGTTGAAGATCTCGACGTCGCCCTCGACGTCGAAGCCGTGGTCGCGCATGACCGACGCCGCGACGGTCACCGGCTTCTTGCAGTCGTCGCAGAGCTTGCGCGCCAGCCGCTGGGCGACGACGCAGTCGATCGCCGAGGACAGCAGGAACGGCTCGACGCCCATGTCCAGCAGGCGCGAGACCGCGTTGGGCGCGTCGCGCGTGTGCAGCGTGGAGAGCACGAGGTGGCCGGTCAGCGCCGCCTCGACCGCGATGTGCGCGGTCTCCCCGTCGCGGATCTCGCCGACCATGATGATGTCGGGGTCGGCGCGCATGATGGCCTTCAGGCCGCCGGCGAACGTCATCTTCGCCTTGGCGTTGATGGCCATCTGCTTGACGCCGTCCATCCGGTACTCGACCGGGTCCTCGACGGTCACGATCGTGCGCGTGCCGTTGTTGACGTGGTCGAGGCACGAGTACAAGGTGGTGGACTTGCCCGAGCCCGTCGGGCCGGTGACGAGCACGCCGCCATAGGGGCGCGCCATCGCCTCCTCGACGTCGAGCCGGTCGTCCTCGAGCATGCCGATCTGCTCCAGGCCGACGGGGGCGCTGGAGGAGTCCAGGATGCGGGCCACGACCGCCTCGCCGTAGACCGTCGGCAGCGTGACGATGCGCAGGTCGATCTCGTGGCCGTCGATCAGCAGCGACACGCGGCCGTCCTGCGGCGTGCGGCGCTCGGCGATGTCCAGCGAGGCCATCACCTTGAGTCGGGAGACGACGCCGACCGACATGCGGCGCGGGATCTGCACGGCCTGGTCGAGCATCCCGTCCACGCGGTAGACCACGTGCATGTCCTCCGAGGACGGGTCGAAGTGGATGTCCGAGGCGCCGCGGCGGATCGCGCGCTTGAGGACCGAGTTGACCAGCTTGATGATCGGCGCCTGGTCGTCGGCGCCGAGGTCGGTGACCTCGTTGGCGGGCGCCGTGAGGTCCATCTCGCCGTCGCCGGCGTCGCCGCCCTCGTCGGAGAGGTCCGGGAGGTCGTTGCCGAGCTTGACGCTGAGGCGGTGGATGTCGTCGTAGGCCGCGACGACCGGCCGGACCGCCATGCCGGTGATCATCGTGACGTCGTCGATGGCCAGCATGTTGGCCGGGTCGGCCATCGCCAGCAGGAGCTGCCCGTCGCCGTCCTGGCCGACCGGGATCGCGTCGTAGCGACGCACGAAGCTCGGGTCGACCAGCCGCGCCAGGTCGGTGTCGATCTTGAAGATCGCCAGGTCGACGCGCTCGATGCCGAACCGCTCGGCGAGCACCCGCGCGAGCTGCTGCGGGGTGAGGACGCCGTCCTCGATCAGCACGCGGCCGGTGAGCCGACCGCTCTCGCGGGCGTGCATCACCGCGCGCTCGACGTCCGCCTCCTTCGCGAACCCCAGCTCGACGACGACCTGGCCGATGAGGCGCGTCGAACGACCGCGCGACAGCGGCGCGATCAGGCCGGGGACGTCGGAGACCGGCGGATGATGGTCCGGGATCGCCGGGGACGTCGTGCTGGCGGGGCGAGATGCGGGAGGCGGGACCGACACACCCGGTAGGTCGGCCGCTTCGCGCGCGGGTCCAGCGCATGGACGGATGTTGGGTCCGGGGCCGGACGCGCGCCGCTCAGCCGCGCCCGCGGTGCCGGGAGATCCCGAAGTAGCGGTCGGCGACCGGCAGGCCGGCCTCCAGCAGCGCGCGCTCGGCCTCGTCCTGCTGGTCGGTGGAGACGTCGTGGGCGAACGTCACGCCCGGGTAGTAGTCGAGCACCAGCGCGCGGACCTCGCTCCAGTCCGACGGGTCGGGCAGGCGCTCCAGCTCGTCGGCCAGCCCGAGCAGCGCGACCGTGCCGCGGACGAGCGTCGTCAGCTCGCCCGAGGCGGGGCGGCGGCGGGCGATGAGGTCGGAGCAGACCTGCTCGGCGAGCTTGGCGCGCCAGAGCGGCAGCGCGTCTTCGGTGAGGATCCGGCGCGGCAGGCGCCATTCGCCCGACGCCCACCAGCGCGGCGCGACGAGCGCGCCGTCGGGGGCGATCGCGCAGCACAGGCGCGGCGCGACGCGCGTGCGCAGGTGCTCGGCGCGCTCGGAGGCGGCCACGCGCGCGAGGTGCTCGGCGGTGGTGGGGCGGTCCCGGTCGGCCAGCAGCACGCGCACGGCGGCGGTGGGCAGCGGCACGCCGAACTCGGCGACGAGGTCGTCGATCTCGGCCGCGATGGCTCCGGCGCGTCGTGCTCGTCGCATTGGCGTAGAGCTTAACGTAGAGCTACTGGACGGCGGGAACGCCTGAGAACGCTGGGGATCTCGGGATCGAACCCCACCGGACGACACGTCGAGGTGCGGGTTCGCTACGCTCTTCCGGCCGGAACGGGGTCCCTCGCCATGGGCGAGCATCCCGGTCCGATTGCGATTCCCTACAATCGTCCGTCGCCGTGCGCCCTATCGCACGGCTTCACTCACGCCGTGAAGACCTACGTCGCCAACTCAGAAAACCGCGAGCGCAACTGGCTCGTCGTCGACGCCACCGGGCAGACGCTCGGCCGCCTCGCGACGCAGATCGCCGACGCTCTGCGCGGCAAGCGCAAGCCCGAGTACACCCCCCACGTGGACACCGGCGACTTCGTCGTCGTCATCAACGCGGAGAAGATCTCGGTCAGCGGCAACAAGCGCGCCGAGAAGCGCTACTACCGCCACTCCGGCTACCCGGGCGGGATCAAGTCCCGCACGCTCGAGGAGATGCTCGAGCGCCGGCCGGAGGAGGTCATCCGCCTGGCGGTGAAGGGCATGCTGCCCCGCAACCGCCTCGCCCGCAAGCAGCTCACGAAGCTGAAGGTCTACGCCGGCCCGGAGCATCCGCACGCCGCGCAGCAGCCCCAGCCCCTGGAGATCAACTCTTAGGCATGTCCGACCAGACGCCGCAGGACCCGCAGGACGAGCAGGCCGCCGAGGAGCAGCTTCAGGCTGCCGGCGGCATCCCCGACGAGCCCGTCGTCGAGGCTGACGTCGAGTCGATCGAGGCCGCCGACGAGGCGCCCGCCGAGGCCGACGCCGAGGCCGACGCCGCTCCGGCCGAGGAGGCCGCCGAGGCCCCCGCCGCCGAGGAGGCCCCGGCCCCCTCCGCCGAGGCCGCCGACGACGAGGAGTACGAGGAGCCCAAGCCGCGCGAGAAGCCGGCCATCCCGGGCGCCGACCTCGAGGTCGACATCGTCCTGGAGAGCGAGGACCGCCCGCGCTACTCCGAGGACGAGGACCCGGACGCCGAGGAGACCGTCGCCGAGGGCGACGAGGACGACGTCGTCGAGGAGGAGCCGATCACGGCTCAGATCCAGCTGGCCGAGGACGCGCGCTACCGCGCGACCGGCAAGCGCAAGACGGCGATCGCCCGCGTCATCCTCAAGCCGGGCACCGGCAACTACCTCATCAACGGCCGCACGCTGGATGAGTTCTTCCCGCGCGCCACGCTGCAGCGCACGATCCGCCAGCCCCTGGAGACGGTGGGCTACGAGGACCGCATGGACGTCATCGCCCGCATGCACGGCGGCGGCGTCTCGGCCCAGGCGGGCGCCCTGCGCCACGGCATCTCGCGCGCGCTGCTGGAGGCCGACCCCAACCTGCGCACCGAGCTCAAGCGCCGCGGCTTCCTGACGCGCGACGCGCGTGCCAAGGAGCGCAAGAAGGCCGGCCTGAAGAAGGCCCGCAAGCGGCCGCAGTTCTCCAAGCGCTAGGGCGCCTGGGTTGGCGACGCCGAGCCGCCGGCTCTTCGGAACCGACGGCGTTCGCGGCGTCGCCGGAGAGGTCCTCACCGCGGAGCTCGCTCTGGCACTGGGCCGTGCTGTCACGGCCCAGTCGCCCGCCGAGCGTCCGCGAGTGCTGGTCATCCGCGACACGCGGGAGTCCGGCGAGATGTTGGAGGCCGCGCTGGCGGCGGGCATCACGTCCGCCGGCGGCGACGTCCTGCTCGGCGGCGTCCTGCCGACGCCGGCCGCGCCGCTGCTGATCGGCCGCTACGGGTTCGACCTGGCGGCCGTCATCAGCGCGTCGCACAACCCGTTCGCCGACAACGGCATCAAGTTCTTCGGCCCCGACGGCTTCAAGCTGTCGGACGCCGACGAGGCCGCGATCGAGACGGTGCTGGCCGAGCACGCGGAGACCGCGTCGTCCGGCGCGGGCGGGGGCCGGGCCATCGGCCGCGTGCGCCAGCAGCACGGCACGCTGGAGGACTACCTGCGCGAGCTGCGGACGCGGTTCAGCGGGCTGGACCTCGGCGCGGTCGACGTCGTCCTGGACTGCGCGCACGGCGCGACCTACCGCGCCGCGCCGGAGATCTTCCGCCGCCTGGGCGCGAAGGTGACGGTCCTGGCCGACGAGCCCGACGGGCGCAACATCAACGCGGGCTGCGGCTCCACGCACCTCGACGCGCTGATCGCCGCCGTCCGCGAGGGCGGCCACGACGTCGGCTTCGCCTTCGACGGCGACGGCGACCGCGTGCTGGCCGTCGACCGCCACGGCGTCGTCGTCGACGGCGACGAGCTGATCGCGCTGGCCGCGGTCTCGATGCGCGACTCGGGCCGGCTGGCCGGCGGCGTCGCGGTGACCGTCATGACCAACTACGGCTTCCACGCGGGCATGCGCGAGGCCGGCATCGACGTCGCGATCACCAGCGTCGGCGACCGCTACGTCCTGGAGGAGCTGCGCTCGCGCGGCTGGTCGCTGGGCGGCGAGCAGTCCGGCCACATCATCGACATGGGCTTCGTCCCGTCGGGCGACGGCATCGCCAGCGCGCTGCTGACGCTGGAGGCCCTGCGCGGCGGCGACCTCGCCGATCGCGCCGCGATGGAGAAGCTGCCCCAGAAGCTCGTCAACGTGCCGGTCGCCGACCGCGACGCGGCGATGGACAGCGCGGCGCTGGCCGAGGCGATCGCGCGCGAGAGCGAGGCGCTGGAGGGGCGCGGCCGCGTGCTCGTGCGCCCGTCGGGCACCGAGCAGCTGGTGCGCGTGATGGTCGAGGCGCCCTCGCAGGACGAGACCGACGGCGTCTGCGCACGGCTCGTCGAGATCGTCGAGGCGCTGCCCGCGCGGGTGTAGGAAGGCACCCCACGGGTCCCCGCCGTCCGGCCAGGGCGGCAGGAACCCGCGTTGGTACCCTCGAAGGACGACCCTCCGACGGGCGGCTCGAGCCCGATCGGCCCCGCCCCATCCCACCGAGATCCCGAAGGAGGCGCCCATGTGTGGCATCGTCGGCTACGTCGGCCAGCGTTCCGCGCAGGACATCCTGCTCGCCGGCCTGCAGAAGCTCGAGTACCGCGGCTACGACTCCGCCGGGATCTCCGTCATCACGGGCGCCGACGCGATCGAGTCGGTGCGCGCGGTCGGCAACCTCGCCAACCTGAAGGCCGCGATCGCCGCCGACGAGGCGCTGCGCGCGCCGTCGGAGGGCGGCGTGGCCACGGCGACGATGCCCGACGACGACGACGACGCCGCCGCCGACGCCGACCACCCGGCCACGACCGGCATCGGCCACACGCGCTGGGCCACCCACGGGCGCGTCAACGAGGACAACGCCCACCCGCACTTCGACACGACCAACCGCGTGCACGTGGTCGTCAACGGGATCGTCGAGAACTACCTGGCGTTGAAGAACCGCCTCGCCGACATGGGCGCGCGGTTCACGTCGGAGACCGACGCCGAGGTCATCGCGCACCTCGTCTCCCACCATCTCGCCGCCGGCTCGTTGACCGACGCCGTGCGCGCCGCCTACGCCGAGCTGGAGGGCCACTTCGCGTTCGTCGCGATGGCCCTCGACGAGCCCGGCGTCCTGGTCGGCGCCCGCAAGGAGTGCCCGCTGATCGTCGGGCGCGGCGAGGGCGAGACGTTCCTGGCCTCCGCGATCCCCGCGTTCCTCGCGTACACGCGCAAGGTCCAGTACATCGAGAACGGCGAGCTGGTCGTCGTCACGCCGTCGGGCACGACGTTCCTCACGCCGGAGGGCGACGAGCTGGACCGCGACGTCGTCGAGATCGACTGGGACGAGGAGACCGCCGAGAAGGGCGGCTACGAGACCTTCATGTTGAAGGAGATCCACGAGCAGGCCGACGCGGTGGCGGAGACGATCGCCGACCGCACCGTCCGCGCCGACGGGGTCGACCTGGCCGAGGAGGCCTCCTTCGACGAGTCGCTGCTGCAGGGCGTCAACCGCATCGTCGTCGTCGCCTGCGGCACCTCGTACCACGCGGGCCTGATCGGCCGCTACGCGATCGAGGAGTGGGCGCGCCTCCCGGTCGAGATGGACATCGCCTCGGAGTACCGCTACCGCAACCCGGTGGTCGGCCCGAACGACCTCGTGGTCGGCATCACGCAGTCGGGCGAGACCGCCGACACGCTGGCCGCGATGCGCCTCGCGCGCGAGCGCGGCGCGAAGGTCGTGGCGGTGACCAACGTGATGGGGTCGCAGGCCACGCGCGACGCCGATGGCGTCCTCTACACGCGCGCGGGGCTGGAGATCGGCGTCGCGGCGACCAAGACGTTCCTCTGCCAGGTCGCGGTCATGTACCTGCTGGCGCTGCGCCTGGCCGAGCTGCGCGGCACGCTGGACGCGGAGGCCCGCACGCGGCTGATCGGCGAGCTCAAGCGCGTCCCGCACGAGATCGACGCGTTGTTGAAGTCCTTGGATCTCGCGGACGTGGCCCAGCAGCATCACGCCCGCGAGTTCTTCCTGTACCTGGGGCGCCACGTCGGGCTGCCGGTCGCGCTGGAGGGCGCGCTGAAGCTCAAGGAGATCTCCTACATCCCGACCGACGCCTACGCGGCGGGCGAGATGAAGCACGGCCCGATCGCGCTGCTGGACGAGTCGACGCCGGTCGTCTGCATCGCCACCGACTCGCCGATCCTCGACAAGGTGGTGTCCAACGTCCAGGAGGTGCGCGCCCGCGGCGCCCACGTCGTGGCGATCGCCTCCGAGGGCAACATCGAGATCGGGGAGCACGCCGAGGAGGTCGTCCGGATCCCGGCGATGGACTGGATGCTCCAGCCGCTGCTGGCCGTCGTCCCGCTGCAGTTGCTGGCTTACCACATCGCCCGCCTGCGCGGGCTCAACGTGGACCAGCCGCGCAACCTGGCCAAGACGGTCACCGTCGAGTAGCTGCACGCCGCCTCCCCGCGCCTGACGCCACCCGACGGAGCTTGACGGGCCGGCGCCCGCCGGCGCTCGCCGTGCGGCGTCAGCCACGAGGATCCGGGGCGCAGCCACTCGCCGGATGGTCGAGTGAGTACGCTCGGCGTCGCATGAGCGGCGTCGGCCTGGACCTCCTGGAGATCGAGCGGCTGGAGCGCGCGCTGGCGCGGCGGCCGTCGCTGGCCGCGCGGCTGTTCACGGACGCCGAGCGCGCGTACGCGGAGGGCAAGGCGCGGCCGGGGCAGCACCTGGCCGCCCGGTTCTGCGCCAAGGAGGCGGTGGCCAAGGCCTTGGGGTTGGAGGCGTGGTCGTGGCGGGACATCGAGGTCGTCGCGCCGCCCGGCGGCGGGGCGCCGCGCGTGGTGCTGCACGGCGCGCTGGCGGAGCGCGACGTCGCGATCGACGTGTCGCTGACGCACTCGCGGGGAACCGCAGGAGCCGTGGCGGTCGTGAGGTGAGCATGGAGCCGTTGCTGGACGTCGAGCAGCTGCGCGCGAGCGACGCGTGGGCGATCGAGGAGCGCGGCATGCCCGGGATCGACCTCATGGAGCGCGCGGCCGAGGGCCTGCGGGGCGTGGTCGAGGACGTGGCGCCGGAGGGCCGCGTGGTCGTGGTCTGCGGCGGCGGCAACAACGGCGGCGACGGCTACGCGGTCGCGCGGCTGCTGCGCGAGCGGGGGCGCGAGGTCCACGTGCTGTGGACGAGCGCGCCCGAGACGCTGAAGGGCGACGCGGGGACCAACGCGCGGCGCCTCGGCGGCGAGGGCGTGGAGCGCTTCGCGCCACAGGCGCTGGACGGCGCGGCGGTGGTCGTGGACGCGATCCTCGGCACCGGCTTCCGGGGCGCGCCGCGCGAGGACGCCGCGCACGCGATCGAGGCGATCGACGACGCCGGCGTCCCGGTCGTCGCCTGCGACGTGCCCAGCGGGGTGGAGGCGTCGACCGGCGCGGTGCGGGGGCCGGCGATCCGCGCGGTGGCGACCGCGACGTTCCACGCGGCGCTGCCCGGGCTGTGGATCGCGCCCGGCAAGCAGCGCGCGGGGGAGGTGACGGTCGTCGACATCGGGATCCCGAGCGAGGACCCCGGCTACCCCGTCGAGCCCCGCATGTGGCTGATCGACCACGACAGCTTGCGGACCTACCCGCGCCGCGGGGCCGAGTCCACCAAGTTCGCCTCCGGTCACGTCCTGGTCGCGGGCGGCTCGCGCGGCCTGACCGGCGCGCCGTGCCTGGCCTCGACGGCCGCGATGCGCGCGGGTGCGGGCTACGTGACCGTGTGCGTCCCGGCCGCGTTGAACGACATCTTCGAGATCAAGCTGACCGAGGTGATGAGCGTCCCGCTGCCCGACGACGGCGCCGGCGGCCACACCAAGGCCGGCGTCGACGGCGTGCTGGAGAAGGCCGAGCGCGGCGGCGCGCTCGTGCTCGGCCCGGGCCTGGGGCGGACCGACGACGCGTTCGCGTTCGCGCGCAGGCTGGCGCGCAAGGCGACGGTCGCGCTCGTGCTCGACGCCGACGGGCTCAACGCCCACGCGGGCAAGCGGCTGGCGGAGCTGGCGGCGCGCGACGCGCCCACGATCCTGACGCCGCACGCCGGCGAGCTGGCGCGGCTGTTGGACACCGACTCGGCCGCGGTCGAGCGCCACCGCCTCGAGCACGCGCGGCGCGCGGCGGCGACCTCGGGCGCGATCGTCGTCCTCAAGGGCGACGACACGATCGTCGCCGAGCCCGACGGCCGCGTCGGCGTCTCGCGCGGCGGCTCGCCCGCGCTGGCCACCGCCGGCACCGGCGACGTCCTCTCCGGCGTGCTCGGCGCGTTCCTGGCCCGCGGCATGGAGCCCTTCGACGCCGCCTGCGCCGCCGTCTTCGCCCACGCCGAGGCGGGCCGTCGCGCCGCCGCCGCGCTGCGCGGGCCCGACGGCGTGATCGCCGGCGACGTGGCGCGAGAGCTGGCGAGCACCCTCGAATAGAGTCCCGGGCGGATGCTTGCCGCCCACACCGTCGCCCCGTTGCCCGCGCAGGACATGCCGGCGCCGCCGTCCGCCCTCGAGACGCCGGTGGGGGGCTGAGCGCGCGTGGCGGTTCGCGCGCTGGCCAAGGTCAACCTGGGCGCCGTCGAGCGCAACGTCGCGCGGCTCGCGCGCGAGGCCCCGAACTCCGCGGTCTGCGCGGTCGTCAAGGCCGACGGCTACGGCCACGGGATGGTCCCGTGCGCGCGCGCCGCGCTGGCGGGCGGCGCGACGTGGCTGGCCGTCGCCACCGCGCTGGAGGCGCGCGACCTGCGCGCCGGGCTCGGTGAGGACGCCCGCATCCTGATCCTCGGCGCGCTCAGCGACGAGGAGCTGCCGATCGCGCTGGACGCCGACGTGGACATCAGCGTCTGGACGATCGACCGCGCGCGGGAGCTGGCCGCCGGCGACCGTCCGGCGCGCGTGCACGTCAAGTACGACTCGGGCCTCGGCCGGCTCGGGACGCGCTGTGCCGAGGAGGCCGCCGCGGTGGTCGCCGCGGTCGACGCCGCCGAGCATCTGGAGCTGGTGGGCGTCTGGACCCACTTCGCGACCGCCGACGAGCGCGGCGACGGCTTCTTCGGCGAGCAGCTCGCGCGCTTCAAGGCGTGGGCCGAGCCGCTGCGCGCCGACCATCCCGGCGTCCTGCTGCACGCCGCCAACTCCGCGGCGATGCTGCGCGACGCCGCCTCGCACTTCGACCTCGTCCGCCCGGGCGTCGCGATCTACGGCCTGGACCCGTTCGGCGAGGACCCGGCCGCGCGCGAGCTGGAGCCCGCGCTGGAGCTGTCGTCCTACGTCGCCGCGCTGAAGACCGCGCGGCCGGGCGACAGCGCCGGGTACGGCCGCCGCTGGGTCGCGTCCCGGGAGACGCTCGTGGCGACCGTCCCGATCGGCTACGGCGACGGCTACCGGCGCGCGCTGACCAACAAGGGCATGGCCTTGCTCCACGGGCGCAAGATCCCGCTGATCGGGACCGTGTCGATGGACAACGTGACGTTCGACGTCGGCGAGCAGGGCCTCGGCGCGGCGCTGGGCGACGACGTCGTCCTGATCGGCGCGCAGGGCGCCGAGCAGATCACCGCCGAGGACCTCGCCGCGCTGATCGACACCATCAACTACGAGATCACCACCGGCTTGACCGCGCGGGTGCCGCGGCTGCACCACCGCGACGGCGTGGTCGAGGGGAGCGACCGGGGGTGAGCGACGCGGCGCTCGACGCCGTCGCCGCCGCCCTGGGCGGCGAGCGCGCCTGGATCGTGGGCGGCGCGCTGCGCGACGAGCGGCTCGGGCGCGCGGTCGCCGACGTGGACGTCGCGCTGCCCGCCGACGCGGTCCGCGGCGCGGCGCGCGCGCTGGGCCGGGCGGTCCGCGGGCCCGCGTTCGAGCTGTCGGGCGAGTTCGGCGCCTGGCGCGTCATCGGCCCGGACCGCGCCTGGCAGGTCGACCTCGCGCCGCTGCAGGGCGAGACGATCGAGGACGACCTGGCGCGCCGGGACTTCACGGTCAACGCGATGGCGCGCGCGGTCGGGGACCCCGGCGGGCTCGTCGATCCGCACGGCGGCGCGCGCGACCTCGACGAGCGGCGCCTGCGCATGGTCGCGCCGGGCGCCTTCGACGACGACCCGCTGCGCGTGCTGCGGCTGGCGCGGTTCGCCTCCGAGCTGCCGCTGACGCCGGACGTCGAGACCGTCGACGCCGCGGCGCGGCGGGCGCCGCGGATCGAGGAGGTCGCCGCCGAGCGCGTCTTCGCCGAGCTCAAGCGCGTGGTCGCCGCCGACCGGGTGCTGGACGGGTTGGAGCTGATGACGACGCTGCGCCTGACGCCGCACGTCCTGCCCGAGCTGACCGCGCTGCGCGGCGTCGAGCAGAACCGCTACCACCACCTCGACGTCCACGACCACACGATCCAGGTGCTGGCCGAGACCGTCGCGCTGGAGCTGTCGCCCGAGGCGATCCTCGGCGATGCCGAGCTGAGCGAGCGCCTGCGCACGTACCTGGCCGAGCCGTTCTCCGACGAGATCTCGCGCGGGACCGCGCTGCGCCTCGGCGCGCTGCTGCACGACGCGGCCAAGCCCGACACCCAGGCCTTCCACGACGACGGCAGCGTCCTCGGCTTCCCCGGCCACGCCGACCTCGGCGCCGACATGGCCCGCGCGACGCTGACCCGGCTGAAGGCCTCCGAGAAGCTCCGGGCCCACGTCGCGCTGCTGGCCCGCCACCACCTCGGGCTCGGCTACCTGGTGCACAAGGCGCCGCTCGACCGCCGGACGATCTGGGAGTACCTGGTCCGGACCGCGCCGGTCGAGGTCGACGTCTCCCTGCTGTCGATCGCCGACCGGCTGGCGACACGCGGCCGCAAGGCCGAGGAGGCGATCGCCAAGCACCTCGACATCGCCCGCGCGGTGCTGCCGCGCGCGCTGGACTTCGCGACCTGGCGGGCCCAGCCGCCGCTGGTGCGCGGCAACGAGCTGGCGCGCGCGCTGGGCATCTCGCCGGGCCCGCGGATCGGGGAGTTGTTGCAGGAGATCGACGCCGCGCGCTACGCGGGCGAGGTGGCCGACGCGGAGCAGGCGGTGGCGCTGGCGCGGAGGCTGGAGGGCGGCTGAGGGTTGGCGGTTGGTCGGGGCTTGGTCCGGGTGCTGCTTGCGCTTGTGGCGCTGGCGCGCTGGGCCGGGGTGGTGCCGCGCACGCTGGTGGCCAAGCTCACCGAGGGGGAACGAGCTGTTGTGGCGTGGCCGGCGCCGGTGGTGTGGCTCGGCGTTGGTGGGGCGGGTGCTTCGGGGTGTTCGTTCCGGGACCGGGCGGGCGGTTCGGGCGCGAACTGTCGATGCGGGTCGCGTGGTGCGCATATGGCAGTCATTAGGCGACCCGGATCTTTTGGTCGATGCGTCGCCTGAGGCTTCGGGCCCGAACGGCCCGCCCGCGGGCCGGCGCCGGCATCCCGCGCCGCCCGGACCACGAGCGTCCAGCCGCACCGCCGGCGCCGGCCGCGCCACAACAGCTCGTTCCCCCTCGGTGAGCTTGGCCACCAGCGCCCGCGGCACCACCCAACGCCCGGCGCGCCAGCGCCACCACGCCCGCAGCACCACCGCGGAGCGCCACCAGCCCCTCAGCCCAGCGGTTCCCCCGACCGCGCGATCGTCTCCATGACGATCTCCACCGCGCCGGCCACCGTGTCGTAGTGCACGCGATCCGGCGTGTCGGTCGGCCAGTGGTAGTTCGAGGGCACGAGGTGCTCGGAGACCGAGCCGATCGACGCGGCCTGGTAGCCGCGGCGCAGGGGCACCAGGCCGTCGGTCGCGAACGTGAAGCGCATGCCGCGCCGCAGCGCGACGCCGGCCCCGCGGGCGGCGGCGGCGACGCGCTCCTTCATCGCCGAGGGGTACTCGTACATCCGCAGGAAGCCCTCGCCCTCGATCAGCACCAGCTCGGGCGAGCCGACGGTGTCCAGGGAGAGGAACGAGGCGCTGTCCGGCTGCAGCTGGCTGCCGAAGTAGCGGCGGGCGAAGGCGAGCATGCCCTCCTGGTTGGCCTCCTCGGCGCCGGCCGAGAGCAGGATCACGCGGACGTCGTCGGGCAGCTCGACCGGGCCGTCGGGCCCGTCGCCGCCGAGCCGGCGCGCGACCTCCAGCAGCACCGCGACGCCCGAGAGGTTGTCGTTGGCGCCGGGGACGACCGGCTCGTGGATCATGTGGCGCATCACGCCCGCGGTGCCCGCGGCGAAGAGCGTGCCGACCGCGACGGTCTTGCGGTGGTGGGTCGCCGCGCCGACGGCCACGGCCGCCGGGCCGCCGAAGACCAGGCCCATGAGGGGCGGCCAGCGGTCGGTCTTCTCCATCAGCGCGGTCTTCTCGGCGACGAACCGCGTGACGGTCTGGTCGAAGATGAACGACGTGCGCGCCGCGTCGTGGTGGGCGTGGACGACGAACGTGTGCCGCGCGTCGGCCGGGCCGAACTCCGCGATCACGTTGGTGGTGGTCTGGCGCTTGAGGAAGCGGCGCAGCGTGCGCTTGCGCCCGCCGGTGAGGTCCTGCCACAGGCCGGCCGCGGCGACCGTCGCCGCGACGCCGCCGACCAGGCGGCGGCCGCCGAGGACGGCGATCCCGCCGAGCGCGCCGACCACGTTCAGGATCCCCAGCGGCGTGAAGTACGTGCCGTGGACCAGCTCCTCGTCGACGCGCACGCGCGCGGCGCCCGCCTCGGTCATGCGGTCCGCGATCCACGCCGCGGCCGCGGCCTCGCCAGGGGAGCAGGGCAGCCGGTCCAGCGCGGCGAGGTGGGCCACGTCGGCGTGCAGCGCGGCCTCGATCGGGGTCGTCGACATCCATGCCCCAGCGTACTGAGGGATGCGATGGATAAGGTCCACAGCCATGTCCGCCACCGATCCCGACTGCCTCTTCTGCAAGATCGTCGCCGGCGAGATCCCCGCGACGATCGTGGCGAGCGACGAACGCACGGTCACGTTCATGGACATCAACCCGGCCACGCGCGGCCATGCGCTGGTCGTGCCGCGCACGCACGCGCGCGACCTGCTGGAGATCGATCCCGAGGACCTCGCCGCTGTTGCCCGGGCCGGGCAGCGCCTGGCGAAGGTCGCCAAGACGACGCTCGAGGCCGACGGGATCAACCTCATCAACTCGTGCGGCTCGCTGGCCTGGCAGACCGTCTTCCACTTCCACCTGCACGTGATCCCGCGCTACGAGGGCGACCCGCTGAAGCTGCCGTGGGTCCCCGAGGCGGGCGACCTGGACAAGATCGCCGCCACCGGCGCCGAGTTGAAGGAGCACTACGCGTGAGCGACGTGGTCAAGCTGGAGCAGGACGGGCCGCTGGCGGTCATCACCTTCGACTCGCCCCCGCTGAACCTCTTCGACGACGCGGTCTTCGAGGGCTTCGACCGGGCCGTCCGCGCCGTCGCCGCCGACCCGCCGCGCGGCCTGCTGATCCGCGCCGAGGGCAAGGTCGTCAGCGGCGGGGTGGACGTCGGCAAGGTCTTCGACGGGATGTCGCCCGAGGCCGGCGGGCAGCTGTGGGACGACCTGCTCGACACGATCCACGTGCTCGACGAGCTACCGCTGCCGACGGTCTTCGCCGCGCACGGCCTGTGCCTGACGGCCGCCTTCGAGATCGCGCTGGCCTGCGACGTGCTGCTGGCGTCCGAGCGCGCGAGGTTCGGCCTGGTGGAGATCGTCGTGGGGCTGACGCCGTCGATGGGCGGCCCGCAGCGGCTGGCCGAGCGCGCGGGCCCCAACCGCGCCAAGGAGCTGATCTTCACCGGAGAGCTGTTCGACGCCGCGACGATGGAGCGCTGGGGCGTCGTCAACCGCCTGTACGCGCCGGACGCCTTCGAGGCCGAGTCGCGCGCGTTCGCCCAGAAGGTCGCCAACGGGCCGACCAAGGCGCACGCGGCGACCAAGCGCCTGGTCGCCGCGCAGAAGGAGGGCGGCGCGCGCGCCGCGGACGCGATCGTCGCCGAGGTGAGCGGGCCGCTGTTCGCCACCGAGGACCTCCAGAACGCGGTCCGCTCGTTCCTGACCGACGGCCCCGGCAAGGCGACCTACGAGGGCCGATGAGCCGCCGCCGGATCGGCGTCCCGCTCGCGGCGCTGGCAGCGGCCGGCGCGCTGGCCGTGCCCGCGCTCGCGGCCGCGCCGCCGTCGCCGTCGCCGTCGCCGAAGCCGATCGTCCAGAAGGACGCCGCGGGCGACGTCAGCGGCAAGCTCGACCTGCGCCAGGTCGTGCTGGCGCGCGGGACCGACGGGCGGATCCGGGTGTCGTTGACGCTCGCGAGCGCCTGGGACGGCGACGACCTGCTCAGCGACGACGGTCCGCCCGGCTCGCTGTGCCTGAAGCTGTGGACCGCGTCCCCGGCCAACCTGGACGCGACGCCGGACCACCTCGTCTGCGTGACCGCGCAGGCCGACGGCGACCTGCGCGGCTCGATCCTCAAGGCGCGCGCCAACCAGCTGCCGGCGCGCGTCGGCTCGGCGACGATCACGCGGCCGTCGACGCGGACGGTGACGATCCGCTTCTCGCAGACGGCGATCGGCAAGCCCGCGGCCGTCGAGCTGCAGGCCGAGACCACGCGCGCCGGATGCACGCGCGCGAGCTGCATCGACCGCTCGCCCGAGCAGGGCGCCGCGCTGGTGCTGACGTTGAGGAAGGACAAGTCGTGAGCGCCGCCGTCGACCCTGCCGAGCCCTGGAAGCTGAGCGTCGCCGACGCCGTCCTGGACGCCGACGAGCTGGACCCGACGACGGTCCTGGCGGGCGACCCGGCGACGTCCTCCAAGGAGCTGTGGACGTCGCACGACGGCACCGTGCAGCACGGGATCTGGCAGCTCACGCCGGGGACGGTCACCGACGTCGAGGCCGACGAGCTGTTCGTGGTCCTGTCCGGGAGCGCGACGATCGCCTTCGAGGACGGCCCGGTGCTGGAGGTCGGCCCGGGCGACGTCGTCAAGCTGCCCGAGGGCGCGCGCACGGTGTGGACCGTGCACGAGACGCTGCGCAAGATCTACGCGATCGTCTCCTGAGCCGCCGCCACGGCCTGCGCGTCGCGGGGCGCCGCCGTCACGTGCTCGTGCGCCCAGCCCAGCAGCGCGATCGCGGCCAGGCCGAGGCCGAGCGCGCTGACCGCGCCCCAGCCGCCCGCGCTCCAGGCCAGCGACGCGCCCGCGCTGCCCAGCGCGCCGAAGGTGAAGTTCGACGTCATGTACGCCGTCGTGACGCGGCTGCGCGCGTCCGGCGCCAGCGTGTAGATCGTGTTCTGGTTGAGGATGTGCTGGCCCTGGATGCCGAGGTCCAGCACGATGATCCCGGCGATCAGCAGCGCGACCGAGCGGTCGCCCAGCGCCAACAGCGCCCAGGCGGCGGCGATCGTGACCAGGAACAGGCCGGTGGCCGTGTGGGTGTGGCCGCGGTCGGCGAGGCGGCCCGCGCCCTGCGCGGTGACCGCGCCCGCCAGGCCCGCGAGGCCGAAGAGCCCGATCGTCCCCTCGCCGTAGTGGAACGGCGCGCCGGAGAGCAGGAACGCGATCGCGGTCCACAGCACGCTGAAGGACGCCATCCCGGCCGCGCCGTAGAGCATGCGCCGGCGCAGCAGCGGCTCGTCGCGGACGAGCGCGACGACCGAGCGCAGCGCGGCGCGGTAGGGCAGGTCGGTCGCGGGCGGGGTCGGAGGCAGCGCGCGGCGGAGCACCACGGCGATGACGACCATCACGGCCGCGCCGAGGAAGAAGACCGTGCGCCACGAGGTGGCCGCGGCGATCAGGCCCGACGCGGTGCGCGCGAGCAGGATCCCGAGCAGCAGGCCGCTCATGACGTTGCCGACGACCTTGCCGCGCTCGTGGTCGGCGGCGAGCGTGCCCGCCAGCGGGACGAGCACCTGCGCGACGACCGCGGTCACGCCGACGATCCCGATCGCCACCGCGAGGACGGCGAACGACGGCGCGAGGCCCGCGACGACCATCCCGGCGGCGGTGACCAGCAGCAGGCGCCAGACCATCCGGCGGCGGTCGACCAGGTCCCCGAGCGGGACCAGCAGGACCAGGCCGGCCGCGTAGCCGACCTGCGAGGCGGTGACCAGCAGGCCCGCCGCGCCCGACGAGACGCCGAGGTCGCGCGCGATCACGTCCAGCAGCGGCTGGGCGTAGTAGAGGTTGGCGACGGCCGCGCCGCAGGCGATCGCCAGCAGGAGGACCAGCCGCCGGTCGAGGGCGCGGGGGGAGGAGACGGCGATGTCTGCAGGGTAGATGGTCGTCGCGGGCCGACCGTCGGGGCTCTGACGGCGCCCGCGCTGGGCGCGTCCGCCCGCAACTTCGCCGCGCGGTCGTGTTGAATTCCTCCGATGCTCCGTTTGCGCACCTTGTTGGCGGTCTTCGTCGGCGCGGGCCTCGCCCTGCCGGCCGTCGCTCCGGCGACCCTGGACCCGATCCCGACGCTCGACCCCGGCGACGCCACGCCGTCCTGCCCGGACAAGCCCTGCTACGCCCTCGGGCGCACCACGGGCTACCAGGCGAAGGTCGGCACCAACCGCGGGCTGTACACCGTCCAGAAGGACGGCACGCTCGTGTCCTGGTCGGTCAAGCTCTCCAAGCCGACCGACAAGCAGATCGACTTCTTCGACAAGTCGCTCGGCGGCGAGTCGCAGGCGGCGATCGCGGTGCTGCGCATGGGCAACAAGCTCCACGCCCGCCTGGTCGCCCAGGGCGAGGTGCAGAAGCTGACGCCGTACTTCGGCCAGACCGTCGAGTTCGCGCTGCAGAAGCCGATCCCGGTCAAGAAGGGCTACGTGATCGGCCTGACGGTGCCCACGTGGGCCCCCGCGCTGGCCGCGGGCCTCGGCAACGACACCTCCTGGCGCGCCTCGCGCAAGAAGGGCACCTGCGACGACTCGCAGACCCAGACCGCCCAGGCCGTCAACCAGGTCGGGCAGTACTACTGCCTCTACCGCACCGCGCGGATCGTCTACTCGGCGCGGATCATCTCGACGCCGTAGGGGCTGAGGGCGCGGGCGCGGGCGCTTGCGTTGGTGGCGCTGGCGCGCTGGGCCGGGGTGGTGCCGCGTGCGCTGGTGGCCAAGCTCACCGAGGGGGAACGAGCTGTTGTGGCGTGGCCGGCGCCGGTGGTGTGGCTCGGCGTCGGTGGGGCGGGTGCTTCGGGGCGCTTGTTCCGGGACCGGGCGGGCGGTTCGGGCACGAACTGTGGATGCGGGTCGCGTGGTGCGCATATGGCAGTCATTAGGCGACCCGGATCTTCGGTGTCCGATGCGTCGCGTGAGGCTTCGGGCCCGAACGGCCCGCCCGCGGGCCGGCACCGGCATCCCGACCTGCCCGGACCACGAGCGCCCAGCCGCACCGCGGGCGCCGGGCGCGCCGCGACGGCTCGTTCCCCTCGGTGAGCTTGGCCACCAGCGCACGCGGCACCACCCAACGCCCGGCGCGCCAGCGCCACCACACCCGCAGCACCACGACAAAGCCCTCGACGACAAAGCCCTCGGCGCCGCTGGCCCCTACCCCGGGCAGGCGCCCGGGTTCTGCGAGCAGAAGTCGCTGAAGCCGCCGCTGCTCGACGTGCTCGTGCCGCTTCCGCTGTCGCCACCCGAACCCGACGTCCCCGTCGAGCCGGTGTCACCCGTCGAGCCGGTCCCGCCGGTCGACCCGGCGCCGGCGCCGGCGCCCGTGCCGCCCGACGACGTCCCGCCCGTCGCGGCGCCCGAGGTCCCGGACGACCCGGTCCCGGCGCTGCCGGAGGACGTCCCGGACCCGGCGGTCCCGGAGGACGAGGTGCTCGGCGTCACGGCGCTGCCGCCGGAGCCGGAGGTCGTCCCCGAAGGCGCGGTGTCCGACGGCGACGACGTCGTCGCCTCGTCGCTCGACGTCGTCGAGCTGGTGTCGTTGGAGGAGGAGCCGGAGGCGCCGCCGATCGACGTGCTCTGCGGCGCGATGAGCTCGGCCGTGTTCTTCGGGACCACGTCGTGCTGGACGCTGCCGCCCCCGCAGGCGGACAGTCCGCCACCCGCGAGGAGCATCAGGGCAATGGCCGCGGCACGACGGCGCATGAGGAAGGCTCCGGACGTCAGCCGGCGGCGGGGCCCGCGAGGGGCTCCATGCGCCGGCCGCAGGTCGGGCAGTCGTTGAGGTCGCGCTGGGCGAGCGAGTCGCACCAGTTGCAGAAGCGGAGGTTCTCGACGGCCCAGGGCAGGGTCGACGCGCTCGGCGCCAGCGGCACGACCTTGCCGACGACCTCGAGCTCCTCACCGGTCTCGCGGTCGCGGTAGATCTTGCCGGGCTCGGCCTCGAGGAAGATCTCGCGCCCCGTGGAAGGGGTGCGCATGCGGTAGCGCTGCTTCGTGCTCACACCATGAAGCCTACCGGCCTCTCGCGTCGGAGGCGGCGTGAGCAGGCATGATTGCCCGGCGTGCGCGTCCTCATCTTCCACGGCTATCTGCTGCGCGGCACCGGCTCCAACGTCTACAACGCGCGGCTGGCGGCGGCGCTGGCCCGCGCCGGGCACGAGGTGCACCTGCTCTGCCAGGAGCGGCGCCCGGAGGACGTCGAGGCGGTCGGCGCGGCGGGGGATTGGGACGACGGCGGCGTCCTGCGCGTCCGCGAGCTGGGCGTCGGTCGGGCCACCTCGGGGCCAGGCTCCGTCACCGTCTACCGCCCCGACCTCGGCGGCCTGCTGCCCGTCTACGTGGCCGACCGCTACGAGGGCGTCATCGCCCGGACGTTCGCGGAGCTGACCGACGCCGAGATCGCCGCCTACGTCGAGCGCAACGTCGCCGCCGTGCGCGAGGTCGCCGACCGCGCGGCGCCCGACGCGGCGCTGGCCAACCACCTCGTGATGGGCCCGCTGATCCTCGCGCGGGCGCTGCCGGAGCCCGTGCCCTACGCGGTCAAGATCCACGGCAGCGCGCTCGAGTACACGGTCAAGCCGCAGCCCGAGCGCTTCCTGCCCGCCGCCCGCGAGGGCCTGGCCCGAGCCAAGACGATCCTCGTCGGATCGCGCCACACCGCCGAGTCGCTGTGGGCGACGATGGACGATCCCACGGTCCGGGCGCGCACGCGCCTCGGCCCGCCCGGCGTCGACGTCGACGCCTTCCGCCCGCACGCCCCGACCGACCTCCAGGACGTCACGTCGCGCCTGGCCGCCGCGCCCGCGCTCTCGGCCGACGACGACCACGACGCCTTCGCGCTGGACCCGCACGCCGCCGCCCGCGCGCTGGAGCGCCTCGACCCGGCCGCTGACCGCATCGTCACGTTCGTCGGCAAGCTCATCGTCTCCAAGGGCGTCGACCTGCTCGTCGCCGCCTGGCCGCTCGTCCTGGCGCGCGTGCCCGACGCCAAGCTCGCGATCGTCGGCTTCGGCGCCTACCGCCGGACGCTGGAGGACCTCGTCGCCGCGCTCGCCGCCGGGGACGACGAGGCGATCTCCGCGATCGTCGAGGCCGGCCGCGCGCCCGAGGGCGGCCCGCGCGCGCCGCTGCATCACCTGCGCGCGTTCCTCGACCGGCGCCCCGTCGGCTACGCCGAGGCCGCCCGCGCGCTGCCCGAGCGCGTCGTGCTCACCGGCCGCCTGGAGCACGAGGAGCTCACGCCGCTGCTCGGCGTCGCCGAGGCGCAGGTCGTGCCGTCCACGTTCCCCGAGGCGTTCGGGATGGTCGCCGTCGAGGCCGCCGCGTGCGGCGCGCTGCCGGTCGTCGCCGACCAGTCCGGGCTGGGGGAGGTGCGCGCGATCCTCGCCGCGACCGTCCCGCCGCGGGCCGCCGGCTGGCTCGGCTTCCCCGTCGACGACGACGCGGTGACCGCGCTGGCCGACCGTCTGATCGCCTGGCTGACCGCCCCCGAGGACCTGCGTCAGGCGACCCGCGAGGCGCTGATCCGCGTCGCTCGCGAGCGCTTCTCGTGGGACGGCGTCGCCCAGACCGTCGCCCGCGCGGCCGTGGGCGACCATGACGAACTGCCCAGGCCCTGACGCAAACCCTTGCGTTCCCCTCCGGGGTTGCGGTTAGGATCGCTCTCGATCATGGGGAAGAGGATCATGCCGCGTGCGGCGCTCTGCGCTGCCATCGTCGCCGCCGTGCCGGCGCTCTCCGCTTGTGGCGGGGTCAAGGACCAGCAAGCCGACGTCGTCGCCGGCAAGCAGCTGTTCGTCAAGAAATGCGGCGCGTGCCACACGCTGTCGCACGCCGGGACGAAGGGCACGACGGGTCCGAACCTGGACGAGGCCTTCCAGCAGTCGCTGCAGGAGGGCTTCGGCGAGACCGCGGTCCGCGGGGTCGTCTACAAGCAGATCCTGTATCCGAACCGGCTGCCCAACGCCCAGGGCATCAAGATGCCGTCCAAGCTCGTCAGCGGCGAGGACGCGCACGACGTCGCCGCCTACGTCGCCAGCGTGACGGCCAAGCCCGGCAAGGACACCGGCCGCCTGGCGACCGCCGTCCAGGCCGCCGGCGGCGGCACCGCGGTCGAGAAGGACGGCACCCTCAGCATCCCCGCCGATCCCAACGGCCAGCTCGCCTACGAGGACGCCAAGGCCACCGCCACCGCCGGCCCGGTGACGATCGAGATGCCCAACAAGTCCGGCATCGGCCACGACATCGTCATCGACGGCCTCGGCAAGGGCGAGGTCGTCTCCGACGGCACCTCATCCTTCAAGGCGACGCTCGAAGCGGGCAAGACCTACACGTACTACTGCTCCGTGCCGGGCCACCGCCAGGCGGGGATGCAGGGCACGCTGACGGTCAAGTAGCGCCCAGGGCGCGTCGTTCGGCCGTCATCGCCGCCACAGCTCGATCAAGAACCGCTCGCGGCGCTGCTGCAGCTCGCGCGCGCCGCGGCCCGAGACCCGGAGGCGATAGGCGCCGCGCGGCAGCTCGGCGACCGCGAGCAGGCCGTCGGTTGTCGTGATCGCCAGGTGGCCGCTGGGCAGGTCGAGGTCGGTCTCGGCCGCCTGCGACCACGTCGAAGCCGGTGGGCGGCCGTCGCGCAGCGCGATCGTCGCCGGCGCGTCGCCGATCGAGCAGCAGGCCAGGACCGTCGCCAGGCCCGGACCGCCGCCGACGACCGCCCTCTGCCGCGGATCGGGCGCGTCGCGCGCGTCGGGCACGTGGCGCTCGTCGGAGAGCTGGAAGACCCGGTCGGAGTAGGGGATCCGCAGCCGCGCCTCCTCGCCCGCCCCGCGCACCCGCACGCGCGGCACGGCGCCTGCGCCTGCGCTTGCGTCCGCGCTCGCGTCCGCGACGGCGCCCGCCGCCTCCCGGCCCCGCGTGGCGCCGCCCGGCGCCAGCGCGACCCCGATCGCCAGCGCCCCGAGGATCGCCACGAGCACGCCGCTCACCGCGACGTCGACCGACCGGCGCCTGCTCAGCCCCCGCACACCAACGGATGTCGTCGCCCGGCGCGCGCCCTTGAGGCGCGCTGGACGGACGCTCGGCCGGCTAGATGGTGAATGCGAAATTCCCGTGGTCGTGCTCGCACGACCACGGTCGATTTCGCATCAACCATCTAGAGCGCCCGGACGACCAGCACGACGAGGACGATCACGACGAAGATCGCGATCGTCCCCAGCAGCACGCGGAACGCGGCGGCCTCGGACCGGAACGGTCGCAGGATCCGCTCCAGCCGCGCGTTCCAGTCGGCCTCGGTCACAGGACGTAGACCGCGGTGTAGACGATGATCCACATGACGTCGACGAAGTGCCAGTAGATCCCGGGGATCTCGACGCCGTGGTGCTCCTCGGCCGAGAAGTGCCCGCGGAACGCGCGCACGGTCACCATCCCGAGGAGGATCAGGCCGATCGTGACGTGCGCGCCGTGCAGGCCCGTCAACGAGAAGAACACCGTCGCCTGCGCGTGGTCCTGCGGCGAGAAGCCGATGTGGACGTACTCGTTGATCTGGATGAAGAGGAACGTCAGGCCCAGCAGGAACGTCGCCGTCATCCCGGCCTGCAGCCCGAACCGGTTGCCGTTCTTGATCGACGTCTGCGCCCAGTGCAGCGTCAACGACGACGACACCAGGATCGCCGTGTTGACGCCGGCGACGGCGACCGGGAGGTCCTTGCCGTCGATCGGGAACCATCCGCCCGGGTCCGCGACGATCCGGATGAAGAAGTAGGCGGTGAAGAACGCCCCGAAGACCATCACCTCGGAGATGATGAACAACAACATCCCGAGCAGCGCGGGCTCGACCCGCGAGCTGCGGTTCGCGGCAGGCGGGCCGTGGTGGTCGTGGCCGTGCCCGTCGTGGGCGGCGGCGATCGAGGCGGCTTCCATGGCTTCTCCTAGGACAGACGGCGGCGGGCTAGGCGGCGGCGCTGGGCGCGCGCTCCGTGGCCTCGACGTGCTCGACGGACTTGTTGGTGACCTTGCGGACGCGGTCGATCAGGTCGGCGCGCAGCCAGCCCGAACGGGTCGCGGGGAGCGTCGAGATCACGATGTCGTCGACGCGGAAGAACTGCAGGGCGTTCATCGTCGCCGTGTAGGGATCGGGGTCGCCGATCATGCCCGCGGCGATCAGGCCCTCGGACACGAGCCGGTCGACGACCTGCGCCATCCGGGCCCGGGCGCGCGCGGCGTGGTGGCCCTCGCCGCCCTCCTGCGGGACGATCACGATGAACAGCGTGCGGCGGTCGGCCTCGTCGGCCTTGTCCTTCAGCGCGCCGAGCAGCTCGTCGCCGGACGCCGTCTTGGCCGCCACGGCCAGCGTGACCTTGAATGGGATGCCCTCGGCGTCGATGTCCTGCTCGCAGTGGGTGACCGGCAGCCCCGAGGCCTGCTCGATGCGCTCGATCAGGTCGCGCCGCAGCCAGCCCGACACCGTCGCCGGGTAGGTCGACACGATGATCTCGTCCGGGTGGTGCTCGGCCACCGCGTCCAGCGCCGCCGTGTAGGGGTCGGAGTCGCCGATGTCGCCGATCGCCGTGATGCCCTCGTCGCGCAGGAAGCGCCGGGCGAGGTCGATCCGGACCTTGGCCGCGTCGAAGACGAAGTCGTCGTAGATGATGTTGCCGTGCTTGGGCTTGTTGCGCGGCACGCAGACGACGACGCGCGTTCCGTCGCCGCCGGCCGCCGCGCGCTCCTTGACGGTGTCCAGCAGCTTCGCGCCCGCCAACGTCTCGTTCGCGACAACCAAGATGGTGCTCATGAGCCAGCTCCTCCCGCTAGATCATTCGGTTGGTGGTTGTGCATGGGTACCCGCCGGCGTCCCTTTGGCCTCGGCGGGGGCCGCCGGGCCGAAGATGCCGTGCACCGCGCCCGGCACGCCGTACTCGTAAGGGCCGCCCACGACGGTCGGCACCTGGTCGAAGTTGAACACCGGCGGCGGCGACGAGACCTGCCACTCGAGCGTCAGCGCGCGCCACGGGTTGGCGGACGCGCGGGCGCCGCCGCGCCACGAGGCGACCATGTTGTAGGCGAAGATCAGCGTGCTCAGGCCGAGGCCGAAGGACGCGAGCGAGATCACCAGGTTCCACGTGGCGAACTGGTCGGAGTAGTCCGCGACGCGGCGCGGCATCCCGTTGACGCCGATGATGTGCATCGGGGCGAACGTCGCGTTGAAGAACACGAACGTCGTCCAGAAGTGCAGCTTGCCGAGCCGGTCGTCGAACATCCGGCCCGTCATCTTCGGGAACCAGTAGTAGACGCCGGCGAAGATCGTGAACAACGACCCGCCGAACAGCACGTAGTGGATGTGGGCGACGATGAAGTACGTGTCGCTGACGTGGATGTCCAGCGGGACCATCGCGAGCATCACGCCCGAGATGCCGCCGCAGGTGAACATCGTCAGGAACCCGAGCGCGAAGAGCATCGGCGTGTCGAGCCGCAGCACCCCGCGCCACAGCGTCGCCAGCCACGAGAAGATCTTGATGCCCGTCGGCACGGCGATGATCGCCGTCGTGACCATCATCGGGATCCGGATCCACGACTGCATGCCCGACACGAACATGTGGTGGGCCCAGACCGTGAAGCCGAGCACGACGATCGCCAGCAGCGAGAACGCCATCATCCGGTAGCCGAAGACCGGCTTGCGGGACTTGACGGAGAGGACCTCCGAGATGATCCCGAAGCCCGGCAACATCATGATGTAGACGGCCGGGTGGCTGTAGAACCAGAAGACGTGCTGGTACATCAGCACGTCCCCGCCCTTGTCGGCGTCGAAGAAGTGGAAGCCGAGCGCGTAGTCCAGCAGGACGAAGAACTGCGAGGCGGCGATGAAGGGCGTCGCGATGACGACCAGCAGCGACGTCGAGAAGTTCGCCCAGGCCAGCAGCGGCATGCGGAAGAACGACATGCCGGGCGCGCGCATGGTGATGATCGTCACCAGGAAGTTCAGCGCTGTGGCGATACTGGACGCCCCCGCGAACTGGACCGCGATCGTGAAGAACATCTGCCCGAGTGGGGCGGTGGTGCTCAACGGCGCGTAGGCCGTCCAGCCCGAGGCGAACGAGCCGCCGGGCGCGAAGAACGACGCGAGCATCAGCACGCCCGCGCAGGGCAGGAGCCAGAACGACAGCGCGTTCAGGCGCGGGAACGCCATGTCCGGCGCGCCGATCATCAGCGGCAGGACGAAGTTCGCCAGCCCGGCGAGGACCGGGATGATGAACAGGAAGATCAGGATCGACGCGTGGACGGAGAACAGCCCGTTGAACGTGTTGGAGTCCACGAACTGACGGCCGGGCTGCGCCAGCTCGGCGCGCATCAGCATGGCCATCAGGCCGCCCACGAACAGGAAGAAGAACGAGTGGACGGTGTACTGGATCCCGATGACCTTGTGGTCGGTGTTCGGGCGGAAGTAGTCCTTCCACGACCTCGCGCCGTGCGCCGAGTGGTCCTCGGGCCGCGTCGGCCTGCCGGCGGCCCAGTAGAACCAGTAGTCGAAGCAGCCGAGGCCGATCAGGAACGCGATCGGCAGCGCGAACATCCCGATCAGGACGAACGACTCGGCGTCCAGGAAGTGCGCGAACTTGTCGTGCCCGTACAGCATCCGCACGAGCCAGCTGAGGCCGACGCTGAACGAGGCAGCGATCGTCATGAAGAAGGCCGCCCGGTACCACCCGGGCCGCCGCACCGTCGCGGTCACTTGCCCGCCACCTCCCCCAGGTACTTGACGAGCGCGTCGATCTCGTCCGCGCTCAGCAGCTTGGCGTAGTTGTCCGGCATGATGTTCGCGTTGAAGCCCTTCGCGATCACGGCGTTGGGGTCCACGATCGACTGCTTGATGAACGCCGCGTCCTTGCCCTTGAGGGCCTGGTCGAGGTCCGGGCCGACGCCGCCGGCCGTGCCCGCGTCGGCGAGCTTGTGGCAGGCGCCGCAGGCGGTCGCGCCCGAGGTGGTCTCACCCTGGGTGAACAGCGCCTTGGCGTCGACGGCGGCGCCGCCGCCGGCGGCCGGAGCGGGCGCCGCGGTGCGCGTCGTCATCTTCGTGACCCACTTGTCGAAGTCGGCCTGCGGGACGACGTGCGCGGTCTGGCGCATGAACGCGTGCCCGAGGCCGCACAGCTCGGCGCAGACCACCGGCCAGGTGCCGGCCCTGGTCGGCGTGATCCGGTAGTCGGTCGTGATGCCCGGGACCGCGTCGATCTTCATCCGCCACGCCGGGACCCAGAAGTCGTGCAGCACGTCCTTGGTCTTGACGTTGAACTTCACCGAGCGGCCGATCGGCACGTAGAGCTGGGCGGAGCTGAACTTCTTGCCGCCCTCGTCGTAGTCGAACGTCCACGTGAACTGCTGGCCGTTGACCGTGATCTGGCGCTCGGGGCCCAGCGACGCGGCCGGCGCCTTCTCGATGTCGTGCAGCGTGATGTAGGCGTAGGAGCAGAGCGCCACGAGCATGATCGCCGGGACCGCGGTCCAGACGACCTCGAGCCGCGTGTTGCCGTGGATCGGCGGGCCGTCCAGGTGCTCCTCGCCCGGACGCATCCGGAACGTCTTGACCGAGAACAGCACCACCGTCGTCACGAGGACGAAGAATGGGACCGAACAGATGATCAGCACGTCCCAGAACGTGTCGATCTTCTCGGCCTGCTTTGACCCCTGCGTGGGGAACCAGTCGATGATGAGCCCGAGGGCGATACCCAGAACCGACGCGATCAGGCCGACGACCACCATCTGCGTGATGGTGCGCCGGCCTCCTCGTCCAGACAGGGGATCGGCCTCCGCTCGAGCGCTCTCCTCACCCATAGCGAGGCGAGCCTATCCGCAGTCCGAGACGCGACGCAATGGAGATCCGCGACTCGCGGACCTCCGGTCGTGCCTAGGCGGCCAGAACGGTCGTCAGGCGGCGGCGCCGTCGGACGCCATGGGGGCGGCCTCGGGGCGCACGAAGCGGCCGCCGGACCGGTAGTCCGAGGGCGCGATGCCGTGGTGGCGGCGGAAGGCCTTGGCGAACTGCGCGGGCTGGCGATAGCCGACGCGGTGCGCGACGTCGCGCACGGTCAGGCCGCGGATGCGCAGCAGCTCGGCGGCGCGATCCATGCGGATGGCGGTCAGGTGCTCGCGGAAGGTCGTCTCGCCGATCTCCGAGTAGGCACGCTGAAGCTGGCGGCGCGAGGACGCGACGCGGCGCGCGATGTCATCCAGCGACAGGTCCGACGCGTACTCGGCTTCGACGATGGCGACCGCGTCCTCGAAGAGGCTGGTCCGCAGGCGGATGGTGGCAGGTCGGTGCATGGCTCCGTGGGGGATACGTCACTGCGATGAGATCAGATCATCCGGCGCCGTTGGCGTGGTCGACATCACCTGATACGGTGATGCTTGAGTCAATCGTTGCAAAGTCGTAGGACGAAGCTCGGAGAGGAGCGTTCCACGGATGCAGGTGCGAGACGGGATGAGCAGCATGGTCCTCACGGTCGGGCCGGGTCACACGCTGCGCGAGGCCGCCAGGCTCATGGCCGAGCGTCGCGTCGGCGCCGCGGTCGTGCTGGACCCCGATGCCGCCGGCCCCGGGATCCTCACCGAGCGCGACGTGCTCGACGCCATCGGCCAGGGCCAGGACGTCGATGTCGAGCGCGTCGGCGAGCACCTGACCTCCGACGTGGTCTTCGCCTCGCCCGACTGGTCGTTGGAGGAGGCCGCGGTCGCGATGGTTCGCGGCGGCTTCCGCCACCTCATCGTCTGCGAGGCGTCGGAGATCACCGGGATCCTCAGCGTGCGCGACGTCGTCCGCTGCTGGACGGACGACGGCGCGATCTGCGACGTGCCGGCGGGCGCCGCCGTCGGGGCGGACGCGGTGGGGCGGTTCGACCGCGACTGAGGGCTACAGCTTGGCCAGGGCCGCGTCGAGCCGGGGCACGACGCGGTCCAGCGCGTAGGGGATGCTGAGGACCGACGAGGCCGAGAGCGCCATGCTCACGTCGAGGTCCTCGACCATGATCGCGCGGCCGTCGCGGACGACCTTCAGGCTCGTGAACGCGGGCTGGGCGAGCAGCTGCTTGCGGGTGGTGGGGTCGTCGACGAGGACGATCAGCGCGTCGACGTCGACGAGGTCCAGCCGCTCGGAGCTGAGGTAGGCGTAGAACTCGCCGCCGGTCGCCTGCTCGATGGCGGCGGGCTGCGTGAAGCCGAGCGCGTCGGTGAAGCGCCCGCGGGTGTCGGTCGGCGCGAAGACGCTGAGCTTGCCGCCGGGGCCGGGCGCGGTGATCAGGACCTCCTTGCCCGCGAACGACGGGTGGTCGGCCTTGGCCTTGGCGAACCGCGCCTCGGCGTCGGCGACGAGCTTGCGCGCCTGCGCGGGCCGGCCCAGCGCGCGGCCGATCTGCTCGGTGACGGCCTGCCACGGCACGCTCCAGTCCGGGTAGCCGCCGACGGTCGGCACCGTCGGCGCGATCTTGGAGAGCTTGTCGTAGTCGCCCTTGGGCAGCGCGTAGTTGACGATCAGGATCAGGTCGGGGCGGACCGACGCGACGCCCTCGAAGTCGATCTGGTCGCCCGAGAACTGCTTGGGCTTCGCGTCGCCGAGCCGCGACTCCGCCCACTCGCCGACGCCGCGCTTCCACTGCGGGATCCACCGCAGCGTGCCCACCGGGACGGTGCCCAGCGCCAGCGCCGGATCCTGGTCGGTGTAGCCGTACGTCACGACCCGCTTCGGGGCGGTCGGGATCGTCGTCTCGCCGAGCGTGTGCTTGACGGTGACGGGGAACGCGCCGGCGGCGTCGCTCGTCCCGCCCGCGGCCGACGACGCCGCGCCGCCGTCGCTGCCACCGCACGCGGCCAACCCGACCGCCGCGGCGGTGCCCGCGGCGCCGAGCAGCAGCCCGCGCCGGGTGCTGCGCGCATGCGGGGCCAGAGGGTGGACGGCGGATCGGGGCGTCGGGTGGCGGGTCATGTGTTAGGGCACCCTAACACTCCCGCGCGCGGGCGCCGTTCACGCCGCGTCGCCGGCGGCGTCGTCCGCGCGCATGGTCTCGGTGATCCTCCGCGCCCTGAGCCAGGTGCGCGCCTGCGTCCACCACGTGTCCTCCACGCTGGGTCGAAGATGCGCCTGGAGCACGACGGCGCACCCCGCGACGAACGACGACAACACGATCACGGTCGTCACCGTGCCCGCCGCGAAGAAGGCGTGGCTGTAGCGGCTCGCCTGCGCGAACACGGGGTCGCCCGCGATGCGGTCGTTCATGTGGATGACGTGGCCCGCTCCCGCGAAGGCCCACTGGACCGCGGCCAGATGCGAGACCAAGGCCATCAACCCCGACAGCTGCGCCGTCGGAACGACCGCACCGCCGAACAGGAGCTGAGGCAGCAGGACGAGCGGGATGTAGCTGGTCGCCTGGTCCTCGCTCCGCGCGAACGCGGAGACCACGAGCCCGAATCCGACGCCGACCCAGGCCGTGAGCACCAGCACCATCACCACGATCTGAGCCTCCCCGGGCTCGGCCCCCAAGGGCCGCAGCGCGAAGATGATCAACGCCATCAGCATCGTCTGCACGGCGGCCACGACGCCCAGCACGATCGCCTTGGACAGCAGGTACGCCTCGGTGGACACGCCGGACGCCAGGTCCCGGGTGAGGACCGACCGCTCCGCGACGATCTGCCGAGCCGAACAGATCGCCCCGAACCACATGGCCATCGTCACCATCAGGAACAGCAGCTGCGCGCTCTCTCCCGCGTGCCGTGCGACACCCTGCGAGAAGCGGAAGACGTCGTGCTCGAACAGGAGCGCCGCGCCGAGGCTCAGGGCGACGGCCTGGATCGCCAGGAGACGGAGGTTGCGGCGGTCGCGCAGCGTGAGGATCGAGAAGCGTCGGGTCAGGACCAGCGCCTGCGTCAGGACGCCACGACGGCGGACGATCACCCGGCCCGACATGGAGTTCTCCGCCGGCGCGCCGTCGATGGGCGTTGCCGGCGGCTGCTCCTGGTCTTCGAGTCGGTCGAAGATCTCCGCGAGCAGCTCGACACCGAACGCCGACGGTGCTTCGGACGGTGGTCCGAGGTAGGCGACCCGGCCCCCAGGCGCCATCACGAGGATCCGGTCGCACGCCTCCAGATGGGCCACGCTGTGCGTGACCACGACAACGGTGCGCTCCCCGTCGGCGAGCGACCGCAGGAGCACCATCATCCGATGGTCGAGGCCGGGGTCGAGCCCGCTCGTGGGCTCATCGAGGAGCAGGACGGATGGGTGCCCGATCAGCTCCTGCGCCAGCGCGACGCGCTTGCGTTGTCCGCCGGACATGGTGGCGATGGGCTGGTCGGCGCGCTCGGCGAGCCCGACCTCCCGGAGGGCGTCGTCGACGGCGGTGTCCCAGATGGCGCGTCCTCCGGGCAGCCGGAGCCGCGCCGCGAAGCTCAGCGCCTCGCGTGCGGAGAGCAAGCGGTGGACGGTCTCCTCCTGCGGGACGAACCCGAGGTCCGCCTGGCGCCGGACGACCTCGTCCCCGTGCACGAGCACCGTGCCCACGGTCGGCGTGCGGAGTCCGGCCAGGCTGTGCAGGAGCGTGCTCTTGCCCGCGCCGCTGGGCCCGATGATCGCGATCAGCTCGCCGCGTTGGACGGCGACGTCGGTCGGTTGCAGCAGCCATGCGTCCCCGACGGCGATGCCGGCGCCGACGGCCTGGAGCGGCAGCGCGTCGACGAGCTCGGGAACGAGCCGGCCCTCGCGAAGGTGGACGGCCCAGGACCCGACGCCGATGACGTCCCCGTCCACGAGGAGCGCCTTCGCGACCAGCTGGCCGTTGAGGCGGGTGCCATGGTCGAGGTCGCTGGTGAGGTCGCGCAGCATGAGGCCGTCGGGACCGCCCACGACCTCGGCGTGACGACCGGCCACCGAGCCATGCTCGAGGACCAGGTCGCTGCTCGGATCGGAGCCGAGCACGACCCGCTCCTGCGGGGCGGGCACCGGGACCGGCACGGGCGCCGCGCAGGCCTGGTCGATCACGTCTGCGGGCTCGCCGAGAACATGTGCCTGCCTCCGCAGTTGGCGACGATGTAGGCGTCCATGCGCTGATACGCGCCGGCGTTGGTGATGGAGTCGACGAACGCCCCGCCGATCCCGCTGAGGAGGCCCTTCAGGTCGCCGGTGGCCGCGGAGCCGCTCGTGCCGCCGACCAGGTCGAGCTGCTTTCGCATCGAGTCGTGGACCCGCTGCGTGTCGGTCTTGATGTCGTCGGGCGCCGCGCCGGCCATGTCGCCGATGAGCGCGACGATGTCGCCCAGCGCGCTCGTCGTCCGGAGCAGCAGGAGCAACGGGTTCTTGGCGTGGCTGTACTGGTCGACGTCCGGGTACTCGGACTTGATCCTGTCGAAGCCGGAGTTGTAGGCCTTGCAGTACGCGGCGGTGCTGCGCTCGCTTCCGCAGCCGGTGGCGAAGGCCAGGGCCGCCAGCGCCATCGCCGCGGTCAGGAGGGTGATGGCGCGTGGCGAACGGCGCCGCTGTCGGTCGGGATTTCCGAGCATCGAGCCGCGCATTGCATCCGCCGGGGCCCGGCGGGGCCATAGAACATCGGTCCTGGTTGCGTCCCAGAAATAGGTAGTCAGCGTTGCTGAGCGCCAGGTTCCTGCTCGATCGTCGAGGATCGCTCGACGTGGCTTGACATCGACGCGGCGGTTCCCGGATGGTCGCCGCCCCATGATCGACACCACCATCGATGACCCTGAGGTTCCGTCGGACGCGCCGGCGGTCGACGAGGACGTGCCGCCGGCCGCGGAGTCCCGTCCGCGCGTGACCACGGCGGTCGTCGTCTGCGGGATCCTGGCCGCGGTCGCGCTGATCTCCAGCTTCTCGCAGCCCTCGAGCCTGCTCGCCGTGGCGCTGTTCGGCGGCTACGCCTACCACCTCTATCGCGGAGGTCGGGACATCACCGGCGTCCGTGGCGACGGGACGGCCCGCGCACGGGCCTGGCTGGCCTGGGGCGCGGTCGCGGGCGTGGCGCTGATCGCGGGGTTCACCTGGGCCCCGGCCCTGGTGATCGCGGTGGCGGCTGGTGGCTACGCCGCCTACCTGTTCAGCGGCGGCCGGGACGTCACGCGCGAGGCGCGCAACGGGGCGCGCCGCAGCGCCGCCTGGATGTACTACGCGGGGATCGCCGCGGTGGCGGCCGTGCTCGGCCTGCACCATGCCGGCGCGCTGCTCGTCACCCTCGTCGCCGGGGGATACGCGATCTACCTCTACCGCGGCGGCCGGTGGGTTCTCTGGATCTGGTGAGAGGAGGGCCGGAGCTTCAGGAGGCCGGCTCCACCGGCAGCCCCGCGGCGCGCCAGGCCTGGAAGCCGCCGACGAGGTCGGTCGCGTGGGCGAAGCCGAGGTCCTGGAGGGTCGCGGCGGCCAGGGAGGACTGGTAGCCCTCGTCGCAGACGATCACGAGCGTCGCGTCGAGGTCGCTCGACAGGCGCGGGTCGTGGTGCGACGCGGAGGGGTCGACGCGCCACTCGAGGACGTTGCGGGGGTGCCAGACCGCGCCGGGGATCGCGCCGTCGGCGCGGCGTTGGGTCTCGGAGCGGACGTCGACCAGGAGCGCGTCGCCGTTCGCGGCGGCGCGGGCCGCATCAGGAGGGGAGAGGCGCGCCAGGCGGGCGCGGGCGGTGGCGAGGAGGTCGTCGATCGTCGTGCGGGGCATCGCCGACATCCTGACCCCCACGACGACGAAGGGCGACCCAGAGGGCCGCCCTTCGAGCGAAGCGTGTGGTGCGGAGCGGGCGGCTAGTGCTGCTCGCCGCCGCTCGGCGCGCCCGAGGCGGGCGCGGCGGGGGCGTGACCGTGGTCGTGGTGCAGCGGCAGCTCGCCGATCTCGCGGCGCGTGTCGCCGATCCAGCGGATGAGCGTCCACAGGGCGAGGACGCCGCCGAAGACGCAGAGGATCCAGGACGTCGTGACGCCCACGAGCGCGACCGTGATGCCGATGGTCAGCAGCAGCGGCTGGACGGAGCCACCCGGGAGGTGGATCTCCTCGCCGACGGGCGGGATCTCAGGATCTCGGCTCATGCGACGTAGATGGCCGCGGCCAGGAAGGTCAGGCCGAACATGACGAAGCAGACGGCGGCGGCGATCAGGCCGGTGCGCACGTTCTTGCGGGCGAGGTTGCGATCCATACGGGTCTTGATTCTCCCAGAAAGGCCCTAGAGCTTGACGTCCGCCACCATCGAGGCGAACAGCAGGGCCAGGTACAACAACGAGAACAGGTACAGCCGCAGCGCGGCCTTGCGGGTCTTCAGGCGCTGCAGCGCGACGGCCAACGCGATGAACATCAGGCCGAGGACGGCGGACGCGGCGACGTACAGGTAGTCCAGGCCGCCGCCACCGCAGAACGGCAGCTGCGTCACCGCGTAGAGCAGGATGCTGTAGAGCAGGATCTGACGGCGCGTCTCGTCCTCACCGCGGACGACCGGCAGCATCGGCACGCCGACCTTCGCGTACTCGTCCTTCATCAGCAGCGACAGCGCCCAGAAGTGGGGCGGGGTCCAGAAGAAGACGATCGCGAACAGGTAGATCGGCAGGCCCGTCAGGCCGCCGGTCACCGCGGCCCAGCCGACCAGCGGCGGCACGGCGCCCGCGGCGCCGCCCCAGACGATGTTCTGCCACGTCCGGCGCTTGAGCCAGACCGTGTAGAGCAGCGTGTAGCCGACGAAGCCCGAGGACGACAGCGCGGCCGCCAGGACGTTGGTCGTCAGCGTCAGCCAGACGAAGGCCAGGACGCCGAGCGCGATGCCGAACCACAGCGCGGTCCGCGGGGCGATGCGCCCCGACGGGATCGGCCGCGTGGCCGTGCGCGCCATCTGCGCGTCGATGTCGCGGTCGAACCAGTGGTTGACCGCGCCCGCGCCGCCGGCGCTGAGGTAGCCGCCGATGCACGTCGCGAGGATCAGGCCGATCGACGGCGACCCGGCGACGAGCATCGTCGTCACCGTGGTCAGCAGCAGCAGCGACTGGACCTTCGGCTTGGTCAGCGCGACGAGGTCGGCGACCAGCTGGCGCGCTCCCGACGATGCCGGGAGCGCGGCGGCGGTGCCAGATGCGCGAGAAGCCTCCATGGCGTGGCGAGCCTAACAGCGAACGAGGGCCTAGTGGCCGTCGTTCGGCAGGCGACCCGCCTCCATCGCCGTCATGTACGCCGGCTCCGCCGCGCCCGTCTGGGCGATGATCTGGCGGCGGATGTCCTTCATCGGCTCGACCGAGCGGATGCGCGGCACGGCGTCGAAGTTGTTGACCGGCGGCGGCGACTGGGTGAACCACTCCAGCGTGTTCGCCTTCCACGGGTCCGGCCCGGCGACGGCGCCGCCCTTGACCGACTTCAGCACGTTGATGAGCGTCAGCAGGATGCCGAAGCCCAGGATGAACGCGCCGATCGTCGAGATCAGGTTCAGGGCCGCCAGGTCGTTGGTGTTGGAGTACTCGTAGATCCGTCGCGGCATGCCCTCCATGCCGGCCGAGTGCTGCACGAGGAACGTGACGTGGAAGCCGATCAGCATGAACCAGAACGAGGCCTTGCCCAGCGGCTCGCTCAGCAGGCGGCCCGACATCTTCGGGAACCAGTAGTAGAGGCCCGAGAAGATCGTGAAGACCGCGCCGCCCATCAGCACGTAGTGGAAGTGCGCGACGACGAAGTACGTGTCGTGCAGCTGCCAGTCGACGGGGAACACCGCGACGAAGATGCCGGTGATGCCGCCGATGAGGAACGTGCCGATGAAGCCGACGGCGAACAGCAGCGACGTCGTGTACTCGATCGTGCCGCGCCAGAGGGTCGCGATCCAGTTGAAGATCTTGACGCCCGTCGGGACCGCGATCAGGAACGAGCTCATCATGAAGAAGATGAGGACGAGCGACGGCGACGGCGTCGTGAACATGTGGTGCGCCCAGACCAGCAGGCCGAGGAACGCGATCACGAGCGTCGCGGCGGCGATGGCCTTGTAGCCGAAGATCGGCTTGCGGGCGAAGACCGGCAGGACCTCGGAGATGATGCCGAAGCCCGGCAACACCATGATGTACACCTCTGGGTGTCCGAAGAACCAGAAGAGGTGCTGCCACAGCAGCGGCGATCCGCCGTTGGACGCGTCGTAGAAGTTCGTGCCGAAGTGGCGGTCGGTCAGCAGCAGCGTGACCGCGGCGGCGATGACCGGCAGCGCCAGGATCAGCAGCACCGAGTAGGTCAGGATCGCCCAGACGAACAGCGGCAGGCGGCCCCAGCCCATGCCGGGCGCGCGCATGTTCGCGATCGTCGCGTAGAAGTTGATCGAGCCGACCAGCGAGCTGAGGCCCGTGAGGTGGATCAGGAAGATCCAGGCGTCGACGCCGCCGGACGGGAGGTACTCCGTGTCGCTCAGCGGCGAGTAGCAGGTCCAGCCGCACTCCGGCGGGGAGAAGAAGACCGACGCGTAGAAGACGAGGCCACCGGCGGCCAGGAGCCAGAACGACAGCGCGTTGAGCTTCGGGAACGCCATGTCGCGCGCGCCGATCATCAGCGGCACGAAGTAGTTGCCGAAGCCGGCCATGATCGGGACGACGAACAGGAAGATCATCGTCGTCCCGTGCATCGTGAACAGCTCGTTGTAGGTCTGCGGCGTCAGCAGGTCGTTGTTCGGGACCGCGAGCTGCAGACGGATCAGCAGGGCCTCGACGCCGCCCATCAGGAAGAAGGCGAACGTCAGGACCAGGTACATGATCCCGATGCGCTTGTGGTCGGTCGTGGTGACCCACGACACCCAGCCGGTGGCGGGCTTGTCGACCTTGTGCGCGACGACCTGCGGAACAGGCGTGACGGTGGTGGTGGGTGCTTCGACGGTGGCGGCCATCTCTGTGTCAGGTCCTCGGGACTACGGGTTCGTGGTGGAGCCGGACTGCAGCTGCTTGCGCTGCGCAGCGCCCTGCTCCTCGGCCGACTTGATGTTGGCCTTCTGCTCGTTCAGCCACTGCGTGAACTGCTCCGGGGTGACGGCCTTGACGCGCGCGGTCATGTTCGCGTGGTTGCGGCCGCAGAGCTCGGCGCACTGGCCGAAGAAGGTCGTGCCCGCGAGCTTGCCGGGGATCTTGAACCAGGTGTGGTTCGTGTAGCCCGGGATGGCGTCCATCTTGCCGCCGAGCTTCGGGATCCACCAGGCGTGCGCGACGTCCTGGGCGTTGATGTCCAGCGTCACCGTCGTGTCGACCGGGACGACCAGCTCCTCGTAGGAGAACGGCTCGCCGAGGTTCTTGCCGGACTTGCAGTCCTGCGCGTAGGTGAAGCGCCAGATGTACTGCTGGCCGTTGACGCAGATGTTCAGCGACTTGCCGTTGGGCGGCAGGCGGCGGGAGGTGTCCGCCAGCTGCAGGCCGTTGGCCGACGAGTCCGGCGGGTTGCGGATCCCGTCCAGCTTGATGAACGTCAGCGTGGCGAGGATCACGAGGATCACCGCGGCGCCGACCGTCCAGCCGATCTCCAGGCGCGTGTTGCCGCGGATCTGGGCCGGCACGGCGCCCTTGCGCGCCTTGAACTTGAAGATCGAGTAGAGCAGCACGCCCTCGACGCCCACGAAGACGACGGCCGCGACCGCGAAGATGAACCAGTAGAGCGTGTCGATGTCGTCGGCGTTCGGCGAACCGCCCGACTCCGGCGAGAGGAGATCCGCCGATGCGACGGGCGCCAGAAGCAGCGCGCCCGCGACGACGGCAAGCAGGGTGAAGATGAGTCGGCGCGAAGTCATGAGGTTGCGAAGGCGTGAGGTGTCCAAGGCGGCGCGGATTCTATTCATGAACGGCCCTCCGGCGGTCGCTCCCTCGGGTGAGGTGAGCAGCGGACCTGCTCGGTTCGGGGCCGTACAGCGTGTCGGTCGTCGTGACGCTGACGCCCGACCGTGACCTGCCGGGCCGTCAGCGGCCCTTGAAGTCGGCGGCGCGCTTCTGCAGGAACGCCATCACGCCCTCGACGAAGTCGTCGGAGTTGGCGGACTCGCGCTGGATCCGGGCCTCGAGCTCCAGCTGCTCGTCGATCTTGGCGTAGAGCCACGCGTTGAGCTGGCGCTTGATGCCCGCGTAGGAGCCGGTCGCGCCGGTGGCCAGGCGGTCCATCAGGCGCTCGACCGTCGCGTCGAACGCGTCGTCGGCCACGCACTGGTTGATGAGGCCCCACTCCTTGGCCTGCGGCGCCGCGACGCGCTCGCCGAGCATCGCCATCTCCATCGCGCGCGTGAACCCCACGCGCTCGGGGACGAACAGCGAGGAGCCGCCGTCGGGCACCAGGCCGATGTTCACGAAGGCCAGCAGGAAGTACGCCGACTCCTTGGCGACGACGAGGTCGGCGGCCAGCGCGAGGCTGAGCCCGATGCCGACGGCCGGGCCGTTGACGGCGGCGACGACCGGCTTGGGCATCGTGCGGATCCCCGTGATGATCGGGTGGTAGCGCTCGGTGAGCACCTTGTAGACGTCGGGTCGGCCCTCGGGCGTCTGCTCGTCGGAGATGTCGCGCAGGTCCGCGCCGGAGGAGAAGCCGCGGCCCGCGCCCGTGATGCAGACGGCGCGCGCGGTATCGTCGGCGGCGACCTCGGCGATGGCCGCGCCGAGGTCGAGCCCGAACTGCTTGTTCCAGGCGTTCATCGTCTCCGGTCGCGACAGCTCGACGGTCGCGACGCCACCGCGGCGGTGGATCTTGACGGTCTCCAGCTCGGTGGTGCTCATGGGCGGGGATCCTACGGCTCCTGGCTGTCCGGCCGGCCGACCGCGCCCGGTCCGCGCGCGACGAAGGCTCCGGCGGGGCGAATATCGTTGAAGGTATGCCCGCCAAACCAGTGATCGGCCTGTGCGGGGCGACGGAGACCGCGACGTGGGGCGTGTGGACGACCGCGGCGCACCTGCTGCCGCGGGAGTACGCGGACGCCGTGCAGCGCGCCGGCGGCATCGCCCTGCTGCTGCCGCCCGACCCCGGCGCCGTCGAGGACCCCGACCCGCTGCTGGACCTGCTGGACGGCCTGATCCTCGCCGGCGGCTCCGACGTGGACCCCGCCGCCTACGGCGCCGACCGCCATCCGGAGACCAACGGGACCAACCCCGAGCGCGACGCGTTCGAGATCGCGCTGGCGCACCGCGCGATCGACCGCGACATGCCGTTCCTGGGCATCTGCCGCGGGATGCAGGTGCTGAACGTCGCGCGCGGCGGGACGCTGCTGCAGCACCTGCCCGAGTCCCACGGCCATGAGCACCACCGGCGCACCCCGGGCTCGTTCGAGGGCGCCGACCACCAGGTGCGCCTCGCCGCCGGGTCGCTGGCCGCGCGCGCGGCGGGGGAGGAGTCCCACCGCACGCTCAGCCACCACCACCAGGGCGTCGACGCCGTCGGCGACGGGCTCGTGGTGACCGGGCGCTCCGAGCTCGACGAGCTGCCGGAGGCGATCGAGCTGCCCGGCCACGCCTTCGTGCTGGGCGTCCAGTGGCACCCGGAGGTCGACGAGACCAGCCGCCTGATCGCGGCGCTGGTCGCCGACGCGCGCGACTACGCCGTCGGCGGCAGGTCGACGCGCGCCAGCTCGACGACCGGGAACGGCGGCGACTCGGTGCTGGCGCGGTAGCGCGCCAGCGCGTCCGCGCCGCGGGCCGCGAACGCGCGCTCGACCCGCTCGGCGTACGCGCGCTGGATGACCACCGTGGCGTCGCCCGCGCGCCCGGCGGCCACCCGCGCGCGTCCCGGGCCGCGGCCGACGTAGGTCCAGACGCGATCGCCGGCGGGCGGGGCGTCCGCCAGCGCGTCGGTCACCTCGACGCGGCGGTACTGGCGCTCGCGCGCGTCCAGCCGCTCCAGCGCCTCGGGGCCCGCGGCGATCAGCGCGCCGTCGACCTCGACCGCGTCGGCCTCGCCGCTTCCGCCCGCCCCGTCGCGCTCCAGGTCCAGGAACGCCACCGCGCACGCCGGGCGCGCGCCGTCGGGCCGCTCGTAGACCTTGTACCCAGGGACGGCGATCGAGTTGTCCATCGCCACGCCCCACACGCGCCGCCACCCGCGCAGCGTCGCCGGCGCGGCGTCCGGCAGCGCCACCAGCGAGGCGTAGCCGAACACCCAGTCGCTCATGCGAGCGGGGTCGTGCCCCCGGCACCGTCGTCCAGGTCGACCGACGCGATCGTCGGCGTGCCGACGCTCGAGCGCCACGACTGCGACACGACGCTCTGCGAGTAGCCGGCCTTCACCGGCACGCGCACGGTCGTGTCCACCCGGCGCGGGACCGAGAGCACACGGCCGCCGACGGTCACGTGCTCGTCGCGCGCGCCGCCGCGGTAGCGGACGACCAGCGTCGCGTCGGCGTCGAGCCACAGCGCGGCGGTCAGGTCGCGCGCGCACTCGATCGGCGCGTCGGCGGGCACGATGTCCGGCGAGGAGGCGCTGAAGCCCGGCGTCCGGCGCGGGCAGGGGAGGACCACGAGCGACCGCGCGCGCGTCGGCCTGCTCGGATCGACCTCGACCAGCCGCCCGATCGTCGGCTCCGACCACGCGGCGCGCTCGTGCTGGAACGTCACGCGCGCCGAGGGGTCGTTGATCAGGAACCGGTGCGGCGTGGGCCCGCAGCCGCGGCCCAGCACGAGCAGGCCGCTGGTGTCGAAGCGCATCGAGCAGACCTTGCCCTGGACGGCCCGCCCGAGGATGCCCTCCTCGGGCTCGTAGGCCTGGGTGATCTTGCGGTTGAAGAAGTCGATGTCGTCGAACTGCGGCGCGTTCTGGGTGATCGCCAGCAGCGCGACGTCGCCGGTCGCGTGGTGGTCGACCCACTCGAGGTCGTCGGCCATCACCGAGCGGAACGCGCGGCCGGTGTCGGTCACCTGCCACCACGCGGCCTGCGACTGGACGACGAGCACGAGCGCGACCGCGACGGTGGCGGCCATGAGCGCGCGGCCGCGCGGCACGAGGGCCGCGAGCGCGACGAGCGCCAGCGACACCACGGTCAGCCCGACCGCCACGCCGACGCCGCTGAGCTGGTGCAGGCGGTAGGCCAGCCCCCAGGTCGCGCGCTCCTCGCCCATCATCTGCACGGCCGGGCGGAAGACGAAGCCCAGCGCGGCCAGGGCCGCCACCGCGTAGGACGCCCGCGTCAGCAGCGCCGCGCGCTCGCGCAGCAGCACGACCATCAGGATCAGCGCGAGCGGCACCGCGTAGGTGACGTAGCGCCCGATCGCCGACAGCGCGGGCGTGTAGCCGGCCAGGAAGAACCCCGACAGCAGCACGGTCGCGATCGCCGCCGGCCAGAAGACCGCCAGCAGCGGGCCGGCGCGGTCGTCGCGCCACGCGCGCGGTGAGACCGCGGCGCCGGCCGCCAGCAGGACCGGCAGGAAGCCCGCGACCGCCGCCAGCTCGGCCAGCTGCAGCGCGCTCTTGTCGACGATCCGGCCCAGGTCGGGGCGGAAGTGGAAGAACCCGCCGTAGTCGCCGAACGCGTCGGGCGCGGCCAGCGCGACGAGCGCCGCGAGCAGGAACGCGGCGCCGGCGACGATCAGCAGCCCGCCGTGGGCGCGGACGCGCGCCGCGCGGGCCTCGGGCCCGCGCGCCCGGACGACGTCGATCAGCAACGCCACCACCAACGCGGGCGCGAGGACCGCGGTCTGCAGCCGCGCCCACGTCGCCAGCGCCAGGAAGCCCAGCGCCAGCCAGCCCAGACGCGACCCCGGTCGGCGCAGCGCCATCGCCGCGCAGCACAGCGACGCGGTGCTCAGCGGGAAGGCCAGCACCTCGGTGACGGTCTCGGCGCTGGTGACCATCCACGTGCCCAGCAGCGACAGCGCCGCGCACAGCAGCGCCAGGCGGCGGTCGCCGTCGAGCACGTCGCGCGCCAGCCACCAGACCGGGAACGCCTGGGCGCAGAGCGCGACCGTCCCCATCACCTTGGTGACCTGCCAGGCGTCCACGCTGGAGGACAGCAGCGCCCACGCCGGCACCAGGAAGTAGACGTAGAGCATCGCGGTCTGGTTGGCGGGCGCGCCGCGCCAGGCGGTGCCGGTCCCGTCGGCGATCCCGCGCGCGAAGTGCGAGTAGCGGAACTCGTCCGGGAACAGGATCGGCAGCGGGGATCGCAGCGCCAGCACCGCGTACACGACGGCGGCGATCAGGAAGAGGGCGGCCACCGGCAGCCACGAGGGCGGCGTGCGCGGGACGGCGCGCTGGGCAGCGTGGGGCTCGGCGGCCCGCGCGGTGCTCATCGTCGATGAGGGTAACCGCGCCGCCGGAGCTCAGGCGGCGGTGCGCCCGCCGAGCGCGGCCGCGACACCCTGGCGCGCGCGGCAGACCAGCGCCTTGGACGCGCCCGCCGAGACGCCGAGCACGCGGCCGATCTGCGAGTGCGACCGGTCCTCCAGCTCGTGCATGACCAGCGCGCGGCGCTGGCGCTCGGGCAGCGCCTCCATGCCGTCGACCACGTCGGACAGGCGCTGACGGTGGGCGATCATCGAGACCGGGCCCGGGCCGTGGTCGGCCAGGACGGCCTGCATCGGCTCCAGGTCGGTCGTGCGCTGCGGCTTGCGCAGCTGGTCGAGGCAGCGGTTGCGGACGATCGCGTGCAGCCACGGGCGCAGCGCGATCTCGGCGTCGTTGCGTCGCAGCGACGACAGTGCGCGCACGAACGCGTCCTGCACGCACTCCTCGGCGTCGTGGTGGTGGCCGCCGAGCACCTGGCGGGCGTAGGCGACCAGCGGCGCCTCGTAGCGCTGGACGATCGCGGTGAAGGCGGCGTCGGACCCGGCGCGCGTGGCGGCGACCAGGGCCTCGTCGGAGGCGGAGCCGGCGCGGGGCACGCGGGGGCGGGCGGGGTTCGGCTTGGGGGAGGAGAGGACCGGACTGCTCATGTCCGACATGGTCGCCGCGCGCGCGTCGCGCTCCCAGCACCCCCGGGGCTACACCTCATCACCCCAGGTGTGGCGATCTCACACCTGGGTGTGGGCGCACCGGTGAGGCGCGCGGTGTCCGCGCCGGTCGCGGGTTCCACGCCGGCGAGTGCCGCGCGTTCCATGCCGGCGAGTGCCGCGCGATCCGCGCCGCGGGTTCCGCGCGATCCGCGCCGCGCTCTAGCCTGCGGACGCAGATGTCCGCGTCCGACGACTCCCCGCTCGCCGCCCACGCCGCCTCGCCCGCCGAGGTGCGGGAGCGCCTGAGCGCCGAGCGCGACGGCGCGCCGTTCCTGGTGCTGCGCGACGGCGACGGACGCCAGCGCCTGCTGGCGCTGGAGGGCGACCGGCTCAGCGTCGGGCGCGCCGAGTCCAACGACGTGCCGCTGCCGTGGGACACCGAGGTCAGCCGCCTGCACGCCGAGCTGGAGCGGATCGCCGGCGAGTGGACGATCATCGACGACGGCCTCAGCCGCAACGGGACGTTCGTCAACGGCACGCGCGTCTCGGGCCGCCTGCGGCTGCGCGACGGCGACGTCATCCGGATCGGCCGCACCACGCTGGCCTACCGCCGCCCCGACGCCGAGGAGACGGTGGAGCGCACGGTCGCCGCCGGCGAGCCGGTCGCGCTCGGCGACCTGCCGCCGACCCAGCGCGCCGTGCTCGTCGCGCTGGCGCGGCCCTACAAGGGCGCGGAGTTCGCGACGCCCGCGACCAACCAGGACATCGCCGACGAGCTGCACCTCAGCGTCGACGCGGTCAAGGCCCACCTGCGCTCGCTGTTTCAGAAGTTCGGCATCGAGTCGCTGCCGCAGAACCAGAAGCGCTCGCGGCTGGTGGCCGAGGCGTTCCAGCGCGGCCTGGTCACGCAGCGCGACCTGTAGGACAACGGGCTACGGCAGCGTGAGCCGCGTGACCGACCCGGACGCCAGGTTGGTCACCCACAGCCGCTTGCCGTGCGCGGCGATCGCGAACGGGTTGCGCCCGACGTCGATCGCGTCGCCGACCGTCTTGCCGGTCTTCGGGTCCAGCCGCACGACCTGGTCGTCGAGGTTGCTGACCACCCACACCGACCCGTTGGACACCACGATGCCCTGCGGCCCGCGGATGTTCAGCGGCGCGGTCGCCGGGTTGTCGAGCGCGCGCGTGTTCTGGGTGACCGTGCCGTCGTCGTAGTTGGTGACCCAGATCTGCCCGGCGCCGTAGGTCACGCGGTGGGCGCCGCGGCCGATGTTGGTGGACATGCGCTCGCCCGTGCGCGGCGACAGGCGGCTGAGCTTGGCGCGCCGGTGGTTGGCGATCCAGACGAAGTCCCCGCCGGTCGCGATGTCGCCGATGCCCTCCTCGCCGAAGGGGATGTCCTCGGTCGTGCCCCCGTGCGGGTCGATCTTGACGACCGACGACGGCGGGTCGGTCGACTTCGCGGCGCGCCGTCCGACCCAGACGGCGCCGGCGCCGGTGGCGACCACGACGGCCTGGCCGGCGCCGACGAGCCGGTCGGCCTGCACGTGCCCGCTCTTGGGGTCGATCCGCACCAGCCGTCCCTGGTCGCCGTTGGTCACCCACAGCGAGCCGAAGCCCGCGGCGATCGACGTCGTCCCGCCGTTCCAGGGCAGGCGGATCCGGCGCGGCGTGCCGCCGCCCGACGCGGGCAGCCCGATGAGCCGGTTGCTGCGCGACGAGCCGACCCAGACGCGGTCGGCCGCGTAGGCGATGGCATTGGGTCGCGGGTCGACCCGGAAGTCCTTGGTCGCGATCGGGCCCGTCTTGGCCGGGGTCGTCGTGGTCCGCGTCGCGTCGCCGGTCCCCGCGGCGTGGTGGTCGTCGCCGCGCGTGGCCAGCAGGACGACGATCAGCACGACCGCCGCGCCGGCCAGCAGCGACAGCAGCGGCGTCAGCCACGGCGGCAGCCCGCGCGCGGTCGGCCCCGGCTGCTGGTCGCCGCGCGCCGGCGCGGTGGGCATCGTCGCCGTCGCGGTGGCCGCGCCGCCGGGGACCACGGTCTCGTCGTCGGCGAAGCCGCCGGGCGCCGCCGCGCCGCGCGCGACCGTCCGCTCCGGGCCCGGCGCGGGCCCGCCGCCGACCGCGGCCAGCGCCGCGCGCCCGAGGTCGCCCGCCGACGGGTAGCGGTCGTCGGGGTCCTTGGCCAGCGCGCGCTCGACCACGTGCGCCAGCTCCGCCGGCACGTCGGGCGACAGCTTGCGCGCGTCGGGCGGCGCGTCGTGCAGGTGCGCGTAGAGCGTGGCCTCGTCGGAGTCGCGCCGGTAGGGCGCCACGCCGGTCAAGATGTAGAACAGCAGGCAGCCCAGCGCGTAGACGTCGGCGCGCGCGTCGACGCCCTCGCCGCGGATCTGCTCGGGCGCGATGTAGCCGAGCGTGCCGACCCAGCGGCCCGAGCCCGTCATCGTCGTCTCGCCGGTCAGCCGCTTGGTCAGGCCGAAGTCGGTGAGGTAGGCGTGGTCGCCGTCGAGCAGGACGTTGGCGGGCTTGATGTCGCGGTGCACCAGGCCGCGCGCGTGGGCGGCGTCCAGGGCGTTGCCGACCTGCGCGATCACCGACGCGGCCCGGTGGGGCTTCAGCGGGCCGTCGCGGTGCACGAGCGTGCGCAGGTCCTCGCCGTCGACGTAGCGCATCGCCAGGTACAGGCGGCCCCGCTCCTCACCCGCGCTGTAGACGGGGATCACGTTGGGGTGGTCGATCGCCGCGGCGGCGCGCGACTCGCGCACGAAGCGCTCGCGGAAGTCCTCGTCGCGCGCCAGCGGGGTGGCGATCAGCTTCAGCGCGACCGGGCGCTGGAGGTCCAGCTGCTCGGCGCGGTACACGACGCCCATGCCGCCGCGACCGGCGACGCCGGTCACGCGGAATCCGGCGATCTCGTCCCCGGGCTGGAGCTCCGTGTCGAGGGCGCTCACGCGAAGACCATGAGGGTACGCAGGGCGGCCGACCTTTCGTGGCGCGAGCCTCTCACCGCTCGCGAAGGTATCGACAATCGCGGCGTCGCCGCGCCGTCGCAAGGTGCCGCCCGCCTCGCGCAATAGAATCCTCGCCTCGTGCGCCTGTCCTCTGCCGTCCGCGTCGCCGCGTGGAGTGTTGTCGCGGCCGGTGTCGCGGTCCCGCTCGTCCGCAGGCGCGCGCGGATCCCGCCGCCCGTCGTCACCGCCTCCGCGGTCGCCGCCCCGCTGGCCCTCAGCATCGTCCTGCCGCGCTCCACGAAGCGCGACGTGGCCCTCTGCATGCTGCAGATGTACGCCTACACGGTCACCTACCAGATGCCCAACGACGATCCGGAGGCGCTGGAGCGCCGCGTCCACCTGGACTACCCGGTGCGCGTCGACCGGATCCTGGGCCTGGGCGAGATGCCCAACGTGCGGCTGCAGAGGTGGTTCGCGGTGCCCGACCGGATCCGCAAGCGCGACCAGGTGCTCGTGTGGTCGCACTGGCTGTGGTTCCTCTTCCCGCACGGGACCGTCGCCTACATCCTGTGGCGCCACCCGGACCGCTTCCCGCGCACGGCGGCGCTGACGTACGCGGTCTTCGACCTCGGCCTGGTCGGCTACTGGGCCGTGCCGACCGCGCCGCCGTGGTACGCGTCGCTGCACGGCCGCCTGGGCGAGAGCGGCGACGTCGCCGTCCGCCGGATGATGGTCGAGCACGGCGAGGCGTTCTGGCGCGACAGCTGGGAGCCGCTCTACAGTGTGCTCGGAGGCAACCCCCTCGCCGCCATGCCCTCGCTGCACTTCGCGACATCGCTGATGGCCGCGCATCTCCTCACCGAGGCAGGGCCCGTGGAGGGCGCGGTGGGGTGGTCCTACGCGCTGACGCTGGGCTTCGCGCTCGTCTACCTCGGCGAGCACTACCTGATCGACCTCCTCGTCGGCGCGACGCTGACCGAGAGCGTCCGCGCCGCCGCGCCCGCGGTGGCGCCCGCCGTCAGCCGGGTCGGCCGCCTCTTGCAGCGGCTCGAACGGCTGGCGCATCCATGACGGCGGACACGAGCGCCGTCGATCGCGACGACGACCTCGACGAGGTCGACGACGACGAGCAGATCCCCATCATCAAGGTCACCCGGCGGACGCTGGTCATCGGCGGCGTCTTCGTCGTCGCGTGCATCGTCTTCCTGGCGGTCGTGCTGCCGCAGCTGGCCGGGCTGGGGGACACGTGGCAGCAGGTCAAGGACGGCGACCCGCTGTGGCTGCTCGTCGCGCTGGTGTTCACGCTGCTGTCGTTCGCCGGCTACGTCGTCCTCTTCCAGGGCGTCTACGTGCGCGACGGCTTCCGGCTCAGTGCGCGCGAGTCCTACGAGATCACGATGGCCGGGCTGGCCGCCACGCGCGTCTTCGCCGCGGGCGGGGCGGGCGGGATCGCGCTGACCGCGTGGGCGCTGCGCCGCGCGGGGATGCCCAAGCGCGCGGTCGCCGACCAGACGCTGGCGTTCCTCGTGCTGACCTACGGCGTCTACATGGCCGCGGTCGTGCTCGGCGGCTTCGGCCTCTACCTCGGGGTCCTGCCCGGCAACGACGACTGGGCGATCACGCTGCTGCCGGCGATGATCGGGCTGATCGCGTTCGCATTCGCGCTGCTGGCGTCGCTGACGCCGACCGACCTGCAGCGGCGCCTGGAGGGCTACGCGCAGCGCCACGGCCGGGTCGGGAGGCTGGCCCAGAAGGCGGCCAACCTGCCGGCGGCGATCTCCTCCGGGATCCGGATCAGCGTGTCGCTCGTGCGCCAGGGCGACCTCGCGCTGGTCGGCTCGATCGCCTACTGGGGCTTCAACATCGCCGTGCTCTGGGCCTCGTTCCAGGCCTTCGGCGAGGCGCCGCCGTGGGCGGTCGTCGTGATGGGCTACTTCGTCGGGATGCTCGCCAACCTGCTGCCGCTGCCGGGCGGCGTGGGCGGGGTCGACGGCGGGATGATCGGCGCGTTCGTCGCCTTCGGCGGCGAGTCGAAGGACTCGATCGTCGTGGCCGTGCTGACCTACCGGCTCTTCGCCTTCTACCTGCCGACGATCCCGGGCGCGATCGCCTACTTCCAGCTGCGGCGCACCGTGGCACGCTGGACCGAGCAGCGCAGGGCCCGACGTAACGCCCGTCCGGGAACGGGTACTATACAAACTGAAGCGACCTGAAACGGGAAGGAACCACAGCATGGCCGACGTCGAGAACGTGATCATCATCGGGAGTGGCCCGGCGGGCTACACGGCCGCGCTGTACACGGCTCGCGCGAACCTGAGCCCGCTCGTCATCGAGGGCTTCATGTGGGGCGGGCTGCTCCAGCAGACGACCGAGGTCGAGAACTTCCCCGGCTGGCCGGGCGGCGGCATCCAGGGCCCCGAGCTGATGACCAAGATGCGCGAGCAGGCCGAGGACTTCGGCGCGCGCTACGTCACCGACCAGGCCACGAGCGTCACGCTCGCCGAGGAGCCCGGCGGGATCCACGAGGTCCACGTCGGCCAGGACGTCTACCGCTCCCGCACCGTGATCCTCTCGATGGGCGCCGAGCACAAGAAGCTGGGCGTCCCGGGCGAGGCCGAGCTGTCGGGCTCGGGCGTCTCCTACTGCGCGACCTGCGACGCGGCGTTCTTCAAGGACCAGGTGATCATGGTCGTCGGCGGCGGCGACTCCGCGATGGAGGAGGCGATGTTCCTCGCCAAGTTCGGCCGCAAGGTCGTGCTGGTCCACCGCCGCGACGAGTTCCGCGCCTCCAAGATCATGGAGGCCCGCGCCCGGGCGATGGAGAACATCGAGTTCAAGACCCCGTACGTGGTCGAGGCGTTCCTCGACGGCGAGGGCCCGTTCAAGCGGATCGCGCGCCTGAAGCACAGCGGGACCGACGAGGTCGAGGACGTCGAGATCGGCGGCGCGTTCATCGCGATCGGCCACGAGCCGACCTCGGAGATCGTCGACGGCGTGATCGACACCGACGACGAGGGCTACGTGAAGGTCGACGGCCGCTCGACGCGCACCAACCGCCCGGGCGTCTTCGCCGCGGGCGACCTGGTCGACCACACCTACCGCCAGGCGATCACCGCCGCGGGCAGCGGCTGCCAGGCCGCGCTGGACGCCGAGTGGTACCTGCGCGACACGCCGCAGGTGCCGACGCCGGAGGCGCTCGCCGAGACCGGCGACCTCGCCGAGGCGCAGTGGGCGCCGACCCAGGCGTAGCGCGCCGCGCCCGTGCGGCTGCCTCTACTTCACGGTGAACTTCAGGACGTTCCGGCCGGCGGCCGGGGCGTCCTTGAAGCCGTTCTCGTCGCGGGCGACGACCTCCAGCACGTAGCTGCCGCGCGGGAGCGTCAGCGCGAACGCGTAGCTGAAGCCGTCGCGCAGGTCGGTCAGGTCGGCCGGGAAGAACGCGCCCGCGGAGGGGCCGCACTTCTTGGTGGTCTTCATCAGCAGCGTGCCGTCGTCCCAGGCCGAGCAGCGCTTGACCGTCCTGGTCCGGTAGCGCGGCTTCGCGTGCCGCTTCCTGGTCTTGACCTTCACCTTGGTCTTGACCGTGACCGTCCGGGTGAGGCGCAGCCGGACGTCCTGGACGCTGTTGGGGTCGACCTCGATCGTGCCCTTGACCTGGCCCGGGCCCTTCCTGGCCTTGAAGACCTTGTTGTTGGCGATGTTCGTGACGTGCGTCACGGGGCCCGACGTGTCGGGCGTGCCGCAGAAGCCGTCGTGGCCGTTGGTGTCGCACGGCGACGGGATCACGTAGGGGATCTCGGGCGGCGCCTGCACCTTGGTCGAGCCGCAGTAGCCGTCGTTGCCCTCGCTGACGCAGACCGGCAGGCGGACCGGCGGGCGGCTGCCGTCGCCCTTGGACACCATGATGGTGTGCGGCCCGTAGGTCGTGAAGCCGACGCTGGTCTGGCCGAAGAGCGGGCCGGAGTCCAGCGAGACCGAGCGGGCGCCCTCGTCGGTCGTGACGGTCGCGCCGGTCGGGCCGCCGTCGCCGCGCGTGCGGATCACGACCGGCGCGTCGCGGCCGGGCACGGTCTGCGGCGCGACGTCGTAGGGACCGCCCTCGCGGACGCGCCCGTACAGCGGCGTGCCGGGGAAGCAGCCGGTGGTCTTGGCGCCGCAGGCCTGGTAGAGCAGGACCTCCGAGCCCGCGGGCACCGACGAGGTGCACGCCTCCTGCGTGTTGTAGGTGTTGGCGCCGTGGTCGACCGGGCCCTGGTCGACGTAGACGCGCCAGAACCAGGCGGGCGGGGAGGCGGGCGTGCCGGCGGGCTCGGCGAGGCCGCGGACCAGCGAGATCAGCCACGCGCCGCTGGTGGGGTCCTTGATCGTGCGGACCTGCGGGGCGCCGATCGCCGCGGTCAGGGCCGCGACCGGGCTGTCGGCGGCGCAGGTGGCGGTGACCGTCGGATCGTTGGCGTCGGCGATCGTGACCGGCCCCGCCGTGTCGACCGCGACGCGGTCGACGAACGCCGAGCCGATCGACGTGGCGGTCGTGCTCTCCGCGCGCACGACGACGGCGTGCGCGCCGGCGGGCGCGGCGCCGAGGAGCGTCGCGACCATCGCGGCGGCGAGCGCCGTGAGCGTCCTTGCGTGATGACCCATGTTCTCCCCTGGCCGCCCCGGGACGGGCGGCGGTCCATACGACCGCGCGATCCTACCCGCGCGCGGGGGCGCGGCGCCACTGCCCGGAAGGACGGGCCGCTAGCGGTGGCGGCGCCGGGCGGCCGCGCGGCGCCGGGCCGCGGCGGCCCGCCGCCGGGCCGCCGCGCGCGGCTTGGCGGTCGTCCGCGCGGCGGCGGGCCTGGCGGGCGCGGCCGGCGGTCCGGTCTCGACCGGCTCGGGCGTCGCCGCGCACTCGGCGACCGGGGCCAGGTAGGCGGGGTACATCACGTCGTCGGGGTCATCGGCGTGCTCGTGGCCGTCGAGGTGGCCGACCTCGTGGACGACGACCGTGCAGAGCTTGGGCCAGTCCCACTCGACCTGCGTGGAGAGCGCGATCGCGCAGTCGACGTTGAAGGACGGCTGGAGGTACGGGTCGACGTCGTTGGCCCAGGAGGAGCGGGCGTTGACCGCGCGGCCCAGCGGCGCCCAGCCGACCGCGACGCGGCCGCGGCAGGGCGCCATGCCCCAGCGCTCGGCGCCGATCGCCAGCGCGGCGCGCAGCGTCGAGCCGCCGGCCGGCCAGCGGGCGGCGGGAGGACCGGACGGCGAGGAGGCCGCCGCCGGGCCGGCGCAGGCGAGGGCGAGGGCGAGCGCGCAGACGAGCGTGACGAGGGGCGAGGGGCGGCGGCCGTCCATGGCGGAGGAGTGGCGGGCATCCGTGCCCGCCGGTCCGGCCATCGGTCGCATGGGGCCTGCGGATGAGCGCGCGGGCGCCGCGTTGGCCGCATTTTCGGCCCCGTTGGCACCGGACGTTCGTCTACCGCTTTCCGGTGGGCCGATCCGATGGGCCCAGATTGACACTCCGGAACCCTGACTCTTGCTTACCACCCAAACCGGGGGTACGATCGCGTCCTTCTTAGGGAGGAGAAAGGGTCACTTGTCTGCCATGGATGTGCTCACTCATCCATCGGGTCCCGTCGCGGAGGCCGCCCGTCGGCTTCGGGGCGTGCAGCGCGCGATGACGAGGCTGTCCAGCCTCGACTCGGTCGCGCGCCTGGTCGCGGCGGCGCCGCGCGAGATCTGCCGCGGCGTGGGGTTCGAGCGCGCGATGCTGTCCCACATCCGCGGCGACCGGCTCGCCTTCGCGAGCGTCAGCTTCGAGGCCGACCCCATCATGGCCGCGGACTTCGCCCGGCTGGCCCGGGCCGTCCGGCCCCGGCTGGACCGCTGCGCCCCCGAGCACGAGGCGGTCGTCCGGCAGATGCCGGTGCTCGTCCGCGACACGCAGAAGGCGAGCGGGCTGTTCCGGCCGCTCACCCATGTCGCGCGCACGACGTCCTACGTCATCGCGCCGATCGTCCGCGACGGGCACACGGTCGGGCTGCTGCACGCCGACCACTTCGGCACCGACCGCGGGCTGGACGAGCTGGACCGCGAGCTGCTGTGGACGTTCGCGACCGGCATCGGCTGGGCGATGGACGACATCGCCGGCCGCGGCCTGCGGCGCGCGGCCCAGGACGGCGACGACGCGGTCGCCGACGACCCGTCCGCGCAGGCCCGGATGGCCGGGACTGAGCTGGACGGCGAGCTGTCGGGCGCGCCGGGCCGGCTGGCGTCGATGACCGCGCGCGAGCTCGAGGTCCTGCGGCTGATGTCCGACGGCGCGTCCAACGCGGCGATCGGCCAGGCGCTGGTGATCTCGCAGGCGACGGTCAAGTCGCACGTGCGTCACATCCTGCGCAAGCTCGGGGCGGCCAACCGCACCGAGGCCGTGAGCCTGTTCCTCGCGACGGGACGGCGCGCGGCCTAGATGGTCGATGCCTAGCGCTTCCTCTTCCTGACCTTGGCCTTCTTGCGCTGCTTGTAGGCGCTGATCGTGTAGGGGACGACCTCGGCCGCCGTGGCCGTCGGGTCGTCGGGGTCGACCGCGTCCTGGGCGGTCACCGCGACGTAGTAGGTCCCCGACCGCCTGGCGGTCAGCTCCAGCCGCGGGTCGTCGGACAGGCCGCCGGTGGCGACGTCGGCCCACTCGTCGACATCGTCGGTGACGTCGAAGTCCTCCACGCGCGGGTCCATGATCGCCAGCTCCAGCAGCGCGTCGGGGTCGGCGGCGGTGACCGAGACGACCACCCGCTCGCGCTTGACCAGCGCGATCCGGTAGACGTCGGCCGGGTCCTTGGCGGGGCTGACCGACCCCACCGCCTTGAAGCGCATCCTCGTCCTGGTCAGCAGCGCCGGGTGCAGCTTGGCGTAGGCCTTGGACCGGACCCAGAACGGGTCGTCGTCGGGCTCGGGCGAGGTGTCCTTGGCCGGCGGCGCGGCCGACAGCGCCGCCGGGAGGCTCAGCAGGCCGTAGCCGGAGTCGTCGTCGCGGCCGGCGACGCCGAGGTCGGTGCCCGCGCGCCGGACGACCTCGAAGAGCTGCGCGGTCGTCAGCGTGGGGCGGGCCGCCCGGACGATCGCGACCGCGGCGCCCAGCTGCGGCGCGGCGAACGAGGAGCCGCTGGAGAACCCGAAGCCGTGCGGGCAGACCGCGAGCGGCAGCGGTCCGGTCACGCCCTCGCCCGGCGCGAGCAGGTCCAGCCACGGCCCGGTGTCCACCGGCGCGCTGCGGCCCGGCGTCGCGGTCGCGGTCGCCGCGCCGGCGACCAGGACGTGGGGGAGGCTCGACGGCAGCCACGGGTCGGCGACCGACTGGTCGGCCATCCCCGCGACGACGATGACCCCTTGGGCCAGCGCCGCGTCGACGGCCTTGGAGAGCGCGCGGACCTCGTCCTCGGTGGCGGCCGCGTCGGCGACCGCGCCCTCGACCACGACGACGCCCGCGCCCTGGGCCACGGCCCGGGCGATGCCCTTGACGACCACGCTCAGCGGCGCCGTGCGCAGGCCCGGGGCGTAGATCCGGATGGGCAGGATCGGCGAGGCCGGGGAGACGCCGGCCATCCCCGGTCCGGCCCCCGCGGCGAGCCCGGCCGCGGTCGTGCCGTGGCCGTCCCAGTCGTCGGCGACCGGCGCGCCGGTCGCCGCGTCCCAGCCCGGCAGGACCCGGCCGGCCAGCGGTGGCGCGGTCGGGTCCACCCCGGTGTCCAGGATCGCGATCGGCTTGGTCGCGACCGCGCCGGGCGCCCCCACGGTGCTCGGCACGTACGCCGGGTCGTCCGGGGCGGGCACGCAATAGCCCGCCGGCGGCAGGGCCAGCTCGGCGCCCTGGACGGGCCCCGCCGGGGCCGTCGCCACGGCCCCGGCTCCGGCGACGGCGGCCGCGACCCGGACGGCGATCGCGGTCCTCCGTCGCACGTCGGGTCACCCCACCTTGATGCTCACGGTGAGGTTGGTCGACACGATGATCGGCAGCGGGATGATCATCGCCGAGTTGTTGCAGGGCGAGGTCGGCGAGCCGGGCGACAGACACGCCTGCACGTCCAGCGGGTCGGGCGGCGAGGTGAGGTTCAGCTTCGCCAGGCCGGTCGTCTTGCCGATCTTGCCCTTCAGGAAGAACGTCTGCGTGAACTCCGTGTAGCCCGTGGTGATGTAGGGCTGGTCGCAGCCGTCGTCGTCGTTGCGCAGCTCCAGCGGCAGCTGGATCTTCGTGTAGGCCGTGGCGGTCACCCCGCCCTCGGCGGTCAGCGTCGAGATCGACTGCCGCGTCGGGTCGAGGTTGACGTTGGTCGGCGTGCCCGTGCGGATCGCCGACGAGACCTGGCCGCCGTGGCAGTCGTCGTCGATGAAGACGTCGGTGCGGCCGAGCTGCAGGTTGCCGCGCGTGAGGTTGATCTGGTTGTCCTGGCTGAGCTTGTAGCCGCCGGGGATCAGGCCGGTGAGCGTGCCCGTGATCGGCGCCTGGCGCTGGAAGGCGCCGAAGTCCAGCAGCGCGTAGGAGCCGTCCAGCATCGTGATCTTGACCGGCGTGCCCGCTGAGCTGTTCGTCGAGGTCTTGCACTTCTCGTAGGTGTAGACCCGGACCTTCTTCTTGACCTTGACCAGGCGGTTGCCCTTCTTGACGGTCACGGTCCGCTTGGCCGTCTTGTAGATCGGCACGGTGACCTTGACGGTCCTGGGCTTGCCGGTGCGGACCTTGACCTTCTTGCCCTTGCGGACGACGGTCTTGTACCTGTAGCGCTTGACCTTCTTGGTCTTCGTCCGCACGCAGGTGCGCGCGCAGGAGACCATGATCCTGCGCTTGGCCGAGACCACGACCTTGCGGTACTTCTTGGTGCCCTTGATCCTCTTGTACGCGTACTTGTAGTACTTCTCGTACGCGTTGGCGAGCTTGCCGTTCTTGAGGATCTGCGCCGGGCACGTCGTGGCGGCGGCGCTCGCGCTGGGCACGGAGGGTGTCGCGCCGGTGGGGGCGGCGCTGACGCTCGCGGCGACGAGGGCGAAGGCGACGGCGCAGAGGGCGACCAGTCGCGTGAGGGTGGACATCCTGTCTCTCTCCCGGAGAAGTTTCGTTCCCTGCCGGAGGGTCGGGGCCCCGGTCCGAAGACCGGGGCCCGCGTCCCACCTGAACTACCTGAACAACGTGGGCGTGAGCCCGTGTGTGGGGTGGACCTAGTTGGCCGCCACGTCGCCGACGAGGACGTCGAGCGAGATGCCGGACACGTTCAGGTCAGCGCCGACCGTGACGGCGGAGCCGCTGTTGGTCGTCGTGTAGCCGTCGGCCGCCGCGGCGGGCGTCAGCTTCGACACCGAGGCGGGGCTGAGGGCGCTGGCGGCGACGAGCGCCGTCGGGTCCGCGTTGCACGCGACGCCGCTCGGGGCCGGACGGGAGTGGCCCGTGTCGGCGGGCAGCCCGCCGTTGGGGACCGTGCCGCCCGGGCCGGTCGCCGCGGAGCCCGCCGGGATGGTGGGCGCCGTGGTGTCCGAGCCGTTCTGCGGGGCGTCGTAGCTCGCGTACGGCGCCAGGCAGGCGGCGACCGCGAAGCGGGCCTCGGAGCCCGGCAGCGAGGAGACCGTCGCCTTGGCGATGCGGAGCTTGCCGTCGGCCGTGATGCCCGGGGAGATCTTCAGGTTGCCGGCCAGGCGGACGGACGGGATGTAGTTGTCGATCCCACCGGTCCAGATCTGGCGGCAGTTGAAGATGCCCGCCGGGTAGTTGTTGCCCGTGATCAGCGGCGACCCGAAGGAGTCCTGGTCGACCACGCGCAGGATCGAGTTGATCCGGGTCTTCAGGGACACCGTCACGTCGATGCCGTAGTTCTTGCCCGGGATCTTCCCGAACAGGTTGGCCTGGCCACCGGACTTGCCGATGACGATGTTCTGCGAGCCCGAGACGCCGTCGGCGTTGGCGGCCTGCGGCACCTCGGTGCCCGCGGCCGCGATGTCGAGGCTCAGGGCGTTGGTGCGGAGCACCGTGTCGGAGGCGCCGGGGGCGGTGAAGCCACCGGGCTGCGACGACGCCGAGTACGGGAACGGGTTCGGGTTGCCGCCGACGACGTTGTCGTCACCGACCGTCACGCCCGCCTTGACCTGGTCGATCGAGTCGATGCCCGGGGTGATCGGCAGGAAGCCGGCCGGGGTGGACGCGCTCACCGACGGGTCGATGAACGGGTAGCCGGGCAGGCCGCCCGGCTGCGGGATGCCACCGACCGTGCCGCTCGCGGCGAGGGCCGAGCCGAACGGCAGGGCGTTGGTGCCGAGGAAGTCGCCGCAGCCCGACAGGCCCGCGCTCTCCGGGATGCCCAGCGAGTTGGCGTCGTAGCGGGTCGTGCCCTTCGACACCTGGTCGTTCCACAGCAGCGGGATCGACGTCGACGACAGGTGGTGGTTGGCGGAGGGCAGGATCGACAGATCCACGTTGCCCAGCGCGCCACCGTCGTAGGAGTCGTGGAACACGAGCTCCGCGGACAGCGAGCCGCCCAGGTCGATCTCACGGGTGCCGAGCGAGGCCCCGAGGTCGACGGTCGCCTTGTTCGGGTTCGTGGCGGTGCGGCCGCCACGGAGGGCGATCGTGACCGGGAGCTTGAAGTTCACCAGCGACGCGCGCTTGATGAACGACTTCCGGGCGACGACCTTCGGGTTCTTCTTGACTTCCTTCTTGAGCTGCGCGCGGACCGCGGCACGCTGCTTCGCGGACATCTTCTTCGCGGACGCCGGGCCGGCCATGACGCCGACCGCCAGAGCGGCAACCGCGAGGAGTCCGAGGTAGCGCCAAAGGCTACTTCTGAGGGACACCAGTCCTCCTCCTTGATGGTTTGACCTTCCCCTGCCATCCCGTGCCGACGTCTCGGGTTCCTCCTTGGATCGCGAGCTCCCGCGACACGGACTGCGACCGTATTCCGGGCTCCGCGGCGCCGACATCCACCCGATGGCTGATCTTCGTCATCCCAAAGGGTGAACTTGGCTTGAGGAACGCGGGATCTCGCCGATGGAGACCGTTTGCTCCTGGTAATCGACGGTGCGCGAGACCTGACCTAACGCTCAGGTCGAGGGTGAGATCAGTGCCCTATGTGGCAGGGAACGGCCGTCGCGGAGAGAATCCCCGCTCGTCCCGATCGTCGCAGCACCGGAGGAGACCTCGATGATCCGCAGCACCTTCGCCGTCGGCGCGCTCGCCCTCGTCTGCGCCCTCGCGTGCGCGCCCGCCGGCGCGCGGGCCGCGAGCCACACCCAGCGCCTGGACGTCGGCGCCGAGCTGGTGCGCCAGCAGCCCGGCGGCAAGCCGTGGATCGTCAACCTCGTGCTCGGCGCGCAGCTGGGGATGGACGACGGCACGGTCCCGTCGCCGGTCCGGCACATGGTCTTCTCGTTCACGCGCGGGGCGCGGGTGCACCCGGAGGCGTTCGCGACCTGCGGCTTCGCGACGATCACCAAGCGCGGGCCGGCGGCGTGCCCGGCGGCGTCGCGGGTCGGCAGCGGCAAGGCGGTCGCCGCCGCGCTGCAGACGACGTTCGACGCGACCGTCACGGTGTACAACGGCCCGAAGGTCGCCGGTGGGCGGCAGCTGGTCGTCTACGCGCGGGCGCTGGGGACGGTGTCGATCCCGATGCCCGGGACGCTGAAGAAGACCGCGGGCCGCTACGGCTGGGTGCTCGACCTGCCGGTGCCGCGGATCATGACCGTCGGCGAGGAGAACGACGCGGCGATCACGAGCTTCGAGGTGAAGGTCGGCGGGATCGGCCGCAAGAAGGTGCCGTTCATCGAGGCGCCGACGTCGTGCGCCGAGCCGGGCTGGCCGTTCCTGGGGGCGTTCTCCTACGCCGACGGCGCGAGCGGCTCGTCGTCGGCGACGATCCCGTGCCTGCTGAAGGGAACCAACGACTAGGTCAACTGCGAGCAAGGAACGTTGCGGCTTATGGCGAACAACATCGCTTAATACGCCCGCGCCGAAACTCCGGCCGCTCCCATGCGTAGTTGAGAGAGAACCATGCAGCAGCCCAAGCACACCTTCCAGTACCCCAAGGTCACCCCCGTCGCCCAGGCCTCCAAGCCGGCGACGACGCCCGCCGCCGCGGCCAAGCCGCAGCGCCCGGCACGGTAGACCCCAGGGCCCACCACACAGCCCGGGGTCGCCTCAGAAGGCGATGCCCTCCAGCCGCAGGAGCGCCTCCTTGCGATGCATGCCACCGGTGTACCCGGTGAGCTTGCCGCTCGTGCCGATCACGCGGTGGCACGGCACGACGATCGGGATCGCGTTGGCGCCGAGCGCCCGGCCCGCGGCGCGCGAGGCCTTCGGGTTGCCCGCGCGCGCGGCGACGTCGCCGTAGCTGGCGGTGTGCCCGAACGGGATCGCGGCGGTCGCCTGCAGCACGCGGCGGCCGAAGTCGGAGTACAGCGACCAGTCGATCGGCAGGTCGAAGTCCGTCCGCGTGTTGTTGAAGTACTCGTCCAGCTCGCGGCGGACGGCGTCGAGGCGGCGCGGGTCCTCCAGCACGCGCGGGCTCAGCCGGCGCGAGAGGTCCTCGAGGATCGGGTCGACGCCGCCGTGGAAGTCCTCGTAGGCGAGGCGGACCAGGCCGGTGGGCGTGACCGCCGCGACCAGCTCGCCGACCGGCGAGTCGAGGACGGCGTAGGCGACGTCCGGTCGCGCGGCGTCGAGGAAGCGCCGCGTCGCGGCGTCCAGCGCGGCGGCGTCCACGGCCGGGAGGGCGGGGGTCGAGTCGTTGGTGCTGTCGGTCATGTCGGGCTCATCTGGGCACGCAGTCGTTTCAGGCCCTCGTGCGCGGAGCGGCGGGCCGCCTCCTCCGAGCAGGACAGGGCGACGGCGACCTCGGCGTGCGTGAGGTCGCCCGCGTAGCGCAGCAGCACCGCGGCCTTCATCTTCGGCGGCAGCGCCCGGACCCGCGCCCACGTCTCGTCGTCGGCCAGCGGCGCGTCGTGCACCGCGACCTCCGGCACCTCCTCCACCGGCACCGGCCGCCTCGCGCGCGCCCGGTGATGATCCATCGCCTTGCGATGCGCGATCGTCATCACCCACGCCCGCTCGTTCGACCCGGCGCGCAGCTTCGGCCACGCCTTCAGCGCCGCCAGGAACGTCTCCTGGAAGCAGTCGTCAGCCGCCTCACGGCCCACCGACGCCACGAGGAACCGGAACACCGGCTCCCGCTGCTCGTCGAGGAATCTCTGAAACGGCCGGTTCACTGCCCCTACAACGCTACGCGGGGCGCGGACGTGAGAGCTAGCGCGGCGTGTCCCTGACGCCGAAGAGCCAGTCCAGCACCCGGACGCTCAGCGGCTTGCCGTTCGGGTAGCTGAACTCCGGCAACCCGATTTCCGGCATCGGCGGCGGAGGCGGAGGAGGCGTCGCCTTGTCAGCCATCGTGTCTAGAAGATACCCGACGCCAACGCGGCCAGGGTCAGGATCTCGACGACCAGGCTCCACACGGCCACCCGGAACGCACGGTCCACCGGGACGAACAGCGCTTCGTTGCGCTCCCAGAACCGATGCAGCTGATACGCGATCCGTCGGTGGATCTCCGCCGGGTCGTCGCGAATCCCGTAGTAGCGCTCGTACACCGGCGGGCCCGCGACGGCGAAGACGAACGCGCGTGGCATCAGCACCAACAGGCTTCCGGCGAACGCGAGAACGAGCGCTGCCAGGGCGGCGACGACCAGCGGAACGGGGCGATCGTCGGCGAACGCTCGCCCGCCCAGCAGCGAGACCGCCAGCGAGGCGGCCGCCAGGAGCACGCCGGTGCGCGCCCGCAGGTCCTCGACCAGCTTCTCCTGCTTGTCGAGCGCGCGGATGGCGTTGTCGTAGGCGATCTGTTCGAGGCCGCTCACCGGTGCGTCATGGTGACGGCGCGCACAGCGAGACGATCACGGCTCCTGCGAATCGCTTGCGCTTCGTGGCGAAGACGCCGCGAAGCGCGGCCGCCCGCCGGCCTACGGCTCCCCGTGGTTGGACCGCGGCTCGCGTCGTGGCACGGCGGTGCGCCCGCGGCCTACGGCTCGCCGTGGTCGTGCCCGAAGTGCTCGTGGTCGTGGAAGGCCGTGACGCGGCGCAGGAGCGGGGCGGTGCGGTAGCGCTCCTCGCGGTACTCGTCGAAGAGGCCGTCGAGGATCATCACGATGTGGTCGAGGGAGACGGTGTCGGCCCATTCGAGCGGGCCGATGGGGTAGTTCAACCCCAACCGCATGCCGGCGTCGATGTCCTCGGGGGAGCCGACGGACTCGCCGACGGCGAAGGCGCACTCGTTGACGACCTGGGCGAGGATGCGGCCGAGCACGAGGCCCGGGGCGTCGGCGACCCAGACGGTCGGGCGGCCCAGGGCGGAGAAGAACTGCTCGGCGCGGTCGGCGGCCACCTCGGAGGTCGCCTCGGTGCGGGTCAGCTCGACCAGCCCGACCGGCGACAGCGCGTGGAAGCCCGCGGCCGCGCCGCCCTGGTCCAGCGCCTGCAGCGGGCCCTCGGCGCACAGCACGACGCGCGGCGCGCCCTGCAGCGGCGGGGCGTCGTCCTCGGACGGGCCGCACTCGACGATCAGCCACGGCACGTCGCCGTCGGCCTCCTCGGCGACCGCGAAGCTGGCCTCGTCGGCCAGCGCGCGCAGCTCGTCGGCGAGCGGCAGGAAGCCGCTGATCAGGACCGCGCCCGTCACGTCGTCCGGCACGCCCGGCTCGGGCGACGGCGGGTCCTCCTCGCGGTGCGGCACGCCCTCGCGGTACTCGTACCAGCCCTGGCCGCTCTTGCGCCCGAGGTGCCCGGCCGCGACCTTCTGCGCCTTCAGCACGCTCGGCCGCCAGCGCGGCTCGCCGAAGCTCAGCTCGTAGAACGACTTCGACACCTCCAGGCTGACGTCGACGCCCACGAGGTCCTGCAGCTCGAACGGCCCCATCCGGAACCCGGCGGCGCGGACGATCTGGTCGATCTCCTCGACCGACGCGATCCCCTCCTGCAGCAGCCGCAGCGACTCCAGCGTGAACGGCCGGTTGCACCGGTTCACGAGGAACCCGGGCCCGTCGACGGCGTCGATCACGCGGCGGTCCATCGCGCGGCCGGTGGCGCGCGCCAGCTCCAGCGCGTCCTCCGACGACGCGACGCCCGCGACGACCTCGACGAGCTTCATCAGCGGCGCGGGGTTGAAGAAGTGCATGCCGACCACGCGCGACGCGTCGGCGGTCGCCCGCGCGATCGCCGTGATCGGGATCGACGACGTGTTGGACGCGAGCACCGCGCCCGGCGCGACGCGCGACAGCTCCCCGAAGATCTCGTGCTTGAGCGCCAGGCGCTCGGGGGCCGCCTCGACGATCAGCTCGGCGTCGGCGAAGCCGTCGTAGGACGAGATCGCCTCCAGCCGCGCGCCGATCTCGGCGGCGTCCCCCGACAGGCGGCCCTTCTCCACCAACTTGGCGATCCCGGCCCGCGCGCGGTCGGCGCCCTTCTCGGCGGCGCCCTCCATCGCGTCGAAGAGCAGCGTCGTCGCGCCGCTCTGCGCCGCGAGCTGCGCGATGCCCGATCCCATCGTGCCGGCGCCAACAACGCCGATGACCTTCGGTGCGTCCATGCCCGGCACGCTATACGGGCGTAGACTCGGCCGCCGTGGACCCCTTCGCCGTCATCATGCTCGGCGTCGTCGGCGGGCTGGTCGTGGCCCTGCTGCTGCTCGGCCTGTTCCATCCGCGCACCGGCGCGGAGGCCCTCGACTGGCGGCCGACGCGCTCGGCCGAGCTCGAGATCCAGAACGAGATCGACGACCTCGACCAGATGCTCGAGGCGGCCAACGTCCGCCGGCGGCGGCGTGGGGATCCCGAGCTCACCGAGGACTCGCTGCGCGCCGACGTCGGCGCGCACATGGCCGAGTCCCTCAAGCGCCGCGAGGACCACCTCGCCGACCTGGAGGTCGTCCAGATGCTCGACGCCAAGAACAAACGACGCCGCGCCAAAGGGCTGCCGGAGATCACCCGCGAGGAGTACGAAGCGGGCCTGCGGAGCGACGCGTGAGGGTCCTGATGGTCGGCGGCGGCCGGCCCGGATTGGAGCTGACGCGCCGGTTGAGCGCCGACGGCCACGCGGTCCGGTTCGTCACCCGCAACGAGGCCTTCCGCGAGGAGATCGAGGCGGCCGGGGGCGAGGCCTACCTCGGCGATCCCGACCGGATCGGCACGCTGCGCTACGGCCTGGACAACGTCACCGTGTTGTTGTGGTTGATGGGCCGCGCGCCGGACGGCGACCTCCACGGCTCGCGCCTGACGATGATGATGGAGCGCACGATCGACACGACCGTGCGCGGGGTCGTCTACGAGGGCACGCCCGAGGGCGCCGCGGTCGTCGAGAAGATGGCGGCCTACAACGAGATCCCGTACGCGATCCTCGACACGCCGCGCGCGGACGAGGGCGCCTGGGCGAGCGCGATCCTGGCCGAGATCGACGGCGTGCTCGCGGCACCCCGCGGCTGACCCGATCGGCGCGTCGCGTCCGACCCGCGCAGGTCGCGGGTCAGGCGCGAGGCACGCTCAACGTCGCCACCGCGTCGACCACCAGCGCCCAGAACGCGCCGTGGTCGAGGTCCAGCGCGACCTGCGCGTTGGGCTCGCGGCCGGTCACGCCGAAGCGGTCGACGACCGTCGCGCCGCGCGTGAACTCGCCGTGCAGCTCGATCACGACGTTGGCCGGCTCGCAGCGCACGACCTCCGGGGCGATCACGCGCGCGACCGCGACCGGGTCGTGCACCGGCGCGGCCGGGAAGCCCCAGAGCGACCGGTAGCGGTCGGCGAAGAAGTCCAGGAGGTCGACCACGAGCGCGCTCAGCGGCGAGCCGATCGCGCGCAGCCGCGCCAGCACGTCCTCGATCGCCAGCGCCTGGTGGGTGACGTCCAGCCCGCACATCGTCACCGGCAGGCCGCTGGAGAAGACGACGTGCGCGGCCTCCGGGTCGCACCAGATGTTGAACTCGGCCAACGGCTGCCAGTTGCCGGTGGCGATCGCGCCGCCCATCAGGACGATCTCGCGGATCCGACCGGCGGCCGCCAGCTCCGGGTGCCGCGTCAGCAGCAGCGCGACGTTCGTCAGCGGCCCGGTCGGGATCAGCGTCACCGGCTCGGGCGACGCGCGCAGCACGTCGGCCATCAGGTCGACCGCGTGGCGCGGATCCAGCGCGACCGTCGGCTCGCCGAGGTCCGCGCCGTCCATCCCGGACTCGCCGTGCACCCGCGAGGCGTGGCCGGACGGCCGGCCGAGCAGGGGCTCCGGCGCGCCCGCCGCCACCGGCACGTCGACGATCCCGGCGTGCGTGCACACCAGCAGCGCGTTGCGCGTCACCTGCTCCAGCGACCCGTTGCCGCCGACGGTCGTGATCGCCCGCAGGTCCAGCGCCGGCGACGCGGCCGCCAGCAGGATGGCCACCATGTCGTCGTGGCCGGGGTCGCAGTCCAGGAGGACGGGGACGCGGGTCACGGCGTCGTCGCCGCGGCCGCCGCCGCGTCCAGCCGCTCGAACAGGTCGCCGAGCATCCGCGCCGTCGCGCCCCACACGAGGTGGTCGCCGACGACGTAGGTGTCGGTCCGGAACGGCACGCCGCGCCGCGTCAGCCGGCGCCGGCCGTAGCCGTCGCGCAGGTCGTCCAACCGCAGCTCCAGGACCTCGGCGACCTCGGCCTCGGCCGGGAGCCAGGTCTGCCCGGGCTCGATCAGGCCGACGAACGGATAGACGGAGAAGTTGGTGGCGATGGTCGGCGTCGGCTGCAGCGCGCCGATCAGCTCCACGCCGTCGGGCGCCAGGCCGATCTCCTCCTCGGCCTCGCGCAGCGCGGTCGCGCACAGGTCCTCGTCCTCGGGATCCTGCCGCCCGCCCGGGAACGAGATCTCGCCGGCGTGGCGGCGCAGGTCCTCGCGGCGGCGCGTCAGCACGACGCGCGGCGCGCCGGCGGCGTCGAGGAACAGCGGGACGAGCACGGCCGCATCGGTGCGGCCGTGGACGTCGAGCGCGGCGGCCTCCCGGGGATCCAGGAGGACGCCGTCGAGGAGCCGCTTCAGCTCAGCTCGCGAGGGAGACCCGCTCGACACGCTCGTCGAACATCACCTCGCCCTCGAGCGTGCGGTGGACCGGGCACTTGGCCGCGATCACCCGCAGGCGCTCGACCTGCTCGTCGGACAGGGAGTCCGGGAAGCGCATCACGAGGTTGAAGCGGGTGGGACAGCCGCGCTCCGCCGGGGTGTAGTCGCAGGCGACCTCCACGTCGCCGACGTCCCAGCCCTTGCGCTTGGCGTACATCTCCATCGTGATGGCGGTGCACGCCGCCAGGGATGCGGCCAGCATCTCCTGGGGGCTGGGGCCGCTGTCCTCGCCGCCCTTGTCGGAGGGCTCGTCGATGGTCAGCTGGTGGTCGCGGATGCGGATCGCCTGACGGAGCGAGCCCGACCGCGTCGCGGTGGCCTTCATGGCCTCGATGATGGCAAACGGATCAGGCCAATGGGTTGAACATCAGTCCGGTTGGCACCTTCGGGTAGAAGAACGTGGACTTGGGCGGCATGTTCACGCCCGCGGCGGCGATGTCCCGGACCTGCTGGACGGGCGCGCCGCGCAGGAAGAAGGCACAGTCGTACTCGCCGGACTCGACGAGCGCCAGCGCCTCCTCGTCGGTTCGCGAGTAGCCCAGGCCGTTCAGGTGGGCGACGTCGTCCTCGGTCATCCCCAGGACGCCCTGGAGGATCAGCGCCTCGAGCACCGCGGTGTCGAGGTGGCGGTAGGGCTCGGGATAGGACGCCAGCGCGGCGTCGGCGATCGCCTGGTCCTTGAGCACCAGCCGGTAGGCCTGCCGGTGGTGGCTGTCGATGTAGCCCATGGTCAGGGGCGTCGACGCGGTCGGGTCGTCTGGCGGCGCCAGCTCGGCCCGGTCGATCGGCGTGACCTCGAAGGCCTCGCGCAGGTAGGCGCCGAGCTTCTGCTGGGTCTCGGGATCCTTGACCTGGTTCAGCAGCCGGTGCGTCGGGAAGATCGTCAGCCCCGGGTCCTGCAGCGCGACCAGGCACATCAGCACGTAGCGGTGATCGCCCTCTCCACCGCGATGATGGTCGCCACCCTCGCCGTGATGGCCGGCTCCGCCGATCTCCTCGGCGTACACGCGCGCCGTCTCGTAGCGATGGTGGCCGTCGGCGATCAGCAGCTCGGTCTTGCCCAGCGCCATCCGCACGCGGGCGAGCGCGGCGCCGTCGGTGATCCGCCAGAGCGTGTTGAGCGTGCCGTCGGCGTCGGTGGCGGTGCCGAACGGGTCTTCGGAGGTGAACGGCGCGACCGCGCCCCACGCGTCCTGGCCCGGATCGTCGTAGAGGCTGAAGATCGGCGACAGGTTGGCCTGGGTCGCGCGCGTGAGCCGCAGGCGGTCCTCCTTCGGGCCCGGATGCGTGCGCTCGTGCGGGCGGATCCGGCCGGGGCCGTACTCCTCCACGCGCACGCGCGCGAAGATCCCGCGGCGGGTGAGCCGGCGTCCGTCGGGCGCGGCGTAGTCCTGCTGCAGCGCCCACATCGCGGGCTCGGCGTCGCGGACGACCGCGCCCTGGCGCTTCCACAGGTCGAGCAGGCGCGCGGCCTCCTCGTAGGCGTCGCCGCCCAGCGGCGCCTGCGGCAGGTCGATGTTGACGACGTTGTGCGGCGAGCGCGCGGCCAGCGCCGCGCGCTGCTCGGGGTCGATGACGTCGTAGGGCGGGGCGATCACCGACTGCAGGGAGCCGACGACGCCGAGGTCGTAGCGGAGGGCGCGGAAAGCTTGGACGTCGGCCATGGTGCGGCCAACGGTATCCGAGGCCCTCGCCGACGAGCGCTACGCTCGCCGGCCGAAGTCGTTGACGTAGGTCGCGCCGGAGCCGCCGTTGGGCGCTCCGAGGGCGATCCCGACGCCGACCTCGCGGAACGCGCCGTTGAGGATGTTGGCGCGGTGGCCGGCCGAGTGCATCCAGGCCTTGACGATCCGCGCGGGCGTCTCCTGGCCGCTCGCGCCCCAGGCGATGTTCTCGCCCAACGACCAGGAGCGGGTGTTCTTGAGGTAGTTGGTGCGCTGGATCCGCGAGGACATCGTCGAGCCGGCGGGGGAGACGTGGTCGAAGAAGCGCTGGGCGACCATCAGCCGCGCGTACCTCGTGGCGGCGGTGGACAGCGAGGGCTGCGAGCGCAGGCGCCGCAGGCCGTGGGCGGCGCGCTGGCGGTTGAGCAGGCAGAGCGTCGCGTGGCGGACGGCGGCGGCGTGCGCGCGGGACGGCTTGAGGTGCGCGCCACGGCAGGTGGCGGCGTCGGCGGAGGTGGCGAAGAGGCCCGGCAGCGTCGCGAGGAGAGCGAGGGCGGGCAGCAGGAATCGGAGTCGGCGCATGGCGGCTCGGGGCACAGGCATCAGGGTCGGAGGAGGGAGGGGAGGACCGGGACGGACGACGTGGGACCTCGTCGCCGGCCTCCCTCCGGTGTTCGGCCGCCGGCGACGCGTCATGTGGCCGCCCAGGGTGATCCTGGACGTCTGTTCTACTCAAAGTCAGCGACCAGACCCGCCAAGGCGTCCACCCTCCCCTTGACGCAGGATCCCCCGATCGCGTCGCGCGCTCTTGGGGCGTTCGGACAACACCACTAGACTCGCCACGACGGGACGTGGCGCAGCCTGGTAGCGCACCTGCTTTGGGAGCAGGGGGTCGCCGGTTCGAATCCGGCCGTCCCGACTTCTTGTAGGCCAAGCCTAGAGGTCTCGGGCGAGGCGTTCCCGTCAGCGTCGGAACTCCCGTGGTCGGGGGACGGCCAACGTTGTGCTTCGCGTCGCGAAGCGCTTGATCGTTGGCGATCGATCCGCTACGGCATCGCGTCGGAGTCCAGGCGGCGGCGCCACCAGGTGGCGGCGGCCAGCTCGGCGACCGTGACGTCGACCAGCGCGGCGACGAGGTCGTCGTCGGCGTGGGGGAAGGGGATGTGCAGCGCGGCGCCGGGGATCGCGCGCCCGATCGAGATGTAGGTGCTCCGACGCTCGCGCAGCCAGTCCAGCGCCTCGGCGTCGTAGGGCGAGCCGGGGTAGAGCAGCGCGGTGTAGTTGGGGTGCTTGGTGAGGTAGACGTCGACGTGGGACCAGTCGCCGGTCTCGGTGGCGTCGGCGGGGACGCGCGGGCCCTCGCGGAGCATGAGCGCGGACTGCAAAGACGAGGAGATGCGCGAGGCCGGGGCGATGGCGTAGGTGGTGCGCCCCGGGTCGAGCGCGTCGAGCAGCGGGTCGACCCAGTCGCCGCGGGCGTCGAGGAGCACCTGCTGGGCGTCGGCGGCGCGGGCCAGCGAGGCCCGGTCCGCCCCGGCGGCGAGCAGCAGGAGGGCGAGCGTGGCCCGGAAGGTCTTGCACGCCACGCCGCCGGTCTCGGGGCCGGCGTGGAGCGCGACCGTCCGGTCGGCGAGGGCGCCGAGCCTGCCGCCGTCGTCGGCGTTGGTGATGGCGATGGTCCGGCTCGTGCCGTGGTGGCGCTCCAGCGCCGCGACGGTCTCCGCGCTGGTGCCGGTGGCGCTGATGCCGATCGCCAGGACGTCGGGCGCGGGCTTGGTCGGGAGGTCGGTCGAGGCGTACTCGACGACCGCCGCGACCCCCTGCGCGCGCAGCCGCGCGGCCGCCGTCAGCGCGGCGAAGCGGCTGGAGCCCATGCCCGTCAGGACGACCAGGCGCGCCTGCGCGATGGCGTCGCGCAGCGGCGCGGGGTCGGCGTGGTCGGCGAGGTGGGCGAGGGTGCGCGGCTCGTCGAGGACGTCGGCGAGGAAGCCGTCGGGGTTCATGATGGGGTCGGTCCTTGTTGGAGGAGTCGCGTGAGGCCGGCGCGCGGCGCGTAGGCCCACTCGGGCACCACGCGGTGGGCGTAGACCAGCTCGCGGCACTCGCTCGCCAGCTCCAGGGCGGCCAGCAGCGGGCGGTCGACCGGCGCGCCGGTCGCGCGCTCGTAGGCCTCGCGGGCGGCGTCGCTCGCGGCGGCGACGAAGCGCGTGGGGCCGGCCCAGCCGGCGCGCCGCGAGCCCGCGGTGCCGATGTGGTCGATCGAGCGCAGCAGCGCGGCGAGGTCGCGCAGCGGCGTGTCGGGGCGGCGGCGCGCGGCCAGCGGCGCGGTCGGGTCGCCCTCGAGGTCGACGATCAGCAGGCGGTCGGGCGTGCGCAGGAGCTGGGCGTAGTGGAGGTCGCCGTGGACGCGGCCGACGCGGGGCGCTCGCGCGGCGGTCAGGGCGTGCAGGCCCGCGCGGATCATGGGCTCTGACTCGGCCGCGAGCGGCTCCAGCGCGACCGCGGCGTCCAGCGCGGCGTGCGCGTCCGCCGCCCAGCGCGCGGGCGCTCCGGGATCCTCGGCGGTCCCGAGCCGGTCGGCCAGCGCCGCGTGCAGCGCGCCCGCCGCCTCGCCCGCCGCCGCGTAGGGCGCGATCAGCGCGTCGGTCGTCGCGTCGCCCGCGCGCAGCGCCGCCGCGACCGCCTCGATCGGCGCCTCCCAGCCGGACTCGGCACCCGGGACGAACTCCTGCAGCAGCGCGATCGCCGTGTCGCCCCAGTGCAGCGACCCGGCGTGGCGCGGCACGGGCGCCGGCGTGCCCGCCAGCGCGGCGCCCAGCTCGACCTCGGGGTGGACGCCCGCCTCGAGCTTCCTGTAGGCCTTGACGAGCAAGGTGTCGTCGATGGTGACCAAGGTGTTGGACTGGTCGGTCGACGGGACCGCCTCGGCGCCGCGCGCGTCCAGCAGCGCGCGGTCGGTGACCCGCAGCTCCAGCTCCCCGGGCGCCCGCAGCAGGTCGGCCCAGCGCACGGCCTCCGCGCCGAGCAGGTAGCGCTCGACCGGCGCGCCGCGTCCGTCGTCGGCGTAGGCGATCTCCGCCACCCGCAGCGCGCCGCCCGCCGGCTCCGCCACGACGCGCGCGCCGGCGATCGCCCGGCCCTTGCCGGCGAACCAGCGCGCCTCCTGGAGCGCGTCGAGATCTACGTTCTCGCTTGACATGGGTCTGCTGATTTCGGTACTTCTGACGTCGACAACCCTAGATCACGCAACTTCAGTGAGGCAAGGTTGTGGAATCCGTGAAGCTCGACGACGTCGACAAGCGCATCATCTCCGCCCTCCAGGCGGACGGCCGGCGGCCCTACAGCCGCATCGCGGCCGACCTGGACGTGTCGGAGTCCGTCGTCCGCTACCGCGCGCAGCGACTGGAGCAGGCGGGCGTGCTGCAGGTGGTGGGCATCGCCGATCCGCTCCGGATCGGCTTCGACCGCATGGCCTTGATCGGGCTGAAGATCCGGCCGGGGTCGATGGACGCCGTCTGCGCGGCGGTGACCGAGTTCCCCGAGACGTCCTACGTCGCCGCGCTGGCGGGGTCGTTCGACGCGATCGTCGAGGTCGTCTGCCGCGACACGGGGCACTTCACGGAGTTGTTGAAGCGGTTGCATCTGGTCGACGGCGTCACGTCGACCGAGTCCTTCCTGGTACTGGAGATCCACAAGATGGCCTACGGTTGGGGCGTCGGCGAGGTCGCCGTCGCATGAGCAAGACCATCATCTTCTTCCCCGAGGGCGCCTACGGCCCCACCAACAACTGCGTGGGCATCGGGGACGTCCTGCGCCGGCGCGGGCACCGCGTGGTGTTCGTGGTCGAGGAGTCCTTCGCCGGGACCCTGGAGGCCAAGGGCTTCGAGGAGCGGCTGATGCGCCTCACGCCGCCGCCGGAGGTCGAGGAGGTCCCGGGCCAGTTCTGGAAGGACTTCATCCGCGACACCGCGCCGGTGTTCCGCAAGCCGACGATCGAGCAGATCCGCGACTTCACCGCGCCGACGTTCGAGGCGCTGCTGGACGGCGCGCGCTACGTCGACGAGCGGCTGGCCGAGATCATCGCGGAGGTCCAGCCCGATGTCATCGTCGAGGACAACGTCCTGACGTTCCCGGCGATCCTCGCGTCGGGCCGGCCGTGGGTACGCGTGGTGTCGTGCAACCCGGCGGAGGTCAAGGACGACGACGTGCCGCCGCCGTTCTCCGGCTACGCGACGGACGACCGATCCGATTGGGCCGCCTACTGGGACGAGTACCACGCCGCCCACGCCGAGCTGCACGCGTCGTTCAGCGCGTTCTGCGAGCAGCGCGGCGCGCCGCCGCTGCCCGAGGGCGAGTTCGTCCACGAGTCGGACTGGCTCAACCTGTACCTGTACCCCGAGGCGGTGGACTACGCGCGTGCGCGCCCGCTCGGGCCGACGTGGCACAACCTCCAGGCCGCCGTGCGGACGACCGACGACGCCTGGGAGGTGCCGGCCGAGCTGGCCGACGGGCCGGGCTCGCTGATCTACCTGTCGCTCGGCTCGCTGGGCAGCGCGGACGTCGCGTTGATGCAGGGGTTGATCGACGCGATGGCGTCGTCCGGGCACCGGGTGATCGTCTCCAAGGGCCCGCAGCACGACCAGCTCACGTTGCCCGACAACATGGTCGGCGCCGAGTTCCTGCCGCAGACGTCGGTCCTGCCGCACGTGGATCTCGTCATCACCCACGGCGGCAACAACACGGTCACCGAGTCCTTGTCCTTCGGCAAGCCCATGGTCCTGCTGCCGCTGTTCTGGGACCAGTACGACAACGCCCAGCGCATCCACGAGACCGGCCTCGGCGTGCGGCTGGACACCTACGGGCACGCGCCCGAGGAGCTGCGCGGCGCGGTCGACCGGCTGCTGGGCGACGAGGCGGTCGCGGCGCGGCTGGCCGCGATCTCGCGCGAGCTGCGGGCGGCGCCGGGCACGGTGCGCGCGGCGGACCTGATCGAGCAGTTGTAGGTGTCGGCCACGCGCGATCCCGCCACCCGGACCGCGTCGTCGGTCTTCTGGCTCCAGCAGGCGCTGGAGCGGGACGACGACGTCGCGGCGCCCCTGGAGGGCGCGCTGCGCGCCGACGTGTGCGTGGTCGGCGGCGGCTTCGCGGGGCTCTGGACGGCCTATGAGCTGGTCGCGCTGGACCCGTCGCTGCACGTCGTCGTGGTCGAGGCCCGCCGCTGCGGCTTCGGGGCGTCGGGGCGCAACGGCGGCTGGGCGACGTCGTGGGTCGACGAGATCGCCGAGCTGGAGGAGCGCTTCGGCGCGGCGCAGGCCGCGTGGCTGGCCGAGCGGTCGACGTGGGCGATCGACCGCATGGAGGAGGTCTGCGGGATCGAGGGCATCGACTGCCACATGCGGCGGTCGGGCGCGCTCGTGGCCGCGACCGCGCCCGCGCAGGCGGGCGGCTGGGAGCACCAGATCGAGGTCGCGGAGCGTCTGGGACGCCCGCCGCTGCAGCGGGTCTCCGGCGACGAGCTGCGGGCCCGGACCGGCTCGCCCGTCCTGCTCGACGGGACGCTGATGCGCGAGGGCGCGGCGATCCAGCCGGCGCTGCTCGTGCGCGGGCTGCGGCGCGCGCTGCTGCGCCGCGGCGTGCGGATCTTCGAGCACACGCCGATGACGTCGCTGCGCCGCGGGCAGCCCGCGACGGTCGTGACGCCGGGTGGGCACGTCACGGCGGGGAAGGTCGTGCTGGCGCTCGGCGCCTGGGCCGCCCGCGTGCGCGAGCTGCGCCGCGCGGTCGTCCCGGTCGGCTCGCACATCGTCCTGACCGAGCCGATCCCGGAGCGGATCGAGCGGCTGGGGTGGACCGGCGGCGAGTTGTTGGGGGACACGCGCTTGTTGGTGCACTACGCGCAGGTCACGCGCGACGGCCGGATCGCCTTCGGGCGCGGCGGCGGCGCGATCGGCCCGGGCGGGCACGTCATGCCGCGGCACTTCACCGATCCCAAGACGGTGGACATCGTGGCGGCGGGCTTCCGACGCTGGTTCCCGCAGCTGAGCGACGTCAAGCTGACGCACGCGTGGGGCGGGGCGGTCGACCGCGCGCCCGGCCACATGCCGTTCGCCGGGTCGCTCGGCGAGGGCGTGCAGTACGTCACCGGCTTCTCGGGCAACGGCGTGGCGCCGTCGGTGCTGCTCGGGCGGATCGCGGCGCACCGGGCGCTCGACCTCCAGGACGAGTACACCAACAACGCGATCAGCTCCGGGCCGCCGTCCTACCTGCCGCCCGAGCCCGCGCGGTTCCTCGGCGGCGTGGTCGTCCGGGACGCGGTGCGGCGCGCGGAGGGCGCCGAGGAGGCGGGTCGCGAGCCCGGCCCCGTCAGCGACGCGCTTCGCAAGTTGGTGTGGTTCACCACGCCGCGGTGGCTGGAGCCGCGGCTGTGAGCCGGTAGGCCGGCGCGGGCGCGCTCTCAGCGGCGGCCGCGGCGGCCGAGCATGCCGCGCACGGAGTCCACGAGGCCGCCGGCGCGGCGCGGGCCGGCGGCGGGGTCCGGCGTGGGCGTCGGCGACGGCGACGGGTCGGTGGCGAGGTCGCGGTCGTGCTGCCGGAGCGCCTCCTCGACCTGCTCGATCGCCTCGGGCGCCGGGGCGTTCTCGGGCTCGATCGCGTCGACCAGGTCGTAGTGTTGGGAGGCGATCCAGGCGCGGCCGCCGTCGATCGAGGCGTAGCGGGCGCGCTCGGGGCGGTAGGCGAACCAGCCGGGCTTGACGCGCGCGGGGCAGGCGTGGGCGACCAGCGTCGGGCCCTCGGGCGCGCGGTGGACGGTGCCGCCGGCGAGCAGGACGACGTCGCCGGCGCTCAGGGCGAGGCGCTCGCCGGCGTCCAGCGCGGACGCCAGCTCCTCGCGGTGGCGGGCGATCGCGTCGTCGCCGTCGCGCTCGGGGTTGAAGTGCGCGTAGCGACCGGAGAACGGGGTGGTGGCGATCGTCTGGGAGGCGTCGTGGACCTCCACGTGCGCGTCGCCGAGCGCGACGACGAGCGTGACGAGGGTCTCCGGCTCGGCGGCGAGCGCGGTGTAGGTGGCGTCGCGGTACGGCCCGTCCTCGGGCGCCGCGGCGGTGGTCTCGGCGGCGTCGAACAGCAGCGGGGCGTCGCCGCCGAAGTCCCGCGTCAGCGCCGTCGTGACGGCGTCCGGAAGCAGCGCCGCGCGCGCCGCGGGGAGAACGGCGTACGGGTCGATCGCGCCCGCCCCGGCGGGCGCGCGGGCCGCGAGCTCCACCTGGCCGGCGGCGCCCTCGCGCACGAGCAGGCCGTCGCCCGCCTCCTCGCGCTCGCGCGCGTACGCGTGTAAGGCCTCGGCCGGCGCCGCGGCGGTCAGAACCTGGTAGCCCCGGGCATCCATCCTCCTGACAATCTAGTCCTGTAGACCTACGGGCGAATGGCGACGAGACAGCGCATCCACGAGCTGATCCGGTTCGGGCTGGTCGGCGGGTTCAACGCCGCGACGTACTTCGGCGGATACACGGCCCTGCATCTGCTCGGCGTGCCGTACCTGCTGGGCGCGCTCATCGCCTTCGTCGTGTCCGCGTCGATCGGCTACTGGCTGCACGAGCACTGGACGTTCAAGGGCGCGACGCCGACGCTGCGCGGCTGGGTGTCCTGGCTGGCGGCGCAGGGCGGGGCGACGCTGCTGAACCTGCTGCTGCTGGCGCTCCTGGTCGACGGCGTGGGGTGGGGCCCGATCGTCGCCCAGGCCGTCCTGATGCCCGTGATGCCGGTGGCGACGTACCTGATCGGTCGCCGCTGGGTCTTCAGCCGCGCCGCGTAGCGGTCGGCTGGAGCACCGCGGCGTCCAGGGCCTCGGTGCGCAGGTGCGTGATGGCCTGGTAGTCGGGGTCGGCGACCATCTGGGAGAACGCCCGCCGCGACGGGTAGCGGACGAGGAGCACCGCGTCCCAGTCGTTGCCGGCCGGCGGCTGCACGAGCGGGGTGGACGTGTCGCCGAAGTAGACGACCTCGCCGCCGACCTGCTCGAGGAACGGCACGATCGCGCGCGAGTACTGGTTGTAGGACTCGCGGCCGCCGCCGGGCTTGAAGCGCAGGAGGTTCAGCATCACGACCGGCTCGCCGTCGTCCTCGGCGAGGTAGCGCTTCAGGTCCTGGCCGGTCGGGTCGACGCTGTCGCTCATGTCCTGGCGACCCTATGCGATCGCCAGCACGGTGATGGTGCCGGGCGGGACCTCGGTCAGGCCGGCGTCCTCGACCTTGGCGACCAGGCGGTCGCCGGCGCACAGCTCGTCGAAGGCTCGGCCGGTCTTCGGCACCACGACGCGCGCGGGGCAGCCCTTCGCGACCCACGGCTCCACCCGGCCCGTCGCCGCCGCCCCCGTCGCGGCATGCGCGACCTGGGCCATCGTCTTGCCCGTCGACATCTCGATCTTGGGGTTGATGACGTAGACGAGGCGGTCGCTGTCGCCGGCCGGTGGGACGTCCTCGACCGTCGGCACCGGCTCCAGCTCCGACGCCATCGCCTGCAACTTGGTCAGCGTCTCGCTCCGCGCCGACCGCCTCCGCGGCGGCAGCGCCAGCACCGCCGCGCCGTCGAGGTCGCCGGCGTACGCGAAGTCCTCCTCGCGCAGCACCGCATCCCACTGCCCACCACGCGCGCGCAGCGTGACCTTGCCGGGGCGCTGCCGCCACGCGTCCACGGCCTCGCTCCACGCCTCATCGGCCTCGAACCGACGCAGGCACGCGACCGCCGCCGCCCCCGCGAGCACACACCCCGTCGCGAGATCCTCAAACGCCCCACGCCTGACGACGAGATACATCCGATACGGATCGTCCATCGCTCCGGCACGCTATCGGTCGCGACCACGCTCGCCACGTGCGAGGATCCCCACACTGCCCCGGTAGCTCAGTTGGATAGAGCGACGGCCTTCTAAGCCGTGGGTCGCTGGTTCGAGTCCAGCCCGGGGCGCTCGAAGGATCTCCTGCAAGTGAAGGGGATCCGCGCGGTCGCGGAGCGGTTCGCGTTCCGGCTTCGTCGGTCCCGATCCACGAGGCACTCCGGAAGACCGCGGCCCGACGTGTGCGACTCACCGGCGCACGGTGATTCGATCGGGCGGGTCGACGCTGTCGTCCCGGCGTACGAAGAGCCCGTCGACTACTCGAGCGACGGCGATCTTGCCGCGCGTGTGAACGATCACGGCCCGGGCGCCATCGGGCGCGACGCCGACGATCAGCCGTGGGCCGGTCACCGGCGCGTTCTGGCCCGCGCGTGGGATCGAGGTCGTCGCGACGCCGCTCGTGCGGGCCTGCGCGGTCTTCGAGCAGACCGTCCCGACGCCGGCCGTGTCGGGCGTCTGCGAGACGACGCACAGGTATCCGCGTCCCGGGACGAGCCAGTAGCGGCCCGCGGCGGGCGCCGGGATGCGTTGGGCGAGCGCGTAGTTCATGCCTGCGATCGGCGTCCGCAGCGTCTGGCGGATCGCCGGCGGCAGCCCTTCGGGGGCCGTCCGCAGCAGGGCGAAGGTCGCCGCCTGCGCCGCGGGGACGCGCGTGACGACCGCGGGCGTGGCAGGCGTGGAGGCTGCCGCCATCGGGCGGGCGGGGACTTCGTTCGTGGTCTCGCCGCACCCGACCGCGACCGCGGCCAGCGTCAGCGCGGCGAGTGAGCCGGCGCAGGCGCGCCGGCTCACCGTAGCCGAGCTCATGGCTCAGAACGTGTCGCCGTGGACGACCGTCGGCCCGGACGCGTTGTCCGCGATCCATGGCGCGCCCGTGTACGTGAAGCCGAGGTTCATCGTCGCGATCTGCCCCGGTCCGCTCGAGCAAGGACCGGCGAGGATGTCGGCGCCGACGCACACCGAGTGCGAGTCGCCGTAGCCGTTGACGCCGTTCAGCGCGCGCGCCGCGCCGTAGCACGGGTTGTTGGGGCTGACGGTCTGGCCACCGCAGAACGGGCTGGCCTTCGCCGCGGGCGACGACAGGGCCAGGAGCAGGATCACGGCCAGCGCACCGAAGGCGCCGACCAGCATCGGCATCAGACGCCGAGAACTGAAGGACATCGAGAACTCCTATGGGTTGTTGGAGAGGCGACGGCTCTGACCGACGGTGGTCGCCTCCATGGTTGGACCGACGCACCCCACTTGCCCACCGCACGACGTACCGAACACGACCGATTGACTTGGAAAGCCGGTCCTTTAAACATTTCGCTGTGTAGAAGAAGGCGCTCAGATTTGCTGCGTGTTTATGGGGCGACGAGAGATCGGCGCTCGGCGTCCTTCGGGAGACATCCGGCGTCACAGTGGGGTTGTCCGGGATGGTTCGCCGTCCCGTGCGGTCTCGTGCTCTTGGGAGGGGGCGAGAGTGATTCCCTCCCGCTCTGGACGGCTCCGCGGACCACGCGACGACGAGGACGTGAGCGACCGGCTCGCGGCTGCGCCAACGTCAACCGCCTCCAACCGCGACGCCGGGCAAGGCGGCGCGAGTGAGCGCGTGCTGACGTTGCCGGCGCTGCCAGGTCTTCGGCGCGTCGACCGCAGCGCGCCCTGCGCTTCACAGCGCTTGCCCAGAGGCGTAGCGTCAGCGGCGACGGCTCACGCTGACACGACCACACTGGAGGCAACCGATGAGCGTCGAGAACCCGAGCGGGCCCCTGGTCCTCTGCTACGACGGGTCGGAGGCGGCGGAGAGGGCGATCAGGATCGCGCCGATCCTGGTGGGTCGTGGACGGCCGGCGCGGTTGTTGTACGCCTATAAGCCGACCGAGCGGTCGCTCGGGGTGGCGCAGGCGTTGAGCGGCGGCAGCATCGACGCGCCGGTGCACAGCGAGCCGGAGGCGGAGGAGATCGTGGCCCGTGGCGTCGCCATCGCGCGGGAGGCCGGCTTCGAGGCCGAGCCGCTGCTGAAGGTCGCCGATCGCCGCTCCGCCGAGCTGATCGCGCAGGCGGCCGAGGACCTCGACGCCCCCGCGATCGTGATGGGGCAGCGCGGTCTGTCGGGGTTCAAGAGCGCGGTGCTCGGCAGCGTCTCGCGCGATGTCGTGAACGCCTACCACCGGCCCGTGGTCCTGGTCTGAGCGACAACGAGATCGAGGACGCTTCACCTGCATTTGACACAACTTTCGTGTTGTGTCGAAGCTAAGCTGCCCGTAGGCTTCGACGGCTGCTTGGAGGCGGACGGCGTGAGCTGGGATGACCTCCATCCGAGCCTGCGGCGGATCAAGGCGCCTCGCGTTTCGCAGAAGAGGCGCTATCGCGGATGCGCCGCGAAGGGCATCATCCGGATCGACCTCGAGGACCTCACGTGATCACGAACGAGCGTCAGTACCGCATCACGGCTGCCCAAGCCGAGAAGTTCGAGCAGGCGATCGCGGAGGCCCGTGAGGCCAAGCCACGTCGGGGTGTCGATCCGCGCGTGCACGCGGCGATGGTCGAGGCGATGGAGTGCGATCTCAAAGACCTCAACAAGCAGCTCACGCGGTACCGGCGGGTGAGCGAGGGCAAGGTGCGGGTCCGCAGGCTCAACGGGCTCGAGGCTTTGCCTGAGGCGCTGATCGAGGCCCGGATCGCCCGCCAATGGACGCAGAAGGATCTGGCGGACAGGCTCGGGCTCAAGGAGCAGCAGATCCAGCGCTACGAGAAGGAGCGCTACCGGTCGGCCAGCCTGGACCGCGTCGTGGACGTCGCCGCGACGCTGGGGGTGCGGTGGTCGTCTGACGTGACGCTGCCCGCCAAGGAGAAACGCGACAGGGCGGGGGAGACGGCGACGAGGAAGGCGCCGGCGGCGCAGTCGACAACGTGAGGCTCACCGCGCGCGACATCGTCAAGATCCGCAGCACCATGACCGGCACCGACGACCTACAGGCGATGGCCGAGCTGGAGCGGGTCGACGTCGACCTGCCCGCGGGTCTGGAGATCCGGTGGCTCGGCGTGTCCGGCTACCGCATCACCTACGAGAACGTCTCGCTCTTCATCGACCCCTACGTGTCGCGCGTGCCGCTGCGGTCGCTGCTGCTGCGCAGGACCGCGCTCCCCGACGCGCGAATGCTCGCCCGCTACGCCCAGGCGCCGGGGCCGGTGGCGGGTGTCCTCGTCGGCCATACGCACTTCGACCATGCCGTCGACGCGCCGGCGCTGGCGAGGATCCACGCGACCAAGGCGTACGGGTCGGCGTCGCTCACCCACCTGATGCGCCTGCATGGCCTGGAGCGCCAAGCGGTCGAGGTCGCCACGCACCGCCCGTACGAGCTGGGCCCGTTCGTCGTCACGTTCATCCCCAGCCGCCACTCCAAGCTCCTCTTCGGTCGCAAGGTCCCGATGGACGGGCCGCTGACGTGCGACCATCTCGACGGCCTGGCCCCGGGTCGGTACCGGTGCGGCGCGGTGTATGGGATCCGGATCGAGGTCGCGGGGATCTCGATCTACCACCAGGGCAGCGCCGACCTCCAGGACGCCGAGCTTCCCAACCGCGCGGTCGACGTCTTCCTCGCCGGCGTCGCCGGCCGGCAGGTCACGCCGCGCTACTGGGAGCGCGTGCTGCCCAAGCTCGATCCGCGCTACGTCGTCCCGACCCACTACGACAACTTCTTCTCGCCGCTGGGCAAGGACCTCGACATGGTCCGGAACGTCGCCCTCACCGACATCCCGGCCGAGGTCCGCCGCGTGGCGGGCGACGCGCAGGTCGCGGCGCTGCCGCGCGTCGACGCCTGAGGCGTACGCCTTCTCCACGCCGGGCGGTCGATGCCCGGCGTGGCGAGGTCCGCCGCCGCCCGCTCATCAGGTTGTACACCCTCGCTTGACAAGCGCCAAAGGGCGGCATACGGTCCACGCCAACTTGTCGGACGTCTTACGAGTTCGGCAGGTCGACTCCCCTCAACCCGACCAAGGACCCCAACGCATGCTGAACTTCGACGAGGAGCGCTTCCGCAAGATCCAGGGTGGTGCGGTGGCCCTCGCCGAGCCGATCCGCGAGACCGTCGGCGAGCTGCTCGACGGCGGCGCGGAGAACGTGTACTTCCTGGGTGCCGGCGGCGCCGGCGTGCTGATGCTCCCGGCCGCGCAGCTGCTGCAGCGCCGCTCGGCGTTCCCCATGCAGCTCGTGCACGCCGCCGAGATCGTGCTGACCGACTCCGCCGCGCTCGGCGCCAACTCGATCGTCGTCATCCCGTCGCTCTCGGGCACGACGAAGGAGAGCGTCGCGGTCATGGAGTTCGCCCAGGCCAAGGGCGCCAAGGTGATCGCGCTGACCGGTCACGAGGACACGCCGGTCGCCCAGGGCGCCGACGTCAACTTCACCAACTTCGCCGCGGACGACACCTCGTCGGAGTCGTTCTACCTGCAGTCGCTGCTGATCGCGCTGGCGATCCTCGACGCGCGCGGCGAGCTGGACGGCGACGGCGACGGCGGCGGCTACGACGCCATCGTCCAGGAGCTGGCGCTGCTGCCCGACGCGTTGGTCGAGGTCAAGCGCGGCTTCGAGGATCGCGCGGCGTCGCTGGCCGAGGCCTACAAGGACGAGCCGTACCACATCATCGTGGGCGGGGGCTCGGCCTGGGCCGAGGCCTGGTACTACGGCACGTGCATCCTGGAGGAGATGCAGTGGATCCGCACGCGGCCGGTCCACGCGTCGGACTTCTTCCACGGCACGCTGGAGCTCGTCGAGCAGGGCGTCAGCGTCCTGCTGCTCAAGAGCGAGGACGAGGCGCGGGCGCTGGCCGATCGCGTCGAGTCGTTCGTCCCGACGGTGACCGACAAGCTGGAGGTCGTCGACCCCGCGAGCTTCGAGCTGCCGGGCGTGTCCAAGGGCGTCCGCGCGCTCATCACCCCGGTCCTGCTCGCCGCGGTCCTGGAGCGCCTCAGCGCGCACCTCGAGGTCCTGCGCGACCACCCGCTGACCACCCGCCGCTACTACCGCCGGGTCGAGTACTAGATCCACCGCGGTTGACCCTGCTGTCCGGGACCACTAGGGTCCCGGATGGCAGGTAAGACGTCCAACAAGTTGGCCTTGAACAGCGACACCAACACCACCAGCGGCCTCGGCCGCGAGCCCGCCGTGTGCGTGGTCGGAAACCTGAACGCCGACCTCATCGTCCGCGGCGTCCCCGCGCTCCCGGAGTGGGGGCAGGAGGTCGCCGGCACCAGCCACGCGCTGGTGACCTCCGGCCAGGCGGGGTACCTCGCGCTCGGCCTGGCCAAGCTCGACGTGCCCACGGCGCTCATCGCCAACGTCGGCGACGACCACCAGGGCGCGACGATCCTCGAAGACCTCCGATCGGCCGGCGTCGCCACCGACGGGGTGGAGATCTCCAAGGGCGCCACCGGCATCTCGGTCGCCGCCGTCCGCCCCGACGGCGAGCGGGCGTTCCTGTCGCACTTCGCGTCGCTCGGCGAGCTCGACGAGGCGCTGATCGAGCGCCGGTGGTCCACGGGGTCCGCCGCGCCGGTCCTCTGCCTCGTCGGCCTCTTCTCGATTCCGGGCCTCGACCCCGGGGCGGGCGCGCGGCTCCTCACGCGCGCTCGCGCCGAGGGTCGCCGCACCGTCCTGGACACCGGCTGGGACCCGGACGGCTGGAGCGACGCCACCGTCGCGGGCGTCGAGGAGATGCTCGCCGCGACCACGATCTTCCTGCCCAACCTCGACGAGGCCACGGCGATCACCGGCGAGCGCGACCCGCTCGCGGCGGCCCGCGCGCTGCGGGCCCACGGCCCGGACCTCATCGTCGTCAAGTGCGGCGCCGAGGGCTCGGTCGCCCTCACGGCCGACGGCGCGACCGAGCGCATGGACGCGATCGCCGTCGAGGCCGTCGACGCCGTCGGCGCCGGCGACAGCTTCAACGCCGCCTTCCTCTTCGCCCACCTCGCCGGCTGGTCGCTGCGCCAGGCCCTCGCCTTCGCGTCCGCCGCCGCCGGCCTCTACGTCTCCCGCGCGACCGCGCGCCACGCCACGGCGCCCGAAGCCGTCGCGGCCGCGAAGCCGCTCGGCGTCGCGCTCCCGTCCATCCCCGACCCCACCAACCCGACCGACCCCTCGTGATCGACATCCACACCCATCCCGTCCAGGTCGCCGAGCTCCTCGACCGCGACCCGGACCTCCCGCGGGCCGTCCGCGACGTCTTCGGCCTGTTCATGCCGCCCCAGCCGCTGCGCACCTACGAGTTGCACCTCGACGAGGCGGGCACCGACCAGGCCGTCGTGCTGCCGATCGACTGCACGACCGCGCACGGCGCCAAGGTGGTGTCCAACGAGGGGGTCGCCTGGCTGATGGAGCAGACCGACCGCGTCATCGGCTTCGCCTCGGTCGACCCCAACGAGGCCGACGCGCCCGCCAAGCTCGAGCACGCCGTCAAGGAGTACGGGTTGGTCGGCCTCAAGCTCGACCCGGCCCTGCAGCTCTTCGACCCGGCCGACCGCGACCACGCGTTCCCGGTCTACGAGCAGGCCCTCCAACTCGACATCCCCGTCTTGATCCACTGCGGCCTGAGCTGGGCGCGCGTCGGCCGCTCCTCCAAGGCGCACCCGCTGGCGCTGGAGGAGGTCATCCACGCCTTCCCGGACCTCAAGATCGTCATCCCGCACTTCGGCTGGCCGTGGGTCGACGAGTCCGTGATGCTCGCGCTCAAGCACCGCAACGTGTACCTGGACACGTCGATCCTCCACAGCGGCACGCCGCCGGAGTCGATCCGCCACACGCTGGAGCGCGTCGGCCTCGACGCCCTGGATCGCAGCCTCCACGCCCAGGTCCTCTTCGGCTCCAACTACCCGCGCGTCGACCCGAAGCGCGTCGCCGACGGCGTGCGCCGGCTCGGGCTGCGCCCGTCGCTGGAGCGCAAGATCTTCGACACCAACGCGAGGGAGCTCCTCAACATGAACGCGCAGGTGGCGGCATGACGTCGCGGGTGATCCGCTTCGGGATCCAGACCACCGGAGACACCGAGACGATCGACATCACCGAGCGGGTCCGCGACATGGTCCGGGAGACCGGCGTCCAGGACGGCCTCGCGTTGGTGATGACCTTGCACACCACGACCGCGATCACGGTCAACGAGGGCCTGCCGGACCTCGAGGACGACATCGTGGAGATGCTCCAGCGCCTGGCGCCGGCCGAGGGCGACTACCGCCACGCGCGGTTCCTGCACTCCGACGGCCAGATGGCCGTCAACGCGCCCTCGCACCTGCGCGGCGCGCTGCTGGGCTTCCAGTGCATGTTCCCGATCGCCGACGGCGAGATGGTGATGGGCGGCCGGCAGACGATCTACTTCGTCGAGCTCGACGGGCCGCTGTACCGCGAGGCCGTGGTGCAGGTGATCGGCGCATGAGCGCGCCGGCCGGCACGACGACGGCGGGGGTGGGTGGGGTTCCCCTTCTGGAAGCGCGCGGCGTCGTCAAGAGCTTCGGCCGCGTCCGCGCGCTGCGCGGCGCGAGCTTCACGGTCTTCCCGGGCGAGGTCGTCGCGCTGGTCGGCGACAACGGCGCGGGCAAGTCGACGCTGGTCAAGACCCTGGCCGGCGTCCACCGCCCCGACGAGGGCCAGATCCTCGTCGAGGGCAAGCCGGTGGACTTCGCGTCGCCGGTCGACGCCCGCGAGGCCGGCATCGAGGTCGTCTACCAGGACCTCGCGCTGGCCTCCGAGCTGGAGCCCGCCTCCAACCTGTACCTCGGCCGCGAGATCACGCGGCCGGGCGTGCTCGGCAAGCTCGGGTTCCTGGACAAGCGCGAGATGCGCCGCCGCGGCGACGAGTCCTTCAGGGACCTCGGCGTCAAGATCCAGGACACGTCGGCCTCGGTGGCCGCCATGTCCGGCGGTCAGCGCCAGGGCATCGCGGTCGCCCGCGCGGTGATGTGGGCCAGCCGCGTCGTCTTCATGGACGAGCCGACGGCCGCGCTGGGCGTCGTGCAGACCCGCAACGTCCTGGACCTCATCAAGCGCGTGCGCGAGCGCGGCATCGCGGTGGTGCTCATCAGCCACAACATGCCCGAGGTCCTGGAGGTCGCCGACCGCGTCGAGGTGCTGCGGCTCGGCCGCCGCGTCGCGCGGTTCACGCGCGGCGACGTGACGATGGAGCAGATCGTGGGCGCCATGACCGGCGCCATCGAGCACACGGAGGACGCAGCATGAGCCGGACCGACGCGACCCTGGCCGCCGAGGAGGCGGAGCTGGACGACGCCGTGCCGACCGAGAGCTCGGCGTGGTGGGCGCGGCTGGCGACGGTGTCGAGCCTGTGGATCGGCCTGATCCTCGTCGGGCTGATCGTGGCCTTCTCGATCCTCGAGCCCAGCACGTTCCTGTCGGTCGACAACGGCCGCAACATCTCGACCGACGCGGCGATCCTGCTCGTGCTGGCCGTCGGCCAGACGTTCGTGATCATCACCGCGGGCATCGACCTCGCGGTCGGCTCGACGCTCGTCTTCGCGGGCGTGATCTCGGCCAAGATGATGCACACGACCGGCGGCGACAACGGCGGCACGGTGGTCGTCGGGCTGATCAGCGGCCTGGTCGCCGGCGGCGCGTGGGGGCTGCTCAACGGGTTCTTGGTGGCCAAGGCCAAGATCACGCCCTTGATCGTCACGCTGGGCACGTTCGGCATGGCGCTCGGCGCCGCGCTGGTCATCACCAAGGGCATCGACGAGCGCGAGATCCCCTACAAGCTGATCGACGGGATCGGCACCGGGCGCGTCTTCGGACAGGTCCCGTGGCTGGTGGTGATCGCGCTCGGCGTGGCGCTGGGCTTCGGCATCCTGCTCGCCCAGACGCGCTTCGGCCGCTACACGCTGGCGATCGGCTCCAACCCGGAGGCGGCGCGGCGCGCGGGCATCGACGTCGACCGGCACCTGATGAAGGTCTACACCTTGGCCGGCGTGCTGGCCGGGCTGGCGGGCTTCCTGTCGCTGGCGCGCTTCGGCACGACGACGATCGGCGGCCACTCGACCGACAACCTGCAGTCGATCACCGCGGTCGTCATCGGCGGCACGAGCCTCTTCGGCGGCATCGGGTCGATCCTCGGCACGGTCTTCGGCGTGTTCATCCCGGCCGTGCTGCAGAACGGGTTCGTCATCACCGGCGTGCAGCCGTTCTGGCAGCAGATCGCCGTCGGCGCGGTGCTCGTGGCGGCCGTGTACCTCGACCAGCTCCGGCGCAGCCGCAACCGATGACCGCCGCGGCGCTGCCGGCCGCCTTCGCCGCCGCGCGCACGCTCGCCGACCTCGGCGCCGAGACGTCGATGGCGACGACCGCCACCACGCTGCCCGACGCCTGGCCGGGCGACGGCCGGCCGAGCTGGACCCTCTTCACCTGGCCGTTCAACCTCACCCAGCAGCCCGCGCTGACGCTGCCCTTCGGCCGGACCGCCGACGGGCTGCCGCCGGCCGTGCAGCTGGTGGGGGCACGACACGCCGAACCGTTGGTCCTGCGGGCCGCGGCCGCCCTCGAGGCGGCCCGACCCGCGGCTGTTCCCACCCCCATCACTGGAGAGATGCGATGAACCCTGGACTGCCTTCCTTCGCCGCGGTGGTCGCCGCGTCCGCCGCGCTGGCGGTCGCCGGCTGCGGCAGCGACGACAGCTCGTCGAGCGCGAGCGGCGGAGGCTCGTCGTCGGGCAAGAAGCTCACGCTGGTCACCGGCGTCAAGGGCGACGAGTTCTACATCACGATGGCCTGCGGGGCCCAGGCCGAGGCCAAGAAGCTCGGCGTGTCGCTCAACGTGCAGTCGCCCGACGAGTTCGACCCGTCCAAGCAGACGCCGATCGTCAATGCGGTCGCGGCCTCCAAGCCCGACGCGCTGCTGATCGCGCCGACCGACGACTCCGCGCTCTACAACCCCATCAAGCAGGTGGCCGACAACGGCGCGAAGATCGTGCTCGTCGACACGACGCTGCAGCGCGCGGACATCGCGGCCTCGCAGATCGCCACCGACAACTACGCCGGCGGCAAGGCCGCGGCCAAAGCGCTGGCCGACCTCATCGGCGGCTCGGGCAAGGTCCTGCTGATCGGCTTCAAGGCCGGCGTCTCGACCGACGACCTGCGCGGGCGGGGCTTCAAGGACGGCGCCAAGGAGCTGGGCCTCGACCTGGTGGCCAGCGAGTACAACGACAACAAGCCGGAGAAGGCCGCGTCGATCGTCAAGGCCGCGCTGGCCCGCGACCCCGACCTCAAGGGCGTCTTCGCCACCAACTCGTTCGCCTCCGAGGGCGCGTCGACCGGCCTGCGCGAGGCCGGCAAGCAGGCCCAGGTCAAGATCGTCGGCTTCGACGCCGGCCCGGTGCAGGTCGAGCAGCTCAAGCAGAACCTGGTCCAGGCGCTGATCGCTCAGCAGTCGGCCGAGATCGGCCGGCTCGGAGTGGAGCAGGCCGTCAACGCGCTGGAGGGCAAGCCCGTCAAGGCCAAGATCGGCACCGGCTCGACGACGATCACCCGCGACAACATGAACTCGCCCGAGGCGAAGGCCGCCATGGACAAGCGCTCGTGCTGATTGGCCCGCTCCGGCGTCGGACGTCTGACGTATTGTTGGCGGCGTGAGCATCGACACGCGTGATCGGCGCTCGATGGTGGTTCAGCTGCGCGATGCGCTGCGGGACCTCATCGGGGAGATGAAGCCCGGTGAGCAATTGCCGTCGGAGTCCGAGTTGGTCGGGCGCTTCGGGGTCGCGCGTGGCACGATCCGCGAAGCGCTCAAGCTGCTGGAGCAGGACGGGCTCGTCGACGTCCACCACGGCCGCGGGCGCTTCGTGTCCGCGGTCGCGGGGCTCGGCGTCAACCGGCCGATCACGCACTTCGAGGGCGTCACCGAGATGCTCCGCGCCCTGGGGTTCTCGCCCCGGACGAAGATCGTCTCGGTCTCGGTCGCCGAGGCCGACGAGGAGGAGGCCGCCGCGCTGGGCATCGCCCGGGGCGAGGCGGTCGTCCGCCTGGCCCGGCTGCGCACGAGCGGCACCAAGCCGCTCGTGCTCTCGCTGAACAGCTTCCGCGCGAGCCTGCTGGGTGACGAGGACGTCGCCCAGCAGGACTTCTCGGGCTCACTGCACCAGTGGCTGCGCGACCGCGGCGCGACGCCGGAGTCGTCGGCCGCGCAGATCCGGGCGGCGCGGCTGCCCGACGACCTGCGCGACACGATGCCGTCCGACGCCGTCGACGAGCCGTGGCTGCTGACGATCGAGCGCTGCTTCGACGACACCGGCGGGATCGTCCTGTACTCGCGCGACTACCACCGCGGCGACATGTTCAGCTTCCACGTGGTGCGTCGCCGCACCGACTGAGGGCTAGAACAGCTGGTTCTCGCCGGCGAAGGCCTGCGAGACCGAGTCGTCGGTGAAGATCCGGCGGATGCAGTCGGCCAGCAGCTCGGCGGTCGGCAGCACGCGGACGCTCGGCGGCATGCCCGCGCGCAGCGGGATCGTGTCGGTGACGACGACCTCCTCGAAGCCGTCGGCGAGGTTCTTCGGCGCGTCGCCGGAGAGGACCGCGTGCGTGGCGGCGGCATGGACGGCGATCGCGCCGTTGGCGCGCAGCGCCTTGGCGGCGGCGCGCAGCGTCCCGGCCGTGTCGATGATGTCGTCGATGATGATCGCGGTCTTGCCCTCGACGTCGCCGATGACGTTGGTGACCTCGGCCTCCTGGTGCGCCGGGCGGTCCTTGGTGAGGATCGCCAGGTCGGAGCCCAGCAGCGCGGCGACCTTCTGGTTGAGCTTGGCGCGGCCGACGTCGGGCGCGACGACGACCGGGTTGGGCAGGTCCCGCTCGGCGAAGTGCCGCGTCAGCATCAGCAGCGCGGTCATGTGGTCGACCGGCCGGTTGGAGAAGCCCTGGATCTGGCCGACGTGGAGGTCCATCGCGAGGATCCGGTCGGCGCCCGCGGTCTCCAGCAGACGCGCGGCCAGCCGGGCCGAGAGCGGCTCGCGCGGCGCGCTCTTGCGGTCCTGGCGCGAGTAGCCGAACCACGGCGTGACCGCGACGACGCGGTGCGCGGAGGCGCCGCGGGCGGCCTCGACGAGCAGCAGCAGCTCCATCAGCGCGTCGTTGAGGCCGACGCCGGTCTCCGGGTTGGCGCACGTGGGCTGGACGACGAAGACGTCGGCGCCGCGGACGGATTCCTCGTAGCGGCAGTACGTCTCGCCGCCGGCGAACGTCTTCAGCGTCGCGGGGGTGAGCTCGATGCCGAGCTGGGCGGCGATCGCCGACGCCAGCGCGGGGTGAGCGCGGCCACCGACGATCATCAGGCGCTTGGCGTGGCGACGGCGCAGGCTCGTGCGCGACGTGACGGCGGACGCGGTCGTCTCCACGTGGTCGGACGCTACCAGACCTAAGACGTCCGACGACGATAGGTGTAGGGCTCGGTCGGGTCCGACCGCTTGACGAACGACATGCCCTCGGTTCTCGCCGTCGGCCGCCTGAAGGCCGATCCGCACGGCCTCGGCCACGTCGCAGTCCAGGAACGTGACGCCCTCGGCGGGCCGCGCGTCCTCGGGATGGTGGGTCAGCACGAAGATCGGCCGTCCCAGGCGCCGCCGTAGGGACAGGCGCCGTCGAGGCTCCATGTCCCCTCACGGCGCCCGCGTGGCGAGCTCATCGCTCAGCGCGCGCCGCGACGCGACGCGGGTGACGACCGCCAGCAGGTCCGCCGCCACCTCCGCGTCCGCCGGCCCAGCGTCGAGCGCCATGTCCTCGTCATCTTCGGTGTCAGGCCATCGCTGAGGGGGACACAGCGTGCCGTGGGAGACGTAGCCTTCGCGCATGCGTGTCGTCCTCAACGTCGTGTGGCTGGTCCTCGCGGGGTTCTGGCTGTTCGTCGCCTACATGATCGCCGCGATCCTGGCGTTCATCTTCATCATCACGATCCCGTTCGGGGTCGCGGCGGTGCGGATCGGCATCTACAGCCTGTGGCCGTTCGGCCGAACGGTGATCCCGCAGCCGGACAAGGGCGCGGGCTCGACGATCGGCAACGTCATCTGGTTCCTCCTCGGCGGCTGGTGGCTGGCGCTGGCCCACCTCGTGACGGGGATCCTGCTGTGCCTGACGATCATCGGGATCCCGCTGGGGATCGCGAACTTCAAGCTCATCAACGTGTGCCTGCGGCCGTTCGGGCGCCGGATCGTCTCGGTCGCGGAGGCCCAGCGGATCGGCGCCCAGGGCGTGATCGTCCCGGCCGCGCCGCCGAAGGCGCTGCCGAAGGCGACCTGACGCGCCCATCGCTTAGGCTCCGCGCACCCATGTCCGCGTACCTTCCGCTCGACCCCGGCCTGGTCATCAACCGGGCCCTGCAGATCTACCGAGACCAGATCGCGGTGCTGCTGCCCGCGGCGCTCGTCGTCTTCGCGATCCAGGCGATCGTCGTCGTCGCGTTCAGCAACGTGCTCGGCGTCGTCGTCTCGGTCGTCTCGATGGTCCTGTCGACCTTCTATCAAGGCATGGTGGTGGAGCTGGTCCAGGACGTGCAGGACGGGCGGCGCGACCAGTCGGTGCAAGGGCTCTTCGCCTCGGTCACGCCCGTGCTGATCACGCTCATCGCCGCGGCGATCGTCAACGGCCTCGGCGTCGCGATCGGCCTCGTGCTCCTGATCGTCCCGGGCCTGTTCCTGCTGACGATCTGGTCGGTCGTCGCGCCGGTGATCGTCATCGAGCGCACGCGCCTGCTCGAGGCGTTCCGCCGCAGCCACGACCTCGTGCGCGGCAACGGCGGCCCGGTGTTCGTCGTGATCCTGATCGTCTTCGTCGGCCTGGCCGTCGCGAACTTCCTCGTCGCGGTCCTCACCCACGGCCTCGGCGACGGCGCGAGCGCGGCGATCACCTGGCTGTTCAACGCGGCCACCGCGCCGATCTCCGCGCTCACCGCCGCGGTCCTCTACTTCACGCTGCGCGAGCGCGCCGCGCGATGAGGCCGCGCGACCGGCGGAGCTTCGGCCGCGGGCCGTACCTCGCCGGGCTCGCGCGCACCGACAAGGCCTGGGGCGACGGCCACCCGTTCGACGTCGCGGCGGTCGCCCAGCTGCCGCAGCTGCGCCTCGACCAGCCGGTCACGCTGCTGGCCGGCGAGAACGGCACCGGCAAGTCCACCATCATCGAGGCGCTGGCGGCCGCGCTGGGCTTCCCGGAGCAGGGCGGGGAGTACGAGCGCTCCGGCGCGCTGCCCGCCACGCCGCGCCCCGTCCTGGACGAGACGCTGGAGCCCGTCCTCACCGCGGCCAAGCCGCGTGGCGGCTACTTCCTGCGCGCCGAGTCGTTCTTCAACGTCGCGGCCTACGTCGACGAGCAGGACATCCACTCGCCCGACCTGTCGCTGTACGGCGGGCGGCCGCTGCACCAGCAGTCGCACGGCGAGTCGTTCCTGGCGCTGGCCTCCCACCGCTTCGCGGGCGAGTCCATGTACATCCTCGACGAGCCCGAGGCCGCGCTGTCGGCGACGTCGTGCCTGGCGCTGCTCGCCGTGATCGCCCGCGCGACCGCGGCCGGCGCGCAGTTCGTCATCGCCACGCACTCCCCGATCCTGCTCGCGGCCCCCGGCGCGCGCATCTACGAGCTGGACGCCGACGGCGCCGCGCCGTGCTCCTACGACGCGCTCGACGCCGTCCGCCTGATGCGCGGCTTCCTCGACGCGCCCGACCGCTACCTGCGCGCCGCCCTGGACGCCTAAGATCCGCGGCCATGCGAGCCGACGCCACCTTCACCGTCGCCGAGTTCACCCCCGCGCCGGTCCCGGCCTCCGACGTCACGACCGCGCTGCCGGTCGGCGTCGCGACCATGACCAAGACGTTCACCGGTGCGATCGAGGGCCGCGCGGCGACGATCTTCACCTCGGCCTTCGACGCCGACAAGGGCCTGGGGACCTACGTCGCGCTGGAGTCGTTCACCGGCACCGTCGACGGCCGCGCGGGCGCCTTCAACTTCGTGCACAGCGCCTCGACCTCCGGTGAGGACCGCTCCAACGAGGTGTTCTTCATCGTTCCGGATTCCGGCACGGACGAGCTGGCCGGCCTCACCGGCACCGGCGGCATCGCGATCGACGCCGACCGCACCCACCGGATCTGGCTCGACTACCAGCTGTAGGTCGCGCTAGCCGTACATGAACGGCGGCCGGCCGGGCGTACGATCGCCGCGGCATGTTCTTCGGCCGCACCCGAGAGCTGTCCCGGATCGAGCAGACCCTGGCCGCCGCGCGGCTGGGGACCAGCGGCGTGCTGGTGCTCTCCGGCGGCCCCGGGATCGGCAAGACGACGCTGCTGGAGCAGGCGATCGCGGAGGCCGAGGGCGACGGCATGCTCGTGCTCCGCGCCCGCGGCGTCCACCAGGAGGCCGACGTCCCGTTCGCCGGGCTGCTCGGCCTGCTGCGGCCGCTCCTCGGGCTCCTCGACGCGCTGCCCGAGCCGCAGGCCCGCGCGCTGCGCGTCGCGCTCGCGCTCGACGCCGGCCGCGAGCGCGACCGCTTCGCGATCGGCGCCGCGACGCTCGGCCTGCTGGCCACCGCCGCCGAGGGGCGGCCGCTGCTCGTCGCCCTCGACGACGCGCAGTGGCTGGACGAGGCCTCGCTGGCCGCCGTCGCGTTCGCCGCCCGCCGGCTGCTGGCCGACGCGGCCGCGGTGCTCGTCGCCACCCGCCCCGGCACGCTCGACGACGGCTCGCTGCCGACGCTGCGGCTCACCGGCCTGGACCGCGACGCCTCCCGTGCGCTGCTGGAGCACCGCGCCGGACGCCCGCTGCCGCCGGACGTCGCCGACCTCACCTACGAGCGCACCGCGGGCAACCCGCTCGCGTTGGCCGAGCTGGCCGCGGTCGCGCCCGCGGTCTCCGACACCGTGGCCCTGCCGATCGAGACCAGCGTCGAGCGCGCGTACGCGGCGCGCGTCAAGGCGCTGCCCGACGCCCCGCGCCGGGCGCTCGCGCTCGCGGCCGCCGAGGCCACGGGCGACATGGAGGCCTTGGTCGCGGCCGCCGCGACGCTCGGCCTGGAGCCCGACGCGCTGCACGCCGCCGCCGACCGCGGCCTGGTCACGCTGACCGACACCATCACCTTCGTCCACCCGCTGGCCGCCTCCGCCGCCTACCGCTGCGCCGCGCCCGCCGAGCGCCGCGCCGCCCACCGCGCGCTGGCCGCCGCCGTCGCGGACCCGGACCGCCGCGCCTGGCACCTGGCCGCCGCCGCGACCGGCCCCGACGAGGAGGTCGCCGCCCAGCTCGACGCCGCCGGGGCGCGCGCCCGCGCCCGCAGCGCCTACGCCACCGCGGCCGCCGCCCACGAGCGCGCCGCGCGGCTGACCGGCGACGACGCGCGGCGCCGCACGCGCCTGCTGGCCGCCGCCGACGCCGCGTGGCTGGCCGGCCACGGCGAGCGCGCCGACCGCCTGCTCGCCGCCGTCGGCGCGGCCGACGACGACCCCGAGGTCGCCCATCACCGCGGGCACGCGGCGCTGCGCGCCGGCCGCGTCGCCGAGGCCTACGACCTGTTCGTGGCCGCCGCCGAGCGCGACCCGGACCACGCCGTCGCGCTGCTGGCCGACGCGACCAACGCCTGTGCCTACGCGGCGCGCCCGGCGGCGATGCTCGTCGCGGCCGTCCGCACGCACGACGCGCTGGGGGCCGACCCCGATCCCGGCGAGCGCGACGTCTTCCTCGCGCGCCTGGCGCTCGGCATGGCCTCGATCTACAACGGGCGCGGGGAGGAGGGCGCGGCGCTGGTGCGCGAGGCGATCGAGGTGCTGGAGGGCTCCGAGGCGCTGCACCGCGATCCCCGCCTGCTGACGTCGGCCGCGCTCGGCCCGCTGTGGCTGCGCGAGCGCTCCGAGTCGCGCCGCCTCATCGCCCGCGCGATCGACGCCGCCCGCGCCGAGGGCGCCGTCGGCGCGCTGCCGTTCCCGCTCTGGCTGGCCGCGCGCGACGCCGCGACCAGCGACCGTCCCGCGGTGGCCCGCGCGCGCTACGAGGAGGCGATCCGGCTGGCGCGCGAGACCGGCCAGGCGACGGCGCTGGCCGCCGGGCTGGCGGGGCTGGCGTGCGTGCAGGCGCGCCAGGGCGACGAGCACGGCGCGCGCGAGCACGCGGGGGAGGCGCTGGCGCTGACGTCCCGGCTCGGGCTGGACTTCTTCCGGCTGTGGGCGCTGGACGCGCTCGCCGAGCTGGAGCTGGGCCTGGGCCACTCCGACGCCGCGCTCGCGCGGCTGCGCGAGAAGGAGCGGCTGCTGGTCGCGCGCGGGATCGCCGACCCCGACGTCTCGCCCGCGCCCGAGTTGGTGGAGGCCTTGGTCCACGCCGACCGCGCGACCGAGGCCGAGCGGCTCCTGGGCCCGTTCGAGCGCCACGCCGACGACAAGGGCCAGCCGTGGGCGCTGGCGCGCGCCGCCCGCGCCCGCGGGATCCTCGACGGCGACGAGGCCGCGTTCGCGCGCGCGCTCGACCTGCACGCCCGCACGCCCGACCGCTTCGAGGACGCGCGCACGAGCCTCTGCCACGGCGAGATGCTGCGCCGTGCCCGCCGCCGCGCCGACGCGCGCGTCCACCTGCGCCGCGCGCTGGAGCTGTTCGACGACCTCGGCGCCGCGCCGTGGGCGGAGCGCGCCCGCGGCGAGCTGGAGGCCACCGGCGAGACCGCGCGCCGCCGCGACCCGAGCACGATCGACCAGCTGACGCCGCGCGAGCTGCAGGTCGCGCTCGTGCTCGCCGACGGCGCGACGACGCGCGAGGCCGCGGCCAGGCTCTTCCTGAGCCCCAAGACGGTGGACTACCACCTGCGCCACGTCTACCGCAAGCTCGGGATCTCCGACCGCGCGGCGCTGGCGGCCGCGCTGGCGCCCGCGCCCGCGCCCGCGGCGGCACCGGGCCAATCCCAGGAGGGGGTCCTGATGCGAGCCGACGAGCCCGCTGGGACCGTGGCGCCATGACCACCACCCCCACCCATCCCACCCAGACCATCGACGAGGCCAAGGTGCAGGCCTTCGTCGGCCAGATGCTCGGCGAGCTGGGCGCGACGCTCAACGCCGCGCTCGTCGTCATCGGCGACCGCCTCGGGCTCTACAAGGCGATGGCCGACGGCCGCCCGGTGACGTCGGCGCGGCTGGCGGAGCGCACGTCCACCGACGAGCGCTCGGTCCGCGAGTGGCTCAACGCCCAGGCCGCCGGCGGCTTCGTGACCTACGACCCGGCGACCGAGACCTACACGTTGCCGCCCGAGCACGCGTTCGTGCTCGCCGAGGAGGACAGCCCGGTCTTCATGCCGGGCGCCTTCGAGCTGAGCGCGGGCGCGATCCGCGACGAGGCGCGCATCGCCGAGGCGTTCCGCAGCGGCGCCGGCATGGGCTGGCACGAGCACGACCCCGACGTCTTCCACGGCTGCGAGCGCTTCTTCCGGCCCGGCTACCAGCACAACCTCGTGCAGTCCTGGATCCCGGCGCTGGACGGCGTGGCCGACAAGCTGCGCGCGGGCGCGCGGGTCGCCGACGTCGGCTGCGGCCACGGCGCCTCGGCGATCATCATGGCCCAGGCCTTCCCGCGGTCGACGTTCGTCGGCTTCGACTACCACGCGCAGTCGATCGAGCAGGCGACCGCGCGGGCGCGCGAGGCGGGCCTGAGCGATCGCGTCCGCTTCGAGGTCGCGCCCGCCCAGGGCATCCCGGGCGGCCCGTACGACCTCGTCTGCACGTTCGACTGCCTGCACGACATGGGCGACCCGGTCGGCGCCGCGCGCGAGATCCGCCGCACGCTGGCCGACGACGGCACGTGGCTGATCGTCGAGCCGTTCGCCGGCGACTCCGTGCAGGAGAACCTCAACCCGGTCGGGCGCATCTACTACGGCGCCTCGACGCTGCTGTGCACGCCGGCCTCGCAGTCCCAGGACGTCGGGCTCGCGCTCGGCGCGCAGGCGGGCGAGGCGCGGCTGCGCGACGTCGTGACGGCGGGCGGCTTCACGCGCTTCCGCCGGGCGGCCGAGACGCCGTTCAACCTGGTGTTGGAGGCGCGCCCGTGACGGTGGCGCCCTCGCCCTCGCCGGTGGTGCCGCCTGCGGCCCCGGCCTCGGGGCAGCGCGCGCGAGAGCAGTCCCGCGCGCGCCATCCCGACCGCGTCGGCTTCGCCGAGCGCGACGGCGTGCGCTCGTCCTACGAGGTGTACGAGCACGCGACGTGCGAGGCCACCATCCTGCTGATGCCGGCGTGGTCGATCGTCCACTCCCGCCACTGGAAGGCGCAGATCCCGTACCTGGCGCGGCACTTCCGCGTGGTGACGTTCGACGGCCGCGGCAACGGGCGGTCGGACCGGCCGCGCGGGGCGGACGCCTACGCCGCGCGGGAGTACGTCGCCGACGCGATCGCGGTGCTGGACGCGACCGCCACCGAGACCGCCGTCGTCGTCGGCCTGTCGGCCGGCGCGCGCTGGGGGACGCTGCTGGCCGCCGAGCACCCCGACCGGGTCCTGGGCCTCGCGGCGATCGCTCCCGCGGTCCCGCTGGCGCCCGACCACGCCGGGCAGGAGTGGCGCGAGCTGCGACCCGACTCCACGCCCGAGGAGTACCTGTCGTTCTTGGAGCAGTTCTTCGGGCGGATGTTCGCCGAGCCGCACTCGACCAAGCAGATCGAGGACGGGATCTCCTGGGCGCTGCGGACCGACCCGGCGACGCTCGTCGACACCGCGCTCGGGCTGCGGACGCCGTCGGAGGCGCGGATGCGCGACGCGGCGGCGCGCGTGCGCTGCCCGGTGCTCGTGCTGCACGGCGACCGCGACGAGATCCGCCCGCACGCCCAGGGCGCCGAGCTGGCGCGCGCCACCGGCGGCACGCTCGTGACGCTGGAGGGCTCGGGCCACGGGCCGCACGTGCGCGACCCCGTGCGCGTGAACCTGCTGCTGCGCGAGTTCTGCGCGCGCGCCGCGGGGCTCGCGCCGCCTTCCCCCGCGGGGACGTGGACGCGCGTGCCGTCCCGGCGCCGCCGCGCGCTGTTCGTGTCCTCGCCGATCGGCCTCGGCCACGCGCGGCGCGACGTCGCGATCGCGCGCGAGCTGCGCGCGCTGCACCCGGACCTCGAGATCGACTGGCTCGCGCAGGACCCCGTGACGCGCGTGCTCGCCGCCGAGGGCGAGCGCGTCCACCCGGCGAGCGCGCATCTGGCGAGCGAGTCCTCGCACATCGAGAGCGAGTCGGGCGAGCACGACCTGCACTGCTTCCAGGCCTTCCGGCGCATGGACGAGATCCTGGTCGCCAACTTCATGCTCTTCGACGAGGTCGCGCGCGAGGGCGCCTACGACCTGTGGATCGGCGACGAGGCGTGGGAGGTCGACCACTTCCTGCACGACAACCCCGAGCGCAAGCGCGCCGCCTACGTGTGGCTGACCGACTTCGTCGGCTGGCTGCCCGTCGCCGACGAGGGCGCGCTGACCGGCGACTACAACCTGGAGATGATCGAGCAGGTCGAGCGCGCGCCGCGCGTGCGCGACCGCGCGCTGTTCGTCGGCAACCCCGAGGACGTCGTGCCCGACCGCTTCGGCGCCGGCCTCCCGGAGATCCGGGCGTGGACCGAGAAGCACTACGACTTCCCGGGCTACGTCAGCGGCTTCGACCCGGTGGCGCCGGGCGACCGCGAGCGGCTGCGCACCGAGCTGGGGTACAAGACCCACGAGAAGGTCTGCGTCGTCACCGTCGGCGGCTCGGGCGTCGGCGGCGCGCTGCTGGCGCGCGCGATCGCGGCGTTCCCGGAGGCCAAGCGGCGCGTGCCCGAGCTGCGGATGGTCGTCGTCGCCGGCCCGCGGATCGACCCGGCGTCGCTGCCCGACGCCGACGGCCTGGACGTCCGCGCCTACGTCCACGACCTCTACCGCCACCTGGCCGCCTGCGACCTCGCGGTCGTCCAGGGCGGGCTGACCACCGCGATGGAGCTGACCGCCCACAAGCGGCCGTTCCTCTGCTTCCCGCTCAAACACCACTTCGAGCAGAGCTTCCACGTCCGCCACCGGCTGGAGCGCTACGGCGGCGGCACCTACATGGACTACGAGACCGACGGCCCGGCCGCGATCGCCGCGGCGATCGAGCGCGAGATCGCGCGCGGCGCGGTGGACTGCGCCGACGTCGAGACCGACGGCGCGGCGCGCGCGGCCGCGGCGATCGCCGAGCTGCTGTAGGCGCGCCTACCCGCAGTGCGCATGGCTCTCACGGTTTCCGGAGCGACGGGCCCGCGCCCGCGCTCTCATGAAGTTCTCATGCCCGCGGGTCGATCAGCACCTTGGCCTCGGCCTCCGGGTCGCCGAGCGCGGCGAACGCGTCCGCGACGCCGTCCAGGCCGACGGTCGAGGTGATCATCGGCCGCGGGTCGATCTCGCCCTCGGCCAGCAGGTGCAAGGTGTCGCGGAACTCCAACGGGGTGTAGGCCAACACGAAGCGCAGGTCGATCTCCTTGTTGATGGCCATGAACGGCGTGATGCGGTCCTCGCCGACGCACACGCCCACGACGACGATCCGCGACATGATCGGCGCCTCGTCGACGATCGACTCGATCATGCCCGGCACGCCGACGCACTCGAAGATCACCGGGCGCTTGGGCATCTGGCCGAGGCGCTCGCCCAGGCGCCACAGGTGCCACCAGCCGACCGGCAGCCGCTCGAGCTTCTCGCGCGTGCCGACCACCAGCTCGAACGCGTCCCGCGCGCGCGTGAGGTGTCCGTGGCGGTCGCCGTCCGCGAACGGCGAGTCGACGGTGGGGTCGACGACGACGTCCGCGCCGCAGCGGGACGCCAGCGCGCGGCGCCCGGGGGAGGGGTCGCTGCCGACGACGGTCGCGACGCCGCGGGCCTTCAGGCACAGGATCACGCCGAGCCCGACCGGCCCGCAGCCGATCACGATCGCCACGTCCTTCTTGCGGACCTCGCCGCGGCGCACCGCGTGCCAGGCGACGGCCAGCGGCTCGGTCAGCGCGGCGACCTCGGCGCCGAGCCCGTTGGGCACCGGCATCATCAGCGGCTCCTGGACGACGACCTGCTCGGCGTAGGCGCCGGGCGCGTGCGCCGACAGGCCGATCGCGTCGACGTCTCCGCCGTTGCGCACCAGCGGCACCGCGACGACCGGCGTCCCGGCGGGCAGCGCGCCCTTGCAGCCCGGGCCGTGCTCGGCGATCACGCCCGCCAGCTCGTGGCCGAAGACGACGCCCTCGCCCTGGCGCGCCATGCGCGCGTAGCCGATCCGCGCGGCCATGTCGGCCCACGAGTCCATGCCGGTCCGCGCGTGCAGGTCGGAGCCGCAGATGCCGCAGCGCAGCACCTCCAGGCGGACCTGGCCGCGACCCAGCGCGACCTCGGGGCGCTCCTCGACGCCCAGCTCGGCGTGACGGCAGACGACCGCGCGCATGCCGCGACGCTACCGGCGCCGGGCACGCCGATGTGAGAATCCGTTAAGCCCGCGGCGGTCCTCAGCACAGCTTAAGGTCGCTGTCCCACAGTGGGCGCATGCAACTTCGTCGTCTCTCCGGCGCGCTGATCTGCGCCGTCTCCCTGCCCACGCTCGCTCTCGGCCTGGCCGCCTGCGGTGGTGGTGACAGCGGCGGCGGCGCGTCCGCGTCCGACGCGGCGACGGGCCTCACGGTCACGGTCTCCAACGACGAGGTCAAGCTCAAGCGCTCGGCCAAGAGCACGTCGGGCACCGCCGGCACGTCGGGCACGGTGTCGTGCACCGACGACTACGGCAAGCTCGCCAAGGCCAACGCGGTCCCGGCGCCGAGCACCACGTGGTACGCCACGACGCTGATCGACTGGCCTGCGGCCAACAAGGAGACGACCGCGCACCTCTCGCACAAGCTCAGCGGCGCCCCGCAGCTCTGCATCGCGCAGACCGCGGACTCCAGCGCCTCGGCGGTCGTCTACTTCTCGCCCAAGGTCAAGGCGGCGGTCACCGAGCTCCAGACCGACAGCTCGCGCCGGCAGCAGGCCGCGCAGGCCACCGCCGCGCTGCAGGCCGGCGCGCGGGCGGCGGTCTCGACGGTCTCCCAGAAGGCGTTCGCCTCGGCCGACGACCTCGTCAGCGCCGTCACCGCCCAGGGCATCTACACCAAGAAGGCCGCGTCGCTGTCGGACGTGACCGAGACCGGCACGGTCTACGTCGTCGCCGACCAGACCACCAAGACGACCGCGACGCTGGCGATGATGGACACCAAGAAGGTCGTCCACACCGCCACCCAGGGCGTCTCGGGCAACCCGAAGATCAAGACGGTGAAGTAGCTCCCGCGGTGTCGCGGGCATCGATGAGGGATGCTATGCGCCATGACCGACGCCGACGTCGTCCGGACGTTCCTCCTCGCCCTGCAGGACCGCGACCTCGATGCGGCGATGGCGCTGCTGCACGAGGACGCGGTCTGGATCAACGTGTCGCTGCCGACCGTCCGCGGGCGGAAGCGGATCGACCGCCTCTGCCGGCTGGCGATGCGCGGGGGCGGCGGCTTCCGCGTGCACTTCTACGGGATCGCCGCCGACGGCGACGGCGTCGTGCTGACCGACCGCTGCGACGCGCTCTCGCTCGGGCGCTTCGAGCAGCGGTTCTGGGTCTACGGCCGCTTCGAGGTGCGCGACGGGCGGATCGCGGTCTGGCGCGACGCGTTCGACTGGGGCGACCTCAACGTGTCCTTGGCGCGGGGGCTGGCCGGGATCGCCCGGCCGGACCTCAACCGCCCGTGGCCGCTGCCGCGCTCCACGTAGGCTGTCGTCCCATGCGCGTCCTCGTCACCGGCAGCTCGGGTCACCTCGGCGAAGGGCTGGTGCGCACGCTGCCGGACGCGGTCGGCCTGGACCTCCTGGAGGGCGAGCACACGTCGATCGTCGGCGACGTCGCCGACCGCGACGTCGTGCGCGCGGCCTTGGAGGGCGTCGACGCGGTGATCCACGCCGCGACGCTGCACAAGCCGCACGTCGGCTCGCACACGCGCCAGGACTTCGTCGACACCAACGTCACCGGGACGCTCAACCTGCTGGAGGAGGCGGTGGCCGCGGGCGTGTCGCGGTTCGTCTTCACCTCGACCACGAGCGCGTTCGGCCGCGCGCTGACGCCGGACGACCGCCGGCCCGCCGCGTGGATCACCGAGGACGTCGTCCCGATCCCGCGCAACGTCTACGGCGTCACCAAGACCTCGGCCGAGGGCCTGTGCGAGCTGGTCCACCGCGACCACGGCCTGCCGGTGCTGATCCTGCGCACGTCGCGCTTCTTCCCGGAGGCCGACGACCGCGACGAGGTTCGCCAGGCCTATGACGACACCAACCTGAAGGTCAACGAGCTGCTCTACCGGCGCGTCGACCTCCAGGACGCGGTGGACGCGCACCGGCTCGCGCTGGACCGCGCGCCGGAGCTGGGCTTCGACCGCTTCATCATCTCGGCGACCACGCCGTTCGCGCGCGAGGACGCGCCCGCGCTGCACGAGGACGCGCCCGCCGTGGTCGCGCGCCACGTGCCGCGCTACGAGGAGGTCTACGCGCAGCGCGGCTGGCGCATGTTCCCGCGCATCGAGCGCGTCTACGACAACGCCCGCGCGCGCGAGCGCCTCGGCTGGGCGCCGGTCTGGGACTTCGCCCACGCGGTCGAGCGCGTCGCGGCGGGGGAGGAGCCGCGCAGCGACCTGCACCGCGCGGTCGGCGCCAAGGGCTACCACGCCGCGACGACCGGGGTGTACACGACGCGATGAGCGCCACCGCCGGACCCGGAGCCGGGCCCGCCGCCCAGGACCACGACCATCCGCTCTTCGCGCGCGCGTGGTCGTCGGTGCTGGGCCGCAACGCGATGGGCTGGCGCGAGCGCGACGAGCTGGTCGCGGGCCTGAGCGGCCGCGTGCTGGAGGTCGGCGCGGGCGACGGCCTCAACTTCGAGCACTACGCCGACGCGGTGACCGAGGTGGTGGCCCTGGAGCCCGAGCCGCACCTGCGCGCGAAGGCGGCCGAGCGCGGGATCGCGCGCGTGGCCGTCGTCGACGGGATCGCCGAGGAGCTGGCGTTCGCCGACGCGTCGTTCGACGCGGTCGTCGTCTGCCTCGTGCTGTGCTCGGTCCGCTCGCAGGCGACCGCGCTGGCCGAGATCCGCCGCGTGCTGAAGCCCGGCGGCGAGCTGCGCTTCTACGAGCACGTGGCCGCCCGCGGCGGCGCGGGCCGCGCGGTGCAGCGGGGCCTGGACCGCTCGGGGCTGTGGCCGCGCGTGGCGGCGGGCTGTCACCTGACGCGCGACACCGAGCGGGCGATCCGCGACGCCGGGCTGGCGATCGACCAGGTGCGCCACTTCAGCGTCGGGCTGCTGCCGCACGTCGCGGGCCGCGCGCGCAAGGTGTAGGCCTACGACGGGCGCAGGTCCTACGTCCCTAAGAGTCGAGCGACGCGGGGTCGAACAGCCGGAGGACCTCGAAGCGCTGCCCGGGCGGCGCGGGCACCACGACCGGCGGCGGCCGGCGCGCGCGGCGCATCCGCGGGCGGCGCGGGGCGTGGAAGAGCGCGATCCGCGCCGGGTCGTCGAGCCATTCGAGCTGCTCGACCTCGCCCGCCGCGAACGTCCGCGTCGGCAGGTCGCGCCGCCACGCGGCGTCGGCGCCGATCCGCTCCGCGCGCTCCGCGAACGCCGCCGTGGCCTCGGCGTCCCGCACGCGATCCTCGCGGTACCAGCGCATCGGCGCGCGCCAGCCGTGCGGGTTGGGCGACAGCGCGTCGGGCGCGCCGAGCAGCGCGGCGATGAGCGTGTCGGTCCACGCCCGCTGGCGCTTGAGGTCGCTGGCGCGGATGAGGCGCTCCACGCCCCAGAGGCTACGGCGCCGCCGGGATCACCACGACCGGGCCGTCCTCGCCGGCGACCTCGTCGACCGCGAACGACGGCGTGTCGAGCCGCGCCACGCGCCGCGCCGCCGCGGCGAACGCGTCGACCGGCTCCAGGAACGCGATGCGCTCGGTCCGGTAGTGCATGGGGACGATCACGCGCGCGCTCAGCGTCGCCGCGACGTCGGTCGCCTGCTCGGCGCCGATCGTCGGGCCGCCGCCGACCGGGACGATCAGCACGTCGACGGTCCCGAGCGCCGCGGCCTGCTCGCCGCGCAGCTCGCGCTGGCCGAGGTCGCCGAGGTGCGCGACGCGCCGGCCGCCGAAGTCGAAGACGTACATGACGTTGTGGCCGCGCTGGGTGCCGGCGACCTCGTCGTGCTCGGAGGCCACGCCGACGACCGGCCCCAGCGGCGTCTCGTGCGTGCCCGCCAGCGAGCGGACGATCGCCGGGTCGCCGCCGACCGCGTCCACCGCGTTGTGGTCGCCGTGCTCGTGGGTGACGAGCAGGAGGTCGGCGGTCACGTCCTCCAGCGCCGGGTACCACGGCATCCCGCGCGCCTCGAACACGGACGCGTCGAACGGGTCGATGACGACGCTGTGGCCGTCGTCGTCAGTCAGCCGGAACGTGGACTGGCCGAACCACTGGACGTTCATGGGTCTCCTCGTCGGTCGTGGGCTCGTCGTCGGCCACCGTGCGCCCGCCGCGCAGCAGCGAGGCCGCCGCCGCCACCAGGCAGGCGACGATCGCGAAGGCGAAGGCGGTGTGGAGGCCGTGACGGAACGGGTCCGAGATCAGGTTGGGGAAGAACGAGCTGCCGGTGACGACCGCCTGGTCGTGGGCCGACAGCGCGTGCAGCGCGTGCGGGCCCAGCAGGTGCTCGACCGGGTTGTACCCCAGGAACGCCGCGAACAGGATCGACACCGGCGGCAGGTCGGCCGCGGCGTGCGCGGTCGCGGCGTCGACGCCGTGCGCCTGCAGGCCCGCGCTCATCGCCGCGGGCAGCGTCGAGGCGAGGCCGACGATCATCAACGTGAAGAACACGCCGATCGACAGCACCTGCGCGGAGTTCTGGAAGGTCTGGTTCATCGCGCCGCCGGCGCCGCGGTCCGAGCGCGGCAGGCTGTTCATCACCGCCGCGCGGTTGGGCGACGCGAACAGCCCCATCGAGGCGCCGATCAGCAGCAGGATCGCGCCGAAGACGGGATAGGAGAAGTCGGTGGGCAACAGCGTCAGCAGCGCGAAGCCGCACGCGGTCAGGACCATGCCCGACGTCGCGAAGGGCCGCGCGCCGAAGCGATCGCTGAGGTAGCCCGACGCCGGGCCGGCCAGCAGCATCCCGACGGTCAGCGGCAGCATGTAGATGCCCGCCCACAGCGGCGTGTCGGTGAAGTCGTAGCCGTGCTGGGGCAGCCAGATGCCCTGCAGCCAGATGATCAACATGAACATCAGGCCGCCGCGCGAGACCGACGACAGGAACGTCGAGAGCGTCCCGAAGGTGAACGCGCGGATGCGGAACAGCGGCAGGCGGAACATCGGGTCGGCGACGCGGCGCTCGATCGTCACGAACGCGACCATGCAGGCCAGCGAGCCGCCCAGCAGCGCCAGCACGCGCGGCGAGCCCCAGCCGATCGCGTGGCCGCCGGCGGGGCGGATCCCGTAGGTCACCGCGGTCATCAGCAGCACGAGGCCGACCGCGAACGTGACGTTGCCCGCCCAGTCGACGCGGGCGCGCCGCGGCTTGCTCAGCTCGCGCAGCGCGACGTAGGCCCAGACCGTCCCGGCCAGGCCGACCGGGACCGAGATCAGGAACACCAGCCGCCAGCTGATCGGGGCCAGGACCCCGCCGAGGACCAACCCGATGAACGTGCCCGACACGCCGACGATGTTGTTGATGCCCAACGCCATCCCGCGCTGGTGGGAGGGGAACGCGTCGGTGATGATCGCCGCCGAGTTGGCCAGCAGGCAGGCGCCGCCGACGCCCTGGACCAACCGCATGACGATCAGGTACATGGCGCCGTCGCGCCCGGTCATCCAGTCGATCGCCAGCAGCAGCGACGCGGCCGTGTAGATGACGAAGCCCAGGTTGTAGATCCTGACCCGGCCGACCATGTCGCCCAGCCGGCCGAGCGACACGATCAGCACGCTGGTGACGACCAGGTACCCGAGGATCATCCACAGCAGGTAGAACGAGTTGGACGGGACGAGCGGGTCGAGGTGGATGCCCCGGAAGATGTCGGGCATCGCGATGATCGTGATCGAGCCGTCCAGCGTCGCCAGCAGCACCGCGAGCGTGGCGTTGGAGAGCGCCACCCACTTGTAGCGGTCGGGGTTGGCGGTGGCGGCGGAGCGAAGCGACACGACGTCCTCAAACTCTACAGCAAGACTGTTCAGTGTCGGCTGGACGATACGGTGGCACGCATGACCGGCGAGCCCACCGGCTGGTTCGAGCCGCTGTACGCCGCGCGCGCGGCCGCGGGCGACGCGCCGCCGTGGCACAGCGACCAGGCGCGGCCGCTGCTCGTCGAGTGGGCGACCGCGCAGGGACTGCGCGGCGAGGGCCGGCGGGCCGCGGTCGTGGGCGCGGGGTTGGGCACCGACGCGGAGTACGTCGCGTCGCTGGGCTTCGACACGCTGGGCTTCGACGTCTCCCCGACCGCCGTGCGGCTGGCCGGCGAGCGCTCGACGCACCCCAACGCCCGCTACGAGGTCGGCGACCTCTTCGCGCTGCCGTCCGACTGGCTGGGCGCGTTCGACCTCGTCGTGGAGATCTGGACCGTCCAGGCGCTGCCGGTCGATGTGCGCGCCGAGGCGACCGCCGCGATCGCGTCGCTCGTCGCGCCCGGCGGCCGGCTCTTCGCGATGGCCTGGGCGCGCGCCGACGACGCGCCGCTCCCGCCGCCCGACGACCCGCCGTGGCCGCTGACCCGCGCGGAGTTCGACGCCTTCGGCGCGCCGCCGCTGCGTCCGGTGGAGGTCGCGTTGGTCGACCCCTGCTGGCGCGGCGAGTTCCTGCGCTGACGCGCGATCGATGAGTTCCGTGTCGAAGTCCGGTCTTCGGCTTCGACCTCTCTCCGGAACCCCTCCGATCCGCCAGCAAGGAGCTGACCGCCCCGATGACCGCCACGCACGCCGCCCAGACCCTCGACGACCGCCGCCGCTGGATCGCCCTCGTGGTGCTGTGCGTCGGCATGTTGATGATCGTGCTCGACACGACGGTCGTGAACGTCGCGCTGCCGTCGATCCAGGAGGACCTCGGGTTCTCGGCCGGCGGCCTGGCCTGGGTCGTCAACGCCTACCTGATCGCCTTCGGCGGCCTGCTGCTGCTCGCCGGGCGCCTCGGCGACCTGATCTCCCGCCGCGGCGTCTTCCTCGCCGGCCTGGCGGTCTTCACGCTGTCCTCGATCGCCTGCGGCCTGGCGCCGTCGCAGGAGGTGCTCGTCGCCGCGCGCTTCGTCCAGGGCGTCGGCGGCGCGCTGACCTCGGCGGTCATCCTCGGGATGATCGTCACGATGTTCCCGCCCGGCGCCGAGCAGGCCAAGGCGATCGGCGTCTTCGCGTTCGTCGCGTCGGCCGGCAGCTCGATCGGCCTGCTGGCCGGCGGCGTGCTGACCGACGCCATCAACTGGCATTGGATCTTCTTCATCAACGTGCCGATCGGGATCGTCACCGCCGTCCTGGCGACCCGCCTGCTGCCGCGCGACCGCGGCGCCGGCCTGGCCGCGGGCGCCGACGTCCTCGGCGCGCTGCTCATCACCACCGCGTTGATGCTGTTGGTCTACACCTTGGTCAAGCCCGCCGCCGACCACGGCTGGGGCGCGCCCGAGACGCTGGGCCTCGGCGCGCTCGCGCTGGCGCTCGGCGCCGCGTTCGTCGCCCGCGAGGCGACCGCCGCCACGCCGCTGGTCCCGCTGCGGATCTTCCGGTCCCGCAACGTCGTCGGCGCCAACCTGATCCAGGTGCTGTCGGTCGCCGGCATGTTCGGCATGTTCTTCATGGGGACGCTCTACCTCGAGCGCGTCCTGCGCTACGACGCGATGGAGATCGGCCTGTCGTTCCTGCCCGGCACGCTGCTCATGGGCGGCCTCTCGCTGGGCTACACGGACAAGTTGATCATGCGCTTCGGCGCGCGCAACGTGATGGTCCCGGGCCTGGTGCTGGTCTGCGGGGCGCTGGCGTGGTTCACGCAGATCTCGCCGGACGGGACCTACGTGGTGGACGTGCTCCCGGCGATGGTCCTGTTCGGGGTCGGCGGCGGCACCGCGTTCCCGGCGCTGATGACGCTGGCGATGGCGGGCGTCGAGCCCCAGGACGCCGGGCTGGCGTCGGGGCTGATCAACACGACCGCGCAGGTCGGCGGCGCGATCGGCCTGGCGGTGCTGGCGACGCTGAGCGCGACGCGCGCCGAGACGCTGACCGGCGAGGGCAAGGCGCTGGGGGAGGCGTTGACCGGCGGCTACCAGCTGGCCTTCGTGGTCGCCCTCGGCCTGGCGCTGGCGGCGCTGCTGGTCGCCGTGCTGGTGATCCGCCCCGTCGATCCGACGGCGGCGGCCGGCGGCGCCGCGCCCGAGCCTCCCCAGGCCGAGCGCGACGCCGATCGGGCGCTGGCCCAGATGGCCTAGAGCGCCGGTGCGATCTTGACGGCGGCGGGAGCGGGTGCGGCCGCGCTCGCCGTCGTCTTGGCCACCGGCGCGGGCGCCACGGCGACCGCCTCTTCTCCCACGGCGTACTCCTCGGACCCCATCAGGTTCATCACGTACCGGCACAACAGGCCGGCCAGGACGATGATCAGGGCCATGACCAAGCCCATGACGAAGAGGCTGCCTGTCGTCAGCATCCACGTCTCGATCAGCACGACGGAGTAGAGGATCGCGTTGGCGACGGCGATGCCACCGCCCGGGGACTTGTCGAAGAAGCTCATGTCCAGATCGTCGTCGGACGACGTCCGCGCCACGACGGGAGCGGGCCACAGATCGTCTCCGTAGAAACCCGCACGGCATGAGCGGGGCGATGCTGTCGACAACCCACGAGTGGGTAGGGAGACTGGGGGACACCCACAGTCCGAGACCAAGGAACCCCCTCCCCTCATGAACCCCGAGACGGACACCAGCCTGCACGAGGAGCTCCCCGAGCACCTCGACGACGACGCCGAGGAGGTCGAGGCCCAGCAGCGCGAGGTCCCGCGCTCCGGCCCGCTTCGCTTCGCGCGGATGACCGGGTCCTCGATCGCCGGGCGCGACGCCGCGCCGTGGGTCACCGACTTCCTCAACGCCGCGTACTACCGGCGCGCGGTCGAGAGCCGCGAGGTCGACGACCTGCGCTTCGCCTTCAGCGTCCTGACGACCTACTGGTACAACAAGGACACGCACCGGCGGCTGCACCTCAACGACCTCGCCGCGTTCCACAAGGCCTACGGCGGCGAGCGCCTCGTCACCGGCCGCTCCGCCCGCGGGACGCTCTCGCGCGCGCAGCTGGAGGAGGGCGCCGCGCGGCTCATCGGCGACTGGTTCCCCGAGGCCTACCGCGACGACGCCCGCCGCGGCTGGGGCATCGCCTTCGAGACCGTCGCCGACCGCGAGGCCTACAACCCGGAGCGCCGCCACGTGCTGGCCCGGCTCGGCGAGCTGACGCCGGAGTCCGCTCCGGTCGAGGAGCAGGTCTGGCACACCTACCCGCCGGTGGCGATGCCGTCGGCCGAGGCGGTCATCGGCGCGCTGACCCGGCCCGAGACGTGGCCCGACTACGCGTCGGAGATCGGCCGCTTCACGCCGCTGAAGGCGGGCGGGCTGGCCGACCAGGTCTTCGAGATCGAGGTCGCGGCCGGGACCGACTCCGGCCGTCCGATCTTCACGCGCGGGTACGTGACGATCACCCAGCTCGTCACGCCCGACGACCCCGAGGCGCTGGCCGCCTGGTTCGCGGCGCTGGAGGACGGGCTGGCCAAGTACGGGGAGAACGAGCCGCGCGCGGTGCCCGAGGGCGGCACGCCGCTGGTCGGCTTCGACCTGACCACGCACCAGGGCCACTTCATGGGCAACGGCCACAACCGGCTGTTGTTGTACACGATGCCCGACGGGTCGGCGTGGGTGAAGGCCGCGGGCACGTGGGACCCGATGCCGTGGCACATCGACAAGGCCTACAGGATCGCCGGGCGCGAGGCCCAGCACGCGTTCTGGGGCCAGGGCGAGGTCGAGCGCCTGAGCATGCTGCACCAGCTGGCCAAGCAGATCGCCTCGTGAGCGAGCGCGCCGACGCCGTCGTGATCGGCAGCGGGCCCAACGGGCTCGCCGCCGCCATCCGCCTGGCCGAGGCCGGCCGCCAGGTCGTGGTGCTGGAGGCCGCCGACGCCCCCGGCGGCGCGGTCCGCACCGAGGAGCTGACGCTGCCCGGCTTCCACCACGACACGTTCTCGTCGGTCTACCCGGCGGGCGTGGCGTCGCCGGTCTTCGCGCGCATGCCGCTGGCCGAGCACGGGCTGGAGTGGGTCCACCCGGAGGCCTGCTACGCGGCGCCGCTGCCCAACGGCGAGGCCGGGTTGCTGTACCGGTCGATCGAGCGGACGGCCGCGTCGCTGGACGCGCTGCACGCGGGCGACGGCCAGGCGTGGGCCGCGTTCGCGACGCCGTTCGTGGAGTCCTGGGACGCGCTGCGCGCGACGATGCTCGGCGGCTTCCCGCCGGTCGGCGGCGCGCTGAAGCTCGTGGCGTCGCGCGGCCCGCTGGGCGCGCTCGGGTTCGCGCGGCTGCTCGGCGAGTCCTCGGTCGGGCTGGCCCAGCGGCTGTTCGACGGCGGCGCCGCGCGCGCGTGGCTCTACGGCGCGGCGCTGCACGGCGACACGCCGCCGCACAAGCCGGGCGGCGCGATCGCGGCCGCGTACCTGAACTGGATGGGCCACACGGTCGGCTGGCCGTCGCCGCGCGGGGGCGCGGGGCGGCTGTCGGACGCGTTGGTGTCGTACTTCGAGTCGCTGGGCGGCAGCGTGCGCTGCGGCGCGCGGGTGACCGGCGTGACGTCCGCGGCCGGCCGGGCGACCGGCGTCGTGATCGAGGGCGGCGAGCGGGTCGAGGCCGCGACCGTCATCGCCGACGTCATGCCGCACGCGCTGGCCGCGCTGGCCGGCGACGCGCTGTCGGGGTGGTACCGCTCGCTGCTCAAGCGCTACGTCTACGGCCCGTCGACGCTGAAGCTCGACTGGGCGCTGGACGGCCCGATCCCGTGGGAGAACGAGGCGGTCCGCGGCGCCGGGACCGTGCACGTCGGCGGGCCCGAGGGCGAGCTGCTGGACACGATCGCGACGTCCGAGCGCGGGCTGCCCGAGCGGCCGTTCCTGCTGATGGGCCAGCAGTCGGTCGCCGACCCGACGCGCGCGCCGGAGGGCAAGCACACGGCGTGGGCCTACACGCACGGGCCGCAGGACGGCGTGCTGTGGGACGAGGCGGCGACCGCGCGCCACGTCGAGCGCGTCGAGGCGCAGGTCGAGCGCTACGCGCCCGGCTTCCGGGACCGCGTGCTGGCGCGGCACGTGCTCTCGCCCTCCGACCTCCAGGCGCGCAACGCGAACCTCGTCGCCGGCGACGTCGGCGGCGGGTCCTACATCCTGCGTCAGGTGATCTTCCGGCCGATCCCGTCGGTCTCGCCGTACCGCACGCCGCTCAAGGGCCTGTTCCTGGGCAGCGCGGCGGCGTTCCCGGGCGGCGCGGTGCACGGCGTGCCGGGGGATTCGGCGGCGCGCGCGTCGCTCAGACGCTGGCCATGAGGGCCGCGGGCGGGCCGGGGCGGCCGAGCAGGTAGCCCTGGCCCAGCGCGATGCCCAGCTCGCGGACCGTGGACAGCTCGGCCTCGGTCTCCAGGCCCTCGGCGACGACCTGCGCGCCGATGCGGTGCGCGAAGGCGACCAGCGCGGCGGCCAGCGAGCGGCGGATCGGGTCGTCGTCGATCCCGCGCGCGAGGTCGCGATCCAACTTGATGATGTCGGGCGACAGCTTGAGGATGTGGGCGAGGCTGGCGAAGCCGGCGCCGGTGTCGTCGATCGCCAGGCGCGTGCCGCGCCGGCGGATCTCGCACAGCGCGCCGCGCAGGCGCTCGTAGTCCTCGACCGGGAAGTGCTCGGTCAGCTCCAGCACGACGCGCGTCGGGTCCGCGCCGGCGAGGATCTGCGCGAGCTCGGGCGCGGCGATGACGTCGGGGCCGACGTTGATCGTCAGGTAGGCGTCGGGCGGCAGGTGGTCGAGGAGGTGGACGGCCTTGCGGACCGCGACCAGCTCGAGGCGGACGCCCAGCCCGGCGGCGTGCGCGTCGGCGAACCAGCGGTCCGGCGGGAGCGGGCCGGTCTCGTCGACCTGGGGGAAGCGCGCCAGCGCCTCGGCGCCGACGAGCGTGCCGTCCTCCAGGTTGACCAGCGGCTGGCAGACCACGTCGAGCGTGCCCTCGTCGAGCACGCGCTCGACGCGGCGGCGGGCGTCGGCGGAGGCGACGATCGCCGGGTCCAGGACGTTGGCCACGAACGTGCTCGACGGCAGCGAGTTGAAGGTCTCGACCTCGGCGGCGACGCGGGCCGTGTCGGCGGCGGCGCTGATCGCCACCGCGACGAAGCCGGCCAGGCGCGCGAGCGTGGTGACGTCGTCCGCGGTGAAGGCCGCGGGCTGCGCGGAGGTGACCTTCAGGACGCCGAGGGCCTGGGCGTCGTGCGGGTGGCGCAGCGGGACGCAGACCAGCGAGCGGGCGCCGACCGAGCGGCAGGCCTCGCGGTCGACGCGGTCGTCGGTCTCGGCGTCGTCGCAGCACAGCGTGGCCGCGAGGTCGATCGCCAGGCCCGACATGGTGCCCTCGGTCCGGAGCTTGAGGCCGAGCGCGTGGCCGAGCGCGCCGGCCGTGCAGACGTAGGTCAACGTGTCGTGCTCCAGCAGCTCGACGGCGGCGCCGTCGGCGGCGGCGACGACGTGCAGCGCCTGCTCGGTCACGCGGCGCAGGACCACCGAAGGGTCGGTGGCGTCGCGGATCACACGGTGCAGAAGGCGCATGGGCACGTACCCCGTGAAGTCGCCTCGAACTTCGGCGTCCTTGAGCGGCCCGTCAGGGGTGTGACGGTTCTCTAGATGGTCGCGCCCTTGCGCTGGTTGCACGGGGCGCAGAGGACCTGGAGGTTGTCGGCGGTGGTGCCGCCGCCGAGCGCGACCGGGATGATGTGGTCGAACTGCAGCTCGAAGCGCTCGCCGCACTCGACGCAGGCGCCGCCGTCGCGCTCCCAGACGGCGCGGCGCAGCTCGCGGGGGATGGGCTCGCGGGTGGGGCGGCGGTCCTCGTCGGCCTCGGCCTGGAGCGCCTGGTGGGCGCGCTGGAGGCGGCGCTGGGAGCGGGCGCGGCGCTCGTGGACGAGCGCGAAGACGTCGTCGGCGTCGAGGCCGTCGTCCTCCCAGTAGAAGCGGTCCAGGCACCACCAGTAGGTGCGGCCGGAGGACGTGTGGAGGACCGGGACGGCGCCGGTGCGCTGGTCGTCGCGGAGCCCGTCGTACTCGGCGCGGCCCAGGCCGCGGTCGGCGACGTGGCGGCCGGCGGAGAAGACCATGCGGCGGCGCAGCCAGGGGCCCTGGAGGGTGAAGCGGGCGTTGGAGGCTTCGCGCAGCATCGTGGCGCGGCGACGGTATATGGGGCGCGGCGGACGGCGTGCACGCGGGCGTGCGCCTCCGGGCGCGCGCTAGGGTGGCGGCGCCGTGCCGTCCGTCCGTGCTCGCCTGCCGCTGGTCGCCGTGCTCGCTGTTGGCGCGGTGGGGGCGCTGGGCGCGTGCGGTGGCGGCGGCGAGGCGCCGGCGGTGAGGACGTCGTCGACGGCGGCGACGGGGTCCGGGGCGGCGCGGGCCGCCGCGGCGCCCGCGTTGTGCGGGCGGTTGGACGTGCGCGTCGCCGGGCACGTGCACGCGCCGGAGGCGACCGAGTTGTCCGGGTTGGTGCTGAGCCCGACGCGGAGGGGCGTGTTGTGGTCGCACAACGACTCGGGCGACCGGGCGCGGCTGTTCGCGCTGCGGACCGACGGGTCGCTGATCGCGTCGCTGGACGTCCCGGGCGCGCGGGCCGTCGACTGGGAGGACATCGCGGTCGGGCCCGACGACACGCTGCTGGTCGGCGACATCGGCGACAACCGGGCGTCGCGGGCGTCGATCGACGTCTGGCGGGTGAAGGAGCCGCGGTTGGGCGACCGGCCGGCGACGACCGCGCCGGCGACCAGGTTGTCGCTGAAGTACCCCGACGGCGCCCACGACGCCGAGACGCTGATCGCCGACCGCCGGACGGGGGAGGTCGTGGTCGTCACCAAGCGCGTCGACGGGCGGTCGGGCGTGTACGCGGCGTCGGTGACGGCGCCGGAGACGCTGCGCAAGGTCACGACGCTGCGGCTCGGCCTGGGCGGGCTGGCCACGGCGGGCGACGTCAGCGCCGACGGGCGCGTCGTCGCGATCCGCACCTACACCGCGTTGTACGTGTGGTCGAAGCGGCCGGGCGCGTCGATCGCGTCGGCGTTGAAGCGCAAGCCGTGCGTCGGCTCGGCCCCGCTGCTGGCCGAGGGCCAGGGCGAGTCCTTGGCCTTGAGCGGCGACGGCCGCTCGTTCTATACGGTCCCGGAGGGCGCGAACGCCGTGCTGCGCCGGTACACCACCACCAGGAAGTGAACGAGTTGATGGACTTGAGCGCCGCCGACGCCGTGCTGTTCGACCTCGACGGCGTGCTCGTGGACTCGCGGACCGCGTTCGTGCGCAGCGTCAACGCCGCGCTCGCCGAGCACGGGCTGCCGGAGCGTCCCGCCGAGGAGCTGCTGCCGCACCTGGGCCCGCCGCTGCACCGGACGATGGCGCTGTTCGCCTCCGACGAGGCGCAGGCCGACGCGCTGGTCGTCAGCTACCGCGCGCGGTACCGGAGCACGATGGCGGCCGAGAGCGCGGTGTTCGACGGCATCCCGGAGGCGCTGGACGAGCTCGCCGCGACGATGCCGCTGGTGGTGGCGACGTCCAAGCCGCAGGCGATGGCCGAGCCGTTGTTGGAGCAGTTGGGGCTGCGCGGGCGGTTCGGCGCGATCCACGGCCCGCAGCTGCAGGCGCGCGACGAGACGAAGTCGATGACGATCGCGCGGGCGCTGGAGGGGCTGCCGCACGCGCGGTCGCCGGTGATGGTCGGCGATCGCAAGTTCGACGTCCTGGGCGCCCGCGCGCACGACATGCCCTGCGTCGGCGTGCTGTGGGGCATCGGCACCGAGCGCGAGCTGCGCGAGGCGGGCGCGGCGGCGCTGGCGACCGAGCCCGGCGAGCTGGTCGGGCTGCTCAGCGGCTGAGCGGGGTCGGGGAGGGCCTAGGACTTCTTGGCGCGCGAGGAGCGGGAGGTGGTGGAGCGCGTGGCGGTCGAGCGCGTGGAGCGCGAGCCCGTGGAGCGGGAGGCGGTCGAGCGGCTCGACGAGGACGTGGCGCGCCGCGCCCGGCCGCCGTTGCTCGACGACGCCGCCGCGGCCGCGGCCGGCTTGCGCTCCTTGGCCGGGACGTCCTCGCGCACGACGGCCTTGGCCAGCTGCGGGATCAGCTTCTGGAGGAAGGCGGCCATCCGCTCCTCCTGGCGGCGGAACTCGCGCGCGAGCTTCGCGGTGTCCTGGTCGTACAGCGCGTTGGCGAGCTCCTCGATCGCCAGGTAGTTGGCGATCTCCTCGAACTCGTTGAACAGCTCGGTCTTGGCGTTCTTCAGGAGCTTCTCGGCCTCGCCGGTGCCGCGGATCGCGTGCAGCGGGCCCTTCGCCAGCGCGACGCCCTTCTTCGCCGCCGAGGTCGCCTTCGCGGCCGCCTGCGACGCGACGTCCGGACCCGGGAGCGAGACCGCCTCCGCCTTGCCGCCCAGCGCCTTGATTCGGCGCTCCAGCCCCTTGGCCTGCGCCTGCGTCTCCTTGAGGTGCTCGCGCAGACGCTTCTTGTAGGCGTCGCGCGTGGTCATCGAGATGTGCGCCTTCAGCGCGGTCTCGAGCTCCTTCTCCTTGCCATACGCCTCGTTGAGGTACTGGATCAGCTTCGCTTCTCTGGTGCTCGGCTCGGCGGCCATGACGCTACGGGCTCCTCGTCGACGACGATCTCGGTCCTCCGAGGCCATTCCCGCCGGCCGGGTGGTCTACACTGCTTCTCTGACCTGGTGGGCGTAGCTCAGTTGGTAGAGCTCCTGGTTGTGGTCCAGGCGGTCGGGGGTTCGAGTCCCCTCGCTCACCCTCATCAAGAAGCCCCGCATATCGCGGGGTTTCGTCGTTCTTGGGGGCGGGCGGGATCGCCGTGGAGCGGGCCTCGGTTCAGGCACTAGTGCCTTTATTCGGCGATATTGCCGCCGATGCGTGGCGTTTGGCGCCGATCCGCCGGGTGCCGTGGCTTGCGGGCCACGGGCGTTGGGTCCGTTCCGGCAAGCCGGTCGCTTCACCCTTCTCGATGCTCTCTGCGCCGCGCGCACCGTAGGCATCTTCTGCTTGGGACGCCGAGTGCCCTTCAGGTCGCCGAGCCGGCCGAGAACGCATTGGGCCGCCCACCGACCGGCCATGCACGTTCTCGCGATGAGCCGGGCGGGCGCTACCTGGCGGGAGTGCCCGTGGACCGGCGTCGATGGCTGACGTGTGGCGCGTGACGGTCGCGATCACCGATATTGGTTGACCGGTTGACCGATCCATGGCAGACTGGGCGGCGAGTGACCCGCAGGACTCTCTCCGGGGACGCCTCGTGTTCATTGCGGGGCGTCCCCGAACGCTGCAGAGTCCGCACGGCGTGGCCTCTCACTCGTGCTTCGGCACACGATCGATGATGGGGAGTGACATGCATCCGAGATATCGCGGTCCGGTGATGGACGCGCATTGCCACTACGACGCGACGACCGCGGGGCGCGTCGAGGAGATCCTGGATCTTGCGGGTCTCGAGGGCGCCGTCCATCTGTGGGACGTCGAATGGCCGCCGCCGGGCTTCGAGGCCGAAGGGAAGGCGTGGGCGGAGGCGCTGCCGCGGCTTCACCGCTGTCACGTTCCGGACCTCTCCCGCCTCGGCGAGCAGGGAAGCGAAGCGGCCCTTGACCGCGAGCTCCGCGCCGCCGCCGCCGCGGGCGCGGTCGGCGTCAAGTTGTGGAAGAACTTGGGGCTGTGGCTCGACGATGCGGCCGGTGAGCGCGTCAGCGTGGACGATCCGCGGCTCGACGCGATCTGGGAGGCGGCGGCGGACACGGGCTTGCCGATCGCGATCCACGTCGGCGACGCGCCGGCGTTCTTCGCGCCCCTCGATCAGCGCAACCCACGCCTGGAGGAATTGCGCGCCCATCCCGAGTGGTGGTACGGGAGCGAGGAGTTCCCGTCTCTGCGGCAGATCCACGAGGAGTTCGAAGCGGTCGTCGCATCCCACCCCAACACCATGTTCGTCGGGTTGCACTTCGGCTGCTTCATGCGGTGGGCCGACGTCGACCGGATGCTCGGCTCGTATCCGAACTACCACGTCGACACCGCGACGACGATCGCGGACATGGGTGCCGACGATGCGTGGGAGACCGTGCGAGCGGTCATCCTCGGTCACCCGGATCGCGTGATCTTCGGGACCGACCTGATCCGTACGAAGCCCTTCGACCTGCCGTCGGCCGACGGGGGATGGGCGGTCGGCGACGACAGCGCCCGGGAGTCGCCGGCCCGTTGGGACCTCGCGGAGTTCTTCTCGCGTCACTGGCGCTTCTTCGAGACCTCGGAGACCGGCCTCCAGCATCCGTTGCCGATCCAGGGACCTTGGACCGTGACGGGGCTCGACCTTCCCGACGAGGTGCTGCGCGGGCTCTACTGGGACAACGCGCACCGCGTGTTCAAGCTGCCGCGAACAGCAGGACTGGAGGTCCGGTCGTGACCCCCGCACGCACCAGGCCGACCAGGACGAGCGCGCCGCGGATGACCGAGTACGCGAGCGAGCGACGGACGTTCGGTCTCCATCCGCCGGAGCGCTTCAACGCGGTCATCGGGATCGTCGATGCGTGGGCCGTCGACGAGCCCGACGCTCCCGCCGTGCTGTCGGTGGCCGGCGATGGGGAGCCGGTCGCGCTGCAGACGGCGGCCGACCTCGCGCGCGCAGCGGGCGAGGCAGCGCGGGCGCTGCTGGAGCTGGGCGTGGCGCAGGGCGATCGCGTGTTCGTGATGCTGCCGCACGGCCCCACCTGGTACGCGGCGTTGCTCGGCTGCATGCGGATCGGCGCGGTCCCGATGCCCGGTCCCAACCTCCTGACGCCGAAGGACATCGCCTACCGCGTCGGCCGGGGCGGTGCCCGCGTCGCGATCACCGACGCCAACGGCGCGGCGAAGGTCGACGCGAGCGGCGCGGTCCTCGACGTGAAGCTCTGCGGCGGCGGCGGCGGCGCGCGGGCGGGCTGGCTGGACTTCGGCGAGCGTTGTGCCCGAGCGGGTGGCGATCCGCTGCCGGCCGACCCGACCCACCGCGACGACCCGCTGCTCCTGTACTTCACCAGCGGAACCGTGTCCGAGCCCAAGATGGTCGAGCACGTGCAGTCCTATGCGCTCGGGCACGTGGGCACCGCCCGGTTCTGGCACGACCTGCGCCCCGGCGATCGTCACTGGACGGTCGCCGACACGGGCTGGGCGAAGGCCGCATGGGGCGGTCTCTTCGGTCAGTTCCACGAGCGTGCCTGCGTGGTCCAGGTCGCGCTGGGACGGCCCGACGCCGACACGGTGCTCGGCATCGTCGCCCGCCACGGCGTGACCTCCTTCTGCGCGCCGCCGACGCTCTACCGGATGCTGGTCCAAGGTGACTTCTCCAGGCACGACCTGTCGTCGCTCCGGCATTGCACGAGCGCCGGCGAGCCACTGAACCCGGAGGTGATCCGGGCCTGGGAGGACGGCACGGGCCTGACGATCCACGACGGCTATGGCCAGACGGAGACGACGTGCCTGGTGGCCAACTACCGGTCGGTCCCCGTACGCCAGGGCTCCATGGGACGCCCGATGCCCGGGTGGGACGTGGTCGTCGTCGACGACGGTGGATCGCCCGTGGGCGCCGGCGTCGTGGGCAACGTGGCCGTCCGCTGCGAACCCAACCACCCCATCGGGCTGTTCCGCGGCTACGAGGGCGACGCCGAGGCGACCGCCCGTGTGTTCCGTGCGGGGCTGTACTTCACCGGTGACAAGGCCGCGGTCGACCCCGACGGGTACCTGTGGTTCGAGGGCCGCGACGACGACGTCATCACGTCCAGCGCGTACCGGATCGGGCCGTTCGAGGTGGAGAGCGCGCTCATCGAGCACCCGGCGGTGACGGAGACCGCGGTCGTCGGCCGCGACGATCCCGACCGCACGCAGGTCGTGGTGGGCGTCTGCGTCTTGGCGAACGGCTACGGCCCGTCGGACGCGCTCGCGCGTGAGCTCCAAGATCACGTCAAGCAGACCACCGCTCCGTACAAGTACCCGCGCGAGATCCACTTCGTCGACGAGCTTCCCAAGACCGTCAGCGGCAAGATCCGGCGGTCCGAGCTCCGAGCGTGGCTGCACGCCGGCCGGCTCTCGGCTCGCGAGGGTCGCTGATGGCCGCGGCGACGCGTGGTCGAGCGTCCTACGCGTACGGGGTCGGCTCGACGCCGCTGCTGGGCCGGACGATCGGCGAGCAGCTCGAGGCCACGGTCGCCGAGCGCCAGGACGCCGAGGCGCTCGTCAGCGTGCACGAGCGGCGTCGATACACCTACGCTCAGCTGGACGGTGCCGTCGATCGGCTGGCGTGCGGCCTGCTCGGCGCCGGGATCGGCGTGGGCGATCGCGTCGGCATCTGGGCGCCGAACTGCGCGGACTGGGTGCTCCTGCAGTTCGCCACGGCCAAGGTCGGGGCCGTCCTCGTGAACGTCAACCCGGCCTATCGCACGCATGAGCTGGCGTATGCGTTGAGCCAGTCCGGCGTGAGGATGCTCGTGAGCGCACCGGCGTTCAGGGGCAGCGACTACACGGCGATGGTCGACGCCGTCGGGGGAGAGCTGCCGCAGCTGCGACGCACGATCTTCCTGGGATCGGACGATTGGGCCGAGCTTGCCGAAGCCGACGTGGACGGCGGTGCGCTACGCGCGCGGATGGACGCGCTGAGCTTCGACGACCCCATCAACATCCAGTACACGAGCGGCACGACCGGGTCCCCCAAGGGCGCGACGCTCTCGCACCACAACATCCTCAACAACGGGTTCTGCGTCGGCGAGCTCCTCGGTTACGGCGCGGCTGACCGCGTCTGCGTGCCCGTGCCGTTCTACCACTGCTTCGGGATGGTGATGGGCAACCTCGGCTGCGTGACGCACGGCGCGTGCATCGTCATCCCCGCCGCCGCGTTCGATCCTCGGGCGACCTTGCGGGCCGTCGACGACGAGGCGTGCACGTCGCTCTACGGCGTTCCGACCATGTTCATCGCCATGCTCGAGGACGAGGACTTCGGCGGCTTCTCGTTGGCCTCGCTGCGCACCGGCATCATGGCGGGCTCGCCGTGTCCGGTGGACGTGATGACGCGTGTCGTGCGGGACATGCACATGGACGAGGTGGCGATCTGCTACGGGATGACCGAGACGTCGCCGGTGTCGACCCAGACGCGCCGGGACGACCCGCTCGAGCGGCGCGTCGGAACCGTCGGGCGGCCCGGGCCTCACGTGGAGGTCAAGATCGTCGACCCGGAGACGGGCGTCGTCGTTCCGCGCGGCGAGCCCGGCGAGCTCTGCACGCGTGGCTACGGCGTGATGCTGGGCTACTGGGACGACCCCGAGCGGACCGACGAGGCGATCGACGCGGGCCGCTGGATGCACACCGGCGACCTGGCGACGATGGACGACGACGACTACTGCAACATCGTCGGCCGGATCAAGGACATGATCATCCGCGGCGGTGAGAACGTGTATCCGCGCGAGGTCGAGGAGTACCTCCACGGCCACCCCGACATCGTCGACGTCCAGGTGGTCGGCGTTCCGGACCGCCGCTACGGTGAGGAGCTGTGCGCGTGGGTTCGCCTGCGACCGGGCGCGGACCTCGACGGCGCGGCCGTGCGGGCCTTCTGCGACGGCCGGCTGGCCCACTACAAGATCCCGCGCCACGTCCTCGTCGTCGACGCGTTCCCGATGACCGTGACCGGCAAGGTCCAGAAGTTCAGGCTCCGGGAGGCGGCCATCGCCGAGCTGGGCCTCGAGGCGCTCGCGGCGACCCGGACGGCTTAGGGCGACGTGGCGCCCGTCTCGGCGGGCTGCGCCGCGTCCGCCTCCAGCGCCTCGCGCAGGCGCCGGTTCGCGCGCTCCATGTGGGCCCGCATCGCCTCGCGTGCCGCCGCCGCGTCGCCCGCGGCGATCGCTTCGACGATCGGCTCGTGCATCGCCAGCGACGTGTCGTTCTCGCCGGCGTGACGCAGGACGCGGTCGACCCATACGCGCAGGAGGGCGCGGAGGCTCGTCACGAGGTTCGCCAAGACCTCGTTGCCGCCGGCGCGGGCGACGTCCAGGTGGAAGGCGATGTCGGCTTCGACGTATGCATCGACATCCTTGACTGCTCGGCGCATCGCATCCAGACGCTCCCGCAGGACGGCGATCTCCGCTTCGCCGGCCCGTGTCGCGGCCAGCCCCGCCGCGACGATCTCGATCTCCGTCCGGGCCTCGAGGAGGTCCATGATGCTGGGCACCTTCAGCAGGAGGCCCCACTCGATGACCCGCGGCAGCAGGTCGGAGCCGGAGCGGCTGAGGTACGTGCCGTCGCCCTGGCGCACCTCCAGCAGGCCGAGCAGGCTGAGGGACTTGATGGCCTCGCGCACCGCCGAACGCCCGACGCCGAGCGCCTCGGCGAGGTTGCGCTCTCCCGGTATGCGGGTGCCGGGCTCCACCTCGCCCGACAGCAGGTAGTCGAGCAGCTTGCGCGTGATCTCGGCCAGCGGCGGCTCGCGGGGGGTGACGCGCAGGCTGCTCGGGAGCGTCGGCGATGAAGGATTGGTGCTCATGGGCTCCCTTGAGGCGCGAGGCGAACGGTGGCGTCCTGGTGGACCGGTCGACCCTTACGGTACCGCACGACGAGCACGCCAAGCTTGCGCCTCAGACAAATTGGTTGACCGGTTGACCTATGGCTGGTACGGTGGTCTCGTATGGGACGGAGAGCAGCAACCAGGTGCGCGAGCGGCGCGCACGACGGGCCGGTGGGCGCATGACCGACACGCCACCACCGACAGCGACCGACGCCGGGCAGCGACCGCCGGCGCTCGTCGCTCGCGGCATCGTCAAGCGCTACGGGCACGTCGAGGCGCTCAAGGGCGCGGACTTCGAATGTCGCGCGGGGGAGGTCACCGCGCTGATCGGCGACAACGGCGCCGGGAAGTCCACGCTCGTCAAGATCCTCTCGGGAACCGCGCTGCCCGACGCGGGCACGATCACGGTCAACGGCGCGGAGTACCGACCCGACTCGCCGGCCGCCTCGCACACCGCCGGGATCGAGACCGTGTACCAGGACCTCGCGCTCGCGCCGGACCTCGGACCGGCCGCGAACCTCTTCCTGGGCCGGGAGCGGCGGCGGGCCGGCCTGCTCGGTCGTCTCGGCTTCATGGACGACAGGGCGATGCGGGACGACGCGACGCGCACCTTCGCGGAGCTCGGCGTCACGGCCGACACCAGCCGGGCCTCCGTTCGCGCGCTGTCCGGCGGCCAGCGTCAGGGCGTCGCCGTCGCTCGCGCCGTGGCCTGGGGCCGGAGCATCGTGCTCCTGGACGAGCCGACCGCCGCCCTCGGCGTCGTGCAGACCCAGAACGTCCTGCGCCTGGTCCGGACCGTCGCCGACTCGGGGATCGCCGTCGTCCTGATCTCTCACAGCATGCCGGACGTGCTGGCCGTGGCCGACCGCATCGAGGTGCTGCGCCTCGGGCGCAGGGTGGCCCGGTTCACGCGCGCCGAGGCGTCGGTCGACCGCCTCGTGGCGGCGATGACCGGCGGAGCCGAGGCGGCCGCGCCGGCGGCGGGCCTCGCCGACATCAACGGAGGTCACCCCGCATGAGCCCCAACGCCACCGAGGGTCGCGCCGCCACGGCCGGCGCGGCGACGCCGCCACCGGACGACATCGCCCGCGACGGCCGCGGCCGGCCCGCGCTCGCGCGGGTCGTCGCCAACCCGCTGTTCGCCGTCGTCACCGGGCTGATCGCGCTGGTCATCGCGTTCTCGATCGTCAACGGGTCGGCGTTCGCCAGCGTCGACAACGTGCGCAACATCACGCTCGACGCGGCGATCACGCTGGTGCTCGCCGTGGGGATCACGTACGTGATCGTCACGGCCGGGTTCGACCTGTCGGTCGGCTCGGTGCTGGTGTTCTCCGGCGTCTTCGCGATGAAGGTGATGGGGTGGGTCGGCGGAAGCTCGTGGCCGACCGCGCTGCTCGGGCTGCTGGGGGCGCTGGCCGCCGGCGGCGCCTGGGGCGCGTTGAACGGGTGGCTGGTCGCCTACGCGCGGCTGAACCCGATCATCGTGACGCTCGGGTCGCTCGGCGCCGCGCTGGGGCTGTCGTTGGTGGTCGCCGGGGGCGCCGATCTCGTCGACGTTCCCGCGTCGATGATCGACCTGGGCAACGAGCGCGTGCTCGGCGTCCCGCCGGTCGCGCTGATCGCGCTGGTGTTCGCCGCGGTGGCGGGCGTGGTGCTGGCCAAGACGGTGTTCGGGCGCCACACCTACGCGATCGGCTCCAGCAAGGAGGCGGCGGAGCGCGCCGGGATCGCGGTCGAGCGCCATCTCGTCAGGATCTACCTGTTCTCGGGCGCGTGCGCCGGCCTGGCCGGGTGGCTCGCGCTGGCCCGGTTCTCGACGACGAGCATCTCAGGTCACTCGCTCGATGCTCTGAACGCCGCGACCGCTGCGCTCCTGGGTGGCGCGAGCCTCTATGGCGGCGTCGGCACGATCGTCGGAACGGTGCTGGGAGCGTTCATCCCCGTCGTGCTGGCCAACGGCCTCGTGATCGGCGGCGTCCAGTCCTACTGGCAGCAGGTCGTCACCGGCGTCGTCCTGGTCCTGGCGGTCTACCTGGACAGCGAGCGCCGCAAGCGCAACGAGTGAGAGAGAGGCGCGGACGCCTGGCGTCCGCGCGGTGCCGCGGGTCGGACACGTTCAACGAAGAGGAGTGACGATGCGAAAGATGGGCTGGTCAGTGCCGGCCTTCGCGGTGGCCTGCGCGGTCGCCGCCTGTGGCTCGAGCGATTCGGGCGGCTCCGGCGCGAAGGCTGCCGGTGGCGGCTCGTCGTTTGCCGGCAAGAAGCTGTCGATCGTGATGCCGGAGTCGGTGCCGGGGTACGCGAAGCAGATCGGCTGCGGCGCGTATGAGGAGGGCAAGCAGCTGGGGTTCGACGTCGGTCGGCCGCAGGCGCCGTCGAAGTCCCAGGACGCGGCCGAGCAGGCCCAGGTGCTGCAGTCGGTGCTGGCGCGCAACCCGGCCGGCTTGATCTTCAGCGCCGCCGATCCGCAGGCCGGTGGCGTCGCCATCAAGCCGGCGGTGAGCAAGGGGCTGCCGGTCGTGGCCGTCGACGTCGCGCTGGCCGATCCGTCGCTGGCCATCTCGTTCGTGAGCTCCAGCCACGAGCAGGGCGGCAAGCTCGGCGGCGAGTTGTTGGCCAAGCAGATCGGTGAGCGTGGCCAGGTCCTGGCCATCGGCGTGATCCCGAGCAATCCGATCACCCAGGGCCGGATCAAGGGGTTCAAGGAGGCAATGGCCGAGTTCCCCGACATCGACGTCGTGGCGATCAAGTACCCCGACCTGGACATCAACAAGATCGCCGCGGAGGCGTCGGCGCTGCTCAACCGCTATCCGAACCTGAAGGGCATCTACACCACCAACGACACGATCGCCTCCAGCGTCGCGACGGCGCTGCGCCAGTCGCAGAAGGTGGGCAAGGTCAAGGTGATCACCTGGGACCTCCAGCCCGCCGGGATCAAGCTCCTGCAAGAGGGCTCGGTGACCGGGACGGTCGTCCAGCGTCCCCGTGAAGAAGGGCGGATCGCCGTCCAGCAGCTGGCCAACAAGCTGTCGGGCAAGCCGGTGACCAAGAGCGTCACGGCGCCGCTGTCGACGGCCACCAACGACCAGATCAACGACCCCGCGATCAAGGCCCTGTACTACAGCAACCCCTGCTAGGTCCGCCACGCGACCCGGGCGGTGACCGGTCGCGGTCGCCGCCCGGTCCGGCCGGCGCCCCCTCCCGTTCCGCCCCAGGACCCACTCCTTACCTCTCGTGAACCTCGAACGATCAACCAAGCAGCGCGCTCCCTTCGACGCGGGCAGGCTCGACGCGCTGCTGCGAGCGCGCGATGTCGCCGCCCTGCTGGCCACCTCGCCGCACAACGTCCGCTACCTGCTCGGCGGCTACCGCTTCTTCCTCTATGACCGGCTCGACCCGATCGGGCCGTCGCGGTACCTCCCGGTCGTCGGCTACGTCCCGGAGCGGCTGGGCGACGCGTTCTACGTCGGCGCCGGCAACGAGGCGTGGGGGACCGACGCCCAACCGCTGTGGGTGCCGAGCGTGGAGCACCGCTCGTGGGGCACGACCGACGCCGCGCTGGCGGCGGCCGAAGCGCTGCGGGCCCGCGGCCTGGAGCGCGCGACGATCGGCGTCGAGCCCGCGTACGTGCCTGCCGACGCCATGGCGGTGCTGACCCGCGAGCTTCCGAGTGCGAGCTTCGTCGACGTCGGCCCGGACCTGGACGAGCTGCGTGCCGTCAAGAGCGCCGCGGAGCTCGAGATCCTTCGTGGCGCGTCGCGCGCCGTGGTCGAGGCGATGCTCGCCACGTTCGCCGCCGTCGACGTCGGGATGTCCACGCGTGAGGTGGCCGAGCGCCTGCGGCAGGAGGAGACCCTGCGTGGGCTCACGTTCGCCTACTGCCTGGTGGCCACCGGCCGCAGCCACGCGCGCGCGCCGAGCGATCGACGCATCGAGCCCGGCGGCGTCCTGTCGCTGGACTCGGGCGCGGACCGGCTCGGCTACACCGCCGACCTGACGCGGATGGGCATCGCCGGGGAGCCGAGCGCGCGCCATCGCGAGCTGCTCGCCGAGGTCGACGCGGTCCAGCAGGCCGCGCGGGCCGCCGTCATCGCCGGGCGGCGCGGCGGCGACCTCTTCGACGCCGTCGGCGAGGTCATCGGCGAGCTGCCCGACGGTCCTCGGATGAGCTTCCTGGCCCATGGGACCGGGCTGCTGACGCACGAGGCGCCCCGGCTCACGGACACCGGCTCGCCGCCGTACCCGGCGACGCATCGCGACCGCGACCTGGTGGCCGGCATGGTCCTGTCGATCGAGACCCACGTCGCCGACCCGGCGCTCGGGTTCGTCAAGCTCGAGGACACGCTGATCGTCACCGAGGACGGCGGCGAGCCGGTCGGCGACGCCGGGCGCGGCTGGAACCCGCTGGGGCGATGAGCGCGGCGCGGATCGCACCGACCATCGACGGGCCGGGCGAGTCGCTCGCGGTCCCCGACCCCGACCGCGTGCGGATCGCCGTCATCGACGACGATCCGACGGGCACGCAGACGGTGCGGGACGTGCCGCTGGTCATGTCGTGGGACCCGCCCGACCTCGAGTGGGCCATGGCCACGGCGCGACCCCTGTTCGCGATCCTGACCAACTCACGCGCGCTGCCCGAGTCCCGTGCGATCGAGATCAACCGCGAGATCGGCGAGCGGCTGACGGCGGTCGCGGATCGCCTCGGAGTCGACGTGCGCGCGATCAGCCGTGGCGACTCGACGCTGCGCGGGCACTTCCCCGCCGAGCCCGAGGCGCTGGCCGCCGGCCTGGCGACCGGCGGCCGGGCGGTCGACGTCGTCCTGCTCTGCCCGGCGTACCCCGAGGCCGGCAGGGTCACGATCGACGACGTCCACTTCCTGCGCACGGGCGAGGCGCTCGTGCCGGTGGGCGAGACCGAGTTCGCGCGGGATCCCGTCTTCGGCTACCACGCGTCGGACCTCGTGGCGTGGATCCGCGAGCGCGCCGGCCGGGACGCGGGCGTGGCGACGATCGGGCTCGACGAGCTGCGCGCGCAGGGGCCGTCCCGAGTCGCCGAGGTCCTGCTCGGCGCGCGCGGCCGGGCGCGGTATGTGGTCGCCAACGCCGTGGAGGAGCGTGACCTGGCGGTCATCGCCGGCGGCGTCGCGCTGGCCGAGCGGCGCGGCCTGCGCCTCGTGTGCCGGACCGGGCCCTCGTTCCTGTCCGCGAGCGCGGGGTGGCCGGCGCCCGCGCCGCTCGAGCCTGCCGAGCTGGGGACGGCCGACACGCACGGGCTGGTCGTCGTCGGGTCGCACACCGAGTTGACGACGCGGCAGCTGCGCACGGCGCGCGCTCGGCACGCGCTCGGCGTCGTCCTGTTGGACGTCGACGACGTGCTCGGGGGCGCGCGCGACGACGCGTGCGCCCGCGCGGTCGCTGCGCTGCGCGCCGCTCTGCGCGACGGCGACGCGGCCCTCGTCACGTCGCGCGCGTCGGCGCACGAGCGCTCCGGTGACGCGCTGGGCCGGGCGGCCGCGATCGCTGACGCGATCGTGGCCGTCGTGGGCGACGTGGCGGCGGACGCCGACCTCGGCTGGGTGCTCGCCAAGGGCGGCATCACGTCGCACGACGTCGCGGTGCGCGCGTTGGGCGCGCAGCGCGCGACGGTGCGCGGCCAGCTCTTCCCGGGCCAGGTCTCGGTGTGGGAGCTCGGGACGGGCAGCCTGCGACCGGGCCTGACCTACGTCGTGTTCCCCGGCAACGTGGGCGACGAGGACGCGTTCGCGCTCGCGCTCGATCGACTCAAGGGCGTCGCATGAACGGTGTGGGTGTGGAAGCGCTGAGGCAGGCACGTCGGGAGCGCCGGGCGCTGGTCGGCTTCTCGATCTACAACCTCGAGCAGGGGCTGGGCGTGATCCGCGCCGCCGAGGCCGTCGGGGCCCCGGTCCTCCTGCAGGCGGGGTCGAGCGCGTTCCGCTACGCCGGCCGCGAGCCGCTCGCGGGCCTCGCTCTCGGGCTGGCCGCCACCGCCGCCGTGCCGGCGGGCGTGCATCTCGATCACGCGACGGACCTCGGCGAGATCGAGGCCTGCCTGCGCCTGGGCTATACCTCCGTGATGTTCGACGGCTCGGCCCGGTCGCTGGAGCGGAACATCGAGGCGACGCGCGAGGTCGTCCGGCGCGCCCACGCCGCCGGCGCCTGGGTGGAGGCCGAGTTGGCGGGCATCGCCGGCGACGAGGACGAGTCGTCGGGGCGCCAGGCGACCGCGACGACCGACCCGGGCGCGGCGGCCCGGTTCGTCGCCGAGACGGGCGTGGATGCGCTGGCCGTCGCCATCGGCAACGTTCACGGCATCGGCGACGAGCCGGTCCGTCTCGACCTCGACCTGCTCGCGCGCATCGGCCGCGCCGTCGAGATCCCGCTGGTCCTGCACGGGGCGTCGGGACTGCCCCCGGCGGAGGTGTCGGCGGCGATCGCCCTCGGGGTCGCCAAGCTCAACGTGAACACCGAGTTGCGACATGCGCTGCGCGAAGCGGTCCTCGCGCGCGCTGCCGATCCCCCTGCGGGAGACGGCGTCGCCGCCCTCCTCGATCCCGTCATCGGCGCGACGCGGTCGGCGGCCGAGGCCAAGATCCGCGCGTTCTCAAGCCCGTCCGCATCGACCACAGGGAGCTCATCGTGACCAGTTCCACCAACGGCGGTGGCCTGCACCGCGACCGCCCGCTGCTCGGCCTGATCGTGAAGATGCCCGCGGCCGCGACGGTCGAGCTGGCCGGCCACGCGGGCTTCGACTACGTGTTGATCGACACCGAGCACGGCCCGAGCGGGATGACGGAGCTCGAGCATCACATCCGCGCGGCGGACAGCGCCGGCATCCGCTCGCTCGTCCGCGTCAGCGACGCCCGGAGCCCGGACATCCTCCGCGCCCTGGACACCGGCGCGCACGGCATCGTCGTGCCGCACATCCGGTCGGCGGACGACGTCGCCGCGGCCGCCGCGCTCGTCCGCTACCCGCCCGCGGGCCGCCGCAGCCTCGCGCTCTCGACGCGCGCCGGGCGGCACGGGCTGCGGCCGCTGGCCGACCACCTCGACGCTGCCCGCCGCGACGTCGTGCTGATCGGGCAGCTCGAGGACGCCGAGGCGCTCGAGCGCATGCCGGAGATCCTGGGCACCGACGGGCTCGACGGCGTCTTCATCGGCCCGTCGGACCTGTCGGCGTCGCTCGGCCGACCCGGTGAGACCACCCATCCGGCGGTCGTCGATGCGCTCGATCGCATCCGCCAGGCGGTGATCGGCACGGGGCTCTCGCTGTGCATGCTGGCCGCCGACGAGCGCGAAGCGCAGCGGCTCGTCGACAGCGGCGCCAACTTGGTGTTCTTGAACGCCCCGTCCCTGCTGGCCGGCCGCCTCAGCGCGGTCGTCACGGCGCTGGCACTCGACCACGAACAAGGAGCTCGACGATGGCCCACGACCACTTGACGACCGACGACGCCAAGCCGGTGCTCGAGCGCTTCCGGCTCGACGGGCGCCGGGCGCTCGTCACCGGGGCCGGCCAGGGCATCGGGCGGGCGTTCGCCCATGCGCTCGGCGAGGCCGGCGCGAGGGTCGCGGTCATCGACCTCGACCGCCGTCGCGCCGAGGCCGTCGCCGCCGAGCTGTCGGCCAAGGGCATCGATGCGCTCGCGATCGAGGCGGACGTCAGCCGTGAGGACGCCGCCGAGCGCTATGTGGGCCACGTCGTCGACCGCTGGGGTGGTCTCGAGATCGCGGTGAACAACGCGGGCGTCAACCGCAACTCGGCGGCCGAGAGCACGCCGATCGCGGAGTGGGACGAGGTCTTCGCGATCAACGCGCGCGCGGTCTTCCTGGGCTGCCAGGCCGCCGGGCGGATCATGCTCGAGGCGGGCTACGGGAAGATCGTCAACACGGCGTCGATGGCCTCCATCCTCGTGCCCCACCCTCAGAAGCAGGCGGCCTACAACGCCGCGAAGGCGAGCGTGGTCCAGCTCACGCGCACGCTGGCCGCCGAGTGGGCGGACCGCGGCGTCTCGGTCAACTGCATCTCGCCCGGGATCATCCGCACCGCGCTGATCGAGGAGTCCGAAGCGCTGCGACCGCTCGTGTCCGAGTGGCTCACGCAGATCCCGGCCGGTCGGCTCGGCGAGGTGCGCGACCTCCAGGCCGCGGTCGTCTTCCTGGCCTGCGAGGGGTCGGACTACGTGACCGGCCACAACCTCGTCGTCGAGGGCGGGCAGACGCTCTGGTAGCAATTGGTTGACCGGTCGACCGATGGCCGATAGCCTGCGTCCCATGACCCACGCCAGCGCGCTCGCGCTCCTCGGCGGCCCCGTGGAACATCGCCGCACAGCCCCGAAGTACCCGCGGTTCACGGCCGCCGCCTACGACAGGGTTCGGGAGGCGCTCGATCGCGGTCCGATGCAGGGGCTCAGCAAGGGCCACCCGATCATCGCCGAGCTCGAGGAGCGCCTCGCGGCATACCACGACGTCGAGCTCGCGCTGGCGACCAGCTCCGGGCACGGCGCGCTGCAGTCCGCGCTGATCGGCCTCGAGATCACGGGCGGCGACGAGGTGCTGACGTCGCCCTACTCCTGGGGCGCGTCCGTGTCGTGCATCCTGCACAACGGCGCCGTCCCGGTGTTCGTCGACGTGTCGCCCGAGACCGGGCTGATCGACCCGTCCGCGCTCGCCGCCGGGCTGACGTCGCGCACGCGCGCGATCCTCGTGCCGCACCTCTACGGCCAGCCGGCCGACATGACGGCGATCATGTCGTTCGCGGAGGCGCACGGCCTCGTCGTCGTCGAGGACGGCAGCCAGGCTCACGGCGCCCGGCACCGCGGCCGGCGGGTCGGCGGGTTCGGCGAGGCCGGCGCGTTCTCGACCAACGGCGTCAAGCCGCTCGCGACCACGGAGGGCGGCTACCTCGTCACGCGTGTGGCCGACGTGTACTGGAAGGCGACGATCAGCGGGCAGCACGCCGGCCGCGGAGAGCTGATCGGGCGTGCGAGCGAGCCGGGGTTCCCGGACGAGCTGCGTCAGCACATCGACTCGATGGTCTACACCTACCGGCCGAACATCGTCACCGCGCTGCTGACGCTCGACCGGCTCCCGTACGTCGATGCCGAGAACGCGGCGCGCCGTCGCAACGCGTCGGCGCTCTTCGCCGCGCTCGACGGGGTCGGGAGCGTGAGCTGGCCGTCCCATGACGCCCAGGACGAGTGCGTGTACCACATGGTCACGCTCAACTTCGACGCCGAGCACGCCGGCGTGTCGCGCGACACGTACCTCGCCGCGCTGAACGCCGAGGGCGTGCCGGCCGTCGCCTACGTCGCGAACGGCCTGCACCGCTCACCCCGGCTGAGCCCGAGCTACGACGGGCCGCGCGTCATGTGGACCGAGACCCTCCGCCGCGCGGGCGTCGACCCGAACGCCGCCGAGCTTCCCGGGTGCGACGAGAAGGTGGCGCGCTCGATCGAGATCCCGTGGAACCACTTCGAGGACGACCCCGAGTCGATGGCGAGCCTGGCGCGCGCGTTCGCGAAGCTCGAGGAGGGCCTCGACCACCTGCGGCGGCATGAGCGCAGCGGTGTCGCGGCGCGGAGCGAGACGGCGTCGGCGTGAACGTCGCCGCCGGCGCGCGCTACGACCCGGTTCGCGAGGTCTTCGCGTCGCTCCTCGCCGAGGGGCGCGGCGGCGCCGGCTTCGCGGCCGTCGTGGGCGGCCGGCTGGTGCTCGACCTGACCGGCGGATGCGCCGAGCCCGCGACCGGGAGACCGTGGGGGCCGCACACGGCGGTGACGGTGTTCTCGGGCTCCAAGGGCCTGGTGGCGATGTGCCTGGCGCTCCTGGTCGATCGCGGGGCGCTCGACCTCGAGGCGCCCGTGAGCCGCTACTGGCCCGAGTTCGCGGCGGCGGGCAAGGGCGACATCACCGTCGGCCGGCTGGCATCGCACAGCGCGGGCCTCGTGGCGCTCGCGAGCCCGCCGTCGGCGGACGATCTCCGCGACCCGGCGAAGCTCGGCCGGCTCCTGGCGGCGCAGGCGCCCGACGCCGCCCTGCAGGGCCGGCCCTGCTATCACCCTCTGACCTTCGGCTGGCTCTGCGGAGAGGTCGTGCGGCGCGTCTCCGGCCTGCCGCTCGCGGAGCTCTTCGCCGCCGAGATCGCCGGCCCGGCGGGCGCCGATGTCCGCTTCGGCATGCCTGCTCAGCAGCAGGGACGGGTCGCGGAGCTGTTCGCCGGTGCGACGTGGGAGCGCAACGCCACGCGCCTGCGCGCCGAGGGCGCCGCACGGATGTTCGGGCCCGCAGGGCTCTGGAGCGGTGAGCGCATCGGTTGGAACTCGTCCGCGCTCCGCGCGGCCGAGATCCCGGGAGCCGGGGCGATCGGCACGGCCGCCGGGATGGCGAGGTGCTACGCCCGGTTCGCCGGGCAGCTCGACCGGCGGCCACCGCTGGTGTCCGCGCCGACGCGCACGCTCGTCACCGAAGAGCGGGCGGCGGGGATCGACCCGCTCTCCGACGAGCCGATCCGCTACGGCGCCGGGTTCCAGCTGCAGGTCCCCACGCGCAGCTACTTCGGGCCTCCCGCCGACGCGTTCGGCCACGGGGGCGCGGGCGGATCCAGCCACGGCTGGTGGCCCTCACACGACGTGGCGTACTCGTTCGTGATGAACGAGCTGCGCGAGGAGACGCAGGACCGACGGGCGCGAAGGCTGCTCGAAGCGCTGTTCGCCTGCCTGCCCACGGCGTCGGGCGCGCGGTAGCGGGACCTTGGGGTCAGCGGCCCCGCTTCGCCGTTCGAATCAACTGGCTAGCCGGCGCTCAGCGCGCCGTGGCCGTGGCGCTGCTCGTGCTCGCGCAGGGCAGGCAGCTGCGCGTCGACCTTCTCGAAGCAGTCGGCCAGGCGGCGCATGGCGGCGGGGTCGTCGTCGATCCAGTTCCACGACATCTCGATCGAGCGCTCGACCTTGTGGTCGCAGCCCGGCAGCTCGAGCGCGGAGTAGTCGATCCCGGCGCGCGTGATCCGGTCGGTCCACATGACGCGCGGCGCGCGCGTCTGGGGCCGGAGGCGCTCGAGGCGGTGCAGCGGCGTCTCGACGTAGCTGAAGACCGGCGCGCCCTCGGCGGCGAGCGCTTTCAGGTAGGTCGCCTTGGAGATGCCCGCGTGCTCGGGCTCGAAGTTGAGCGACACGATGTGGTAGACGGGCTCGTCGTCGTCCGGGTAGACCGGCGCGCTGATGCTGGGCACGTCGGCGAGCATGCCGACGAGCGCGTCGCGGTTGCGGGTGCGGTTGGCGTTCTCCTCGTCGAGCTTGGCGAGCTGCTCGGTGAGCAGGATCGCGCTCAGCACGTTGATGCGGTACGAGTAGATGAGGGAGTCGACGAACGGGTTGAGGTCGGAGGGGAAGCCCGCCTCGGCGGCGCGGCCCGGGACCTCGGCGTTGCCCGCGTGCTGGCAGCTGATCACGGTCTTCCAGTACACGTCGTCGCGGCGCGTGACCATGTACCCCGCCTCGGTCGTGGCCAGCAGCTTGCCGCCCATGCACGAGAACCCCGCGGCGTCGCCGAACGCGCCGACGCGCGTGCCGCGGTGGCGGGCGCCGTGGGCCTGGCTGCCGTCCTCGACGAGCGCGAGGCCGTGGCGGTCGGCGATCGCGCGCAGCGCGGTCATGTCGGCGGGCTGCCCGTAGATGTGCGTGACGAGGATCGCCTCGGTCCGGGGGCCGATCGCGGCCTCGACGGCGGCAGGGTCGAGGAGGCCGGTCACCGGATCGACGTCGACGAAGACCGGGACCGCGTCGTTGTGCAGGATGGGGGAGGTCGAGCAGCCGTAGGTGTAGGGCGTCGTGATGACCTCGGCGCCGCCGGTGATCTCCAGCCCGATCAGGCACGCGTGCAGCGAGGCCTCGCCCGTCGACGTGGTCAGGCACCGGTCGACGCCGTGCCACGCGGCGATCGCCGCCTCGGCCTCGCCGATCGCGGGATGCGCGTTGCTCAGGCCCACGAGCCGGTTGGCCACCTCCGGCATCGCACCGTCGGCGAGCGCCGCGTCGACGCGCCGACGGGCCCGGTCGGTGATGCGTGGGAACGCGGGACGCTCGGGCGCCCCGACGGGCGCGCCTCCGAGCAGCGCAAGGCGCGTGGCGTCACTGCGGGTACCGACGATGTCGGGCATCTGAACCCCTTGGGTGAGGAAAGGTTGCCGGACCGATCCGGCATGGGGTTGGGCAAAGTAGTGGAGCACCGGTGAGCTGTCAAGGGGGCCTGCGCGCTGGGCGGACCGGTTCGGCGCCCGGATATGATCGGCGCCGATGGGTCGCGACTCCGATTCCCCCCTGCCGCCGCTGCCGACGATCCGCGACGTGGCCCGGCTGGCCGGCGTGGCCAAGACGACGGCCGCGGACGCGCTGACCGGGAAGGGGCGCGTATCGGAGAAGACCCGTGCGCGCGTCGAGGACGCCGCGACGCGGCTCGGCTACCGCCCGCACGCCGGCGCGCGGGACCTGACGCGCCGGCGCAGCGAGGTCGTCGGGCTCCTGGTCGGCGACTTCTCGGACCCCTTCAACGCCGAGCTGACCGCCCAGCTGGAGCAGCAGGCCGCGGCCAACGGGTTCCGCGTCCTGCTCGCGACCGCCGGCCCCGACCTGGGCGGTGAGGGCGCCGCGATCTCCAACCTCCTGGAGCACCGCGTCGCCGCGCTGATCCTCGTCGCCTACACCGGCGACGACCAGGGCCTGCAGTCGATCGGCGCCCACACCCACGTCGTCTCGATCGGCTACCGCGGGACGGCGGGGACGTCGATCGCCATCGACGACGTCAGCGGCGCGCGCCTCGCGGTCGAGCATCTCCTCGACGCCGGCCACACGCGGATCGCCTACGTCAGCGGCACGATGCTCACGGCCGGCACGGACGCCGCGCGCGTCGCCGGCTACCGCGCCGCGCTGCGTCGCGCCGGGCTCGAGGCGCCGGACGACCTCATCCGGAAGATCGGGCCGCGCTCCGATCCGCGGCGCATGGACGCGGTCCGAGAGCTCCTGGCGGCGCCCGACCGGCCCACGGCCGCGTTCGCCGCCTCCGACATCACCGCCATCGAGCTGATGTCCTGCGCCATGGAGCTCGGTCTGCGTGTGCCGGACGACCTCTCCGTCGTCGGCTTCGACGACATGCTCCTCGCGGGGGTGCCGATGATCGCGCTGACCACGATCGCGCAGCCCGTCGCCGAGCTCGCTCGTCTCGGCGTTCAGGCGGTCGTGGACCACCTCACGCCGGGCGAGACCCCGAAGTCCGCGGTGATCGAGCCGCGGCTGGTCGTGCGCGGCTCGACGGGCGCGCCCTCGCCGGTGGCGCAGGCGTAGCCGCCACGGCGGGCGTTCCGCATCGCGGTGCGGGCGAGCCCTTGACAGCCGCGCAAGCGTCGCAATAACGTACGGCCATGCCGGACCGTTCCGGCGTCGAGAGGGGGAGCGCCCAGGTGTCGGCCGGATCGTTCCGGCTCAGTGGTGGCTGAAAGCGGCCTCCCGGCGCCTCGTGGCGTCGTTCCCGGCGAACAGGGAAGGAGAGGAGCAGAGGTGAGCGAGACAGGCGATGGAGACGACGACGTGGTGTTCGGCCGGAGCGCCGGGGACGAGGACCGGCCGGGGATCACCCGGCAGCGCTTCCTCAAGCGGTCGGCCGGGAGCGTCGCCGGCCTGACCGGGCTGAGCGCGTTCATCGCCGCCTGCGGCGGTGCCACGGGCGGTGGCCGGCCGACGGCGGCGGCGACCGGGAAGCCCCCGGGGGCGCCGACCGGCTCGGTCTCCCTCGCGCTTGCGGGCGCGCCGCCGTCGCTGGACCCGACGACCACGTTCAGCGCCAACGACCTGCCGGTGTCGGGCAACCTGTACGAGTCGCTGCTCCGCTACGACGGCGAGCTGCGGCCGTGGCTGGCCACGGGCCACACGGTCAACGCGGACGCCACCGAGTGGACCTTCGACCTCCGCGAGGGCGTGACCTTCCACGACGGCACGGCGTTCGACGCCGGCGCGGTGAAGTCGAGCATCGACTACCACGCGCGCAGTGGCAGCGCCGTGTCGTTCCTCGTGGGGAACCCGGCCAAGGTGGACGCCTCGAGCCCGGCCCGGCTCGTCGTCCGCTTCAAGGAGCCGTTTCCCGAGTTCGGGCGCTACATGAGCGTCGTGAAGATGATCTCGCCCAAGCTGCTCGACGGGCCGAGCGCCGTGGTCGGCCGCCGCGTCAACGCGACGCCCGTCGGCACCGGCCCGTATCGCTTCGTCCGGCGCCAGGGCAACGACGTCGTCGCCGCGGCGTTCGACGGCTACTGGGGCGCCGGGCCGTACTTCAAGAACGCGGTCTTCAAGGTCGTCCCGGACGAGAGCACGCGCGTGTCGGCGCTGCAGGCCGGCGACCTGAACATCGTCACGAAGGTCCCGCCGCCGACCGCCGCCGGGCTGAAGGGCCGGTCGGGCCTGACGACCGCGTCGGTCCCGACGCTCACGGTCGTGCAGCTGTCGCTGACCGCGGCCCGGCCGCCGTTCGACGACGTCCGCGTGCGGCAGGCGTTGATGTACGCCATCGACCGGCAGGCGATCCTCGACTCGGTGTTCCGCGGCTACGGCGTGGTGACCGGCTCCCCGCTGCCGCCCGAGGCCTACGGCTTCGCGAAGCCGGCGACCCAGTACGAGCACGACCCGGAGAAGGCCAAGAGCCTGCTGAAGGCGGCCGGCCACACGGGCCCGGTCGAGATCACGATGTGCACGTTCGACTCGCTGCTGCTGGCCAGCTCGCTCGGCCAGGCGATCGCCGCGATGGCCAACGACGCCGGCTTCTCCACCAAGTGCGACGTCGTCGACCAGGGCGTCGGCGACAAGGACCTCGTCAAGGGCGGCAAGCGCAAGTACGACGTGGTCATCCTGGAGAACGGCTTCGTCGCCGGCAGCGCCCTGCACGTCAACAACGTGGAGTTCTACTCCCAGTACCAGGGCAAGGACCTGCTGGACCAGATCGCGAAGATGAACGCGGTCGCGGACGGCCCCGAGCGGCTGCGCATGGTGGCCGGCGTCCAGGAGACGTGGGCGCGCGAGCTGCCGTGCCTGCCGATGTGGGCGCACACGTTCATCGACGCCTACGACGCGTCGATCGCGGGCTTCAAGCCGCCTCTGGACGGCTACCAGCCGCAGTTGGGGCCGGCGTACCGGCCGGCGTCACGGTGAGGCGGGGCCGATCGTCGTGCCGCGGATGATCGCCACGCGCCTGGGGCAGGGCGTGGTCGTCCTGCTCGGGGCGATCACGCTCAGCTTCGTGCTCGCCAACCTCTCGGGCAACCCGATCGATCTGCTGGCCGGACTGAACAGCACACCGGAGCAGCGGGCGGCGCTGAAGCACGAGTACGGGTACGACAAGCCGATCCCCGCGCGGTTCGTCGAGTACGTCGTGCACGCGGTGCAGGGCGACTTCGGCGACTCCGTGCGGCAGCCGGTGTCGGCGTTCTCGCTCATGTTCCACGCCCTGCCGTACACGCTCGCGCTGGTCGTCCTGGCGATGCTCGTCGCCGTGGCGGTGAGCGTGCCGATCGCCGTGCACAGCATCCTGCGGCGCAACACGCGGACCGACCGGTCGCTGCGCACGGCGCTGACCGTGATGCAGGGGCTGCCCGAGTTCTGGCTGGCGATCGTCTTCGTCCTGGTCTTCTCCGTCTGGCTCGGCTGGTTCCCCGTCATCGGCGCGGGAGGGCCGGCGAACTACGTGCTGCCGGTCCTGGCGATCGCGATCCCGCTGATGTCCACGCTGGTCCGCCTGCTGCGCGGGCACCTCCTCGACATCATGGGCATGGAGTTCGTCACGGCGCTCCAGGCCAAGGGCCTGAGCGACCGCGACATCGTGGTCCGGCACGCGCTGCGCAACACGTTCCCGGTCACGGTGACGTTCCTGGCGCTCCAGTTCGGCTGGATGATCGGCGGCACGGTGATCGTCGAGACCGTGTTCAGCTGGCCGGGGCTCGGCAACCTCGCGGTCCAGGCGACCACGAACCGCGACATCCCGGTGATCCAGGCGATCGTGATCGCGATCGCGGTGGTCTACATCCTGATGAACCTGCTGGCGGACCTGGTCGCGATGACCGTCGATCCGCGGCTGAGGGAGGCGAGGTGAAGATGGGCGTGACCATGCCCCAGACGGCCCCGGCGTGGCGGCGGCTGGCGACGGCCCGCCGGCGTGCCCCCGGCACGCGGCGCAACGGGAACCTCACCGCCGGCCTGACGATCCTCGGGCTCGCGCTGCTGATCAGCGCGGTCGGGCACTTCGCGCTGCCCGACCCCCTGCACCAGGATCTGACCGCGAGCCTCGCCGCGCCGGGCACCGGCGGCCACCTGCTCGGGACGGACCCGCTCGGACGGGACGTCTTCGCGTGGATCGCCGCGAGCGTGCCGCTGTCGCTGGCGATCGCGGTCGCGACCGTGTGCCTGTCCTCGGTGGTCGGCGTCGTCGTCGGGATCGCGGCGGGCTTCATGGGCGGCGTCGTCGACGCGCTGCTGATGCGGCTCGTCGAGCTCTCGCTCGCGATCCCGCCGCTGCTGCTCTTCCTGTCGGCGTCCGCGATCGTCGGGACCGGCACCCTGAAGCTGATCCTGCTCGTGAGCGCCGTCAGCTGGGTGCCCTACGCGCGGATCGTCCGCACGCAGGTCCAGCTCGAGCGCCGGCGGCCGTCGATCGCCGCGGCGCGCCTGGCGGGCCTCACGCGCCGTCGCATCGTCGTCCGGCACATCGTCCCGTCGATCGCGACGTTCGTGCTCGTGCTCGCGTCGCTGCAGGCCGGCTACGTCTTCCTCTGGGAGGCGAGCCTGTCGTTCGTCGGCCTCGGCGTGCAGCCGCCGCAGACGAGCCTCGGCTTCCTGATGGCGCAGGGCCGGCTGACGCTGGCCGTCGGCTGGTGGGTCGTGGTGTTCCCGGGCGCGATGCTCGCGGCGCTGCTGCTCGCCGCCAACCTCGTCGGGGACGGGCTGCGGGACAAGTTCGGCCTCGACCTGGAGGACGTCCGGTGACGGCGGTCAGCGGCCTGGGCGTCGCGCTGAGGCGGCCGGGCGGCGAGACCCTGCCGCTCGTCGAGGACGTGTCCTTCGCGGTGGCGCCGGGGCGGATCCTCGGCGTCGTCGGCGAGACCGGCGCGGGCAAGACGCTCACGATGCGCGCGACGCTCGGCCTCTCCGCGCCGGCGCTGGCGGTGACCGGCCACCTGACGCTTCCGGACGGGGACGTGGTCGACCTGGCCGACCGCGCGGCCGTGCGCGCGCTGCTCGGCGATCGCCTGTCGGTCGTCCTCCAGGACCCGCTCGGCATGCTCGACCCGCTGTTCCGCGTGGGCGACCAGCTGATCGAGGGGGTCTGCCGCGCGGGGCGCATGACCTCCGGCGAGGCCCGTGGGCGCGCCGAGCGCCTGCTGGAGGCCATGGGCTTCGTGGACGTGGCGGCGGTGCAGCGCCTGTTCCCGCACGAGCTGAGCGGCGGGATGGCCCAGCGCGTCGCGACGGCGCTGGCGATGATGGCCCGCCCGAGCCTGCTCGTCCTCGACGAGCCGACGTCGGCGCTGGACGCGAGCGTGCGCGTGGAGGTGATGCGGCTCGTGCGGCAGCTCGCGGCCGAGGAGCGGATCGGCGTGTGCCTCGTCAGCCACGACCTCGGCGTCATCAGCCACTTCGCCGATGCGCTCATGGTCATGTACGCCGGGCGGGTGCTCGAGGCGCGCCCCGCGGACGAGGCCCTGCACGCGCCCGCGCATCCCTACACGCGAGCGCTGATCGCGAGCTCGCCGTCGCTCGACGCACCGCGCCGTCGGCCGCTGCCGGTGATCCACGGCGCCCCGCCGGTCCCGGGAACCTGGCCCGGCGGGTGCGTCTTCGAGCCGCGATGTCCCCGAGCGGCCGACCGTTGCCGTGGCACGCGGCCCGCGCTCGAGCCGTCGGGGGCCGGGACGGTCGCCTGCCACTACCGCCACGACGCCGAGGACGCCCGCCATGTCACAGCCTGACGACGCCCCGATCCTCGCCGTTCAGGACGTCTCCCGCCGGTACTCCGTCAGGGGCGGCGTGCGCCAGGCGCTGCGCGGCGTGACGTTCACGCTGGCCGCCAACGCGACGATCGCGATCGTGGGCGAGAGCGGCGCAGGCAAGTCGACGCTGACGCGCCTGATCGCGGGCTTCGAGCGCCCGTCCACCGGGGCGGTGCTCGTCGACGGCGCGCCGGCCGCGGTCGCGCCGGGGAAGGTCGCGCCGGTCCAGATGGTGTTCCAGCACCCGGCGGAGGCGCTCAACCGGTTCGCGAGCGTCGGCGCGAGCATCGGCGAGCCGCTGCTGCGGGCACCGATCTCGCGGCCCGAGCGCCAGGCCCGGGTCGAGGAGCTGCTCGGGATGGTCGGCATCGACCCGGCGCGTGCCCGCGACCGGCCGCGCGCGTTCAGCGGCGGCCAGCTCCAGCGCATCGTGCTGGCGCGTGCGCTGGCGGCCGAGCCGCGGCTGCTCGTGTGTGACGAGCCCACCTCGGCGCTCGACGTCTCGGTCCAGGCGCAGATCGTCAACCTGCTGCTCGAGCTGCAGGAGGCGAAGCGGTTCGCCTGCGTCCTGGTGACCCACGACCTGGCCGTCGCGCGGGTGCTGGCCGACGAGGTCCTCGTGCTGCGCGACGGCGCGGTGGCCGAGCACACGCCGGCCGACGCGTTCTTCGAGGAGCCACGGTCCGCGTACGGGCACGACCTGTTGCGCACGACCGCGGCCCAGACGCTCAACGCGCCGCTGCGCGCGGCGGAGAGGGTGAAGTGATGCGCGGCATCAGCACGGGCCCGCAGTGGCCGCACTGGTACCAGTGGATCCGCGGCGAGCGGCCGGGCGACGACCCGAGCCGGCTCGAGGTCTGGGGCTACGCGGGCCGGCCGTCCTACGCGCCGGGCGAGACGCTGACCCTGCACGTCTCGACGACGGCGAGCACGTTCGACGTCCTCGTCTACCGCGACGGCGCCGAGCGGGAGGTCGTCCATCGGGCGACCGGCCTGCCGGGCACGGTCCACCCGACGCCCGAGGACGCCTACGCGAGCGGGTGCCGCTGGCCGGCGAGCGTCAGCGTCGAGATCCCGGGCACGTGGCGCTCCGGCGGGTACGTCGTGGAGCTCACGGTGGCCGACGAGCGGGGCACGGCCACACAGGACGGCTTCTTCGCGGTCCGGCCCGCCGCGCCGTCGGCGCCGATCGCCGTCGTGCTCGCCACCTACACCTGGCAGGCCTACAACGACTGGGGCGGGGGCTCGGCCTACAGCCGCGACCGCGCGCCGGCCGCCGCGGACGACCCGGGCGCCGCCGGGCACGCGGCCGAGTCCTCGTCGCAGCGCTCGGCCGACGGCTTCTCGCCGCGGCTGTCGTTCGACCGGCCGTGGGCGCGTGGTCTGATCCGCCGGCCGCTCGGCGCGCCGCGCGTGGCGATGGGGGCGACCGCGCCTCCGGGCTGGGCGCTGCGGCGCGAGCAGGGCGAGTGGTCGATCGCCAACGGCTACTCGTACTGGAGCGGCGCCGCCGGCTGGGACGACTTCGACGCGCCGTTCGTGCGGTGGGCGGAGCGCCAGGGCTACGCGATCGACGTCCTGACCCAGTGGGACCTCGACCGCGACCCCGACTGCATCAAGGCCTACAACTGCGTGGTGACCGTCGGCCACGACGAGTACTGGACCGCCACCGGGCGCCGCGCGCTCGACACCTACGTCGAGCAGGGCGGCCGCTACGCGCGCTTCGCCGGGAACATCCTCTGGCGGATCCGGCTCGAGGACGAGGGCACCGCCCAGGTGTGCTTCAAGTACGTCCCGGAGCTCGATCCGGCGGCCGGGACGGGCGACCGGGCCACCGGCGCCTTCGAGAGCCGGGCGATCGGGGACCCGCCGGTGACGACCTTCGGCGCCAACGGCGGTCGCGGCATCTACTCGCGCATGGGTGGGTCGTCGCCGCGGGGCGTCGGCGGCTTCATCGTCTACCGGCCCGGCCACTGGGTCTTCGCCGGCACCGACCTCTACTACGCCGACGTGCTCGGCGGGACCGTGCCGCTGGTCGGCTACGAGTCCGACGGCGTCGGCTACACCTTCGACAAGGGCCTCCCCGTGCCGACCGGTGAGGACGGCGCGCCGGCGAGCCTCGAGATCCTCGCGCTGACGCCGGGCGGGATGGCCGAGGAGGACCACGGCAACCCCGGTGCCTTCGTCGAGATCGGCGAGGGGGACATGCGCTTCCTGGCCGAGACCATCCACGGCGCCGACACGCCGGAGACCCGCGACGCCAGCCGTCACGGCTGTGCCGTGATCACGTGGATGAGCAAGGGCGCGGGCGAGGTCGTGTGCGCCGGCTCGACGGAGTGGCCGCACGCGCTGGCCCAGGCGGAGCCCACGGCCGAGCGGGTCGTGCGCAACGTGCTGGACCGGTTCTCCGCACGCTGAGGACGGCGGGCGACGGTCGGCGCGATGACCCGCGCCGGCCGGATCGCCGACATTTGCCGGAACGATCCGGCATTGAGGCTTGACGCGTGGAAGAACTCCATCTACAGTGCGCCGAGCGAGGTTGCCGGACCGATCCGGCAAGGGTGTGCGCGGTGACGTGCGCCGCCCACCCGCAGGTCCCAACCACGACGAGATCCAGGAGCACCGCCTTGACCATCCGACTGACCACCTCCCAGGCGCTCGTCCGCTACCTGATGAACCAGCACGTCGAGACCGACGGCGTCGAGCACCCGTTCTTCGCCGGGATGTGGGGGATCTTCGGCCACGGCAACATCGGCGGCGTCGCCGAGGCGCTGCAGGAGGCCGGTCCCGAGTTCCCGTACTACCTGGGTCGCAACGAGCAGGCGATGGTCCACGCGGCGTTGGCCTACACGAAGCTCAAGCGCCGCCGCCAGGCGTTCGCGTGCCTCACCTCGATCGGGCCCGGCGCGACCAACATGGTCACGGGCGCGGCGACCGCGACCGTCAACCGGCTGCCGGTGCTGCTGGTCACCGGCGACACGTTCACCGAGCGGTTGCAGGACCCGGTGCTCCAGCAGGTCGGCTCCGAGCACGCCGGGGACGTCACGGTCAGCGACACGTTCCGGCCGGTCGTCCGGTACTGGGACCGCCTGACGCGGCCCGAGCAGCTGATCGCGACGCTGCCCGAGGCGATGCGGACGCTGACCTCGCCGGCCGACACCGGCGCGGTCTTCCTCGGGCTGCCGCAGGACCTCCAGACGTTCGCCTTCGACTACCCCGAGGAGCTGTTCGCCCCGCGCGTGTGGCGGATCCCGCGCCTGCGCCCCGACCGCGACGAGGTCGCCCGCGCGGCCGAGTGGATCCGCGGCAGCTCGCGCCCGGTGCTGATCGCCGGCGGCGGCGCGCGCTACAGCGACGCGTCGGAGACGATCCGCCGGTTCGCCGAGCAGACCGGCATCCCGGTCGCCGAGACCCAGGCCGGCAAGGGCGTGCTGTCCTACGACCACCCGCTCAGCCTCGGCGGCGCCGGCGTGGCCGGCACGCGCGCGGCCAACGTCATCGCCGAGGACGCGGATCTCGTCATCGGCGTCGGCACGCGCTTCACCGACTTCATCACCGCGTCGAAGACGGCGTTCCAGAACCCGGACGTGCGGTTCGTCAACATCAACGTCTTCGAGCAGGACGCGCACAAGCACGCCGCGGTCCCGCTCGTCGGCGACGCCAAGGTCGCGGTCGAGGAGCTCGGCGACGCGCTCGCCGGCTTCCGCACCGAGGCGAGCTACCGCGAGCGCGTCCAGCGGCTCAACGAGGACTGGGACGCCGAGGTGCGGCGGCTGTACGCCCTCGGCGCGACCCCGATCAGCCAGGGCGAGGTCATCGGCCTGGTCGAGGCCTCCGCGCGGCCCGAGGACGTCGTCGTCACCTCGGCCGGTGGGCTGCCCGGCGACCTGCTGAAGCTGTGGCGCTCGCGCGACGACCTCAGCTACCAGGTCGAGTACGGGTACTCGGTCATGGGCTACGAGATCGCCGGCGGTCTCGGCGCGAAGCTCGCGGCGCCCGAGCGTGAGGTGTACGTGATGGTCGGCGACGGCTCGTTCCTGATGATGAACACCGAGATCGCCACCGCGGTCCAGGAGGGCCTGAAGGTCATCGTCGTGGTCGTCGACAACTCCGGCTACTCGAGCGTCGGCCGCGTGTCGGAGCAGGTCGGCAGCGAGGGCTTCGGCTGTCACTTCCGGGCGCGCGGCGCGTCGGGCTGGTACGACGGCGACGTCCTGCGCGTCGACTTCGAGGCGATCTGCCGCGGGCTCGGCGCGACCGCGGTGCGGGCCGAGACGCGGGACGAGCTGGAGGCGGCGCTCGCGGACGCCCGGGCGGCCACGACCACGACGTGCATCGTGATCCCGACCGACTGGCACGAGCGCGTGCCCGGCTACGCGTCGTGCTGGTGGGACATGGCCACCGCCGAGGTCTCGGCGATCCCCGCCGTGCAGGACGCGCGCGCCGCCTACGAGCGCGACAAGACGCGCCAGCGCTACCTGATGATCCCGGGCCATCCGCACTGGTCGGCCGCCGAGGACGCGGACGAGGCCGCTCGGCCGGCGTCCCATGCCTGAGCCGCGACTGCTCACGCTCGGCCGGGCCAACCTCGACCTCTACGCCCAGCAGCACGGGGTCGCGTTCGCCGACGCCATCGGCTGGGACGCGATGGTCGGTGGCAGCCCGGTCAACGTCGCGCTGGCCGCCGCGCGCCTCGGCGTGCGCGCCGGGGTGCTGACCGCCGTCGGCGCGGACCTCGTCGGCGACTGGGTGCTGCGGGCGCTGACGCGCCAGGGCGTCGACACGCGCTTCGTCGCGCGCAAGGCCGAGGCGCACACGTCGCTGGCGCTGCGCGCGCAGGTCGCGCCCGATCACCCGCTCGCGTTCTACCGCCACGATCCCGCCGACATCCACCTCACCGCGGACGACCTCGCCGGCGCGCCGGTCGAGCGGGTGCCGGCGGTGCTCGTGTCCGCCGACGCGCTCGCGCGCGGGACGACGGCCGCGGCGGCGCGGTCGGTGCTGGCGCGGGCGCGCGGAGGGACGGCGACCGTCTACCTCGACCTCGACCTGCGCGAGGTCAGCTGGCCCGGCGGCGCCGCCTACGCCCGCGCGGTCGGCGCGGTGGTCACGGAGGCCGACGTGATCCTGGGCACGGAGGAGGAGTTCGCCACGCTGCTCGGCCTCGCCGCGGACGCGGACGCCGCCGTGGTCGCCGAGGCGGTGCGGGCGCTGTCCGAGAGCGCCGGCGCCATCGCCGTCCTCAAGCGCGGCGCCGAGGGCGCGGCGGTCCTGCGCCCGGGCCGCGAGCCGCGGCACGTCCCGGCGTTCGACGTGGCCGAGGCCAGCACCGTCGGCGCCGGCGACTCGTTCGCCGCCGGGCTGATCGCCGCGCGGCTCAACGGCTCGGACTGGGCCGAGGCCGGCCGCTTCGCCGGCGCGTGCGCCGCCATCACCGTCAGCCGGTTCGGCTGCTCCACCGGCTTCCCGCACCTGCGCGAGGTCTCCACGTTCCTGCGAACCCGACCGGCCCTGACGGCCATGGAGCGCTCATGAGCACCAACATGATCCGACCCCGGGACGGCCGCGAGGCGATCGCGGTGACCCCCGCGGCGATGGGCTGGGCCCACCTCGGCTTCCGCGTCGTGCGGCTGGCGCCCGGCGAGGCGATCGACGTCGACACGGCAGGCGTCGAGACCGCCGTCGTCGGGATGGCGGGCGCGGGCGTCGCGACCGTCGACGGCACCGAGCACGCGCTGTCACGGCACGGCGTCTTCGAGGAGGCCGGCGGCCTGCTCTACGTCGCGCCCGGCGCCGCGACGCGGCTGCGCGCGGAGAGCGCGTGGACGGTGGCGCTGGGCACCGCGCCGGCCGACGGCCGCTACCCGACGCGCATGGTCCCCGCGGACGCGGTGCGCGCCGAGATCCGCGGCGGCGGCACCGCCCGCCGCCAGGTCAACCACCTCCTCGCCCCGCCGCTGGAGGCCGAGCGCCTGATCGTCTTCGAGGTCTTCGTCCCGGCGGGGTCGTGGGCCGGCTGGCCGCCGCACCGCCACGACGGCGAGGAGGGGTCGCCCTACCTGGAGGAGACCTACCTGTTCCGCTTCGACCGGCCCGGCGGGTTCGGCTTCCACCGCAACTACTCCGGCGACGGCGCCTACGACGAGACGTTCGCGGTCGGCGACATGGAGTGCGTGGCCGTCCCGCGCGGGTTCCACGTCACGACCGCCGCGCCCGGCCACAACATGTGGATCCTGAACTTCCTCGCCGGCACGCCGGTGGGCGACGAGCGCGCACGGCCGCCGCACTTCGACCCGGCGACGACCTGGATCGCCGACGGCTGGTCCAAGGCGCCCATCGATCTGCCGGTCCGCGCCCGATGAGCCTGCATGCCTTCGCACGGCCCAGCGGCGCGATCTGCGTGCTGGCGCTCGACCACCGCGACGCGCTGCGCAACGCCTACCGGCGCGCCGGGCTGCCGGACCCCGGCGACGCCGAGGTCCTCGCGCTGAAGGAGCGCGTCTTCGAGGGGCTCGGCGGCGCGGCGAGCGCGGTCCTGCTCGACCCCGCGGCCCTCGACCGCTGCCGCCCGGCGGGCGCCGGCGTGTTCATGCCGCTCGAGGCCCAGGGCCACGACGCGATCGCCGGCGGGCGCCGCACGCGCCTGCTGGACGACTTCGGCCCCGCGGACGCGGCCGCGCTGGGCGCGCAGGGCGGCAAGTTGTTGCTCTACTACCGCGACGACCACGACGCCACGGCGGAGGCGCAGCTCCTGCTGGCCGCCGAGACCGCCGAGCGGTGTCACCGCCACGGGCTCGCGCTGGTCATCGAGCCGAAGGTCTACCGCCTCGACGGCGAGCCCGAGGACGCGTACGCCGCGCGCTTCGCCGAGCACGTGACCGCCGCCGCGGCCGCGCTGGCGCGGTCCGGGGCCGACCTGCTCAAGCTGCAGTTCCCGGGCGACGCGGACGGGTGCGCGGCGGTCGCCGCCGCCGCGGGCACGGTCCCGTGGACGCTGCTGGGCGGCGCCGGCGTCGACGGCGCGAGCTTCGCGCGGCACCTGCGCACCGCGGTCGAGGCGGGGGCCTGCGGCTTCATCGCCGGCCGCCCGATCTGGGGCGGCGCGGTGGGGCGGGAGGGCGGGGAGCAGCCCGCCTGGCTGCGCGACGTGGCGCGGCCGCTGTTCGACCAGCTCGTCGAGATCGCCGACACCTACCACGCAAGGAGCGTTCGATGACCCACCCGACCGAGGCGCCGGCCGTCCCGGCGCCGATCGACCACTGGATCGGCGGCGCGCCCTTCGCGGCCGTCTCCGGCCGGACCGCGCCGGTGCGCAACCCCGCGACCGGTGAGCAGATCGCCACGGTGGGGCTCGCCACTGAGGCCGAGGTCGACCGCGCGGTGCAGGCGGCCGAAGCGGCGTTCCCGGCCTGGCGGGCGCTCTCGCTGACCCGGCGCGCCGACCTGATGTTCACGATCCGGCAGCTCGTCCGCGAGCGCCGCGACGAGATCGCCGAGCTGATCACCGCGCAGCACGGCAAGGTGCTCTCCGACGCGCGCGGCGAGGTGACCCGCGGGCTGGAGGTGATCGAGTTCTGCTGCGGCATCCCGCACCTGCTCAAGGGCGCGATGAGCGAGCAGGCCTCGACGGGGATCGACGTGTACTCGCTGCGCCAGCCGCTGGGCGTCGTGGCGGGCATCACCCCCTTCAACTTCCCGGCGATGGTGCCGATGTGGATGTGGGCGGTCGCGCTGGCCTGCGGCAACACGTTCGTGCTCAAGCCGTCGGAGAAGGACCCGTCGGTGTCGCTCTACACCGCGGAGCTGCTGCGCGACGCCGGCGTCCCGGACGGGGTGTTCAACGTCGTCAACGGCGACAAGGTCGCCGTCGACGCGCTGTTGGCCCACCACGACGTCGCGGCGGTCAGCTTCGTGGGCTCGACGCCGGTCGCGCGGTACGTCTACGAGCGGGCGACGGCCGCGGGCAAGCGCTGCCAGGCGTTCGGCGGGGCCAAGAACCACATGGTCGTCCTGCCCGACGCCGACGTCGAGATGGCCGCCGACGCCGCGGTCAGCGCCGCCTACGGCTCGGCCGGCGAGCGCTGCATGGCGATCTCGATGCTCGTCGCCGTGGGCGACGTCGCCGATCCGCTGGTCGCGGCCATCGAGCGGCGCATCCCGGCCGTGACCGTCGGCGACGGTGCCGACCCCGCCTCGGAGATGGGACCGCTGATCACCGCCGACCATCGCGACCGCGTGGCGTCCTACGTCGCCAACGCCGGCGGCGAAGGCGGCCGGGTCGTCGTCGACGGGCGCGACGGGGCGGACGGCGACGCGAACGGCTTCTTCCTGGCGCCGTCGCTGATCGACGACCTCGAGCCCGGGATGGCCGCCTACGACGACGAGATCTTCGGCCCCGTGCTCGGCGTCACGCGCGTCGGCACCTACGAGGAGGCCGTCGCGCTGGTCAACGAGAACCCGTTCGGCAACGGCACGGCGATCTTCACCCGCGACGGCGGCGTCGCGCGCCAGTTCTCGTTCGCGGTGCAGGCGGGCATGGTCGGGATCAACGTCCCGATCCCGGTGCCCGTCGCCTTCTACAGCTTCGGCGGCTGGAAGAGCAGCCTCTTCGGCGACCGCCACCTCTACGGCACCGAAGGCATCGACTTCTACACCCACAGCAAGGTCGTCACCGCGCGCTGGCCCGATCCGGCCACGTCGACCGTCGACCTCGGATTCCCTCAGACACGATGACTACTCAACAGACTCTCCGCGTCGGCATCGTCGGCTGCGGCAACATCGGCAGCGGCTCCCATCTCCCCGGATGGCAGGCCAACCGGGACGTCGCCGCCGTCGTCGGCCTCGCCGACCCCAGCCCCGAGACCCTCGACCGGGCCCGCGCGCTCGCCGGGCTGGCGAGCACGCAGGCCCATCTCGACCCGATGGAGCTGATCGCCCGGCCGGACGTCGACGCCATCGACATCTGCACGCCGCAGCACCTGCGCCGCGACCTGATCGCCGCGGCCGCCGCGCACGGCAAGCACGTGCTGTGCGAGAAGCCGCTCGGGACGATCCCGTCGGACGCCGCGGCCGCGGTCGCCGCCGGCGACATCACGCTCGCGATGGTCCACAACTACCTCTGGCTCCCGGAGGTCCGGGCCGCCCAGCGCGTGATCGACTCCGGCGAGATCGGCGCGGTCCGCAGCGTCACGGTCAACTTCCTGGGCATCGTCGACGTCCCCGGCAGCGCCGGGTACGCGCCGCGATGGCGCCACGAGGCGGCGCTGGCCGGCGGCGGCGTGCTGATGGACATCCTCCACGGCGTCTACGTCGCGGAGTCGCTGCTCGGCGAGCCGCTGCGGCGCGTCTCCGCCTACGCGGACAACCGCGACCCGGACGCCAACGTCGAGGACCTCGCGCTCTGCCGCTTCGAGACCGGCTCCAACGCGGCGCTCGTCAACATCGCGTGGGGGCACGGTCCCGGCGGGCTCGAGGTCACCGGCACCGAGGGCCGGGTCGTCGCCGTCTACCGCGACGGCGGCACCTCGCCGTGGTCGCCGCTGGATCGCGTGCTGGTGACGACCGCGGCCGGCACTCGCGTCGAGCTGGACGTCACCGGCCAGGCCGACGACGACTACGCCGCGCTGCTCGACACGTTCGTCTACGTGACGCGCGACTTCACGCAGGCCGCGCTGGGCGGCACCGCGCCGCGCGCGAGCGGCGCCGACGGGCTGCGCATCCTGGAGGCGACCGTCGGCGCGCTCGCCTCGGCGGCGACGGGCCGGATCGTCGAGATCCCGCTCGACCGCGACAGCCCGGCGTTCCTGCGCGGTGTGCTCGGCGTCGCGGACCTCGACCTCCCCGACTGGTCGCCCGTCCGCACGCGCGGCCTCTACCGGCAGACCACGACCACCGCGGAGGAGACCTCCCGATGACGTTCTGCGTCAACACCGACTGCTTCGGCGACCTGCCGCTGGACGCGGCGCTCGACGTCGTCGCCGAGCTGGGCCTCGACGCCGTCGAGATCGCGGCCGGCGGTCACTCCGACGCGCCGCACCTGCGGATCGGCGAGCTGCTCGCCGACCCCGCCGCGCGTGCGCGGTTCGCGGAGGCGATCCGCTCGCGGGGGCTGACGCTCAACGCCATCAACTGCTCGGCCGACCCGCTGCATCCGCGCCACGGCGCGGAGCACCGGCGGCTGATCGAGGACTCGCTCCGGCTGGCCGGCGAGCTGGGCGTCGACAAGGTCGTGACGATGTCCGGCTGCCCCGGCGACGCGCCCGGCGCGCCGACCATCAACTGGATCTGGTTCCCCTGGCCGGACGACATGATGGCCATCCGGGAGCGGCAGTGGGAGGTCGCCGTCGAGGTCTGGCGGGAGCTGGCGGACCGGGCCGAGGCCAACGGCGTGCGGCGCATCGCGCTCGAGCTGCTGCCGCTGCAGCTCGTCTACAACGTCCCGACGCTGCTGCGGCTGCGCGACGAGATCGGCCCGGTGATCGGCGCCAACATCGATCCCAGCCACATGTTCTGGCAGCAGATGGACCCGGTCCGCGTCGTCCAGGCGCTCGGTCCTGCCGTGCACCACGTGCACCTCAAGGACACCGAGCTGTACCCCGACGAGCTGGCGCTCAACGGCGTCCTCGACTCCCGGCCGTGGACCGACCCCGAGCACCGCGCCTGGATCTTCCGCACGATCGGCGAGGGCCATCCGGCCTCGTTTTGGCGGGCGTTCTTCGCCGCGTTGCGCGAGGCCGGCTACGACGACGTGCTCAGCGTGGAGAACGAGGACCTGCATCTGCCCGGGGCGTCCGGCGTCCGGGCCGCGATCGACTTCGCCACGCCGCTGCTCGAGCCCGCGTGGCGCCCGGTCGCATGAGCGCACGCGGGGACATCACGGTCGGGGTGATCGGGTCGGGGTGGATCGTCCGCGCGCACGTGCACGCGCTCCACACGCTCAACCACCTCGGCCGCCTGCCGGCGCGCGTGCGCTTGAAGTGGATCTACGGCCGGCGGCCCGAGCGGATGGCGGCCCTGGCCGCCGAGCTCGGGGTCGAGCGGCCGACGACCGACTGGGCGCAGATCATGGAAGACCCCGAGGTCGACGTCGTCGCCAACGCGGGCGCCCATCCGCTGCACGCGCCGGTCTCGCTGGCGGCGATCGCCGCGGGCAAGCACGTCCTGTGCGAAAAGCCGCTGGCGGTGGTGACGGACGAGGCCCGGCAGATGGAGCGCGCGGCCGCGGGCTCGGGCCTGAGGACCGCGTGCGGGTTCAGCTACCGCTTCGTGCCCGCGGTGCGGCTCCTGCGCGACCTCGTCGCCGAGGGCCGGCTCGGGACGCTCCGCCACTACCGCGGCCTGTACCTGCAGGACTGGCTGAGCAACAACCCCGACTTCCCGGGCGGGGTCGGCGGGTCGGCGGTGCGCGACTTCTCCCATCTCTTCGACATGTTGCGGCATGTGGTCGGCGAGCCGCGGTCGGTGGTCGGCACGGCGCAGCCGATCCTGACCGGCGCCGACGACACGTTCCTGGCCGGCTTCGAGATGGCCGGCGGCGCGACGGCGTCGCTGGAGGCGTCCTCGTGCGCGACCGGGTGGAAGGCACGCCACCGGATCGAGGTCAACGGCACCGAGGGCTCGGCGTGGTGGGACATGGAGGACTTCAACAAGCTGCACGTGATGTTCGTCGAGGACCAGCGGCAGGGCCTCGGCGGCTTCCGCGACGTCCTGGTCACCGAGCACTCCCACCCGTTCATGGACACCTGGTGGGAGGCCGGGCACGTCGTCGGCTGGGAGAGCACCTTCGTCCACCAGTGGGGGACCTTCCTACGGTCGGTGATCGAGGACCGGCCGGGCGACCCGCTGCAGGCCGGCTTCCACGACGGCGTCCGCGCGAACGAGCTCGGGGACGCCGTCCTGGCCTCCGCGCGCGAGGGACGCCGGCTCGACCTGGACCCCGGAGGGCATTGAGGCCGGCGCCTTGATCGAGGCCGGTAGGGTCCCGCCATGGGTCAGCACATCACGTCTCTGGCGATCACGCGTCTGGCGATCGGTGGCTCGGCGTTCTTCACGCCGCGGTTGGCCGGCCGGGTGTTCGGGCTCGACATCGAGGCGAATCCGCAGGCGCCGTATCTCGCGCGGCTGTTCGGGGTTCGCGACGCGGCGCTCGGGGCCGGGATCCTGGCCACCGAGGGCGAGGCGCGCCGGCAGTGGCTGGCGATCGGCGTGGCCTGCGATGCCGCCGACGCGCTGGCCGGGCTCGCCGCGGGCCGGGAGGGCTACCTGCCGAAGGCGACGTCGGCGGTCGTCACGGCGACGGCGCTCGGCGCGATCGTCATGGGCGCGCTGGCCCTGCGCGAGGCCGGCTGACCGCGCTGAGCCTCGCTCCTCACATCCGCTCGGCGCCGGTCGTCTGGTACTCGTCGTGGAGGGGGCGGGCCAGGCCGCGGCCGCGGCGGCGCGCGATGATCGACCCGATCACGGTCAGCAGGAACGACAGGTAGATGCCGCTCGCGCCGAAGGACACGAGCGCCACCAGCGCGTTCGTGTTCGCCGGGTAGGTGATGAACCCGACGTGGACGTCGTGCTTGGGATGGGGGATCGGCCTCGGCTTCGTACCCGCCCATCCCATCGCGGTCGTCGCCACCACCGCTACCGCTCACCGCCGGCACGCCGCATCTACCTCCAAGCTCTCCCGACGCGGCTTGACCCCACCCGCCGCTGGGCCATCCCGACCACCATCAACCCCTACACCAACGGAGAACCACGATGACCACCAGGCGAGCTGACGGCCGGCGTCGGCAACGGCGACGCTCGATTCCAGCGTGCGCGGGGTCACCCCCGAGATGAACACCTTGAAGTTGCGCAGGCGGGCCTGGCCCATCACATAGCCGTCGGCAACGCCGGGCTGAACAGCTTCGGATCCATGGGGCGCCTGAAGAGCAAGGCGCCGGCGAAGGGCACCTACGCGCTCGTGGCGACCGCGAGGGGCGTCGCCGGCCACCAGTCCAAGCCCGCCACCCGCGCGTTCAAGATCGTCGGCCGATGACGCGGCGCCGTGGTTGCCCATTGCTCCTCGCTCCGGCAGGATGGGCGCCGTGACCCACGTCCTCCGCGCTGTGGCTGCGTCGCTGCTCGCCGGCTGGCTGCTCGCGCCCGCCGCCCACGCCGACCTGACCTGGTCGAGCACGCAGACCCTGTCCACCGACGCGACCAATGGGGCCGGCCCAGCGCTGGCCTTCGACGCGACCGGCGGCGCCGTCGCCGCCTGGCTGGAGACGGACAGCGGCGGCCACAGCCGCGTGCACGTGGCCACGCGCGCGGCGCACGGCTTCCTCGGCCCGGCGGCGACGGTGTCCGCCGCCGGCACGGACGCCTACGGCGTGCGCGTCGTCGTCGCGCGCGACGGCGCGGCGTACGTGCTGTGGGGACAGCGGAACGCGGCGACCGGCGCCGACATCTACGTGCTGTCGCGGCCGGCGGGCGGGGCGTTCGGGCCGCCGCAGAACGCGACCGAGACCGATGGGGCGGCCTCGCTCGGTGACGCGGTCGTCAACAACGCCAACGACCGGCTGCTGATGGCGTACAGCCAGCTCGACACCACGACCGGGCCGCCCGCTCAGGTCGAGGAGCGGGTCAAGCGCGTGACGACCGCGGGGGCCGTGAGCGGGTTCATCAAGATCGCGGAGGTGACGGCGAGCGACGTGAACCACGATCCGCTCATCGGTCAGCAGGACCTCGCCATGGATGCGAATGGCAATGCCCTGTTGGCCTGGGCGGACAACCCCAACTCGTGGAACCAGGATCGCGACCAGGCCTACGTCCGTGCGGCGCGGCTCGATGCGAATGGGAACCCGCTCGAGGCGGCCCAGCAGGTCGGCGTGCGCGTCGGCCGGTCGATCGACGACCCGGTGGCGGCGATCAACGACGCCCGCAGCGTGGTGCTGTGGAACAAGACGACCGGCGCCGGCCGCGGGGAGGCGGACTACGTGACCCGGACCGGAACGGGCACCGGCGCGTGGTCCGGGTTCAAGACCCCCATCTCCAACGACTACGACAACGACCCGAACTTCTTCCGGTCGGTCGTCAGCGACGCTGCCGGCGACCTCACCGCCACCTACGGCCGCGGCTTCGACGCGGCGCCCGCCAACGGCGATCTCTCCATGGATGCGAGCGCTCTCTACTTCGGCGCGACCCGGCCGTTCGCGGACCCCGCCGACAGCGCCCGGTTGTTCGCGGTCGACGACAGCGGCACGTCGTCCTACTACCGGCTCGGCGCCAACCGCCACGTGTCGATCGGGACGCGCGCGCCGGGCCCCGGCGGCGCCTACTCGACGCCGGTCGATGTCGCCACGCTGCCCCAGCAGCAGCGGCCCGTGGTCGCCGCCGGCCCGGACGGGACGACCGGCGTCATGTGGGTCGACAGCGACGGCGAGAACGATCGCGTCTTCGTGCGCTTCGGCGACATCGCCGTGCCGGCCGGGCCCGGAACCACCCCGGGGCCGGCGGACGGCCCGCCGCCGCCCCCGGCACTGCCGCTGCCACTGCCGCCACCGCCGCCGGCGGCCCCGGTCCCCAGCGCGATCCAGGTCGTCCAGAAGTTCACCTCGGGCCATGCGGGCGTCCTCACGGTGGCCTTCACCGGCGAGGCGAGCCAGATCGAATGGACGGTCGGCAAGAACGGCCCGACGTACTCCGCGACCGCGTCGCAGCGCAGCATCCGTCTGCGGCTCACCGGTCCGGCGACGGTGACCGCCAAGGTCACCGGTCCGGGCGGTGCGCAGACCTTCACGCGCTCGGTGTCCGGCCAGGCCCGGCCCGATGACGCCGACGCCAAGAAGGTGCTCGGCGGCGAGCCGCGTGACGCCTCCGCCGTGGTGGCCACGGGCGCCGAATCGGTCCTGACGGGCAAGTCGTCGGCCTGTGGCGCGGTCAACGTGCGCTCGGGCGGGGTCACGCTGAGCGGTTGCATGAGGCCACTGGACGAGCTCGCAGACCTTCCCGGCGCCGAGCGCGGCGTCCTCGACCCGATTGCCTCCGCGTACGGCCTCAACCGATCCGACGCAGGGCTGATGGGGCGCGCCATCGAGCTGCTGGACGGGTACGCGGCCACCGGGACGGTGCTGATCAATGGCCTGTGGCCCGTGACCCCGGCGGGCGGCGCGGGCGTGATGGCGTTCCCGCAGGCGTCGGCGCTCACGTCCTCGAACGCGTCGGTCCGGGTGGCGGGGACGGCGCTGAAGCCGGCAGGGGGCGGCTTCAACCTGAAGGTGGGTTCGTCGGCCGGCGCGATCGACCTCGGCGCGATCCCGCGCCCGGTGTCGTTCCCACAGCTGGGGCGCTTCCCCTACGTGGGCGACTTCAACGTCTCCCTGGGCGGCGGCTACGCGACCATCCAGACCGGCATCAAGCTGCCGGACTTCGTGCAGCGCAACGGCATCAACGTGCAGCCGCGCATGCAGATCTACGCCTCGCCGGACGGGCTGTCCTCCGTCGACGGTGTGAAGATGGGGCCGATGGACGTCGCGTTCGGGCCGGTCGTGCTCGACGACCTGACGGTCCGCTACGACCAGGCGAGCGATCAGTGGATCGGCGGGATGAGCGCGTGCCTGTTCGGGGCCGGCTGCCTGGACTTCAAGGACCCCGTCGGCTCCATCCGGCTGCAGGGCAACGAGCTCGTCTACGCGAAGACGGGGTTGGTCTTCGCCGATCCGGGCAAGCCGCTGGCGCCGCCCGCCGTGTACCTGAACCACGCGAACCTGGGGTTCGGGCTCAACCCGTCGCGCGTGTTCGGTCAGGCGGGGATCACCGGCGGCGGGTTCGTCAAGGTCGACGGCTACGAGGTGTTCGCCGCGCCCAGCTCCGCGACGCCGTATCTCCTGAAGCGCGACGAGGTCGGCCAGTCGTTCCCGGCGGCGATGTACTCGACCCCGTTCACGCGGCCGCTGGTGGCCGCGGGCGGCGACGTCGGCCTGGACCTCCCGTTCGTCGGCGACACGCGGCTCGGCGGCGGCTACTTCCTCTACGAGCTGCCGGGCTACGTCGCCATCGGCGGCAACGCGAGCTTCGACCTCCTCGGGATCATCCGCTTCGGCGGCGGGATCAACGGCGAGATGGACCTGGTCAAGCAGCGCTACAACCTGCACGGCGACATCTCGGCCTGCCTGATCGCCGTCGACGACGACCTCTGCGCGAGATCGGTGGCGAACATCTCCCGCGGCCCGAACCTCGAAGGCGGCTCGGGCGCGTGCCTGCAGCTCGGCCCGGTCAGCGCCGGCGGCGGCGTGCAGTGGGCGCACCCGGACAAGCCGTTCATCTGGCCGATCGACGGCTGCAAGTGGTCGCCCTTCAAGATCGACGTCCGCGCGGGGCAGGCCAGGGCCGCGCAGGCGGCGGGCACGACCGTGCAGATGGGCGCGACCGCCCAGGCGATCCAGCTCGACGGGTCCGGCGAGTCGCCGCAGGTGAAGGTGACGGGACCCCACGGCGAGACGCTGGACACCAGCGCGGGCCGCTTCGTGTACTCGCCGGACGCCAAGATCCGCATCGTGCGCTTCGACAACGCCGATGCGCACTTCACGACCGTCGGGCTGCAGGGCGTCGCGGCGGGCGCATGGAGGATCGAGCCGCTGCCGGGCTCGGCGACGATCGTCGGCACCTCGATCGCCAAGAACCCGGCCGATGCGAAGGTCTCCGGGCGCGTCACGCGTGGTCGCGGGGACCGGCGCGTCCTGACCTTCGACGTCCGTCGTCGCCCGGCACAGCGGGTGCAGTTCTTCGACGTCGACCGGCGCGGCGCGCGCCGGCTGATCGGCATCACGCCGGGCGGCCACGGCTCGATCGCCTTCACGCCGGGCCCGGACCAGGCCAAGCACACGGTGGTCGCGTCGATCGCGCTGAACGGCATCGGCTCCGAGGAGCGCACGGTCACGACCTTCACCCCGCCGCCGCCGGTGCTGGCGGCGCCGCGCGGCCTCGACGTCCGGCGCAAGGGCACCTCGGTGCGGGTGACCTGGCGCGACGTGCCCGGCGCGACCGGCTACGAGCTGGCGCTGACCGCCGGCACGCAGCGCTTCGCCACGTCACACGCGCGCGTGCTGGTCTTCAAGAACGTGTCCAAGACGACCGGCGGCCGCGTGACCGTCCGCGCGGTCGGCAACTACCGCCAGTCGAAGGTCACGCGCGTGTCGTTCAAGCGGCTGGTCCAGAAGAAGCAGCCGCTGAGGTCGCTGAAGAAGTGCTCGGTGCGCAAGAAGCGCATCCGCTGTCACTAGCGGTGGCGCATGAGGCCATGTCAGCCGACGCGGATCTCGATCGCGCCGGGACGTACGACCCGGCGGTGAGCTTCTCTGATCTCATCGATGGTCGGCTCGGACGAGAGATACGTCCCCGCGTGCAGATCCACAAGGCCGGGCTATCGGGCGCCGCTCGCGGGGCGGCGCTCGGGGCACGCGTTCCGGCACTCGAATTCCAGGAGTGCCTGGACCGTCCGGAAACGACCCGAATCCGCAGGGACGCCGGCCCGGCGTCGACGACCGCGAGACCGGTGAACCCCCTGTAGATCACCACTTCCCGACCGCATAGGCCTTGCGCTTGTGGTCCAGTCGGTCGCGGGTTCGGGTCCCCTCGCTCACCCTTCGCGAGAAGCCCCGCGCATCGCGGGCTTCCGTCGTCTCGGGGCCGGGCGGGATCGCCGCGGTCCGGGACACACCGCGGATCGTCCCGTGATCTCGTCCCCGGGAACGGTGGGCGTTCAGAGGTCACGCCCGTTGTGGTGCTTGATGAGGGTGCGCTGTCGCTTGGGAGCGCGTGGGATCGAGATGATGGTCATGACGCGTTGGCACTCGGGCTCGCGCGGTGGACAACGACACGGCGGAGGCCGGGGAGAACCTTGTGGCACGGATCCTCATCACACGCAGGTTGGCGTCGCGAGCGCCGGAGCGGCTGACGGCCGCCGGGCACGAGGTCGTCGTCCATGACGGTCCGGCGGCGAGCGCCGGCAAGCTGCGGGCTCTGGTCGACGGGGTGGAGGGCGTCCTGACGACGGTCGCCGACCGCGTGGACCCCGCGCTGCTCGATGCGGCCCCGGGCCTGCGGGTCGTCTCCAACTACGCGGTCGGCTGCGACAACGTCGACCTCGCGGCATGCGCCGCGCGCGGGGTCGCGGTCGGCATCACGCCGGACGTGCTGACCGAGGCCACCGCCGACCTGGCGTTCGCGCTGCTGCTCGCCGCGGCCCGGCACGTTCCGGCCGCCGACCGCGCGGTTCGCGACGGCCGGTGGACGTCGTGGGAGCCGGCGGGCTGGCTCGGACGGGACGTCCATGGCGCGACGCTCGTCATCGTCGGCGCGGGCCGGATCGGCGAGGCCGTCGCCCGGCGAGCCGAGGGCTTCAGCATGGACGTCGTCCGCGTCGGCCGCCGCGACGACCTGCTGGCCGCGCTGGCCGCGGCCGACTTCGTCAGCCTCCACGCGCCGCTGCTGCCCGCAACCCGGCACCTGATCGGAGCCGCGGCGCTGGCGGCGATCAAGCCCGGCGCGATCCTCGTCAACACGGCGCGCGGCGGGCTCGTGGACCAGGTCGCGCTGACCCAGGCGCTGGCCGACGGGCGGCTGGCGGCGGCCGGCCTGGACGTCACCGACCCCGAGCCGCTGCCCGCCGACGACCCGCTGCTGCAGGCCCCGAACCTGGTCGTGCTCCCGCACATCGGCTCGGCGACCCAGGGCGCGCGCGAGCGGATGGCGCAGCTGGCGGTCGACAACCTGCTCGCCGGCCTCGCGGGCGAGCCGTTGCCCAACCCCGCGCCGGCCCTGGCCCCGGCGTCGTGATCCTCGTCGCGCCCGACTCGTTCAAGGGGACGTTCTCGGCCGCGGAGGTCGCCGACGCGGTGGCCGTCGGGGTCGAGTCGTCCGGCGTCGGCGCGGACCGCTGCCCGGTCGCCGACGGTGGCGAGGGGACGTTGGACGTCGTGGTCCGCGCGCGGCCTGGCGGGCGGATGGCCGACGTCGCCTGCCACGACCCGCTGGGTCGGCCGGTCACCGGCGCGATCGGCTGGACCGACGACGGCGCCACGGCGATCGTCGAGATGGCGCAGGCCTCGGGGCTCGGCCTCGTGGCGCCCGCGCTGCGCGACGCCGAGCGGGCCAGCACCTACGGCACCGGCGAGCTGATCGTCGCCGCGGCGGCGGCCGGCGCGCGCCGGATCGTCGTCACGGTCGGCGGCAGCGCGACCAGCGACGGCGGGCGCGGCGCGATCGCGGCCGTTCGCGCGGCCGGCGGGCTGGGCGCGGCGGAGCTGGCCGTCGCCTGCGACGTCGAGACGCCGTTCGAGGACGCCGCCCGGGTCTTCGGACCGCAGAAGGGCGCCGACCCCGCGGCGGTCGCGCGCCTGACGGCCGCGCTGCACGAGCAGGCCGCGGCCCTGCCTCGCGATCCGCGCGGTGTCGCGATGACCGGCGCCGCCGGCGGCCTGGCGGGCGGCCTGTGGGCGGCCCTCGGCGCCGAGCTGCTGCCCGGCGCCGCCTGGGTGCTGGACGCGATCGGCTTCGACGCGCGCCTGCGGTCGGCGAGCGCGGTGGTCACCGGCGAGGGCTGCCTGGACGAGCAGACGCTGCAGGGCAAGATCATCGGCGAGGTGGCCCGGCGCTGCCGCGCCGCGCGCCTGCCGCTGCATGCGGTGGTCGGGACCAGCCGGCTCGACGGCGCGGCGGTCGCGGCGCTCGGGCTGGCCTCCGTCGCCGAGGCCACCGACCCGCCGGCGATGACGGCCGCCGGGCGGGCGCTCGGCCTCGGCGTCGCCGCACGCTGAGCCCGGCTCGACGCCGCGGCGGCCCGCCGAGCAGCTGCTGGTCGACGCGCCGAGCCTCCCGCTCGCGCGGCCGGTGCCGCTCACGACCCGGAGCGGTGGCCGCTGCCTACGACAACGGTTGACGGAGGTGGTGGGATGGCATACCGTCACACCAATTGTGCTGGGCGGCACGCGTCCGGCCATCGATCCAGGAGGAGAGCACGTGCTCGATCGACGATGCCGGGGCCGTAGGGTCCTCGGCCGGATCGCGGTAGGGGCGGTGACGCTCGCGGTCGCCGTCGGGTTGGGCGCGCCGGTCGCCTCGGCCTTCAACGGGCCGCTGAGGCAGAGCAGCGCCAACCCGCGGTACTTCACGGACAACTCGGGCAAGCCGATCCTGCTGACGGGGTCGCACACCTGGTCGGACTTCCAGGACTGGGGCGACACGCTGCCCACGATCACCTTCAACTACAGCTCGTGGCTGGACCTGATGCAGAACAACGGCCAGGACTTCTTCCGGCTGTGGAACTGGGAGAGCACGCGCTACATCCCGTGGGCGTCGGACTTCCACTTCACGATGAACGGCAGCGGGACCGGCGTCAACGCCAACAGCGGCTCGCCCTGGAACCGCTCGGCGACCGTCTGCTGCGCGGCCGACGGCGGCAACAAGTTCGACCTCAACATCAGCGGCACGCTCTTCAACCAGGGCTACTTCGACCGCCTCTACGACCGCGTCTCGGCGGCCGCCGCGCGTGGGATCTACGTCGACGTGATGCTCTTCCAGGGCTGGAGCATCGACAACACGGGCAAGGGCTCGGGCAACCCGTGGAACGGGCACCCGTTCAAGGCCTCCAACAACGTCAACGGCATCAACGGCGACACGAACGCCGACGGCGTCGGCCCGGAGACGCACACGATCAACGCGTCCGATCCGAACATCAACGCCATCAACAACCTTCAGAAGGCCTACATTCGCAAGGTCGTCGACACCGTCAACAGCTTCGACAACGTCCTCTACGAGATCACGAACGAGGACGCCGGCAGCACGGCCGACACGACGTGGCAGAACGCCATGATCGACTACGTCAAGAGCTACGAGGCGACCAAGCCCAAGCAGCACCCGGTCGGGATGACCGCGCAGTACCCCAACGGCAACAACGCGGACCTGTTCTCCAGCCACGCCGACTGGGTCTCGCCGTCGACGCTCTACGCCTCCAGCGCCCCGGCCACGGGCGACAAGGTCGTGATCGCCGACAGCGACCACAACTACGGCTACGGCGGCGACGCCGCCTACATCTGGGAGTCGTTCACGCGCGGCACCAACCCGGCGTGGATGGACCTCGCCGAGAACACGCTGCCGACGTCGATCTCCTCGCAGTTCACCCCGTACCCGACCGACGCCGCCGAGAACGCGGTCCGGCAGTCGATGGGGGAGGCCAAGGCCTACGCCGACAAGATCGACCTCTCGACGGTCGTGCCCCACGGCGAGCTGTCCTCGACCGGCTACGCGCTGGCCGACCCGGGCAGCAAGTACCTCGTCTTCCAGCCCAACTCGGCGACGGCGTTCACCGTGACGCTGTCGGCCGGCACCTACACCTACGAGTGGCTCAACCTCGGGGCCAACGCGACGAGCACCGGGACCATCACGGTCGCGGCGGGCTCGCGCTCGTTCACGCCGCCGTTCTCGGGCTACGCCGCGCTGTACCTGAAGCTCGTCCCGCCCACGACGGGCACGTTCGTCAAGGGCATCGACCTCAACGGGCCGGCGGTGACGATCGAGGGCAACGCCTGGCAGTCGTACTCGACGGCGCTGAGCAACGGGTTCTCGACCGACGCGCCGTCCTCCGGCGCGGGCGCGCTGCCGGGTCTGACCCCGGCGGCGGACTCCGACACGACGACGATGCTGACGTCGGGCATCTACCGGTCCTCGCCGCCCAACGGCCAGGGCTTCTCGATGAACCAGACGATCGCCAACGGGACCTACCAGGTGTACTTCTGGGAGGCCGAGAGCTACGCGACCAGCGCGCGCGACATGGACGTCAAGCTGGAGGGCACGACGGTCGCCACGGCGATCGGCGACCAGTCCTACGCGCAGTGGCACAAGTACGGGCCCTACACGGTGACCGTCTCGGACGGCACGTTGAACATGGACATCCTGCGCCACTCCAAGGGCGACCCCGTGATCAACGGCGTCGCGATCTACTCGGTCAGCGGCGGGCCGACGTTCGTCAAGGCCATCAACCTCAACGGTGCGGCCACGACGATCGGCGGCAACAGCTGGACGTCCTACAGCTCGGCGCTGAGCAGCGGGTTCTCGACCGACGCGCCGCTGACGGGCAGCGGGAGCCTGGGGACCGTGAGCCCGGCGGCCGACGCCAACACCCAGTCGATGCTCTCGTCGGTCATCTGGCGGTCGGCACCGCCCAACGGCCAGGGCTTCACGATGAACCAGACGATCGCCAACGGCACCTACCAGGTGTACCTGGACATCGTCGAGAACTACATGAGCAACTTCCGTGACATGGACGTCAAGGTGGAGGGCTCGACGGTGGCCACCGCGATCGGCGACCAGGCCTACCTGCACTGGACGCGGTACGGCCCCTACACGGCCACGGTGTCGGACGGCTCGCTGACCGTCGACATCCTGCGCCACTCCAAGGGCGACCCGGAGCTCTCCGGGATCGAGATCTACCGGCCCTGAGCGCTCGCGGGCCGGCGGCGCCGTCGCTCAGGCGGCGCCGTCGGCCGCGGTCGTCTCGACCAGGACGCCGTGGTGCGGCGGCCCGGGGACGAAGGCCGACGGCCGCCCGCGACCCGAGCCCGCGCGCGGGGCCGGCGCGTCGGCGTCGGCCAGCTCCGCCGCCCGGCCGAGCACGTCGTCGGCGGCGAAGCAGAGGTGGTGCAGGCCCTCGCCGTCGGCCGCCAGCGCCGCCGCCAGCGGCGCCGTCTCGTCGAGCGGCGCGAGCAGCTGGATGAAGACGCCGCCGGCGTCGAGGTAGGTCAGGCGCGCACGCGCGGTCTCGTTGACCTCGTCGTGGACGACCGGCAGGCCGAGGCGGTCGCGCCAGTAGCCGAGCGCCTCGTCGACGTCGCGGACGAGGACCGCCACGTGGTCGAGCTGTCCGCTCTCAGCCACCGAGCACTCCGCGCGTCTGCTTGTCCGACAGCCGACGCCAGGCCTTCTCGGAGTCCTCGAGGTGCTCGCGCATCGCGGCGCGTGCACCGTCGGCGTCGCGGTCGCGGATCCGCGCGAGGATCGCGCGGTGGTGCTTGAGGCCCTGCTGCGGGCGGCCGGAGATCCCCATCGTCGCGCGGCGCACGTCGAGCAGCACGTCGCCGATCGAGTCCAGCAGCACGACGAAGAGCGGGTTGTGCGTGGCCTGGGCGATCAGGCGGTGGAACTCGACGTCGAGCTCGGAGACCTTCTCGACGTCGCCCTTGGCCGCGGCGAACGCGGCGCAGGACGCCTCGAGCGCGTCGAGGTCGCTGACGACCGCGCGCTCCGCGGCGTCGCCGGCGATCTCGATCTCCAGCAGCGCGCGGACCTCGTGCAGGTCGCCGTAGTCCAGCTCGCCGTTGACGCGCAGGTACATCCCCATCGTCTCGCGCACGGCGGAGGCGTCGATCGTCGCCACGCGCACGCCCGAGCCGGCGCGCGCCTCCAGCAGGCCCTTGGCCACCAGCGTGCGGACCGCCTCGCGGATCACGGTGCGCGAAACGCCGAACTGGTCGCCGAGGTCGCGCTCGGGAGGGAGGCGGTCGCCGGGGGCCAGCGTGCCGTCGACGATCGAGCTCTGCAGCTGCCGAGCGACCTTGTCGGAGAGCCGGGGTTCACGCGCGATCGCCGAGAAGTCTGAGGCCATGGTCATACGGTATCCGGTGCGACCGGTAGACCCGCGCAGCACATCTGCGAGCTCGCGCAGCAGCGTGGGTCCACCGATGTTCCCAGGGACGATGACATAAGGCTTCACGCCGTCGCGCCCCGAGGCCCGCAGCAGCACGCCGCCCGGCGCGAGCGGCCCGTCGACGGCGGCGGCCGCGGCGCCGAGCCCGCGGCGCAGGACCTCGGCCGAGGTGATGCCGCCCTTGGCGACGACGACGTCCGCCGCCCGCGCGACGCGCGCGACCGCGTCGGTCAGCAGCTCCATCACCGCCGCCCCGGCGTCGAGGCCGAGCCGGTGCGCCGCGCGCTCGCGCGGCGTGCACAGCACGGCGATGCCCGCCCGCTCCAGGCACGCCAGGCAGGCGGCGGCCGCCGCGCCGGGCGCGTCGCCGCCGGCGTCGAGGTCGAGCTCGACCAGCGCGTCCGGGTAGGCCGCGGCGAGCGCGGCGAGCTGCCGGCCGGAGCCCGGCACGTAGGAGCCGCAGACGACCAGCAGCCGCCCACGGGGCGGCTCCCGCGGCGCGTCGGCCAAGGTCCCGCACAAGGCGCCGACCGCGCTCGGCGAGGCGCGAACGATCAGCGGGACGCCGAGCGCGAGCGCGTCGCGCACGCCCGCGGCGACCAGGCCCTGGTCGGCGACGGTCTCGGAGTCCGGCGCGAAGGCGCTCGGCCGGCCGGCGGCGGCGAGGCGCTTCAGGACGTCGACCACGGCGGCCGGACCCTCGGCGCGCAGGCGCCCGAGCGGCAGGCCGGCGCCGTCGCGCGCGGGCAGGCGCCCGCCGGAGCGCTCCTGGGCCCAGGCGAGCAGGTCCGAGGTCGTGTAGGTGAAGACGCCGTCGCGCGCGTACTCGGTCTCGTGGACCGGGACGTCGCGGCCGTCGGCCACGAGGCGGTGGACGCCGGCGCGCGTGACGCGCCCGGCGCCGGGCAGCGCGGGCAACAGGACGAGCACGGGTGTGGCGCCGGGCGCGGTGACGCGCGCGAGCGCGGCGTGCTCCTCGTGGACGTGGCCGCGCAGCGTGCTGTCGCCGCGCAGGACGACGGTCGCCCCAGGCACGACCTCCAGGGCGCGGCGGGCGGCACGCTCCACCAGCGCTGCCGCCGCCTCGGCATCGACCGCGCGCGAGTTCGTCAGGACGTGCAGCGCCCGGTCCGACATCGCCGCCGCGGCGCGCAGCGCCTCGGGCGCGTCGTCGGCCGCGAGCGCGACGCCGGCCAGCAGCTGGATCCCGGTCGGGTCGTCCTCCAGGACGACCCACGGCGGCGCGCTCACGTCCCGGTCGCCCCGCCGTCGACCACCAGGACCGAGGCGGTGGCGTAGGAGGACTCGTCGGAGGCGAGGAAGAGCATCGCCGCCGCGACCTCCTCGGCCGTGCCGGGCCGCCCGAGCGGGATGCCTTCGAGCAGCCTGCGGCGGGCGGCGTCGTCCTCCATGACCGCGGTCACCAGCGGCGTCTCCGTGAAGCCCGGGACCACCGCGTTGACGCGGATCCCGTGCGGGCCGTAGTCGGCGGCGAGCACGCGCACGAGGCCGACGACGCCGGCCTTGCTCGTGCTGTAGGCGTCGAAGCCGGGCGCCGAGCCGAGCATGCCGGTCGGCGAGGCGGTGCACACGACCGAGCCGGCGACGCCGTCGGCGAGCATCGCGCGGATGCCGTGCTTGCAGGTCAGGAACGCGCCGGTGAGGTTGACGTCGAGCGTCGTGCGCCAGGTCTCGAGCTCGAGGTCGGCGGCCGCGGCGTCGCGGCCGAAGAGCTGCACGGCGGCGTTGGCGACCACCACGTCGATCGGGCCGCTGGCGCGGTAGCCCGCGAAGGCGGCGGCGACCGCGGCCTCGTCGGTGACGTCGGCCACCGCGAGCTGGACGGCGGCGCCCCGGTCGGCGGCCGCGGCGGCCGTCGCGGCCAGCCCGTCGGCGTCGACGTCGACGAGCAGCAGACCGGCGCCCTCGGCCGCGAAGCGCAGCGCGGTCGCGCGGCCGATGCCCGAGCCCGCGCCGGTGATCGCCGCGCGCTTGCCGGCGAGGGCGCCGCCCATCGCCTACGCGCCGCCGATCTGGACGAGGGTCTTGACGGCGGTGATCCGGCCGTCGCCGTAGCCGGCGAAGACGTCGGGCAGCTCGTCCAGCTCCGCGCGGCGCTGCACGAGCAGCTCCAGCGGGACCTCGGTGCGGGCGACCCAGTCCGCGGTCGCCGCGAAGTCGTCGGGCGTGTAGACGGCCGAGCCGACGAGGTGGCGCTCGCCCATGACCAGCGCGACCGCGTCGACCGGCACGTGCTCGCGCGCGAGGCCGACCCAGACGATCGTGCCGCCGGGCGGCGTGACGGCCACCGCGGTGGCGACGGTCTGCTCGAAGCCGACGCAGTCGATCGCGGCGTCGACCGGGTCCGTCGCGTCGTCCGGCGCGCGGGCGGCGAGCCCGAGCGCGTCGAGCAGCGCTCGGCGCTCGGCGTCGGGCTCGGAGACCAGGACGCCGGCGCCCATGCGCCGCGCGGCCAGCGCCGCGGCGATGCCGATCGGCCCGCCGCCGATGACCAGCACGCGGTCGTCGTCGCCGACGCCGGTCAGGGCCGCTGCGCGCGCACCGACGCTGAGGGGCTCGATCAGCGCGGCGCGCTCGGGCGGGACGTCGTCGGGCAGGGCCACGAGGTTGGCCGCGCGCACGGCGAGCAGCTCGGCGAAGGCGCCGGGCAGCGCGGGGGTGCAGCCGTAGAGGCGCCGAACGTCGCAGATGTTGGGGTGGCCCTGCCGGCAACGCGGGCATGCCCCGCACGAGACCACCGGGTTGATCGCGACCAGCCGGCCGACGAGCGCGTCGTCGGCGTCGTCGCCCACGGCGACGACGCGGCCGGCGGCCTCATGGCCCATCACCGTGCCCGGCGGGCGGCGGCCGTTGGTGCCGGTGTAGCCGTGGATGTCGGAGCCGCAGATGCCCGCGGCCTCGACCCGGACGAGCGCCTCGCCGGGGGCGGGCGTCGGCTCCGGGACGGAACGCAGGCGCAGCGCGCCGGGGCTGTCGATCACGAGCTGTCGCACAACTGGTATGACAGTATACCGCCATGATGCCCCAACGCAACGAGGTCGCTGACGACCTGGATCCCGATCTCCGCGCCGTGCTCGACGAGCTGGCCGCGACGGCCGAGGAGCCGCTGCACCGCCTCTCGGTCGCCGACGCGCGCGCGTCGGTCGAGGGCCTGCGCGCGCTCAACGCGCCGCCGCCGGAGATGGAGGAGATCCGCGAGCTGGAGATCCCGGGCGGCGCCGCGGGCGTCACCTTGGAGGCTCGCCTGTACCGGCCGCCGGGTGCCGTCGACCACGGACCCGGGCTGGTCTTCTTCCACGGTGGTGGCTGGATGCTCGGCTCGGTCGGCTTCACCGAGGCGGTGGTCCGCGAGCTGGCGGCCGCCGCGCGGATGCCGATCCTGTCGACCTCCTACCGGCTCGCGCCCGAGCACCGCTACCCGGCGGCGATCGACGACGCGCGCGCCGCGTTCGCGTGGCTGGCGGGCGCGGCCGAGCGCCTCGGGCTCGACGGCCGGCGGCTCGCGGTCGCGGGGGAGAGCTCCGGCGGCACGCTCGCCGCGGCGGTCGCGCTGGCCGGGCGCGCGAGCGCGGACCCCGCGCCCGCCCACCAGCTGCTGCTCTTCGCGCCGCTGGACACGACGCAGGACAGCGACTCCTACAGGAAGTACGCCAAGGGCTACATGATCGAGACCGGCGACGTGGACTACTTCTGGCGCACCTACCTCGGCGAGCGCTTCGGCGACCCGCCGCCGCTGGCCGCGCCGCTGCGCGCGCCGGATCTCGCCGGCGTCGCCTCCGCGACCGTCGTGGTCGCCGAGTGCGACCCGCTGCGCGACGACGGTCTGCGCTACGCCGAGCGGTTGTGCGCCGCCGGCGTCGCGACGCGGACCGTCGAGTGGGCGCGCCTCACCCACGGCGCGATCCAGATGACCGGCCGCGTCCCGCGCGTCCGCGAGCTGCTGGCCGAGCTGGGCCCGGTGCTCCAGGCCGCGCTCAGCTGAGCGCGTGCTCGGCCCACGACCCGGCCGCGACGGACACGAGCCGCTCGTGTCCGTCCGGGCCGGCGACGGTCAGCTCGGCGTCGCGCGCGCCCGCGTTGGCCAGCAGCAGCGCCGGGCCGCCGTCGCGCTCGTAGGCCAGCGCGCCGACGCCCGCGGGCGGGTCGGTGCGCTGCAGCCGCGGCAGGCCGGGCAGCGCGGCCAGGTGGGCGAACGCGGCCTGCGCGTCCGCGGCGCCGGCGAGCTCGCCGGCGTGCAGCGCCGTCACGTGCGCGGCGCCGCCGGCCAGCAGCTCGGCGAGCGCGGCCGCCAGCCAGGCGCCGCCCCACGCCGTGGCCAGGCGCGGGTCGGGCGCGCGCTCGTCGAGGTGCAGGCGGACGGCGATCGGCCGGTCCGGGTAGAGCGCGCCGGCCGCGCGGATCGTCGCGCGTAGGCCCGCGACGTTCTCGGCGATCGACGGCGTGTCGCGGTCGTGGACCTGGGGCGAGGCGACGTAGCCGAGGCCGTCGAAGCCGCCGGCGGCCGGGTGCCAGCGGTGCAGCTCGGCGAACCAGCGATGGGTGCCGCCGAACAGCGCGGGGCGCGCGGGGCGGTCGCCGGCCGCGAGCGCCGGGTCGGCGCAGCAGGCCGGGTCGGTCGGCTCCCCGGTCGCGCCCGCCGCGACGATCCGCGCCAGGCGCGGGTGCGCCGCGGCGAGCAGCTCGCCGACGGCGGCGGCCGTGGGCCGCAGCAGCCCGAGCTCGCCGTCGCGGTCGGCCGCGTCGCAGAGCGCCAGGAAGGCCTCGACCTCCGCGCGCCATCCGGGCGCCGCCGCGTCGGCGTCGGCGCGCAGGAACGCCGCGCCCGCCGCGCCCGCGGCGCCCGCCGTCGGCGCGACCGGCAGCCCGAGGTCGCCGACCGTCCCGTCACGCCCGCCCACGCGGAGCCGCGGCGGGCGCGCGGGCGCCGTGCGGCGGGCGCGGCGCGGCAACGCGGCGACGCGCAGCGTCACCGCCTGGCCGACCGGCGCCGAGGGCTCGGCGTGCTGGGGCAGCGGCACCGACAGCGGCGTCCCGTAGGCCTTGAACGAGTCGTCGGCCCAGTTGCGCTGGTCCTCCAGCTCGAAGCGCTCGCCCTCGAAGGCCAGCTGGACCTCGCCGGGCGCGAGGTCGAACGACAGCGCGGTCAGCGGCGGCGCCATCCCCGCGTAGTGGCCGGCGGTGAACGGCTGCGGGGCGACCGCCGTGGGAAAGCGGCCGCGGACGGTGCCCTCCGGCCCCACGAGCCGGTACGCACGGCCGGTGACGGCGGCCGGCGCGAGCAACACGACCAGCCCGATCCGGTTGTAGGCGAAGGGCTCATGAGCGGTCCACGTCACGCTGTAGATCAGCGAGCCCGAGTCGGTGGCGCCGATCGTGCCCGTCCAGCTCAGGTCGAGGCCCGCGCCGGCGTGGCGCGCCGTGACGCGGACGTCGAAGCCCGCCGGCCGCTCCTCGAGCACGACGTCCCGCGCGGTCGCGGGGATCGTGCTCCAGCTCGGCCCCCGCGCCGCGAAGCCGAGGCGGCGGACCACCTCGACGCCGTCCCAGCGCACCCAGCGGAGGTCCGCGCCGTCGAGGACCGCGGTCAGCGGTCCGGCGCGGAGCTGCGCGGGCGCGCGGTCGCTCACCAGCCCGCCACGACGGGGTTGCGCAGCGTCCCGATGCCGTCGACCTCGACCTCGACCACGTCGCCGGGCCTCAGCCACAGCGGCGGGTCGCGGAACGTCCCGACGCCCGCGGGCGTCCCGGTGGTGACGACGTCGCCGGGATCGAGCGTGATCGTGCGCGACACGAAGGCCAGCAGCTCGGCCACCGTGAAGAGCATGTGGTCGGTCGTGTCGCTCTGGCGCAGGTCGCCGTTGACGCGCGTGCGCAGCCCGAGCGCCTGCGGGTCGCCGAGCGCGTCGGGCGTGACGATCGCCGGGCCCAAGGGGGCGAACGTGTCGGGGTTCTTGCCCAGCGTGATCTGCATGTCGACGAACTGGACGTCGCGCGCCGAGACGTCGTTGGCGATCGTATAGCCGAAGACGTGGTCCAGCGCGTCCTCGACGGCGACCGATCGCGCCGTGCGCCCGATGACGACGGCCAGCTCGACCTCGTAGTCGACCTCGCCCTCCTCGGTCGGCAGGACGATCGGGGCCTCGGGCCCGACGATCGCGCTGGCGAACTTGGAGAAGAAGAACGGCACCTTGGGCAGCACGGCGCTGGGGTTCTCGTCGAGGTGGCCCAGGTAGTTGACGCCGCAGAACAGCATCTTGCCGGGCCGGGCCAACGGAGCCTCGATCCGGGCGTCGCCGACGACCTCGCCGAGCGGCGCCGCGGCGAGCGCGGCCCACGCCGCGGGGCCCGCGTCGATCAGCTCGGGCATCGTGGCGTAGGGCGTCGCGTGGACGGTCTCGCCGACCCGGACGCCGACGCCGACGCCGCCGCCGCCGCTCGCGCGCGAGTAACGGACCAGCGCCGGCATCAGGCCGCGCTCCCGGCCACTGGCGACGGCTCGACGACGACGACCTCGCCGACCCGCGGCGTGGCGACCCGCCGCGTCCCGGTGCTGTCGTGCTGGGCGACGGCGGCCACGAACGCGTCGACGTCGTCGTTGCGCTCCAGGTAGTGGCAGGCCACGGCGAGCTCCACGCCGAGCATCTCGGCGACCCGGCCCGCCTCGTCGGGCGACAGCTCGCCGGTGACCAGGCGCCCCGGTCCGGGCACGCCGGCCAGCAGCTCCCGCGGCTGCGAGCAGCCGATGAGCCCGATCGTCGGCCGGTAGAGCTCGCCGATCCAGCGCATGTCGAAGATCGCCGTGTCGCCGTAGTGGTAGATGCGCACGCCGGGCTCCGGCTCGACGATGAAGGCGATCGGCGTGCCGGTGACGGTCGACCCGTCGGGCAGCGTGGCCATCGACCAGTGGTGGCACTCGACCGGCCGGATCAGCAGGCCGTCGAGCTCGACGACGAGCCCCCAGACCGTGGCGCGGACCTGCTCGCTCGGCACGCCCTCGGCCAGCAGCGCGATCCGGACGTCGGCGCCGCAGACGACCGGTGCGCCGGTGCGCAGCGCGATCGCCGCGGTGTCGCCGAGGTGGTCGAAGGCCGCGTGGGAGACGAGGATGACGTCGGGCGTGGCGAGGTCCTCGTGGCGGACCGGCGCGGCCGGGCTGGCGGAGAGGAACGGGTCGATCAGGATGCGGCGGCCGCCACCGACGATCTCGAAGCCGGCGACGCCGAGGAAGCGGATCTCGGTGCTCATGCCCGGCTCCGCGCGTGCTCGTAGCCCTGGACCAGCGCGTAGAGCGCCTGGTTGACCGGGGTGGGGACGCCGTGGTCGGCGCCGATCCGCAGCACCGCGCCGGTGATGACGTCGATCTCCGACCGGCGGCCGGCCTCGAAGTCCTGGAGCATCGAGGCCTTGCCCGGCCCGGCGGCGTCGAGGACCTCGTGGATGCGGGCGACCGAGGCCTCCGCGTCGAGGTCGTGGCCGGCGGCGTTGGCGACCGCGACCGCCTCGCGCGCGGCCGCGTCGACCAGCTCGGACATCGAGCCGACCGCGGCCAGCGACCCGGCGGCCAGCCCGGTCAGCGCCGCGGTCGGCAGCGTCGCGGCGTTCAGGACCAACTTGCGCCAGATCTCGGTCCGCACGTCGGCGGCCGTCTCGACGTCGAAGCCCGCGCGGCCCAGCGAGTCCACGACCGGCTGGGCGAGGCCGGCCGATCCGGGATCCCACGGCCCGACGTAGGTCGGTCCCGAGCCCTTCCAGCCGATGCGCCCCGGTTCCAGCTGCGTGCCCGACACGTAGGTGACGCCGATGGCGAGCCGGGCCGGGTCGACCAGCTCGGCGATCTTCTCGCCGTTGCCCCACCCGTTCTGCAGGGTCAGCACCGTGGTGTCGGAGCCGATCGCCGGCGCGGCCCGGCGGACCGCCTCCTCGGTGTGGAAGCACTTGACGAAGACCGCGACGAGGTCGGACTCGGTCAGCTCGGCGGGATCGGTGGTGCCGCGGACGGGCACGGAGTCCTCGGCGCCGTCGCTCACCAGCGTCACGCCCTCGGTGCGCAGCCGCGCGACGAGCGGCTCCGACACGTCGAAGAAGGTCGTGTCGATGCCGGCGGTGGCCAGGCGGGCTCCGAAGATGCCGCCCATGGCACCCGCGCCGATGATGGTGGCTGATGTGATGGACATTCTTGGTATACAATCATACAGCCTACCGAACAACAACTGGATTCCCTTGCTCGCTTCCTTCCTTGAACTGCTCGACGACGCCGCGTCGCGTGGCACGGCCGTCGGCGCCTTCACGTGCTACGACTCGACGCAGGCGGCGGGCGTGCTCGACGCCGCCGAGGACGCCGGGACCGGCGTCGTCCTGCTCGTGAGCCCCGCGTCGTTCCGCGCGCGGCGCGGCGCGGACCTGCTGACGGCGCTCGTCGCCCAGGCCGCCGGGGCCGAGACCGCCGTCTGCGTCCAGCTCGACCACGTCAGCGATCGGGCGACGGTCGAGGCGGCCTTCGCGGCCGGCGCCGGCGCCGTGATGGTCGACGGCTCGCATCTGCCGCTGGCCGAGAACGTCGCGCTGACCGCCGCCTGCGTGGAGGCCGGGGCACGCCGCGGCGCGCACGTCGAGGGCGAGCTCGGCGGCATCGCGGGCGACGAGGACGTCGCCACGGCGATCTCGGCGGGTGCCCTGACCGACCCGCGACAGGCCGCGGACTTCGTCCGCGACGCGCGGCCGGCCTGCCTGGCGGTCTCGATCGGCAACGTCCACGGCCACTACCGCGAGCCGCCGCGGCTCGACGTCGACCGGCTCGCCGCGATCCGCGCCGCGACCGGCGCGCACGTCTCGCTGCACGGCGCCTCCGGCCTGCCGTCGGCGGAGCTGGCCGCCGCGCTGGCCGCGGGGGCGCGGAAGGTCAACGTCAACACCGAGCTGCGCACGCGGTACCTGGCCACGCTCGACCATGGCCTGGCGGGCTGGAGCGGGGGCGCGAACCTCGGCGCGCTGACGGGCGCGGTGCGCGACGCGACGGCGCTGGCCGTGCGGGAGACGCTCGCGGTGCTCGGCGGCGCGATCGGCACGAGCCTTGACAGCGCCGTATGAGCGATGGTAGAGATGCTGGTATGCCATCATACCAACGGGTCAACGGAGCGGCATGGCTGATCAGCAGGCAGCCGTGACCGCCGCCGGGGTCGCGCCGCGCCTGTCCCTGCGCGGCGTGTCCAAGTCGTTCCCCGGCGTGCGGGCCCTGGCCGACGTGTCGCTGGAGCTCGCCCCGGGCGAGATCCACGCGCTCGTCGGCGAGAACGGGGCCGGCAAGTCGACGCTGATGAAGATCATCGCGGGCGTCGAGTCGCCCGACGAGGGCGCGATCGCGCTGGACGGCCGGCCGCTCGAGGCGCTCGACGAGCGCGCGGCGGTCGCCGCGGGCATCGGCATGGTCCACCAGGAGCGCAGCCTCGTGCCGACGCTGTCGGTGGCCGAGAACGTCTTCGCCGGTCGCCAGCCGCTGCGCCGCACGCGGCTGGGGATCGACTGGCGCGCGATGCGCGCCGCGACCAGGGCGCTCTTCGACCAGCTGCAATCCGACATCGACCCGGGCGCGACGGTCGGGGCGTTGTCGCCGGCCGAGCAGCAGATGGTCGAGATCGCCAAGGCGCTGTCGCACGACCTCGGGGTCCTGATCCTCGACGAGCCGACGGCCGCGCTGAGCCTCGCCGAGACGCGGCACCTCTTCGCCGTCACGCGCCGGCTGGCGAGCGCGGGCACCGCGGTCGTCTACATCTCCCATCGCCTCGCCGAGGTCTTCGAGCTCAGCGATACGGTGACCGTGCTCAAGGACGGGCGCCGCACCGGCGGCGGCCCGACCGCGGACTTCACCGAGGCCGAGCTGATCCGCCTGATGGTCGGCCGCGAGCTGACGCTCGAGCGCGCCGCGGGGCGCCACGAGCACGCGATCGGCGACGAGCCGGTCCTGCGCGTCAGCCACCTCGCCGCGCCGCCGAAGGTCGTCGACGCGTCGCTGGACGTCCACGCCGGGGAGATCGTCTGCCTGGCCGGCCTGATCGGCGCCGGGCGCACCGAGCTGTGCGAGTCGATCTTCGGCGCGCGCGGCGTGAGCGCCGGGACGATCGAGCTCGCGGGGCGCCCGCACGCGCCGCGCTCGCCGGCCGACGCGCGCGCGGCGGCCGTCGGCATGGTCCCCGAGGACCGCAAGGACAGCGGGCTCTTCCTGGGGATGTCGATCGCCGAGAACGTCGCGGCCGCCAACCTCGGCGCGGTCTCGCCGCGCGGGGTCGTCCGGCGCGGCGAGGTCCGCGCGCTGGCCGAGACCTACGTGAAGCGGCTCCGGATCGTCACGCCGGGCGTCGACCAGTCGGTCGGCAACCTCAGCGGCGGCAACCAGCAGAAGGTGCTGCTGGCCAAGTGGCTGGCCAACCGCCCCAAGCTGCTGATCGTCGACGAGCCCACGCGCGGCGTCGACGTCGGCGCCCGCTCCGACATCTACGCCGTCCTGCGCGAGCTCGCCGACTCCGGCATCGCGTTGTTGGTGGTGTCGTCGGACCTCCCCGAGGTCCTGACGCTCGCCGACCGCGTCGTCGTCATGGCGGAAGGGCGTGTCACCGGCGAGGTCGCCGGCGACGACGCCGACGAGGAGACCATCTTGCGCCTGGCCTCGCCGGGCGCGACCACTGCAGAGGTGATCGCGTGAGCATCCAGACCGACACGCTCGAGGCCCACACCGGGCCCGAGCCGACGCCCAACCCCACCGGTGCGCGGGCGCGCCGCCTCGCGACGCTGGTGGGAGGCCGGATCCTGCGGTCGCGCCCGCTGCTGCTGGTGATCCTGATCGTCGCCCTCTCGGGCTACATGACCTACCGCTATGACATCTCGTTCCCGACGTCCTCCAACATCGAGGCCGTGCTGCTCAACGCGGCGGTCTACGGGATCCTCGTCGTCGGCATGATGCTGCTGATGATCGGCGGGGCGTTCGACCTGTCGATCGGCGGCGTGCTCGCGCTCTCGGGCGTCGTCTCCGGGCAGCTGATCGCGACGTCCGGGTGGCCCGTGGTGCCCGGCGTCGCCGCGGGCCTGGTCGTCGGCGCGGTCGCGGGCCTGTTCAACGGGATCATCGTCACCCAGATCCGGATCAACGCGCTGATCGCCACGCTGGCGACCGTCGGCATCTTCCGCGGGATCACGCAGCTGATCACCGGCACCGGCGTCGCGCCGATCTCGGACTCGTTCGCGAAGATCGGCCAGTCCGACTTCCTCGGCCTGCAGATGCCGTTCTGGATCATGTTGGTGGTGGTGCTCGCCGGCTCGTGGGCCGTGAGCCAGACGCGCTTCTTCCGCCAGTACTACTACGTGGGCGGCAACCGTCGCGCGGCCACGCTGTCCGGGATCCGGTCCGAGCGCCTGATGCTCGTCGCCTTCGTGATCATGGGGACGCTGGCCGGCCTGGCCGGGGTGCTGAACGCCGCACGGCTGGACGCCGCGCAGGTCAGCGCCGGCACCGGCATCGAGCTGCAGACGATCACCGCCGCCGTGCTCGGCGGCGCCAGCCTGCGCGGCGGCGAGGGCACGGTCCTCGGCGGCGTGCTGGGCGTGCTCTTCATCGCGTTGCTGCAGAACGCGCTGATCATCATGGACGTGAACGTGTTCTGGCAGAACATCGTGATCGGCGTGGTGCTCCTGTTGGCGGTCTCGCTGGACCGCTGGCAGCAGAAGGTCGAAGTCTGAACCCCCTGCAGTACTCAACTGGGTCTATCGAAGGAGGATGGAGATGCATCGCAAGATGCGCGCCGGCATGGGCGTGCTGCTGGCCGGTGCCGTGGCGGTGGCCGCGGCCGGCTGTGGACAGGAGTCCGACAAGGCCAAGGCCGACTCGGGCTCGTCGACGACCGCCGCGGGCTCGCGGCCGGCGCTCGACGAGACGTACTACTGGATCTCGCAGAACTCGACGCTGCCGCTGTTCGTCGCGCACGACCAGGTCGCGCTGAAGATGGCGGCCAAGGAGCTCGGCGTCAAGGTCAAGATCGCCGGGCCGACGAACATCGACCTGCCGGCGTTCATCTCGACGATCGACCAGGTCTGCGCGCAGAAGCCCGCCGGCGTGATCGTCGTCGGCTGGGACCCGTCGCTGAGCGCGTCGGTCAACAAGTGCATCGGCGCCGGCGTGCCGACGGTCACCGACGACGCCGACCTGCCGGAGTCCAAGCGCCTGGCCTTCGTCGGGACCGACTGGTACGACATCGGCGTCGCCCAGGCCAAGGCCCTCATCAAGGCCACCGGCGGCAACGGCGAGGTCGCGACGCTGTCGATCATCAACGCCGACAACATGAAGCAGGCCCGCAAGGGCTTCTCGGACACGCTCAAGGGCACCAACCTGAAGCTCGTCGCCGAGGAGGACGACACGGGCGACTCCTCCAAGGCCGCGTCGGTCACCGCTTCCCTGCTGGCCGCGCACCCGAACATCTCGGCGTTCGCGGGCTTCGACTCCGAGAGCGGCGCCGGCATCGTCCGCGCGCTCAAGGAGGCGCACAAGAACGGCAGGGTCAAGGTGTCGGCGATGGAGCAGACGCCGGAGTTCTTCAAGACGCTGCTGACCGGCGACACGTCGGCGATCATCGTCCAGAAGCGCACGTTGTTCACGTACTACGCGATGAAGCTGCTGTACGACTACAACCACAACGGGCTGACCGTGTCGGGGCTGACGAAGTCCGACGGCGTGCCCCCGATCCCGGTGAACGTCAACACCGGCCTGATCGTCGCCGACAAGACCACCGCGGCCGCGCTCTCGCGCGGCGGCCAGAAGCCGTAGGACGGCCATGGGCGCCCGGACGACGTATCTCCTCCTCGACGCGTTCGGGCGCCTGCGCTGATGCGGGTCGCGCTGTTCGTCACGTGCCTGGCCGACACGCTGTTCCCCGACGTCGGCCGGGCCACCGTCACGCTGCTGGAGCGCCTGGGGCACGAGGTCGTCTTCCCCGAGGACCAGACCTGCTGCGGGCAGATGCACGTCAACTCCGGCTACCGGCAGCAGGCGCTGCCGCTGGTCCGGCGCTTCGTGCGGGCCTTCGAGGAGGCCGGCGCCGACGCGATCGTCTGCCCTTCGGGCTCGTGCGCGGCGCTCGTGCGCCGCCACTACCCCGAGCTGGCCGCCGAGACCGGCGACGACGCCGTCGCGCGGTCCGCGGCGGCGCTCGCGCCGCGCGTCTTCGAGCTGTCGCAGTTCCTCGTCGACGAGCTGGGCGTCGAGGACGTCGGCGCGCGCTACCCGTTCAGGGTGGCCTACCACCCGACCTGCCACTCGCTGCGGCTGCTGCGCGTGGGGGAGGCGCCGCTGCGGCTGCTGCGCGCTGTCGCGGGGATCGAGCTGGTGGAGATCGCCGACGCGCAGGGCTGCTGCGGCTTCGGTGGCACGTTCGCGCTCAAGAACGCGGAGACCTCCAGCGCGATGATGGAGGACAAGCTGGCGGCGCTGACCGCGGCGGGCGCCCAGGCGTGCACCGCGCTGGACAGCTCCTGCCTGATGCACCTGCGCGGCGGCATCGAGCGCCAGGGCCTGCCGATCGCCACGCCGCACCTGGCCGAGATCCTGGCGTCGGTGGCATGACCCGGAACGCTGAGAAGTTCCCGGCGGCGGCCCGCGAGACGCTGCGCGACCCGGTCCTGCGCACCAACCTGCGCCGCGCGACCCAGGCGATCCGGGCCAAGCGCGCGGAGGTCGTCGGCGAGGTCGGCGACTGGGAGGCGCTCCGGGCGCGCGGGCGTGCGGTCAAGCAGCGCGTCGTCGCCGAGCTGCCCGAGCTGCTGGAGCTGCTGGAGCGGCGCGTGACCGAGCAGGGCGGGACCGTGCACTGGGCCCGTGACGCCGCGGAGGCCAACGCGATCGTCGTCGAGCTGGTCGCGGCCGAGGGCGCCGAGGAGGTCGTCAAGGTGAAGTCCTTGACGACCGACGAGATCGGGCTCAACGACGCGCTGGAGGCCGCGGGGATCACGCCCTACGAGACCGACCTGGCCGAGCTGATCGTCCAGCTCGCCGGCGACCGCCCGTCGCACATCCTCGTCCCGGCGATCCACCACGGCCGCGAGCAGATCCGCGAGCTCTTCCGGCGCACGCTGCCCGGGACGGAGGATCTGACCGACGAGCCGGAGGCGCTGGCCGAGGCGGCGCGGCGCTTCCTGCGCGAGCGCTTCCTGAGCGCGCGCGTCGGCATCAGCGGGGCCAACTTCGCGGTGGCCGAGACCGGCACGGTCTGCGTCGTGGAATCCGAGGGCAACGGGCGGATGTGCACGACGATCCCGCGCGTGCTGATCACGGTGATGGGGATCGAGAAGCTCGTGCGGTCGATCGACGATCTGTCGATCATGTTGCAGCTGTTGCCGCGGTCCTCGACCGGTGAGCGCATGAACCCGTACACCTCGATGTGGACGGGCGTCACGGCGGGCGACGGCCCGGAGGAGTTCCACCTCGTCCTCGTCGACGCCGGGCGCTCCGGCGTCGCGGCCGACCCGGTCGGGCGCCAGGCGCTGCACTGCATCCGCTGCTCGGCGTGTCTGAACGTCTGCCCGGTCTACGAGCGCACCGGCGGGCACGCCTACGGGCACACCTACCCGGGCCCGATCGGGGCGATCGTCGCGCCGCAGTTGGAGGGCCTGCGCGGTCCGGTCAGCTCGTTGCCGTGGGCCTCGACGCTGTGCGGGGCGTGCGGCGACGTCTGCCCGGTGAAGATCCCGATCCCCGAGGTGCTCGTCCACCTGCGCTCGGAGATCGTCGAGCGGGCACGGCGCGGCGACGTCGCCGCGGGCGAGCGGCTGGCGATGGAGGCCATGGCCCGCGTCTTCGGCGGCCGCCGGCGCTATGAGGCCGCCCAGCGCGCGGCCCGAGCCGGCCGCGCTCCGCTGGAGCGGATGTACGGCGGCGGCGGCCACCGCCCGCCACCGGGCCTCGGCGGCTGGACGGCGTCGCGCGACCTGCCGCTGCCCGCCCCGGAGTCGTTCCGCGACTGGTGGCGGAAGCGGTGAGCGTGACCGCGCGCGACGAGATCCTGGGCCGGCTGCGGGCGGCGCTGGCCGCGGCGCCGGCGGTCGTGGACCCCGTCCCGGACGCGCCGGCCACGCGGCCGCGCGCCGCCGGGCCCGTGGACGCCGCCGCGCTGTTCGCCGAGCGCGTGGCGGACTACCGCGCGACCGTGACGTGGTGCGATGGCGCGGCGCGCGTCGGGGCGACCGTCGATGCCGCGCTGACGCGGCACGGCGCGCGCCGGGTCGTCGTCGCCGACGGCGTGCCGGTCGACTGGCGCCCACGCGACGGCAGCGTGACGGACGCCGCGCTGTCCCCGCGCGCGCTGGACGTCGTCGACGGCGTCGTCACCGGCTGCGCGCTGGCGATCGCCGAGACCGGCACGGTGATCCTCGACGGCGGCCCGCTCAGCGGGCGCCGGCTGATCACGCTCGTGCCCGACCTGCACGTCTGCGTCGTCCAGGCGACGCAGGTCGTCGGGACCACGGCCGAGGCGTTCCGCAGGATCGGCCCGGCGCTCGTCGCCGGCCACCCCCTGACGCTCGTGTCCGGACCGTCCGCGACCTCCGACATCGAGCTCAGCCGCGTCGAGGGCGTCCACGGCCCGCGCCGCCTCGAGGTCGTCGTGGTCGACGGCTGAGCCCTGAACGCCCGCCAGACCCGAGCCCAAGTCGATGACGACAACAACCAAGGTCAGGCGCAGCCAAGGGGCGCTGACGGGCGGCAGCTTCGAGCTCTCCACGCTGCTCGCCGACGAGGACATTCGCTTGGTGCGTGCCTAGGAGGTGAGACGTGAGCCTGGACGGTCATCCTGGCGGTGCCGAGCGTGACGGTCTTCCTGGTGCGCTTGTGGCGCGCGGCGATCCCGATGACTTGGCCGTCCTGGATCGTCTCGACGGCGGTGAACGTCGCCGAGATCGGGCAGCTGTCCCCGACCGGGGCGGTGCAGACGAGGACGAGCCGCGCGGTTGTCCCGGAGGTCGTCGGCGCGCCGAGCGAGACGCTCGCCGTCCTGCCCGCGGGCGTGCCGCCGCCCGGCGCGGAGAGCTCGCCGCCGGCGGGCTCCGCGCCAGGTCCGTCGCCGCCGCTCAGTGGCGGGGCGACCGTGATCGCGACCGGCACCGTGGCGTCGGGCCCGGCGCCGTTGGTGGCGGTGACCGAGAAGCCCCACGTCCCGGCGATGCGGGGAGTGCCCGACAACGTGCCGGTGATCGCGTCGAACGTCAGCCCGGACGGCAGGGCGCCGCTCTCGCTCAACGTGGGACCGTCGCGCTCGAGACCACCGCGCCCACGCCGTAGCTGCCGGCCGCGTCACCGACCGCGATCCACGAGTCGCCGCTCGTCATCGCGACGCCGTCGAGGGACTTGGTCCCCGGGACGTGCGGCCAGGCCGCTGCCCACGGCCGGGCAGTCGACGCCGTTCATGCTCAGCGTGCCCGCGACGCCGTGCGGCGCGGCCGGCGATGAGGTGGCGGTCGCCCACCGACCCGTTGGTGAGCGAGAAGACGACCGTCCCGAGCTGCGTGGTCAGCGATCCGCCGACGGCCTCGCAGAACCCGGCGGTGGGGCAGGAGAGATCGTCGACGGCGGCCATGTCGGCGATCTCGATCGGCGTGCCGGGGACGCCGTCGTGCGATACGCGCACGAGGACGGCGTCGTTGGCGTTGTAGCCCGCCGCCCAGCAGGCCCCGCCCGGATCGCAGGCGAGCGCGATGGTGAGCAGACGTGTCATGGCCTAGGACCCGTACACCCTCAAGACCGGCGTGCCGCCCTCGGTCCAGGAGACCGTGGTGCCCTTGATCGCGAGGTGCTTGAGGGTCGGCGTCGGTGGTCGGTGGCGAGCACGGGACGATCACGTAGCCGCCCTGTGGGCCGGTTGCCGCCGCGTCGATGTCGATCTCGCGGGTGGTCGTGCCGTCCGGGTTGGCGACGGTGGGCGCGACCGCGCAGAGGCAGTTGCTCCGTGGTGCGGAGCCGTGGCATGACCGGGAAGTGTCCTGGGACCGGGACGTCCCGTCAGGGACGAGAGCGCACAGGCGATGTGCACTGTCGTCCGGCCGGCGTGTGCGGTCAGCCGCGGGGGCTGAGGGCGGCCGCGCGCCACTGGCGTGGCGTGACGCCGAAGCGCGTCCTGAAGGCACGGGCGAAGTAGGAAGGGTCGGCGAACCCGTGTTCGATCGCGATGGTCGTCACCGACCAGTGCTCGCGCGCGGGGTCGGCCAGGGCCTCGGCGCCACGCTCCAGGCGGCGGGCCAGGAGCCAACGCCCGAAGCTCAGGCCATCGTCGGAGAACAGCCGGTGCAGGTAGCGCGTCGAGATCCCGACGCGGTCGGCGACGTCGGCCGGCGTCAGCTCGGCGTCGTCGAGCGAGCGCTCGACCTCGTCGCGCGCGAGCTCGAGCAGGGTGCCGGCGGTGAGGCGGGGGCCGCCCGAGGAGGGCGAGCGGACCGCCGCGGCGACGCCGCCGAGCGCGAGCGCGACGAGGCCGACGAGGTGGTCGCCCAGCGTGGTCGCCGCCGCGCTGTCCAGCGCCATCGGCACGGTCGCCGCCGCCCGCAGGGCGCTGCTGGCCACGGCGCCGAGCCCGCGGTCGCCGCGCACCGGTCTCGCGGTCGCACCGACGGGATCGACCAGCAGCGGCGCCAGCGCGGCGTGCGGGATCGTGAACGACAGCTGCTCGAAGGGCTCAGCGAAGCCGAGGTCGAACGGGCGCGTGCTGTCGACGATCGTGAAGTCGCCACGGGCCAGCTCGGCGCTGCGCCCGTCCTGCGTTGCCCGCGTCGCGCGGGTCAGCGGCAGGTTGAGGAAGAAGACGTCGCCCGGGTTGCGCTGCACCTGCGCCTCGGTGCGGTGGACGGTCTGCGCGTCCGAGACGATCCGCGAGAGGCCGATCCGTCCGATCGATCGCGCCGTCACGCTGCCGCGAAATGGCCCGTCGTCTGTGGCGCGCACCGGAGACACGGGCACGAAGGCCTCCCATACCACGTCGCGCCAGAAGGCGAACTGTTCTGGCGCGGGGATCCTCTCCGTCGTCCAGCGCTGGGGGGCTTGCGGCACGGCATCCGTCCTTGTTTCTCGTCCTGACCCGCCGTTCGTTGCGTGGGAAACCATATCGATGGACCGGAAGACTGCAACTCCATCGCGGGCGGTGCGCGCTCGTCCTGGCGTCAGGTCGCTCTCGTCCGGGAAGCGGAACGGCCACGTGCCTAATGTCGCGGCATGGCCCTCCTCCGCCGCGGCGCACGCCTCGCGCCGGTCGTGCCCATCCTGCTGCTGGCCGCCATGGCCGGGTCCGCGCAGGCGGCGCAGCTCTACCGGGTCACCGACTTCGTCCCGAACGGCATCAACGCCAAGGACCAGGTCGTCGGCGAGATCACCGACCTGTCCGACGATGGCGACGGCACCGTCGACGGTGCGGGAGAGTGGCAGATCACGACCACCGCGCCGTCCGGGGCGCTGACGCGCCTGCAGGGCTCGGGCACCCAGGTCGCGGCGATCAACGCCTCGGGCCGGATGGCCGGCATGACCCAGCAGGAGGACGCCAACAGCGTCTTCGTGACCCACGCGGTCACCTGGTCGTCGCCGACCGGCGCCCCGCAGGTCATCAGCCCGCTCACCCACGACCCCGACGTGTACGACTACTCCTACTCCGAGGACATCTCCGACACCGGCGCGATCGTCGGCCAGACCGAGGGCGACAACCCGCACGGCTTCACGGGCTTCGAGTGGAACAACGGGTCGCTGAGCGGCGTCGGGTGGGGCAACGCGAGCGATCCCGCCGGCGACGCGTACGTCACCCACGCGGGCGCGATCACCGCGGACGGCTCCAAGATCCTGGGCAAGGTCGATGGCGCGGGTGGCGACCATTGGTACCTCTGGTCGGGCGCGAGCCCCACGGCCGCCGGGACGCCGATCGACCTCACGCCCGTGCCCAGCGGCGCGACGATCCTCGGCGGCTTCTCGTCCGACATCACGGTGATGAACGACCTCGCCCCCGACGGGGCGGTGCTCGGCTACAAGGGCGACGTCGACGACCGCACCAACTACCTGCGCACCGCCGACGGCACCGACCACCTGCTCACGGGCCTCGCCGGCTACAACGCGGTCAACGCCAAGCACGCGCTGGCAGGCACGATCGACGTCGCCACCGGCGGCGGCGCGCCGAACCTGCACGCCGCGGTCCAGCAGCCGGACGGCAGGGTCGTCGACCTCAACTCGCTCGTCGACCCGGCGCACGACAACACGCTCTTCGACGCGCTGGCGATGAACGACAACGGCGATGTCGCCGGCGTCGGCTACGACGACGACGGCGAGTACGGGTTCGTCCTGAAGATGGGCTACGTCGTCGACTCGACCGGCGACCAGTCCGACAAGGACCTCACGGACGGCGCTTGCCTGACCGCTCAGAATACCTGCACGCTACGGGCTGCCATCCAGCAGCTGAACCACGACGGCTCGTCGACCAAGACGCCGGTCACCTTCGACGTCACCGGCGCCGGCTCCGGGATCCCGACGATCGCGCCGGCCTCGCCGCTGCCGGCGATCACGGCGCCCGTCGACCTCGACGCCACGACGCAGCCCAGCCCGCTGGTCGCGGGCACACGCAAGATCGGCGCGATCCTCGACGGGACGAGCGCGGGCGCGTCGGCCGACGGGATCGAGCTGGCAGCGGGGGCGGCGGGCTCGGCGGTCCGCGGCCTGGAGGTCACGCGCTTCGGCGGCGACGGCGTCAAGCTCGGCGGCGCGCAGAGCACGCTGGCCGACAGCGTCCTGGTCAAGGATCACGTCGGTGCCGAGGTGGCGGCCGACAGCGTCGCGGTCGGCCCGTCCGGCACGCTGCCCGGGAACGTCTTCTTCGAGGACGGCGACGCGACCGGGCTGTACACGTACCTGCACGGGCTCGCGGGCCACCGCGGCGCCGACGCTTTCGCGAGCGCCGCGCCCGGCTACGGCGCGGGGATCCTGTTGCGCTCCGCGTCCTCGGGGGCGCACGTCATGGGCAACCTGATCGGCGTCCACGGCGCGGGCTTCAACGCGCTGGACCCGGACGGCCCCGCGTCGCCGAACCCCGCCGTGGACACGACGCTGAGCGCGGCCGGCGTGCTGATCGCACCCGGCGGCGCCGCGGTCTCCGGCGTCGCGATCGACACCGCGAACGTCATCAGCGGCGACCTGATCGGCGTCGGCACGGCGGGCGGCGTGGTGCACGGCCTGACGGTCTCCGGCAACGTGTTCGGCGCGGCGGCCGACGGGACGAGCGCGCTGCCCGACTTCGGCGGGATGTTCGGGCTGCTGGCCGCCGGGACCGTCACCGGCCTGGACGCCGAGAGCAACCGCTTCCAGGGCGAGCTGGCCGGCGTGACGATCGCGGGCACCGGCGTCGCGGCGCCGTCGATCCACGACAACCTGCTCGGTGACGACGCCGACCAGCGCCTGCCGGACGTGATCGCCCACGGCCTCGGCCTGCACGACGTCATCGGCGTCCTGCTGGCCGACGCGGAGGGCGTGTCGGTCAGGGGCAACCGCGTGCTCGGCGACTTCACGGGGATCGCGCTCGGCGGCGACCACCTCCACGGCGACGCGATCACCGCCAACACGATCGGCAGCGACGAGCCGCCGGCGTTCGGCGCGCTGGCCACCGCCGACCTCGCGGGCCTCGGCGGCGGCTTCGGTGTGCTCTACGCCGGGAACGCGAGCGCGGACGGCACGGCACCCGCGCAGGACGTGGTTGTCGCCGGCAACACGATCCAGGGCAACGCGTTCGGCGTGCTGGCCAACGGGGGCACCGGGCTGGCCGTGCGCGGCAACGGGTTCACCGCCAACGCGCTGGCGGTCGTCGACGGCGGCTCGGCCGGGACGGCGATCGGCACCACCGATCAACCCAATACGTTCACCAACGACGGCTTCGGGGTCCTGCTCGCCAACACCGACCCGTCGACCGACGACCTCAGGCAGGCGCAGGTCAACCCGGCGGTGGCCGGCGAGGCGGGCAAGCAGGCCGCGCTGGGCCAGCCCAACGAGGACGCGGCGCTCGGCGCGGTCGACGCGCTGACGACCGCGGGCCTGAACGCGCACAGCGCCGACGTCTCCACGATCCCGGGCACCGGCGAGACGGTGATCGGCAACCGCTTCACCGCCAACTCGCTGCCGCTGACCGCGATCGGCGACGAGCACGGCCTGCGGATCGAGTCCAACGACGTCGAGCACTCGCGCGCGGCCGGGATCTGGCTGCTCGGCTCGGCCTCCCACCACCCGACCGCCCAGGTGCTGGGCAACGTCATCTACGACAACGAGAACTTCACCGAGACGAACCTGACCGGCATCCCCGGCCTGGGCCTCGACCTCGTGACGAGCGCCTCGACCGCGCCGGACGCCACCAACGTCGGCGGGTTCGGCTACGGGATCGACCCCCAGGACCGCACGCAGCCCGACGCGGGCACCAACGACGTCCAGAACGCGCCGGTGCTGACGGAGGCCGCGGTCGGCGGCGGGCAGATGAGCGTGACCGGCACGCTGCACGGCCGCCCGAGCATGGCCTACATCATCGAGGTGTTCGCCGACGACGCCCAGAACCCGTTCGGCGCCGGCGAGGGCCAGCGCGCGGTCGGACGGCTCTCGGTGACCACCGACGGCGCGGGCGACGCCGACGTGGGCGGGACGTTCCCCGCGCCGCCCGCTGGCGCGCGGTTCGTGTCGGCGACCGCGACGACCGTGCCGGGCGGCGGCGCGCCGGGTGTGACGAGCGAGTTCTCCATCAACGTGCCGGTGCTCGCCGCGGCGGCGCCGCCTGCCCCGCAGGACGGGACGCCGTCGCCGCCCGCGCCCGGGAGGCCCGCGTCGCCGGCGCCCTCCGGCACGGCCACGACCGGCGTGACGACGAGGGCCGGCAAGGTGACAACCGACGGCAAGGGGTCCATCACGCTGCCCGCGGTCGTGACGTGCTCCTCGGTGGCGGCGGCGTCGTGCACGGTGGCGACGACCGCGACGATCGTGCCGCCCTCGGGCGGCAAGGCACACAAGAGCGCCGCGGTCGCCAAGGCCAGGAAGAGGCCCAAGCCGCAGACGATCGGGAAGGGCAGGCTGACGCTCAAGCCGGGCGCGCACGGCAGCGTCGCGATCAGGTTGAACGCCTCGGGCCTGAAGGCGCTGAAGAGGGCGCGCACGCTGACCGCGACCGTGACGGTCAAGGTCACCGGTGCCGGCCGCAGGCCGATCGCCAAGTCCTTCAGGTTGAAGTTGACCTACAAGAAGTCGTCGTCCACGAGGAAGAAGGGCAAGTAGGGCATGTCGCTCTGTCGTCCCGTCGTCGTCGCGGCCCTCGCCGCGTTCGCGCTGCCCGCGGGGGCAAGCGCGCTGCCCTCGTCCACGCTGCTGTCCGACCCGGCCACCGCCACCTTCTCGCCCGCGCTGGCCGTCGGGGCCGACGGCACGGCGATCGCCGCTTGGATCCAGACCACCACCTCGCCCAAGAGCGAGGTCATGGTCGCGACGCGGCCGGCGGGCGGAGCATGGTCGGCGCCGGTGGCCGTGTCCGACCCGGACTTGACGTCTCCGCAGACCCCCGCGATCGCCCTCGACGGATCCGGCGACGCGGCGGTCGCCTGGGCGGCGTCGGCCGCCTCCGGGGCGCCGTCGACCTACAACACGAAGATCCAGACGGTCGTTCGCGGCGCGGGCGGTACCTGGTCGGCGCCGAGTGACCTCTCGCCGGCCACGGCGTTCGGGCAAGACGGATCGGCGGCGGGCGCGCCGACCGTCGCCATGGACGCGGCCGGTGACACGACCGTCGCGTGGTGGCCGTACAACGACGCGTCCCCCGCGGTCGACGTCGTCGACCGCCCGCACGACGGCATCTGGAGTGCGATCTCGACGGTGGCGGCCGGCGGCCCGGCCAACCCGTCGCCCCAGCCCCGGCTGGTCGAGGACGCCGCCGGCGACGCCGCCGTGTCCTGGCGCAACCCGCTGGACACGACCTCCTACAACGGCCCGGGGACCGCGCGGGTGGCGCTCCGCGCGGCGGGGTCCTCGAGCTGGAGCGCACCGGTGGACGTCTCGACGCCGGGCGACACCATCGGCGCGGGCACGATCGGCCTCGGGATCGACTCCGGCGGGGTGGCGACCGCCGCATGGACCGACACGACCCACGGCGCCGTCGAGGCCGCGACGCTGGCGCCCGGAGCGAGCGCTGGGAGCGCCCCGGCGCAGGTCGGGGCAGGCACGAACCTCTTCACGCCGACGCTCGCCGAGACCGGCGACGGTGCGGCGACGCTGGCATGGCTCTCCGAGGACGCGTCGCTGAAGCGCCAAGTGGTCGTCGCCGCGCACCGCGCCACGGGATCCGGACCGTGGTCGCCGGCGCCGGCGCTGAGCGGCGCTGATCGATATGCGACGACGCTCTCGCTCGCCGCGGCGCCGGGCGGCGTCGTGCGGGCCGTCTGGGCCGACACCGACCGCATCGACGGCGGTCCGCCGTACCCGCCTTACACGGTCCGCGTGGACCGGTTCTCCGGGCTCTCCTGGGACGCGATGACCGACCTCACCGCGCAGGCCGACAGCGCGTCGAGCCCGATCGTCGCGCTTTCGCCGACCGGCGACGCGACGACCGTCTGGCTCTCCAAGGACGGGACGACGGTCACGCGGGTCCGCGCGGCGCTGGACGACGTGACGCCGCCGACGCTGTCGCTGGCCGTGCCCGCGGGCGCGACGGCCGGCGACGACGTGCCCTTCTCGGTGACGACGTCCGACGCCGGCGGCGGAGTCGGCGTGTCGTGGTCCTTCGGGGACGGGACGCCCGCGACCAGCGGCGCCGCGGTGACGCACGCGTTCGCCGTGGCCGGGACCTACACGGTGACCGCGACGGCGACCGACGCCGCCGGGAACGCGACGAGCGCGACCGCGACGATCACGATCAGCGCACCGCCGGTGCCGCCCGCGCCGACGCCTTCGCCGACGCCGACGCCGACGCCTTCGCCTTCGCCTACGCCGACGCCTTCGCCGACGCCTTCGCCGACGCCTTCGCCGACGCCGGCGTCCAAGCCCGTGCCCGGGTCCAAGCCGGCGACCACGAACGCCGCGAGCGTCATCGCGCTGCCGGCGGCGTCGAAGTCCTGCACCAGCCGCCGCACGCTCAAGATCACGCTCCATGCGCCCAAGGGCACGACGATCGCCAGGACCACGGTCTCGGTGACCGGCCGCAAGGCCATGTCCTACACCGGCTCCCGGGCCCACGCACCGATCACGCTGACCGGCCTGCCCAAGGGCACCTACACGGTCACCGTCAAGGTCACGTTGTCCACCAAGAAGACGCTGACGCTCGCACGCAAGTACAAGACCTGCGCGCCCAAGCGCAAGAAGTAGGCGCAAGTTCGTAGCCATCGCCGGTCGCTCGGAGTCGCTTGGGGCAACGTGGGCAACGCGCCCCACGAAGACCAGCGAAGGCTCTCGGGAGGTTGGCGAACTCGCGTCGCGGGCCTACGCCAGGCGCGGAAGCAGACCACGCGTCGGGCCGCGCTGGAGGTGATCGACGACTTGCTCGCCGCCGGCGCCTACGTCCGGGGCGCTTCGCGGGCTGAGACCGTCCAACCGCATGCGGCGCTCGTCGCGGCGGGTGTGATGGCGGACCGGGTTGCCGGGCGCTTCCGATGCGATCGCCTACGTCCTGCTTCGCCGGCGGACGGAGGCCTCGCCAAGCGGCCGCTCCTCGCGGCGGGCCCACGCGCGATGGAGCTCGTCGGAGCCGGTAGGCGTGGTGCAGCGGATGGCCGGCGCCGGTGGGGGCGTGGGGCGACCAGCCCGCGGCCGGCAGGACGACGAGGAAGCCGAGCATCGCCAGGACGGCCTCGACCAGGCCCATGCGCAGCCAGGCGCGCTCGAGCATCGCGCGTTGGACGATCCCGGACCGTCGCGGCCGCGGCGGGCGTCTCATGATCCCGGGCTCGGCCGGCTCGCGGCCGAGCGCGAGCGCGAGCGCGGGGACGGTGTCGGTGCCGAGGTCGATGGCCGGCCGGCGAGGACGAAGACGACGAAGGGCAGCGCCTCGGCGGGCGCGTGGGAAGATGTAGGTGATGAACTTGCGGACGTCGTCGCAGAGCACCACGCGCATCGGGCCGCCATCGACCCTTGCGTGAGCGTGCCCTCCAGCGGCCCGGCGCCGGCGGCGGCGACCGGCGCCGCCGCGCCTCGCGCGAGGTCAGCCCGTCGCGCCGGCTGGAGAGATCGGCGAGCAGCCGGTCGACCGACGCCTCGGGTCGACGGCCTGCGGCGGATGGGCGGAGTGGACGGGCATGGCGCGGCCGCGAGGCGAGCGGTCGTGCCCGGGCGCGACGGCCGAGCTGCCTAGCGGTCCGTGAAGCGCGTGAGCCAGTGACGCTCGCGGTAGGGCGGCATCAGCAGGACCAGCGCGATCACCAGCACCGTGCCGGTGAAGGAGGTGAACAGCTCGGCGACCGTGCTGAAGTCGCCGACGACGTCGTTGGCGGCCGCCATCGCGGCGAAGGTGAAGATCGACCACCCCAGGCCGGTCAGCAACAGCGGCTTGCGCCGGGCGGGGAGGAACTCGCCGGCCAGGAGGCCGGCGGCGACGAGCACGAACCCGATCGCCTCCATGATCCCCAGCAGCAGCCACGCCGCGTTCAGGCCGGGCACCGACGCCAGGAAGCTGCCCTTGAGCTCCTTGGCCAACCCGGCGGGCATGTGGCCGTTCTGGTCGAGGAGCTTCTCCTTGGCCGAGAAGTACCACAAGAACCCGAAGGTGATGTAGGTGCCGGCCGGCACCAGCCAGTAGGCGGCGCCATCGGCGACCTTGCCTTCGACGCGGGCGAGGGCGGCGCGGCGCCTTCGACGGAGGAGGCGGTATGGGGAACGGTCGACATCTTCCTGCTCCAGTGGTCGGCTGACACGGTCGACGGCGAGGCTGGGCCGGGCGCAGGCGGTCGCCATCCGCCGCCTTGAGCGCGAGCTGGCAGCGGCCGCGCTCGCGCGCGCGGCCTCCGACGCCGGCCCCGAGATCGCGGCGCGCCTGCGCGCCCGGTGGACGACGCGCGACGAGATCCCGGCCGCGCGCCACGCGATCCTCCGCGCCGACCGTCCGGCGCACGCGACCGCCGACGTGCTGGAACGGCATCTGGACGGGGTGGGGCGGGCCTAGGGTCGCCGGGGAAACCGCGAGAAGTCCGGAGCGCGCTTCGCCATGTAGGCCTCGCGTCCCTCCTTGGCCTCATCCGACGCGTAGAACAACAGGTTGGCGTCGTGGGCCAGCTGCTGGATCCCCGCGTAGCCGTCCTCGTGAGCGTGGAACGACGACTTCACCAGCCGCAGGGCGAACGGCGACAGGCTCAGCATCTCGCGGCACCAGGAGACGGTCTCCTCCTCGAGGCGCTCCAGCGGCACGACCGCGTTGACCAACCCCATGTCCAAGGCCTGCTGGGCGTCGTACTGGCGGCACAGGAGCCAGACCTCCTTGGCCTTCTTGGTGCCGACGAGGTCGCGCAGCAGCGAGGCGCCGAAGCCGCCGTCCCAGGAGCCGACCCGCGGCCCGACCTGGCCGAAGCGCGCGTTGTCGGCGGCGATCGTCAGGTCGCAGCACAGGTGCAGGATGTGCCCGCCCCCGATCGCGTAGCCCGCGACCATCGCGACGATCGGCTTGGGCAGCCGCCGCATCTGGACCTGCAGGTCGGTGACGTGGAAGCGCCCGACCTTCGCGCCCTCCGGGACGTAGCCCGTGTCGCCGCGGACGTTCTGGTCGCCGCCCGAGCAGAACGCGTCCGGACCCTCGCCGGTGAGGATGATCGCCCCGACGTCGCCGTTCTCGCGCGCGTGCGTCAGCGCGTCGCCGACCTCGACGAGCGTGTGCGGCCGGAAGGCGTTGCGCACCTCCGGGCGGCTGATCGTGATCTTCGCGATGCCGTCGCCGCTGAGCTCGTAGCGGATGTCGGTGTACTCGCCTGCACCGGGCTTCCAGGTCACGGCCATGACCCGGCAGGCTATCTCTTCCGCCCGTGGAACGTCGTCTTTCCGATAGTAGGATGGGCGACGAATGTGCCGGCCCGGCCGCGCGCGGCCTGGGCGCCTCAGCTTCGGGCCCTGGTTCCCCAGTCGGCGAGCACCGCCGCCGTGTCCGCCCCCGGCGCGCTCGGGGCGCGGACCGGCGGCGCGTCCGAGCGCGAGAAGCGCGGCGCGGCGGCGGGCAGGCGCTCGCCGTCGTCGGCCACCGCGATCGTCCCGCGCGCGGCGAGGTGCGCGTCGTCGGACACCTCGTCGAGCGCCAGCACCGGTGTGACGCAGGCGTCGACGCCCGCGAAGGCCTCGGTCCACGCGTCGCGCGGGCGCGTCGCGAAGACCTCCGTCAACCGCGCGCGCACCCGCGGCCATCCGGCGCGGTCCATCTGCGCCGGCAGCGACTCGCCGTCCAGCCCCAGCACCCGCAACAACGCCGCGTAGAACTGCGGCTCGACCGCGCCCACGGCGACGAAGCGGCCGTCGGCGCACGCGTAGGTGTCGTAGAACGGCGCGCCGCCGTCGGTCGTGTTCGTGCCGCGGTCCAGCGTCCACGCGTCGTGCTGGACCATGTTCCAGTACATGGCCATCAGCGAGCTGACGCCGTCGACCATCGCCGCGTCGACGACCTGCCCGCGTCCCGAGCGCGTCCGCTCCAGCAGCGCGCCGAGGATCCCGATCACGAGGTAGAGCGACCCGCCGCCGTAGTCGCCGACGAGGTTGAGCGGCGCCAGCGGCCTCTCGCCCTCCCGGCCGATCATCGCCAGCGCGCCGGTCAGCCCCAGGTAGTTGATGTCGTGGCCGGCGACGCGCGCCAGCGGTCCGTCCTGCCCCCAGCCGGTCATGCGGCCGTAGACCAGGCGCGGGTTGCGCTCCAGCAGGACGTCGGGCCCGAGCCCGAGCCGCTCCGCCACGCCCGGTCGGTAGCCCTCCAGCAGCACGTCGGCGCGGTCGGCGAGCGACACCACCATGTCGCGGTCGTCCGGGTCCTTCAGGTCGGCCCCGACCGACCGCCGGTTGCGCAGCACGTAGTCCTGCTCCGCGGGGACCGCCGCCGGCGCGGCGGTCGGGCGCTCCACGCGCACGACGTCGCAGCCGAGGTCGGCGAGCAGCATCGCCGCATGGGGGCCGGGGCCGATCCCGGCCAGCTCGAGGACGCGGGTCCCGTCCAGGACGCCGGGCACTCAGCCGACCTGCGCGGTGTCGGCGGCGCGCGGCGGGCGCTGATAGGACGCGACCGGCTCGAGGTCGCCGGCGGCGATCATGTCCGCCAGCCGGTGCTTCTGGACCTTGCCCGACGGCGTCGCCGGGAACGTCGGGACGACGTACCAGAGCCGCGGGCACTTGTACCCGGCCAGGCGCTCGCGGCAGAAGGCGTGCAGGACGTCGACGTCCAGCGGCGCGTCGCGATCCGGCGCCGGCCGCACGACCGCCGCGACCTCCTCGCCCCAGGTCGGGTCGGCCACGCCGACGACCGCGACCTCCGACACGTCGGGGTGCGCGATCAGCGCGTCCTCGATCTCGCGCGGGTAGATGTTCTCGCCGCCGCGGATGATCATGTCCTTGAGCCGCCCGACGACCCGCAGGTAGCCGCGCTCGTCCATCGTGCCCAGGTCGCCGAAGCGCAGCCAGCCGTCCGGGTCGATCGCCGCCGCCGTGGCCTCCTCGTCGGCGTGGTAGCCGCACATCACCTGGCCGCCGCGGACCTGGATCTCGCCCAGCGCGCCGATCGGCAGCGTCGCGCCGGTGTCGGGATCGGCGATCCGGACGTCGACGTGGTCGAGCGGGTAGCCGACGGTCGCGGCGATGTCGTCGACCGCGTCGCCCGGCCGCGTCATGCACATCGTCCCGTGCGACTCGGTCTGGCCGAAGGTGATCAGCACGCGCGCGTCCAGCTCGCGCTCGACGCGCAGGACGAGGTCGCGCGGCACGGTCGCGCCGCCGGTGAGGATCGTGCTCAGCGAGCGCAGGTCGCGTCCCGCCCGCGACGGGTGCTCCAGCAGCCCGACGAGCATCGTCGGCACCGCGAGCGTGATCGTCCCGCGCTCGGCCTCGGCCAGCGCCAGGAACGTCCCGGCGTCCCACGCCGGCATCACCACCTGCGTGCCCGCGTGCGAGACCGTGCCGATCGTCGCCACCCCGGCGCCGCCGCAGTGGAACAAGGGCATGGCGTTGATCCACGTCGGCGGCTCGTCGGGCGTCACGCCCGCGCCGCGCGCGACCTGCGTGTAGGCGACCGCGATCCCGCCGTGGGTGAGCATCGCGCCCTTCGGGACGCCGGTCGTGCCCGACGTGTACTGGATCTGCGCGACGGCGTCGTGCGCGACCGCGGGCAGGACCGCGAGCGGCGCCGTCCGGTCGGCCCGCGCCAGCAGCGCCGCCAGCGCCTCGACGTGCTCCACCGTCGCCGCGCCCTCCGCCGCGCCGGCGGCGACCGCGGCCAGGTCGCGCCCGCGGTGCTCCTCGGCGTGCACGAGCATCCGCGCCCGCGACTGGACGAGCACGTGGCGCAGCTCGTCGCGCTGGTAGGCGGGGTTGACCGTCACGAGGACGACGCCGGCCAGCCCGGCGCCGAACTGCACGCAGACCCAGTCGATGCTGTTGGGCGCCCACAGCGCGAGGTGGTCGCCGGGCGCGAGGCGCTCGAGCAGGACGGCGGCGATCCGGCGCGCGCGCTCGTCCAGCTCGCGGTAGGTGAGCCGGCGCTCGGGCGCCGCGCCGTCGACCAGCGCGGCCGCGTCCGGACGTCGAGCGACGGCCGCGTCGAGCATCTCTGCCATCGTGCGTCGTCGCGGCGGCGCGTCGCCGCGGGCGGGCCAGAACGACTCGGTGAGTCGAGGGGTCATCGCGCTTGGTCTCCTCCGTTCGCGGTGCGTCTCGCCGACGGCCGACATATTACACTCGCAGAGACTTGATCACAAATGTTGTGATCCATTCGATCGTGCGGAGGAGGAGGGCCCACATGGAGCGGGACGGGATCACGGTGCGCGAGCTGGCCGAGAGCGGGGTGGCGATCGCCGGCGGGACCTCGGGCGTCGGCCTGGCGTCCGCGCGTCGCCTGGCCGAGGCCGGCGTGCCGCGGCTCGTGCTGATGGGGCGCGACGCGCGGCGCGGCGCCGCCGCGTGCGCGGCGGTCCGCGCGGTCGCGCCCGATGCCGCGGTCGACTACGTGGCCGTCGACGCCGGGGACCCGGCGGCGGCCGCGCGCGCCGTCGAGGAGGCGACCGCGCGCCTGGGCACGCTCGACGTCCTGGTCAACTCCACCGTCAGCCTCGCGCAGCCGAGCCTGCTCGTCGACCTCGCGCTGGAGGATCTCGCGCCGACGCTCACCGATCTCGCGCTGCCGCCCATGCTGATGACCCGCGCCGCGCTGCCGGCGATGCGCGCGCAGCGGGGCGGCTGCATCGTCAACGTCGCCTCCGACGCCGCCAAGGTCGCGACCGTCGGCGAGTCGGTGATCGGCGCGGCGATGGCCGCCATCGTCATGTTCACGCGCGCCGCGGCGATGGAGGCCAAGCGCGACGGCGTGCGGGTCAACGTCCTCACGCCGTCGCTGATCGGCGACACGCCGGCGGGCCGGCGCGCGCTGGAGAGCCCGTTCGGCTCGCGGATCTTCGAGAAGGCCAAGGCCATGGCCCACCTCGGCGTCGTCGAGGCCGACGACATGGCGGCGCTCGTGCTCTACCTCGCGAGCCCCGCCGCGGCCAAGCTCACCGGTCAGGCGATCAGCCTGAACGGCGGGATCTCGGCGGCGTAGGAGGCCTCAGGCGCCCGGCGACGTCTCGTCCACGATCTCGCGCCACCGCGCGTGCGCGGCCGGCGACCACGCCGCGTTGACCTCGCGCAGCCGGCGCATCGCGCGGCGGCCGATCCAGCCGGGCAGCAGCGCCTCGGGCAGCTGCGGGTCCACGAACGGGACGTGCCGGATCGCGCCGCTGAGCTCCAGCTGGGCCAGCAGCAGCGGGTCGCCGGGCTCGGGGTCGAGGTCGCCGAAGCGCGCCAGCAGGGCCGCGTAGCTGGCCGCGACCGCGTCGAGGTCCCAGGCCCGCTCGACGATCTCGGCCTCGGTCAGCCCGATCTCGGCCAGCGACCCGACGAACGAGACCGCCGACGCCCGCAGCCCGGCCTCGTCGATGACCGCCGCGACCTCGTCGGCGCGGTCGGTGTGCGGCGTCAGCCACAGGCCCGGCGTCGGGTTGCCCAGGCCCGCCCACTGCAGCGCGCCGTAGAGCCGCTTGCGCGCGGTGCGCTGCTCCTGGGGCACCGAGATGAACAGCACCAGCCAGCGGCCGTCCCAGTCGCCGTCGCCGGCGCTCAGCGCGAAGACGCGCTCGGGGCCGGCGTCGAACGCGCGGGCCAACGCGGGGGCGACCGACCAGCGCGTCTGGCGACCGGTCCGCTCGCCGACCATCCAGCCCGCCGCCGAGCCGCGCGCGATCGCCTGGCGCGCGGCCTGCTCGGTGTAGCCGGCGGCGCGCAGGACGTGCAGCAGCGAGGCGGTCCAGACCGGGCGGCCGTCGGCGTGCACCAGCTCGGCGAGGATCGTGAACAGCGTCGACCGCGCGCTGTCGTGCGCGCCGGGCGCCACGGCGGCGGAGGACTCGGACGCGGAGGCCATGGCCCGGATCATGCCGCACGCGCGGAGCGCCCGGCCGACCGAGGACATCATTTGACGCAATTCGAGATGAGGTCTACAGTTGCGTCATATGTTGGAACGGACCACCGAGGCGATCGCGGGGCTGGAGGCGATCGCCGACGACCCGCAGGGCTACGCGCAGCGCTGGAAGGACGAGCACGACCGCAAGGTCATCGGGTCGTTCCCCATGAACTTCCCGGCCGAGCTGGTCCATGCCGCGGGGATGCTGCCCGTCGTCGTCCAGGAGAGCCGCGAGGCGATCACCGAGGGTCGCAACCTGATGTTCGAGTTCTACTGCGGCTACACGCGCAGCCTGGCCGACCAGGCGGCCAAGGGCCAGCTCGACGTCTTCGACGGCTTCCTGTTCGTCGACCACTGCATCCAGCTGCTCGGCGCGGCCGACGGCGTCCGCTCGCGGCTGGACGGCCGGCCCATGTTGTACGCCCAGCTCGTCCCGTCGATGGACGAGCCGTGGACGGGCGAGCAGGTGCGCGAGCAGGTCGGCGACATGCGCGAGCAGCTCGAGGCGATCGCCGGTCGGCCGATCGCCGACGACGACCTCGCCGCGAGCATCGCGCTGTTCAACCGCAACCGCGCGCTGCTGCGCGAGATCCACGCGCTGCGCCGCGGCGGGCGCGCGCCGCTGACCGCGTCCCAGATGCAGGCCCTGGTCAAGTCGAGCATGGTGATGGACAAGGCGCGCCACACCGAGGTCCTGGAGGCGATCCGCGACGACCTCGTCGACGCGGCCGGCGCCGCGCCCGAGCGCATCCGCGTCCACCTGTCCGGCCACTTCTGCCAGGCGCCGCAGCCCGCGCTGCTGGACGCGATCGAGGAGTGCGGGGCGGTCGTCGTCGACGACGACCTCTACCACGGGTTCCGCTACATCTCGACCGACGTGGCCGCCGAGGGCGACCCGTTCGCCGCGCTCGCCGCCTGGTACCAGGACCGCAACGTCACCGTGCCGTGCCCGACGCGCGTGCAGCGCGACGTCGACTGGGACGACTACCTCGTCGACGCGCTGGCCGCGAGCGGGGCGGAGGCGGTCATCGTGCTGATGGCCAAGTTCTGCGAGCCGCACATGCTCTACTACCCCGAGCTGCGCAAGGCCCTCGACGCGCGCGCCGTCCCGCACCTGCTGGTCGAGACCGAGCACGAGGGCCTGCCGCTCGAAGCCTTCCGCACCCGCGTCGAGACGCTGCTGGAGCGCGTCCGCCGCGACCGTGACCTCGTGCCGGCCGGCGCGCCGGCCTGACCCGTCCACCTCACTCCCCGGGAGCCGCATCCGCATGTCCCTCGACGTCGTCAGCAAGCCCAAGCCCAACCGCCTGCAGAGCACGCGCGCGGCCGGCGCCATGGTCAAGGAGTACTGGGACCGCCTGTTCACGGCGCCCGACCGCGGCGCGCAGGTCGTCTGGTACAACGGCTCCGCGCTGAACCCGATCTTCCAGGCCGCCGGGATCGAGTGGTGCCACGGCGAGGCGTTCTCCGCGCGCCTGGCCGCCCAGCACCTGGAGGGCCCGGCGCAGCTGGCGGGGGAGGAGTACGGGTACGTCGGCGAGCTGTGCTCCTACGCGCGCACGCACCTCGGCTGCGCGGTGTTGACCCAGCGCGGCAAGGAGTCCGAGCAGAGCGGCGTGGTCGGGATGGTCGACCAGGAGGTCCTGGCGTCCAAGCTGCCGTCGCCGGACTTCTTCGTCAACGCCTACGCGGGCTGCAGCACCGGCCAGCAGTGGGACGAGATCTCCTTCCGCGTCTTCGGCAAGGACGTGCCGTTGTTCAAGGTGTCGCTGCCGATGCTGTGGGCGGCCAAGCCCGACGCCGGCTACCTGCGCGGGCGCGAGTGGGACAACGCGTCGCGCTACGTCGCCCGCCAGCTCCACGACCTGATCGGCTTCCTGGAGCAGATGACCGGCCGGCCGTTCGACTGGGACAAGCTGCGCGAGTCCATGGGCTACATCAAGCGCGCGGCCGAGCTGCGGCGCGAGGGCATGGAGCTGTGCAAGGGCGCGCCGACGCCCGCCACCTACTGGGACTGGATCGCGAGCATCGCGCCGATCAACTTCCTGCCCGGCGACCAGGCGCTGGTCGACTACTTCCAGGGCGTGCGCGACGAGATCGCCCAGCGGCTCCAGGACGGCACCGCCGCCCTGCCGGGTGAGCGCTACCGCCTCTACTTCGACGGCATCATGAACTGGAACCGGCTCGGGTGGCTGGCCAACAAGTTCGCCGAGCACGACGCCGCGGTCGTCGTCGGCCGGTACACGCACAACGCGTTCTGGCAGGAGCCGCACCTGATCGACCCCGACGACCCGATCCTCGGCATGGCCCAGCACTACCTGCTGTGCCCGACCAACCACGGGTCGCACGTGCTGGAGGAGCTGATGCTGCGCGACTGCGCCGACTACGGCGTCGACGGCGCGGTCTTCCACGCGACGCGCACGTGCCGCGCGTTCGCCAACCCGCAGCACGTGCTCGCCACCGCGGCGCAGCGCGAGCTCGGGATCCAGACGATGTTCTTCGAGGGCGACGTCGCCGACGACTCCTACTACAAGGACGAGGTGCTGGAGAGCCGGCTGGAGGCCATGTTGGAGGCCATCGACGTGCGGCGGATGGCCGCCTGAGCGAGCGCAGCGCCGTGTCCGCCGACCATGTGATGGGGGTCGACCTCGGGTCGACCACCGCCAAGACGGTCATCCTGGACGCCGACGGCCGCCCGGTGGCCACCAGCGTCCTGCGGATGGGCGCGGTGAGCCGCGTCGGCGTGAAGGCGTCGATGGACAGGGCGCTGGCCGACGCCGGCCTGGACGCCGACGCGATCGGCCGGATGGTGAGCACCGGGTACGGACGGCGGCTGATCGCCGACGCCGACCGGTCGTTCACCGAGATCACCTGCCACGCGCGCGGCGCCGCGACGCTGTGGCCGGGCGTGCGGCTGGTGATCGACATCGGGGGCCAGGACAGCAAGGCGATCGCCGTGGACGAGAACGGCTTCGTGGACCGCTTCGCGATGAACGACCGCTGCGCGAGCGGCACCGGACGCTTCTTCGAGGTGCTCGCGCGCGCGCTGGAGGTCGATCTGGAGGCGATCGGCGGGCTGGCGCTGGAGGGCTCGGACGCCGTGGCGGTGTCGAGCATGTGCGCGACGTTCGCCGAGACCGAGGTCATCTCGCTGCTCGCCCAGGGCGCCGCGATCGCGGACATCGCGGCGTCGGTGCACCGCGCGGTCGCGGCCCGGACGGTCGGGCTCGTCGCCCAGGTCGGCCCGCGCGAGCCGGTCGTGATGACCGGCGGGGTGGCCAAGAACGCGGCGCTGGTGCGGTTCCTGTCGGAGGCGCTGCGGCTGGAGGTCGCGGTGCCCGACGAGCCGCAGATCTCCGGCGCCTATGGCGCGGCGCTGCTCGCGCTCGACGACCTGCGCGGCGTGCGCGTCCCGCCCACGGTGGGCGAGGCGCTGCCGATGGCGCCGTGACGGACCTGTAGGACCAGAGTCAACCCAGGAGGAGAGACATGTTGGGGAGGAAGACGTCGCGAGCGCTCGGCGCGGTCGCGGGATGCACGCTGCTCGCCGCGGGCGCCGGATGCGGCAGCGGCTCGGATTCGGCGGCCGGGAGCGGGGGCGGGGGCGGCGGGTCGTCGTCGAGCCCGATCAAGGTGGGGGTCGTCACGCCGTCGAGCGGGCCGCTGGTCGAGTTGGGGTCGTCGATCCTGAAGGGCTGGGAGTACGCGGCCGCGGAGATGAACGCGCACGGCGGCATGGACGGGCACAAGCTGGAGATCGTCAAGAACGTGACCGACGGGACGCCGGCGGTGAGCACGCGCGCCGCGCGCGCCGCGGTGTCCAAGGGCGCGAAGGTGATCACCGGGATGGTCACGTCGGCGGAGGTCGGCGCGACGCAGGCCCAGCTGGCCGGGATGGGCGCGCTCTACCTCAACACGAGCGGCTCGGACGCGGCGCTGACCGGCGACAACTGCAGCTCGCGGGCGTTCCACTTCATCCCGAGCACGTCCTCGCAGGTGGAGGGCGTCGGCTCGATGGCGGGCACGCTGCCCGCCAAGAAGTACGCGTTGATCCTGTACGACTACAGCACCGGGCACACCGCGGCGGCGGCGATCACCAAGGCGGTCAAGGCCGCCGGGGCGCAGGTCGTCAAGACCGTCTACGTCCCGATCGCGACGACCGACTTCGGCTCGGCGATCACGCAGATCAAGAGCAGCGGCGCCGACGGCATGTTCGGGATGATCTCGGGCTCGGGCTCCTCGACGTTCCTCACGCAGGCCAAGCAGTTCGGGTTGTTGGGGCAGTTGAAGGTCCGCATGGGCTACTCGATGGTCAGCGACATCAACTGGGACGGCATCGGGCAGCCCGCCGCCGGCTTCTACGACTCGCAGATCTACGACGTCAAGGCCGACAACCCGGCCAACGCCGCGTTCGTCAAGGGCTTCGAGGCCAAGTACGGCCGCGAGCCCAACTACGACGAGGCCAACGCCTACCTCGCCGCCGAGGTCCTGCGCGACGCGGTCGCCAAGGCCCACTCCACCGCTCCCGACGCGCTGCGGTCCGCGCTGACCGGCGGCACCTTCGACGACACGATCATGGGCGCGACGAAGTTCAACGCCTCCAACACGCTCGAGCGCCCGTGGTACGTCGGGCAGGTGAAGGCCAAGCCCGGCGGCGGCTTCGAGTGGAAGGTCGTCAAGAGCCTCGACCCGGCGAACGTCGTCCCGGCGGGGACGGGGGCCTGCTCGAAGTAGGTCCGGTCGCGCTCGTGGCGCCGGCAGCGTTCGCTGCCGGCGCTCACGGGCGGGGCGTCGGCGCGTAGGTGTAGGAGCGGCTCCGGGTCAGCGCGAACTCGAAGATGCCGATGCCGGGACGGTCGTCCCAGGAGAACCGCGTGAGGCGGTCGGTCAGCGACGTGTCGACCGTCTTGGGCGTGACGCCGCCGTCCAAGGTGTAGGTGTCGTGCTCGACGTGGTCGCGCCCGACGACCTTGCCGTGGTGGCCGCCGTACCCGGCGCCGGCCATGTAGCCGCCGCCCGCGCGCGCGTCGGCGTCGATGGCGTACCGCGCGCCGGACGCGGTCACGACCTCGACGCGGCCGCCGACGAGGTCCAGCTGCGCGTCGAACTCGAGGTCGTGGCCGACGTCGGCGATCGGGTCGACGCCGCCGTCGGCGTGCATGACGCCGCCCTCCAGCAGCAGGCGCGAGTGGTCGCGGCCCTCGACGAGCAGGAAGCCCACGGCGCGGTCCTCGAACTCCGCCTGGTACCAGAGGTGCAGGCCCTGGCCGCCGGACATCGTGCGCACGCCGCGCGAGCGGTCGCGCACGCCCCACCAGCCGTCGACCGACGTCTCGACGCCGTCGATCGTCAGGCGGCCGACGTACCGGCCGGGCTGGAAGAGGTGGTCGAAGGCCGCGGTCGCGACGTCGCCCTGGGTGACGTGGACCGGCCCGTGCCAGGCGCCGCCGGTCGCGCGCCAGACGACGTCGAGCTCGACGCCCGTCGGGTTCGGCCCGACCACCAGGCGCCAGGTCGCCATCGGCTCGACCACCGCGAACGAGACCGGCCCGGCGCCGTCGCCGGCGGTCGCGCTCAACTCGGTGGAGAACCGCAGGTTGCGCTGGACGCCGCCCGCGGTGACCATGACGAACCCGTCCGCCACGTCCTTGCGCGGGTGCACGCCGAAGCCCAGCAGCACCGACGGCTCGGTCGGCCCGTCGGCGGGCGGATGGAGGTTGAACACGAACCGGTCGAAGAAGCGATCCGGCAGCTCCGGAGCGTCGCGCGTGACCAGCGGGTCGCCGAAGGCGTCGGCCGAGATCTCCATGTCGCGTATGCTAACGATCGTTCACACATGGCGCCAGCCAAGGAGGTCCGGATGCGCGACATCGCGCTCGTCGACACGTTCAACCTGCGCGACCTCGGGGGCTACCCGACCCGCGACGGCCGCGTCGTGCGCTGGCGGCGCCTCTTCCGCGGCGCCGCCCTCCACCGGCTCGACGGCGCCGACCTCGAGACGGTCCGCGAGCTGGGCCTCACCACCGCGATCGACCTGCGCACCGACGGCGAGGTCCGCGCGACCGGCACGTTCCCGTTCGAGCCGCTGGCCACGACGTTCCACCACCTCCCGATGATCGAGCGGATCTGGGACCTGACCGACGCCGCCGCGATCGCCACGCCGCACGACTTCCTCCGCGACCGCTACCGCGACATGCTGCACGAGGGCGCGCCGACGATCGCCACCGCGCTGGGCCTGCTCGCGCGGCCCGACGGGCTGCCCGCCGTCTTCTACTGCGCCGCCGGCAAGGACCGCACCGGCGTCCTGGCCGCGCTGACGCTCGGCGCGCTCGGGGTGGAGGACGACGCGATCGTCGCCGACTACCACCTCTCCAAGGAGCGCGTGGAGCGCATCCGCGCCCGGGCGCGCGAGGCGCGTCCCTCCGGCGCGATGGTCGCCCAGCCGCCCGCGTTCATGCAGGCCCCCGCCGAGGCGATGGAGCTGCTGCTGGCGTGGATCCGCGAGGCGCACGGCTCGATCCCGGGCTACCTCGCCGCGATCGGCGTCGAGGACGCGACGCTCGACGCGCTGCGGGCGCAGCTGCTGCGGTGAGCGGCGCGATCGAGCCCTGGAGCGTCGCCGCCCCCGAGGACGCGATGCGCCGATCCGATTGGAGAACCCTCCAACGCGCCGGGCGTCCGCGGCCTGCCGCGCGTGGCTCGTGGCCCTAGGTTCACCGGCATGCCCCAGCGTTTGGACGGGACCGTGGCCCTGGTCACGGGCGCGAGCTCCGGCATCGGGGCGGCGACGGCCCGCGCGCTGGCCGCGGAGGGCGCCGCGGTGGCGCTCGTCGCGCGCCGCGCCGACCGGCTCGCCGCGTTGGCGCGGGAGCTGGAGAGCGCCGGCGCCGAGGCGCTGGCGATCGAGGCCGACATCACCGACCGGGCGCGGGCCGCGGACGCCGTGCGGCGAGCGGTCGACGGGCTCGGCGGCCGCCTCGACGTCGTGGTCAACAACGCCGGCGCGATGCTCAACGGCCCGATCGTCGACGCGCCGCTGGAGGAGTGGGACCGCATGGTCGCGATCAACGTCAACGGCTTGTTGTACGTGTCGCACGCCGCGCTGCCGCACCTGCTGGCCGCCGCCGAGCGGGAGCCGCGCCGCTGCGCCGACCTGGTCAACATCAGCTCGATCGCCGGCCGCTTCGCCAACCGCGGCGCGGGGGTCTACAACGCCACCAAGTTCGGCGTTCACGCGTTCTCGGAGTCGCTGCGCCAGGAGGTCACCCGGCGCCACGTGCGCGTCTCGGTCGTCGGCCCGGGTGTGACGACCACCGAGCTGTTCGGCCACCAGCGCCCCGAGACCCAGGAGCGCTACGAGAGGATGTTCGCGGGCGTCGAGCCGCTGGAGGCCGACGACATCGCGCAGACCATCGCCTACATCGTGACCCGCGACCGCCGCGTGGCGGTCAACGAGGTCATCGTGCGGCCCACCGAGCAGGCGTAGGCCTGGTGGGGGATCGGCCCCGGGGCGCCGCCGCCTATGGGCGCGGCTCGGCCAGCCCCAGCGAGCGCCCGACCAACTCCAACATGATCTCGCTCGTGCCGCCGAGGATCCGCTTGATCCGCGCGTCGGCGTAGGAGCGGGCGATCGGGTACTCCATCATGTAGCCGTAGCCGCCGTGCAGCTGGAGGCAGGCGTCGATGATCCGGCCCTGGGCCTCGGTCGCCCACCACTTGGCGACCGCCGCGTCCTCGGCGCTCAGCTCGCCGCGGACGTGCGCGTCGATCGCGGCGTCGACGTGCGCGGTCGTCACCTGCGCCTCGCCGTGGCAGGCGGCCAGCTTGAAGCGCGAGTTCTGGAACGTGCCGACCGGCCGCCCGAACGCGGTGCGCTCCTTGACGTAGTCGAGCGTCCGCGCCAGCGCGCCGCGCGCGGCGGCGATCGACGCGACCGCGATCGCCAGCCGCTCCTGCGCGAGGTTCTGCATCAGGTAGGCGAAGCCGCGGCCCTCCTCGCCGAGGAGGTTCTCGCGCGGCACCGGCACCTCGTCGAAGAACAGCTCGGCCGTGTCCTGCGAGTGCGAGCCGAGCTTGTCGAGGTTGCGCCCGCGCGAGAAGCCCGGCATGCCGTCTTCGATCATCACCAGGCTGATGTCGCTCGGCCGTCCGCTGGTGCCGGTGCGCACGGCGGTGACGATCACGTCGGCGTTGATGCCGTTGGAGATGAAGGTCTTGGCGCCGGAGACGACGTAGCCGCCGTCGCTCTTGCGGGCGCGCGTCCCGATGCCCGCCACGTCGGAGCCGGTCGACGGCTCGGTCATCGCGATGCCGGCGATCAGGTCGCCGTTGGCCAGGCCCGGCAGCCAGCGCTCCTTCTGCTCGGGCGTGCCCAGCTCGAGCACGTAGGGGAGGGCGACGTCGCTGTGGACCGACAGCGCCATCTCGACGCCGATGAAGCCACGGTGCGCGGCCTCCTCCAACAACACCGTGTTGAAGCGGAAGTCGTCCGCGCCGGCGCCGCCGTGCTCGGCGGGGACGGCCGGGCCGAGGAAGCCGAGCCGGCCCCACTGACGCAGGACCTCGCGCGGGATCAGCCCCGCCCGCTCCCAGTCGTCATAGACCGGAGCGACCTCGCGATCGAGATAGGACCCGAAGGTCTCGCGAAGCGCCTGGTGCTCGTCGGTGAAGATCGTGCGCCGCATGCGACGAGAGTAAACGATCGTTCACATGTGGTGCTAGTGTGCGCGCATGGCAACGACTGGTTCCGTGGATCTGCCGGACCGGGTGCGGGTACGCGAGGTCGGTCCCCGCGACGGCTTCCAGAACGAGCCCGAGGCGATCCCGACGCCGGACAAGATCCGGTTGATCGACGCCCTGGCCCGCACCGGCCTGCGTCGCGTCGAGGTCGGCAGCTTCGTCCGCGCGGACGTCATCCCGCAGCTGGCCGACGGCGCCGAGGTGCTGGCGGGCATCTCCATCCCCGACGGCGTCGACGTCGCCGTGCTGGTCCCCAACCAGCGCGGCTGGGAGGCGGCGCTGCCGCACAAGGAGCGCTTCGACGAGGTCATCGTCTTCCTCAGCGCGTCCGAGACCCACAACCAGAAGAACATCAACCGGCCGATCGCCGACTCGCTGAAGACGGTCGAGGCGCTGCTGCCCCAGATCGCCGAGGCGGGCCTGCGCCCGCTGGCGAGCATCGCGACGTCGTTCGGCTGTCCCTACGAGGGCCATGTCGACCCCGAGCGCGTGATCGAGCTGGCACGGGCGATGGCCGCCGCCGGCGCGCGGGAGATCAGCTTCGGCGACACGACCGGGATGGCGAACCCGCGCCAGGTCCGCGCGTTCTACGAGCGGGCGCTGGACGAGCTGCCCGACGTCGAGCTGACCGCGCACTTCCACAACACGCGCGGCCAGGGGCTGGCCAACGCGCTGGCCGCCCTGGAGGCCGGCGTGACGAGCTTCGAGTCGAGCTTCGGCGAGCTGGGCGGCTGCCCGGTCCCGCCCGGGTCGACCGGCAACATCGCGACCGAGGACCTGATCTCCATGCTGCACGAGATGGGCGTCGACACCGGCGTCGACCTGGCCGCGCTGCTGGAGGCGAGCCGCGACGTCCAGCGCGTGCTCGGCCGCCCGCTCGGAAGCCACCTGCTCACCGCCGGCCCGGTGCAGTGGCACGATGCCTGAGGCCGCCTCCACGCCGGTCGCCGCGGGCTCCGACGCGGTCGTCACCTGGGAGGACGCCGACGACGGCATCCTGACGATCGCGCTGAACCGCCCGCCGGCCAACGCGCTCGGCCTGCCGCTCATCGACGGCCTGGCCGCGGCGCTGGACCACGCCGACGCGCGCCCCGACATCAAGGTGATGGTGATCGCCTCGCGCCTGGATGGCTTCTTCGCCGCGGGCGCCGACATCAAGCACATGGGGTCGATCGACGCGGAGGCGTTCTCCGCCTACGGCCGCGCGCTGCGCGCCCCGCTGAACCGCCTCGCCTCCCCCGAGCGCCTGTCGATCGCCGCGATCGACGGCCTCGCCCTCGGCGGCGGCCTGGAGCTGGCGATGGCGTGCACGATGCGCGTCGGCAGCGCCCGCGCGACGTTCGGCCTCCCCGAGGTCAAGCTGGGGCTGATCCCCGGTGCGGGCGGCACGCAGCGCCTGCCGCGCCTGGTCGGCCGCGGGCGCGCGTTGGACATCATGTTGACCGCGCGTCAGGTGGGCGCCCAGGAGGCGCAGGCGATCGGGCTGATCGACCGGCTCGTCGAGGACGGGCAGGCCGAGGCGCACGCGCTGGCGCTGGCGCGCGAGCTGCGGACGATGTCCCAGCCCGCGCTGCACGCGGTCGTCCGCGCGGTCGACGTGTCCTTCGAGGTCCCGCTTCCGCAGGGCCTCACGCGCGAGGAGCGCCTGGAGCACGGGCTCTTCACCGACGGCGAGGCCGCCGAGGGCATCGCCGCGTTCCTGGAGAAGCGACCGCCGCGCTTCGGCTAGGGGCCACGCCGATGCCCGCGTTCGACGTCACGAGCCTGCACGGACGGCGCGCCGACGAGCGCTACAACCGGCTGGCGGTCGGCGACCTCCTGGAGCGCGTCACGTGGCACACGCCCGACCGCGAGGCGCTGATCGGCTGGGAGGGCGCCTACGGCGACCCGGCCTTCGCGCGCGTGACCTACGCGCGGGCCGACGCGATCGCCAACCAGGTCGCCAACGCGCTGCTGGCCGCCGGCCTGCGGCGCAGCGACCGCGTGATCCTGTACTGCGACAACTCGGTCGAGGCGGTGCTGACGCTCATCGGCATCGCCAAGGCCGGCCTGGTCGCGGTGCCGGTCAACCCGCTGATGGCGCCGGACGTCCTCACGTGGGCGATCGGCCACGTCGAGGCGCGCCTCGCGATCGTGGACACGGGCCTCTACGCGCGCGGCGCCGAGGCGTTCGCGGCCGCGGGCCTGGAGCCCGCGGTGACGATCCCGATCGGCGAGGGCGACGCGCCCGCGGGCAGCGTCCGCTTCGCCGAGTGGATCGCCGGGCAGCCGAGCGCCGAGCCCGAGGTCGCCGCGCCGCCCATCCACGCCGACGACGTGTGGTCGCTGACCTTCACGTCGGGCACGACGTCGATGCCCAAGGCGGTGATGACGACGCACATGTACTCCTACATGGCGACGCACACCTACACCTTGAGCTACCACCGCGGCGTCCTGCGGCCCAACCAGATCCGCGCGCTGAGCTTCCTGCCGATCGTCTACCACTGCGGCCACCACGCGGCGGTCTTCAGCGCGTGGCTGGGCGGCGGCACCGCGATCGTCGGCCGCCGGCCCGACGCGGCGGGGATCGTCGGCGCGGTCACGCGCGAGCGCGCCACGGCGCTGTGGGCGGGCTCGCCGATCCTGCTGACCGCCGTCGCCGACGCCGCCGAGGCCGACCCGGCCGCCGCGGACCTGAGCAGCCTGACCGTCGCGCTCTACTCGTGGGCGACGATGCACCCGGACCTCGTCGCGCGGCTGCGCGCGCTGGCCGGCGACGACCTCGGGCTGGTCGAGGTGTTCGGCCAGACCGAGTCGATGTCCTCGTTCCGCTTCTGGGCCGACGAGTGGCCCGAGAAGGTCGCCGCCTCGCGCGGGACGGTCAACCACGTCGGCGGCCCGACGCCGGTGATCGCCGCCAGGGTCGTCGACGACGCGATGAACGACCTGCGCGACCGGCCCGGCGTGCCGGGCGAGGCGGTCTACCGCGGGCCCGCGCTGGCCGCCGGGTACTACCGCGACGAGGCCGCCACGCGCGCCGCGTTCGACGGCGGCTGGTTTCACTCCGGCGACAGCTGCCGCTACGAGCCCGACGGCCAGCAGATCATGGTCGACCGCTACAAGGACGTGGTCAAGACCGGCGGCGAGAACGTCTCCAGCCAGCGCGTCGAGGGCGCGGTGCTGCAGCACCCGGCGGTGGCGCGCGCGGCGGTCATCGGCGTGCCCGACCCGAAGTGGGGCGAGCTGATCGCGGCGGTCGTCGTCCTGGCCGACGGCGCGGCGCTGGAAGCCGACGAGCTGATCGCGTTCTGCCGGCAGCGCCTGGCGGGCTACGAGACCCCGAAGCTCGTGTTCACGGTCGACGCGCTGCCGGAGACCGTCGGCGGCAAGGTGTTGAAGTACCGGCTGCGCGAGCGCTTCGCGGGCGCCGCGCCGCCGCAGCCCTAGACCGACAGCACCAACTTGCCGATGTGCTCGCGCCGCTCCAGCGCCGCGTGGGCGTCGGCGGCGCGGTCCAGCGGGTAGGTCGCGTGGACCAGCGGCCGCCAGGTCGGATGCTCGGCGAGCAGCGCCAGCAGCCCGGCGAAGTCGCGCGGCGAGCCCATCGTCGTGCCGAGGATCGTGTGCTGGCCGAAGTAGAAGCGGCGCAGCTCGACGGTCGCGTCGGGCGTGGCGGTGGCGCCGAAGTTGACCAGCCGCCCGCCGCCGGCCAGCGCGGCCAGCGCCTGCGGCCAGGTCCCGGCGGAGTCGATGACGAGGTCGACGCCGCGGCCGCCCGGCGTCAGCGCCCGGATCTCCTCCGGCCAGCCGTCCCGCGTGTAGAGGGCGCCGCCGTCGGCGCCCAGCTCGCGCGCGGCCTCGATCTTCGCGCGCGACGAGGAGGTCACCAGCACGCGCGCGCCGGCCAGCGCGGCCAAGGCGATGGCCATGGTCGACACGCCGCTGCCCGCGCCGAGCACGAGCACGGTCTCGCCCGCCCGCAGGCCACCGCGCGTGAACAGCGCGCGGTAGGCGGTCAGGCCCGCCAGCGGCAGCGCGGCGGCCTCCTCCCACGACCACCCGGACGGCAAGGCCATCAGGTTGACTTCCGGGACCGCGACCAGCTCGGCGTAGGTGCCGTCGGTGTGGTCGCCGAGGATCTCGAACGCGGGGGAGGGGAAGCGGTCGTCCTCGCCCCAATGCAGCGACGGCAGGATCACCACCGCCTCGTCGGTGTCGCGCCGCACGCCCGCGCCGTCGGCACCGGGGACGCGCGGCAGCGCGACGTCGTACTGCCCGCGGCGCACGAGCACGTCGTGCCAGTTGAGCGCCGCGGCGCGCAGCTCGACGACCGCCCAGCCGGGCGGCGCGACCGGGTCCGGCCGCTCGCCGAAGGCCAGCGCCTCCGGCCCGCCGAACGCGGCGAGCGCGGCGGCGTTCACGCGGCCGCGAGCAGCTCGGCGGCCAGCAGGTCGCGGTGCGCGTCGGGCGAGCCGAGCAGCAGCCGGTCGCTCTTGATGCGCTTGAACGCGAACTGGAGGTCGTGCTCCCACGTGTAGCCGACCGCGCCGTGCAGGAAGAGCGCCCTGTCGGCGACGCGGAACGCCGCGTCGCACGCCTGGGCCTTGGCCACCGCCGCGTGCGCGCCCGCGTCCTCGCTGCCGGCGTCGACCGCCCACGCGCCGTAGTGCACCGCGGCCCGCGCGCCCTCGACGTCGACGAGCATCTGGGCCGCGCCGTGCTTGACCGCCTGGAACGAGCCGACGGGCACCCCGAACTGCTGGCGCTCCTTGACGTAGGCGACCGTCATGTCCAACAACGCCTCGGCCGCGCCGAGCGCGTCGGCCGCCAGCGCGACGGCCGCCGCCCGCCCGACCGCGACCAGCGCCTCCGCCGGGATCGTCCCGAGCGCCTCCGCCGGCGCGTCCGCGAAGACGACGTCGGCGAGCGAGCGCGTGCCGTCGACCAGCGCACGCGGCGTGACCGTGACGCCGTCCGCCTCCGTCGCGACCGCGTACAGCGCGACCGCGCCGTCCTCGTCGCCCGCGACCGCGAGCACCAGCGTGTCCGCCTCGCCTGCCGCGAGGACATGGCGCAGCGCGCCCGTCACCCGCCCGCCGGCGACGCGCAGGGACGGGGACGCGGCGGTCAGCGGCACGCGGCCGTCGATCGCCGGCGCCACGCCGCGCGCGCCCTCGGCGGCGATCTCCGCCAGGGCGGTCGCCGCCTCCGCGTCGCTCGCCGACAGCAGCCGCGCCGCGAGGATCGCGGCCAGCGTCCGATCCCACGGCACGGCGCCGCGGCCGAGCTGCTCGGCGAGCACGGCCAGCTCGATCACGCCGCCGCCCTGGCCGCCGCGATCCTCGTCGACGCCGATGCCCGTCCAGCCCTGCCGGACGGCCAGCGCGTGCGCCGCGTCGCTCGCGCGCGCCTGCGCCCACGCGCGCACCGCGCTCGGCGCGGCGTCGCGCGCGACGACCCCGGCGACGGCGTCGCGGAGGAACTCCTGCTCGTCGGAAAGCTCGACCCTCATGACGCCGACTATAAACGACCGTTCACATGCCGTGCTAGTCCGAATGGCCTTTCACTGCGCGGTGATAGCCGGATGACAAAACGATCGTTAACGGATGCTGTAGAGTCCGCCGCATGAGCGGAAACGGCGCAGGCGCAGTGGCGCGCACAGCCTTGGTCACCGGTGGGGGACGCGGCATCGGCCGCGCCATCGCGGCGGGGCTCGCCACCGACGGCTTCCAGGTCGTCATCGTAGATCTCCGGCAGGCCGAGGCCGAGGAGACGGTCAGCGCGATCGAGGAGGGCGGGGGCGTCGCCCTGGCGGTCGAGGCCGACGTCGCGGACTCCGCGAGCGTCGAGGCCGCGGTCCGTGCGGCCGAGGAGCGCTTCGGCCACGTCGACGTGTTGGTCAACTGCGCGGGCTGGGACGACCTGATGCCGTTCATGGCCACCGACGAGGCGTTCTGGGACCGCGTCATCGACATCAACTTCAAGGGGCCGCTGCGCTTCACGCGCCTGCTGCTGCCCGGCATGACCCAGCGCGGCTACGGCCGCATCGTCAACATCGGGTCCGACGCGGGCCGCGTCGGCTCGTCGATGGAGTCCGTGTACTCCGGCGCCAAGGGCGGGCTCATCGCCTTCACCAAGACGATCGCGCGCGAGGTCGCCCGCAAGGGCGTCACCGCCAACGTCGTCTGCCCGGGGCCGACCGACACGCCGATGCTCCAGGAGACGATGGCCGCCGCCGACGACGCCGACGCCGTGTTGAAGGCCATGGTCCGCGCGGTGCCGATGAAGCGCCTCGGCGCGCCCGAGGACATCGCCGCCGCGGTCTGCTTCTTCGCCGGCGAGAGCGCCGGCTACGTGACGGGCCAGACGCTGTCGGTCAGCGGCGGCCTGACGATGGCCTAGCGGCAACACCACCAACAACGTCCAGCAGCGAACCGCAGGAGGGAAGCATGACCGACGAGCTCACCGACGTCACCTACGAGGTCGACAACGGCCTCGCCACCATCACGATCAACCGCCCCGACCGCTTCAACGCGTTCCGGGCCAAGACCGTCGACGAGCTGATCGCGTGCCTGAAGCGCGCGTGGGCCAGCAGCGAGGTCGGCGTGGTCTGCCTGACGGGCGCCGGCGACCGCGCGTTCTGCACGGGCGGCGACCAGAAGCAGCGCCAGGAGACCGGCGACTACGGCCCGTCCCAGCACGGCCTCTTCGAGATCGACGCGCTGCACCACACGCTGCGCGACATCCCCAAGCCGGTGATCGCCGCGGTCAACGGCTACGCGATCGGCGGCGGCCACGTGCTGCACGTCCTCTGCGACCTGACGATCGCCTCCGACAAGGCGACCTTCGGCCAGGTCGGCCCGAAGGTCGGCTCGTTCGACGCGGGCTTCGGCACCGGCTACCTCGCCCGCGTCCTGGGCGAGAAGCGCGCGCGCGAGATCTGGTTCCTCTGCCGCCAGTACTCGCCGCAGCAGGCCCAGGAGTGGGGCCTGGTCAACAAGGTCGTGCCCCACGACGACCTCTACCAGGAGGTCCGCCAGTGGGCCGACGAGATCCTGCGGCTCTCGCCGACGGCGCTCAAGGTCCTCAAGCAGTCGTTCAACACCGACACGGAGCACTTCGCGTCGGTCGGCCAGATGGCCTACTCCAGCCTCACGCTCTTCACCCCGAGCGAGGAGGCACAGGAGGGCATCAACGCGTTCAACGAGAAGCGCACGCCCGACTTCGCCCCCTACCGCGGCGCCCACTAGCGCCGCGACATCCCCCCTGGGGTAGCTCTTCCTCTCTCGGAGGGGGGAAGAGCGGCCCCACGCGGGCCCCGGTCGGCGTACGTTCGGCTCGTGAGGGTCGTGCGCTATTCCGTAGGGGACGGAGAGGTGCGGTCAGGGGTCCTGCGCGATCGGGAGATCGTCGACCTCGGGACCACGCCGCCCGTGGAGCTGCTGGCCGACGGGGGCGCCGAGCCCCCGCCCGGCGCGCCGGCCACGCCGCTGGCCGACGCCACGCTGCACGCGCCGATCGCGCGGCCGGGCAAGTTCTTCGCCATCGGCCTCAACTACGCCGACCACGCCGCCGAGGCGGGCCTGCCGACGCCGGAGGTCCCGGTCGTCTTCGCCAAGTTGGGGTCCTGCGTCAACGCCCCGTTCGGCGACGTGGAGCGCCGCGCGTCTCCGACCAGCTCGACTACGAGGGCGAGCTGGGCGTGGTGATCGGCCGCCGCTGCCGTCACGTCGCGGCGGCCGACGCGCCGTCGGCGGGCGTGGGCATGGTGATGGACCCGCCGCGCTTCCTGGTGGCGGGCGACGTCGTCCGGGTCGAGATCGACCGGGTCGGCGCGATCGAGAACCGCGTCGTCGACGAGAAGGGATGAGCGTGATCGACCCCCAGGACCTGCGGGACGCCGTCATCGACGACCGCGAGCGCGGGCTGTTCCGCGTCAAGCGCACGACGATGACCGCCGACGCCGTGTGGCAGGCGGAGCGCAAGCGGATCTTCGACCGCTGCTGGCTGTACCTCGGCCACGACTCCGAGATCGAGCGGCCGGGCGACTTCGTGCGCCGCAAGGTCGCGGGCCGGCCGCTGGTCTTCGTCCGCGGCAAGGACGGGCGGCCGCGCGCGTTCTACAACTCGTGCACGCACCGCGGTGCCCGCGTCTGCCGCCAGGACCGAGGCCATGCCAAGTCCTTCCAGTGCTTCTACCACGCGTGGACGTTCTCGACCGAGGGCAAGCTGGTGGGGATCCCGGACAAGGAGGGCTACGCGCCCGCCGTGGACGCGGAGGAGCTGGGGCTGCGCCCGGTGGCGCGGCTGGCCTGCTACCGCGACTTCTGGTTCGTGTCGTTCGCCCCCGACGTCGAGTCGCTGGAGGACTACCTCGCCGGGGCCAAGGAGTACATCGACCTCGTTGCCGACCAGGGCGCCGACGGGATGCGCGTGCTGCCCGGCACCCACCAGTACGCGTGCAACGCCAACTGGAAGCTGATGGTGGAGAACTCGGTCGACGGCTACCACGGCGCGCCGCTGCACCACACCTACTTCGCGTTCCTGGCCGGCCAGGGCGACGACGACGGCGCCAAGCAGCTGCGCAGCACCGAGGCGCGCGCCTACGACCTCGGCAACGGCCACGCGGTCGTCGACTACCCGGCGCCGTTCCCGCGCGCGGTCGCCCGCTGGCACCCGATCTACGGCGAGGACGCCAAGGACGAGCTGCGGGGCATCCGCGACGAGCTGGCCGAGCGCTGCGGGGAGGAGCGCGCCCACCGGATGGCCGAGACGTGCCGCAACCTGCTCATCTACCCCAACCTGCTCCTGCTCGACGTCGCCGGGCTGACGCTGCGGACGGTCTGGCCCGTGCGCCCCGACCACATGGAGCTGACCGGCTACGCGCTGGCCCCACGCGGCGAGAGCGACGCCCAGACGCGGCGCCGGCTGGAGGGCTTCAACCTGTTCCTGGGGCCGGGCGGCCTGGCGACGCCCGACGACGTCGAGGCGCTGGAGGCCTGCCAGGAGGGCTTCGCCGCCACGGCCGAGGACTACTCGGACATCTCGCGCGGCATGCACCGCGACGCCGCGACCGTCGACGAGCTGCAGATGCGCGCGTTCTGGCGCGAGTGGCAGGCCAACATGCTGGGGTCGGGCCACGGCGCGCACGACGAAGGGCCGAAGCCGGCGCCGGCCGGGGCGGCGTCGTGAGCGCCGCCGCGGTCTCCGACGCGCTACTGACGCGCCTGGCCGTCGAGGACTTCCTCTACGCCGAGGCCGCGCTGCTGGACGCGTGGCGCCTGGACGACTGGCTGGCGCTGTTCACCGCGGACTGCCGCTACTACGTCCCGGCCACCGACCTGCCCGACGGCGACCCGCGCGCGACGCTCGGGCTGATCGACGACGACCGCACCCGGCTGCGGGGTCGCGTCGACCGCCTCAACAGCGCCAAGGCCTACCGCGAGTTCCCGTGGTCGCGCACGACGCGGCTGGTCACCAACGTGCGCGTGCTCGCCGACCACGGCGACCGCCTCGAGGCGACCGCCAACGTCGCGGCGTGGCGCTACCGCAAGGGCGACGAGCAGACCCTGGTCGGCCGCCTGGGCTACGTGCTCGCGCGCCGGGACGACACGTTCGCCATCCAGGCCAAGCACATCGTGCTGACCGCCGAGGCGCTGCGGCCCCACGGCACGCTCAGCATCATCTTGTAGGCGAAGGAGGAGAGACCTCGATGACCCCCGACCTCGGGCTGCTGCGCCTCGCGCACGTCGCCCTGATCAGCGCCGACCCGGCTGCCCTGGCCGCCCACTACGTCGCCGACGTCGGCGACGGCCCCGACGGCGTGCGCCGGCTGACGACCGACGCCCACCACCACTGCCTGGAGATCCACCGCGGCGCCGCGCCCGGCCTGGACCACATCGCCTTCGAGGTCCGCGACGCCGCCGCGGCGGGCGCGGCGCTGGACGCGGCGGGCGCCGTCGCGGTGCGCACCGACGACGCCGTCGGCTACGACCGCGCCGTCGCCTTCGACGACCCGGAGGGCAACACCATCAAGCTGGTCTCCGGCGCGCACGCCGGCGACGCCATCGCGCCCGGCGACCGCACGTTCCGCCCCTCCAAGGTGGGGCACGTCGGCGTGCGCGCCCAGGACCCCGCCGCGCAGGCGCGGTTCTTCACCGAGACGATCGGCTTCCGCCTCAGCGACTGGATCGGCGAGCAGGTCGTGTTCCTGCGCTGCAACCCCGACCACCACGCGCCGAGCCGCAACTACTTCATGTACTTCGACGACGCCGACGGCAACCGGATCGAGTGGGTCAACTCGATCAAGCAGATCGCCGACGACGGCAGCTACGTCCCCGAGGTCTACGACCCGGCGCAGCCGACGACGTGGAACGTCTGGGGCGTCATGCCGCCGCCGCACTTCCTCAAGCGGATCGGGCCGGGCGAGCCCGCCGCCGCGGGAGCCTGACCGGCGTGCGGCGCTTCGAGGGCCGGGTCGCGCTGGTCACCGGCGCGGGCGGCGCGATCGGCGCCGCGATCGCCGGGCGCCTGGGCCGGGAGGGCGCGCGGCTGGCGCTCGCCGACCTCGACGGCGCGACGGTCGAGGCGACGGCGCGGGCGCTGCGCGACGACCACGGCGTCGAGGTCGTCACGGTCGCCGGCGACCTCGGCGAGGCGGCGGTCGCCGACGCGCTGATCGCCGCCGCGCGCGAGCGCTTCGGGCGGATCGACGTCCTGGTCAACAACGCCGGCGGCGGTGTGATCCTGCCCACCGAGGAGCAGACCGAGGACACGCTGCACGCCACGTTGGACCGCAACATCTGGACGGTGCTGCGCACGACGCTCGCGACGCTGCCGGTCATGCGCGCGGCGGGCTACGGCCGGATCGTGATGATCGGCGCCGACTCGGTCCGCAACGGCCTCGACCGCCACGCGGTCTACAACGCGGCCAAGGGCGGCGTGCACGCGTTCGCGGCCGGCCTGGCGCGCGAGTACGCGCGGGCGGGGATCACCGTCAACACGGTCGCCCCGTGCGCGACGGCGACGCCCGAGCTGGCGGCGATCGTCGCGCGCTCGCCGGAGGTGGGGGAGGCGTTCACGCGCGTGATCCCGATGGGCCGCCCGGCCGCGCTGGAGGAGGTCGCGTCGGCCGTCGCCTACCTGGCGTCCGAGGAGGCGTCGTTCGTCACCGGGCAGGTCCTCGGCGTCAACGGCGGCAGCACCATGAACTAGGACAACGCCGCTCACGGCGCGGTGCCCCCAAAGGGGGCACAAGGACTCCCCCCTGGGGGGACGCCAGGGCCGATCGCGGGCGTTAGACCTACATCTGCACCCGGACCAACCGTGGGATGGGGCTCAGGGAGTCCCTGGAGGAGAGAGAGATGAGTGTGAGGGCCAAGGTCAGTGCAGCGCTGCTCGCGCTGCTGGTGAGCGGCGGTCTCGCCGCCTGCGGGTCGGACAACGACAGCGCGAGCGGCAGCGCGTCGGGCTCCGGGTCGTCGTCGGCGAAGTCCGACGCCAAGCCGTTGAAGATCGGGCTGATCCCTCCGACCAGCGGCGCGCTGGCGGTGTTCGGCACGGACGAGATGAAGGGCTGGCAGGTCGCGGCCGACCAGGCCAACGCCCAGGGCGGCGTCGACGGCCACAAGGTCGAGCTGATCAAGGCGTCGACGGACGGCCAGCCGGCGTCGACGATCCGCGCGGCGCGCAAGCTCGCGACCCAGCAGGGCGCGAAGTTCATCGGCGCGATCATGACCTCGCCCGAGGCCGCGGCGCTGGCCAAGCAGCTTCCCGCGCTCGGCGCGTTGAACTTCAACTCGACCGGCAAGGACGACGGGCTGATCGGCGCCGACTGCAGCCCCGACGCGTTCCGCTCGGTCACCGGCTCGGCGATGGACGTCAACGCGATCGCCGCCTCGATGTCGAAGCTGCCCGCCAAGACCTGGGCGATCCAGGCGGTCGACTACAGCACCGGCCACTCCGCCGCGGCGGCGTTCAAGGCCGCGGCCGAGAAGGCGGGCAAGAAGATCGTCCTCACGCAGTACGCGCCGCTGAACACGAGCGACTTCGGGTCCTACATCTCCAAGCTCAAGTCGGCCAAGGCCGACGGCCTGTTCGCCGTCGAGTACGGCGCCGACGGCGTCGCGTTCGTCAACCAGGGCGCGCAGTTCAAGCTCTTCGACCAGTACAAGACGGTCCTCGGCTTCAACATGGTCTCCGAGCCGCTGTTCAAGACGCTCGGCAAGAAGGTCACCGGCTTCTACAACAACGTCGGCTACGACGTCGACGCCGACAACGCCCTCAACCAGACGTTCGTGGCGGACTACAAGAAGGCCAACGGGACCGACCCGTACTACGTGCCCGCCGACACCTACATGGCCGCGCAGATCCTGTTCGCCGCCGTCAAGAAGGCCGGCAGCGTCGACCCCCAGAAGGTCAAGGCCGCGATGAAGGACCTGTCGGTGCCGGACCTCAGCGGCCAGAACATCACGATCGGCCCCGATGGGCAGGCCATGCGCCCGTCCCACGTCGGCCAGGTCGTCGCGAAGGCGGGCGGCCCCGGCGGCCTCGGCTTCAAGATCGTCTCGACCACCCCGGCCTCGGTCACCCACCCGTCCGTGAGCCCCGACTGCAAGATGTAGGACGGAGCAGACGTGAACTTCGCCCAAGTGCTCAACGGCCTCGCCCTCGGCGCCCTGCTCATGATCCTGAGCTCGGGCCTGGCCCTCATCTACGGCCTGCGCGGCGTGATGAACTTCTCGCACGGCGCCCTCTACATGCTGGGCGCCTACCTGGCCTATGAGGCGACGAGCAGCGGCCTCTCCTTCTGGCTCGCGCTGATCCTCGCCCCGCTCGGCCTCGCGGTCGTCGGCGCGATGCTGGAGCTCGGCTTCTTCCGCAACCTCCAGCAGCGCTCGCACATCGAGACGGGCCTGGTGACGTTCGGCATCGCGCTCGTGCTCAACCGCCTGATCATCATCGTCTGGGGCGACGACACCCACCCGGTGTCGGCGCCCAAGGCGATCGACGGCACGACGAGCGTGTTCGGGACCGCGTACCCGACCTACCGCCTGCTGATCATCGGCGCCGCCGCGGTCATGGCCGTCGCGCTCGTCCTGTGGCTGCGCAACAGCCGCGTCGGCCTGCACATCCGCGCCGCCAGCCACGACACCGAGACCTCCGGCATCCTCGGCATCAACGTCGACCGCGTCAGCCTGATCGTGGTCTGCCTCGGCGCCGCGCTGGCCGGGCTGGCCGGCGTGCTCGCCGCGCCCTACTTCTCCGTGTCGCCGGGCATGGGCCAGTCGATCCTGATCACCGTGCTGATCGTCGTCGTGGTCGGCGGGATCGGCTCGGTCGGCGGGGCCATGATCGCCGCGCTGCTGCTCGGCCTGGTCCAGATCATGGGCAACGTCTGGCTGCCCAGCGTCGCCGTCCTCGTCCCCTACGCGCTGCTGATCGCCGTCCTGCTGTGGCGTCCCACCGGGATCGCCGGGAAGCGAGTCTGATGAGCTCCACCGCTCCTACCGTCGTGACCACCACCGACGACCCGGCCGTCGCCCCGCCGCGCGGCGACGGAGCGCCCGGGCGACGCGAGGGTCGCGTCGCCGTCGGCCTCGAGCGGCGCGCGGTCCTGCGCGCGCTGGCCGTCGCGGTCGTGATCCTGGTCGCCGGGCTGTTCGTCCCCGACCTGATCACCAGCTCCTACTACATGGGCGTGGCCGCCGACGGCGTCGTGCTCGGGATCATGGCCGCCGGCATCGGCTTCCTGGCCCACCGCTCGGGGCTGATCAGCCTCGGCCACACCGCGTTCTACGGCGGCTCGGCCTACGGCGTGGCGATCTTCACCACGCACTGGGGCTGGTCGCCGACGACGGCCGCCGTCGTCGCGGTGATCGGCGGCACGCTGCTGGCGGTGGCGATCGGCTCGCTGGTCATCCGCATCACCGGCTTCGGCTTCTTGATGTTGACGCTCGCCTTCGGCCAGGCGCTGTACGCGCTGAGCACGCTGACCAGCCTGCGCGACGTGACCGGCGCCTTCGACGGCATCTCGGTGGTCTTCTCCGGCGAGAGCCAGAAGGTCGCCGGGCTGACGCAGGCCCAGCTCGGCGCGCCCGACACGTTCTGGCCGCTGGCCTGGGTGTGCCTCGTGCTGGTCGTCCTCGGCCTGTGGCTGGTCGGCCGGTCGCGCTTCGGCGTCACGCTGGAGGCGATCCGCGAGAACGAGGAGCGCGCGCGGTTCTCGGGCTACAACACGTACCTGCCGCGGCTCGGCGCGTTCGCGATCTCGGGCTTCTGCGCCTCGATCGCCGGCGTCCTGTTCGCGCTGAAGGCCTCCTATGTCTCGCCCGACGTGCTCGGCTTCCAGCTGGCCGGCGACTCGCTGGTCGCGACGATCGTCGGCGGCTTCACGATCCTCATCGGCCCGGTCGTCGGCGCCCTGTTGTACATCTACGCGCAGGGCCGCTTCGGCGACACCGGCAACCTCGAGCTGTACATGGGCCTGGCGCTCATCGTCGTGGTGATCTTCCTGCCCGGCGGCGTCGTCGGCTTCGTCACCGACCGCGTCGTCCGCCTGCGCGCCAGGCTGTGGCGCGGCCGAAAGGGGGCGGGGTCGTGAGCGGGCCGGTCCTGCGGGCCGAGGGCGTGACGCTGCGCTACGGCGCCGTCGTCGCCGTCGACCACGTCGACATCGCGGTCGCGCCGGGCGTCCTGCACGGCGTGATCGGTCCCAACGGGGCGGGCAAGTCCTCGTTCATGGACGCGCTCAGCGGGCGGCGCCGGCTGAGCGGCGGCACGGTCCACCTCGACGGCGAGGACATCACCAAGCGCAACGTCGCCTGGCGCCGGAAGAACGGCATGGCGCGGTCGTTCCAGAAGACCAGCGTCTTCAACTCGATGACCGTGCGCACCCAGCTGGAGATGGTCGCGCGGCGCAACCGCGAGGACGACCTCGCCGGCATCGTCTCGGCCTTCGGGCTGGAGCCCTACCTCGACGAGCCGTGCATCTCGATCTCCTACGGGTTGCAGCGCTCGGTCGACATCGCCATGGCCTTGATCGGCAAGCCGCACGTCGTGCTGCTCGACGAGCCCGGTGCCGGCCTCTCGCAGGAGGAGTCGGTGCGGATGCTCGACCACATCCGCGGGCTGTGCAGCGAGCGCGACGTCGCGGCGGTGCTGGTCGAGCACGACGTCGACGGCGTGTTCCGCGTCTGCGACGAGATCACCGTCCTGTCGCTGGGCAAGGTCCTGGCCACCGGCAAGCCCGCCGAGGTCCGCGCGAACCCCGCCGTGATCGAGGCCTACCTCGGGAGCCAGGCATGACCCCGCTGCTGGAGATCGACGACATCTCGGCCTCGTACGGGGGCGCGCGCGTCCTCGACGGCGTCTCGCTGACCGTCGAGGAGGGCGAGACCGTCGGGCTGATCGGCCGCAACGGCGCGGGCAAGTCCACCACCCTGCTCTCGATCTACGGCGTGCCGACGGTGCGCGGCGAGATCCGCGTCGGCGGCAAGGCGCTCGGCCGGCGGCAGTACGAGCCGGCCGCGCGCGGCGTCAGCCTCGTGCCGCAGGGCAAGCGGATCTACCCCAACCTGACGGTCGAGGAGAACATCATGTTGGGCAAGGCGTCCCGGCGCAAGGGCGCCTGGACCGTGCCCCGGCTGATGGAGCTGTTCCCCAACCTGGCGCGCGCGTCGGGGCGGCCCGGCAACCAGCTCTCCGGCGGCGAGCAGCAGATGCTCGCGATCGCGCGGGCGCTGATGGCCGAGCCGCAGGTGCTGCTGCTCGACGAGCCGACCGAGGGCCTGGCCCCGGTCATCATCGACGAGCTCAACGCGGCGCTGCGGGTGATCCAGGAGGCGGGCACCGCGCTCGTCCTGGTCGAGCAGCACATCCACATGGTCCAGGCGCTGGCGACGCGGTTCGTCGCCCTGGGCAAGGGCCGCGTCGTCTCCCAGGGCCCGGTCGCCGAGCTGCAGACCCGGGCCGTGCAGGAGCTGATCGCGCTGTGAACGGGCGCGGATGATCACGGCGCCCGTGCAGGCGGAGCTGGCCTTCGTCGAGGACGACGGGATCGGCATCGTCTACCTCGACGCCGGCCCCAGCAACGTCCTCAGCCCGCAGCTGCTGCGCGCGTTCATGGTGGCCTTGGACGGCTTCGAGGCGCGGGCCGCGAAGGCCCTGGTGATCGCCTCGGCGCTGCCGGGCGTCTTCGCCTCCGGCGGCGACGTCGAGCACCTCAGCCGCAGCGACTCCGCGGGCTTCGTGGCCTACATGCACGCCATCCGCGAGGCGCTGGACCGCATCGCGGGCCTGCGCGTGCCGTCGATCGCCGCGATCGACGGCGCGGCCTACGGCGGCGGGCTGGAGCTGGCGCTGGCGTGCACGCTGCGCGTCGCGGGCGAGGGCTCGCGCTTCGGGCTGCCGCAGATCAAGCTCGGCGTGATCCCGGCGGCGGGCGGCACGCAGCGGCTGCCGCGGCTGGTCGGACACGGCAAGGCGCTCGACCTGCTGGTGACCGGCCGGACCGTGCGGGTGCGGGAGGCCTACGAGATCGGGCTCGTCGACCGCCGCGCGTCGGAGGGCCAGGGCCTGGCCGTCGCGCTGGAGCTGGCGCGCGCGATCGCCGCGGTCTCGGTGCCGGCGGTCAGCGCGGTGCGCCGCGCGGCCGAGGCGGCGGCCGTCCGGTCGTTCCCGGAGGGCATGGCCGTCGAGGCGCGCGAGGCGCTCGCGCTCTTCGAGCACGGCGAGGCCCACGAGGGGATCGCCGCCTTCCTGGACAAGCGACCGCCGGACTTCGCATGATCGGGACGCTGGTCGACGAGTACGCCTTCGCCGTCGAGGAAGGCAAGGTGATGGAGTTTGCGCGCGCCATCAAGGACCCGGCGGCGCGCTACGTCGACGCCGAGGCCGCGCGCGACGAGGGCTTCGCCGCGATCCCGGCGCCGCTGACCTTCACGGTGATCGCCGGCCACCACCGCGACGCGGCCGCGGCGGTCGCGCTGCTGGGGCTGGACATCCGGCGCGTGGTCGTCGGCGAGGTCGGCTGGGAGTACGAGCGGCCGCCGGTCGTCGGCGACGTCCTGCACGGGCGGCGCACGGTCGCCGACGTCCAGCGCAAGGACGGCGCGCGCGGCGGGACGATGACGTTCGTCACGCTGGCGACCGAGTTCCGCGACGCGGCCGAGGAGGTCGTCGTGCGTCAGCGCGAGGTGCTGATCGAGACCGCGAAGGCGTCGTCGTGAGCGCGCCCGTGCCGGAGCCGGAGCCGCCGGAGCTGACCGTCGGCCCGATCACGCGGACCGACATCGTGCGCTTCGCCGGCGCCGGCGGGGACTTCAACCCGCTGCACCACGACGAGGAGTACGCGCGGGCCGCGGGCTTCCCGAGCGTGTTCGCGATGGGGCAGATGCAGGCGGGGATGCTGTCGCGGCTGGCCACCGACTGGCTCGGCCTGGCGGCGATCGAGTCCTACAAGGTGCGCTTCGCGGCCAAGGTCTGGCCCGGCGACGTGCTGACGCTGCGGGTGGCCGAGCAGGAGCGCGACGGCGACGCCGTCGAGGCCGTCCTGGAGGCGGTCCGCCAGGACGGCGAGGTCGCCGTGCGCGCCTGGGTGCGTGCAAAGGGAATGAACGATCGTTAACATGATGACCATGAGCGACTACGCCTGGGTGCCCACGGATGAGGTCGTCGAGCGCGCGAACGTCACGCGGCTCATGCGGCGCCACGGCGTCGCCGACCTGGAGGCGATGCGGGCGCGCTCGGTCGCCGACGTCGACTGGTACTGGGACGCGGTGGTGCGGGACCTCGGCCTCCCGTTCACCACGCCCTACGCGGCCGTGCGCGACAGCAGCCGCGGGATCGAGTGGACGACCTGGTTCCCGGGCGGGCGCTTCAACGCCGCGCACGCCTGCGTCGGGCGCTGGGCGGGCGACCCCGAGCGCGCCGACACGCCGGCGATCGTCCACGAGTCCGAGCCCGGCGAGGTCACCACGCTGTCCTACCGGGAGCTGGACGCGCGCGTGCGGCGCACGGCGCTGGCGCTGCGCGGGCGCGGGATCGGCGCGGGCGACGTCGTCGCGATCTACATGCCGATGGTGCCCGAGGCCGCGATCGCGCTCTACGCCGCGGCGGCCATCGGCGCCGTCGTGCTGCCGCTGTTCTCGGGCTTCGCCGCCTCGGCGATCGCCGCGCGCCTGCGGGACGGCGAGGCGAAGGTCGTCTTCACCTCCGAGCTGACCTGGCGGCGCGGGCGCGAGACGCCGCTGCGGCCGGTGCTCGACGAGGCGCTCGCGTCGTGCCCGACGGTCCGCCACGTCGTCGCCGACCTCGCGGCCTTCGAGGCCGAGGCACGCGTCGAGGATGAACGATCGTTCACATACGCCGACACCGACGCCGAGGCGCCGCTGCTGATCGGCTACACGTCGGGGACCACCGGCCGGCCCAAGGGCGCGGTCCACACGCACGCGGGCTTCGTGACCAAGGTGGCCTCCGAGGTCGCCTACGAGTTCGACGTCCACCCGGGCGACGTGTACACGTGGATCACCGACATGGGGTGGATCATGGGCCCGCTGTCGGTGATGGGCGTCGGCGCGCTCGGCGCGACGCTGCTGCTCTACGAGGGCGCGCCCGACACGCCCGCGCCCGACCGCGTCTGGCGGCTGGTGGAGCGCCACCGCGTGACGATGCTCGGCGTCTCGCCGACGCTGATCCGGGCGCTGAAGGCCGCCGGCCCGCCGCCCGGCGACGACGTCGACCTCGGCGCGCTGCGCACGTTCGGCTCCTCGGGCGAGCCGTGGGACCACGACGCCTACATGTGGCTCGCCGACGCGGTCGGCAAGCGCGCGCGGCCGATCATCAACTTCTCCGGTGGCACCGAGGTCGGCGGCGCGTTCCTGGCGCCCTACCCGATCGAGCCGCTGCGCTCGTGCTCGCTCGGCGGCCCGTCGCTGGGCATGGACGTCGACGTCTTCGACCCGCAGGGCCGCTCGCTGCGCGGCGCGGTCGGCGAGCTGGTCTGCAAGCAGCCCTGGCCCGCGATGACGCGCGGCGTCCACGGCGACCCGGCGCGCTACATCGAGTCCTACTGGTCGATGTACCCGCACGTCTGGCGCCACGGCGACTGGGCGCGCGTCGACGACGACGGCCAGTGGTTCCTGCTCGGGCGCTCCGACGAGGCGCTCAACGTCGCGGGCAAGCGCGTCGGGCCGGCCGAGGTCGAGACCGAGCTGCTGTCGCACCCGGCGGTCGCCGAGGCGGCGACGATCGGCGTGCCCGACGGCACCAAGGGCGAGGCGATCTGGTGCTTCTGGACGCCGGTCGACCCCGACGGCGAGGACGTGTCGGCGGCGCTGACCGCGCTGGTCGCCGAGCGGATGGGCAAGCCGTTCAAGCCCTCGCGCGTGGTCCGGGTCAGCGAGCTGCCGCGCACGCGCTCGGCCAAGATCCTGCGCCGCGCGGTGCGGGCGGTCGCGATCGGCGAGGACCCCGGCGACCTGTCGGGGGCCGAGAACCCCGGCGCGCTGGACGTCGTCCGCGCGGCGCTCGCCGGCCCGGCGGTCGAGGCGTAGGACATGCTGTTCTTCGAGGACTTCACCGCCGGACGGGTGTTCGACCTCGGGGAGCGCACGCTGACCGAGGCCGAGATCCTGGCCTTCGCCGGCGACTGGGACCCGCAGGCCTTCCACCTCGACGGCGCCTCGGCCGACGCCGCGCCGTTCGGCGGCGTGATCGCCAGCGGTTGGCAGACCGCGTGCGTGTGGATGCGGATGCACGTCGACCACGTGCTCAGCCGCTCGGCGATGCTCGCGGCCCCCGGCGTCGAGGAGCTGCGCTGGCTGACGCCGGTCCGGCCCGGCATGCGGCTGCACGGGCGGACGACGATCCTGGAGGCCTACGTGCCCGATCCCGCCAAGGGGCGCGGCACGCTGCGCCTGCGCGGCGAGCTGCTCGACGACGACGGCCGCCCGGTGATGACGATGCTCGCGCGCAGCCACGCCCGGCTGCGGGCCCACGAGGAGGAGGCGGTGGCGCGATGACGGCCACGACGACCGAGGACCGCGCGCGGCCGCGCGTCCGGCAAGGCGAGCGGGGCGACGTCGCCGCCCTGTCCCATCTGGCCTCCACGCTGGCCGCCGCGACCGACCCCGACGCGCTGCTGGAGGCCGCCGCCGCCCAGGGCAGCGCGCTGCTCGGCCTGCGCCGCTGCGGGGTCTACCTGCGCGAGGAGCGGCGCGAGGGCCTGGTCGGGCGCGTCGGGCACCCCGCGGAGGAGATCGGCACCGCCGTGCGCGACCTGCGGATCGGCGGTCCCGGCGACGCGATCACGCGCGCCGCGCTGGACGCGCGCGCGCCGGTCGTCGTCGCCGACGTCGAGGCCGACCCGCGCGCGGGCGGCCTGCCGGTGCGCATCTGGGGCGTCCGCTCGCTGATCGCCGTGCCGCTGCTGGCGGGCGGCGAGGAGGAACCGCCGCTGGGCGTCATGGTCTTCGACCCCGGCGAGGCGCCGCACGAGCACGCCGAGCGCGAGGTCGTCCTCGGCGCCGCGATCGGGCGGCTGGCCGGCGGGGCGCTCGCGGCGCTGCGCCAGCGCGTCCAGCTCGACACCGCGCGGCGCCAGAACCGCCTGCTGCGCGGCGCGGCGACCGCGGACTTCAAGTTGTCGCAGGTGCTCCTGGACGGCGGCGGGCTGCGCGCGATCGTCGTCGCCGTCGCCGAGCTGTGCGGCAAGCCGACCGCGCTCTACGACGCGACCGGCCACCGCGTCGCGGCCGCCGAGCCGCCCGGCCAGGACGACGGCCTGCACGTCCGGCTGCTGGAGGACGCGCCGGGATCGGTCGGCGCGCTGCTGGCCGACGCGGCGCCCGGCTCGTCGACCACGGTCGCGCCGATGCTCGCCGGCGGCGTCCGGCACCGGCACCTCGTCGCGCCGGTCGACGTCGCCGAGGACCGCTGGGGCTGGCTGGTCATGATGGAGCACCCGCGCCGCCTGGGCGCCTTCGACGAGCTGGTCGCGCGGCGCGCCGCGCGCCACGTCGCGCTCGAGCTGACCGCGCAGGCCCGCGCCGCCTCGACGGCCTGGGACGCGCGCTCGCTGCTGGCCCGCCAGCTGATCCGCGGCACGCAGGACGAGGACGTGCGTCGCGGCGCCGAGCACCTCGGCGTCGACCTCCAGGCCCCGCGCGTCGTCGCGTTCGTCACGCTGCCCGCCCACCGCGGCGGCGGGATCGACGCGACGCGGCTGGTCGACGCGCTGGCCGCGCGCGGGGGCGGCGAGGTGCTCGCCACCAAGGGCCCGCAGGGCGTCGCGCTGCTGGTCGACGTCGACCCGGCGGCGGCGCCGGTCCACGCGGTGCGCGCGGTCAAGGCCGCGCTGGCCGACGCGTGCGCGGCGGCCGGCCTGCCAGAGGCGATCGCCGGCGTCTCGACCGTCAGCCGCGACCCGCGCGCGGTGCCGCGCGCCTACCGCGAGGCCTGCGAGGTCACGCGCTGCATCGACGGGCTCGACGGCCCGCGGCGGATCCTCGCGGCCGACGACCTCGGCCCGGGGCGGCTGTTCGTCGCCCACGGCGACGCGGCGGCGCTCGGCCAGTTCGTCGACGACGTCCTCGGCCCGCTGCTGGCCGGCGCCGACGGCGCCGGCGACCTGCTCGGCACGCTCGACGCCTTCTACGCCACCGGGCGCTCGGTCCGCGCCTCCGCGCAGCGGTTGGGGGTCCACGAGAACACGATTCGCTACCGGCTGGCGCGCGTGCGCGACATCACCGGCCTGGACGTCGCCGGCGACGCCGACGACCAGCTCAGCGTCCAGATGGCGCTGCTCGTCCTGCGCCTGCGCGGGCACGAGGGCCTGGCTCCGATCGACGACGACCAGGAGGCCGCGTGAAGGCGCTCGTCACCGGCGCCGCGCGGCCCGGCGGGATCGGCGCGGCGATCGTCGCGCGGCTGGAGCGCGACGGCCTCGCGGTCGAGACGCTCGACGTCGAGCCGGGGTGCACCCACCAGGTCGACGTGGTCGACGGGGACCTGCCCGACCTGGGCCACTTCGACGTGCTGGTGCTCAACGCCGCGTTGACCACCATGTTCGGCGCCGCGCACTCGATGCGCCCCGAGCGCTGGCGGCGCGACCTCGACGTCAACCTCACCGGCACGTTCCGCGTCCTCCAGGCGGTCCTGCCCGGCATGCGCGAGCGGCGCCTCGGCCGCGTCGTGGTGATCTCCAGCACCGCCGCGGTGCACGGGATGCCCGCGCAGATCGCCTACTCCACCAGCAAGGCGGGGTTGTTGGGGTTCATGCGCACGGTCGCGGCCGAGAACGCCGCGCTCGGCGTCACCTGCAACGCGGTGCTCCCGGGGATGACCGCCAGCTCGGGGATCCTCGGCATGCCGAAGGACATCGTCGACGCGTGGGTCGACACGATGCCGATGGGGTCGCTGGTGGAGCCCGCCGACATCGCCGAGGCGGTCGCGTTCTTCTGCGGCGAGGCCGCCGGGCGCGTGACCGGCCAGGCGCTGACCGTCGACGGCGGCCACGCGTTGAACACCATGTCGGTGACCTCCAGCGCCGCGTCCAGGCAGGCGCCGGCCTGATGCGCGCCGCGCTGCTGGACGCGCTCGGCGGCCCGGACGCCGTCCGGATCGCCGCCGACGCGCCCGCGCCGGTCGGCGCGCACCCGATGGGCGTCGGCGGGCGGCTGCTCGTCGAGGTCCACGCGGCCGGCGTGTCGTTCCCCGACCTGCTGCGCTCGCGCGGCGAGTACCAGATGCGGCCCGAGCTGCCGTTCGCGATCGGCGCCGAGGTCGCCGGCGTGGTGGCCGAGGCGCCCGAGGGCTCGCCGCTGGCCGTCGGCGACCGGATCGCCGCGCTGACGCACTGGGGCGCCGTGGCGGAGTACGCGCTGGCGATGCCCCAGCATGCGCTGCGGCTGCCCGACCACCTGTCCTACGCGCAGGGCGCGGCGTTGTACCTCAACTACTGCACGGCGTACTACGCCCTGCACCGCGTCGGCGTGACGGCGGGGGAGACCGTGCTCGTCCAGGGCGCGGCCGGCGGCGTCGGCACGGCCGCGCTGGAGATCGTCGCGGCGCTCGGCGCGCGGTCGATCGCGGTCGTGTCCAACGAGGCCAAGGAGCACGCCGCCCGCGCGCTGGGCGCCGACGAGGTCGTGCGCTCGACCGGCGACTGGCTCGCCGCCGTGCGCGCGCTGACCGACGGGCGCGGGGTCCAGGCGGTCGTCGATCCCGTCGGCGGCGACCGCTTCACCGACTCGCTGCGCGCGCTGGCCATCGGCGGGCGCCTGGCGGTCGTCGGCTTCACCGGCGGCTCGATCCCCGAGCTGAAGGTCAACCGCCTGCTGCTGCGCAACCTGATGGTCTGCGGCGTCGAGATGGTGGCCATGGACGCCGAGGAGCCCGGCACCGTCCAGATGGTCAACGACGGCGTCCAGGCGCTGGTCGACGCGGGGAAGGTCCGGACGCTCGTCGGCGCGCAGCTGCCGCTCGACGACGCGGCCGAGGCGCTGCGCGTGCTGGACCGGCGCGACGCGATCGGCAAGGTCGTCGTCACGGTGCGGGGCTAGCGGATGCGCGCGGTCGTCGTCGAGGAGCTGATCGGCCCCGACGGGGCGGTGCTGCGCGACGACGTGCCCGAGCCCGAGGGCGCCCACCCGCGCGCCGACGGGCAGCGGCTGCTGGTCGACGTCCACGCCGCGAGCGTCTCGTTCCCCGACCTGCTGCAGAGCCGCGGCGAGTACCAGATCGCCACGCCGCCGCCGTTCGTCTCCGGCGGCGAGTTCGCGGGCGTCGTCGTGGAGGCGCCGGCGGGCAGCGGGTTCGTCGCGGGCGACCGCGTCGCCGGGATGTCGATCTGGGGCGCGCTCGGCGAGCGCGCGCTCGCGCTGCCGACCTACACCTTGAAGCTGCCCGACACGGTGGACTACGCCGAGGGCGCCGCGCTGTTCCTGAACTCGGCGACGGCGTGGTTCGCGATCGACCGCGCCGGCGTGCGCGCGGGGGAGACCGTGCTCGTCCACGGCGCGGCCGGCGGCGTCGGGACGGCGGCGCTGGAGATGTTGAAGGCCATGGGCGCGCGCTCGATCGCGGTCGTCTCCAGCGACGAGAAGGAGCGCGTCGCGCGCGAGCTGGGCGCCGACGCGGTCGTGCGCTCGACCGGCGACTGGCTGGCCGACGTGCGCGAGCTGACCGACGGCCACGGCGTCGAGGTCGTGCTCGACCCGGTCGGCGGCGACCGCTTCACCGACTCGCTGCGCGCGCTGGACGTCGCCGGGCGCCTGGTCGTCATCGGCTTCGCCGGCGGCGGCATCCCCGAGGTCAAGGTCAACCGCCTGCTGCTGCGCAACCTGACCGTCACCGGCATCGGCCTGGACCCGATGGAGCGGCGCTTCCCCGGCACGGTCGCGCGCGTCCGCGACGCGGTCGTCGACCTCGCCGCGCGCGGCGTGATCCGCCCGCGGATCGGGACGCGGCTGCCGCTGGAGCGCGGCGCCGACGCGCTGCGCGTCCTCGAGCGCCGCGCGGCGATCGGCAACGTGGTCGTGGACGTCCGGACCTAGCGTCGCCGCCGCGCCGCCACCAACGGCGCCTTGATGTTCCATGCCAACACGAAGACGCCGTTGGTCGTCGACGGAGCGCGACCCCGGTGGCGTCGTCAGTCCCTGCTCACGCTCTCCGGCGAGGCTAGTCCCGCACGTCGACCACGATCTTGCCCGGCGCGGCCCGGCGCTCCATCAGCGCCAGCGCCTCGGCGCCGTCGGCCAGCGGGACGCGCGCGCCGATCACGGGCCGGATGGTGCCGTCGTCGAGGAGCCGCTGGACGGCGGCGTTGATGGTCGCGACCGTCCCAGGGTGCTCCTCCTCCATGATGTCCATGGAGATCCCCACCAGCGTCAGGTTGCGCAACAGCAGGCGGTTGACCTTGATGGTGGGGATGCCGCCGCCCGCGAAGCCGACGACGACCAGGCGCCCGCCGACGCGCAGCGCGCGTACGGCGTCCAGGAAGCCGTCGCCGCCGACCATGTCGACCACGACGTGCGCGCGGCCGCGGGCCGCCTCGGCCCACGGCTCGGAGGTCAGCAGGACCTCGTCGGCGCCCAGCTCGCGCGCGGCGGCCGCCTTGGCCGGCCCGGAGACCAGCGCGATCGTGCGCACGCCGAAGGCCGGCGCGATCTGCAGCAGCGCGGTGCCGACGCCGCCCGCCGCGCCGGTGACGAGCACGGTCTCGCCCGCCTTCGCGCCCGCGCGGTGCAGCGCGTACCAGGCCGTGCAGTAGTTGATGTACACGGCCGCGCCCTCGGCGAAGCTCAGCGTCTCGGGCAGCCGCAGGACGTAGCCGGGCGGGACGAGCGCGCGCTCGGCCATCGCACCGCGACGGGCCAGCCCGAGCACGCGGTCGCCGGGCGCGAAGCCGGAGGCGGCCGGCGCCTCGACGACCACGCCCGCCACCTCGCCGCCGGCGATGAACGGCGCCGGCACGCTGTGCTGGTACTGCCCGCGTGTCTGCAGCAGGTCGGGGAAACAGATCGCGGCGGCGTGGACGTCGACGAGCATCCGCTCGTCCGGGCTCAGCCAGTGCGCGCCCTCCGGCTCGGGCACGTCCTCGCGCAGGACCGCGCCGTCCGGCCCGACGAGCGCCTCGACGACGACGGCGCGCACGGCCCCTACCGCCCCGTCCAGACCGGCTCGCGCTTCTCGATGAACGCGCGCGGGCCCTCGGCGAAGTCCTCGCCCTGCATGACCACCGGCAGCGCGGCGTCGGTCAGCGCCCAGTTCTCCTCGTCGTCGGCCAGCAGGCCGCGCAGGATCAGGTCGCGCGAGGCCTGCACCGCGCGCGGCGCGTTGGCGCAGATCCGCTGTGCCAGCGCGAGCGCCGCGTCGACCGCCGCGCCCGGCTCGACCAGCTCGTTGACCATGCCCAAGGCGTACGCCCGCTCGGCGGAGATCGGGTCGCCGGTCAACGCCAGCTCCAGCGCGATCGTCCGCGGCAGCACGCGCGGCAGGCGGAACAGGCCGCCGGCGCCCGCGACCAGCGCGCGCTTGACCTCCGGGATGCCGAACCGCGCCGCCGTCGAGGCGACGACGAGGTCGCAGGTCAGGACGATCTCGCAGCCGCCGGCCAGCGCGGGCGCGTCGACGGCGGCGATCAGCGGCTTGGTCCGCGGCAGGCGCGTGATGCCCGCGAAGCCGCCGCGCTCGGTGTGCAGCGCGTCGGCGCGGCCGGCGGCGATCTCCTTGAGGTCGGCGCCCGCGCAGAAGACCGGACCGCGGCCCGCGATGACGCCGGCCCACAGGTCGTCGTCGGACTCCAGGCGCGTGACCGCCTCCTCCAGCCCGGCGGCGACCTCGCCGTTGACGGCGTTGCGCGCCTCCGGGCGGTCGATCGTGATGAGGGCGATCCGCCCGCGGACGTCGAGGTCGATCATGTCGACGACCCTAAGCGGCTCCTCGCACGCGCGCGCGGGCGCGCGCGAGTCCGGTTGGAGGCCGCCACAACGACGTCGCTACGTCAGCAGCACGCCGCCGTCGACCGGGACGCCGACGCCGGTGATGTACGCCGCGCCGTCGCCCGCCAGGAACACGACGGCCGCCGCCGCGTCCTCCAGGTTGCCGAGCCGGCCGATCGGCACGCGCGCGCGGATGATGGCCTTGCGGTAGTTGTCGGAGTAGTGCTCGGTCTGCTCGGTGATGAACGTCCCGGGCAGGATCGCGTTGACGCGGATGCCCTTCTCGCCCCACTGCGCGGCGAGGTCGCGCGTCAGCCCGAGCACGCCGGCCTTCGCGGCGCTGTAGCCGGCGGCCGGCATCTTGGCCGTCGTCAGCGCCATCACGCTGGAGACGTTGACGACCGCGCTGCCGGGCTCCATCACGCGCCCGACGGCCTGGGCCATCCAGTAGGACCCCATCAGGTTGAGGTCGACGACCCGGCGGAACTGCTCCGGAGGGTCGTCGGTCGCCGGGTGGTACTCGCCGCCGTCGCCGGCGTTGTTGACCAGGATGTCGACGCGGCCCAGCTCGCGCACGGCGGTGTCGACCAGCGCCTGGCAGTCTTCGACGACCGTGACGTCGGTGCACACGGCGACGCAGCGCCGGCCGGCGGCCTCCACGATCCGCTTGGTCTCCTCGAGCTTCTCGACGCGGCGCGCGCCGATCGCCACGTCGGCGCCCGCCTCCGCCAGCCCCTTCGCGAACGCGACGCCGAGGCCGGAGGACGCGCCGGTGACGACCGCCACCTTGCCGTTGAGATCGAACCGCTCCAGAAGACCCATGCCCTCGCTTCTACCAGCGGCCCGGCGCGGGCCCGGACGGCCGCGCGGCGCGGCGTTGGAGAGATCGACAGCGCGTCCGGCCCGGGGCGACGAGCGCCGCGACGAGCGGCGCGATGCTTGCCGGGATGAGCGAACCGTCGCAGGACAGGGTCGCGGTCGTCACCGGCGCGGGACGCGGCATCGGCCGCGCGTGCGCGGTGCGGCTGGCGGCCGCCGGCTTCGACGTCGCGGTGCTCGACCTCGACCTGCGCTCCGGCGCGCGGTACGAGGGCGAGCCCGACGGTGTCACGACCGAGGACGTCGAGGCCGCCGGCCGGCGCGCGCTGGGCGTCCAGGTCGACCTCACCGATCGCGACGCCACCCACGCGGCCGTCGACCGCGCGGCGGCCGAGCTGGGCCGGATCGACGTGGTGGTCAACGTGGCGGGCGGCGCGATCACGCCCTACGCGCGCAGCACGCCGACGCTCACGACCGCCGAGGACTTCAAGACGCTGATCGACGTCAACCTGATGTCGACGATCCACGTCTGCCAGGCGGCGGTGCCGCACCTGCGGGCCGCGGGCGGCGGCGCGATCGTCAACACGGCGTCGACCGCGGCGTTCACGGTCTTCCCGGACGGGTCGAACTCGGCCTACGCGATGACCAAGGCGGCGGTCGCGCACTGGAGCCGCCACCTGGCCGCCGAGCTGGGCCCCGACGGCATCCGCGTGAACATGATCGCGCCGGGGATCACGCTGACCGGCCGCGTCGTCGAGGAGTCCGCGCAGACCGGGCACGCCGACCGCGCGATCTCCGAGGTGCCGCTGCGGCGCCTCGGGCAGCCCGACGACGTCGCGCGCGTCGTCGAGTTCCTGGCCACCGACCTGTCCGGCTTCGTCACCGGCCGCTGCATCCCCGTGGACGGCGGCTGGGTCCTGAACCCGAGTTGATGTGGAGGACTTGCCCATGAGCGACCTGCGACCCGCGATCGACGCGGCGCTGCGCGCGCCGACGCTCGTCGCCGCCTTCCAGACGATCGCGCCGGCCTACGGCGACCGCGTGGCGCTGCGCGGCTTCGACACCGACGAGGTGGTGACGTGGGCGCGGTACGCGCGGCGCGTCGAGGCGGCCGCGCGCGGCCTGCACGCGCTCGGGGTGCGCCCGGGCGATCCCGTCGCGCTGCTGCTGCGCAACCGGCCGCTGTTCCACGTCGTGGACCTGGCCGCGCTGCACCTCGGCGCGATCCCCTTCAGCCTCTACCACACCGAGCCCGCCGAGCAGCTGACCGAGTTGGTGGCCAACGCCGGCGCGCGCGTGCTGGTCGGCGAGGAGCACTTCGGCGAGCGGCTGCGCGCGGTGTCCGTCGAGCACCTGGTGCTCGACGCCGAGCGCGAGCTGGAGGCGCGCGGGGACGGCGACGACCTCGACTTCGAGGCGGCCTGGCGCGCGGTGACGCCCGAGCACGTCGCGACGCTCGTGCACACGTCGGGGACGACCGGCGCGTCGAAGGCCGTGCAGATCCCGCACCGCGCGATCATGAGCGGCGCCTCGGGCGCCGAGGCGCTGGCGCCCTCGACGCCCGGGCAGACGACGGTCTCGTTCCTGCCCAACGCCCACATCTCGGACCGCTTCATGTGCCACTACATGACGATGGTCCTCGGCGGGACGACCGTGTGCGTGGCCGACCACGAGCACCTCTGGGACGCGATCGCCGCCACGCGGCCGACGCGCTTCCACGGCGTGCCGCGGACGTTCGAGAAGCTCGCCGAGCAGGCCAAGGCCTACATCTCCTCCGAGCGCCCGGAGCTGGCCGCCGCGGTCGACGTCGGGCTGGCGCGCGTGCGCGCGCAGCAGTCGGGCGAGGCGGTCGTCGACGCCGAGGCGGCACGCGCCGCCGACGCCGCGCTGGCCGTCGTGCGCGAGCGGCTCGGCCTGGACGCGGTGCAGTGGCTGTCGGTCGCCGCGGCGCCCAGCTCCTACGCGGTGCTCGAGTACCACCACGCGCTCGGGCTGCCGCTGGCCGAGCTGTGGGGGATGACCGAGTTCATGATGGCGATCATGAACCCGCCCGCGCGGATCAAGCTCGGGACGGTCGGCGTGCCGCTGCCCCAGGTCGAGGCGCGCGTGGCCGAGGACGGCGAGCTGCTGCTGCGCGGGCCCAACGCCTGCGCGGGCTACCGCGACGACCCGCGCAAGACCGCCGAGATGCTCGACGCCGACGGCTGGGTGCACTCCGGCGACCTGGCCGCCGTCGACGAGGACGGGTACGTCCGCATCGTCGGGCGCAAGAAGGAGCAGATGATCAACTCCTCGGGCAAGAACATGACGCCGGCCAAGATCGAGGCCGCGATCCTGGAGGCCTCGCCGCTGCTGGGCTGGGTCGTGGCGATCGGCGACCGGCGGCGGTTCGTCTCGGCGCTGATCGTGCTCGACGACGCCGCGCTGGAGGCCTTCGCCCGCGAGCGCGGCCTGGACGGCGACGTCGCCGCGCTGGCGGCGCATCCCGACGTGGCCGCCGAGGTGCGGCGGGCGATCGCGGCCGGCAACGCGCATCTGGCGCGCGTCGAGCAGGTGCGCGCGTGGACGGTCCTGCCGACCCACTGGCGCGCGGGCGACGACGAGGTCACCAACACCCACAAGCTGCGCCGCCGCGTGATCGACGAGAAGTACGCCACGGTCATCGAGGAGCACTACCGGTGAGCGGCGGCACGGCGCCGGTCGCGCGCGGCGGGCGCGTGGCGCTCGACGAGGCCGACCTGCGGGCGCGCGCCACCGCCGCCGCCGGCGCGCCGATCGGCGACCTGGAGGTCCTGCACGGCGGCGTCTCCAGCCTCACGTTCGCGACCACGCTGCGCGATCGCAAGGTGGTGGTGAAGGTCGCGCCGCCCGGCCTGGAGCCGGTGCGCAACCGCGACGTGCTGCGCCAGGCGCGCGTGTTGAAGGCCTTGAGCGGCGCGCCCGGCGTGCGCGTGCCGGAGGTGCTGGTGGAGGACGGCGGCACGCCGCCGTTCTTCATCATGTCGTTCGTCGCGGGCGACGCCTACGAGCCGCTCAAGGACGTCGACGACCGGCCGCCGGGACCGGCGGTCGTCGACGCGCGCGCACGGGCCGCGGCACGGATGCTCGCGGCCCTGCAGCAGGTCGACCCGGCGGCGATCGGCCTCGGCGACGAGCCGGTCGTCGGCGTGCGCGAGGAGCTGGACCGCTGGGCGGCGCTGTTCGCGACCGTGCCCGAGGAGCTGCACCACGGGCAGGCCGAGCTGTTGGAGGCCTTGCGCGCTCGCGTCCCGGAGCCGCTGGCCCCGCGCGTCCTGCACGGCGACTACCGCGTCGGCAACATGCAGTTCGACGGCCCCGACGTGGCGGCGATCATCGACTGGGAGATCTGGTCGGTCGGCGACCCGCGCAGCGACCTGGCCTGGCTGATGACCTGGTGCGACCCGGTCCAGCTCTTCCACCGCGAGCGCGACGCCGCCAACACCGCGGCCGGCGACGGGATGCCGAGCGCTGCCGAGCTGCTGGAGGAGTACCGCGCGATCAACCCCATCGACCTGCCCGACATGGGGTGGTTCGCGGCCTACACGCGCTACAAGATGGCCTCGACGACGGCGGTCCTGGTCAAGCAGTCCCGCCGTCGCCCCGACCCCGACCCGCGCCTCGAGGTCGCCGCGACGACCCTTCCCGCGATCGTCGCGCGCGGCCTCAGCGAGCTGCGCTGACGCCGCGCGCCGCGGCGGCCTCGTCGGCCTTGGCCTTGAGGTCCTTGAAGTCGAACATCTTGCTCGCGATGCGCCGCATCTGCAGCTCGTCGGAGCCCTCGGTGATCCGGTAGCGGCGGTGGTGGCGGTAGATGTGCTCGAACGGCACGTGGCGCGTGTAGCCGACGCCGCCGTGGACCTGGATCGCGCGGTCGGCCGCGCGGCAGGCCAGCTGGTTGCCGCGGTAGTTGACCATCGACACCTTGTCGGTGACCGCGACCTTGGCCTCGGTCGAGGAGCCGTCGCCGGCCTGGTCCATCTCCCACGCGGTCTTGCGGATCGTGTTGCGCAACAACTCGGCGTCGGTCTGCAGCTCGACGAGCTGCCACTGGATGCCCTGGTAGTCGGCCAGCGGCCGGTTGAAGATCAGCCGCTCGCTCGCGTAGGCGACCGACCGGTCGATGCAGAACTGCGCCGCGCCCAGCGACGACGCCGCCTGGCGGATGCGGTTCTCGTGCACGAACAGCTGCGCGCAGTCCAGCCCGCGGCCCTCCTGCCCGAGGATCGCCGACGACGGCACCCGCACGCCCTCCAGCAGCGTCTCCGCGTGGTCGGTGGGCATGTTGAAGCACCAGTGGTAGTAGGGCACGGTCATGCCCGGCGCGTCGCGCGGCACGATGAACGCCGTGATGCCGTCGGCCTTGCCCGGCTGCCCGGAGGTGCGCGCGAAGACGATGTTGGCCACGGCCACGTCGATGACCGAGTTGAAGCGCTTGGCGCCGTCGATGATCCAGTCGTCGCCGTCGCGGCGCGCGGTCGTCTCCAGCCACGTCGCGTCGGAGCCGTGGCCGGGCTCGGTCAGCCCGAAGGCGAGGTAGGTCTCGCCGTTGATGAGCGGTTCCAGGTACTCGGCCTTCTGCTCGGCCGTGCCGTACTCGTGCAGCACGAGCGCCAGCGGCTCGTTGGCCACGACCGACGCCTCGTGCGACAGCTCGGCGTGCAGGCCGGGGCCGCGGTGGGCGAGGTGCTCGCGGACGATCGCCATCGCGAGGTTCGACCCGTCCTGGCCGCCCAGGGCCTCCGGGAACGGGTACCGGTAGAACCCGGCCTCGATCGAGAGGCGGCGCGCCTCGAACAGCAGCTCGCGCCACCGCTGCGTCGGGATGCCGCCGCGCTCCACGTCGGTGCGCGTGAACTCCCGCCGGTGGTCGAAGTACTCCGGGTTGGCCGCCTCGATCGGCGCCAGCTTGTCGTCGATGAACGCGTCGATGTCCCGCAGCAGGGAGGCGACGTCGTCGGGGATGCCGGTCCAGTCCATGCCGGCGACGTTAGACCGGCTCCCGCGTCGTGGCGCCCGGCACGGCGGCCGCCGGTGTCGACTCCTCCAACGGCCTCGGCAGCAGCGGCGCGAGCGTCAGCGCGAGCACCGACGTCCCGAGGGCGACGGCGAACGCGGGCGTGAAGCCCGCCGCCCCGCCGGCCAGCAGCGCGGCTCCGATCTGCGTGCCCAGCGCGCCTCCGAGCGTCCGGGCGACGTTGTTGACGCCCGACGCCGCCCCGGTCTCGCCCGACGGCGCGAACGTGACGATCAGCGTCGCCAGCGCCGACATCGTCGCGCCCGCGCCGGTGCCGACGAGGAGGCTCGCTGTGCACACCTCCAACGGCGTCGAGCGCGCGAAGGCCAGCAGCGCCATCGACGCCGCCAGCGACCCGGCGCCGGCCAGCAGCAGCGCCCGCGCGCCGCCGCGGCGCTCGAACGGCTCGGTCGCCAGCCCGCCGAGCAGGACGCCGAACGTCATCGGCACGAGGTACAGGCCGGAGACCAGCGGGCCGACGCCGAAGCCGTCGTCGGGGTCCTGCACGTACTGCGGGATCAACACGAAGCCCGCGAACTGCCCGACGCCGACGAGGAACGCCGCGACGTTCGTCGTCCAGATCGGACGGCGGCGCATCATCCGCAGGTCCAGCAGCGGCGCGGGCGCGCGCAGCGCCCACCACGCCCAGGTCGCGAGCAGCAGCGCCGCGGCGCCGGCGCCCGCCGCGGTCCGCGGCGAGGACCCGCCCCACGCGCGCGCCTGCGTGATCGTCACCAACAGCGCGACCAGCCCGCCGGACACCAGCGCCGCGCCGGCCCAGTCGATCCGGACGTCGGCCCGGGTCGCGTCGCCCGCGGGCACGTGGCGCCACACCGCCCAGGTCACCGCCGCGAAGGCCGGCACCTGCAGCCAGAAGATCGAGGTGTAGGACCACCACTCCACCAGCAGGCCGGCGCCGATCACGCCCAGCCCGCCGCCGACGCCGAGCATCGTCGCCAGCAGCGCGATCGCCGACGGTCGGCGCCCCGGCGGCAGCTCGTCGCGCACGATGGCATAGGCCAACGGCAGCACGCCGCCGCTGGCGCCCTGGACGACGCGCCCCGCGACCAGCGCGCCCAGCGAGGGGATCGCGCAGAGCGCGCTGCCGAGCGCCACGACCACCAGGATCGCGACCAGCACGCGCCGCTTGCCGAGCAGGTCCCCGAGCCGGCCCGCGATCGGCGTCGCCACCGCGGAGCTGAGCAGGAACGCGGTGACCGCCCAGCTCGCCCGGTCGGCCGGGACGTGCAGCGCCCGCTGGATCGCCGGCACGGCCGGCACGACCAGCGACTGCATCATCGAGTAGGTCAGCGACGCGGCGGCCAGCGCCGCGAGCAGGCTCCGCTCGTGGCGCTCAGCCGGCGTACAGGGCCTCGACGTCGTCGGCGTAGCGCGCGATCACGTTGCGGCGCTTGACCTTCAGCGACGGCGTGACCTCGTCGCCGCCGGGCGCCCAGACGTCGGGCAGGATCGCGAAGCGCTTGACCTGCTCGATGCGCGCGAGCGTCGCGTTGGCCGCGTCGATCCCGGCGGCGACCGCCTCGCGCACGGCGGGGTCGGCGGTCAGCCGCGCGTGCGTCGCGTCGGCGTCCAGGCCGTGCTCGGCGGCGAACGCCTTCAGCGCGTCCTCGTCCAGGCACAGCAGCGCGGTCAGGTACGGCTTGGCGTCGCCGATCGCGACCGCGTGCGCGACCAGCGGCGTGTGCTGCTTGATCCGCGCCTCGACCATCGCCGGCGGGATGTTCTTGCCCGCCGAGTTGATGATGATCTCCTTCTTGCGGTCGACGATCTTGTAGTAGCCGTCCTCGTCGACCGTGGCGATGTCGCCCGAGTGCATCCAGCCGTCGGCGTCGACGGCCTCGGCCGTGCGCTGCGGCTCGTTGCGGTAGCCGGAGAAGATCGGGCCGCGCACGCACAGCTCGCCGTCGGGCTCCAGCCGCGCCTCGAAGCCGGGCATCGGCCGGCCGACCGTGCCGATCTTGATCCTGTCCACCGGGTTGGACAGCGACATCGCGGTCTCCGACATCCCCCAGATCTCGGCGATCCGCAGGCCGAGCGACTCGAAGGCCTCCAGCGTGTCGGGCCGCGCGGGCGCGGCCGCCGAGCCCAGGTACTCGATCGCGTCGAAGCCGAGCGCGTCGCGGACCTCGTCGGTGGTGGCGCCCGCGTCGCGCCGCGCGCCGATCGCGGCGGCGAGCTTCTCGTAGATGCGCGGGACCGCGCAGAAGCGCGTGGGGTGGACCGCGGCGATCGCCTCCGCCAGCCGCGCGGCGTCGGGCACGCAGGTGACCGTGTAGCCGAGGCCGATCTGCCCGTAGTGCGAGAACCAGCGCTCGAACAGGTGCGCCATCGGCAGGTAGCTGAGCACGCGCCCGTGCGGCGAGGCGGGCAGCAGGCGATGGACGTTGACCACGTTGGCCAGCAGCGCGCGGTGGCTCCACTCGACGCCCTTGGGCTCGCCGGTCGTGCCCGAGGTGTAGATCAACAGCGCGAGGTCGTCGGGTGCCACCGCGCGCCACGCGGCGTCGAAGTCGAAGCCCTCCGGCGCCGGCAGGGCCTCCAACTCGGTCAGGTCCGTGACGATCCGCTCCGGCGTGCCGATCTGCTCGGCGACCGCCGCCAGCGTCTCGGCGTACTCCGGCTGGGCGAGGACGACGCGCGCGCCCGCGTTGCGCATCAGCGGCACGATCTGCTCGGCCGGGTTGGTGTGGTAGATCGAGAACGGCGTCGCGCCGAGGTGCTGGACGGCCGTGTCGGCCAGGAAGAAGTCCGGGCGGTTGGTGTACATCAACCCGACCGCGTCGCCGGCGCGCACGCCGAGGGCGGCCAGGCCGGTGGCGACGGCGCGGACCCGCGCCGCGTAGTCGGCGAACGTCAGGACGTCCTCGGAGCCCAGCGTCCGCAGCGCGGGACGGTCGGCGTTGGCGGCCGCGGTGGCCTGGAAGGCGTGGACCAGGGTGGGCTGCGCGAGCGCGTGCTCGAGCGCTTCCTCAGGGGACAGGACCGTCGCGGGCTCGGACATGGGGCGATGCTCGCCGACCGCCGCCCGCGCGCCATCGCCACAAGGAGGGCACTTCGTCCCCCCAAGGGAGGACAAGCCCTCGCAAACGCCCGGTGGCGGGCCATACGGTCGGGCCATGCTCACCATCAGCGGGGTCGCCGGGCTGCGGGAGCGGTCCGGGCAGGAGCTGGGCGTCAGCGCCTGGCACACGGTCACCCAGGCGCACATCGACGCCTTCGCCGCGGCGACCGACGACTACGAGCGCATCCACGTCGATCCCGAGCGCGCCGCGCGCACGCCGTTCGGGGTGACGATCGCGCACGGCCTCTACACGCTGTCGCTCGGCCCGAAGTTCCTGTACGAGATCATGGCCGTCGAGGACGTGCCGCTGGCCCTCAACTACGGCTTCGACCGCGTCCGCTTCATCTCGCCCGTGCCGGTCGGCTCGCGCGTCCGGATGACGGCCACGCTGCTGGGCGTCGAGGAGGCGGGCAACGGCATCCGCGCCCGCGTGGAGCAGCGCTTCGAGATCGAGGGCCACGACAAGCCCGCCTGCGTCGCCGAGTCGATCGTCCTGTACTTCGAGCGCGACCCGGTCGCCGCATGAGCGGGCCGCTGAGCGGCGTCCGCGTCGTCGAGATCGGCGGGATCGGCCCCGGCCCGTTCTGCGCCATGTTGCTCGCCGACCTCGGCGCCGACGTCCTGCGCGTGGACCGCGTCAGCGGCGGCGGGCTCGTCGGCCCCAGCGAGGACCACGCCACCGAGCTGCTCAACCGCGGCCGGCGCTCGATCGCCGTCGACCTCAAGCACTCCGACGGCCCCGGCGTGGTGCTGTCGCTGGTCGAGCGGGCCGACGTGCTGATGGAGGGCTTCCGGCCCGGCGTCACCGAGCGCCTGGGCATCGGCCCCGACGTCTGCCTGGAGCGCAACCCGCGGCTGGTCTACGGGCGCATGACCGGCTACGGCCAGGACGGCCCGATGGCCCAGGCCGTAGGTCATGACCTCAACTACGTCGCGCAGTCCGGCGCGCTGTCGATGATCGGCCGCGCCGGCCAGCCGCCGACCCCGCCGCTCTCGCTGGTCGGCGACTTCGGCGGCGGCGGGATGGTCCTCGCGCTCGGGATCTGCGCCGCGCTGGTCGAGCGCCAGACCTCCGGGCGCGGCCAGGTGATCGACGCCGCGATGGTCGAGGGCGCCGCGCTGCTGGCCACGCCGTTCTTCGGCTACGTGCAGAACGGCACCTGGTCGACGCAGCGCGGGACCAACATCGTGGACTCGGGCGCGCCGTTCTACGACGTCTACGAGACCCGCGACGGGCGCTGGCTGTCGGTCGCGGCGATGGAGCCGCAGTTCTACGCGGCGTTGTTGTCGTTGTTGGGGCTGGGCGACGACCCCGACCTGCCCGACCAGCACGACCGCGCCGCGTGGCCGGCGATGAAGGAGCGCTTCGCCGCGATCGTCGCCACGCGCACGCGCGACGAGTGGTGCGCGGCGGCGGAGGGCGTCGAGGCGTGCGTCGCGCCGGTGCTCGGGCCCGACGAGGTCGAGCACGACGAGCACAACGCGGCGCGCGGGACGTTCGTCCGCCACGAGGGCCTGCTCCAGCCCGCGCCCGCCCCGCGCTTCGACCGCACGCCGACCGCCCTGGGCCTGCGCCCGCCGCTGCCCGGCGAGCACACCGGCGCGGCGCTGGCCGACTGGGGGCTGGACGACGAGCGGATCGCCGCGCTGCGCGAGGCGGGCGCGGTCGCCGACCGCGGCGGGCGGGTCGCGGCATGACCGCGATCGGCGTCAACACCTTCGGCGCCGGCTTCGGGCCCGAGCGCTTCACGCGCGGCCAGGCGCTGGCGCGGCGCGCCGAGGCGGCGGGCTTCGACTCGGTCTGGGTCGGCGAGCTGTACAGCCGCTCCGCGCCGGTGCCGATGGCGATGCTCGCCGCCGCGACGCGGCGGGTCGCGGTCGGGACGAACATCGCCTACGGCGTCGGCCGCACGCCGCTGATGTGGGCGGCGGAGGCGCGCGACCTCGACGAGCTGTCGGGCGGCCGCGTCATCCTCGGCCTGGGCAACGGCACCACCACCATGATGGAGCGCTGGCACGGGGTGGACGGCTCCTCGCCCGCGGTGCGGATGGAGGAGCTGGTCACGGTCCTGCGCAAGCTGTGGCGGCTGCACGAGGGACCGGTGTCGCACGAGGGCCGCTTCTACCGCCTCGACGTCCGGCCGACGGCCGACACGCCGCCGCCGTTTCGCGAGCGCCTGCCGATCTACGTCGCGGGCGTCAACCCGCGCATGGTCGAGGCCGCGGGCCGGGTATCCGACGGCCTGGTCGGCCATCCGATGTTCACCAAGGCCTACATCGACGACCTCGTGCGCCCGGCGCTGGCCAAGGGCGCCGCGCACGCCGGGCGCGACGTCTCCGAGATCGCGGTGTGCGGGGTGTTGATGTGCTCGGTCGACGACGACCTCGACGCCGCGCGGGCGCGGCTGGCCTTCGCGGCCGCCCAGTACGCGGCCTCGCGCGTCTACGACCGGCTCTTCGCGCTGCACGGCTGGACGGCCGAGCAGGCGGCGATCCGCGACGCGGTCCGCGCGGGCGACGAGCCCGCGATCCTCGCGGCGATGACCGACGAGATCCTCGACGCGGTCGGCGTCGTCTGCCGGCCCGGCGACCTGGCCGCCGCGGTGGCCCGGCACGCCGCCGACTACGACCACCTCGTCCTCACCCCGCCGCCGTGGGGGCTGACGCCCGAGGCCGCCGAGGCGGCCACCGTGACGCTCATCGACGGGATGAGTGAACGATCGCTAACATCCGCGTAGACCTGGTCGAAGGAGGACGAGATGGCGGCAACCGCGGCGGATTTCGAGACGATGCTGGTGGACGAGGCGGCGCCCGGCGTCCTGCTCGTCACGCTCAACCGGCCCGACCGGCTCAACGCCCAGACCAACGCGATGTTCTCCGAGCTGGAGCGGCTCGGCCTCGACCTGCGCGACCGCCACGACGTCCGCGCGCTGATCCTCACCGGCGCCGGGCGCGGCTTCTGCGCGGGCTTCGACCTCGACGCCGCCGACGAGCTGCCGCACCTCGGCGCGATGGGGATGCTGCGCCAGCAGGAGCTGGCCGCGCGCGCGATGCAGGCGATCCGCGGCGCGCCGATGCCGGTGATCGCGGCGGTCAACGGCCCGGCGGCGGGCGGCGGGCTGGCGCTGGCGCTGGCCGCCGACATCCGCCTGGCGGCGCCCGAGGCGAAGTTCAACGCCGCGTTCGTGAAGATCGGCCTGTCGGCCGGCGACCTCGGGACGTCGTGGATCGTGCCGCGCCTGATCGGTCCCGGGCGGGCGGCCGAGTTCGTCTACACCGGCCGCATCGTCGACGCCGAGGAGGCCGAGCGCACCGGGCTGGTCAACCGCGTCGTGCCGGCGGACGAGCTGCTCGACGCGGCGCTCGACCTGGCCGGGCAGATCGCCGCCAACTCGCCGGGCGGCGTGCAGCTGTCCAAGACCGCGCTGCAGGCCGGGCTGGAGATGTCGTCCTACGCGGCGCTCCAGGAGCTGGAGAACCGCGGGCAGGCGCTGCTGACCCGCGGCTCCGACATGCCCGAGGCCCTCGCGGCCTTCAAGGAGAAGCGGCCGCCGCGGTTCACGGGCCGCTGAAGTCTTAGTTAACGATCGTTCATGACCTGCGAGGAGACGCCATGTCGGTAGCGCAAGCCCTTGATCTCGAGACGATGACGCTGGAGCGGCCCGCGCCCGGGATCGCGGTCCTGACGCTCAACCGCCCGGACCGGCTCAACGCCATGACCATGCGGATGTTCGACGAGCTGATGGCCGTCCCGCTGGCGCTCAAGGAGGACCAGGACCTCCGGGCGCTGGTGATCATCGGCGCCGGCCGCGGCTTCTGCGCGGGCTACGACCTCGACAACATCCACGAGATCACCGAGCTGGGCGTCCGCGAGTTCCTGAAGTTCCAGGAGCTGGCGACCGGCGGCCTGGCGGCGATCCGCAGCCTCCAGGTCCCGGTGATCGCGGCCGTCAACGGCGCCGCGGCGGGCGGCGGGCTGGCGCTGTCGCTGGTCGCCGACATCCGCCTCGCGTCGCCCGAGGCCAAGTTCAACGCGGCGTTCGTGAAGATCGGCCTGTCGTGCGGCGAGCTGGGCACGTCGTGGACGCTGCAGCGGCTGATCGGTCCCGGCCGCGCCGCGGAGATCTGCTACACCGGCCGCTTCGTCGACGCCGCGGAGGCCGAGCGCATCGGCCTCGTCAACCGCGTGGTCGAGGGCGACCGCGAGGCGCTGCTGGCCGCCGCGCTGGAGCTGGCCGACCAGATCGCCGCCAACTCGCCGGGCGGCGTGCAGCTGTCCAAGCGCGCGCTGCAGGCCAACCTGGAGACGCCGTACGCGGCGGCGCTGGAGCTGGAGAACCGCGGGCAGGCGCTGCTGACGCGCGGCGAGGACATGCCCGAGGCGCTGCGGGCCTTCAAGGAGAAGCGCGCGCCGCGCTTCACCGGCCGCTGATGTGGAGCTGGGGCGAGGACGCCCTCGCGCGGCTGGCGACGTTCCTCGGCGACCGCGACCTCGTCTCGGGGCCGGTCGCCGCGCGGCCGATCGGCGACGGCCACGCCAACCTGACGTTCCTGGTGACCGACGACGCCGGGCGGGCGATGGTCGTCCGCCGTCCGCCGCCGCCGCCGATCCCGCGCGGCGCCAACGACATGCTGCGCGAGGCGCGGCTGATCGAGGCCCTGGCCGGGACCGGCGTGCCGGTGCCCGCCGTGCTCGCGGTCGGGCAGGAGGGCGACGTCCTCGACGTCCCGTTCTACGTCATGTCCTACATGAAGGGCGTCGTCTTCACCGACGCCACGCCGCCCGCGCTGGCGACGCCGCCCGTGCGGCGCGAGCTGGCCGAGGCGCTGATCGACACGCTCGCCGCGCTGCACGCCGTCGACTGGCGCGCGCGGGGGCTGGAGGACTTCGGCCGCCCCGAGGACTTCAACGCGCGCCACCTCGCGCGGATGACGCGCCTGGTCGCCGGCGAGGACGGCGCGCCGCCGCCCGCCTTCGCGCCGCTGGCCGAGTGGCTGACGTCCAACGTCCCCGCCGAGTCGGGCGCCGCGATCCTCCACAACGACTTCCGCCTGGGCAACGTCATGCTCGCCGCCGCGCCGCCCGGCCGCGTCGAGGCCGTGCTGGACTGGGAGCTGGCGACGATCGGCGACCCGCTGCTGGACGTCGCCTACTTCCTGGCCTCCTACCCGCAGGGCGACGGGCCGCGCACGCCGACCGAGGACCTCGCGACCGCGCTCCTGGAGGACGGCTACCCGACGCGCGAGGAGCTGGCCGAGCGCTACGCGCGCGCCACCGGCCGCGACCTGTCCGGCCTGCGCTGGCACACGGCGCTGGTCCAGTACAAGCTCGCCGCGCTGTACGAGCACTCGCACCGGCGCGCGGTCGCCGGCGTCGGCGACCCGTACTACGCCGACGCCGAGCTGGTGGCGCGCTTCCTGGCCGCCGGGGCGCGGGCCGCCGGCTACGCGCCGACGGCCGCCTCCGCGTAGAGCCCGTCGATCGCCTCGGCGTACTTCTCGCCGATCGCGCGGCGGCGCAGCTTCATCGTGCCGGTCACCTCGTCGGTGCCCGGCACCCACGGCTCGTCGAGGATCGTGAAGCGCTTGATCTGCTCGACGCGCGCGAGCATCTCGTTGGCCTTGGCGACGCCGCGCTCGACCTCCGCGCGCACCTCGGGCCGCCGGCTCAGCTCGGCGTAGCCGCCGGACAGGTGGTGCTCGGCGGCGTAGGCGGCGAGCGCGACCTCGTCGAGCGTGATCAGCGCGGTGACGTACTTGCGCGCGTCGCCGATCGCGATCACGAACCCGACCAGCGGGGCGTGCGTCTTGACCGCGTTCTCGATCATCACCGGGGCCATGTTCTTGCCCGCCGAGTTGATGATGATGTCCTTCTTGCGGTCGACGATCCTGTAGTAGCCGTCGGCGTCGACGACCGCGACGTCGCCGGTGTGCAGCCAGCCGTCGGCGTCGAAGGCGTCGCGCGTGCGCTGGGGCTCGTTGCGGTAGCGGGTGAAGATCGGGCCGCGGACCATCAGCTCGCCGTCGTCGGCCAGGCGGGCCTCGACGCCCGGCGTCGGCCGGCCGACCGTTCCCGCCTTGACGGCGTCGGGCGGGTTGATCAGCGTCAGGCCGGTCTCCGACATGCCCCAGTTCTCGATCAGCGGCAGGCCGATCGAGTCGAACAGCGCGAGGATGTCGACGCGCGCGGGCGCGGCGGCGGAGCCGAGGTACTCGGCGTGGTCGAAGCCCAGCGCGGCGCGCGCGGCGGCCGGATCCGCGACGAGCCTGCGGGCCGGCTCGGCGAGCTTCTCGTAGATGCGCGGGACGCCGAAGAAGCGCGTGGGGCGGACCTCGCGCAGCGCGGCGGCGAGGTCGCCGGCGTCGGGCACGCTGGTGACCGTGTACCCGTAGACCGTCATCCCCTGGTGGGTCATGAAGCGCTCGGCCAGGTGCGCCATCGGCAGGTAGGAGACCATCCGGCCGCCCTCGCTGACCGGGATCAGGTGGTGGAAGCCGCGCAGGTTGCGCATCATCGCCCCGTGGGTCCACTCGGCGCCCTTCGGCTCGCCGGTGGTGCCCGAGGTGTAGATCAACATGCCCATCGTCTCGGGCCCGACGGCGCGCCAGGAGGCCTCGAAGTCAAAGCCCTCGGGCGGCGTGAGCCCCTCCAGCTCGGCGAGCGTCGTCGTGCCCGCGCCGCGGTCGTCGCCGACGACGACGATCGTCTCCAGCAGGTCGGGGCGCCGCGCGGCGATCGACGCCAGCACCGGCGCGTAGTGCGGCTCGGCGACGGCGATCCGCGCGCCGGCGTTCTCCAGCAGCGGGACGATCTTCTCGGCCGGGTTGGAGTTGTAGATCGAGAACGGCAGCGCGCCGAGGTGCAGCGCCGCGAGGTCGACGAGGTGGAACTCGGGGCGCGTGTCGAGCATCAGCGCGACGGCGTCGTCGCGGCCGACGCCGAGCGCGGCCAGGCCGCCGGCGACCGCGGCGACGCGGTCGGCCGCCTGTCGGTAAGTGACCGTTACGTCAGATCCGAAGGTGCGCAGGGCGACGCGATCGGGGTGGGCGTTGGCGGTGACCTGGAATGCCGCGCAGAGATTGGTCTGTGCCAGCGCGTCGTCGATGCTCGTCACGGTGCGCTCCTCCTGCAGAACGAGTGGACGTAGGTGATAACGATCGTTAACGTATCGGACCGTGCGTGGGTCTTTCAAGCACCGGCCGCATCCGGAGGGGCCGGACGTGTGGCGCATCGTGGTCCCGACGCCCTGGCCGGTCGGCCCGGTCAACGTGTACGTCTTGGACGACGAGCCGCTGACGCTCGTCGACACCGGCCCCGCCACGCCCGAGGCGATGGCGGCGATCGAGGCCGGCCTGGCCGCGCACGGGCGCCGCGTCGAGGACCTCGGGCGGCTCGTGATCAGCCACCAGCACACCGACCACTGGGGGATGGCCGCCGAGCTGGTCGCCCGCAGCGACGCGGAGGTCTGCGCGCTGCGTGGGCTCGACGACTACATGTCGGCGTACCCCGCGTCGCTCTTCGCCGAGGACGCGTTCGCCGATGACCTGCTGACCCGGCACGGCGCGAGCGTCGCAGCCTCGGGCGCCGCCGTCTACCGCGGCGATCTGCACTACGCCGCATCGGTGGGGACCGACCGCGTGCTGGCCGACGGCGACGTGCTGGGGTTCGCCGGCGGCGACCTGCGGGTGCTGCACCGGCCCGGGCACTCGCCGACCGACACCGTGCTGTGGGACGAGGCCCGCGGGCTGCTGCTGGGCGCCGACCACGTGATGGCCAAGCGCTCGGTCGCGGTCATGGCGCCGCCCGGCGCGGACGAGCCGCCGCGGCCGCGCGCGCTGGCTCGCTACCGCGCGTCGCTGGACGCCACGCGGGCGCTCGGCGCGGCGGTCGTGCTGCCGGGCCACGGCGAGCCGGTCACCGACCCGGACGCGGTGATCGCCCGGCGGCTGCGCGGCTTCGACCGGATGACCGCGCGGGTCGGGGAGGCGGTGGGCGACCGGCCGCGGACGGCGATGGAGATCGCGCTGGGGCTGCGCGGGGGCGACGTGCCCGACCACGCCGCGTTCTTCGTGCTGTGCGACGTGCTGGGGCACCTCGACGAGCTGATCGACGCCGGCGCCGTGGTCGAGGTCGAGACCGACGGGCGCGCGGGCTTCGCGGTGGCGGCGTGACGGTCCTCGACGCGTTCCGCGCGCACGTCGTCGCGTGCAGCCCGATGCTGACCGGCGCGCCGCTGCTGCTCGCGCATCGCTTCGACGCCGCCGAGGCCGCCCGGCTGGTCGACTGGTACGGAGCGACGTTCACGGTCGCCGCGGCCACCGCCTACACCGCGCTGATGAACGCGCCGGAGGCGCGGGCGCGCGACCTGTCGTCCCTGACCAAGGCCTACAGCGGCGGCGCGCCGGTCGCGCCGGCGACCGCCGCGGCGTGGGAGGAGCTGACCGGCGCGCTGCTGCACACCGTGTACGGGCTGACCGAGACGACCTCGCCGTCGCACATGGCGCCGCTCGGCGTGCGCCCGCCGGTCGACCCGGCGTCGGGCGCGGCGGCCGTCGGCCGCGACGTCGCCGGCACGACGACGCGGATCCTGCCCGACACCGGTGAGATCGCGATCCGCGGCCCGCAGGTCGTGCCCGGCTACTGGGGTCGTCCCGAGGAGACCGCGGCGGCCCTGCCCGACGGCGAGCTGCGCACCGGCGACGTCGGCGTGCTCGACGACGACGGCCGGCGGCCTACGAGGCGCCGCGCGCGGTCGAGCTGCTCGAGGAGCTGCCGAACGGCGAGCGGCAAGATCTTGCGACGGGAGCTGCGTGGAAGGTGAGTGGCCTGGCGCCGATCTCGGTGGTGCGCTCCAGTCGGCGACGCGAGCTGCGCGAGCGGTGAGCCGGAACGTCGTCGTCACCGGCGCGGGGCAGGGGATCGGGCGGGCGGTCGCGCTGGCGTTCGCGGCCGATGGCGCGCGGGCCATCGGCTCGATGACCGGCAAGCGGCCGCTGCCGCACCGCGCCGCCTACGGCGCGAGCAAGATGGGGCTGTCGGGCCTCGTCCGCGCGCTGGCCTGGGACGCGGGACCGCACGGCGTGCGCGTCAACCTGGTCTCGCCCGGCCCGATCGCCGGGCCGCGCCTGGACGCGGTCGCCGACGCCGACGCGCGGGATCGGCTCCGCGCCGCCTCGCCGCTGCGCCGCTGCGCGACGCCCGAGGACGTCGCGGCGACCGCGCGCTTCCTCTGCTCCGGCGCGGCGGCGGGCATCACCGGCGAGGACGTCAACGTGTCGATGGGGACGGTCATGCATGGCTGAGCCGGGCGTGGGACCGGAGGCGTCGCGCCTCGACGGCAAGGTCGCGCCGGCGGCGTCCTCCACGACCGGAGAGATGTTGGTGTGCAACGGAGGGAGACGCTGGTGAGCGACGACGACGCCTTGACCTGGCCGCGCCTGCGCGCGATGCGCTGGAGCGACGCCGAGGCCGAGACCTACTACGACCACGGCATCTGGACCGAGCACGGCCTCGACGCGCTGGTCGCGCGCAACGCCGCGCGGCATCCGGACAAGCCCGCGGTGGTCGGCGACGCCGAGTCGCTGACCTGGGCCGAGCTGGACGCCCGCGTCCGCGCGCTGGCCACCGGCCTGCGCGACGGCGGGGTCGCGCCCGGCGCCGTGGTCGGCGCCCGCATGGGCAACTCGGTCGACCACGTGGTCGTCGTCTACGCGGTGGCGGCGGTCGGCGCGGTCCTCTTCGAGCTGCCGCCCGACAGCACGCCGGTGCAGGTCGAGCAGGCGCTGGCGCGGACGCGCGCGGTCGCGTTCTTCTCCGACGCGCCCGTCAGCGACGCCGAGCGGGCCGCCCTGCGCGCCCCCGCGCTCACCGCCCGGCGCGTCGCCGACCTCGCGAGCGCCGCGCCCGCCGCCGACCTCCCCGGCCAGGACCCCGACGCGATCGCGCTGCTCATCGGCACCTCCGGCACGACCGGCACGCCGAAGATCGTCCTGCGCACCGCCAACTGCGCCCTGGCGATGATCCGCGACGTCAACAGCCGCACCGGCGTCGGCGCCGACGACGTCGTGCTCGTCGCCGCGCCGCTCAGCGGCGGCATCGGCTACTTCAACGGCGTCTGCACGCTGGCCGAGACCGGCTGCACGCTGCTGGTCCCGGGCTCGCTGGCCGTCGACGGGCTGCTCGCGCTCGTCGCCCGCCACCGCGCCACGGTCATCCAGACCGTGCCGACGATCCTGCTCCGCCTCGCGGCCGCGGCCGCGCACGCCCGGCCCGGAGCGGTCAGGGCCGACAGCCTGCGCGTCATCCAGTCCGGCGGCTCCTACCTGCACCCGCAGACCGCGTCGACGATCGAGGAGCGCTTCGGCGGCCACGTGATCTCGGCCTACGGCGCCGTCGACCTCGGCACGCCCGCGATGGTCGCCGCCGAGGGCGACACCGCCGAGCACCGGCAGGAGACCGTGGGCAAGGCCTATGACTCGCCGTCGACCTTCGCGATCCTCGGCGAGGACGGCACGCCGCTGCCCGACGGCGAGGTGGGGGAGGTCGTCATGCGCGGGCCCAACACCGCGCTGGGCTACTTCGAGGACCCGGAGGCGACCGCCGCGCTCTTCGACGCCGCGGGCTGGGGCCACTTCGGCGACCTCGGCCGCGTCGACGCCGACGGCTACCTGCGGATCGTCGGACGGCTGAAGGAGATCGTCAACCGTGGCGGCAAGAAGATCTCGGTCAACGAGGTCGAGGACCACGTCCGCGCGATGGACACGCTGGCCGACGTCGTCGCGATGGGCTACCCCGACCCGGAGCTGGGCGAGCGCTGCGCGGTGGTCGTCGTCGCGAAGGACCCCGACACCACCATCTCGCTCCACGACCTCCGCGCCCACCTCGCCGACCGCGGCGTGCCCAAGCACATGTGGCCCGAGCTGGTCGTCGCGCTCGACGAGCTGCCGCTCTCGCCGCAGGGCAAGGTCCGCCGCCGCGAGCTGAAGGAGCTGGTCGAGCGCGAGGCCGAGGCGGCGCGCGCCGCGGGCGACCGCTAGACCGACCGCTGCGCCTTGCTGGCGGCGCTGGCCGCCTTGGCCGTCTCGCGCGCGTCGGCCCACTCCTGCTCGGACATCGCCGACAGCGACGCGAACGTCCCCGGGCCGGCGAGCTGCTGGCCGCCGTCCATGGCGATCGTCGTGCCGGTCAGGTAGCCGCACGCGTCGCTGAGCAGGAAGATGTTCAGGTTGGCCAGCTCCTCCATCGTCCCGAAGCGCTTCATGGGGACGTTGTCGGCGGAGGTGGAGCCGCCGGTCGACGACGCCTCGGTCGGGTTGAGCATCGACCACGCGTACTCGGTCGGGATCGGGCCCGCGGCGATGGCGTTGAGTCGGATGCCGTAGCGGCCCCACTCGGCGGCCAGGGACATGGTCATGGCGTGCACCGCGGTCTTGGCCATCGCGCTGGGCACGACGAACGCCGAGCCCGACCACACCCACGTGGTCAGGGTCGAGACGACCGACCCCGGCAGCCCGTCGGCGATCCACCGCCGCCCGGCGCTGTGGGTGGTGTGGAACGAGCCGTCCATGACCGTCGAGGACACCGCGCGGTAGGCGCGCGCGCTGATGTCCTTGGTCTGGGCGATGAAGTTGGCGGCCGCGTTGTTGATCAACCCGGTCAGCGGCCCGTGCTCGTCCCAGATCGCCTGGATCGCGGCGTCGACCGCGTCGGCGTCGCGGACGTCGACCGTCGCGTGGTGGGCGCTGCCGGGCCGCGCGCCGCCGACCTCCTCGGCCGCCTCGGCCAGCACCGCCTCGCGCCGGCCCCACAGGTGGACCTCCGCGCCGTGCTCGACGAGGTGCTTGGCGACGCCGCGGCCGAGGCCGGTGCCGCCGCCGGTGACGAGGATGCGCTTGCCCGCCAGCACCCGCGGGTCGTAGATCCGAGACATGATCGAGTGGCCTCCTAGAGCCCGAGGTTCTTGCTGATGATCTCGCGCTGGATCTCGTTGGTGCCGCCGTAGATCGGCGGCACGAGCGCCATGCGCACCTGCTCCTCCATGCCGTACTCGACGGCGTAGCCGTAGCCGCCCATCAGCTGCATGCCCTCCAGCGCGGCCTGCTTGGCCGCCTCGGTGCACTTCAGCTTGGCGATCGACGACTCGGTCGACAGCGCGTCCTCCTGGCCGGCGTCGATCTTCTGGGCGACGTCGTAGACCAGCGCGCGGCAGGCCGTGATCTCGGCCGCGACGTCCGCGACGCGGTGGCGCAAGGCCTGGAACTTGGACAGCGGGCGGCCGAACTGCTCGCGCTCGCGCAGGTAGGCGATCGTGTCGTCCAGCGACCGCTGCGCGTAGCCGACGGCCATCGCGGCGATGATCAGGCGCTCGATCGCCAGGCCACGCGTCAGCTGCGACCAGGCGCGCCCCTCGGCGCCGACCACCGCGCTCGCCGGGACGCGCACGTCGGTGAGGTACACGTCGTTGACCACGCGCGGGGTCATGACCTCGATCTCGCGGATCTCGACGCCGGGCGCGTCGGTCGGCACGATCAGGAACGTCAGGCCCTCGTGCTTGGCGCCGGAGGCGTCGGTGCGCACGAGCGTCAGGACGTGGTCGGCCTCGTGGGCAACCGAGATCCAGGTCTTCTGGCCGTTGACGACGTACTCGTCGCCCTCGCGCCGCGCGGCGCAGCGCGCGCCCGCCAGGTCGGAGCCCGCGCCCGGCTCCGACAGCCCGATGGCCTCCAGCCGCCCGCGGCAGACGCCGCCCATGATCTCGCGGTTCTGCTCGGGGGTGCCCCAGCGCAGGTAGGTCTGGCCGGCGGTCAGCGCGGTGGAGTACCCGTGGATCGGCGCGTGGCCGCGGCAGGTCTCCTCCAGGAAGATGCACTCCTCGACCATCCCGGCGCCCGCCCCGCCGTACTCGGTCGGGACCGACACGCCCAACCACCCCAACTCGCCGAGGCGCTCCAGCAGGGGGTGCGAGTTGGCGATGGTGAAGCCCTCCGTCAGCGCCGCCCGCCGCTCGCGCGTGCCGCACTCGCGGGCGCAGAACGCCCGGATGCTCGCCGCGAAGTCCTGCTGCTCGTCGGTGAAGACCATGACCCTCGAATCGACCCGGGGATGAACGATCGCTAACGCGGGAGGCCGAGTGCGCGCTCGGCCACGATGTTGCGCTGGATGAACGTCGTGCCGCCCGCGATCGACGTGCCGCGCGCCTGGTAGGAGAGCTTCAGCCAGGGGTCCGGCTCGCCCTCGTCGAGCTGCCCGTCGAGGCCGGAGAGCGACAGCGCGAAGTCCGCGATGTCCTCGACCAGCGGCGCCGACAGCAGCTTGCCGATCGACGCCTCCGGGCCGGGCGTCCCGCGCTCCAGCGACGACAGCGCGCGCAGGCCGTTGACGCGCTGGACCTGCGCCCGCGCGTAGAGGTCGGCGAGCTTGCGGCGGACCGCCGTGTCCTGCGCGTACGGCGACGCGGCGACCAGGGACACCAACTCGTTGACCAGCCGCTGCACGTTCACGCGCCCGGTGGCCAGCGCGACGCGCTCGTAGGACAGCGTCGCCATCGCGACGCGCCAGCCGCCGTCGACCTCGCCGATCCGCAGGTCGTCGGGGATGTGGACGTCGTCGAGGAAGACCTCGTTGAACTCCGCCTCGCCGAGCATGTGGCGCAGCGGCCGGACGGTGACGCCCTCGCTGTCCATCGGCAGCAGGAAGTACGTGATGCCCTTGTGCCGCGGGCCTCCGGTGCGCGCCAGCAGCATCCCGAAGGACGCGACCTGGGCGCGCGAGGTCCACACCTTCTGCCCGGTCACGCGCCAGCCGTCGCCGTCGCGCTCGGCGCGCGTCTCCAGCGCGGCGAGGTCCGATCCGGCGTTGGGCTCGGAGAACAGCTGGCACCAGATCTCCTCGCCCGAGAGGATCGGCTCCAGGAAGCGCCGCCTGTGCTCCTCGGTGCCGAAGTCGATGATCGTCGGCCCCGCCAGGCCCTCGCCGAGCAGGTTGAGGCGGTCGGGCGCGCCGGCGCGGTCGTACTCCTGCAGGAAGATCGCCTGCTCGGTCAGCGTCGCGTCACGGCCGCCGTACTCGCGCGGCCACGCGAGGCCCGCGTAGCCCGCGTCGCGCAGCGTGCGCTGGAAGCCCTGGAACCACGGCAGGCGCTCCTCGACGGTCGGCGGCTCGGCACCGGGCAGCGCCGCGACGGCCTCCTCCAGGACGGCGCGCGCGGCGGCGCGGAACTCGGCGTCGGCCGGGCTGTCGCGGAAGTCCATGGCGTCAACGCTACCAGGATCCGTTAACGAGCGTTAGCCACCACCGTGGCCCACGGCGGCGCGGCGGCGTGGTAGTGTCGTGAACGATCGTTCACAAAGAAATGTAGGAGGAGACTGTGGACTTCGAGCTGACCGACGACCAGAAGTCGATCCAGCGCGCGGTCGCGGATCTCGCGGCCACCTTCGACGACGAGTACTGGTCCGAGCGCGACGAGAAGCACGAGTTCCCGTGGGACTTCTACAAGGCGTTCGCGGACGCCGGGTGGATCGGCATCACGACCCCCGAGGAGTTCGGCGGCAGCGGCCTCGGCATCCTCGAGGCCTCGCTGCTGCTGGAGGAGGTCGCCGCCTCCGGCGCCGGCATGAACGGCGCCAGCTCGATGCACCTGTCGATCTTCGGGATGCACCCGGTGATCAAGCACGGGTCCGACGCGCTCAGGCAGAGCACGCTGCCGCGGATCGTCGACGGCTCGCTGCACGTCTGCTTCGGCGTCACCGAGCCCAACGCCGGCCTCGACACCACGCGGATCACGACGTTCGCCAAGCGCAACGGCAGCGGCGACTACGTGGTCAACGGCCGCAAGGTGTGGATCTCCAAGGCCTTGGAGTCCGAGAAGGTGCTGCTGCTCACGCGCACCACCAAGCTCGAGGACGTCGACAAGAAGACCGACGGGATGACGCTCTTCCTGACCGACCTCGACCGCGACAAGGTCGACATCCGGCCGATCCCGAAGATGGGGCGCAAGGCGGTGGACTCCAACGAGCTGTTCATCGACGGCCTGGAGGTCCCCGAGGAGCACCGCGTCGGCGAGGAGGGCAAGGGCTTCAAGTACATCTTGGACGGCCTCAACCCCGAGCGGATCCTGGTCGCCGTCGAGGCGCTGGGCATCGGCCGCGCGGCGCTGAGGCGCGCCGTCAACTACGGCAAGGAGCGCGTGGTCTTCGGCCGGCCGATCGGCGCCAACCAGGGCCTGCAGTTCCCGCTGGCCGATGCGCTCGCGCGCCTGGACGCCGCGACGCTGATGGTCCGCAAGGCCGCGTGGCTCTACGACCAGGGGCTCCCGTGCGCGCGCGAGGCCAACATGGCCAAGTACCTGTGCGCGGACGCCGGCTTCCAGGCCGCCGATCGCGCCGTGCAGGTCCACGGCGGCATGGGCTACGCCAGCGAGTACCACGTGGAGCGCTACTTCCGCGAGGCTCGCCTGACGCGGATCGCGCCGATCAGCCAGGAGATGATCCTCAACTACCTGGGCGAGCACGTGCTCGGCCTGCCGAGGTCGTACTGATGGCGCGCCTGGACGGACGGGTCGCGCTGGTCACCGGCGCGGGCGCGGGCATCGGCGCGGCGGTCGCGCGGCGGCTGGCCGCCGAGGGCGCCGCGGTGGCGATCGCCGACCGCGACGGCGACGCCGCGGCCGCCGTGGCCGCGGAGATCGGCGACGGCCGCGCGATCGGCGTCGCCGCCGACGTCAGCGACCGCGAGCAGGTCCGGGCCGCGGTCGCCGCGGCGGCGGGCCTGCGCGACGGCGTCGTGCACATCGTCGTCAACAACGCGGGCGTGACGCGCCCCGCGATGTTCCCCAAGCTCGACGAGGAGAAGTTCCGGACCGTGATCGACGTCCACCTCATGGGCACCTACGCCGTCTCGCAGGAGGCCCTGGCGCACCTGCCCGACGACGGCACCGGCCGCATCATCAACTCGACCTCGGCCGCCGGCCTGGTCGGCACGATCGGCCAGGCCAACTACGCGGCGGCCAAGGCCGGGATCGTCGGCCTGACCAAGTCCTTGGCCAAGGAGCTGGCGCGCAAGAGCATCACCGCCAACGTGGTCGCGCCGCTGGCGGCCACGGCGATGACCGAGACCGTGCGCACCGACCCGCGCTTCGCCGAGAAGCAGCTGGAGCGCGTGCCGCTCGGACGCTGGGCCGAGCCCGAGGAGATCGCCGGGACGTTCGCGTTCCTGGCCTCCGACGACGCCGCGTACATCACCGGCCAGGTGCTGTGCGTCGACGGCGGGCTGGTGATGTGACGATGGCCACCACCGACGGCAACGGCAAGGTCACCTCGCCGATGATCGAGTCCGGTCGCCCGGCGCTCGTGGTCGAGGCGGTCCGCACCGCGATCGGGCGCTCGCACCCCGAGAAGGGCGCCTTCCGCGACACGCACCCCAACACGCTGCTCGCGACGTGCCTGACCGAGCTGGTCCGGCGCACGGGCATCGACCCGGGCGAGGTCGAGGACGTCATCGCCGGCTGCACCGCGCCGTTCGGCGAGCAGTCGCGCAACATCGCGCGCAACGCCTGGCTGCAGGCGGGCTTCCCGGTCGAGGTCCCCGCGATCACGATCGACCGCCGCTGCGGCAGCGCGCAGTCGGCGGTCTCCTACGCGGCCGGGCTGATCGCGTCGGGCACGCACGACCTCGTGATCGCCGCCGGCGTCGAGCACATGCAGCACGTGCCGATCGACTCCCCCTTGAAGGTGGCCGAGCTGTACGGGTCGCCGTGGCCGCCGGAGCTGCAGGAGCGCTTCGACTTCGTCGGCCAGGGCGAGAGCGCGGAGCTGATCGCCGACCGCTGGGGCATCACGCGCGAGGCGATGGACGCGCTGGCCGTCGAGTCGCACCGCCGCGCGCACGCGGCGCAGCGGGACGGGCGCTTCGTCAAGGAGATCGTCGCCGTCGACACGCCGCACGGCACGGTCACCGAGGACCAGGGCATCCGCCCGGACACGAGCCTGGAGAAGCTCGCGACGCTCAAGACGCCGTTCCGGCCGGACGTCGGCAAGGTCACCGCGGGCACGTCGTCGCAGATCTCCGACGGCGCCTCCGCGGTGCTGCTGGCCTCGCCGCGCAAGGCCGAGGAGCTGGGGCTGCGCGGCCGCGCCCGGATCGTCGACCAGGTGACGGTCGGCGTCGACCCCATCATCATGCTCACCGGGCCGATCCCGGCCACGCGCAAGCTGCTGCACCGCACGGGCCTGACGCTCGGCGACGTCGACCTGGTGGAGATCAACGAGGCCTTCGCCTCGGTCGTGCTCGCCTGGCAGCAGGAGCTCGACGCCGACATGGAGCGCGTCAACGTCAACGGCGGCGCGATGGCGCTCGGCCATCCGGTCGGGATGACCGGCGCCCGGCTGGTCGCCACGATCCTGCACGAGATGGAGCGGCGCGACAGCGAGCTGGGCCTGGTGACGATGTGCTGCGGCGGCGGCCTGGGGACGGGGACGCTCCTGCAGCGGCTCGAGGGCTGAGCCGGTGGACGCGGCGCTCGACCTCGCGCGGTGGGTGCGGCCGGGCGACGGCGTGGTCGTCTCCCAGGGCTGCGCCGAGCCGGTCGGGCTGGTCGACGCGCTGATCGGCGCGGCCGGCGCCGGCGAGCTGACCGACCTGTCGCTCTACTCGGGGTTGACCTGGCGCGCCGTGCTGGCCGCGCCGGAGGCCGCGTCGATCGACGTGGTGTCCTACGGCGTGCTCGGCGCGCTGGCCAAGGTGGCGGCGGCGCGGCCGGTCCGGATCGTGCCGTCGCACTTCTCCGCGCTGCCCGAGCTGTTCGCGCATCGCAAGCTGCCCGGCGACGTCGCGCTGATCCAGGTCTCCGAGCCCGACGCCGACGGGCGGTGCTCGTTCGGCGTCGACACGGCCTACATCGCGGACGCGGTCGCGCACGCCCGGACGGTGATCGCCGAGGTCAACGCGCGCATGCCGCGCGTGCCCGGCGCGACCATCGCCTACGACGCGCTGACGGCGACCGTCCACACCGACCGGCCGCTGCTGGAGGCGCCGCCCGCGCGCGAGAGCGCGGTCGATCGCGCGATCGCCGCGCACGTCGTCGAGCTGGTGCGCGACGGCGACACGCTGCAGGTCGGCGTCGGCGCGCTGCCGGAGGCGATCCTGCGCGGGCTGCGCGGCGCGCGCGACCTCGGCGTGCACTCGGGGATGATCTGCGACCCGATCGCCGACCTGATGGCCGACGGCGTCATCACCGGCGCGCAGAAGCCCGCCGACACGGGGCTCGTCGTGACCGGCGCGGCGCTGGGCTCGGAGCGGCTCTTCGACTTCCTGGACAACAACGCCGCCGTCGTCCAGCGGCCCGTGTCCTACACCCACCGGCCGCGGACGCTCGCCGGCGTCGGGCGCCTGGTGGCGATCAACGGCGCGGTCGAGGTCGACCTCACCGGCCAGGTCAATGCCGAGCGCGCGGGCGGCCGCGCGGTGGGCGCCGTCGGCGGGCAGGTCGACTTCCTGCGCGGGGCGGCGGCGACCGGCGGCGAGGGCGTGGTCGCGCTGCCGGCGACGGTCGCCAAGACCGGCGCGACGCGGATCGTGGCGCGGCTGTCCGGGCCGGTGACCACCGCGCGCGCCGACGTCGGCGTCGTCGTCACCGAGCACGGCGTCGCGCGGCTGCGCGGGCTCGACCTGCGGGAGCGGGCGGCCGCGCTGATCGCGATCGCCGCGCCCGAGCACCGCGAGGCGCTGCGGCGCGCCGCCGCCGGCGCCTAGCGCGACGGCGGCGAGGCCATCGTCAGCCGCAGGTAGCGCGCGATCGCCTCGGCGCGGTTGGCCGAGCGCAGCTTGCGCAGGATCCGCTTGACGTGGGACTTGACGGTCCCGTCGGTGATCACCAGCTGCTCGGCGATGCGGCTGTTGGTCGCGCCGGTCGCCATCAGCGCCAGCACCTCCAGCTCGCGCGGGGTCAGCAGCGAGTCGATCCGCGAGCCGGGCGCGGGGGAGGGGCCGGGCGGGATCCGCGGCGGCGCGCCGGTCGTCCGGTCGGGGTTGGCGCGCGCCGCCAGCTCGATCTCGGCGTTGGCCAGGTCCTCCAGCACCTGCTCGACGGTCGTCATCGCCTCGCGGACCTGCTCGCGCTGGTAGCGCAGGCGCCGCAGCAGCACCGCGCGCTCGAAGATCTGCCCGAAGCCGTCGGCGAACGCGCCGAGGATGTCGCGGTCCAGCTCGGTGACCAGGCCCGACTCGTGGTCGGCGTGCAGGAAGCCGATGACGCGGCCGGTCGGCATGATCGGCGCGGCGACGTAGGGCGTGTTCCCGGAGGCCTTGATCAGCGGCCGGTAGACGCGCGGGTCGGACTCGGGGTCGTCGACGAGCGCCGGCGCGTGGCGGCGGACCATCTCGCTCTCCAGCAGGAGGTGGTCGAGCCCGATCTGCGGGTTGGTGGCCATCCACTCGCGGAACCCGCGCTCGCCCTCGCCCTCGTTCAGGGCATAGGCCTTCCACGGGCGCCAGGTCGAGTCCTCCACGCGCGAGAGCAGCGCGCGGTCGAAGCCGCAGCTGTGGACGACCGTCTCGCAGGCCTTGGCCAGCAGCTCGTCGGGGTCGTGGACGAAGCGCAGCGGGGCGAGGCCCGCCTCGATCGCCGACAGGCGGTCGAGGCGCTCGTGGACGTCGTGGTCGTGGACCTCGGACCGGAAGCTCTGCAGCTCGATCAGCGCGCTGCCCAGGTCGCCGAGCGTCGCGCCGCCGTCGGGGTCCGGCCGCCCGGCGGCGAGCCGCTCGACGACGTCGGCGATCAGCACGTCGAGCTGTGCGACGAGGACGTCGAGGTCCTCCGCGTCCTCGTAGGCGTGCTGGTCGCTGGTGGCGAGCAGGCGCTCGGTCGATCGCAGCAGCCGGCGGCCACGGCGGACGAGGCCCGCGCGACGGCGGGCGAGGGCGGTGTGCAAGGCGGCCGCTGGGCGGGCGCGCGGACGTTCCACGGTGCTCATGGCGTGACCCAGCACGCGCTCGGGTGCGCGCGCTCTCTCCTCCTTCGGTAGACCGTAACCGACCCTGGTGACGTTAACCAACGCTCAGTCTAATCCCCGATTCGCCCCGCGTCTAGCCGCAATGGCTGAGGTCGAGTGGACAACCGCGTGTGTTAACCAACGTTCACAGAGGTCTGCTATCGTCGCCGAGCGTGAGCCCGTCCTTCGACACGCTGCGCCTCACCGTCGACGCCGGCGTCGCCACGATCGCGCTCGACGAGCCCGACAGCCGCAACGCGCTGTCGGACGCGGTCATGGCCGACCTGCTGGCGGCGTTCGCCGCCGCGCGGGACGACGACGCGGTGCGCTGCGTCGTGCTCGCGTCCACGCACCCGACGACCTTCAGCGCGGGCGGCAACCTCGGCGGCTTCGCCTCCGACGTCCCGCTCGCCCACAAGCACGTGGCCAACGGCCGCTTCCCCGAGCTGTTCACGCTGATCGGCGAGCTGGGCAAGCCGGTGATCGCGGCGGTCGACGGGCACTGCCTGGCCGGCGCGTTCGGGCTCGCGCTCGCGTGCGACCTGATCATCGCCTCGGACGCCGCGACGTTCGGGACGCCCGAGATCAACGTCGGCGTGTTCCCCTTCATGATCGCCGTGCTCATCTACCGCAACCTGCCGCGCAAGAAGGCGACCGAGTTGATGTTGATGGGCGACCGCCTCGACGCGCGCGCGGCCGAGCGCCTCGGGATCGTCAACGTCGTCGTGCCGCGCGAGGACCACGCCGCGACGGTGCGCGAGTGGGCCGGCCGCCTCGCCGCGAAGTCCCCGCTGCTCATGAAGCTCGGGCGCGACGCGCTCTGGCGTCAGAACGACCTCGCCGCCGAGGACGCGTGGGACTTCCTGCGCGCGCAGCTGACGATCGCGTTCGCGACCGACGACATGCAGGAAGGTGTCGCAGCCTTCTTCGAGAAGCGCGAGCCGGTGTGGAACGGCCGATGACCCCCGGCCCTGCTAGCTTCGCTGCGTGAGCCGAGATCGGGAGATCCTCGACGCCGCCGCGGCGTTGTTCTATGAGAAGGGGTTTCACGGCGTCGGCGTGGACCAGATCGGCGAGCGCGTGGGCATCAGCGGCCCGGCGCTGTACCGGCACTTCAGCGGCAAGGACGAGATCCTCGCGACCCTGCTCAACGAGACGCTCGACGAGCTGATCACGGCGGCCGCGCCGATGTACGACGACCCGCGGGCGGACCTCGAGCGGCTGATCCGCCATCACGTCGAGTTCTCGATCGAGCATCGCCACCTCGTCAACGTCTACCAGCGCGAGGTCCGGTCGCTGGTCGACCCGTGGCGCCGCCAGTACACGCGCCGCATGCAGCAGTACGCCTCCCGCTGGGAGGACGCGATCACGCGCAGCTTCCCGGACGCGTCGTCCGAGCGCATCGCGGTCGCGACGCAGGCGGCGATCGGGCTCATCCACTCGGTGACCTTCTGGCCGCCGCAGGTGCTCAAGACCGACAACCTCGCCGACATCGTCACGCGGCTCGTCGACGAGGGGCTGGCGACGCTCGGCCGTCCGGTCGACGCCGACGCCGATGCCGCCGAGGCCGTGCCGGTCGCCACGCGCTCACGCCGTCGCTGAGCGGCGCCCCGGCGTTGGAGGTTCCTCCAACCCGTCGCCGGCGCGGCGCGCCGCGGCCGCATATCGTTGGCCCGTGAACGGACCGGACCGCAGGCAGGTCGCCGTCGCGCGACGGATGGCGCAGCGGCGCGGGCGCGAGGACGGGACGGCGCGCCGTCTCCGGGACGTGCTGCGCGACAACACGCTGGGCGGCGTGTACGCCGACGGGCTGCTGCCCGGCGAGAACGAGCTGATGGCCACCTACGGCGTGGCGCGCGCGGTCGTGCGCGAGGCGCTGGCGATGCTCTGCGCCGAGCGGGTCGTCGAGCGCGTCCGCGGCGTCGGGACGTTCGCGATCGGCGAGCAGCGCTACGCGATCACCCTGCAGGAGATGCACGGCGAGGTCGGCGAGGAGGCCGAGAGCCGCCGCGCGCGGCCCGAGGTGATCGACTCGCGGATCGTGCCGGCGCCCGACGCGGTCGCGTGGCGGCTGGGCGTCGCGCCGGGCGAGCCGGTGTTGTTGTTGGAGTACCTCGGCTGGGTCGACGGCCTGGTGGTGTGGTTGGCCACCAACTACGTGCGGCTGCCCGAGGGCGAGGCGCTGCGCGGCACGCCGTTCACGACCGAGTGGTACGGGTTGCTCGACCGCGCCGGGCTGACGCTCGGCGGCTCGAAGTGGTTCCTCAACGCGACGCTCGCCGACGCCTCCGTCGCCTCGCTGCTGGACGTCGAGCCGGGCGCGCCCGTGATGCTGGCCCAGGAGGTCATCTGGGACATCACGGGGCGGATCTACGACTTCGCCATCTGCTACTTCCGCGCCGACCGCCACACGTTCGTCTCCAGCGTCGGGCGCTTCGCGATGGGCGACACGTCGCAGCTGCGGATCGGCCGCGCCGTGCCGGGCGCGTAGGGGAGCCGCGTGCGCGAGGCGTGGGTCTGGGGCGGCGAGGGGCCGGCCACGGCGTCGCTGGCCGCCGGGCTCTCCGAGCTGGGCTACGCGACGCGCCACGCGGCCCGGGACGGCGATCCGGCCGCGGCGATGGCCGCGCTGGCCGCCCGGGCCGAGCCCGACGTCGCGTTCCTGGTCGCCGACGACGTCGCGACGCTGGAGCGCGCGCTCGCGGTCGCCGACGCGCTGCGGGGGTGCACCGCGCTGAGCGCGCTGCCGCTCGTGCTGGCGGTGGAGGGCGCCGCGCTCGCCGCGCGGCCCGCGCCGCGGACGGTCGACGAGATCGTGGTCGTCGGCGGCGCGCTCGACGAGCTGGCGCTGCGGATCGCGCGGGCGTGGCAGCGCGCGGGGGCGGCGGTCGAGGGCGAGGTGCTCGCGCTCGACGGCCTGCGGCTGGACCCCGCCCGGCACACGACGACGATCGACGGCCGCGTGGTCGAGCTGACGCCGATGGAGCACCGGCTCCTGCGGTTCCTGCTGCTGCACCCCGACCGGGTCTTCACGCGCGAGGCGCTGCTGGACCGCGTCTGGGGCCACGCGCACTACGGTGCCGTCCGCACGGTCGACGTGCAGGTGCGGCGCCTGCGCGCGCGGCTCGGGGCCGAGTACGGCGCGCGGATCGAGACCGTGCGCGCGGTGGGCTACCGCCTGGCGTCCTGAGACGGCGGAGCGCGACGCGAGGCCAGGCGCCGCAAGGGCTCGCGGCGGCGTAACCGCGGCGTAAACGGGCGGAGCCGGTCCTGCCTCCGACCGGATGGACGATGGCGAGATGAACCGCAAGCACTTGCGCATCGGCGGCACGGTGGCCGCGCTGACCCTCGCCCTCGGGGCCACGGCGTGCGGGTCCGGAGGCTCCGGCGGCTCGTCGGGCGGCGACCATGGCCCGATCACCGTCGCGCTCGTCCCGCCGCTGAGCGGTGCCCTGGGCGAGTTCGGCAAGGACACCGTCCGCGCCTGGCAGTTCGCGGCCGACGAGGCCAACGCCCGCGGTGGCGTCGACGGCCACCCGGTCAAGATCGTGACGTCGGCGACCGACGGCTCGCCGTCCACGACCGTGCGGCTGGCCCGGCAGGCGCTCAGCAAGCACGGCGCGCACTTCCTCGGCGCGGTGATGACCGGGCCGGAGAACTCCGCGCTGCAGAAGCAGCTGCCGGCGATGAACGCGCTGCTGTTCAACGCCACCGCCAACGACGACGTGCTCGGCGAGGCGGAGTGCAGCCCCAACGCGTTCCGCGCCGTGCAGTCGGCGCAGATGGACATGAACGGGATCGTCAACACCCTCAAGTCGCTCCCGGGCAAGCGCTGGGCGATCCAGGCGGTGGACTACTCGATCGGCCACAGCGCCGCCGACGCGTTCAAGGCGGCGGCCGCGAAGGCGGGCAAGCAGGTCGTCTTCACGCAGTTCACGCCGCTGGGCACGACGGACTTCGGCAGCCAGATCACCAAGTTGAAGAACAGCGGCGCGGACGCGCTGTTCAGCGTGACCTTCGGCGCCGACGCGGTCGCGCTCATCAACCAGGGCGCGCAGTTCAAGCTGTTCGACACGCTGAAGACCGTGTTGGGGTTCAACCAGGTCTCCGAGCCGCTCTTCCCGGCGCTGAAGGACAAGATCCTCGGCTTCTACAACCAGGTCAACTACGACGTCGACGCCACCAACAAGGACAACCAGGCGTTCGTCGCCGCGTGGACCAAGAAGTACGGCAGCGCGCCGTACTACGTCCCGGCCGACACCTACCTCGCGGCGCAGATGCTCTTCGAGGGCATCGAGCGCGCCCACAGCACCGACCCCAACAAGGTCCGCGAGGCGCTCTCCGGCGCGTCCTACGACAGCATCGCCGGGACGGTGACGGTGCGCCCGCGGGACCACCAGCTGCTGCGGTCCTCCTACGTCGGGCAGGTCGTCAAGAAGGCCGGCGGCCCGGGCGGGCTGGGCTTCAAGATCGTCGCCGAGACGCCGGCGAGGATCACGACGCCGGCCGTCAGCCCGGAGTGCCGGGCGTGAGCGCGGCGAGCGCGGCGCGGACGCTGAGCGACGCGGCGGGCGCCGTCCGCGACGGGACGGTGACCAGCGCGCGGCTGGTCGAGGAGGCGATCGCGGCCGCCGACGCGTGGGACGACGTCATCGGCACCTACATCTCGCGCTTCGACGACGCGGCGCGCGCGGCGGCGCGGGCGGCGGACGCCGCGGTGGCCGAGGGCCGCCCGCTCGGGCCGCTGCACGGCGTGCCGGTGGCGGTCAAGGACATCCTCGCCACGCGCGAGGGCCCGACGACCGCGCAGAGCCTCGTGACCGACCCCGAGTGGGGCGTGGACGAGGACGCGGTCGCGGTGGCGCGGCTGCGCGACGCCGGCGCGATCGTCATGGGCAAGACCTCGACGATGGAGTACGCGGTCGGGCTGCCCGACGCGAGCAAGCCGTTCCCGGTGCCGCGCAACCCGTGGGACCCGGGCCGCTACACGGGCGGGTCGAGCTCGGGCAGCGCGAGCGGCGTCGCCGCGGGGCTGTTCCTCGGCGCGATCGGCACCGACACCGGCGGCAGCATCCGCATGCCGGCGGCGTTCTGCGGGATCAGCGGGTTGAAGCCGACGTTCGGGCGCGTGCCGCGGACCGGCTGCCTGCCGCTCGGGTTCACGCTGGACCACGTCGGCCCGATGGCGCGGTCGGCGCGCGACTGCGCGCTCATGTTGGAGGTGATGGCGGGCGCCGACGCCGACGACCGGCAGGCGCTCGACGCGCCGGTGGGGGAGTACACGAAGGCCTTGACCGGCGACCTGCGCGGGCTGCGCATCGGGCTCGATCCGCTCCTCGCCCCGGCCGCGCACTGCCGCGAGGCGGAGGTCGACGGGGCGCTGGCGGCGGCCGCGGACGTGCTGCGCGAGCGCGGCGCCGAGGTCGTCGACGTGGAGCTGCCGCTCTACGCGGAGCTGTGCACCGCCGACATCGTCATGTTGATCTCCGAGGGTGCGGCCTATCACCTGTCCGACCTGCGCGGGCGGTGGGAGGACTACGCCGCCGGGACCCGCATGGTCCTCGGATCCGCGCCGCTGTACAGCGGCGCGGACTACGTCCAGGCGCAGCGCGCGCGGGAGGCCGGCGGCCACGCGTTCGCCGCGCTGCTGGCCGAGGGCGGGCTCGACCTGGTGGTCACGCCGACCCTCGGCGTCGGCGCGGTGCCGATCGAGGAGGCCGCCGACGTCGCGCTCGGCCCGAAGTGGCCGGCGATGTTCACGCCCTACTGGAACGCGCTCGGGCTGCCCGCGCTGACCGTGCCGATGGGGTTCACCGACCACGACCTGCCGATGGGCCTGCAGATCGCCGGCCCCGCGCTGCGCGAGGACCTCGTCCTGCGCGTGGGCGACGCGTTCCAGCAGGCGACCGACTGGCACCTGCGCACGCCCACCATGGCCGCGACGGAGGCCCGCCGATGACGCCGTTTCACCGCGACGCCGACGCCCAGCGGCGCCTCGTGACGCTGCTGGCCGCCCGCAACGACCTGGCCGCCAGCCCCGCCGAGGTCGCCGTCTACACGGCGATGCTCCCGGCCGTGATGACCGACGTCGACGCGCTCTACGCCATCCCCGGCGCCCGCCACGTCGAGCCCGCCGTCATCTTCCGGCCCCACGGCGTGGAGGGTCGCTAGCGCCGACACTCAGCGCCGCAGGTGCTCCAGGAGCCTGCGCGTCGACTCGGCCGGGCCCGTGGTCAGCTCGGCCAGCGCGTCGCGGCAGCCGCGGAAGCACGCGATCACCTCGTCGTCCTGGCCCAGCGCGGCGGCGACGCGCATCGCCAGGCGCCAGGCGCTCTCGCGGTAGGGGTCGGCGGCCAGGACGGCGCGGACGCGACGGTCGGCGCGGCCGAGGTCGCCGAGGGCGAAGGCGGTCTCGGCCAGGTCCAGGCGCGCGTCGGTCGCGCGGGCGGCGAGCGCGGCGCGCCGGCGCTCGACCCACGGGGACGTCACGCCCGGCAGGTACTCGCCGCCGTCCTCGACGAGGGCCAGCGCCGCCTCCAGCGCCTCGGCGCGCGCGGCGCCCTCGAGCTGCCGGGCGCTCTCGGCCAGCCGCTCGAACCGCAGCCCGTCGCCGCTGAGGTGCTCGTCGCGCCAGACGACCTCCTCGGCGCTGACCTCCAGCGGGGCGTCGTCGGGCAGCGAGGCCTTCAGGCGCGTCAGCGCCTGGCGTACGTAGCTGCGCGCCGACGCGTCGTCGCGCCCGTCGAACAGCTCATACAACAACGTCTGGCGGCTCGCGCGCCGGCCGTGCGCGGCGAGGTAGGCGAGCAGCTCGACGCTCTTGCTGAGCTTCGGGACGACCTCCGCGTCGTCGACGAGGAGCGCCGGCGTCCCGTACTCGCGCACGTGCACGCGGGGCAGCAGCGCCACGTCGCGCAGCGCGCCCGCGCTCATCAGCGCCCGCCCGAGCCGATGCCACGGCGAGTCGGCGCCGGCCTCGGCGTCCAGCCGGCGCGAGACGACCGCCGGGAACTCCCGCAGGGCCTGCAACACCAGGTGGTTGGAGCCCTGGCGCCGCGCGGCGGCCAGCGCGACGTCGGCGGCCGCGTCGGCCGCCGCCTCGTCGCCGAGCCGCCACTCGGCCTCGGCGAGGTAGACGGCCGCGGCGGGCAGGAAGAACAGGCGATCCCAATGCTGGAGGAGCGCGACGGCCCTCCGCAGGTGGACCGCGGCCTTCACCGCGTCGTCGTCGAGCAGCGCCATCAGGCCGTGCCACAGCTCGATCTGCTCCAGCGTCCGCAGCCGCCGGCGCGCGGTCGGGTCCGCCTCGACCTTGGCGAGCGCCGCGGCGGCGGCCGCCGTGTCGCCGTGCAGGCGCAGCGCGAGCGTCGTCTCGAACAGGTAGTGCAACATGGCGCTCAGGGCGCCGCTGCGCGCCAGCAGCTGCCGGCCCTCGCGCGCCGCCGCCTCGGCCTCCGCCACCCGCCCGAGGTCGGCCATGATCTCCCCGAGCTGACGGACGCGCGAGGACGTCCACCCGGTCGTCGCCGACTCGTGCAGCAGCGCCAGCGCCTCCTCGTGGCGCCCGACCGCGCGCAGCGCCTCCACGCGGCTGGACCGAGCGGCCGCCCACGGCGCCGTCATCGGCTCCAGCAGGCGGTCGAAGCGACCCTGGTACAGGTCGAGCCGCGCCAGGAAGCCGTGCAGCCCGGTGTGGTCGGGGCGATCGCGGTAGTGCTGCGGGTCGTCGGCCATCGCGACGCCGAGCTGGAAGCGCCAGACGTCGCGCTCGGGCCCCGGCGGCAGGCGCTCGATCGTCTCGTAGGCGTCGTCCAGGCGGCCGACGTGCAGCAGGCACATCGCGATCGCGCCCGCCGCGGTCGGCTCCAGCGGCCCGCCGGCGCCCAGCTCCAGCAGGCGATCGGCCGCCTCCGTGCCGGCCGTGAACTCCTCGTGCTCCATCGCCACGATCAGCTCGGCGTAGGTCAGCGCGCGCGAGGCGCGGACGACCTCCGGCCGGAACGCGACCAGCCAGGACGACGCCACCACGAAGTCGCGGCGGCGCAGCACCCCGGGCATCGCGCGCTCGCCGACCGCCTCGGCGGCCGCGACGTCGTGGCCCTCCAGGAACGCGGCGACCGCGTCGTCGAGGCGCTGCTCGGACACCAGCAGCGCGCCGAGCCGCCGGTGCAGGTCGCGCACGGTCCGGAGGTCGAGCTCCAGCAGGCGGCGCTGCTGGAGGAACTCGCGGAAGCGCGGGTGGCAGCGCATCTCCAGGCCGTCGGCCCCGAACGCCACCGGCACGTGGTGGGACCGCAGGCCGGCCAGCAGCGCGCCGGCGTCCTGGACGCCGAGCGCCTCCGCGCGCGCCGGCGTCACCTCGTCCAGCACGGACGTGACGACCAGGAAGCGCCGCTGCGCCTCCGGCAGCGCCGCCATGATCTCGGTCGCGAGGTAGCCGCTGAGGGGGTCGGACTCGCCGCCGGCCCCGTGGGCGTGCGCGGGCGAGCGCCAGGCCTCGAAGAGCACGCCGGCGACCCAGCCGCCGGTGGCCGCGACGGCCGTGGCCGCGTCGTCGGCGCGCTGGCCGAGCGCCTCCATGGCGCCCGCCGCCTCCTCGGTGGTGAACGCGAGATCGGCCTCGGTCACGTGCCCGGCGCCCGCGTCCCGCGCGCCGCCCATGTGCAGCGCCACGTCGCGGCGCGAGATGAGGATCACGCGCAGCGCCGGCGACGCGTAGCGCAGGAACGCGCCGAGCGCCGCCCGCGCCTGGCGCGCCTCGGCGAGGTGCTCGACCTCGTCGACGACCAGCGTCAGGTCGCGCTCGCCGAGCGCCTCGGCGAGCAGGCCCGCCGCCTCCACGTGCGTGACGTCGTCGGCCAGCGCCGTGGTCGCCACCGCGCGCAGGCCGGGCACCGCGCCCGCCAGCGCCGACTCCAGGTGCGCGAGCAGCCGTCCGGGCGCCGTCTCGGAGGCGTCGAGCGTCAGCCACGCGACCGGACGCGGCGACGCCGCGATCGCCTCGACGACCGCCGTCGTCTTGCCCGCCCCCGCGGTGGCGCGGACCCACACCAGGCGGGTCCGCTCGGTCAGCTCGGCGATCCGCGACGCCAGCCGCGGGCGCGCGACCACCGCGCCGCGCACCGCCGGCGGCCGGACCTTGGCCTTCAACACGGTCACCGGCCGACTATCACCGATCCGGCCATTTCGCGCGGATTTCGCGGCCCGCCATACGGTGGTCCGGCTGGAGAAGTCACCAACGCCCCACGCGGTGGTGACGACTGCGAGCGTCAGGAAGTGGGAGGGTCGATGGGGGTCATGGACATCACACGCGGCTGGGACTTCGCGTCGCTGGACGATCCGCCGCCGGAGCTGATCGAGGAGCTGCGGCGGCGCTATCCGGTCGAGCGCGAGACCGATCGGCAGCTGGTGCGCAAGCTCCGCCGCCGGGGCGGGGCGCCGTACGCGCCGGTCTCGCTCCAGGAGCTGAGCGACGCGGTCGCGCGGATGCTGGAGGACACGATCGACGGGCCGTTCTCGGTGTCCGACGCCCGGTGGTTCACGGGCGGCGCCTCGAAGGTGCAGATGGGCTTCGTCCTGGAGTGGGAGGACGGCGGCCGTCCACGGACCGATCGGCTGATGGTCCGGATGGACCCCGCCGAGTCCCACAACGCGACGAGCAAGCTGCGCGAGTTCGAGCTGCTGCGGGCGCTGGACGGGCGGCTGCCGGTGCCCGAGGCGTTCTGGGTCGACGACGACGCGCGCTGGTTCCCCTACCCGGCGTTGGTGTACGCCTTGATCGACGGCGTCGCCAAGCCGAGCCGCGGCGTGGGCGCCAACGTCGCCGGGCTGGGCACGAACTTCGGCCCGGGCCTGCGCGAGCGGCTGGCGCCGCAGTACCTGGAGTACCTGGCCCGGATCCACACGCTGGACCTGCGCGACGCGTCGCTGCCGAGCTTCGACGTGCCCGCGGTGGGCACGACCCAGAGCGCGCTGTGGGAGCTCAACCGCGCGCGCCGGCTGTGGGAGGAGGACCGCGGCGTCGACGTGCCGCTGATGGAGGTCGCGGCCGGATGGCTGGAGCGCACGCTCCCGACGCTCGACCACGTCAGCCTCGTCCACGGCGACTACCGCAGCGGCAACTTCCTCTTCGACGAGGGCTCCGCGCGCATCACCGGCTGGCTGGACTGGGAGCGCGCGCACCTCGGCGACCGCCACCGCGACCTCGCGTGGTCCACGCAGCCGGTCTGCGGCCACTACGCCGAGGACGGCCGGACCTACCTCGTCTGCGGGCTCGTCCCGCTCGACGAGTTCTACGACCGGTACTCGGAGCTGTCGGGGCTGGAGGTCGACCCGGAGCGCCTGCGCTGGTATCGGGTTCTCAATGCCTACAGCATGGTCGCCAGCACCGTCGGGTCGGCCTGGCGCGTGGCGCGCCTGGGCAAGACCCACCAGGACATCCTGCTCGCGCGCGTGGAGGGGATGCGCGGCGTGGTGTTGGAGGAGCTGCGGACGCTGTTGGAGGACGTGCGGTGATCGACGCGACCGACACGACGCTGCGGGCGTCGATCAAGGCCCTGCGCGAGGTCGTCGCCCCGGCGCTGGACCCGGACGCCGCCCAGGCCTCCGAGCAGCTGGCGCTGGTGGTCGACGCGCTGGACTTCCTGCGCGCCCGCGTGGCGCTGCTGGAGGAGCGCGAGCGCTTCCTGCTGGAGCACGATCTCGCGCTGGCCCGCGCGGTGCGCGCGCCGGCCGCCGCCTGCACGCCCGCGTGCGCGGCGGCGCTCGACGACGCGATCGCCCGCGGCGAGGACGCGCTTCAGCGCGCCGCCGCGCGTCGCGCCGAGGTGGCGGAGGCGGGCGCGGCGGTCGCCGCCGCGCTGCGCGAGCTGATCCGTGACGCCGCGACGGCCGACCCGGCCGCGCGCGACGCGATCGAGCGGGAGACCGTGCGCGCCGCGCGCGCGACGATCACCGCCGACCGGGCGTGGTACCTGCCGTTGGGCTTCGACCCCGACCCGGGGTCGGTGCCGCCGATCGAGGCGGCGCTGGCGGCGCCCGAGTAGCACGGAGGACGGAAGGCGGGCGCGCGACGCGACCCCGGACGGGGTCGGCCGCCGCATGCCCGCGCAGCGATGGGTTGTGCGACAAGAACCGGAGGAGACATGCGGTACAAGCGATGGACGATGGCGCTGGCGTTGACCGCCGCGGTCGGCGGGGTGACGGCGTGCGGGTCGGGCGATGAGGCCGGCGGCGCGAGCAAGAGCGGTGGCGGCGGCGCGCCGCTGAAGATCGCGCTGGTCCCGCCGAGCGGCGGCGCGCTGGAGCAGCTGGGCAAGAACGCGGTGCGCGGCTGGCAGTACGCGGCCGCCGAGGCCAACGCCCACGGCGGCGTGGACGGCCACAAGGTCGAGGTCCTCACCAGCTCGACCGACGGCCAGCCGAACACGACGATCCGCGCCGTGCGCAAGCTCGTCACCCAGAGCGGCGCGAAGTACGTCAGCGGGATCGTCACCTCGCCGGAGGTCGGCGCGCTGGCGCAGCAGCTCCCGGCGCTGGGCGCGCTGGCGCTGCTGGGCAACGGCCAGGACGACGCGATCACCGGCGAGAACTGCAGCGCCAACGCGTTCCGCGCGACGCAGTCGGCGTCGATGCTGCTGGCGGGCTTCCAGCAGATGCTGAAGCAGTCCAAGGCGCAGCGGTGGGCGATCCAGGCGGTCGACTACTCGACCGGCCACACCGCCGCCAAGGTCTTCCAGGCCGCGGCCGAGAAGGCGGGCAAGAAGGTCGTCCTGACCCAGTTCGCGCCGCTGGGCACGACCGACTTCGGGTCCTTCATCTCCAAGCTCCGCGCGTCGGGCGCCGACGGCTTCTTCGGCCTGGTCCCCTCGGCGGACGGCGTCGCGTTCGTCAACCAGGCGTCGCAGTACAAGCTCTTCGACAGCTTCAAGTCGATCTTCTCCTACAACATCGTCACCGAGCCCAACCTGCAGGCGCTCGGCGCCAAGACCGTCGGCTTCCTGTCCAACCTGGGCTACGACGAGCCGTCCGGCAACCCCATGAACAAGACGTTCGTGGCCGGCTTCCAGAAGCGCTTCGGCGCCGTGCCGGAGACCGTCGCGGCCGACAACTACCTCTCGGCGCAGCTGCTGTTCGCCGGGGTCGAGAAGGCGGGCAGCGTCGACCCGCAGAAGGTCAAGGCGGCGTTGGAGGGCATCTCCTTCGACTCGTTCGTCGGCGCGGTGAAGATGGGCGCCGACCACCAGCTCGTGCGGCCCTCCTACATCGCCGAGGTCGCCAAGGGCGGCGACGGCTACGTCTTCAAGACGGTCGCCGAGGTGCCCGGCAGCGTCAACCGACCGCAGCCCGATCCGGCCTGCAAGCTCTAGAGAGGGCGAGGACCTACAACATGATCACCGCAGCTGACTCCGAGTTCCACCCGAGCGATCCCGCCAACTGGCGCTGGACCGAGACGACCCCGCTGATCTTCTCGGTCCCCGAGGCGGGCATCCTGGCCAACGTCTACGTCGCCGCCCGGCCGAACCTCGGCGTGGCGCTCTCGTCGGTGGCCGTCGGGCAGGGCTTCTGCCGGCAGCCCTACGAGATGGACTTCACCGACGCGCAGATGCACCTGCCGTGTCCCGAGTCGTTCCTGAAGTACTCGCTGCCCAACGGGTTGTCGGTGGAGTTGACCAAGCCGCCGCGGGAGTACCGCTTCACCTACGAGTACCAGCTCGGCGACGCGTGCTCGTTCGACCTGGAGTTCCGGGCCCTGCACGACCCGTTCGACGCGACCGACCCCGACCAGAACCCCGCGCTGCTCACCGAGGCGGGCGGGGGCGCCGACGAGCGCCTGGGCGACGAGTGGGGCAACGCGGCGGGCGGCGAGGAGGCCTATCGCAAGGGGCACTACGAGATGATGGGCCGCGTCACCGGCGAGCTGACGCTGCGCGGGAAGACCTACGCGGTCGACTGCTACGACGTCATGGACCACAGCTTCGGCACGCGGACCGAGACCAGCAAGCGGGCCGTGTCCTACATCTCGGCCGTGTTCGGCGACGACTACGGGATCCACCTCGCGGTGCCGATGGAGGTCACCGCGGGGGAGACGGTCTACGACGGGTTCCGGCTCGGCTACGTGATGGAGGACGGCGAGCTGTTCGGCGTCACCGACGCGGAGGTCGTCGCCTCGTCGGGGACCGACATGCTGCCGATGAACAGCCACATCCGGGCGACCGACGTGCGCGGCAAGCGGCACGAGCTGCACGGGGCCGCGCTGGCCGGGCACCCGTGGTACTCGTTCAACCCCTCGCACGTGTGCTTCCAGAGCCTGATGCGCTGGCACCACGGCGACCGGGTCGGCTACGGCGAGAAGGGCGACATCTTCGGCCTGGAGTTCCTGGCCGAGCGCAAGTCCCGGCACGGGCGGCGGCGATGACGGCGGCGGCCGTCGACCGCGACCGCCCGTCGGCGGCGTTCATCGAGGAGATGCGCCGCCGCTTCCCGACCGAGCGCGAGACCGACGCGTTGTTGGTGCGCAAGCTGCGGCGGCGGGCCGGGCCGCCGTACCGCCGGATCGCCAAGGACGAGCTGGCCGCCTGCCTGGAGGCGATGCTCGCGGAGCGGCTGGACGGCCCGTTCGAGATCTCCGACACGCGCTGGTTCACCGGCGGCGTGTCGAAGATCCAGCTCGGGTTCACGCTGGCCTGGGACGACCCGGAGCGCGGGCCGTCGCGCGACCGGTTGATGGTGCGGATGGATCCGTCGGAGTCGCTGAACGCGACCAGCCGCGTGCGCGAGGCGGAGCTGCTGCGCGCGTTTCACGGCGTGCTGCCGGTGCCCGGCGTGTTCGCGCTGGACGCCGACGCGCGCTGGTTCCCGGAGCCGGCGTTGGTGTACGCCTTCGTCGACGGCGTCACCAAGCCGACCGGCGCCACCTCGGGGAAGGTGTCCGGGTTGGGCACCAACTTCGGGCCGGCGCTGCGCGAGCGCCTCGCGCCGCAGTTCCTCGACCACCTGGTCCGGATCCACACCTTCGACCATGAGGAGGCCGCGTTCACCGCGCTCGACCGTCCCCGCGCGGGGACCACCGAGAGCGCGCTCTGGCAGCTCAACCGCGCGCGTCGCGTGTGGGAGGAGGACCGCGCCGACGACCTGCCGCTGATGGAGGTCGCCGCCAACTGGATGGAGCGCAACCTGCCCGCGACCGACGTCGTCAGCGTCGTGCACGGCGACTTCCGCAGCGGCAACTTCCTGTTCGACGAGGCCACGGGCGAGATCCGCGCGTGGCTGGACTGGGAGCGCGCGCACCTCGGGGACCGGCACCGCGACCTGGCGTGGACGACCCAGGCGCTGTTCGGGCACTACGGCGAGGGCGCCGACCGCGGGACCTACTACGTGTGCGGGCTGATCCCGCGCGACGAGTTCTTCGCGCGCTACGAGGAGGCGTCGGGCCTGCCGGTCGACCACGACGCGCTCGCGTTCTACCGGATCCTCAACTGCTACCAGATCGTGGTCTCGACGCTGGCGACCGCCTACCGCGTCGCGCGCCTCGGGAAGTCCCACCAGGACATCCTGCTCGCGCGCGTCAAGGGCGAGGTGCCGATCGTCGTCGGTGAGCTGCGCCAACTGCTGAAGGAGCGAATGTGAACGCCGACCACGTGCACAACGGCCTGGGCGCCGCGATCAAGGCGCTGACCGACGTCGTCGCGCCCAGCCTGGACGCCGACGACCCGCTGGCGCGCGAGCAGCTCCAGCTCGTCGTCGACTACCTCGACCTCGTGCGCTCGCGCACCGACCTGCTCTGGGATCGCGAGCGGGTCACGCTGCGCCACTACCTCGCGATGGCCGAGGCCATCGGAGAGGTGCCGGAGGCGGCCGCGCCATCCTTGGCCGGCGCGGTCGTCACCGGTCGCCGCACGCTCGCCGACCCCGAGGCCGGCGTGCGCCCGCTGCGCGACGCCGGCGGCGCGCTCGCCGCCGCGCTGTCGGAGCTGGTGCGCGCCCTCGGCGCGCCGGACGCCGACCCCGCGCTGCGCGCCCGGGTCGAGGCGATCGTCGTCGACGCCAGCGACACGCTCGTCGAGGTCGAACGCGCCTGGTACCTGCCGCTGGGCTTCGACCCGGAGCCCGAGGCGGTGGCTCCGGTCGAGGACGTCCTGGCCGACGCGGGCGCCGCGCTGGCCGCCGGGCGACGACCGGGCTGAGCGACGCCGACCTCGCCGTGTGCGACGCGCGGTGGACCACGCGTCAGAGAGGCGCGGCCGGCCCGAGCTGTCACCGGTACCGCCGCGCGAGCGCCTCGCCCGCGGCGCGCAGCTCCGCGAGCGTCGTCGCGGTCTCCACGCCGGTGAGCCCGAGGCGGCGTTGGCCTTCCGGGGACAACCGGCTTCGTCCGACCAGCGCGTGGCAGGGGATCCCGTGGGCGGCGCATCGCGAGGTGACCTCCGCCACCGCCTTGCCCGCGAAGGTCTGCTCGTCCAGCGAGCCCTCGCCGGTGACGACGAGCGCGGCGTCCTCGAGCAGCGCGTCGAACCCGAGGCGATCCAGGACGAAGCGCGCGCCCGGCACGAGGGTGGCGTCGAAGCGGGCCCACAGGGCGCCGGACAGCCCGCCGGCGGCGCCGGTCATCGGCCGTCCGCGCGGGTCGTTCGGGAGGCGGTCGGCGAGGTCGTCGTGGCGGCGCTCCAGCCGACCGACGGCGATCGCGTCCGCGCCCTTCTGAGGGCCGTAGACGCGGGGCGCGTCCTCCCACGGCGTCGTCACGTCGCAGAGCACGGTCATCCGCGGGCGGACGCCGGCCGCCTCGATCGCCGCGAGCGCGCCGGCGCCCCCGTCGGTCGTCGCCGAGCCGCCGACGCTCACCAGCACGTGCTCGGCGCCGGCGGCGACCGCGGCCGCGACGAGCTGGCCGGTGCCGAACGTGCTGGCGGCCCACGCGTCGCGCTCCTCGGGCGCGACGAGCCCCAGCCCGCTGGCCTGGGCCGTCTCGACCACCGCCGTCGCGCCGCCGTCGAGCAGCGCGAAGCGAGCGTCGACGGCGCGGCCGAGGGGATCCTCGACGCGCGCCTCGCGGACGTCCCCGCCGCCCGCGGCGACGAGGGCGTCCATGGTGCCCTCGCCGCCGTCGGCGATCGGCAGCGCACGCGCCGCCAGGCCGGCCGCACGGGCGCCGGCCGCGACGGCGGCGCTCACCTCGCGGGCCGAGAACGTCCCCTTGAAGCTGTCGAACGCCGCGAGGAGGAGCTTCGGTGCATGGGCCATGCCGAGCGACCGGTGTCCGTGCGCGGGTCGGCTAGGCCGCGTGGGGGAGCCGGCCCTTGGCGTCCATCGCCTGCCGCACGCGGCTCTGGGCGAGCGCGAGCGCGGCCTCGTGCGAGGTCACGCCGTCCCGCGACGCGTCCTCGAGGACCGTGCGGGTGTTGTCGCGGAGCTTGACCGAGATCGTGTCGTACATGCTCGCGGTGTCCGGCGCCAGCGTGGAGTAGCGGCTGTCCATCGCGGGCCCGGTGCTGATCACCGCGCCGGCGTTGGCCACGAAGTCGGGGACGACGACGACCCCGCGGCGGGCGAAGAGCGCCTTGGCCGCCTCGTCGGTCGGCAGGTTCGCCCCCTCCACGATGACCTTGGCCTTCATCCGCTCCGCGACCCGCTCGTCGATGACGTCCTGGCGCGCGGCCGGGATCACGACGTCGGCGTCGACGAGCAGCTCGTCGCCCGCCGGGATCCGCTCGGCGCCCTCGTACTCGGCGACGAGCGCGTCGCCGACGGACGCGCGCAGCTCCAGCAGGCGGTCGACGTCGAGGCCGTCGGGGGCGTGGAGCGCCCCGTCGGCCGTCGAGATCGCGGTCACGATCCCGCCCAGCTCGACGATGCGCTTGGCGGCGGCGTGGCCGACCGCGCCGAAGCCCTGGATCGCGACCTTCGAGCCGGCCAGCGCGAACCCGGCGTGCTCGGCGGCCACCTCGGCGCACTCGGCGACGCCGAAGCCGGTGAAGCCGAGGTCGTCGTAGGGGACGCCGCCGAGGAAGCCCGGCGCGCCGACGGCGGCGCCGCGGTCCTCGAGCTCGTCCTGGACGATCGCGGCGTCCTGCTCGCTGAGGCCCATGTCGAGCCCGAGCACGTACTCGCTGGGGATGTGCTTGCGCATCGCGCGCGCCCAGGCGCGCAGCACCGCGGTGCGGTTGGACGCGGTCGGGTCCGCGCGGATCCCCGCCTTCGCGCCGCCGAGGTAGACGTCGGCGATCGCCCACTTCCAGGTCATCACCCGAGCCAGGCGCCGAACCTCGGTGACCGTCACCGACGGGCTCATGCGCGTCCCGCCCTTGGCCATGCCGCGCGCGGTGTTGTCGATGACCAGCACGCCCTGCATGCCCGTCCTGGTGTCGGAGACGCAGATGATCTTCTCCGGGCCCCACTCGTCGATCGTCGTCAGCTCGTCAGCCATGCTGTTCTTGGTGTCCTTCCGGGTCGTGGTGCGTCACTCTTCGCTCACCTCCGCGAGCAGCCCGGACTCGATCGAGTCGATGTGCGCGCGCATCGCCGCGGCCGCCTCGGCCGCGTTCGAACGCTCGACCGCGCGGAGGATCGCGCGGTGCTGCTCGAGGAAGATCCCTGCGCCGGCCCGCTCCCGTGAGCGGTACTTGAGGTGGCGCCAGGTCTGCTGGCGCATCAGCTCGACGACGCGCTCGACCAACATGTAGATCACGGGGTTGTGCGAGCTGGCCGCCAGCGCCAGGTGGAAGGAGAAGTCGACGTCCTCGGGGTCCTGGTCCTGCTCCAGCGCCGCGGCGTGGTCGGCGAGCGCGCGGCGCAGCGTCTCGATGTCGTTCCGCGTGCGGTTGATCGCCGCGATCTCGGCGGCGACCGGCTCCAGGCCACGCCGCGCCACGATGACGTCCAGCGGGCTCTCGTCGCCGGCGAGCGCCGCGTGCGCACGCAGCATCACCGCCTGCGACAGGCTCGCCTCGGTGACGTAGGTCCCGCTGCCGGTGCGGACGTCGAGGACGCCGGCGTGCTCGAGGACGCGGATCGCCTCCCGCACCGAGCTGCGGCTGACGCCCAGCTGCGCGGCCAGGGTCCGCTCCGCGGGGATCGCCGTTCCGGCCGGGAACGAGCCGCTCCGGATGCCGTCGACGATCTGGTCGACGATCGAGTCGGTGAGCTTGTTGCGGTCGATGGCTCGTAGTTCAAAGGACGACATTGGTCTGGCCCCCTGGCCTGAGTGGATGGAGATGGTAGCGCAAGAATCCCGATAGCAAGCTGGTTTTCATGTGGTTGACACGCGACGGTCGTTTCTGCAAGGCTCCGCACCGGCCAGGTGGCCGGACCAATTGTTGGAAACGGGAGGGAGAGCCCTGATGCTGGGACGGGATTCCGAGCGTGTCGCACCGAACGAGAACGATCGTGGATTGAAGCGTGATGTTCCGAACGCGCGAACCCTATGCGGCATCGTCCCGGCCGTGGTCACTCCGTTCGGGGCGGACGAGGCGCTCGACCTCGACGCGCTCGAACGGCTGATCGACCGGCTGATCGCGCAGGGCGTCCACGGCCTCTGCGTCCTGGGCAGCCAGGGCGAGTTCTTCGCGCTCGACCGCGACGAGCACCGCGAGGTCGTGCGCGCCGCGGTGTCGGCGGCCGGCGGGCGGGTCCCCGTCTTCGCGGGGGTCAGCGCCGCCGCCACCCGGGACGCGATCGCGCTCGCCCGCGCCGCCGAAGCGGCCGGGGCCGACGGCCTGCTCTCGCTGCCGCCGCTCTTCGTGCAGCCGCGGCCGGCCGAGGTCATCGACCACTACGAGGCCCTCGCGGCGAGCGTCGAGCTTCCGCTGCTGCTCTACAACCAGCCGGCGCGCGTCGGCGTCGCGCTGTCGGTCGCAACGGTCGCGACGCTGGCGGCCACGCCGAACATCGCCGGGATCAAGGACTCCAGCGGCAGCCTGGCCCAGTGCCTGGCCTACCGCCAGGCGCTGCCGGAGGACTTCACCGTCCTCATCGGGCACGACAGCCTGGTCGCCTACGCCCTGCTCGGCGGGGCGGACGGGTCGATCGCCTCCAGCGGGAACTTCGCGGCACCGGAGCTGTGCGGCATCTGGGAGGCCGTGCGGAACGGCGATGCCGCCGAGGCGACGCGGCTCCAGGCGCGCGTCGCGACGCTCCGCGAGGCCTTCGACCTGGCGAGCTTCCCCGTGGCCGTGATCAAGGAGGCGCTCGCGCTCCAGGGGTGCCCGGTCGGGGCGCCCCGCCGGCCCGTGCACCCACTTCGACCGGACGCGCGCGAGGCGCTGCGCTCGGTCCTCGATCAGCTCGCAACGAGCAACGACTAGAAAGGCAGTCACTTGGCTTCAGATCGCATCGTCGGCGTCATCGGACTCGGGGTCATGGGCAAGCCCATGGCGCGGCGCCTGGTGGAGGCCGGGTTCGAGGTCGTCGTCCACAACCGCAGCCAGGCGGCCGTCGAGGAGCTCGTCGAGCTGGGGGCGACCGCCGCGACCTCGGCCACGGATCTCGCCTCGCGCTGCGACGTGGTCATCACGATGCTCCCCGACACGCCCGACGTCGAGCAGGTCGTGCTCGGCGGCGGTGGCGTCCTGGCGGCGATGCGCGCCGGCGCGCTGTTCGTCGACATGAGCACGATCGCCGCGGGGACGGCGGTCCGCGTCCACGCCAACGCCGCCGAGCGGGGCGTCGACGCGCTCGACGCGCCGGTGTCCGGCGGCGAGGTCGGCGCCGTCGAGGGCACGCTCTCGATCATGTGCGGCGGCGACGAGTCGGCGTTCGCCCGCGCGGGGGCGATCTTCGAGTGCCTCGGCAGCCGCGCCACCCACGTCGGCGGCCCCGGCGCCGGCCAGATCGTCAAGGCCTGCAACCAGATCATGGTCGGCATCTCGCTCCAGGCGATGGCCGAGGCGCTGGTCCTCGGGGCCAAGGCGGGCGTCGACCAGGCGGTCATCGTCGAGGCGCTGCTCGGCGGCGCGGCCCGCTGCTGGGCGCTCGAGGTCCGCGGCCCGTCGGTCCTGCGGCGCGACTTCCGCCCGGGCTTCCGCTGCGAGCTGCACCACAAGGACCTCGGCCTCGCGCTGGCGGCGGGCGGCGAGTTCGGCGCCACGCTGCCGCTGACCGCGTCGGTGCGCGAGACCTTCGGGGCGATGAAGGCGACCGGCCGCGGCGACTTCGACCACTCCGGGGTGATCACCATCATCGAGGACCTGTCCGGCGAGCCGTCGCTGGTCGAGGAGGCCGTCTCCGGCGGAGGAGGCCCGCGATGACCCCCGCCACGGCGCCTCGTCCCGAGGACGTCGGCCGCCGCGCGGACGGCACGGTGCACTGCGCGCTGACGTCGGTGACCAAGTCCTTCGGCGGCGTCACGGCCGTCCAGGACGTCGACTTCGACGTCCGGGCCGGCGAGGTCCACGCGCTCGTCGGCGAGAACGGCGCCGGCAAGAGCACGCTCATGAAGATCCTCGCGGGCGTGCACCGGCCGGACTCCGGCGAGATGCGGGCCGGCGGCGAGGCCGTGGCGTTCGACTCGGCCCACGACGCCGAGATGGCGGGCATCGTGATGATCCCGCAGGAGCTCGAGCTGTTCCCCGAGATGACCATCGCGGAGAACCTCGTGATGGGCCTGCCGCGCACGCGGAACCGCTGGGGGACGTTCGACGGGCGCGCGATGCGCCGCCAGGCGATCGAGCTGCTCGATCGCCTGGGCTTCTCGATGGACGTCACGCTGCCGGTCAAGCGGCTGTCGGCGGGCAACCGCCAGATCGTCGCGATCGCGCGGGCGCTCGCGCGCGACGCGCGCGTGCTGATCATGGACGAGCCGACGGCGGCGCTGCCCGACCGCGACGCCAAGCACCTGTTCGGGATCATCGACGACCTGCGCGGCCGCGGCGTCGGCATCGTGTACATCTCGCACCGGCTCGACGAGATCTTCGAGCTGGCCGACCGGATCACGGTCATGCGCGACGGCGAGCGCGTGGCGAGCGAGCTGCCGTCGGCCGTCACCGAGAACGACCTCGTGCGGCTGATGGTCGGCCGGCCACTGTCGCAGTTCTACGCGCGCCGCCGGCGCGACCCGGGCGAGCTGCTGCTGGAGACGCGCGATCTCGGTCGGCCCGGCGGCTTCGACGGCATCGACCTGCGCCTGCACGCCGGGGAGGTCGTCGGCGTCTGGGGCCTGATCGGCGCCGGGCGGACCGAGCTGGCCCAGGCCATCGCCGGCGTCGATCCGGCGCGCTCGGGCGAGCTCGTCATCGAGGGCGAGCCCGTCCGCGTCCGCAGCATCGCCGACGGCCTGCGCCACGGCGTCGTCTACGTGCCCGAGGAGCGCCGGTCGCAGGGGCTCGTGCTCGAGCACTCGATCGAGCAGAACATCACGCTCAGCCGCCTGCGCGCGCTGTCGCACCACGGCTACCTGCGGCCGTCCAGCGAGCGCGCGCTGGCCGACCGCTTCGCCGGTGAGCTGACGATCCGCGGGGCCGGGCTGGACGCGCCGGTCAACGTGCTGTCGGGCGGCAACCAGCAGAAGGTCGTCGTGGCCAAGTCGCTGGCGACCGAGCCGCGCGTGCTGCTGCTCGACGAGCCGACCCGCGGCATCGACGTCGGCGCCAAGGCCGAGATCTACCGCCTCATGGACGACCTGGTCGACGAGGGCAAGGCGATCCTGTTCATCTCGTCCGACCTCCAGGAGGTCCTGGCGATCGCCGACCGCGTGATCGTGATGGCCGGCGGCGAGCAGGCCGCGGAGCTTCCGGTCGAGGAGGCCACGGCCGAGGGTTGCCTCGCCGCCGCGATGGGCGTCACGCCCAGCGTCGGCACGCCCGCCGAGGACACCGACCTGGCCCGGCCCGCGGTCGCGCCACCGGCGCCCGTCGAGGCCGCGGCCGGCGCGGGCTCGCGCCTGGCGCGCTTCATGCTGCGGCCGGAGGCGCCGTCGCTGATCTTCCTGGTCCTGCTCGCGGTCGTGCTGTCGATCGTCGCGGACGGGTTCTTCAGCGCCGACAACGTCAAGTCGCTGCTGTCCCAGGTCGCGGTGGTCGGCATCGTCGCCTTCGCGCTCAACCAGGTGCTGCTGTGCGGCGACATCGACATCTCGATGGGCTCGGTGCTCGCGGCCTGCATCTACGTCACGGGATGGGTCGCCCACGCGGTCGGCGGGCTGTGGCTGCCGCTGCTGGCCGGCGTCGCCGCCGGGCTGGTGTTCGGCGCGATCAACGGCACGCTCGTCGTCCGGGCGGCGATGCCGTCGATCGTCGCGACGCTCGGCACGATGTCGATCCTGCGCGGGCTCGTCCTGTCGCGCAACGAGACGATCAACAGCATCCCGGACGCCACGCGCGCGCTCGGCCAGGGGCTCGGCTACTTCGCGCCGGGGCTCATCTTCCTGGTCTTCCTGCTCGTGTACGCCTTCATCGCCAACGGCACGCGCTGGGGCCGCGAGGTCGTCGCCCTGGGCGACAACGCCGCCGCGGCCCGCCTGGCCGGGATCCGGACCGGGCGGACGCGGTTCCTCGCCTTCCTGGGCGTCGGCGCCGCGACCGGGCTGGCCGCCGTGATCTACCTCGGGCAGGCCGGCGCGGCGCAGCCGTCCGTGGCCACGGGCCTGGAGCTGCAGATCATCGCCGCGGCCGTCGTCGGCGGCACCAGCCCGATGGGCGGCCGCGGATCGAACGTCTCGCCGTTCGTGGGGGCGCTGCTGATCGGCCTGATCTACAGCGGCCTCGCGCTGCTGGCGGTGCCCGGGACGCTGCAGGACCTCGTCTTCGGCGCCGTCATCTTGATCGCCATCTCCGTCGACGTCGTCCGGCGGCACATCGTGGAGCGCATCCCATGAGCACCCAGGTCACGAGCAACCAGCAGATCCCGACCGCGCCGAGCAGCAGCGGCCCGCGCAGGAGCGCGCTCTGGCGCCGGCTCGCCAACCGCGAGATGGCGCTGCTGCTGGCGTGCGTCGTCGAGCTGATCGTCCTCGGGCAGATGAGCCCGTACTTCCTGACGGTGTCGAACCTGTTCGACGCGTCGCGGTACTTCGCGGAGTCCGGGCTCATCGCGCTGGGCATGAGCCTCGTGATCATGACCGGCGGCATCGACCTGTCGGTCGGGTCGGTGCTCGCGCTCGTCTCGGTCGTCATCGGGTTCTCGTTCAAGGCCGGTGTGCCGCTGGAGCTCGCGATCGCGCTCGGCCTGCTGACCGGCCTGGTGTGCGGCTTCTTCAACGGCGTGTTCATCGCGCGGCTCGGTCTGCTGCCGCTGACCGTGACGCTCGGCACGCTGGCGCTGTTCCGCGGGCTCGCCTACGCGATCACCGGCGCCGACTCGGTCTCGACCTTCCCGCTCTGGTTCTCCCAGATCGGCGGCAGCTACGTCGGCCAGGTGCCCGACCAGCTGATCTTCTTCCTGATCGTCGGCGCGCTGGTGTGGCTGCTGATGAACCGCACGCGGTTCGGCCGCTACGTGAGCGCGATCGGGTTCAACGAGGAGGCCGCGCGCTTCTCGGGCGTCCCGGTGCGGCGGGTCAAGACCGCGGTCTACGTGATCGCCGGTGGGCTCGTGGGCCTGTCCTCGTTGATCTACACGTCGCGGGTGTTCAGCGCGCGCGCCGACGCCGGCGTCGGCATCGAGCTGACGGCGATCACGGCGGTCGTGCTCGGCGGCGCCTCGATCATGGGCGGAAGCGGGACCGTCGTCGGCACGCTGCTGGCGGCGTTCCTCCTGACGTTCCTGCAGAACGGCCTGATCATCGCGAGCGTCCCCGGCGAGCTGCAGAGCGTGATCGTCGGAGCGGCGCTGCTGATCGGCGTCTTCCTCAACGCACGGGTCGGGCGGGCGAGATGACCCCGCGCACCCGCTGGCGACGAACGGCTGTACCCACCACAACCAAGAGGTAGGAGAGGGATGCATACTCGGAGGAGTGCGCGAGCGTCGCGTGTGACGCTCGTGGTGATGGTCTGCGTGCTGGCGGCGGTGCTCGCCGGCGGCTGCGGCTCGGGTGGCGGCGGCGCCGCGAACGCCAGCAACGGCGGCAAGGGCTGTACCTACGGCGTGCTGCCCAAGGCGGTCGGCAACCAGTACTGGGCCGCCGTCGGCAAGGGCGCCCGCGAGGCGGCCAAGGCGCTGGACGTGAAGGTCGACTACAACGGCCCGACGTCGGCGGACGCCGCCGGCCAGACCGAGTTCATCGACAGCTGGATCCAGAAGAAGTACTGCGCGATCTCGGTCTCGGCCAACGACCCCAACGCGCTGGTCCCGGCGCTGCAGCGCGCGGCCCACGCCGGGATCAAGGTCTCCACGTTCGACGCCGACACGGCCAAGAGCGCGCGCGCCGTCTTCCTCAACCAGGTCACGTTCGCCGGGGTCGGCCAGACCCTCGTCGACGAGATGGTCAAGCGCGCGGGGGACCAGGGGACGTTCCTGGTCGTCACGTCGACCCTGACCGCACCCAACCAGTCGCAGTGGATCGACGAGATGAAGAAGTACATCGCCGCCAAGTACCCGGGCGTGAAGATCGGCGCGATCCTGCCCGGCCAGGAGGACCAGGCCAAGAGCCGCGACGTGGCCCTCGGCTACCTGCGGGCCCATCCGAACACCGCGGGCATCTGGGGCATGACCGACGCCGCCGTGTCCGGACCGGCCGAGGCCAAGAAGCAGCTGGGCATCAAGAAGACGATGCCGGTCATCGGCATCGGGCCGCCGAGCTGCTGCAAGACGGTGCTGGCCGACGGCTCGGCCGACGCCCTCGTGCTGTGGAACCCGGTCGACCTCGGCTACGCGACCGTCTACCTCGAGAAGGCCCAGGCGGAGGGCAAGCTCAACCGCGACCAGGGGCTCCCGGCCGGGCGGCTGGGCACGTTGAAGTACATCAGCGACGACACCATCCTGCTCGGCAAGCCGGCGGTGTTCACCAAGTCGAACATGGACGACTTCGACTTCTAGGAGCTCGGCCCGGGGAGGAGGGCGGGCTCTCGCCCTCCTCCCCTCGCCCCGCGGTGGAGGACAGCCATGCGACGGTTCAAGGACAAGGTGGTGGCGGTGACCGGCGGGTCGGGGGCGATCGGCGCGGCGTGCGTCGAGCGCTTCGTCGCCGAAGGCGCGCGGGTCGCGTCGATCGACGTGGCGCCCGCGACCGCCCCGCCCGGTGGCCTCGCGATCACCGCGGACTTCGGCCGCCACGAGGAGATCGACCGGGCCTTCGGGCAGGTCGCGCTGCAGCTCGGCCCGATCGACGTGCTCGTCCAGAGCGCGGCGGTCCTGCGCCCGGTCCCGTTCCTGGAGCTGACGCCCGGGGACATCGACGACGTCCTGGCCATCAACGTGCGCGGGATGCTGCTCGCCGCCCGCTGGGTCGCGGCCTCCCTCGTGCGGCGGCAGGCCACCGGCGGCGTCATCGTCAACCTCGGGTCGATCGCGTCGGTGGTCTCCGACGCGGCGTCGGTGCCCTACGACACCTCCAAGGGCGCGGTCGCGATGGCGACCCGCAGCCTGGCGGTGGCGCTGGCGCCGCATCGCATCCGCGTCGTCTCGGTCGTGCCGGGCGCGATGGCCAAGCCCCAGGCGGGGGACGCCCGCGACCCCGGCGACCTCGACGACTACCAACGCCGGCGCGTGCCCCTCGGCCGCTGGGGCGTGCCCGCCGACGTGGCGGGCGCCGTGCTGTTCGTCGCCTCCGAGGAGGCCGCGTACATGACGGCGTCCGCGGTCTACGTGGACGGCGGCACGCTCGCCGCCTACTAGCCGCACACCGGAACTTGCAACACCAACAACAGGAGATGTAGTGGACGCACGTGCATTGTGGATCTCGGCGCCTCGTCAGTCCGAGATCCGCCCCGAGACCGTCCGGGACTGCGGTCCCGACGACATCACCGTCAAGGCCATCGCCTCCGGGATCAGCCACGGCACCGAGATGGTGATGTACCGCGGCGACGGCCCCGCCGACCAGCCGCTGACGCCGTCGACGTGCGAGGGCAGCTGGGCGCTGCCGGCGAAGTTCGGCTACCAGAACGTCGGGCGCGTCCTGGAGGCCGGGCGGAACACCGCCTACCAGGCCGGCGACCTGGTCTTCTGCCGCTACCCGCACCAGGACCACTTCACGATCGACGCGGTCGACCCCGAGCTGGTCAGCCCGCTTCCCGAGGTCGACCCCGTCGAGATGGCGGTGCTCGGCAACCTCGCCGACGTCAGCCTCAGCGTCCTGCTCGACGTGCCGGTGCGCATCGGCGACGTCGCGGTCGTCTTCGGCCTCGGCGTCGTCGGGATGTTCTGCGCGCAGTTCGCCCGCCAGACCGCGGGCAAGCTCGTGGTCGTGGACCCGCTGGAGTCGCGCCGCGAGCTCGCGCTGCGGTGGGGCGCGGACCTCGCGGTCGCGCCCGAGCACGCGGTCGAGGCGGCGATGGAGGCCAGCGAGGGCCGCGGCGCCGACGTCGTGATCGAGGCCAGCGGGGCGCCGCCGGCGCTGCAGTCCTCCTTCGCGTGCGCCGGCCAGGAGGCGAGCGTGGCGGTCGTCGGCTGGTACGGGAACAAGACCGTGCCGCTGGTGCTCGCGCCCGAGTTCCACATCCGCCGGCTGCGCGTCGTCAGCTCGACGGTGATGCTCGTCGGCTCCGGGCTCCAGCCCCGCTGGGACCTCGCGCGCAAGCTGCGCGTCGCCGTCGAGGCGCTCCCGCGGCTGCACGCCGACGAGATGATCACGCACCGGATCCCCTTCGAGCAGGGGCCCGAGGCCTACCGGTTGGTCGACGAGCGTCCCGAGGAGGCGCTCGCGGTGGCGCTGGTCTACTGATGGTCGACGCGATCAGTCCGCTGGAGCGGCTGCAGGCCGGGGAGGTCGCGGACGGGCAGGTCCGGCTGTGGTGGTGCGGCCAGCACAGCCACGTCCTGCGCGGGGCCGGCGCGACGGTGTTCGTCGACCCGTTCCTGACGCCGAGCCCGTCGCGGCTCGTCCCGCCGGCGTTCCGGCTGGAGGAGGTGACGCGGCTCGACGCGATCGCCGTGACGCACGAGCACTGGGACCACTTCGACCCGGAGTTCGTCCGGGCGGCGCTCGAGCGCTTCCCGGACGCCGTCGCGGTGCTGCCGACGCCGCTGGCCGACGCGTTCCGCGACTCGACGAGCGCGTGGGCGCGCGTGATCGGCGCCCAGCCCGGCACGCCCGTCGAGCTGCCCGGCGTCGTGCTGCATCCGATCCCCGCCGTCCACGGCGTCGACGTCTCAGACGCCTACGACGACGGTCGCGCGCTCTCGGACGGGCTCGTGCGCTACCTGGGCTACGTCATCGAGCTCGACGGGGTGTCGGTCTACCACGCCGGCGACACGCTGGTGTTCGACGAGCTCATCGACGCGCTCGCGCCGTTTCACCTGGACGTCGCGCTGCTGCCGATCAACGGCCGCGACTACTACCGGGAGCGGCGCAACCTGGTGGGCAACATGGACCCGCGGGAGGCCGCGCAGCTGGCGGCCGACCTGCGGGTCGACCTCCTGATCCCGACGCACTACGACATGTTCATCGACAACCTCGGATACCCGGGCCATCTCGTCGACGTCGTCACCCGGCGTCACCGCGGGCTCAGCGTCGCGGTGCTCAGCACGGAGCGCCCGTTCACCTTCGCGGCGACCCCGCTGACCGGGGGCCGCGAGCGATGAGCCGCCCGACGTCGCGCGAGATCGACGAGCTCGTGCCCTACTCGGCGATCGTCGACCGCCCGCCGCTGCGGTGGCCCGGGGGAGCGCGGCTGGCGCTGCTGGTGATCCCCAACATCGAGTTCTACGAGTTCGAGCCGCCCGCCAACCCCTACAAGAACCCGTATCCGCGGTTCCCCACGCATCCGGACGTCGTCTGGTACGGGCATCGCGACCACGGCAACCGCGTCGGGTTCTGGCGGATGCTCGACCTCTTCGACCGCTACCGGCTGCCCGCCACGGCCTCGCTGAACGTCGCCGTCCTGGAGCACTTCCCGGAGATCCGCGAGGCGATGGTGGAGCGGGGCTGGGAGCTGATGAGCCACGGGCTCTACAACACGCGCTACCTCTACGGGCTCTCCGAAGCGCAGGAGCGGGCGCTCTACGCGCAGACCCTGGAGATCGCCGAGCGCACGACCGGCCAACGGCTGCGCGGCATGCTCGGGCCCGGGTTCACCTCGACCTCGCGCACGCCCGCGCTGCTGGCCGAGGCCGGCTTCACGTACTGCATGGACTGGTTCATCGATGACCAGCCCTTCCCGATGGTCGTCCCGGAGGGGCGGCTGGTGGGCGTGCCCTACGCCAAGGAGATCAACGACGCGTTCCTGTTCGGCGGGCACCCGTTCTTCGGCTTCGAGGGGCCGGAGTTCGCGGAGATGTGCCGCGATCAGTTCGACCGCCTCTACGCCGAGGGCGGCCGCGTGATGACGCTCGCGCTGCACCCCTACCTGATCTCCCAGCCCTACCGCCAGCGCTACCTCGAGGAGGTGCTGGAGCACATGCTGTCCCACGAGGACGTGTGGGTGACGACGGCGGGCGAGGTCGCCGACCACTACCTGGCGCACTACCACGACGACGCCCTCGCGCGGTCGGTCGTCCCGGCCGCGCCGAGCCTCGTCGATCCGAAGGGGGCGCCGGATGCCCGCTGATCCGCGCGCCGGCGCGATGGACAACCCCTACACCGCCTGGTCGCCGTTGCGCGACCGGCGCCCGGTCCGCTGGCCCGGCGGCGCGCGCGTCGCGGTCTGCGTGCTGCTCAACGTCGAGCACGTCGAGTGGCTGCCGCCCGACGGCGTCTTCGTGCCGCCGAGCGCCGTGCGGCGCCCGCCGTACCCGCGGCTGCCCGACCCGCACGAGGTCTCGCCGCACGAGTACGGCAACCGCGTCGGGATCTTCCGCCTCATCGAGGCCCTCGACGCCCGGTCGATCCCGGCGTCGGTGCCGATCGACGCCGCCTCGGCGGAGCGCTACCCGGGCATCGTGCGGCGCTGCGTCGACCGTGGGTGGGAGCTGCTCGGGCACGGGCTCAGCGCCAGCCGCATGATCTCGGGCGCGATGAGCGAGCCGGAGGAGCGCGCCTACATCGCGCGCTCCCTGGACGCCGTCCAGCGCGCGACCGGGCAGCGTCCCGTCGGCTGGTCGAGCATCGAGTACGCCCAGTCCGCGCGGACGATCCGGCTGCTGGCCGAGGCCGGCGTCCGGTACATGTGCGACTGGCCCAACGACGAGCAGCCCTACGAGCTGGTCGGCGACGGCGCGGGCGTCGTGGCGCTGCCGACCGCGATCGAGCTCGACGACGTCTACACGATCCACATGCGCCGGGTGCCCCCGGCGCGCTGGAGCCAGATGATCGTCGACGCCTACGACCGCCTGGAGCGGGACGGCGCCGAGTCCGGGCGCGTCCTGGTCATCAGCCTGCACCCGTGGCTGACGGGCCAGCCGTTCCGGATGCGCCACGTCGAGGCGGCGCTGGACCACGTCGCCGGCCGGCCGCGGGCGTGGTGCGCGACCGCCGGCGAGATCGTCGACCGCTACCGCGAGCAGGCGAGCGCATGACCCCTGAAGACCAGAGCAAGGAGATGCAGGTGTCCGGAACGCAGCACGAGCTGGTGATCTCGGAGGAGCGGCTGGCCGAGCGGCTCGCCCGCCTGGCCGAGATCGGCCTGCGCGACGACGGCGCCCTTCAGCGGCTGCCCTACTCGCCGGAGGACCGCGCGGCCCAGGACCTGCTGACGACGTGGCTGGAGGCCGCGGGGCTGACCGTCTGGGTCGACCCGGCGGGCAACGTGTTCGGGCGCCTGGAGGGCACGGACCCGGAAGCGCCGGCGGTCCTCACCGGCTCGCACCTGGACACCCAGCCCGGCGGCGGCCGGTTCGACGGCGTGGCGGGCGTGCTGGCGAGCCTCGAAGCGCTGGAGGCCATGCGCGAGGCCGGGCTCCGGCCCCGCGCGGCGATCGAGCTGGTGTCGTGGGCGGGGGAGGAGGGCGGCGGCTGCTTCGATGTCGGCGTGATCGGCAGCCGGGCGATGGTCGGGGCGCTCACCGAGCAGCACCTCGACCTCCGCTGCCGCCACCGCGGGCGCACGCTGCGCGAGCTGATGCGGGAGTGCGGCCTGGACGTCGACCGCCTCGGCGAGGCCGAGCGCCCCGAGGGCAGCCTCGCCGCGGTCGTCGAGCTGCACATCGAGCAGGGGCCGCTGCTGGAGGAGGCGGGGATCCAGGTCGGCGTCGTCACCGCGATCGCCGGCAACCGGCGCGTGCCGCTGACGCTCCGCGGCCGGCAGGCGCACTCGGGCGGGATGCCGATGGCCTACCGGCACGACGCCCTGACCGGCGTCGCCGAGCTGGTGCTCGCGGCCGAGGCCATCGCGACCGCCAAGACCGATCCGCCGGTGGTCGCCACCTCGGGCTTCCTACAGCACGCGCCGAGGGAGATCGCGATGATCCCCGGCCGCGCCGACCTGACGCTCGACGTGCGCTGCATCGCCCAGGACGCGCTCGAAGCGGCGGTCGCCGAGATCCAGCAGGCGGCACGGGACATCGCCGAGCGCCGCGGCCTGGAGCTCGAGCTGCGCGACCCGTGGGGGACCAACCCGTCTCCCACCGACCCGGCGATCGTGGCGGTCCTGCGCGCGGCGTGCGACGCCCTCGGGATCTCGGCGACGGCGATGCCCTCGGGCGCCTCGCACGACTCGATGGTGCTGGCGACGCGGTTCCCGGCGGGGATGCTGTTCGTGCCGAGCGCCGGCGGCATCAGCCACGCGCCGGAGGAATTCACCGAGACCGCGGACCTGGCGGCGGGCGCGCGCGTGCTCGCGCGCGCGTTGACGGTCCTGTCGGCGTGATGGGCCGCCCGCTGCGGTTCGCGGTCGGGCTGCCGAACGTCCGCGCGTACGGCGACCCGCGCGCGCTCGTCCGGCTGGGCGAGCTGGCCGAGCGGTCCGGATGGGACGGCGTCTTCGTGTGGGACAACCTCGCGGTCCGCGACGGGCAGGCCCCGTATCCGGTCGCCGACCCGTGGGCGGTCATGGCCGCCCTCGCGGTCACCACCCGGAGCGTCCGGCTGGGCGTCATGGTCACCGTCCTGCCCCGGCGGCTTCCGGCCGAGGTCGCGCGGCAGTCGGTCACCGTGGACGTGCTCTCGGGCGGGCGGCTGATCTTCGGCGCCGGCCTCGGCAGCCATGCCGAGGACGAGTTCGCGTGCTTCGGCCAGGACCCGGATCCGGTCGTGCGGGGCGAGAAGCTCGACGAGGCGCTCGACGTCCTCGTGGGCCTGTGGACGGGCGAGCGGTGCACGGTCCAGGGCCGGTGGTTCACCGTGCGCGACCAGACGTTCCTGCCGACCAGCCCCCAGCAGCCCCGCATGCCGGTCTGGATCGCGGGCCGCTGGCCCAGCCGCCGGCCGTTTCGGCGCGCGGCGCGGTGGGACGGGGTCTTCCCGGCCTACGGCGCCTACGGCACCGCGACGGCGATGCCGCCGGAGGTGCTCGCGGAGATCGTCGCGTTCGTGCGGCGCCACCGCGATCCCGCCCTCGGCCCGGTCGACGTGGTCCTCGAAGGCGAGACGGCCGGCACCGATCCGGTTCGGGAGGCCGAGCGCATCCAGCGCTATCGCGAGGCGGGCCTGACCTGGTGGGTCGAGAAGCTCGGCTGGTTCCGCGGCGACCTCGACCTCGTGGAGCGGCGCATCGCCGCCGGTCCGCCGCGGACGCGGGCGGCGGCATGAGCGCGCGCGGGCGGCGGATTGTCGTCACCGGCGCGGGCTCGGGCATCGGGCTGGCGACCTGCGAGCTGCATCGCGCGCGGCAGGACCACGTCGTCGGGCTGGACGTCCAGGCGACGCGGGCGGCGGACGGCTTCCCGATCGTCGACGTCGACCTCCGCGACCCCGAGGCCGTGGAGCGGGCGATCGCCACCGCGGCGACGATGCTCGGCGGCATCGACGTGCTGGTCTGCTGCGCGGGCGTCAGCCGGCGCGGGAGCGTCGAGACGACCGAGGCCGCCGAGTGGGACGACGTCTTCGCGGTCAACGTCCGCGCGGCGTACCTCTGCGCGCGCGCCGCGTTGCCGCACCTTCGGCAGGGCCGGGACGCCGCGATCGTCAACGTCGCGTCGCAGTTCGGCCTGGTGGCGACCGGCGGCTACGTCGCGTACTGCGCGTCGAAGGCCGCGCTGATCCACCTCACGCGCGCGATGGCGGTCGACCACGGCCCCGAGGGCATCCGCGTCAACGCGGTCTGCCCGGGCCCGACCGAGACGCCGATGCTGCTCGGCGACCTCGACGCCGGCGCCGGGCAGGCCGGCGAGGTCCAGCGCGTCATCGACCGCACCCTCAGCGGCCGTCCGTCGCGACCGGACGAGATCGCCGAGGCGATCGCGTTCCTCGGCTCCGGGCACGCGAGCTCCGCGCACGGAGCCGTCCTGGCCGTCGACGCCGGATACAGCATCCACTGACGCCGGGACGACGCCGCCTCGCCGACGCCGACGTGCTGCCGACCGGGCTCGGGGCGGCCATCGGACCCGGGGCGGCGACGTCCCGGGTCCCTTGCGCCGCAAGGGCTGGAAACCTTTCCTTGACACGGGCCGCTCAGAAAGCCTAGAGTCTCGGAAACGGTTCCAGGATCGTCGGGTCACGGGAGGAAATCAGGGAGATGTCGCCGTCGCGCGCGCCAACGCCAGTTGCACCGGAAACGATTGCAGCTCCCGTGGCGGCCCGCCGCGGCTGGAGCGCCGGCTTCGGCCCCGAGACGCACGTCGACCTCGACGCCACCTACGTCGGCCGCCACGGCGCCGCCGTTCGCCGGCGGTGCGCCAGAAGAAGATGATGAAGGACTTTCAGGCGCAGATCGGCGCCGAGCTGGTCCAGCTGAACCCCGAGCAGAACCTCACCGACCTGTCGAGCATGGCGTTCGTCGGCAAGACCGTGGGCGACTCCAAGGTCTTCCCGATCCCGAAGGGCGCCACGACGCCGGACGGGATCCCGACGGCCCATCAGGAGGCGCGCAAGCTGCTGGAGGCCGACCCGGTCCCGCAGTTCCAGCAGACCCTCCAGGCCACCTACGGGGCCTTCGAGAAGTACCTGGCGGACATGGTCGCCGGGCGCATGTCGCCGCAGGACGTCGGCGACAAGCTGCAGAGCGAGTTCGTGCGGTCCGCTCAGCAGATGGGGTTGCCGGGCTTCTGGCCCGGCCGCACCCACCACCCAAGACAGACACGTTTGACAAGGAGCAGGGCGTTGACCGACGACAACACACAACACGGCGGCGCGGGGCTGGCCGTCCCGCCCGACGGCGCGTTCGGAAGCGCCGTCGGGCGGCTGACGATCCGGGAGATCGAGCTGATCCCGGTCGTCGTGCCGCTGGAGCACGAGTACCGCGGCAGCTACTACCGCATGAAGAACCGCTCGACCATCATCACCCGCGTCCACACGGAGGAGGGCATCGTCGGCGAGGCCTACGCGGGCGACGAGGACGCGACGCTCCAGGAGATCATGGACATCGTCCGGGTCGAGATCGCACCCAAGCTGATCGGCCAGAACGCGTTCTCGTTCGAGCGCTGCTGGCAGCTCGGCTACCCGGCGACCTACGACCAGCTGCGCGACCGCCGCGTGTCGCTCGTCGCGCTGGCCGGCGTCGACCTCGCGATCTGGGACGCGATCGGCAAGGCGCTGAACGTCCCGCTCTGGCAGCTGTGGGGCGGCTACCGCGACCGCATCGGCGTGAACATCATCGGCGGCTACTACGGCGAGGGCCTGCCGTCGATCGCCGAGGAGGTCGCCTGGTGGCGGGAGATGGGGTTCAAGGGCTGCAAGTTCAAGATCGGCGGGAAGTCGCCGGCGCAGGACGCCGAGCGCGTCCGCGAGTGCCGCGAGGCCGCGGGCGAGGACTTCGTGCTGACCGTCGACGCCAACCAGGGCTGGACGCTGCACCAGGCGCTCGACTTCTGCTCACGCGTGCAGGACCTGGACATCCGCTGGTTCGAGGAACCGTGCGTCTGGACCAACGACCGTCGCGACATGCGCGAGGTGCGCGCCCGCGGCGGCGTGCCGGTCTGCGCGGGGCAGAGCGAGTACTCGCCCGCCGGCTGCCGTGACCTCTTCGAGGCCGGCGCGGTCGACGTGTGCAACTTCGACGCGTCGTGGTCGGGCGGCTACACGAACTGGCGCCGCATGGCCGCGACCGCGCAGCTGTACTCGGTCCAGCTCGGCCACCACGAGGAGCCGCAGGCGGCCGCCCACCTGCTGGCCAGCCAGCCGCACGGGACCTACATGGAGGTCTTCCATCCCGATCGCGACCCGATCTGGTGGAACCTGATCGCCAACCGCCCCGAGCTGGTCGACGGCGAGCTCGCGCTGCCGACCGGCCCCGGATTCGGCTGGGAGCTCGACGCCGACTACATCGAGCGCCACCGGGTGGATCGCTAGCCGATCCCCGCCGACACGCGCGCCGCGCTCTCCCTTGCTCCGGCGCGGCGCGCGTGTCACCACCCTCCCTCTTCAAGGTCCAGCACATGACTTCCACCGTCGCCGCCTACACCTGCCCGCTGTGGCACCCCTCCGCGCTGTTCGCGGGCCAGTACACCCCCGGCTGGTCCGAGTACGAGCTGATGCGCGGCGCCCGCCCGCGCTTCGCCGGCCATCGCCAGCCGCGCCAACCGCTGCTCGGCGCGCTCGACGAGTCGCGCCCCGAGACGTGGGAGACCTACAACAAGCTGGCCGCCGACCACGGCGTCGACGTCCTGATCTGGGACTGGTACTGGCTCGACGACGGCCCGGCGCTGCACGAGGCGCTCGACGACGGCTTCCTGCGCGCGGGCGGGCCGCCGCAGACGTTCTCGATCGCGTGGATCAACCACCACTGGATGACGCTCTTCCCGACGACGCTGCGCGATCGCACCGGGCTGGAGCAGGCGTTCCACGCGCCGGACAGCGAGCCGGACATCTGGCGCGGGTGGTCGCTGATCGCGTCGCGCTACTTCCACCACCCGCACTTCTGGCGGATCGACGGCGAGCCGGTCTTCGTGATCTGGGACGTCGGCCGGATCGTGCAACACCATGGCCTCGACACGACGCGCGCGCTGATCGCGCGGCTGCGGGAGCACGCCCGGGCGCTCGGCCACCCGGGCGTGCACCTGCACGCGAACATCACGATGGCCTTGTGGCGCGCGGGCAACGACCCCGTGAAGGCCACCGCGGGGCTCGACGCGCTCGGCTTCGACTCGTGCGGGCTCTACAACCCCTTGTTGTCGGTCACGCCGCCCGCCGAGGGCGCGCCGACCTACTCCGGCCTGGCGCGACGCGCCACCGACGAGCTGCACCCGGCGCTGCTGGAGGCCGCGCCGGTCCCGTTCTGGCCGGCGGCCTCGCCGGGCTGGGACACCACGCCGCGGATGCCGTATCCCCAGCCGGGAGACGACGTCCACCGCCACCCCGACCAGGGGCTGCTCCTGGTCGAGGGCGGCACGCCGGCCGAGTTCGAGGACCTGGTGAAGGCCTCGCTGGCGCTCGCGCGGCGCAACCCCGAGGACCACAGGGTCGTGACGATCGGGTGCTTCAACGAGTGGACCGAGGGCCAGTACCTGCTGCCCGACGTCGACCACGGCTACGGGATGTTGCGCGCGCTGTCTCGCGCCCGCGGCCGGGAGGACCACCGGATCTACCACGCCTCGACAGCGGGCGACAGCAACCTTCCCGACGAGTAGGAGCACGCCATGCGCCGCCGGCGCATCCTGTCCATCCTGTCCTGCAGCGCGCTGGGCCTCGCGGTCGGCGCCTCGACCGCCTCCGCCGCGGCCACGATCAGCGACGACACCACCAACAAGGTGATCACGATCACCGGCGACGCGTCGTCCTACCAGTTGAAGCTGGACTACAACAACAAGGCCGTCATCACCTCCTACAAGGTGGGCACCCACGAGACGCTGGGGACCGCCACCGGCGGCGGCATCTACTCGGCGCTGACCACCGACGACAGCACGTGGGTGACGTCGCTGTCGGGCGTCACCGGGCTCACCCGGTCGATCTCCGGCAACGTGGTCACGGTCTCGTTCTCGACCTCGCTGGCGTCCGAGACGTGGACGCTGACGGCCAACGGCAACGACGTGGTCTTCAAGCTGAGCCGGACCTACAGCGGCTCGGCGTCGATCAAGCAGCAGGGCACGCCGTCGATCAACCTCGCCCAGCACACCGCGGACGTCGTGCGCTGGCCGGGCGACGGCTCGTCGTGGCCGGTGGAGCCCGCGTCGATCAGCAGCGGCGGCTTCGGCGACTACTGGATCGGCTCGACGTCGCCCCACCGGACGTCGATGCGCGTGTCCAAGGAGCAGCAGTCGTTCTCGGTGCTCAACGAGAGCGGCGCCTACGCCCTGAAGGTCACCGGGACCTCGAGCGCGGGCGCGACGGCGCGCGGCGCGACGACCGTCGCCCAGCGGCTGCCCGACTCCGGGACCGGCGGGATGCTGCGGATGAACCTCTACACGGCCAACGCCGGGCAGTCCTACGCCTTGACGCCGACGATGCCCGACGGCTCGGCGCCGGCGGACCCGCCGAACTACGACACGAGCGCGAGCACGCCCGCGCCGACCGGCTACTGGTCGCACACCAGCACGCGCGGCGAGGACCTCTACGCGCCGGTGAGCGTCACCAGCGGCACGACGGTCTGGACGCAGCTGACGCTCGCGCCCGCCTCGTACTCCTCCTACTACGACCTCGGCACGCTGACCGGCCTGGGCTCGGTGGCCAACCTGTCCAAGTCGATCAACGACCTCGGGCGCTTCACGATCACCGACAAGGCGCAGCTGGGGTACTACGAGGGCCCGAACTGGCGCTCGGAGCTGGTGCCCTCCGAGGAGCACTGGATCGCCCAGCTCGTCGACGGCTTCCAGCAGGACAAGGCCGGCGCGATCGGGGCGATGGAGGGCGGGTTGAAGGACCAGCGCGACTCCCTGCAGGACTCCTCCGGCCACCTCTACACGGGCGTGACGACCGTCAACCAGGCGACGAGCTGGGGGCGCAACCTGCCCGACTCGCAGACCGGCTACGCGCTCGCGGTGCTCGGCACGTACTACATGAACGGCTCGACGTCGTGGCTGGGCGGGTTCCGGACCTCGGTCGAGAAGGCCTTGGACTACGAGCAGTCGGCCTACGCCTCGTCGTCCACCAACCTGATCCCGGTCAGCTACGCCGCGCACAACCCCGGCCTGCACTCCAACGAGTACTGGGAGGCGGCGTGGTGGACCGGTGAGATCGGGACCGGCGTGATCGGGCAGCCCAACGCCTACACGTCGGCCATGTACTACGACGCGCTGCGGCGCTGGGCGACGGTCGAGGGCACGGTCTTCTCCGACACGACCAAGGCGGCGTACTACAACGGCCTGGCCAACACGCTGAAGACCAACTACAACCTGGACGCGGGCAGCGGCGGGACGTGGTCGGGGGCCGCCAACGCGCCGCGGTTCAGCGCGCAGCCCGGGCAGCCCGCGTACCTGCCGGTGATCGGCGCGGCGCTGAAGAGCGACCTGCTCTCCGCGCAGCGGCGTCGCGACATGGCCGCGGCCTACATCCAGTCGCTGCGCTCGACGGGGACCGACTTCCTGGTCAACAACGTCTTCGACCTCGACGGCTCCGGCGCGTTCTCGGACTACACGCACCTGGGCACCGACGGCGGCATGTACGGCCAGGGGGTCGGCGACGGCTACGCCGCGTTCCCGGCGGCCGACGACCGCGCCAACGCCAAGTACTTCACGGAGAAGTGGCTCGGCAAGGCGATGTCCAACTGGTACGGGTCGTCGAACTTCTCGCGCTCGGCCGCGCAGCTGGGGGCCGACACGGACTTCCCGTCGATCGGCAACATGGGCGCCGGGCTGTACCACGACATCTTCGGCTTCCAGCCGGGAGACCAGAAGCTCGTGATCGCGCCGTTCATCTGGAGCGACCTGGTCGGCTCGACGGTCAACTACACCTGGCGCGGCCAGGCCGTGACCGTGGCCTACAACGGGCTCGACAAGTTCACGGTCACGATCCCGTCGATGCCCAGCGGCGCGTCGGTCGACGTGCGCTTCCTCAACCAGACGCCGTCGCGCGGCGGCTATGTGGTCAAGACGGGGTCGTCGGCCGCCACCGTGAGCGCCGACGCCGACGGCACGGTCCACAAGGCGATCACGAGTGCGGGGACGACCACCGTCGAGCTGGCGAACCCGGACCCGGACCCGGTGATCTCCTCGGCCGACGACAACGGCGGGGCGATCACCTACAACCCGGCGTGGTCGTACTCGACGACGGTCTCCGCGTACCGCAACGGCAACGCGCACTACACCAACAGCACGGGCGCCTACGCGCAGTACGCGTTCACCGGCACCGGCGTCCGCGTGATCGGCGGCAAGGGCCTCGACCACGGGCGGATGAGCGTGTCGATCGACGGGACGACCGTCGCCTCCGGGATCGAGACCTACGCCAACGTGGCGCTGGCCCAGCAGGAGCTGTTCCGGCGCTCCGGGCTGACGCCGGGGTCGCACACGATCCGGATCACGGTGGACGGGACGAAGTCGGCGTCGTCGAGCAACACCTACGTCGACCTCGACGCGATCGACGTCGACACGGGGTGGACGACGACCAACGACATGGCGTCGGGCATCACCTACACCTCGGGGTGGCAGACGACCACGACCCCGACCGACTACGTCAACGGCGACGCCCACTACAGCAACGTCGCCGGCGACTACGCGCAGTGGACGTTCACGGGGACGGCCGTGCGCGTGCTCGGCGGGCTGAGCCCCGACCACGGCAAGGCCGACGTGTCGATCGACGGCGGCACGCCCGTGACCGTCGACGCCTACGCCGCGTCCGTGCAGCCGCGCCAGGAGCTGTTCAAGCGCACGGGCCTGTCGCCCGGGTCGCACACGATCCGGGTCACGATCGACCACACCAAGAACGCGTCGGCGTCCGACTACTACGTCGACCTCGACGCCTTCGAGACGGCGGGGTGACGGCCGCCTTCGACATCGCGGCCAACCGCCGGGCGACGGAGGCGCTGTTGCGCGCGGTGCCTCCCGCGCCCGGGACGCGGGCGCGCGAGCGCACGCTCGCGGGCCGGCGGGCGCTGGCGGTCACGGCGGAGGCTCGGGCCTCCGCCGTCCGCCATCGCGCTGGCGCCGGCGCCCTGCTGTGGATCCACGGCGGGGCGTACGTCGCCGGGAGCGTCGACGCCAACGTGGGCTTCGCGTCGCACCTCGCCGCGGCGGCCGGGGTGGAGGTCGTGCTGGCGAGCTACCGCCTGGCGCCCGAGCATCCGTTCCCGGCCGGCCTGGACGACGTGTCGGCGGCGCTCGACGCGCTGGCGGCGGAGCGGGGCGGGCCGGAGGCCGTGGTCCTCGGCGGCGACTCGGCGGGCGCGGGGCTCGCGCTGGCCGCGATGCTCCTGCACCGCGACACCGGGCACGCGCTGCCGGCGGGCGCGGTCCTGCTGTGCCCGTTCGCCGACCTCACGCTGACCAACCCGTCGTGGACGGCGCCGGAGACCGACGACCCCGTGATCGACCGCGACACGTTCGCGCGGATCGTCGGGCTCTACACGTCGGGCGACCTCGTCGCCGACCCCTACATCTCGCCCGCGCGGGCCGACCTCCATGGCCTGCCGCCGTTGTTGGTGTTCGCCTCCGAGACCGAGGCGCTGCGCGACGACGCCCGCGCGATCGCCGCCGCGGCGCCCGACGCGCGGCTCGTCACGCGGGCCGGGCTCACGCACGTGTGGCACCTCCAGGTCGCGACGCTCGACGCGGCGCGTGCCGACGTCGCGCGCGTCGGCACGTTCGTCTCCCAGCGATTGACGGCGACCGCGCCGGTGCGATAGAAAACGTTTCCAGCCGTGTCCAGCAGCAGCCAGTCAGGAGAGACGATGAGCGCGACCCACGCGCCCACCGAGGGTCAGGTCCCGGTCGAGACCAAGCTGGAGTGGCTCGTGCGCATGCACGAGATCCGCTTCTTCGAAGAGGAGTGCCAACGCCTCTTCACCGACGGGTCGGTCCGCGGCTCGACGCACCTCTGCCAGGGCCAGGAGGCGACCGCCGTCGGCGGCTGCGCCGCCCTGGAGCCCGGCGACACCATGACCTGCACCTACCGCGGCCACGGCGCCGTGCTCGCCAAGGGCGCGCCGCTGGACCGCACGTTCGGCGAGATCATGGGCAAGGCCAACGGCCTCTGCGGCGGCAAGGGCGGGTCGATGCACCTGACCGACGTCTCGGTCGGCGCCTACGGCTCGTTCGCGATCATCGGCGCCCACCTGCCGATCGCCGTCGGCCTCGCGCTCGGCGAGCGCTATACCGACAGCGACCGCGTGTCGCTGTGCTACTTCGGCGACGGCGCCACGAACATCGGCGCGTTCCACGAGGCGTTGAACATGGCGTCGGTCTTCAAGCTGCCGGTCGTCTTCTTCTGCGAGAACAACCTCTACGGCGAGTACTCGCCGCTGGCCAACACCACGCCGATCACCGACCTGGCCGACCGCGCAGACTCCTACAACATGGCGAAGGCCATCATCGACGGCAACGACGTCGACGTCGTCTTCGAGGCCACGCGCGAGGCGGTCCGTCGCGGCCGCGCGGGGGAGGGCCCGACGCTGATCGAGGCCAAGACCTACCGCCACAAGGGCCACTCGCGCACGGACCCGGCCAAGTACCGGCCGGAGGGCGAGCTGGAGGAGTGGCTCAAGCGCGACCCGATCGTCCTGCTGGAGGCCAAGCTCGCCGAGGCGGGCGTCGAGCAAGGCCAGTTGGATGCCTTGAAGGACGACGCCGAGCAGCGCGTCGTCGCCGCCCTGGACACCGCCAAGAGCTGGCCCGACCCCGACCTGTCGACCCGCTTGCACCACGTCTTCGCATGAGCACCATCACCCCTGAGGCCGCCACCACGACGGCCACCTACCGCCAGGCGATCATCCGCGCGCTGGGCGACGAGCTGGAGGCGGACCCGTCGGTCTTCCTCCTCGGCGAGGACGTCGGCGCGGCCGGCGGCCCGTTCAAGATGACCGACGGCCTCTACGAGCGCTTCGGCGCGGGCCGCGTCATGGACACGCCGATCTCCGAGCAGGCGATCGTCGGCGCGGCGATCGGCGCCGCCGTCAAGGGCCTGCGCCCGGTCGGCGAGATCATGTTCGCCGACTTCGCGGGCGTCTGCTTCGACGGCATCGCCAACGAGCTGGCCAAGTACCGCTACATGACGGGCGGCCAGGTCACGCTGCCGGTGACGCTCCGCCTGGGCGGCGGCGTCGGCGCGGGCTTCGGCGCCCAGCACTCGCAGAACGCCGAGAACTGGTTCCTCAACGTGCCGGGCCTGAAGCTCGTCACGCCCGCGACGCCGGCCGACGCCTACGGGTTGCTCCGCGCGTCGATCCAGGATCCCGACCCGGTGCTGTTCTTCGAGCACAAGCACCTGTTCAACCACAAGGGGCCGTTCCCGGAGCGGCCGGCGATCGTGCCGCTCGGCGTCGCCGACGTCGTGCGCGCGGGCACCGACGTCACGCTCGTCGGCACGCAGGCGATGCGCTTCAAGGCCGAGCGGGCCGCCGAGGCGCTGGCCGACGAGGGCATCTCGGTCGAGGTCATCGACCCGCGCACGATCGCGCCGTTCGACCACGCCACGGTCATCGACTCGGTCCAGCGGACCGGCCGGCTGATCGTGCTGCAGGAGGCGTCGCCGGACGGGTCGTGGGGCGCGTCGGTGATCTCGCGCGTGGTCCAGGAGAACTTCGAGTACCTCGACGCGCCGCCGCGGCTGCACGCCGCCGACGACACGCCGGTGCCCTACGCGGAGAACCTCGAGACCGCGTGGATGCCGACCGTGCGGACGATCGTCGAGGCCGTCCGCGCCACCGTCGCCTACTGATGCACGACTACCTGGTGCGGATCGACGTCGCGCTGCCGCCGACGCTGCCCGACGACGAGTTGCAGGCCTTGATCGACGCCGAGCGCGTGCGCGGCCGCGAGCTGCGCGGCGCCGGCACGATCCAGCGGATCTGGCGGCTGCCCGGCGGCCTGCGCAACGTCGCGATCTGGCGTGCGCCCGACGCGACCGCGCTGCACGAGGCGCTGACCTCGCTGCCGACCTACAAGTACGCCACGATCGCGGTGGACGCCCTGGCCGTCCACCCCCTGGAGGCCGACGATGCCTGAGATCACGATGCCCCGCCTCTCCGACTCGATGGAGGAGGGCGTGATCGTCCGCTGGCTGAAGGCCGACGGCGACGAGGTGGCGCGCAACGAGCCGGTCGTGGAGATCGAGACCGACAAGGCGACGATGGAGTTCGAGGCCTCCGACGCGGGCGTGCTGTCGATCGTCGTGCCCGAGGGGTCGACGGTGCCGGTCGGCGCGGTGATCGCCCACGTGGGCGAGCGCGGCGCGGCCGAGCCGGTCGCCGCCGCCGCCGCGACCGCGGTGCCCGCCTCGGCCGCGGTGGCCGCCGCGGTGGCCGCGGCTCCCGCCGCCGCTCCGCCGGCGCCCGCGGTGGGCAATGGCCATGAGAAGGGCAACGCCGGTCCCGCCTCGCCGCTGGCCCGGCGCCTGGCCGAGGCGCTCGGCATCGACATCGCGACGGTCGTCGGGACGGGCCGCAACGGCCGCATCCTGAAGGCCGACGTCCGCACGGCAAGCGAGCGGCCCGCGCCCGAGCCGGTCGCCGCGCCCGCCGCGTCGCCGGCCGCCGACGCCACCGGCGCGCGCGGCGCGGTCGAGGCCGTCGCGCTCAGCCGCATCCAGACGACGGTCGCACGCCGCATGGCGGAGGCCAAGGCGACGATCCCGGACTTCTGGACGTCGCTGGACGTCGACATGGCCGCGGTCCTCGAGCTGCGGACGCGGTTGAAGGCGTCGATGGAGCGGCCGCCGTCGATCAACGACATCATCGTGGCCGCGACCGCCCGCGCCCTGCGGCGCCATCCGCGCGTCAACGGGTCCTACCGCGACGGCGCCTTCGAGCTGTGGGAGCGCGTGAACGTCGGGGTCGCGGTCGCGACCGACGACGGGCTCGTCGTCCCGACGCTGTTCGACGCCGACCGGGCGACGCTCGGCACGATCGCCGCCGAGACGCGGCGGCTGGCCGAGAAGGTCCGGGCCGGCACGGTCACGCCGCCGGAGCTGGCGGGCGGGACGTTCACGGTCAGCAACCTGGGGATGTTCGGGGCGAGCGCCTTCGGCGGGATCGTCAACGCGCCGCAGGCGGGGATCCTCTGCGTCGGCGCGGTCTCCGACCGGCCGTGGGCGGTCGACGGCGCGGTCGTCGTGCGCCCCGTGGCGACGCTGACGCTCGTCGCCGACCACCGGATCCTCTACGGCGCCGACAGCGCGAAGTTCCTGGCGACGGTCGGCGAGCTGCTGGCCGACCCGCTGACGATCCTCGTCTAGGGCCCGGACGGTTCGCACGCGAACCGTTGTGCGTGTCGTCTCGTGGTGCATAGATCACCACGAGGCGACACGCACGCCCGCCCCGGGGCCTCAGCCCCGGAGCGCGGCGCGGCGCAGCTTGCCGCTCGGCGTGCGCGGCAGCTCGCCGACGAAGTCGACCAGCCGCGGGTACTTGTAGGGCGCGGTGCGCTCCTTGACGTGGTCCTGGAGGTCGCGGATCAGCGCGTCCGACGGCGCGGTGTCGTCGGCGAGGACGATCACGGCGCGGACGACCTGGCCGCGCTCGGGGTCGGGCGCGCCGACGACGCCGACGTCGGCGACCGCGGGGTGCGCCGCCAGCGCGGCCTCGACCTCGGTCGGGCCGATCCGGTAGCCCGCGCTCAAGATGATGTCGTCGGCGCGGCCGCGGAACCAGAGGTAGCCGTCCTCGTCCTCGTCGACGAGATCGCCCGTGGCCCACGGACCGGCCGGGGCGTCGTGGCCCTGGTAGCCGAGGAAGAACGTGGGGGACGTGGTCGGGTCGAGGTGCAGCTGGCCGTCGTCGATGAACGTGCGCAGGCCGGGCAGCGGGCGGCCCATCGAGCCGGGGCGCGGTGCCTCGCCGGGCCGGTTGGTGGTGATCGCGCCGGTCTCGGTCTGGCCGAAGCCGTCGCGGAGCCACGTGCCGGAGGCGGCGTGCCAGGCGTCGACGGTCGTGGCCTCCAGCGCCTCGCCGGCGGCGACCGACGAGCGCAGCCGGGGCAGCGCCGAGACCTCGGCGCGGCGCAACACCATGCGGTACTCGGTCGGGGCCATGCACAACACGTTCACGCCGAGGTCCTGGATCAGGTCGACGCGCTGCTGGGGGTCGAAGCGCGCGTCGTGGACGACCGCGGTCGCGCCGCGCAGCCAGGCGGCGATGAACGAGTTGCGCGCCGACTTCGACCAGCCGGCGGCCGCGGTGCACCAGACGAGGTCGCCGGGGCGCACGTCGAGCCAGTGCTCGGCCTGGAGCGCCTGGCCGAAGAGGTAGCGCGCGCCGTGCACGACGGCCTTGGGCGCGCCCGAGGTGCCCGAGGTGAAGATCAGGAACGCCGGATCGTCGTCGGCGACCTCGGCGTAGCCGGCGCGCGGCGCGGCGTCCAGCGACGCGTCGGGGAGGACGAGCGTCGGGCAGGACAGCGCGGCGTCCTCGACCTGGCCCGCGTGCTCCGGGGTCGTCAGGACCGCGGCCGGATCGACCACCGACGCCCGCAGCGCGAGGTCGGAGGCGCGCGACTGCGTCACGCACGGCAGCGCGACCGCGCCGATCCGGAACGCCGCCATCACGCCCGCGACCCAGTCCGGGCTGGAGCCCATGACGGTCATGACGATGTCGCCCTTGCCGACGCCGAGCTCCTCCAGCCGGCCGGCGATCCGCGCCGAGCGCTCCTCGACCTCGCCGAACGTCACCGTGCGGCGGGCGCCCTCGCGGTCGATGGCCAGCAGGGCCGGCTCGTGGGGGCGATGGCGACGGAAGACCTGCGCGGCGAAGTTCACGCCGGTACCCTACCTAGAAACGATTCCAGCGTGGGGAGAGGTTCGTGGGAAACGGGATGGGAGCGGCGCTCGTCGTGGGCGCGACCGGCGACGTCGGCAAGGCCATCGCCTTGGCCCTCGCCGCCACCGGCCGGCCCCTGGCGCTGGTCGGCCGCGACGCGACGCGCCTGGACGCGGTGGCCGCCGCGTGCCGCGCGGCGCGGGGCGGAGGGGACGGGGCGGCGCGGGGCGGAGGGGACGGGGCGGCGCGCGGCGCGGCGACGGACGGTGGCGCGACGGACGCCGCCTCCTCCACCGCCCTCGTCGCCACCGTCGTCGCCGACCTGCGCGACCCGGCGGCGCCGCTCGCCGCCGTCGAGGCCGCGCGGGCGGCCGTCGGGCCGATCGACGTCCTGGTCAACGCCGCCGGGATCTTCGGCCCGCTCGCGCCGTTGGCCGAGGCCGATCCGGAGGCGTGGGCGCAGACCCTTCAAGTCAATGCGCTCGCCCCGTATCGTTTTGCCCGCGCGCTCGTGCCCGACATGGTCCACCGGCGGCATGGGCGCGTGATCAACGTGTCGTCCCTGGCTGCGCTCTCCGTCCCCACGGCGCTCAACAGCGCCTACGCGACCTCCAAGGTCGCGCTCAACGCCTGGACGTCCGTCCTCGCGCTGGAGCTGGCCGGCACCGGCGTGACCGCCAACGCCATCCATCCCGGCGACCTGAAGTCGCGCATGTGGGAGGAGATTCGCGCCGCCGCCGAGCCGCCCTCGGGGATCCGGGTCACTCCCGACGTCACATCGACGTCCGGAGTGACCCGGATGCCCGACGGGGGTGGGGTGGCGGCCGATGGCTACGCCGCGTGGGCGCGCGCGGTCGGCGACACGGGCGGCGACGATCCGGCGGCCGCTGGGCGCTTCGTCGCGCGGCTGGTCGACGACCCCGGCGGGCCCACCGGGCAGCTCTTCCTCCTGGGGGCCCAGGCCCAGGATTTCGCGTCTTCCACCAGCTTCTGCTTGACGCCGACGGTCATCGCTGGTTAGAGTCGCGAAACCGTTTCTAGGAACGTTTCCAGGAGCGGGCGTCGTATGTCAGATCTACTGTCCCTTCCGCGGTCGCCGGAGACGGCCGCCGCCTCCGCCATGCCCACCGGTCGCCGGGGCTCCGCGCTGGTCGCGGCGCTCAAGCGCAACCTCGTCGGCCTGGCCTTCGTCACGCCGGCGCTGGTGCTGTTCGGCCTGTTCGTCGCGTACCCGATCGTCGAGACCGTCCACCTGTCGTTCATCGACTGGGACGGGATCAACAGCAAGCTGTGGATCGGCCTCGACAACTACCGCGAGCTGTTCCACGACTCGGTCTTCACCGACTCCGTCAAGCACACCATCTACTGGGCGCTGGCCACGGTCCCGGCCCAGATGGCGGTCGGTCTCGTCCTCGCCCTGGCGCTGGACCGCGACATCCGCTTCCGCAACGCGTTCCGGGCGATCTTCTTCCTGCCGGCGGTGATGTCGTCGGTCGTCGTCGTCTTCGCGTGGACGTGGATCTACAACCCGGAGCTGGGCGTGCTCAACTGGGTCCTGGGCTGGTTCGGCTCCGGCGGCCAGCAGTGGCTGAACGAGCCCGGCCACGCGCTGTGGGCCTCGATGGTCCTGAGCGTGTGGCGCTACGCCGGCTTCTCGATGATCTTCTACCTCGCCGCGCTGCAGGGCATCCCGACGCAGCTCTACGAGGCGGCCCGCGTCGACGGCGCGTCCTGGTGGCAGCAGACCAAGCGCGTGACGCTCCCGATGCTCGCGCCGATGACCTGGCTGCTGAGCCTGCTCGGGCTGATCGGCGCGCTGCGCGAGTTCGAGGTGATCTGGATCCTCACCCGCGGCGGTCCCGCCGACTCCACCGACCTGATGTCCATCCTGGTGTTCAAGCAGGCCTTCGAGAACGCGCGCCCCGGCTACGCCGCGGCGATCGCCTCGCTCCTGCTCGTCGGCACCGCGATCCTCTCGGCGCTGATCCTGGTCGGGCTGCGCCGGTCCCAGAAGCGGGTGAACGGATGACCGCACGGCTGCGCGACACGCCGGTCCAGGCGGCGCTCGCGGTCGCCGCGATCGCCTGGCTGATCCCGCTGGCGATCGTCGTCCTCGGCGCGCTGCACCCGGCCTCGGGGGCGTTCACGCTGGCGCCGAAGGGGCTGACGCTCGCCAACTTCACCGACGTGCTGAAGAGCACCGGCCTGCCGCGGCTGTTCCTCAACAGCCTGATCGTGACCGCGCTGTCGACCGCGCTGGTGATCGTGGTGTCGTCGCTGGCCGCCTACGGCCTCGTGCGCCACCCGTTCCCGGGGTCGCAGCTCGCGCAGTTCGTCATCCTGACCGGGCTGATGCTCGCGCCGGCGGCGGTGATCGTGCCGCTGTACTCGGAGATCAAGGACCTCGGGCTGCTCAACAACTACCTGGGGTTGATCGGGCCGTACACGGCGCTCGGCCTGCCGGTGGGCCTGTTGCTCTTCCGCAACGCGTTCACGGCGATCCCGTCCGAGATCTTCGACGCGGCGCGCGTCGACGGCTCGCCGACGCTGCGCACCTACGCGCGCGTCGCGATGCCGCTCGCGCTGCCCACGATCGCGACCGTCGCGATCCTCCAGGCGGTCACGTCCTGGAACGAGTACTTGATGGCCCTGCTGTTCATGACCGACGACACGAAGCAGACGGTCCAGCTCGCGTTCGTGTCGTTCACGGGTCAGTTCAGCACCCAGCAGGAGAAGCAGTTCGCGGTGATGACGCTGGTGATGCTGCCGGTCGTGATCGCCTTCGTGGTGTCCCAGCGGTGGCTGATCCGTGGCCTGACCGGTGGCTCGGTCAACCGCTAGTCGTTCGCACGCAACTTGTAGAGGAACAGGAGAGGTCGTGGTCAACATCTCGAAGGGCGGCGGGTACTCGCGCCGGCAGGTCCTGGCGCGCGGGAGCGCGGCAGCGGGCACGGCGGTGGTCGGCTCGTTCTTGGCGGCCTGTGGCGGAAACGATTCCAAGAGCACGGCGAGCGGCGCCAAGAAGGCCGCCGGGCCCGCCAAGGTCAACCTCAACAAGACCGTCGACATCACGCTCTGGACGTGGGCCTGGCCGGCCCCCGACGCCGGCGCCAAGACGTTCGTCGCCGCCTTCGAGAAGGCCGAGCCGATGGTCAAGCTCAAGGTCAAGCAGTACCCGTACCCGGACTACGTCACGGCCCTGCGGACCGGCATCCCGAACGGCACCGCCGGCGAGGTGCTGCACCTGGAGACCGGCTCGATGCTGCGCCAGTACGCGAAGTTCCTGAGCCCGATCGAGGAGCGCGTCAAGGCCGACTGGGGCGCGAGCTGGGAGTCGGAGTTCGCCGATGGCTCGGTCACCGAGATCCGCCAGTCGACGCAGGACGGCAAGACGCTCTACGCGCTGCCCCAGCAGGCCAGCGTCGGCGGGTTCGTCTGGTACAACAAGAAGCTGTTCGAGAAGGCCGGCGTCGAGGTGCCCAAGTCCTACGAGGACCTCAAGACGATCTCGGCGGCGCTGCGCGGGAAGGGCACGATCCCGATGGCGTGGGGCGCCAAGGACCAGTGGCCGAACACCGACTGGCTGATCGCCTTCGCCTCGCAGTACAAGCCGGGCGTGGTCGACGCCGCCGAGCGCGGCAAGACGAAGTTCACCGACGAGGCGATCGTCAACGCCCTGAAGTTCATGAAGCAGTCGCTCTCCGACGGCATCTGGAACAAGGCGCCGTTCGCGACGACCGCGTTCCCGGAGGCCTACGGCACGTTCACCGGCGGCAAGTCCGCGATGACCTCCAACGGCACCTGGGGCCTGAACCTGTTCAAGCCCAAGGACCTCAAGAACTTCGGCGTGTTCCTCTTCCCGCAGATCACCGGCGTGCCCGACAGCGGCAAGCTCGGCTCGGCCAAGACCGGCGCCCCGGTCGACTCCGGCCCCGGCGGCGCGCTGCCGTGGAAGACCGACAACCTGACCGTGGGCGTCCGCTCCGGCCTGTCCAAGGACAAGGCCGAGGCCGCGTACCGCTTCGCGCGCTACTGGTGCGGCGAGGAGGGCCAGAAGGTCGGCGCCCAGACGTTCACGCCCGTGCGCAAGGACGTCGCCAACCCGCTGGTCACCCCCGAGTTCCAGGAGCAGTACGACTTCATGAACTCGCTGGCCGGCGTCGCCGAGCCGCGGCAGTTCCAGTTCACGGAGACCCGCACCGCGCTGCAGGACGCGATCGCCAACGTGTGCGTCAAGGGCGCCGACGCGCAGTCCGAGCTGGCCAAGGTCGACACGGCGGTGCAGCGCGCCCGCCGTCGCGCGTAGGCGCCGATGGCGGCGCCGTCCATCCTGGGGGCCGGGCCGCAGCGGCCGCCGACGCATCGCGTCGGCGGCCCCGCGGGGACGCGGGTGCTCAGCCTCGAGCCCGGCGCCGCCGCGGCCACGCTCGCCGTCGAGGGCCTCGGCGCCGGGCTCTCCGGCGCGAGCGAGGTCGCCCTCGTGCTGGACCGCTCGCGCTGGCGCCACGACGTGGACGCGTGGCGCTACGCGTCCACCGACGAGGACTGCTCCGGCCCGGCGTTCGACGACGCCGCCTGGCGGCGCGCGCCGCACCTGCACGTCGTCCACGACGCCGAGCACGCGGGCGCGGTCTGGCTGCGCCACCGCTTCGCGCTGCCCGCCGAGCTGGACGGCGAGGAGCTGACGTTCCTGCTCGGCGGCCGCGACGACGAGGACTGGCGCTCCTACACGGTGTACCTGAACGGGTCCGAGCTGCACGCGCGCGACGCGGCGCAGGCCGACGCCCAGGGCCGCTGGCGCGACGCGCCGCGCTTCACGCTCACGAGCGAGGACCCCAACTACGGCGCCGCGCGCTTCGGCGGCGACAACGTGCTCGCGGTCCGCGTCGCGGACCTGCGCCGGCCGTTGACCGCCGGACAGCGCGTCGAGTCCGAGCACTACCTCTTCCAAGGCCTCCTGCTCGACCAGGTGATCGCGGTCGGCGACCCGCGGGTGGTCGTCGACGACTTCACCGTCGAGCGGGTGCGGGAGAGCGAGGCCGGGGGCCACGACCTGCGTGCCCTCCTCCGCAGCGGGAACGCCCCCGGCCTCGACGTCTCGCTGCGCTGGTGGGCGGACGCCGAGACCGGCGTGCTGCGCAAGCAGGCGACGGTGGCCAACGCCGGCGCGGAGCCGGTCACGCTGCTGGAGGTGCGCGTCGAGGCGCTGGCCTGCGACGGGGCGCTGACCCGCGGCGGGCGCGGCGTCCCGGTCCTGCGCCCGGACGGCCTGTTCGCCGCGATCGAGCATCCGGCCGGCGTGAACATGGGGACCGACGGCGTGGGCGTCGAGCTGTGGCAGCTGCCCGGCGCGCGGCTCGCGCCCGGCGGGGCCTACACCTCGGAGCCGGCGGCGATCGGCACCGGCTTCCTGGACCTCGTCCGCTCCTACTCCACCCGCGGTCCCGGCGAGACGCACGCGGCCTACTCCGCGCTGGGCTGGTACGACTTCACGAACCTCGCCGACCCGCTGCCGGAGCTGACCGAGGACCTCGCGCACGAGAACCTCGACGACGGCGACGCCCTGCGCGACGCGGGCGCCCGCTTCGACACGTGGATCATCGACGACTGGTGGTCGCGGACCGACCTGTCGTCCTTCCGGGAGACGTTCCCCAGCGGCGGCCCCGCGCTGGCGCGCGCGATCGAGGGCCACGGCCTGCGCGCCGGGCTGTGGTGGGCGACGACCCGCGGCCTCTGGACCGCCGCCGAGGCGCCGGGCATGGAGGCCGCGCTGGCCGGCGGCGTCGCGCCCGCGCCCGCGGCGCTCGTGCACGAGGCGGGCGGCAAGTTCTCGTGGAACGAGGAGTTCGCCTCGCTGTTCCTGCACGAGCCGCGCTACTGCATGGCCGCCGAGCCGTACCGGACCTCCGCGCTGGAGGCGATCCCGCGGCACGCCGAGGAGCTGTCGTTGTCGCTCCTCAAGCTCGACTGCGTCACGCTGCACTGCACCGCCTCGGGGCACGACCACCTCCCCGGCATCTACTCGGTCGAGCCGATGATGAAGGCCTTGATCGACGTCGCCCGGCGGGCGCGCGACGCGAACCCCGACCTGTGGGTCATCTGGTACTGGGGCTTCCGCTCGCCGTTCTGGCTGCGCTTCGGCGACCTGACGTTCGACAAGGGCATCAAGCTGGAGGCCGCGTCGCCGGCCAGCGCGCCCGCGTGGTCGGCGCGCCAGTCGATCAGCCTCAACGTCGACCAGTCGATCGAGCACGCCCGCGACCTGCTGCCGCTGGAGGGCCAGGACAGCCTCGGGATCTGGGTCGGCGACGTCGCCTGGGCCAACCGCCTCGGCCGCGAGGAGTGGCGCGACGCGTTCCTGCTCGACGCCGCGCGCGGCTCGCGCCTGCTCCAGCTGTGGGGCGACCTGAAGCTGCTCGACGCGGGCGATCGCGCGTTCCTGGGCGACGTCCTGGCCTGGGCACAGGAGCGCGACCTCGACCTCAGCGCGACGCGCCGCGTCGGCGCCGACCCGTGGACCGCGCGGCCCTACGGCTACCTGCAGCAGGGCGCGCGGGGGCGGATCGTCACGCTGTTCAACCCGACGTTCGCGCACGCGCCGGTGCCGGAGGACACCGCGCTGGGGGAGGGCAGGGCCATCGAGCTGCATCCCGTCCCCGGCGCCGACGGCGCCGCCGACCTCGCGCCGTTCGAGACGCGCGTGGTCGAGCTGGACCGCGAGGGGTCCGGCGGCACGGCGCGGGCGCCGCTCGGCCGCCCGACGCGGACGCTCGACGTCGCGGCGCTGGGCGCCGCGCTGACGGCCGGCGAGCGCGCCGCGAGCATGACCATCACCTTGCCGGAGGTCGCGCGCGGCGACCACGTCGTCCTGGTGGTGCGGCTCAAGCGCGACGGCCAGTGGCTCTACCACCCCGACCCGCGCGAGCTGTTCGACGTGCGCCTGCGCATGCTCGGCATCGAGACGCCGCTGGACGCCGTCCCGCGCACGCGCTCGCGCAACGGCCCCGGCTCGCCCTGGGTCCGCTACGCGACGCCGGGCGGCGTCACGTGGTCCGGCCAGGAGCTGGCGATCGACGTCGCCGCGCACGCCGAGGCCGATGTCGAGATCATCACCGAGGCCTTGGTGTTCGACCCGTGGTGGGAGACGGTGCAGCGTCGCTTCGAGGCCATCACATCAACAACGGCAGCGATCGCAGGAGCAGGAGCCTGAACATGGCGGAGATCCAGTTCGACGGCGTCGTCAAGCGCTACCCGACCGGCAACGTCGCGGTCCAGGGCCTCGACCTCACGGTCGCCGACGGCGAGTTCATGATCCTGGTCGGCCCGTCCGGCTGCGGCAAGTCCACCGCCTTGCGGATGGTCGCCGGCCTGGAGTCGATCACCGACGGGGCGCTGAACATCGGCGGGGTGCGCGTCAACGACGTCGAGCCCGCCCGGCGCGACGTCGCGATGGTCTTCCAGAGCTACGCGTTGTACCCGCACCTGACCGTCCGCGAGAACATCGCGTTCTCGCTGCGCGTGGCCAAGCTCAAGAAGAAGGAGATCGCCGCGCGCGTCGACGAGGCCGCGCGGCTGCTCGACCTCACCGAGTACCTCGACCGGCGGCCCGCCGCCCTGTCGGGCGGTCAGCGCCAGCGCGTCGCGATGGGGCGCGCGATCGTCCGGCGGCCGCGGGCGTTCCTGATGGACGAGCCGCTGAGCAACCTCGACGCGAAGCTGCGCGTGCAGATGCGGACCGGGATCTCGCTGCTGCAGCGGCGGCTGGAGACGACCACGATCTTCGTCACCCACGACCAGACCGAGGCGATGACCCTGGGCGACCGCCTGGCGGTGATGCGCCGCGGCGTGCTCCAGCAGGTCGGCACGCCATCCGAGGTCTACAACAACCCGGCCAACATGTTCGTCGCCGGGTTCATCGGCTCGCCGGCCATGAACTTCCTGCGCGCCACGCGCGCCGGCGACGCGCTCGAGCTTCCCTTCGGGACGGTCGCGCTCAGCGACGAGCAGCGGCGCCGGCTCGACGCGGCCGCGCCGACCGGGCGCGACGTCGTCGTCGGCGTGCGGCCCGAGGACCTCCACGACGCGGCGGTCGACCCCGAGCCCGCCGACCGCCCGGTGCTCGCGCTCGACACCACGATCGACCTGGTGGAGTCGCTGGGCTCGGAGATCTGCGTGTTCTTCTCGCTCGGCGCCGAGACGGTCCTGCGCGTCGACGACGAGGACACCGGCGAGGACGAGACCGGCCGGCTGGTCGCCGAGCGCGTGACCGCGCGCCTGGCGCCGCAGAGCCCGGCGCGCGAGGGCGGGCGCTCGCGGCTGTGGGTCGACGGGGCGCGCCTGTACCTGTTCGACCCCGGCAGCGAGGCGTGCGTGAGCGCGCCGCCGTCCCAGCGTCGCGAGGCGGAGGTGGCGGCGTGAGCGGCGTCGCGTCGATCGAGGCGATCCCGATCGGCTACGAGGAGCCCAACGACCACGGGCGGATCCGGCACGTCACGCTGATCAAGCTGGTGCACGACGACGGCGCCGTCGGCTGGGGCGAGTCGGTGACCTACTGGCCGGAGGCCTCGCGCGCCGTCGTGGCGCTCGTGGACGGGCTGCGCGAGGTCGTCGTCGGCGCCGATCCGCTCGACACCGAGGGCACCTGGCGCGCCCTGCGCAAGCACATGTGGTGGTACGGCAACGGCGGCGTCGCGTCGATCGCGCTGGCCGGGATCGACATCGCGATGTGGGACCTCAAGGGCAAGCTCCTCGACACGCGCGTGCTCGACCTGCTCGGCGGTCCCGTCAAGGACGAGCTGCCGGCGATCGCCTCCGGCCACGCGGCCAAGGCCGACCTCGGCGCGCTCGCCGAGGAGGCGGCGGCGTGGACGGCGACCGGGCTGCACGGCATGAAGATCGGCTTCGGCAAGCGCGGCGAGGCGCGCCTGGGCTACGAGCACGACCGCGACGTCGAGTACGTCCGCCGCGTGCGCGAGGCGATGGGCCCCGACAAGTCGTTCATGGTGGACCTGGGCGTCAACACCCAGTGGAACGTCTCCGAGGCCGTCCGGCGGATCCGCGCGTTCGAGGAGCACGCCGTCGACTGGGTCGAGGAGCCGCTCGGCCACTTCGACCCCGACGGCTACCGCGAGCTGCGCGCCAAGACGCAGACGAAGATCGCCTACGGCGAGAAGGAGTTCGGCCTCGAAGGCGTGCAGCGGCTGCTGGAGTCCGGCACCTGCGACGTGCTCGGCTTCGACCCGGGCCGCGCCGAGGGGCTGACGGCGTTCCGCCACGCGGTGACGCGGGTGGAGGCCGCGCGTCGCGAGGCCAACGCGCACGCGTGGTCGACCGCGATCGTCTCGGCCGCGTCGCTGGCGATCTCGTGGTCGACGCCGGTCTGCCGGCAGTTCGAGGTCAAGCCGCTGCGCGACGTCGCGCAGTTCGAGCTGGTGACCGAGCCGCTGGCGCACTCGGGCGGCTTCATGCCCCAGCCGCGGGGCCCGGGGCTGGGCGTCGAGGTCCGTGAGGACGTCGTGGAGAGGTTGCGACTCGATGCCTGAGCCGATCGTCAGCGGGCTGGCCGACCGCGTCGTGATCGTGACCGGCGCGGCGGGCGGGATCGGGCGCGAGGTCGTCGCGCTGCTGCACGAGGCGGGCGCGCGCGTGCTCGCCGTCGACGTCGCGCAAGAGCCGCTGGACGCGCTGCTCGCCGAGCTGGGCGCGCCGGAGGGTCGACATGTCGCGGTCGCCGGCGATCTCAAGGACCTTGCCTGGCACGCCGCGCTGGTGGAGCGGGCGCGCGACGAGCTGGGCGGGCCGCACGCGCTCGTCCACGCCGCCGCGGTGCTGCGCCGGCGCGACTCGATCGACGACATCACCGAGGACGACTGGGACGCCCAGGTCGACACGAACCTCAAGGCCACGTTCTTCCTGAACCGGACGGTGGCCCAGGCGCTGATCGCGGGCGGGGAGGGCGGCCGGATCGTCAACTTCACCTCGCAGGGCTGGCAGAGCGGCGGCTTCGGCGGCTCGGTCGTCTACGCGGCGACCAAGGGCGGCGTGGTCTCGATGTCGCGCGGGCTGGCGCGGGCGCTGGCGCCGCACGGCATCACGGTCAACACGGTCGCGCCGGGCGCGGCCGACACCGCGATGATGCGCGGCGGCCAGACCGACGAGCAGCTCGCCGACTTCGTCAAGATGATCCCGCTCGGCCGCATGGCGCAGCCGCGCGAGGTCGCCGCGAGCGTCCTGTTCCTGGTCTCCGACCACGCGGCCTACATCACCGGCGCCACGCTCAACGTGAGCGGCGGCCAGCTCATGTACTGAAAGGGGGGAGCGCATGATCGAGTTCATCGACACGCACGTGCACTTCATCGACCAGAAGGACCCCAACCTGCGGTTCTCCTGGCTGGAGCCGGAGTTCGTGCACCCGCGGCTGGGCGACATCGACGACATGAAGCACCTGACCTGGAAGCCCGAGGGCCTCAAGGCCGAGGCGCGCTTCACGGGCCTGACGAAGGTCGTCAACGTGCAGGCCGCGCTGGACTCCGAGGACCCGGTCGCCGAGACCGCGTTCCTGCAGGCGGCGGCCGACCGCACCGGCTGGCCGAACGGGATCGTCGCCTACGTCGACCTGGCGGCCGACGACGCGGCGGAGCAGCTGGACCGACACATGGCCTATGCGAACCTCCGCGGCATCCGCGACTTCGGGCGGCGGCCCGACGGCGACTTCTTCGCCGACGACGCGTGGCGGCGGGGCGCGGCGCTGCTGCCCGAGCGCTCGCTCGTCCTCGACATCGACGTGCAGGCCGTCGACATGGCCAAGGCGCGCGACGCGGCCGACGCCCTCGGCGACGTCACGTTCATCCTCGAGCACGCGGCGGTGCCGATGGAGCGCACCGACGGCTTCTTCGAGATCTGGTCCGACGCGCTCGACCTGCTCGCGGGCGCGCCCAACACCTACATCAAGGTCTCGGGCCTGGGGATGGGCGACCCGGAGTGGACGGTCGACTCGCTGCGTCCGTGGGTGCATCGGTGCTTCGACGCGTTCGGGATCGAGCGCTGCCTGTTCGGCACCAACTGGCCCGTCGACCGCCTGTACTCGGGCTACCGCGACGTGGTCGAGGCCTATGCGTCGATCACGGCCGACCTGACCGAGGCCGAGCGGCGGCGCTTCTTCGTGGGCACCGCCGAGGAGCTGTACCGGATCTGATGCGCCGCGCGTTCATCATGAAGCTCAAGCCGGGCGCGCTGCCCGAGTACGCCCGCCACCACGGCGCGGTGTGGCCGGAGCTGGAGGCCGAGATGGTCGCTGCCGGCATCCGCGAGTTCACGATCTACGAGGACGACCCGATCCTGGTCGTCGCGTCCGACGTCGCCGACGACGAGGCGTGGGCCAAGTTGTGGTCCTCGGACGTGCACCGCCGCTGGGGCGAGCTGATGGACCCGCTGATGGCCTTCGGCGAGGACGGGCCGGAGTCCACCGCGATGCGCGAGGTGTACCACTTCGGCGGAGGGGCGTCGTGACGCCGCTGCGGCTCGGCGTCCTGGGCGCCGGCTCGTGGGCGGTCGCCTCGCACCTGCCCAACCTCATGCAGCGCCCGAAGGACGTCACGCCGGTCGGCGCCGCGCGCCACGGCGACCCGGCGCTGCTGGCGGCCCTGCGCGACCGCTTCGGGTTCGCGGTGGTCAGCGAGGACTACCGGGACGTCCTGGCCGCCGGGATCGACGTCGCGGTCGTCGCGTCGCCGACCGCGCTGCACCACGAGCACGCCAAGGCCGCGCTGGAGGCGGGCGCGCACGTGCTGGTCGAGAAGCCCGTGACGATCGACCCGGCCGACGCGTGGGACCTGGTCGCCACCGCCGACCGCCTGGAGCGCCACCTGGTGGTGTCGTTCGGCTGGAACTTCCGGCCGCTGCTGCGCGAGGCCAAGCGGTTGATGGAGGATCGGGGCGTGGGGGCGATCGAGCACGTCGCGATCCGCATGTCCTCGTTCACGCGCGAGCTGCTGTCGAACTCCGGCGCCTACCCGAAGGCGGCCACCGACGCGCTGCCCGAGCAGGCGACGTGGACCGACGCGTCGCTCAGCGGCGGCGGCTACGCCCAGGCCCAGCTGTCGCACGCGCTCGGCGCGGCGCTGTGGTTGACGGGCCTGCGCGGATCGGAGGTCTTCGCGTTCATGAGCGCGCCGCTGGACGCGCCGGTCGAGCTTCACGACGCCATCGCCCTGCGCTTCGCCGGCGGGGCGATCGGCACGCTGTCGGGCACGTCCTCGCACAACGGGATCGGGGTGGTCGAGAACGAGCTGACGATCCACGTGGTCGGCCGCGAGGGCCAGCTCTCGCTCGACATCGCCAACGGCCGCGCGTGGCTGGGGCGCTACGACGGGGAGGAGACGGTCGACCTCGGGCCGCCCGGCGGGCTCTACGACTGCGACGGGCCGCCGCACGCGCTCCTGGACCTCGCGCTGGGCGTCGAGGGCGCGGTCAACCGCGCGCCGGGCGAGCTCGGCGCCCGCACGGTGGAGATCCTCGCGGCGGCGTATCGCAGCGCGCTCAGCGGTCGGTCCGAGAGGGTCGGTTAGATTGGCCGTGACCTCGCGCCGGATTGGTTGGGGATCACCTGACCGAACGACCGGTGCAAAGGTTTCCGGGAACGTTCACGCCTAGTATCGTCTCGACTGATGCCGCGAGCCCTCCAAGAAGATCGCCGTCGTCGGCCCGGAATGCGCGAGGTCGCCCAGCAGGCGGGGGTCGCGATCTCGTCGGTGTCGCGCGTCCTGTCGGGCCATCCCGACGTGTCGACCGACATGCGCGACAAGGTGATGGCGGTGGTCGAGGAGCTGGGCTACCACCCCGACATGCTCGCGCAGGGGCTGCGCCGGCAGACCACGATGTCGATCGGCTTCGCCGCGTCGAACATCAGCAACACCGTGCTGACCGACGCCGTCATCGGCGCGGAGGGCGAGCTGCGGCGCGCCGGGTACTCGCTGCTGCTGACCGACGCGGGCGGCGACCCGGAGCTGGACGCCGCCAACATCGCGCTGCTGCAGCGGCGCCGGGTCGACGCGATCCTGCTCGCGCACGGCGACGAGCGCCACCCGGCGGTCAAGAAGGCGATCGCCGAGGTCGACGTGCCGCTGGTCCTGATCGACCGCGACGCGCCGCGCGGGACCAGGCTGCCGAGCGTGAAGTTCGACCATCGCACGGGGATGCGCGAGGCCGCCGAGGCGCTGCGCGACCTCGGCCACGAGCGCATCGCGATGCTCGTCGGCGGCCCGCGCCGCCCGGCGCGCGAGCGCAAGGCCGGCGTGGTCGACGTGTACGGGAAGCGCTCGGGGCTGCACTGCTCGGTGCTCGAGGGCGACTTCTCGATCCCGTTCGGCTACGAGGCGACGCGGGAGCTGCTGGCCGCCGAGGACCGTCCGACCGCGCTGATCGCGGGCGGCAACGTGCTGATGCACGGCTCGCTGCGGGCGTTGCGCGAGGCGGGCGTGCGGGTCGGGGCCGACCTGTCGTTCGTCGGCTGCGACGACGTCGCGGTCGCGGAGTTCCACGACCCTCAGATCGCGATGGTCCGCCGCGTCCCGCGCGACGCGGGCGTCGAGGCCGCGCGCATGTTGATGGCGTTGCTCGACGGCGAGGCCGGCCCGGGCGACGTGACGCTGCCGACCGCGTACGCGTCCGGCGCGTCCGTGGCCGCGCCGCGGTAGGGCGGAAGGGCGTCGCCGCGCGCGTCGTCGCTCCGTCGAGTGTTTCACCGATCGATTGGAAACGTTTGCAGTGAGCATGGTCAGCGGTCTGTTCGTCCCGGGGGACGACGAGAAGAAGCTCCGGCGCGCGGCGTCGACCGCGGTCGACTGCGTGTACCTGGACCTCGAGGACGCGGTGGCGCCCGAGCGTCGTGGGGCGGAGGCGCTGGCGATCGCCCGGCGCGCGCTGGCGGAGCTGGAGTGGGCGGCGCCGCGCGTCGCCGTCCGGATCAACGGCCTGGGGACGGCGGAGCTGCTCGACGACGTCTACGGGCTCGTCGGCCTGGCGGACGCCGTGCTGGTTCCGAAGGTCGCCGGCCCCGAGGACGTCGCCTTCGTGGCGACGCTGCTCGACCACGAGGAGCGTCGGATGGGGTCCGCCGGCGGGCGGCTCGCGATCGACGTGCTGGTGGAGTCGCCGCGCGCGGTCGCCGCGGTGGACGCGATCGCGGCGGCGGCCCCGGATCGGGTCGCGGCCCTGGTCTTCGGGCCCGGCGACTACGCCGCGGCGCTGGGTCAGCGCGCCCCGGCGATCGGCGTGCCCGCGGTGCCCGACCAGTGGCTCTACGCCCAGGCGCGCGTCGTCAACGCGGCCAAGGCCCATGGGTTGGTCGCGATCGACGGGCCCTACGCGCGGCTGGACGACGAGGACGGCTTTGCCGCGTCGTGCGCGCGGGCGGTCGCGCTCGGCTTCGACGGCAAGCTCCTGATCCACCCGGCGCAGGTCGCGCCGTGCCGGCGGGCGTTCGCGCCGACCGACGCGGAGGTCGCGGCGGCGCGCGCGCTGCTCGACGCGGGCGCCGCGGCGCGGGTCGACGGCGCGATGGTCGACGCGGCCTCCGCGCGGGCGGCGCGGGAGACGCTGGCGTCGTCGGCGGCATCGTCGGCGTCGGAGGCGCGGGCATGACCGCCCCGCTGGCCGACGTCCGGATCGTCGCCGTCGAGCAGTACGGCGCCGGCCCGTGGGCGACGATGCAGCTGGCCGACCTCGGCGCCGACGTCGTCAAGGTCGAGGACCCGGCCGCCGGCGGGGACGTCGGGCGCTACGTCCCGCCGTTCGCCGAGGGTGAGTCGTCGCTGTTCTTCGAGTCCTTCAACCGCGGCAAGCGCTCGGTGGCGCTCGACCTGCGCGACGCGGACGACCGAGACGCGTTCCATGCCCTCGTCGCGTCGGCCGACGCGGTCTTCTCGAACCTGCGCGGCGACGTGCCGCAGCGGCTCGGGCTGACCTACGCGCAGCTGGCGGCGCACAACCCGCGGATCGTCTGCTGCTCGCTGTCGGCCTTCGGCATGACCGGCCCGCGCGCGGCGCAGGGCGGCTACGACTTCACCGTCCAGGGCCTGGCCGGGTGGCAGTCGATCACCGGCGAGCCCGACGCGCCGCCGGCGCGCTCGGGCCTGTCGCTGGTCGACTTCTCCGGCGGCTACCTCGCCGCGATCGGCCTGCTGGCCGGGATCCACGCCGCGCGGCGCGACGGCGTCGGCTGCGACCTCGACCTGTCGCTCTTCGAACCGCGCTGTCGCAGCTCAACTACATGGCGACGTGGTCGGCGACGCACGGCAAGCAGCCGGTCCGCCGCGCGCGGTCGGCGCACCAGTCGATGGTCCCGTTCCAGAACTTTCCGGCCGCCGACGGCTGGATGGTCGTCGCCTGCCCGAAGCAGGGCCTGTGGCGGGCGCTCTGCCGGGCGCTGGACCGCGAGGACCTCGCGGCCGACCCGCGCTTCGCCGACTTCGCGGCGCGCGACGCGCACCGCGAGGAGCTGGAGGAGATCCTCGACGCGATCTTCGCGACGCGCGCCGTCGCCGAGTGGGAGGCGCTGCTGACCGCGGCCGGCGTCCCCTGCGCGCGGATCAACACGGTGGCCGAGGCGCTGGCCGACGAGCAGGTCGCCGCGCGCGAGCTGCTCCAGGAGGCCGAGCACCCGGTCCTCGGCACGGTCCGCCAGGTCCGCTCGCCGCTGCGCTTCTCCACCTATACGCCAACGCCGCGCCGCGGCCCGTTCCTGGGCGAGCACAGCGCGGAGCTGCTCTCCGATCCCCACAACCCCCTCACGACCCATGACTGCTGACGCTCTTCCCGCATCCGCCGCGCCGACCGCCGAGTGGCGCGGGCGCTTCTTCGAGGACTTCGAGGTCGGCCAGGTGTTCCGCGGCCGCCTCGGCCGGACGGTCACCGAGACCGACAACACGTGGTTCACGTTGTTGACGATGAACACCAACCCCATGCACTTCAACGCCGAGCTGGCCAAGGAGACGGAGTTCGGCAAGCCGCTGGTCGTGTCGACGCTGACGCTGGCGATCGTCGTGGGGCTGTCGGTCGCCGACACGTCCGAGAACGCGGTCGCCAACCTCGGCTGGGGCGACATCAAGCTGCCCAAGCCCGTCCACGCCGGCGACACGCTGTGGGCCGAGTCCGAGGTGACCGGCGCACGTCCGTCGGGCTCGCGGCCGGAGTGCGGGATCGTCGCGATCCGCACGCGCGGGATCAACCAGCGCGCGGAGGTCGTGATCGAGTTCACGCGGTCGTTCATGGTGTTCAAGCGCGACGCCGGTGCGGTCGCCGCGGGCGGCTTCCCGGTGACCGACGCGGCGTGGACGGTGGGTGCGTGATGCCGGGCGTCGGGCCGGCGGAGCTGTTGGTGGTGTTGGTGATCGCGCTGGTCGTCCTCGGGCCCAGGCGCCTGCCCGAGGCGGGGCGCTCGCTGGGCCGCGGGCTGCGCGAGTTCAAGCAGGGGATCGCCGAGACGGGGCCCGCGCTGCGCGAGGAGCTGGAAGGCGAGCCCGCGGAGGAGCACGACGGTGCCCGCTGACGCGTTCGACGTCGTCGTCGTGGGCTCCGGCCCGGGCGGCTACGTCGCGGCGATCCGGGCCGCGCAGCTCGGGCTGCGCACGGCGGTCGTCGAGCGCGAGGGCACCGTCGGCGGGCGCTGCCTGAACCACGCGTGCATCCCGGCCAAGGCCGTGCTGCGCAGCGCCGACCTGCTCAGCGAGGTGGCGCACGCGGCCGAGCTCGGCATCGAGGTCGACGGCGCGCCGCGGGTCGACTGGGGCGCGATCGGCGCGCGCCGGGCGCGGGTCATCGAGACCCTGACCGGCGGCGTCGCCGGGTTGTTGAAGAAGAACGGCGTCGCGCTGGTCGCCGGGACGGGGACGCTGACGCCCGAGGGCGACGTGCGCGTCGGCGACCGGGTGCTGTCGGCGGCGCGCGCGACGGTCCTGGCCACCGGCTCGGTGCGCGCGGCGCTGCCCGGGCTGGACTACGGCGGGAACGTGATCGGCACCGAGGAGGCCTGGCGATTGGATGCGCTGCCGGCCACCATGGCGGTGATCGGCGCGGGCGCGTCGGGCGCCGAGATCGCCAGCGCCTACGCGCGGCTCGGGACGGCGGTGACGCTCTACGAGGGGCTCGACCGCGTGCTGCCGACCGAGGACGAGGACATCTCGAAGGTCGCGCTGCGCGGGCTGCGGGCCCAGGGGATCGACGTCCGGACGGGCACGTTCTACGACGGCCAGGAGGCCGATTGGGTCGTCATCGCGGCGGGGCGCGCGCCCGACGTGGCGGACCTCGGGCTCGACGCGGCGGGCGTGGCGCGCGACGAGCGCGGGCTGGTGGCGGTCGACGGGACGCTGTGCACGTCCCATCCCAAGGTGTATGCCATCGGCGATCTCGTGCCCGGCCCGGCGCTCGCGCACAAGGCCTCCGAGGAGGGCGTGATCGCCGTCGAGGCGGCGGCCGGGCTGGACCCGCACCCGCTCGCGCTCGCCGACATCCCGCGCGCGACGTTCTGCACGCCGAACGTCGGCTCGTTCGGCCTCACCGAGCGCCAGGCGCGGGACGCCGGCCATGACGTCGCGATCGGCAAGGTCCCGTACGGCGCGGTCGGGGCGGGCACGGTCTACGGCGACCGCGCCGGGCTCATCAAGGTGATCGGCGACCGGGCGACCGGCGAGCTGCTCGGCGGCCACGTCGTCGGGGCCAAGGCCACCGAGTTGATCCAGGAGCTGGTCACGGCCAAGCTCGCCGAGGCCGGCTACGCCGACGTCGCCCGCATGATCCACGGCCACCCGACGCTCTCCGAAGGCATCCTGGAGGCGGCGCGCGCGGCGGACGGCTGGCTGATCCACGGCTGAGCGCGGCGCTCGTGCGCGGTGCCCGCGATGCCACGGCGGCTCACGATCGCTGGGAATCGACTGGTACCGTGATGGCAATGCGGGTCTCGATCGACAGCGTGGGGCGTGTGGTGGTGCCGAAGGCGTTGCGTGACGCTCTGGGGTTGACGCCGGGCTCGACGGTGGACATCTCGCGCTACGGCGCGGGGCTGCAGCTGGTTCCGTCCGGGCGGACGGCGCAGCTGGTGCAGGAGCACGGCGTCACGGTCGCCACCGGCGAGACGACGATCGGCGACGAGGACGTCTTCGGCCTGATCGACGCGGGGCGGCGATAGCGGTTCTGGCGCTGGACACCAGCGTCGCCGTTCCGCTGCTGGTCGCCACCCATCGCGAGCACGATCGCGTCGTGGCGTGGTGGGCGGGCCGAGAGGTCGCGCTCTCCGGCCACGCCGCGGTCGAGACCTACTCGGTGCTGACCCGGCTGCCCGGCGACCTGCGCCTTCCGCCCGTCGACGCCGCGCGGCTGCTGGCCGAGCGCTTCGCGCCGTCGCTGTCGTTGGCCCAGAAGACGACGCGTCGGCTGGCCGACACGTTCGCGCGCCTGGACATCTCCGGCGGCGCGGTCTACGACGCGCTGGTCGCCCTGGCCGCGGTGGAGCACGACGCCGAGCTGGCCACCCGCGACGCGCGCGCCCGCGCGACCTACGAGGCGGTCGGCGCTCGGGTCGTCATCGCCGCATGAGCCGCACCACGCGCTGAGCGACGAACGGCGGCAGGTCCTCGGGGCGGGCCGCGTCGGGGGCGGCGGTCGGGCAGGATCTCGGCCATGAGCGAGGCTGTCATCGCCGCGGTCGCCGGCCTGCGGGCGACGCGGGCGTTCGATCCGGAGGGGCCGGATGAGGTGACGGTGCGGCGGGTGTTGGAGGCCGCTCGGTGGACGGGCTCGGCGCGGAATCGGCAGCCGTGGCGGCTGGTCGTCGCGCGCGATGTTGGGGTGCGGGCGCGGTTCGCGGCGCTCGGCGCCTATGCCGGGCCGTTGGTCGCCGCTCCGGTGGCGGTGCTGCTGGCCGGCGACCTGCGCACCGGCGGCGCCGACCTGGACTTCGACCTCGGTCGCCTCGCCCAGGGCCTCATGCTCGCGGCGCGCGCGGTCGGCCTCGGCTCGTGCCCGGTCACGTTCTTCCCGGACGCGAACGTCGAGCGGGCGCGCGTGCTCGCGGGGCTGGACGAGGGCTGGCGGATCCGCACCGCGATCGCGCTCGGACGCCCGGCGGCGGCACCGCCGGCGACCGGCCGCCGCGTCATCCCCTCCGGGCGCCGGCCGCTGGACGAGATCGTCGTCGACCTCGACCGGGCCGCCGGCGTCTAGGACCGCTCCGGGCCGCGCGGCGAGGCGGCCGGCGCCTTCGGCGCGGGACCCTGCGCGGACGGACGCCGTTCCGGGCACGGGGCGGCGTGGCAGGATGAAGGCCATGGACATCGGCAAGGTGGGCGTCTGGACCAGCTATCGGCCGTTCGGGATCGAGCGCGCGGGCGAGGCCGCCAAGCTGGCGGAGCAGCTGGGGTTCGGGGCGTGGTGGGTCGGCGGCTCGCCGCACGTGCCGGACATCCGGCCGATCCTGGAGGCGACGTCGACGCTGGTCGCCGCGACCGGGATCCTGAACGTCTGGAACAACGACCCGGCCGAGACGGCCGCCGCCGACGCGCGGCTGCGCGAGGAGTTCCCCGGGCGGTTCATGCTCGGCATCGGCATCGGCCATCCGGAGGCGACCAGCGACTACCGCCGGCCGCTGTCGTCGATGCGCGCGTTCCTGGACGGCCTCGACGCGTCCCCGACGCCGCCGCCGGTCGAGGGGCGCTGCCTGGCCGCGCTGGGGCCGAAGATGCTCGACCTCTCCGGCGAGCGCACGGCCGGCACCCACCCGTACTTCATCACCGTCGACCACACGCGCTTCGCCCGCGAGCGCCTGGGCGCCGGCAAGCTCGTCGCGCCCGAGGTCGCGTGCGTGCTCGAGACCGATCCCGCGCGCGCCCGCGCGATCGCGCGCGACTACGCCAAGCTCTACCTCGGCCTGCGCAACTACACCAAGAACCTGCTCGACTTCGGCTTCACCGAGGACGACCTGGCCGACGGCGGCTCGGACCGGCTGATCGACGCGGTCGTCCCGCACGGCAGCGCCGAGCGGCTCGCCGAGGTCGTCCACGCGCACCTCGACGCGGGCGCCGACCACGTCTGCCTGCAGCCGCTGGGCGAGGACGGCATCCCGCGCGCGTCGTGGACCGCGCTGGCCGGCGCGCTGATCGGCTGACGACACTAGGCGCCGAGGAGCACGCGGACCAGCTCGTCGCCGGCGAGCCGGTTGACGTCGCGGACGACGCCGATCGGGAACAGCGCGCGGGTCTCGGTCACCGCGTCGTCGTCGCCCGCGCGCAGCACGACGCGGAGGTCGTCGCGCAGGCCGAGCGCGGCGACGCTGACCGCCACGTTGACGTGGTCGTCCGACGTCACCGAGGCGAGCGCCTGGGCGCGGCGCGCGCCGAGGCGCAGGAGTAGGTCGCGCTCGGTCCCGTCGCCGATCATCACCGGCACGCCGAGGCGCTGGACGACGTGGATCCCGGGCACGGCGTCGTCGCGCTCGATCGCCACGACCGCCATCCCGGCGCGCCGCAGCATGAGGCACAGGCGCACGCCGACCTGGCCCAACCCGACCACGATGACATGGTCGCGGCGCGGCAGGGTGCGGCGGCCGACGATCCCGATCAGCCGGCGCGTCGTGAGCCGATGGACCAGGCCGGCGGTCGCGACCGCCGCCAGCGCGAGGCCCGCGAGCATCGCGATGCCGACCGCGACCGCGTACCAGCCGGGGCCGTGCTCGGCGACCGCGTCCGGGCCGACCGCCGCCGTCGTCTTGGCCGCCTCGTAGAACGCGCGGTCCAGCGGATGGTCGAAGCGCAGGGCGGCGACGGCGGTCTCGGCCGTGACGATCGCCGCGAGGCCGACCACGCCGAGCACCAGCAGGCGGGTGCCCGCGTCGTAGGGGCGCAGCTGCGAGGAGAGCGTCGACCACGCGCGCGCCCAGCGCCCGCGCCGGGGCGCCCGCGCCAGGCAGTCCTCGGTCAGGATCGGCGCCACCGCGTCGCCGAGCGAGACCACGCGGCAGTTCGGGACGGCGCGCCGGACCTGCCGGGCGACGGTCCGGTCGAAGATCGTGACCAGCAGCGCGACGCCGGGCAGCGCGTGCTCGACGACCAGCGCGATCCGCAGCGCGTAGATGTCGTCGTGGCTGACGACCGCGACCGCGTCGACCTCGCCGATCAGCGCGCGGGCGATCTCGCGGTCCGACGGCCGGCGGCTGTCTCGAGGCGTCTCCCGCGCGGCAAGTTAGGCGGACGCGGCGCGCGCCGCCCGGGCCGCGGCCTCGATCCCCGGCCAGTCGCCGGCCGCGATCGCCGCCGGCGCCGCCATCCAGGAGCCGCCGACGCAGGCGACGTTGCCCAGCGCGAGGTAGTCGGCGACGTTGTTGGGGTCGATGCCGCCGGTCGGGCAGAAGCGCAGCTCGGGGAAGGGCGCGCCGAGCGCGCGCAGCGCGGCCGGGCCGCCGTTGGCCGCGGCCGGGAAGAACTTGGCGGTGGCGATGCCGCGCTCGCGCAGCGCGACGAGGTCCGACGCGGTCGCGGTGCCCGCCAGGAACGGCAGCCCGCGGTCCTCCAGCGCGTCGAGCAGGCGCGGCGTCTGGCCGGGCGCGACGAGGAACCGCGCGCCGGCGGCCGCGGCGTCGGCGGCCTGCGCCGCCGTCGTCACGGTGCCCGCGCCGACGACGGCGTCCGGCACGTCGGCGGCGATCCGCGCGATCGCCTCCAGCGCGGCGGGCGTGCGCAGCGTCACCTCGATCGCGGGCAGCCCGCCGGCCACGAGCGCCCGGGCCAGCGGGACGGCCGCGTCCGGGTCGTCGAGGACGACGACCGGGATCACCGGCGCCAGCGCCATCACCGCGTCGATCGTCAGCGGCGCGGCGCTCACGCGGCCACCTCGGCCCGCGCGGCGGCGGGATCGGGCGCGGCGAAGACCGTGGCGCCCGCGTCGGCCGGGCCGAGCAGCGCGCGCATGGTGGTGAACAGCTCGCGGCCAGTGCCGGCGTCGACGTCGACGGTCGGCTCCGCCGGCACGCGCCCGCTCAGGTCGGCGAGCACGTCCAGGGTCCCCGCCACGGTGTCCAACATGATCATGTCGCCGTCGGCCACCCGCGCCAGCGGACCGCCCGCGGCGGCCTCCGGCGTGCAGTGGATGGCCGACGGGATCGTCCCCGAGGCCCCCGACATGCGCCCGTCGGTGACCAGCGCGACCCGGTGGCCGCGCTCCTGCAGGACGCCGAGCGCGGGCGTCAGCTTGTGCAGCTCGGGCATCCCGTTGGCGCGCGGTCCCTGGAAGCGCAGGACGGCGACCAGGTCCTCGTCCAACTCGCCGCGCTCGAAGGCCTCCAGGAACGCGGCCTGGCCGTCGAAGACCCGCGCGGGCGCGGTGACGCGGCGGCGCTCGTCGGTCAAGGCGGACACCTTGGTCACCGCGCGGCCGAGCGACCCGTCCAGGACGCGGATGCCGCCGTCGGGCGCGAACGGCGCGGAGGCCGGGCGCAGGACGTCGCCGTCGCCGGTGGACGCCGGCGCGCCCTGCGCGTAGCGCCACAGCCCGGGCCCTGCGATCGTCGTCACGTCCTCGTGCAGCAGGCCCGCGCCGAGCAGCTCGCCGATCAGGTAGCGCGTGCCGCCCGCGGCGTGGAACGCGTTGACGTCCGCCGGGCCGTTGGGGTAGATGCGCGCCAGCAGCGGCACGACGCCCGACAGCGCGTCGAAGTCGTCCCAGGTCAGCTGGATCCCGGCCGCGGCGGCGATCGCGGGCAGGTGCATGGTGTGGTTGGTCGAGCCGCCGGTGGCCAGCAGCGCGACGACGCCGTTGACGACGGCACGCTCGTCGACGACCTCGGCCAGCGGCGTGTGGTCGTCGCCCAGCGCGGTCCGCGCGGTCACCGCGGCGGCGACCTGGGCGGTCAGCGCGTCGCGCTCGGGCGTGCCGGGGTTGACGAACGCCGCGCCCGGCAGGTGCAGCCCCATCGCCTCGACGACCAGCTGGTTGCTGTTGGCCGTCCCGTAGAACGTGCACGTGCCCGCCGAGTGGTAGGCGGCGGCCTCGGCGTCGCGCAGCGCCTCGATGCCGATCTCGCCCGCGGCGAAGCGCCGCCGCACCGCGCTCTTCTCGCCGTTGGGCAGGCCCGAGGTCATCGGGCCCGCGGGCACGAGCGCGACCGGCAGGTGGCCGAAGGTCAGCGCGCCGATCAGCAGGCCGGGGACGATCTTGTCGCAGATGCCCAGCAGCAGCGCGCCGTCGAACATGTCGTGCGAGAGCGCGATCGCGGTCGCCATCGCGATGACGTCGCGGCTGAGCAGCGACAGCTCCATGCCCGCGCGGCCCTGGGTGATCCCGTCGCACATCGCGGGCACGCCGCCCGCGACCTGCGCGACGCCGCCCGCCTCGCGCACGGCCCGCTTCAACATGGTGGGGTAGCGACCGTAGGGCTGGTGGGCCGACAGCATGTCGTTGTAGGCGTTGACGATCGCGATGTTGGGGCGCTCGGCGCCGCGCAGGAGCCGCTTCTCCTCCGGGTCGCAGGCGGCCGCGCCGTGGGCGAAGTTCGCGCACCCCAGATCACCGCGCGCGGGCTCGCGCAGCGCGGCGGCGCGCATGCGCTCCAGGTAGGCGGCGCGGGTGGGGGCGGAGCGCTCGACGACGCGCTCGGTGACGGCGGTGACGGTGGGGTGGGTCGGCACGGCGCGCACCATGCGGGACGCGCCGGATCCCGGCAAGACCGCCGCCGCCAAGCTCACCCGACCGGGCTCACCCGACCGGGCAGGTCACGCGTGGGCCGGCTCGGCCGCGTGCGTGAGCGCGGCGCGGTCGACCCAGCCGCCGGTGCCCGGCGCCAGCTCGTCGGCGGCGATGACGGTCACGCAGGCGAAGGCGCGCGGGCCCCAGCCGCGGATCGCGACGAGGTCTCCGGCGTGGAGGTAGTCGAACGCGGTGCCGTCCGGCGACCAGCGCAGGTAGGCGTCGCCGACGACGCCGCGCCGCCGCCAGGACGTGGGGCCGTGGGCGCGGTTGCCGCAGGTGGTGTGCGGGCCGTGCTTGGAGGGCATCAGGCCCGGCTCGAAGTCGAAGCCGGCCGGGCCGCGGCACGGGCGGCCCGGCGGGCTCTCGGTCGGCTCGACGTCCTCGAGCGGGATCCAGCCCGAGCCGCCGTGCCGACGGGCGTAGACCCAGATCCACGCCCGGCCGTCGGCCCCGGCCTCCGGCTCCCGGTCGGCGGGGAGGTCGTCGTGGCCGGGGTTGCGGACGGTCTGACGGCCCAGGCCCTGGCCGGGGTCCAGCGCGACGACGACCGCGCGGTCCGGCGAGCGGCCGGTGCGGATCGCCGTGGCGGTCGTCGTCCGATAGGGGCGATAGCCGATGTTGACCTCGTCGCCGCGAAAGCACCCGTCGATGTGGTGGCAGGGCATCGGCGATCAGCGGGTCGTGGGGACCACCGTCGCGGCGCGGATGCGGGGGACGGGAGGACGCATGGTGCGCTCCCGGTATGCCCGACATCGGCGCGCGGGCGCTCGTCGGCGCCCCACGCCGGTCAGCCTGCCGACGCGGGTTCCGTCAGGGGACCGCGCGGCGGCGCGGCCGGACGGCCGCGGCACCTCCGACCGCCCGTAGAGTGGCCCGCTCGTTTCCGGCGACCGCGCCGGGTTCGTCCGGTCCGTCCCGTCGCCGTGCACGCCGTCCGCCTGTCACATCGCCATCGCGCGCTGCTGGTCGCGCTCGTCGCCGTCGCGCTCGCCGCGCTGTCGGCGCTCGCGCTGTGGCCCGATCGCGCCGGCTCGCTCGTCACGCCGCCGATCCCGATCACGTGGACCAACCCGGTGATCGCCACCGACTTCCCGGACCCGTCGATCGTCCGCGACGAGAACGCCTACTGGGCCACGTCGACGTCGTCGGCCACCGCGCCCGGCTTCCCGCTGATGCGCTCGACCGACCTGATCCACTGGACGCGGGTGGGGCAGCTCTTCCCGAAGCTGCCGTCGTGGGCCAGCGACTCGTTCTGGGCGCCGGAGATCTTCGTCGACGCCGACGGCGTGCGCCTCTACTACGCGGCCCGGCAACGCGGCGGGCGGCTCTGCGTCGCGGTCGCGACCGCGCCGCGGGTCAGCGGGCCGTACACCGATCGCGGCCCGCTGGTCTGCCAGCCCGCGGGCTCGATCGACCCGACCCGGACGCGCGACCGCTACGGCCGCCTGTTCCTGGTCTGGAAGGAGGACGGCAACGCGGTCGGGCGCGGCTCGGCGATCTGGCGTCAGCGGCTCACCGACGACGGCCTGCGGCTCGTCGGAACCCCGAAGCTCATGCTGCGCAGCCACGACGCCTGGGAGGGCGCGGTGGTCGAGGCGCCGTCGATCGTCGTCCACGGCGGCTGGACCTACCTCTTCTACTCGGGCAACACGTACGGGTCGCTGCGCTGCCGCTACGCGCTCGGCGTCGCCCGGGCGCGCTCGCTGGCCGGGCCGTTCCAGCGCGCCCCGCGCAACCCGGTGCTCAGGTCGGGCGGCGGCTGGCGCTGCCCGGGCCACACGTCGTTCATCGAGGACACCGCCGGCCACACGCTGGTCATGTACCACGCCTACCCGCGCGTGGGCGCCGGATCGGCCGGGCGTGAGGCGCTGCTGGACCCGGTCCGCTGGGGCTCCGACGGCTGGCCGTCGGTCTCGGGCTCGACCCCGAGCGACGCCGTCGAGCTGCGGTAGGCGCGGAACGCCAGCGTCCAGCCCGCCGCTCCGGCGGCCAGCGCCAACGGCATCAGCCGGACGTTGTGGCGCGCCTCGGAGACGAACGCGACGTCGACGGCGGTCGTCACCGCCACGATCGCCGCCAGCAGCGCCAGCCGCCGGTCGCGGGTCCGCCACAGGCCGACGGCCAGCCCGCCCAGCGCGAGCAGCGCGAGCGCGCGGTGCTCCCAGGCGACGCGCGGGTCCGACGGCGGGGCGTGGCCGCCGCGGTAGGGGCTGCCCCACATGCGCCAGAGCTTGCGGGCCTCCAGCTCGGCGAACGCGACCGGACGGCCGAGCGCGTAGCGGCGCAGGTTCTCGCGCGCGGCGGCTTCCAGCGCCGCCGAGCGGTCGCGCGCCGGCCAGCCGTGGCCCGCGGCGACCGCGTCGAGGACCAGCTCCTCCGGCAGCCTGTAGGTCGGCATGCGCCGGACCGCCGGATGGATCCGGCGCGTCGCCGCCGCGTACTGGCGCTTGACGCCGAAGATCGCCCCGTCGGCCGGGAGGTCCGTGCCGACGAAGAGGTTCGCGGGGCCGCCGTCGGTGACCGGCACGAACCGGTGCGTCCGGGCGCTCGCGAAGGCCGACCAGGGCCCCATGAACGCCGCCGCGCCCGCGAGCGCCGCGGCGCCGACCGCGACGCCACGGCGGACGGTCGCGTCGCGCGCGGCCAGCCCGCCGAGCAGGACCGGGACGGCGACCGCGGCCAACACGAGGTCCCCGCGCACGAGCGACGCCAGGCCGAGCGCGCCGCCGGCCAGCGCGGCGTCGCGGGCCGCGCTCGGCCCCGCCCGCGCGGCGCGCACGGCCGCGATCGCGGCGAGCACGACCATCAGCGCGCCGAGCGTCTCGGTCCCGGCCGCCGCGCCCGCGCGCGCGAGCGGCACGTAGACGGCCACCGCCGCGGCCGCCGCCAGCCCGGCGATCCGGCCCGCGAGCATCGCGGCGAGCGCGAACGTCGCGGGCACGAGCAGCAGGCCGAGCGCGAGCTGCGCGTGGCGCGCGCTCGCGCGGCCGACCGGCTGCCCGGTCAGCGCGGCGGTCGCCGCGAAGACCACGGGGGCACCCGGCGCCCAGCGGAACGGCTGCTTGAGCCCGTGGTCGCCCCAGCGATGGCGCTGCTGGAGGTCGCGCGCGAGCCGCAGGTAGGCGCGCCCGTCGGCCGACAGCCGCGCGTGGGCGCGCTCGCGGTCGACCCGCAGCTGTCCGGCAGCGGCCACCGCGGTCAGGACCGCGAGCGCGACCGCCACGCGCCTCATCGGGCCGCCGTCCGCTCCAGCAGCCGTCCCGAGACCGTCGCGCGCGTGAACCCGCGGTGCGGCACGGCGGACGCGAGCACCTTCAGCCGCGGGTCGGTCAGCACCTCGCGGTTGACCTTCCCGGCCAGGTAGCCGACGCGGCGCGTCCACGGCGCGGTCGGCGTGCCGAAGCGCGGCTGGATGAGCAGCAGGCGCTGACCGGGGTGCAGCGCGTCGACGAGGCGGACGAAGCGCAGGCCGGCCTCCGGCCGCGAGATCCGGTCCATCGCGTTGCGCCAGTCCATGACGTGGGGGTCGGTGACGTCGCCCAGCGGGGTGACGTAGCGCAGCCCGGGCGGCAGGGACATCGCCAGCAGCGGGACCTGCTCGGGCTGCGTGGAGAAGACCAGCGTCCCCGGCGGCAGCGTGCTGCCCAGGCGCCGGGCGACGAACGCGGCGTTGCTCTTGTGGGCCAGCGACGCGTGGGTCGGCTGGTCGTACCAGGTCCCGAGGAAGACCACGGCGAGCGCGACGACCGCGACCGGGCCCAGGCGCGAGAGCCCGGCGGCGAGCACCAGCGCCATCGGCGCGAGCACGATCGCCAGGTAGCGCGTCGCCCACGCCGGCGAGCTGAGGTTCGACCACGCGTAGGCGATGGCGAACGTGAGGACCGTGATCGCGGCCAGCGTCAGCGCGGCGCGGGCGCGCGGGGCCGACACGGGGCGCAGCAGCGTGCCGGCGCCGGCCAGCGCGAGCAGCAGCAGCACGGTCTCGGGCACGTGGCCGCCGAGCACGTGCCGGGTCGCGTTGCCGACCGAGGCCCAGCTCGGCGCGTGCGACCACGGCGCGCCGGTGTGGCGCGCCTGGTAGAGGACGGTCGGCACCCACGGGGCGAACAGCGCCAGCGCGCCGCCGAAGCCGATGACGCCGGCGATCAGCAGCGAGCGGCGGGCGGCCCCGGGCCGCACGGCGAGGAGCGCCAGCCACGCCACGCCGCAGGCCGCGGCGATGAAGAGCCCCCAGTTGTGCGTGTACAACGTGGCGGCGAGCGCCACCGCGAAGGCGGCGGCCCAGCGCCGGTCGCCGTCGACGAGCGCGTAGGCGCGCACGAACGTCCCGCAGGCCAGCAGCCCCGTCAACAGCAGCAGCGAGTACATGCGGATCTCGATGGCGTAGGTCCCGGCGAACGGATCGAGCGCCACGAGCGCCGCGGCGAGGACCGCCGCGTAGGGGCCGAACGGCGCGCGCGCCGCCCACCAGGCGGCGGGCACCGCGAGGACCGCGAACGTCAGCGACAGCGCGTGGCCCGAGCGCGGCGTGGCGCCGAACAGCGACGTCCACCCGTGCAGGATCACGTAGAACAACGGCGGCGCGCCGTCCTCGCGCAGCAGCCCCGGGATGGCGCTCAGCGGGTGGCCGGCGATCCCGAGCGAGATCCCCTCGTCGATCCAGAGCGGCACGCCGAGGTCGCGCACGCGCGCGTGGACCATCCAGGCCATCAGCGCGGCGACGGCGCCGACCTCGGCCACGTGGACCGCCACGCGTCCGACCCGCGCCGTCCGCCGGGTCGCCCAGAAGCGCGCGGGCCGGACCGCCGGGAGGTCGGCGACGCTCATCGGCGCGCCCCGGAGAGCCCCGCGCCGGTGGACGGTGCCGGCACGGTGAACACCAGGTGCCCCGAGTCGACCGCCCGCGCGGCGATCGCGCCGCCCGCGAACGTCACGCCGGCCAGGACCGCTCCCACCACCGCGCGCCGGACCCGACGCCGACGGCGAAGCACGGCGTGCGGCTCGGCGTGGGGCAGGCGTCGCGGAGACGACAGCGACATGGTCGTCCCACGGTACGCCCGGCCGACGGGCGTCGCCGGCCGTTCCGTAGACAGCCGGCCACCCTCGTCTAGGCGTTCGGCCGCAAGTGGTCGCGACGGCCGTCACGCGAACGCGCGCGCGGACACCCGGTGGTCGACGAGCCCCGCCGCCACCGATTGGTCACAGGCGCGTCACGCCGTGGACACATCTCGACGGCGGCCGGGGAGTTGGATCCCCGCCACTCCCGGCAGGGCGAGCGATGTCGCCCTCCGTCGCAACCGTGCCGCCGTTCCCTCGCGCCCGACCCCGGGCGCCGATGAAGCTCGTCGTCGTCGTTTGCGCGTCGGGCACCTGAGCGAAACGTGGACGGAAGGGGACGGGCAGTTGCTTGGACGTGGCAGGCGGAAGGCGGCGGAGGCGGGCGGCGACGGGACGGGCGAGGGACCCGAGGTCACGCGCCGCGCCGCGCTGATCGGCGGGTCGGTCGGGCTCGGCGGGCTGATGGGCGTCGGCGGCCTGGTCGAGGGCGCGACGCTGGCCCTGGACGCCCCGGAGGCCGACGCCGCGCTGCCGGCGCTGACGGCGCCCGAGCAGCTGCGGATGACGTTCGGCGCCGACCCGGCGACCGAGATGACGGTCTCCTGGAGCGCGCCCGGGACGGTGGCGATGAAGGCCCCCATGTTGGCCTACGCCACCGCGCCGATCACGGCCGAGCGCCCCGGCGTGCCGGTGTTCCTGCCCGACCCCGCGCCGCTCGACCTCGCCGAGCCCCGCACGCGCCCGTGCGTGACGAGCTTCACCGACGGCCAGACCGGCCAGACGACCTACCACTACCACGTGCCGCTGACCGGCCTGCAGCCCGACACCAAGTACTACTACGAGGTGACCGACGGCGACGGGAGCACGGCGTCGGCGACGTTCCACACGGCGCCCGCCGGCCGCGGCGCGTTCCGCTTCACCGCCTTCGGCGACCAGGGCACGACCGCGATGTCGCCGCTGACGGCGGCCGGCGTGACCGACCCCGGCGACGGCAACGGCGCGCCGTTGTTCCACCTGATGGTCGGCGACCTCGCCTACGCGGACGGCAGCAACCCGCCCGCGACGTGGCGCTCCTGGGCGCTGCAGAACGCGGCGGCGACCAAGGGCTTCCCGTGGATGCCGGTCCCGGGCAACCACGAGCTGGAGCCGGGCCGCACCGACATCCACGGCGTCCCGCAGACGACCGGCACCTCCGGCAGCTACTACAACGGCGCCTACGGCCACGGCACCTACTGCTCGCGCCACCTGCTGCCCGACAACGGCCTGACCAACTGGGACGGCAACCGCCTCCAGGGCAACTTCTACAGCTTCCGGGTCGGCACCGTGTTGTTCATCGCCTTGGCCGGCAACGACGTCAACTGGCAGACCTCGGACTACAGCCGACCCAAGGTGTCGCAGTACACCGGCGACCTCGCGGCCGACCCGGACAACATGGCGCTGGTCCCGTCGGGCCCGACGCCCAACCTCCAGACGCAGTGGCTGGAGCAGACGCTCCAGGCCGCCCGGGCCGAGGGCTCGGGCGTCGAGATGATCGTCGTCTACATGCACTTCCCGTTCGCGAGCGTCGACACGGGCAACAGCTGCGACATGGGCGTGCGCGCCGCGTGGGGCCCGTTGTTCGACAAGTACGAGGTCGACCTCACGCTCACCGGGCACAACCACAACTACTGCCGCAGCCTGCCGACGCGCGGCTACGACCCGCCGTCCGGGAAGGCGAGCGGCGCGCTCACCAACCCGTTCGGCACCTACGCGGCGGGCGCGACGATCGACACGCGCCGCCCGACCGCGACCCAGGTCGAGCCGCTGGAGGTCGACGGCGCGCAGGTGTGGGACACGAGCCGGGGCACGGTGCACCTCGTCGTCGGCGGCGGTGGCGCCGCCTCGACGATCGGCGAGACGTTCGACCCGATCACCGGCCTGGCCGAGGCGCACCCGTTCGCGGCGCCCGCCGGCAACACGCAGGCGGTCGAGGACGCGCCCTGGCTCGGGTTCTACGACGCGGAGAACGCCTACGGCTACGCGGTCTTCGACGTCGACCCCGGCGACGGACCGGGGCAGACGACGATGACGTTCCAGTGGTTCTCGGTCTCCTCGGAGACGCCGGCGCCGACCGCGCCGCTGGAGAGGCTCGTGCTCACGCGCCGGTCCGGGCAGATCGCGGCGGGCCGCCCGTCGATCGCGGGCGCGGTCAGCGTCGGGCGCACGGTGACCGCCGATCCCGGCGCCTGGTCGCCGTCGTCGGTGACGCTGAGCTACCGCTGGCTGCGCGCCGGGGTCCCGATCGACGGCGCGACGTCCGACACCTACACGATCGCCGCCGCGGACTTCGACCAGGAGCTGGCGGTCCGGGTCACCGGCGCCCGCGAGGGCTTCGCGACGACCACCGCGACCTCGTTCGCCGCGGTCGTCGCCGGCGGGATGCCGCACCCGGGCGCGGTGACGGTCAGCGGCGCGCCCGTGGCCGGGGGCACGCTGACGGCCGAGGCGCACGCGTGGACGCCGGCCTCGGTGGCGCTCGCCTACCAGTGGCTGCGCGACGGCATGCCGATCGGCGGCGCGACCGGGACGTCCTACGCGCCGGCGGCCGGCGACGTGGGCCACGTCGTGGAGGTTCGCGTGACCGGGACGGCGGCCGGCTACCGGACCGCGTCGGTCACGTCGGCGCCCCAGACGGTGGCCGAGGGCGTGGGCGCGGGTGGGGCGGGCGCGCGCGGCGTGCCGGGCGCGCCCGCGATCGCCGACACGCCGAGCGTCGGGCGCGCGGTCGCCGCGCGGCCGGGCGCCGGCACGCCGTCCGACGGCCTCGCCTACCAGTGGCTGCTCGACGGCGCGGCGATCCACGGCGCGACCGACCGCGCCTACACGCCGGTCCCGGCCGACGCCGGCCGGCCGCTGCAGGTCCGGCTGGCGGCCGGGGCGCTGTCGGCGATCTCGCGGGCCGAGACCGTGCGGCCGGCCGCGTTCCGCACCGCGGCGCCGCCGCGCGTACGGGGCACGGCGCGCGTCGGCCAGACGCTCACGGCCGTCACCGGGCGCTGGTCGCCGACGCCGACCTTCGAGTACCAGTGGTTGGTCGACGGCCGGCCGATCGAGGGCGCCACGCACGCGACCCACGTCGTCACGGCGGCCGAGGCCGGTCGGGAGATCGGCCTGCGGGTCACCGCGCGACGCGTCGGCTACGCGACGCGCGCGCGGACCGCGGAGGGCGTCGTGGTCGGCAAGGGCACGCTGCACGGCCCGGCCCCGCGCATCTCCGGCACGCCGAAGGTCGGCGCGACCCTCCACGTCGTCCGCGGCGACTGGAAGCCCAACCCCGAGCTGAGCTACGTGTGGCTCGTCGGCGGGCGCGCCGTCGCGGGCCGCACCGTCGCCGGCCGCGTCGTCTCCGAGCGCGCGACCGGCATCGCCTACAAGGTCCGCCCCGAGGACCGCGGCAAGCGGATCACCGTGAAGGTCACCGCTCGCGCGCCCGGCTACGAGCCCGTCACGCGCACCTCCGCCGCCACCCGTCCCGTCCGTCGCGGCTGATCGCCGCGCCACCAAGGAGCCTCACCCCGATGTCCGCAGCCCAGACCGTCCGCTCGTCCGCGCTCGCCGCGGCCGCGGTCGCGATCCTCGCCGTCCTAGGCGCCGCCACCGCGGCGGCGGCCGACCCGCTCTCCGGCGCCGGCACGCCGGCCTCGCCGTACCTGATCGCCTCCGACGCCGATCTCGCCATGGCGCTCCAGGCGATCAACGCCGACACCGCCCACGCCGGCGCGTCGACCGCGTCCTACAAGCTCACGGCCGACGTCGACCACGCCAACGCCACCTGGACCGGGATCGACTGGTTCAGCGGCACCTTCGACGGCGACGGCCACACGATCAGCAACATCAAGTACGCCCCCGACGCCTTCGTCGCTTCGCTGCCGGGCGGGACCGGCGCGGCGGCGAGCAACCTGGGGTTCTTCCGGGTCCTGGACCGCGCGACGGTCAAGAACCTCACGCTCAAGAACGTCACCGCCACCTCGACGGCCGCCAACGCCTCGGTCGCGGGCGTCTCGGTGTGGAGCTTCGCCTCGACGGTCAGCGGGATCCAGCTGCTCGCCCCGACGATCTCCTCCACCGGCGGCGGGGGCGGCAGCTACGTCGGCGGCCTCGTCGCGTTGGCCTACGCCAACGAGTACGCCAACGCCCAGCTCTTCACGACCGACGGCTCGGCCTCCACGTTCACCGACAACCTGGTGTCCGGCGGCTCGCTGGTCGACGCCAACCGCACCGGCGGCATCGTCGGCATGGCGACCGGGCCGACGACCGTCGCCCACAACTCGGTCGACACGACGCTGAGCAACCCGCTGCACCCGGTCGACGGCACCGGCGGCCAGGCCAACACCTTCTACTACGTCGTCGGCGGCCTGGTCGGCGAGGTCGGCACGACGTACACGGGCGCGGGCGGCGCGCCGGCGGCCGGCGTGGCCATGACCGGCAACGCGATCGCGGGGACGATCAAGGGCTCGGCGGCCGGCCACCGGTCGGCGGGCAGCCTGAACTTCGCCTCCGCGACGGTCGGCTACGCGACGACGGCCGGCTACGTCGGGTCCAGCCCGAGCCCCAGCGCGGGCAACTGGTCGACGGCCAGCAACCTCGTCAGCTCGGACTTCCAGTACATCAACTCGACCGGCGCGGGCCTGCCGGGCGCCGACCCGACGCCGGTCTCGCCGCAGACGCTGAAGACCGAGTCGACCTACGCCGGCACGGCGACCGGCCTGACCGACGCGACCACGAGCGCCACCTACGACGAGCTGGGGTGGGACTTCGGCGGCGGCGGCGCGGTGCGCCCGTGGACCTGGACGGGCACCGCGAGCGACGGCGCGCCGACCCTGCAGGGCGGCGCGGGCCTGGCGGTCGCGCGCACGCGGATCGTCGTGCCGGTCGGCAGCCATCCGAGCGACGCCGCGCTGCTGGCCGACGCGGGCGCGACGACGACGAGGGGGACGGCGACGATCGACACCGGCGACGTGACGTGGTCGGCCGTCGGCTCCTACCCGGCCACGATCGGCGCCGACGGCGCCTACGCCGCGCCGGTCGCCGTCACGATCGTCGTCTACACGCCCGGGACCGTGATCGTCGCCCACCCGACCGCGACGTTCGCCCAGACCTCGACGGCGCCGACCGAGGCGGCCGTGCTCGACGCGCTCGGGGCGATGCTGCCGCCGGGGGCCGCCGGCGCGCCGACCGTCGACCTCACGGGCGCGGTCCCCGGCGACCAGGCCGTGCGGTTCGACCAGATCGGCCGCTACACCGTGACCGTCGGCGACACGGACCCGGCCGACGGCCTGACGCCGACCACGGCCACCGTCGTCATCCAGCGCGCGGGCCGGACCACGATCACGCTGACCGACAGCACCCCGATCCTGCAGGCGACCGCCACGGCGCCCGACCCGTCGGTGGTCCTGCGCGCGCTGGGCGCGGCGGTGGTCAACGGCGACGGGCAGCCGACCGTCGACCTGGCCGGCGCGGTCGCCGGCGACGACGCGGTGGACTTCGCCACGCCCGGCCAGTACCGCGTGACCGTCGGCGACAGCGAGGCGGGCGACCACGCCGATCCGGTGCTCGCCACGCTGCGGATCGTGGCGGTCTCGGTCATCGAGGCGGAGCCGACCGTGTACTTCAACGTCGGCCACCCGCCGACCGCGGCGTCCGTGGTGAGCGCCGCGGGCGCGCGGATCGCCGACGGCAGCGGCCACGCCGTCGCCGGCACGCTGTCGGCGACCGTGCCCGCCGGGTGCGGCAGCGCGGCCGGGAGCTGCACGGCGACGCTCACCGCGACCGACATGTACGGGTTCGACACCGCACCGGTCGACGTGACGGTGCAGGTCTCCGCGGCGGCGGTGGCGGTCGCGCGCGGGACGGCGACGCTCACCGCCACCGGCTCGGCGCCGTCGCAGGCGGCGCTGGTCGACGCGTTCGGCGCGACGGTCAGCGGCAGCACGGCCGGCGGGACGCCGGTCGTCGACACCTCGGCGGTGGACTGGGACGTGCCCGGCACCTACGACGTCACGGTCGGCGACGGCCAGGCCCACGACGCGGCCGACGTCGTCCGCGCGTCGCTGCGGCTCGTGCCGGTGCCGGTCGTCTCGCTGCCGGCCGTGACCGTCTACCTGCCGCTCAGCGCCGCCGACCCGCTCGACGCCGCGACGCTGCTGGCCAACTCGGGCGCGACGCTGACCGACCGCTACGGCAACGCGATCGACGGGACGCTGGGCGCGGACACGTCCGGCGTCAACGGCCGCGTCGCGGGCACCTACGCGGCGACGATCACCGGGACCGACACCCACGGGTTCGCGTCCGCCCCGGTGACCGTGCACGTCGTGGTCTACCTGTCCGGGATGCCGGCCGGGACGGTGTCGATCGTCGGGACCGTCGCGGTCGGCGCGACGCTCACCGCGGACCGCACGGGCTGGGTCGACCTCGCGCCGCCCGCCTACCAGTGGCTGCGCAACGGCGTCCCGATCGCGGGCGCGACCGGCGCCACCTACACGGTGACCGCCGCCGACGCCGGCCAGAGCCTGTCGGTCCTGGTGACCGAGAGCCCGTCCTGGTACGCCGCGCTCGCGGCGACCTCGGCGCCGGTCGCGGTCCCCGCCCTGCCCGCGACGGACCCCGCGCCGCCGGTCGTCGCCCCGGTCCCGCCGGCGGTGGTGCCCACCACGCCGGCGACCACCGCCACGGCCGCGCCGAGGCTCTCGGCGTTGACCTACAGGTCGGGGGCGGTGCGCCTGAAGGTCAAGGTCGCCCGCAAGGGCACGGTGACGATCAGGGTCACGATGCGGTCCGGCGGCAAGACCATCACCTTGGGTACGCGCCGCCTGGCGGTCGCCAAGGCCGGGACCGCCTCGACCACGGTCAAGCTGTCGTCCTCGGCGCGGGCGCGCATCCGGCGCGGCACGCTCCGGACGACCGTGACGGCCACGTTCACGCCGTCGGCCACCGGGGCCAAGGCGGCCTCGGCGCGCAGGGCGCTGACGATCCGGAAGGGGGCGCGCTGAGCGGGCGGCGCCGAGAGCGCTCGACCGTCAGCGCGCGGCGTCGTCGGCCGACAGCCAGTCCAGCAGCTCGTCGAGGACCGCGTCCTGGTCGCCGACGGCGCCGTCGGTGGCGGCGCGGATCAGCTCGCGCTTGCGCTCGATGACGGCGGCGATGCGCTCGTCGATCGTGTCGGCGGCGAGCAGGTACCAGGCGGTGACCGCCTCCTCCTGGCCGATGCGGTGCACGCGGTCCTCGGCCTGGTCGTGGGCCGCGGGCGTCCAGCCCAGCTCGACGAACGCGACGTTGGAGGCGGCGGTCATCGTCAGGCCGACGCCGGCGGCGTCCAGCGAGCAGACGATCAGGCGGCAGGCGTCGTCGGCCTGGAAGCGCTGGACCTCGGCGGCGCGGCCGTCGGCGTCCAACCGCCCGGTCGCGCAGGCGGCGTCCGGGAAGGACGCCAACAACGCGTCGCCGATCTCGCGGTGGCGGGTGAAGACCACCAGCTTCTCGCCGGTCTCGACGAAGTTGGCGATCCACTCGCGCGCGCCGTCGAGCTTGCCGCGGGCCGCCATCAGCGCGAGCTGCGTGATCCGGACCAGCGCCTGGGCGCGGCGGGCACGCTGCTCGGCGTCGCGGCCGCGCTCGCGGATCGCGGCGGCGCGGGCGTCGTCGTCGAGGCCCGCGATCTCGCGCTGGAAGGCCTCGTCGGCCTCGGCCTGCGCCCGGACCCAGCGGGCGACGTCGGCCTGCGCGGCGCGGTACTCGCCGCCGTTGGCGATCGCGACCGGGACGATCACGCGCTGCTTGGCCGGCAGGTGGCGCAGGACGTCGGCCTTGCGGCGGCGGACGAAGCAGGTCCGGCGCAGGCGGCGGTTCAGCGTGTTCAGCTCCTGCCCGCGCGCGTACACGCGCGCGAAGCGGCGGGCGCCGCCGATCTCCTCCAGCCGCCCGAGGATCTTCAGCTGCGGCGCGAGCTCCTCGGGGCGGTTGAGCACCGGCGTGCCGGAGAGCAGCAGGACGATCGCGTCCTCGTCGAGCGCGTCGGCGATCGCGGTCACCGCCTGCGTGCGGCGCGCCGTCGGGGTCTTGCAGAAGTGCGACTCGTCGAGCACGAGCGCGCGCGGCGGCCGCGCGGTCGCGCCGTCGACCAAGGTATGGGTGATCTCGTAGGACGCGACCGAGATGTCGCACGTGCCGACCGCGTCGCCGCCGGACAGCCCGGCGCGCGTGCGGTGCGGCAGCCAGCGCTCCGCCTCGCGCAGCCAGTTGATGCGCAGCGAGGCGGGCGCGACGATCAGCGCCGGGTAGGCGCCGGCGGCCTCCAGCGTCGCCAGCGCCTGGATCGTCTTGCCCAGGCCGGGCTCGTCGGAGAGGAACGTGCGGCGGGCGCGCAGCGCGTAGTCGACCGCCGCTCCCTGGAACGGCCGCAGCGGCGCGGTCAGCCCGTCGACCTCGACGCGTCCCTCCTCGGCCGACGACAGCGCCTCCAGCGCGTCGGCGGTGCCCGCGACGGCGGCCGCCGCGTCGAGCGCGGCCAGCACGGCGTCGCCGCCGTCGCCCCGCAGCTCGGGCCGCGCCTCCAGCAGCGCGCGCAGCCCGCCGTCGCCGTGGATCGAGACCCACCACGAGTCGAAGCTCTTGGTCACGAGGCCCAGCGGCGCCAGCGCCGGCTCGAGGTCCGGGTGGCAGCGCCGGCACAGCCGCAGGCCGACCTCGCCCGCCGCGTTCTCGACGACCGCGACGTCGCAGCGGTGCGCGACGTCGACCACCGCCGCGGTGGACAGCGACGGCTGCTCGTAGCGCCCGACGCGCCGCCGGACCTCGGGCGTGGCGGTCAGCGCGCCGAGCCGGTCCAGCTCGTCGCCCAGCGCCTCCAGCGCCGGCTCGCGCGCGGGGACCCAGAAGCGGTCGAGCACCGGGTCGTGGCGGCGGTCGGGCAGCCGGCCGAGCGCGGCGCGCAGCTCGGGGTCGGGCTCCATCGCGATGACGACGCCCGGCACGCCGGGCTTGTGCTCGCAGAAGTGCGCCACCGCGGTCGCCGCCTCCGGCAGCGCCTCGACGGTCGTCAGCAGCCGTTCGGCCTCGGCGTCCACGTCGATCCACGGGTGCATCGCGACCAGCGCCCGCACGGCCCGCGCGACGACCGGCACGGCCGGCGCGCTCCACGTGTGCGGCTCGCGGATCGGGTCCCGCAGCACGTGGGGCAGCGTCGCCATCGCGCCCGCCAGCCCGTCGCCCGGCACCGTCGTCACCACGAAGTGCGACCCCATCGACTCGGTGCCGACGGTCGCGCCGGGGGACGGGGAGGAGGGCATCGGCAGGTCAGGCTAGTGGGCGACCCGGAAGGCCGCGCGCTGCCCGCCGGCGCCCGCCGCGCCGCCCGCCGGCGCGGCTCAGGACCCGTCCGCGAGCGCGTCCAGCGCGGCGGCGGTCATGGCCTGCACGCCCGTCTCCAGCGTCGGGTGGATGACCGGCGCGAACCGCGGGTTGTGGTTGGTCGGGATGTCCTGGGCGACGCGGTGGGCCTGGACCGCCTTGTTGTAGATGTCGGCGTCGATGCCGCCGACGTACCAGAAGACCGACGGGACGCCCCACTGCGTGCCGAAGGACCCGAAGTCCTCGCTGGCCGAGTAGGGCTCGGCGCGCTCGTGGACGCGGTCGTCGCCGAACTGCCCGCGCAGCGCGGCGGCCACGCGAGCCGTGCGGTCGGGGTCGTTGACCGTCAGCGGGTAGTGCTCGGTCGTCGTGATCTCGGGGGCCTTCGGGGCGCCCGCCGCCGCGGCCTCGGCGTTGACGATGCGCTCGATCGCCTCCAGGACGTGGGCGCGGACGCCCTCGTCGAACGTGCGGACGTTGACCTTGAGCAGCGCCTCGTCGGGGATCACGTTGTCCTTGGTCCCGGCCTGTAGCGCGCCGACCGTGACGACCGCGGCCTGGCCGGCGGCGATCTCGCGCGAGACGATCGTCTGCAGGCGCAGGACGGTCGCGGCGGCCATGACGACCGGGTCGACGCTGGACTCGGGCATCGACCCGTGCGCGCCGCGGCCGAAGAGCCGGACCTCGAGGCTGTCGGCGGCCGCCTGCGTCGTGCCGGGCCGGTAGCCGATCGCGCCCGCCGGCGCGGGCATCACGTGCTGGCCGAGGATCACCTCGGGCCGGGGGAAGCGCTCGAAGAGGCCGTCGTCGATCATCGCCTGGGCGCCCTGGGCGGTCTCCTCGGCGGGCTGGAAGACCGCCATCACCGTGCCGTGCCACGCGTCGCGGGCGCCGGCGAGCAGCGCGGTCGCCCCGGCCAGCCAGGCGACGTGCATGTCGTGCCCGCACGCGTGCATCACCGGGACCTCGTTGCCGTCCGCGTCGGTCGCGGTCGCCGTGCTGGCGTAGGGCAGGCCGGTCGCCTCCTTGACCGGCAGCGCGTCCATGTCGGCGCGCAGCATCACCGTCGGGCCGTCGCCGTTGGCCAGCAGCCCCACGACGCCGGTGCCGCCGACGCCGGTCGTCACGTCGTAGCCCGCGGCCCGGAGGCGGTCGGCGGCCATGGCCGCGGTGCGCTGCTCCTGCATCGACAGCTCCGGGTGCTGGTGGATGTCGCGGTAGAGCCGCTCGAGCTCGGGCGTCAGGGCGTCGAGGCCGGCCAGCGGCGAGGGGCCGGACTTGGGCTGCGTCATGTCTGCCTCCGTTTCGGTCGTGCCCCTGCACTACCCGTTGCGGCGCGACGTCAGGTGCGCCTCGGCGGCATGCTTGTGCGCGTGGACGTCCCGACCGGCTTCGATCCGACCTTCATCCTCGCCCTGAACCTGGCGGGGACGTTCGTCTTCGGCCTCAGCGGCGGCCTGGCCGCGGTCCGCGCCCGGCTCGACCTGTTCGGCGTCGTCGTGCTGTCGGGCGTCGTGGCGCTGGCCGGCGGGATCACGCGCGACCTGCTGATCGGCACGCCCCCGGCGACCTTCCGCGACTGGCGCTACCTGGCGGCCGCCGGCGCGGCCGGGGTCGTGTGCTTCTTCGCGAGCCGCCTGCTCGAGCGCGTGCAGCGCGGCGTCCTGCTCTTCGACGCCCTCGGGCTCGGCCTGTTCTGCGTCACGGGCGCGACGAAGGCGCTGGACTTCGAGATCGGCCCGCTGCCCGCGGTGCTGCTCGGGGCGATCACCGGCATCGGCGGGGGCATGCTGCGCGACGTCCTGCTGCGCGAGGTCCCGACCGTGCTGCGCCACGAGCTGTACGCGATCCCCGCCCTGCTGGGCGCCGCGGTCGTCGTCGCCGCCCAGAGGGCCGACAGCACGAGCCCGGTCTTCCCGGCCCTCGGCGCCGTCGTGTGCGTCGCGCTCCGGCTCATCGGGCTGCGCTACGGCGTGAGCGTCCCGACCGCGCGCGGCCGACCGGACGACGGCGAGGAGCCGGACGGCTGACGGTCACCCCAACGGGATGATGCGGGCCCGCGGCCGCGCGTCGCATCGTGGCTCATCGCGACGGCGACGAAAGACGAGGCGGTCACCGGCGAGGCGCGCTGGCCGATGGCGGGCGCGGTGCTCGCCGCGGTCGTGCTGACGGTGCTGCTGCCCGACGACCTCCGGCTCGGCCCGGTGTGGCTGCTGCCGGCGGTGGAGGCGACCCTGCTGGGGACGATCATCCTCGGCGACCCGGGGCGGATCGATCGGCGCAGCCGGACGCTGCGGGTCATGTCCATCGCCTTGGTCGGCGTGCTGGCCGCGGGCGCGCTGACGGCGACCGGCGAGCTGATCCACCAGCTGATCGTCGGCGGCTCGGTCACGCGGTCGGCCAAGGCGCTGCTCGGCGCGGGCGCCACGGTCTGGAGCGCCAACGCCATCGCCTTCGGGCTGCTGTACTGGGAGGTCGACGGCGGCGGGTCGGCGGCGCGCGCGCACCGCCTGCGCGAGCATCCCGACTTCGCGTTCCCCCAGCAGCTCAACCCCGAGCTGGCGCCGTCGGGGTGGCGGCCGTCGTTCGTGGACTACCTGTACCTGTCGTTCACCAACTGCACCGCGCTGAGCCCGACCGACACGATGCCCTTGGCGCCGTGGGCGAAGCTGGCGATGACGCTGCAGTCGCTGATCTCGCTGTCGATCCTCGGGCTCGTCGTCGCCAACGCGGCCAACCTGTTCAAGTAGCCGCCGCGCCCAGGCGACCGGCGTGGACCGGCGTTGGGGACGTGGACCTCGGGCACGGCGGCGGCGCTACGGCGCCGGGGGTGGCGCGGTGGCGCGCGCCCCGGACACCGCGGTCGCCAGCGTCGCGACCTCGTCGACCGAGGCCGTGCGGCGCTCGACGCACGCGGCGCGCGCGCGGAACGTGTCGACGAGCGTCGCCACCTGCTCGGACGGCGCGAACGACACGAGGGCGGACCCGCCCTCGGGCACGCCCTCGCGCAGCGCCGCCAGGATCGGGGACTCGGCGGGGACGGACCGCAGGTCGTCGACGTGGACGTAGCGGCCGGCGAAGGTGCCGCGCAGCAGCATGCGCCCGTGGCGGCCCGAATGCGCGAACGCCACGTCGTGCAGCCACGGCGGGGTGCCCCACACCTGCTCGCGGACGGCGGCGAAGGCGTCCTCGGCCTCGGTCGGGTGGGAGAAGCCGAGGACCGCGAGCTGCCAGCCCGTGACCGGCGGCTCGGCCTCGGCCTCGACGGCGCCGCTGCCGCTGCCGCTGCCGCCGCCGCGCGCGGCGCGCACGAGCACGAGGACGAGGACGAGCACGGCCGCCAGCGCGAGCACGACCGCGGTCCCGAGCACCCAGCCGCCGGCGTGCCACGGCGACGCCGACCCGGCCGCGGTGGACAGCCTCCATCGTGCGCTGGTCATGGGTCCACCGTGATGCGCCTCTTGAGCGATGACATCCTCCCGACGGGATGATGTGCGAGCCTCACCCGTCGATGAGCCCGACCGCTCGCGCGCGGGTCACGGCGCCCGATCGCGAGGACGCGTCGAGCTTGCGGTAGACCGCGTGCGCCTGGGTCTTGATCGTGTTGGCCGACACGTGCAGTCGCTCGCCGATCTCGCGGAACGAGAGGTGGCTGGGCAGGAAGCCGAGCACGCGCAGCTCCGCGGTGGTCAGCGCGCCGGGCCCGGCCCGCAGCTCGCCGGCGTAGGCGTCGACGCGGGCGGTCGCGTCCCGCGCCCACGCGGTCAGCCCCGCCGCGCCGGGCGTCCGGGCCGCGCACCGCGCCGCCTCGGCGGCGAGCTCGCGCGCGGCGGCCAGGTCGCTCAGCCGCAGCTGGGCCCGGGCCAGCGCCAGCCGGGCCAGCGCCTCGTACCACGGCGCCAGCCGGGCCCGCTCCTCCAGCAGCGCGACCGCCTCGGTCGCGTCGGCCCGCGCCTCGGGCACGCGGCCGCGCAGCGCGCGGGCCAGCGCGGCCACCGCGCAGACCAGCGCCCGCACCGGCGGGTCCGGCAGCCCGCGGCTGTCCAGCCGCGTCCGCGCGCGCTCGGCGAGGATCGCGCCCTCCTCGGCCGCGCCGTCCAGCAGCCGCGGCAGGCCGAGTAGCGCGAGGCACAGCGCCTCGATCGCGGGCATCCCGGTCGCCGCGCGCCGCGCCGCCGCCTCGAGGTCGAGCCGTGCCCCCTCGACGTCGCCCGCCGCCGTCGCCGCCACGCCGCGCAGCAGGCGGCACGCCGGGTGCCAGGGGCTGCCGTCGGGCGTCAGCGCGACGGCCCGCTCGGCCTGGTCGCGCAGCGTCGCGACGTCCACGGCGTCCAGGCAGCCGCGCACCAGCTCCACGGCCGCCGCCAGCGGCGCGCGGGGCGCGCCGTCGAGCCGGTCGAGCGCCCGCGCCGCGGCCGCCGTCCAGCCCTCGGCGCGGTCGCGATCGCCGCGCGCCGTCGCGCTCAGCGCCGCCGCGAGGGCGAGCACCGGCCGGCGCGCGACCTCCGGATCGCCGAGCCGCGCCAGGCGCGCGTCCAGCTCGGCGGCGTGCGCGTCGAACAGCTCGGCCGGCGCCAGCCGCCAGATCAGCGCGGCGACGCGATCCCGCGCCTCGGCGGCGATCGCGTGGTCGACCGCGCGGCGCAGGTCGCCGCGGCGGTCGAAGCACCGGCTGGCACGCCGGTGCAGGGCGCGGGCCTGCGCCGGGTCGTCGCGGCGCAGCTCGGCGCGCAGCATGTCGGCGACGAGCGGATGCAGGCGGAAGTGCTGCTCCTCGCGGTCGGTCGCGCGCAGCGGGGCGGCCGAGCGGGCCAGCGCGTAGAGCACGTGCCCGGAGCCCTCGCGCTCCAGGACCGCGTCGCACAGCGGGCCGGAGAGCGTCTCCAGCACCGAGCCCCGTCGCAGCAGGTCCCGCTCGCCGGGCTCCAGCTCGGCCAGCAGCTCGCTGCGCAGGTAGTCGGCCACGAGCCGATCGGCGCCGGTGAACGCCCGCGCCGCGCGGGAGGGATCCTCCGCGCCGGCGATCGCCAGGCCGGCCAGCCGCAGCCCGCACGGCCAGCCCTCGGTCCGCGCCATCAGCGCCGCGATCGCGCCCGCGTCCAGTGACAGCCCCTCAGCGCTCAGCAGCGCCGCGGCCTCGTGGTGGGTCAGCGCCAGCTCCTCGGCGCCGAGCTCCAGGACCGACCAGGCCGCGCGCAGCCGGCCGACCGGCGCGGGCGGCGCGCAGCGCGACGAGACGACGACCGTGACCGTGGCGGGCAGGTCGTGCTCGGCGGCCTCCAGCGCCCGGGCGGCGAGCGCGCCGCCGGCGGCGTCGGCGTCGTCGACGACCAGCAGCGCCCGCGCGGTCGTCCCGCGCAGCGCGGCGACGGCGTCGGCGAGCTCGCGCGCCGCCGCGGCCGCCCTCCCGCGGCGGCGGTCGACGGCGATCCGGCGCGCCGGGCGCGGGTCGGCCGCCAGCCACGCCTCCAACAGCGCGGTCTTGCCGTAGCCGGCGGGCGCCGACAGGACGACCGCGCGGTCGTCGGTCGTCGCGACGAGCCGGCGCACGAGCCGGACGCGCGGCTCCGCCCGTCCGGACGCCGGCGCTCGTCCGCCCTCCAGGACCGCGACGCGTGGCGGCGGTGGATCGGCAGCGCGTGAGCGCAGGGCTCCGGGCGGTCCGGGCACGTGCACACCTCCGAGGGCGGCAGGTTCAGGGTGCGCACCGGACGATCCCGGCCGAAACGCCGCAAGGGCAAGGAGGCCCGCCCACCTCCACGGTGAGGCACGCACCACTGTTCCACGTTCATCCCGATGAGGTGAAGCCGCGCCTCGGACCCGGCGCCACGATCGGGTCACGATGTCCTCACACGCTCCGATGAGCTTCAACCGGACGCCGCTCAGCGCCAACGTGCCGTCGACGCCGGGCGACGACTCGACGCACTGGTTCGGGTGGTTCTGGTTCGTCTCGTCCCAGATCTGGCCCCGCGTCTTCATCCTGGCCTTCTGGATCTTCGGCCACGGCTGGGTGCGCGACTCCTTCGACGGCCACTGGGCGATCCCGATCGTCGGGTTCTTCGTCGCGCCGTACACGACCATGACCTGGCCCTTGATGTGGGGCCTGACCTCCAACGGGGTCCACGGGCTGGAGTGGGTCGCGATCGGCGTCGCCGCCCTGCTCGACCTCGCCACCTGGATCGAGGGCGGGCAGCTGATCGGCGGGCTGGTGGCCGACGCGCGCCGCCGGGGTTCACCCCGATGAGGTGATGACCGGCCGACGGCCGGGTCGCAGCATCGGCCCATGGCCACCGCCGCGACGCCCAACGGGGCGACCGAGGCCGCGCCCGCGCCCCAGAGCGCCGCCGCGCCGTCGCCGTTCCCGCCCATCGCCGAGTACGCGTTCCTCTCCAACTGCCACACGGGCGCGCTCGTCGCCCCCGACGGCGCGGTCGACTGGCTGTGCGTGCCGAGCTTCGACGCCCCGAGCGTGTTCGGCACGCTCCTGGACCGCGGCGCCGGGTCGTTCCGCCTCGGCCCGTACGGCATCAACGTGCCGTCCGGCCGCGCCTACGAGCCGGGCACGAACACGCTGCTGACGACCTGGCACGCGCCGGGCGGCTGGCTCGTGGTGCGCGACGCGCTGACGATGGGCCCGCGCCGTCACGAGGACGCGATCACCCCGCACACGCGGCCGCCGACCGACGAGGACGCCGAGCACATGCTCGTGCGCACGGTCGAGTGCCTCGACGGCGACGTCGAGGTCGAGATGGTCTGCGAGCCGGTCTTCGACTACGGCCGCGTGCCCGCCCAGTGGTCGCTGGCCGAGGGCCGCCATCGCGCCGACGCCACCGGCACCGGCCAGACGCTGCGCCTGACGACCGACATGGCGCTGGGGGTCGAGGGCGACCGCGTGCGCGCGCGGCACGTGCTGCGCTCCGGCGAGCGCGTGTTCTGCGCGCTGTCGTGGGCCGAGCAGCTCGCGGCGCCGACCGACCTCGAGGACGCGCACGAGCGGCTGGAGAGCACGATGCGGTTCTGGCGCGCCTGGCTGGAGCGCGCCCGGATCCCCGACCACACCTGGCGGACGCACATCCAGCGCTCGGCGCTGGCGATCAAGGGCCTCACCTACATGCCGACCGGCGCGACGGTCGCGGCGGGCACGACGTCGCTGCCCGAGACGCCCGGCGGCGCGCGCAACTGGGACTACCGCTTCACCTGGATCCGCGACTCGACGTTCACGCTGCAGGCGCTGCACTACCTCAACCTGGACTGGGAGGCCGACGAGTTCATGCAGTTCATCGGCGACCTCGGGCTCAACGAGGACGGGTCGCTGCAGATCATGTACGGGATCGACGGCCGCCGCGACCTGACCGAGAGCACGCGCGACGACCTCACCGGCTACGCCGGGGCCCAGCCGGTGCGGATCGGCAACGGCGCCTTCGACCAGAAGCAGAACGACGTCTTCGGCGCCGCGCTGGACTCGATCCTGCTGCACACCCGCCGCAGCGGGCGCCTCCCGCGCCGGCTGTGGCCGGTCGTCGAGGCGCAGGCGGCGTGCGCGATCGAGGTCTGGCGCGAGCCCGACCAGGGCATCTGGGAGGCGCGCGGCGCCCCGCAGCACTACGTCTCCAGCAAGTTGATGTGCTGGGTCGCGCTCGACCGCGCGACGAAGCTCGCCCACATCTGGGGCGAGCCGCGGATCGGCGAGAAGTGGCAGGCGGTCGCCGACGAGATCAAGGCCGACATCTTGGAGCACGGCGTCACCGCCGACGGCGTGCTGCGCCAGCACTACGCGACCGACGCGCTGGACGCCTCGACGCTGCTGGCCGCGCTGTTCGGCTTCCTGCCCGGCGACGACCCACGGATCCGGGCCACCGTGCTGGCGATCGAGCACGACCTCACCGAGGCGGGCTTCGTGCTGCGCTACCGCACGGGCGAGACCGACGACGGCATGGAGGGCAAGGAGGGCACGTTCCTGATCTGCTCGTTCTGGCTGGTCTCGGCGCTGGCGATCGTCGGCGCCGAGCAGCGGGCGCGCGACCTGATGGAGCGGCTGCTGCGCGTCGCGTCGCCGATGGGCCTGTACGCCGAGGAGTTCGACGCCGACACCGGGCGCTTCCTGGGCAACTTCCCGCAGGCGTTCTCGCACCTGGCGCTGATCGAGGCCGCCGGCCGGATCATCCTCGCCGAGCGCACCGCGGAGCTGCAGTGAGCGAGCACGACGGCCACCGCCCGCGCGCGCCGCTCAGGGGCTAACCGCCGTCGCGCGACCCGAGCCGGCCCTCGATCGCGCGCAGGCGCTCGAGGATCTCGGCCAGCTGCGCGTCGCGGTCGACGGCCCGGCGGCCGCGCATCCGCTCGACCTCGGCCTCGCGCCGCTCCTGGTCGGCGGCGATGAAGTAGGAGGTGATGGCCGCGGTGAGCATCGCCAGGAACGTCACGCCCAGCACGATCACGACGCTGCCGACGGCGCGCCCCCACGTGGAGTGGGGGACGACGTCTCCGTAGCCGACGGTCGACAGCGTCTGCAGCGCCCACCAGAACGCGTCGCCGACCGTCGGGAAGTCGCGGCGGTCGACCGCCCACACGAGCACCGCGGCGCCGGCCGAGAGCACGATCGTCGCCATCGCCAGGTAGCGGAAGGCGTGGCGGGTGGCGATGGCGTGCTCGGCCCGGCGCTCGAACTTCGACCGGCGGCGCGCGCGCAGCCCCCGCGTGCCGCGCTCGTTCGTCGTCTCGGTCCCCACGGCCCGATCGTCGTGCACGGGCCCGCACGCGGCGTCATCCCGACCGGGTGACGACGACCGGGGCCCGATCCGCTGTGGTGGGCCCATGCCCGATCCGGGAACGCTGCTGCGCAGTCGGGCGTACGTGCGGCTGCTGGCGCTCGCGGCCGTCATCGGCGCGCCGATCTCCGCGCTGGCCTACGGCTACCTGAAGGTCGTCCAGCAGGCGCAGCGCGGGATCTTCCAGCACCTGCCCGGGACGCTGGGCTTCGGGTCGGTGCCCGCCTGGTGGCCGCTGCCGTGGCTGGCGCTGAGCGGCGCGCTCACCGCGCTGGCGATCGCGCGGCTGCCCGGCACCGGCGGCCACTCCCCGGCCGACGGCTTCCATCCCGCGGGCACGGTGGCGCCGATCGACCTGCCCGGCATCCTGCTCGCGTCGCTGGCCACGCTGTGCCTCGGCGCGGTGCTCGGCCCGGAGGCACCGCTGGTCCTGCTCGGCTCGGGCCTCGGCGCGCTGGCGACCCGGCTGGTCGCGCGCGATGCGCCCGACCAGGCCGTGGCGGCGATCGCGGCGGCGGGCAGCTTCGCGGCGATCGGCGCGCTGATGGGCTCGCCGCTGCTGGCCGCGTTCCTGCTGCTGGAGGCCGCCGGGCTCGGGGGCGCGATGGTCGGCGTCGTGCTGCTGCCCGGGCTGCTGGCCGCCGGGATCGGCTCGCTGGTGTTCGTGGGGTTGAACTCGCTGACCGGCTTCGGCGAGCTGTCGCTGGCGCTCCCCGACCTGCCGCCGATCGGCCATCCGACCGCCACGTGGTTCTTGTACGCCTTCGGGTTCGGCCTGCTGCTGCCGGTGGCCGGGGTGGCGATCTTCGCCGCCGCCAAGGCGGTTCGCGCGCACGCGCGACGCCGGATGTCGCTCGCCCTGCCGCTGCTCGGCCTGCTGATCGGCGGCCTCGCCGTCGGCTTCGGCCAGGTCACCGGCAGGCCCGCGACCGACGTGCTGTTCTCGGGGCAGACGGCGCTCCCGGGCCTGGTCGGCGGCGCGTCGAGCTGGTCGGTCGGCGCGCTGTGCGCGCTGCTGGCCGCCAAGGGCATCGCCTACGCCCTGTCGCTGAGCGGCTTCCGCGGCGGCCCGATCTTCCCCGCCATGTACCTCGGGGCCGCGGCGGGCATCCTCGCCTCGCGCCTGCCCGGGCTGCCGCTGGTCCCGGCCGTGGCGATGGGGATCGGCGCGATGTCGGCGACGATGCTCGGCCTGCCGCTGACCTCGGCGCTGCTGGCCACCGTCCTGCTCGGCGCCGACGGGACCGACGTGCTGCCGGTCGTGATCGTCGCGGTCGTCGTCAGCCACGTCGCGACCGCGCACCTGACGCCGCGCGCCGAGCCCGCGCCGGCCTCGCCGGGCGCCGCGCATCCTCCGATCGGGGTGATGCGGGCACCGCGCCCGCCGTCTTCCATGGGCGGATGCGCACCTCCGGCGTCGACCATCCCGCCTCGCTGATCTCCTCGTCGCTCGTCCGCGACGCGGAGGCCGCGACCCTGCCGCGCCATCGGCTCCGCGACACCGGCACCGGCAGCGGGGTCGCCTTCGACCTCATCACCAACGAGCTGATGCTGGACGGCAGCGCGCGGCTGAACCTCGCGACGTTCGTCACCACCTGGATGCCGCCGAAGGCCGCGGAGCTGTTGGCCGCGACGGCGGACAAGAACATGATCGACAAGGACGAGTACCCGCAGACCGCCGAGCTGGAGAAGCGCTGCGTCAACATCCTCGGCGACCTGTGGAACGCGCCCGGCGAGGGCGACGCCGTCGGGACGTCGACGACCGGCTCCAGCGAGGCCGCGATGCTCGGCGGGATGGCGCTGAAGTGGCGCTGGCGCGCCCGGCGCCGCGCGGAGGGCAAGTCCACCGACAAGCCCAACCTCGTCATGGGCGCCAACGTCCAGGTCTGCTGGGACAAGTTCTGCCGCTACTGGGACGTCGAGCCGCGGCTGGTGCCGATGGAGGGCGAGCGCTTCCACCTCGACGCCGAGCACGCCGTCGCGGCCTGCGACGAGAACACGATCGGCGTCGTGGCGATCCTCGGGTCGACGTTCGACGGCAGCTACGAGCCGGTCGCCGAGATCGCCGCCGGCCTCGACGACCTCGCGCTGAGGACCGGCCTCGACGTCCCGATCCACGTCGACGCCGCGTCCGGCGGCTTCGTCGCGCCGTTCATCCAGCCCGACGTCGTGTGGGACTTCCGCCTGCCGCGCGTGCAGTCGATCAACGCCTCGGGGCACAAGTACGGGCTCGTGTACCCGGGCGTCGGCTGGGCGCTGTGGCGCGACGCCGACGCGCTGCCCGAGGACCTCGTCTTCCGCGTGAACTACCTCGGCGGCGAGATGCCGACGTTCGCGCTGAACTTCTCGCGGCCGGGCGGCGAGGTCGTCGTGCAGTACTACATGTTCCTCAGCCTCGGGCGCGAGGGCTACACGGCCGTGCAGGCGGCGTCCAGCGCCGTGGCCCGCCACCTCGCCGCCGAGATCGCCGAGATCGGCCCGTACCGGACGCTCACCGACGGCAGCGAGCTGCCGGTCTTCGCGTTCACGTTGAAGCCCGAGGTCATCAACTACACGGTCTTCGACGTCTCCGAGCGGCTGCGCGAGCGCGGCTGGCTGGTCCCGGCCTACACGTTCCCCGAGAACCGCGAGGACCTCTCGGTCCTGCGCATGGTCGTCCGCGCGGGCATGACCCACGACATGGCCGAGCTGCTGCTCGACGACCTGCGCGGGCAGACCGCGGTGCTCGAGCGCCACGGCGCGGTGGACCGCGAGGCCGCGGGCCGCAAGGCGTTCGCGCACTGAGCAGCGGGCGCGGCGCGCGCGCCGCGGGCGGCGGCGGCTCAGCAGACGCCGGCCGCCGGCAGCCACCCGCGCGCGCCCGCGTCGGTGCGGACCGCCACCCAGCCGTCGCGGCGCCGCTGGAGCGCCAGCGGCTGGCCGCGGAAGACCGAGCCGACCGTCGGACCCTTCGGCGCCGAGCGCAGGTAGATCCGCGCGCGGCAGACGTGGCGCAGCCGCGTGGGCGCGGCGGCCGTGAACGCCGCGGCGGGCCCGGCCAGCAGCGAGCCGCGCGCGTCCGGGACGCGGCAGACGACGCCGAGGTGCACGATCCCGCCGGCGGGCCGCGGCGAGGCCGCGAGGACGATCGTCGCGCGGCGGCTCGTGCCCGGCGGGGTGTCGGGATCCAGGCCGCGCGCCGGCCCGCCGCGTCCCGGCACGACGCCGGCCACGGCCATCCCGGCCGGGCAGTCCAGCGCGACGCGGCGGGCGACGCGCGGCGCGTCCTCCGGCAGGCGGACGTCGCGCAGGACGAGCGCGGTGCGCGCGGGCAGCGGCGCGCCGACGGCCAGCGCGCCGCCCGGCAGGACCGGGCTGCGCAGCGCCACCGGCGCGGGGTCGCCGGTCCGCAGGACGTGCGGCGCGAGCTCGATCGCGCCGCCGGTCAGCGCGGCGCCCGCCGCGACGACCGTCACGGTCTTGGCCGCCGAGCCACCGCCCGCCGACGACATGATGGCCTTGAACGTCAGCGCGGCCGCCAGCAGCACCGGCGCCGGCGCCAGGAGGTGCAGCGCGCCGCGGATCCGCTGCAGCTCGGCGCGGTACGCGCGGCACGCCGCGCAGCCGGCCAGGTGCCGGTAGGTCCGCGCGCTCGCGCGGCGGCGGGCGTCGTGGGCGCGCAGGAGGTCGTCGCGCACGTCCAGGCAGGACGCGGCGCGGGCCTCGGCGGTCCGGACCAGGTTCTCGCGCGCGCGGAAGACGAGGTTGCGCGAGGCCTGGACGCTGACGCCCAGCTCGCGGGCGACGTCCTCGTGCGAGCGGCCCTCGAGCTCGCGGCCGAGGATCGCGGCGCGCTGCGCGGCGGGCAGCGCGGCCAGGTCGCCCAGGACGTCGCGCGCCTGCTCGCGCGTGGAGATCAGCTCGGCCGGCCCGGGGCCGGGCGCCGCCGGCTCGGCGGCCGGCTGCAGGTCGTCGAGCGAGGCGAGCTCGCGGCGCCCGCGCGACAGCTCGTCCAGGCAGCCGTTGCGCACGACGCGGTACAGCCACGCGCGCAGCGCCATCGGCCGGTCGTCGCGCAGCAGCGTGCGGTGGGTGCGCAGCAGCGCGTCCTGGACGACGTCCTCGGCGGCGGAGCGCTCGGGGCCGAGCACGCGGGCGGCGAACCCGACCAGGCGCGGCTCGTAGCGCTCGCAGATCAGGGCGAACGCGTCCTCGTCGCCGGCGCGGACGGCCGTCACGAGGTCGTGGTCGGTGAGCAGGCGGCGGCGCCGGCGGTACACGGTCGCGGTGGAGGGGAGGGCGGCCATCAGCAGAGGTGCCTGGCGCGCATCCAGCCGCGCGGGCCGAACGTGGTGCGCACGCGCACCCAGACCCGCCCGCTCGCCCAGCGCAGCGGGATCACGCGGTCGTCGCGGGTGACCTCGCCGACCGGGATCCCGTTCGGCGTCTCGTAGAGCGTCGCCCGCGAGACGCAGACGGCGCGGCCCTGCGCGGCCTGGGCGGTGTCGGTGCCCGCGCCCGCGGCCACCGCGGCCGCCACGCAGGGCAGCGCGGCGGCCGCGCGCAGGCGGCGGCTGGTGATCACTTCTTGTGGCCGCCGGCGTGGCGGCGCGCGGCGGCGCGCCGGTGGGAGGCCTTCTTGGTGGCCTTGCTCGTCTTCTTGCGCGTGGCCGACGCCGACCGGTCGACCGCCGCGCCGGGATGGTCGGCCAGGCGCAGCAGCGCGTTGCTCGTCACGGTTCGCGGCAGGTCCTCGCTGACCACGAGCCTGCGGGTCTGGAGCACGCGGCCGTCGGTGGACCGGACGGTGCGCACGAGCGGCTCGTAGGTGTCGCGGTCGACGACGACCTCGCTGCGGGTGTCGCGGTCGCCGGTGGCCGTCGGCGTCGAGCGCAGGACGAGCGCGGCGTGCCCGGAGACCTCGGTCTCGCCGGCGGGCGCCAGGTGCCCGGCCGCGACCTCGGCGCGGATCGTCCGCTCCTGCGTGGCCCGCGACGAGTAGGCGTTGTTGTCGGGGAAGGTCAGCGTGCCGCCGAAGATCCGGTTCTCCGGCGCCAGCCACGTCGTGAAGCGGCCGTCGCGGTAGACGGTCTCCTGCCGGAGGCGGCCGTCGATCGCGTACACGATGCGGGTCGCGTCGCTGCCCTGCCAGATCTCCGTGCGCGCCTGGCCGCGGCGGCCCGGGTCCGGTGACAGCGACTGGTCGCCCTCCCAGACGGTGTGCTCGATGACGTTCTGGGCGACGGGCACGGGCGGCGTCGTGGTGCCGGCGTGCGCGGGCGCGGCGGCCGCCGTGACGGCGAGGCCGGCGAGCGCGGCGGGTGCGAGGTGGCGGAGGAGCGGGTGGGGCATGGCGGTTCCCTTCGTCGATGTGCGGGGCGGCCGCGTCGGCGACCGGTCCGTTAACCGCGGCGCGGCGTCGGCGTCCCGGAGTTTGGTCGCCGGGCCCGAGCACCCGCGGCCCGAAGGATCCGCCGGCCGCCGCGCGCCCGCATCGGGGAGATCCCCAAGCGGCGCGCGGAGGCCCGGAGGCGATCAGAGCCGGAAGGCCGCGATCGCCTCGCGCAGCTCGGCGGCGGTGCGCGCGAGCTCCTGGGCAGAGGCCGCGACCTGCTCGGTCGAGGCCGACGTCTGCTGCGTGGAGGCCGACACCTGCTCGGACGCGGCCGAGGAGTCCTCGGCGACGCCCGCGATCTCGGCGACCTCCTCCTGCACGCGCGCCAGCTCGCCGACGACGCGGTCGGCGGCGTCGGCGATCGCGCCGACCTGCTCGGTGACCTCCGAGACGGCGGTGCCGATCGACGCGAACGCCGCGGCGGCCTGCTCGACGGTCGCCGTGCCGGCGCCGGTCTGCTCCGCGCCGTGCTCGACGGCGCGGACCGCGCGGCCCGTGCCCTCCTGCATCTCGGAGATCAGCGCGGAGATCGACGACGCGGCCGACGAGGACTCCTCGGCGAGCTTGCGGACCTCCTCGGCGACGACGGCGAAGCCGCGGCCCTGCTCGCCGGCGCGCGCGGCCTCGATGGCGGCGTTCAAGGCCAACAGGTTGGTCTGCTCGGCGATGCCGGAGATCGAGGCGACGATCCCGCCGATCTCCTCCGACTTGCCGGCCAGCTCGCGGATCGCCGACGTCGCGTCGCCGGAGGCGTCGCGGACGGCGGCCATCGCGTCGGTCGCGGCGGTGGCGGCGGCGACGCCCTCGGAGACGACCTCGGCCGTGCGGTCGGCCGCGGCGGCCGTGGCCTGGGCGACGTCGGCGCTGTCGCGCACCGCGTCGCCGACCGTGTCGGTGCGACGGCGCGTCTCGGCCACCATCTTGACCTGGCGCTCGGCGCCGTGGGCGACGCCCTCGACCGCCGTGGCGATCTCCTGGACGGCGCGACCGGTCTGCTCGGCCGTCGAGGACATCTCCTGCGAGGCGCTGTTGAGCTGGTCGGCGCTGCGGGCGACGCCGCCGATCATCTCCGACAGCGCGCCGCGCGTGCGCTCGTAGGCGCGCAGCGACTCGCCGGTGTTGGCGATGGCCTCGTTGAGCGCGTGGCCGGCGCGGGCGATCTCGTCGGCGCCGTGGACCTCCAGCGGCTCGGTCGTCGGCTCGACGGACCGCGTCAGGTCGCCGGTGGCCATCGCGCCCATGCCGTCGCTCAGCGCGGCGACGTCGACCGTGGACAGCTGCTCCAGGCGCGTCACGAACCCGCCGATCGGGCGCGTCAGGCGGCGCGCGACGAGGACGACCGCGCCGACGAGCACGAGCAGCGCGATGACCGCGACGAGCAGCAGGCGGTCGCGCAGCGACGTGACCGCGGCGTAGACCTCGCTCTTGGGCGCGACCGTGATGTAGCCCCAGCCGCCGGTCTTGACCGGCGCCCAGGAGACGATCGCGCGGCGGCCCGGGTGGAACGGGTCGTCGGCCTCGACCTGGCCGCCGCGGTGGGCCTTGACGGCCGCGGCGATGCGGGTGAGCATCGGCGCCTTCAGCGCGGTGGCCTGCTGGGCCAGCGTCGAGCGGCCGACGAGCTTGGCGTCGGGCGCCGAGGCGAACGTGCCGTTGTTGGACACGATCATCGCGTAGCCCGACTTCAGGACCTTGGTCTTGGCGGTGGCGGCGTTGAGCGCGTTGAGCGCGATGTCGGCGGCGCCGACGCCGGTGAAGTGGCCGTGGCGCAGGATCGGGAACACGTACGACGTCATCAACGTGCCGTCGTAGATGTAGGGCTGCACGACGAACGACTTCTTGGTGGCCTTGGGGACGTCGTAGTACGAGTTGCCGTCGATCTCGTCGACCGCGGTCAGGTTCAGCGCGCCGTCGGCGCCGTAGGCGACGTAGGGCGAGAAGCGCCCGGACTTCGTCTGGCCCTCGGCGCCGGCGAGGGCGGCGTCGCGGCCGTCGAACGCGTTGGGCTCCCACTGCGTCCAGAAGCCGAGCAGGTCCGGGTGCGCGACGGCGACGCTGTGCAGCATCCGCTCGGCCTCGGCGCGGTCGCCGTCCCGGTAGGAGGCGAACGTCGCGGCGATGTTCTTGGCCGTGTCGGACGCCTCGCCGAACTTGGCGTTGGCGCTCTCGGCGTTGCGGCGGGTCAGCTCGGTGAGGTGCGCGGACTCCGACTTGCGCTGGGCGTCGGAGGCCTTGTTGATGGCCAGCAACGTCATCGCCGCGATGGCCACGACGGCGATCGGGACGATGGTGAGGACGAGCTTGAGGCGCAGCGAGCGCACGGGCGGCAGACCGAGGCGGAGCATAGACGGGGTAGTCGGTCCCGGGATGGAGACTTTGAGACCCGCCGTCCGCGCGACCCAGGCGATCCCCGAGCCGCTCCCAGCGGTTTCCCAGCGTGGGGGTGGAGGGTGCCCGCCATGGGACATGACGACCACGGTGAAGGGCTGCACGAGGACCTCGTCCGGCTGGCCTCGCGCCGCGACGCGCTGAAGCTGTTCGGCGCGGGCGGGGCGGCGACGATCCTCTCGGCGCTGGGCGCGGGCGCCGCGCTCGCCAGGACGCCGACGGGCACGGTGCCGACCGAGACGGCCGGGCCGTACCCGGGCGACGGGTCCAACGGGCCCGACGTGCTCGACGACTCGGGGATCGTGCGCCACGACATCCGGCGCAGCTTCGGCGACCGGCGGACGCTCGCCACCGGCGTGCCGCTGCGCGTGAACCTCACGGTGACCGACGCGGCCAAGGGCTACCGGCCGCTCTCGGGCCTGGCCGTCTACCTGTGGCACTGCGACCGGCTCGGGCGCTACTCCATGTACTCGCAGGCGATCGCCGACGAGAACTACCTGCGCGGCATCGCCAGGACCGACGCCGACGGCCGGGCGTGGTTTCGCACGATCTTCCCCGGCTGCTACTCCGGCCGCTGGCCGCACATCCACTTCGAGGTGTACGCGTCGGTCGCCAAGGCGGTGGCCAACGGGCCGATCGTCAAGACCTCGCAGATCGCGCTGCCCGCCGCGGCGTGCAAGAAGGTGTACGCCGCGACGCGCTACTCCGGCAGCGCGGCCAACCTGGCGCGGACGTCGCTGTCCTCGGACATGGTCTTCGGCGACGACCGGGCGATCCACCAGCTGGCGACCATGACCGGCAGCGCCGAGCAGGGCTTCGTGGCGAACCTGACGATCGGGATCTGACGCGGTCGGCCCGCGGCGCCGGGCGGCGGGTGGCCGAACGCGGCGCGTCGGGACCCGCTCCGGTCCGGCGCCGGAGGAGTAGCGTCCTCTCCCGTCCCCATGCGCCTCGTCCCTCGCCTCGTCACGCCGGTCCTGGCGGCTGCCGCGATGGTCGGCTGGACGGCCGCCGACGCGCCGGCGGCGCCGGTCGCGCACGCGTCGATCATCGACGGCACCGTCGCGACGGGCGCGGGGCCGCTGGCGCTGGTCGCCAACGACGTCGGGCAGTGCTCGGGATCGGTGATCGCCGCCAACGTCGTGCTGACCGCCGCGCACTGCGTGCACGACCCCGACACCGGCGCGCTGCTGGACGCCGGCACGTTCGTCGTGCAGACCGGCGCGGTGCGCGCGGCCGACCCGGCGGGGTCCTTCACCCGCGTCGGCCAGGTGGTGTCCTACGCCTGGTCGCCCGCCGACAGCTCCGGCGATCTCGCGCTGCTGCGGCTGACCACGCCGACGCCGGCTCCGCCGCTGTCGCCGGCCACCCGCGCCGACAGCGCCCTGCTCGCGCCCGGCACCGCGGCGGTGGCGGAGGGCTGGGGCGTCGACACGCTCGGCGGCGACGAGCCGTCGGAGGACCTGCGGAGCGGCGGCCAGGTCGTGCAGAGCCCGAGCTTCTGCACGTCCCAGGCGCAGGCGGTCGGCGCGCGCCTCGACACCTCCAGCACGCTGTGCGCCCTCGACCCGCGCGGGATCACCGGCGTCTGCAACGGCGACAGCGGCGGCCCGCTGATCGCCGCGCGCGCCGACGGCACGCCGGTGGAGATCGGCATCGTCAGCTTCGGCGCGGCGAGCTGCTCGCCGACCCGGCCGGGGTTCTACACGCGCGTGGACGCGTTCTCGTCCTGGATCGCCGGTTGGGTCGCGGCGCTCGCGCCGCCGCCCGCGCCGGCGCCGGCCGCCCCGGCGCCCGCGGCGCCGGCCGCCGTCCCGCCGCCGGCGGCCGTCACGCCGGCGCCCGCCGCCACGCCCACGCCCCAGGCGCCCTCCACGGGCTCGGCGACCCGCTACGCGCGCTACGTCGGCCACGGCGGCTACGTCGCCGCGCGGGTGGCCGCCGACGGCGCGCACGTCACCTGGCTGCGGATCGGGCTGTCGCTGACCTGCCGGCGGTCGGCCCACGTCTACGTCAACGACATCTTCCAGGCGCCCGCCCAGGCCGGGTGGCCGCTGACGGCCGCTCGGCCGCTGCGGCTGACGCTGGCCAAGCCGGCGACCCGCCGCTTCCTGCGCCGCACCGACAGCATCCGCCTGACCCCGCGCGCCGGCGGCCTGGACGGCAGCGTGACCGTCACGATGCGCGCCCGCGCGGCCAGGCTCGGCACCTGCGCCGGCGCGGTGCGCTCCTTCCGGCTGACGCCCTCGCGCTAGGGGCGGCTTCGCGGCCGACCCGACGATCGGGACCCGACGCGGTCGGCCCTCGCTTTCGCACCCCGCGCCCCGTTACGGTGCGCGCATGCGGAAGCGGGGGCGGCGCGCGGTGGTCCTGACGATGGCGATGGCGATGGCGCTGACCGGCGCCGCGTCCGCGTCGGCGGGCGCGGCGTCGGCCGCCAGCGACGCCGCCTACCGGGCGGGCCTGGCCGCCTACGTCCACGGGTATCCGCCGCTGCTCAGCCTCGACTCGCAGACGACGTTCCCGACCAACGCGCTGGTCAGCATCGCGGGGCCGATCGACCCCTCCAACAAGCTCGTCGTGATGCCGAACGTCGACACGGCCTACGCCGTGGCGAAGCTCGACCTCGCGCAGGGGCCGCAGACCGTGCACCTGCCCGCCGAGCCCGGCCGGTACCACATGGTGCAGGTGATGGACGCCTACACGAACGTCGTCGGCTACGCGGGCACGCGGACGACCGGCGACGGCGCGGTCGACGCGATGGTCGTCGGGCCGGGGTGGCACGGGACCGCGCCCGCCGGCGTGCGGCTGCTGCGCAGCCCGACCGACGCGGCGCTCGTGCTCGGGCGCACGCTGCTGCTGCCGTCCGACACGCTGCCGTCGCTGCGCGAGCTGGTCGGCCAATACACGCTCAACGGCGCCGCGCCGATCGTGCTCGACCGGCAGCCCGGCCGCAAGCCCGGGACCGTCCCCAAGGGCATGGCCTTCGTCGAGGCCTACGACGGCTTCCTCTCCGCCAACCCGCCCAGCGCGGCCGAGCGGCGGGACCTCGCGCCGCTGGCGCGCTACGGCATCGGCGCCGGCCTCGCCGCCCGCGCCCGGGCCCTGCCCGCCCGGACGCGCGCGGCGCTGCTGCGCGGGATCGCCGCCGGCCCCGCCGCCGTGGCGGCGCGCGTCGCCCGCCGCCGCGCCGCCGGCGCGCGCGAGCACCACGGCTGGGTCGTCCTGGACCCCAAGACCGGTGACTACGGCACCGACTACTGGCTGCGCGCGAGCGTCGCCAAGATCGGCCTGTGGGCCAACACGCCCGCCGAGGCGACCTACCCCAACGCCGCCTACGACTCCGAGGGCCGCCCGCTGAGCGGCGCCCACCGCTACGCGCTCACGCTGCCCACGCCGCTGCCCACGCGCGCCTTCTGGTCGCTGACGATGTACGACGCCGCGCTGCACCTGTACGACAACCCGCTCGGGCGCTACGCCTTGGGCGACCGCTCGCCGGGCCTGGTCGCCGGCGACGGCAGGATCAGGCTGACGTTGTCGCACGCCGCCCCCGCGGGCGCCACGGCCAACTGGCTGCCCGCGCCGGCCGGGCGCTTCGTCGTCACACTGCGGCTCTACATGCCCACGGCGAAGGCCCTGGCGCCCGGCTGGGCGCCGCCGGGCCTCCGCTGCCTGGACTGCGGCTAGCAGCGGCCGCGGACGCGCAGCGTCGCCGTGCGGCCGCCGAGCGTCGCGTGGAGGACGCCGTTCTTGATGGTCTTGCTCGTCGCGCCGGTGACGCGGCAGGCGCCGTGGCGGCCGGCGATCCCCGCCAGCGGGGCCTCGACGTCGTAGGTGCGCGACCGGCTGCCGCGCAGCGTCAGCGTCCAGGTGCCGCCCGCCACGCGGGAGCGGATCGGCTCGCCGGAGTACATGGTGGCGTCGGTCGTCCCGGCGCTCGGGAACGCGAGCAGCCGCAGGTGGCCGGCGCGGTCCTTCAGGCGCGTGACGCCCGCGGGCGCGGTGGCGCCGGTGTCGGCGAGCGTGTCGACGTCGGCGTCCAGCAGCGGCAGGACCGCGCCGGCGCGGACGTAGAGCGGGAGCGTGTCGAGCCCGGCGCGGACGGTGGTCGTCCGGCCGCCGCGGACGATCCCGCCCGCGCGGGCGTGGAACGCGCCGTCGGCGGCGTCGTAGGCCAGCGCGTGCGCGCCGTCGATCCAGCGGCCGCGCGGCAGGTAGACCTTGCGCGACGTCGCGCCCGCCTGGACGATCGGGGCGGCGAGCACGCTGGGGCCGAAGAGGAACTCGCTGTCGGACTGGCCGCCCCACGGCGCGCCCGCCGGGTCGTCGAGCACGAGGTGGCGCATCAGCGGCACCCCGGTCGACCGGTAGGCCTTGTCGGCGGCCAGGATGTAGGGGTAGAGCTGGGTGTGCAGCTTGGCGTACTTGCGCCACGTCGCGACGATGTCCGCGTCCCAGATCTGCGGGCGCGCGTAGCCGGGGATCGCCAACCCGGAGGACTTGGTCCGCATCACGCCGGACACCGCGCCGACCTCGATCCAGCGCTTCAGCAGCGCGGGCGTCAGCCGCGGGTCGGGCGCGACCGTGTCGTAGCCGCCGATGTCCGAGCCCCAGCGGCTGACGCCCGACAGGCCCATGCCGAGCGCCTCCTTGACCGCCGACGACAGGCCGTCGAAGCCCCACGTCGTCGTCGGGTCGCCGCCCCAGACGTCCGACGCGCACCTCGCCGCGCCGGTCCAGCCGGAGCGCTGGAAGCGCACGATCGGCTTGTTGATGGTCTTGGCGATCGCCTCGGCGGCGCAGTGGTACTGCGTCGGGTAGCGGTTGTGCAGGCCGGTGGCGGCGCCGGCGACGTCGTCGGGCGTGTACTCGCCGAAGTCCTCCATCCAGCCGTCGTGGCCGGCGGCGGCCATGCGCTCGAGCACCGCGCCGTACTGCTCGCGGGCGGCGGCGGTCGCGAAGTCGAACTGCGCGACCGGCTGGATCGTGAAGCCCAGCGGGCCGGTGCCGCCGACGAACGAGTCGAACGTCGCGGGCGTCCCGTCGGCGCGCCGCTGCAGCGCGCCGGCCGCGACCGCCGCGCTCCACAGCGGCTCGTAGGACTCGCACAGCATCGGGTTGACGTAGGTCAACACGGCCAGGCCCGCGTCGTGGAAGGCGGCGACGCGCCGGCTCTCGTAGTCCTCGTTGCCGCGGTCCAGGCCGCAGGGCAGGTAGCGCAGCTGCGTCTCGGCCGCGCTGACCGGCGCGTCGGCGGCGCGCAGCTTGGCCAGCCACGACGCCTCGTCGGTCAGCGGGACCGTGTTGGGCTGGCCGGTCTGGAACCACGGGCCGAACGCCCACGGCGCGCCCGGGGCGGGCTGGCGGCCGGTGGCCTTCGTGAACGCGGCCAGCGCGCGGGCGACCGAGCCGTGGCCGTCGAAGACGCGCGCGGTCAGGACCGGCGCGTCGACCTCGATCGACCACGCGCGCTGGGTGGCGCGCGCGAGGTCGAACGTGCTCGGCTGGTCGTTCTCCAGCAGCACGCCGTAGCCGCGCGACGACAGCGCCCACGGCACGGGGTAGTACGTCGCGTCCTTGCGCGGGCGGAACCCGGCGGGCGGGATGGTGTTCTTGACGATCTTGTAGGTGTCGGGCGAGAACGGCCCGTCCGACACGTAGTTCTCGACGCTCGCGCCGCGATGGTCGACCGCGTCGGCGCGTTCGCCGAGCCCGTAGAACCGCTCGCCCGCGGGCGCGGCGAACGCGAGCCGGACGGCCTTCGCCGTCGCGCCGCCGGCGGCGCGCACGCGGATCCGCGCGCCGTCGACCGTGACCCGCACGTGCGAGCCGGTCTGCCAGCCCGACGCGGTCTTCACCGCCGTCCGGGCCGGGTCGACCCGCAGCGGGCCGACCCTCGTGGCGGCCTGCGCCACGCCGACATGGACACCAACAGCAGCGAGCAGCGCGGGCACGACGGCCAGGCGCGCGCGGAGGACCGGAACCGACACGGGAGGCAGTGTGACAGATCACGCGGATATGTCACATCCCGGTGCGGTCCGCGCGCCGGCGTTGCGCCGCGCGGCCGTGCCGGGCAGCATGCGGCGGATGGACAGCCGTCGCGAGCTGGTGGACCAGGCCCTGAAGGGCGTCGAGGCGTGGGAGGCGCGGTGGGGTGCGGTGCCGGGCGCCCCGGCGCTGACGCCGGACGTCGACGTCGCCGCGTTGTTGGAGGACTACGCGGAGCGGATGGACGCGACGCTGCCGTTCTTCCACCCGCGTTACGCGGGGCAGATGCTCAAGCCGCCGCATCCGGTCGCGGTGGCCGCGTACCTGGCGGCGATGGTCGTCAACCCCAACAACCACGCGCTGGACGCCTCGCAGGCGACGTCGCCGATGGAGGTCGAGGTGATGGCCTCGCTGACCGAGATGTTCGGGTTGCCCGAGGTCGCGCTCGGCCACCTGACCTCCAGCGGGACGATCGCCAACCTGGAGGCCCTGTGGGTCGCGCGCGAGCTGGCGCCCGGGAAGGCGGTCGTGCACTCCGCCGACGCGCACTACACGCACGGGCGCATGTGCCAGGTGCTGGGGGTCGAGTCGCGCGCGGTGCCCGCCGCCCCGGACGGGCGGATCGACCTCGACGCCGTCGCGGCGCAGCTGCGGCGCGGCGACGTGGGGACGGTCGTGCTGACGCCGGGGACGACCGGGCTGGGCGCGGTCGACGACGTCCGCGCGGCGCTCGAGCTGAAGGACCGCTACGGGGCTCGCCTCCACGTCGACGGCGCCTACGGCGGGTTCTACGCCCTGCTCGGCGAGCACGACGCCTACCCGGCGATCGGCGGCTGCGACTCGGTCGTCGTGGACCCGCACAAGCACGGCCTGCAGCCCTACGGGTGCGGCGCGGTGCTGTTCGCCGACCCGGGCGTCGGGCGCTTCTACCGGCACGACTCGCCCTACACGTACTTCACCTCCGACGAGCTGCACCTCGGCGAGATCTCGTTGGAGTGCTCGCGCGCGGGCGCGGCGGCCGGCGCGCTGTGGCTGACGCTGCGGGCGTTCCCGCTGGAGCGCGAGCGCGGCCTGGGCGCGATCCTCGCGGCGTGCCGCCGCGCGGCGCTGGACCTCGCGGCGCGCGTCCGCGCGTCCGACACGCTCCAACTCCACCTCGACCCGGCGCTGGACATCGTCAGCTACTGGCCGCGCCGATCCCGGATGTCGGAGATCGACGCGGCCTCCGAGGCGATGCTGCACGCGGGCATGGCCCCCGACGCCGACGAGCCCGTGTTCCTGTCGACGCTGCGCGTCGACGCCGGGGCCTTCGCCGCGCTGCACCCCGACGTCGAGCGCGACGCCGACACCGTCCGGATCCTGCGCTCGGTGCTCATGAAGCCCGAGCACGAGGGCTGGGTCGACCCGCTGCACGCGCGGCTGGAGGCGCTGGCGCGCGCGGCGTAGGTCGACCGGCGCCTCGGCGCGCCGGGCGCGGGGTCCTCGGTCACCGACCGGCGCGTGAGCGTCAGCCGCCCGGTCCACGCGGCGTCGCAGGCGAACGCCGGGCACGGCAGCGACGCGTCGCTCTCGACCGGGAGCGCGATCGTCGCGTCGCCCAGCCGCGCGACCGGGATCCGCGCCTTGACCAGGACAGCTAGGGCCGCGCGTACCCCGCCGACCCGAAGAGGTCGATCTTGGCCTCGACGACGTCCTGGACGGCCCGGACCACCGGGCCGATCAGGCGCACGATCGCGTACTCCTCGGGGTGGTCGCGCAGCTGGCTCTCCAGCGTCGTGCGGTAGGCGTAGCGCAGGTCGGAGTTGATGTTGACCTTGCTCACGCCGATGCGCGCGGCCTCCTCGAAGTAGTGGCCGGGCGTGCCGGAGCCGCCGTGCAGCGAGATGTTGACGTCGATCGCCGCGCGGATCCTCGCGAGCAGCTCGAGGTCGAGGACCTTGGGCACGGGGTAGCGGCCGTGGAGGTTGCCGACGGCGGCGGCGAACGTGTCGATCCCGGTCTCCTGGACGAACGCCTTGGCGCCCTCCGGCGTGGAGAACGTCTTGCGGACCTCGTCGTAGTCGATGTCCTCGGCGTGGACGTTGGAGCTGCCGCCGAAGTAGTGGGGCTCGCTCTCGACCAGCGCGCCGGTCGTCTCGCGCGCGTAGGCGACGACCTCGCGCGTGGCGGCGACGATCTCCTCGTCGGTGGCGTCCTTGTTGGCCTGGCTGTAGTCGATGTGGATGAGCTCGAAGCCCGCGTCGATGCCCGCCTTGGCGTCGGCGACCGTCGGGCTGTGGTCGAGGTTGACGTACATCTCGACGCCCAGCTCGGCGCGGTAGTTGTCCACCATGTCGCGCAGGTTCGCCAGCCCGATCGCCTGGACCTCGCCGTGGCTGACCTCGACCAGGACGGGCGAGGCCTTGGCCTGCGCCGCGCGCGCGATCGCCAGCAGCGTCTCCTGGTTGTCGACGTTGAAGGCCCCGACCGCGAAGTGCTCGGCGCGGCTGCGCTCCATCAGCTCCCGGGCCCTGGCGACGGCATCGGTCACGACACCGTCGATGGTAGGCCTGTCGCGGCCGGAACGCCAGGCCGTGTGAACGCGATGTTCATGTCTCGTTCAGGCGCGGCGGACGAGGATCCGGGGCGATGGACTTCACGCTGGTCAAGGACCTCAACTCGCTGTTGGCCCACCACGACGCGCTGGAGGATCCGCTCGTCGCCTACGCCAACGCGTCGGAGGCGCTGTTCCTCGGCCTGCTGATCGCGGCGTTCGTGCTCGTCGGCGGTCGCCGGGGGACCGGGACCCGACGGGCCGTCGTCGCCGCCGGGCTCGGCGCCGGCGTGGCGCTCGCGCTGGCCGCCGTGCTCGCGCGGGTGGTCGACCGCCCGCGGCCGTTCGTCGCGCACCCGGGCGACGTCCACCTGTTCGCCGCGCACGCGGCCGACGCGGGCTTCCCCAGCGACCACGCGACCGCGTCGTTCGCGATCGCGGTGGCGCTGCTGCTGCGCTCGCGGGCCTGGGGCGTGGCGGCGCTGGTCGCCGCCACGCTGCTGTCGGTCGCCCGCGTGGCCATGGGCATCCACTACCCCAGCGACGTGCTCGCCGGCGCGGCGCTCGGCGCGCTCGTCGCGCTGGCCTTCCACCACCCGCGCGTCCGCGCGCTGACCGACGCGCTCGCCGACCGCGTCGGCGCCCTGCGGGTCTGGGACCGGTCCGGGCCGCGGGCGGCCTACGGCAGCCGCTAGGCCGAGGCCGCCGTCGCGATCACGATCTCCGCCAGCCGCGGCCCCGCGTCCTCCTGGGAGAAGTGCCCGACGCCCTCCAGCGTGACGTGCGGCTGCCCGGCCGCGCCGGGGATCAGCTCCCGCAGCACGCGGTCGGCGCCGCGCGTGACCGGGTCGCGGTCGCCGAACGCGCAGACGAACGGCTTCTCCCAGCGCCGCAGGACCTCCCAGGCGGCGCGGTTGGCGGGCACGGCCGGATCCTGCGGCGAGGCGGGGACGAGCGTCGGGAACTGGCGCGCGCCCGACTTGTAGGACTCGTCGGGGAACGGCGCGTCGTAGGCGGCGATCTCCGCGGGCGTCAGGTCGCGCGTCGTGCCGCCGTTGACGATCGCGCCGGTCGGGAACTCCGGCACCTGCTGGGAGAACGCGCGCCACTGCTCGAAGCCCTCGCCGAGCGGGCGGTCGCCGGTGGGCAGGAACGTGTTGGAGGCGACGATCGCCGCGAAGCGCTCCTCCTGCTCGGCGGCCAGCCGCAGGCCGAGCAGGCCGCCCCAGTCCTGGCCGAAGAGCACGGCGCCGCGCAGGTCGAGGACGTCGACGACCAGCGCCGTCAGCCACCGCATGTGGTCGGCGTAGGAGTAGTCCTCGCGCGCGGCGGGCTTGTCGGAGCGGCCGAAGCCGATCAGGTCGGGCGCGATCGCGCGCAGCCCGGCGTCGGCCAGCGGGCCGATCATCGACCGGTACAGGTACGACCACGACGGCTCGCCGTGCAGCAGCAGGACCGGCGTGCCGTCGCGCGGGCCTTCGTCCACGTAGGCCATCCGCAGGCCGTCGCCGACCTCGGCGTGACGGCTCTCGTACGGCCAGCCGGGCAGGTCGGCGAAGCGCTCGTCGGGGGTGCGCAGGATCTCCATGGCGCGGCAGCTTGACAGTCGGGCGCGCACCGCGCCGGCGCCGCGCTCCCGTGGTCGCGCGAGGGCGCGTAGATTGCCGCCCATGAGCGACGAGCGGCGAGTCCGGGTCCAGGTCGGCGAGGACGGCGTGGCGGTGGTCACGCTCGTGCGCGGCGAGAAGCACAACGCGCTGGACCTCGCGATGTTCGAGCAGATCGTCGGCGCCGCCGAGCGGCTGCGCGACGCGCCCGACGTGCGCGCGGTGGTCCTGCACGGCGAGGGCAAGAGCTTCTGCAGCGGCCTGGACGTCGTCTCGATGATGAGCAGCGGCCGCCTGACCGCCGACCAGCTCGTCGCGCGCGAGGGCGCCGACGGCCTGGCCAACCTCCCGCAGCGCGCGGCCTTCGACTGGATCCAGGTCAAGGCGCCGGTGATCGTCGCGATCCACGGCAACTGCTTCGGCGGCGGCCTGCAGATCGCGCTGGGCGGCGACGTCCGCATCGCCGCGCCGGACGCGAAGCTCAGCGTCATGGAGATCCGCTGGGGCCTGGTGCCGGACATGGGCATCACCCAGACGCTGCCGCGGCTGATGCCGATCGACCGCGCCAAGGAGCTGACCTACACGGGCCGCGTGATCAGCGGCGAGGAGGCCGCGCGGCTCGGCCTCGTCACCCGCGTGGCCGACGACCCGCTGGCCGCGGCGCTGGAGCTGGCGACCGAGATCGCCGGCCGGTCGCCCGACGCCGTCCGCCGCGCCAAGCGCCTCTACGAGGACACCTGGGTCTCCGACGATCGCGGCGCCGCATTGCTGCTCGAATCCGAGCTTCAGGCGCAGCTCATCGGGCAGCCGAACCAGATCGCGGCGGTCACCGCGGGCATGGCCGACGAGCCGCCGGTCTTCGTCGACCCGTCCTGACGGCAGCGCGCTCGCACCCGTCATGCGGTATGACGTGCGGCCTTCCTGACCACCGGAATCGAAAGTCCCAGCATGTCGATCACCACCGCTCCCGGCGCCCGGCGCCCGCTGTTCGAAGACGTCCACGACGACTACCGCGAGAGCTTCCGCCGCTTCCTGGCGGCCGAGGTCGTCCCGCACCACGAGGAGTGGCAGGAGGCGCACATCGTCTCGCGCGACCTGTTCACCAAGGCCGCCGAGCACGGCTTCCTGGCGATGGCCGTCGAGGAGGAGTACGGCGGATCCGAGGTCGACGACTGGCGCTTCAACGCGATCCTCGCCGAGGAGGCCGCCTACGCGATCGTCCAGTCGTCGTGGATGGGCCCGACCGTCCACAACGACCTCGGCCTGCCCTACCTGCGCGCCGCCGCCAACGAGGAGCAGAAGCAGCGCTGGTTCCCGGGCGTCGCGTCGGGCGAGAAGATCCTGGCCCTGGCGATGACCGAGCCGGGCACGGGCTCGGACCTGAGCGCGATCGCCACGCGCGCCAAGAAGGACGGCGACGACTACATCATCAACGGCGCCAAGACCTTCATCTCCAACGGCATCAACGCCGACCTCGTCGTGACCGCCGTCCGCACGGGCGACGACCCGCACAAGGGCCTGTCGATGTTCGTGATCGAGCGCGGCATGGAGGGCTTCGAGCGCGGCAAGCAGATCCACAAGCGCGGCCAGCACGCCAACGACACGGCCGAGCTGTTCTTCAACGACTGCCGCGTCCCGGCCGAGAACATGCTGGGCCAGGAGGGCACGGGCTTCGCGCAGCTGATGGCGCACCTGATCCCCGAGCGCCTGGGCCTCGCGGTCAGCTCGATGGCCGGCGCCGAGGCGGCGCTCGCGCTGACGCTCGACTACGTCAAGGAGCGCAAGGCGTTCGGCCGCCCGATCGGCTCGTTCCAGAACTCGCGCTTCGTCCTGGCCGAGCTGCAGACCAAGGTCGACATCACGCGCTGCTGGATGGACCGCACGATCGGCCGCTACGTCGACGGCACCTGCACGGTGCAGGAGGCGGCGATGGCCAAGTACTGGACGACCGACCTGCTGTCCGAGGTCTCCGACGCCTGCGTCCAGCTCTTCGGCGGCTACGGCTACACCACCGAGTACAAGATCTCCGAGATCTGGGCCGACGCGCGCGTCAACCGGATCTACGCGGGCACCAACGAGATCATGAAGGAGCTGGTCGGCCGCAGCATGGGCCTGTAGCCCCGGGCGGGCCGCCGCGCCGCGCCGCGTCGCGCGCGCGGCGGCCCCGCGCCCACCGCTTGACCGGCCGCTCATGGCCGGTCAGCCTGTCCGGTCATGAGCGACAACTGGCCCGCGCTGCGCGTCGAGGACTGGACCGACACGCGCGAGACGCTGCACATGTGGACGCAGGTCGTCGGCAAGGTGCGGCTCGCCAAGGCGCCGATGGTCAACCACTGGTGGCAGGTGACGCTGTACGTCACGCCGCGCGGGCTGACGACCGGGGCGATCCCGGACGGCACGACGACGTTCGAGATCGAGCTGGACTTCTGCGCGCACCGGCTGCACGTGCACCGCGAGGGCGGCGACGAGCGCCACGTCGCGCTGGAGCCCAAGAGCGTTGCGCGCTTCTACGCCGAGACGATGGCCGCGCTGGCCGACCTCGGCATCGACGTGGAGATCAACACGACGCCGGTCGAGGTCGAGACCGCGATCCCGTTCGAGCGGGACGAGCAACACGCCTCGTACGACCCCGCCGCCGCGCAGGCGTTCTGGCGCCAGCTCGTCCAGGCCGACCGCGTGCTGCACGACTTCCGCGGCCGCTTCGTCGGCAAGGCCAGCCCCGTGCACTTCTTCTGGGGCTCGTTCGACCTGGCGGTCACGCGCTTCACCGGCCGCACCGCTCCGCGCCATCCCGGCGGCGCGCCCAACTGCGCCGACTGGGTCATGGTGGAGGCCTACTCCCACGAGCTGAGCAGCTGCGGCTTCTGGCCCGGCGGCGGGGAGGAGGGCGCGTTCTACGCCTACGCCTACCCCGAGCCCGACGGCTTCCGCGACGTCCCCGTCCGGCCCACCGAGGCCTATTACAACGACGACTTCCGCCAGTTCCTGCTGCCCTACGAGGTCGTCCGCCGCGCCGCCGACCCCGACGCCACGCTGCTGGACTTCCTGCAGAGCACCTACGAGGCCGCCGCCGAGCGCGGCGCCTGGGACCGCGCCGCGCTGGAGGCGGCGTCCGCTCAGCGCTGAGGCGCGCCGGACCCGCGCGGATCGCGGGCCAGGCGCGTTCGAGCGCCGCGGCGGCGGGCCGCGCGCGACACGTACAGGTCGGTCGGGCCCTCCGGCGGCACGACCAGGACCGGCACCGGCGACCAGCGCGTGAGGCGGTCGTCGAAGGACCGGTGCAGCAGGCGCGAGAGGCGCGAGCGGCCGGAGGCGCCGACCACGAGCGAGTCGTGGCGCTCACCGCGCAGCTCGCGCATCAGGCACGACCAGGCCGAGCCCTGCAGCAGCAGCGTGGAGACCGGCAGGCACGCCGGGACCTGCTCCAGGGCGGCGCGCTGCGCGGCCTGGCCGGTGCGCCAGAGGTCGTCGGAGACGTCGCGCGCCGCGGTGCAGGTCTCGATCGGCCCGAACGCGCAGGAGCGGCACTCGGGCAGGACGGTGAGGATCGTCAGCCGTCCGTGGTGCTGGTCGGCGAGCTCGATCGCCTCGCGGAGCGGACGCTCCGAGCGGGGCGTGAGGCTGAGGCCGACCAGCACGTTGCGGAACATGGCTCAGGCGCGCGTCGGCTCGGTGGCGGCGGCCGGTGCGGCGGCGCCCGCTGGGCGCGACGCCGGGATCAGCAGGCCGAAGGCCCCGGCCGCCAGCGCGACGCCCGCGCTCATCAGGAACGCGATCCGGAAGCCGCTCTCGGCGGGCAGGCCGCCGGCGATCGCGTGGCCGGCGATGATCGACGCGGCGACCTGGCCGCCCAGCGACGCCCCGACGTTGCGCGCGATCGTGTTGACGCCGGTGGCCTCGCCGGTCTCGTGCGGCTCGACCGCGTTGACGATCAGGTTGGGCAGCGCGGCGAACGCGCAGCTGACGCCGACGTTGAGGACCAGGCCCCAGAGGATGACCTCGACGACGTGGCCGTGCAGCTCGGCCAGGCCGACGAGCCCGAGCGCGGCGATCACGCAGCCGATCAGCAGCGGCGGCTTGGAGCCGACGCGCTCGCCGGCCTGGCCGACGATCGGCGCGACGACGAGCATCGCCAGGCCGCCGGGCGCCATCAGCAGGCCGGCCTGGAACGCGTCGAGGCCCAGGCCGATCTCGTGGCCCTTGGGCAGCTGGGCCATCTGCGGGATCAACACGTAGGTGCCGAAGAGGCCGAAGCCGACCAGCAGCGTCGCGAGGTCGGTCGTCAGCACGGCGGGCCGCGCCAAGGTCTTCATGTTGATCAGCGGCGCGCTGTGGCGGCGCTCGAAGGCCACGAAGGCCACCAGGACGACCAGCCCGACGGCGATCAGGCCGAGCGTCCGGCCCGCGCCCCAGCCCCACTCGTTGGCGCGCGAGACCGCGATCAGCACGCACGACAGGCCGACGGCGAGGATCGCGGCGCCGCCGACGTCGAGGCGGCCCGGCGTCCGGACCGGCGACTCGGGCACGAACTTGATGGTGGTGATGGTCGCCACCACGCCCATCGCGGCCGACATCCAGAAGATCCAGTGGTAGGAGGCCTGGTCGACGAGCAGGCCGCCGAGCGGCAGGCCGACGGCGGCGCCGATGCCGACGATCGCGCCGAGTAGCGCGATGCCCGTCGGGATCTTCTCGCGCGGGAACTCGTCGCGGACGATGCCGAAGCTCAGCGGGAAGACGCCGCCGCCGACGCCCTGCAGGACGCGGCCGACGATCTCCAGCCCGAGGCCGTTGCCGAGCGCGCAGACCAGCGAGCCGAGGGCGAAGGCGGCCAGCGCGATCGACAGGAAGCGCTCCTTGCCGAACATGTCCCCCAACTTGCCCAGCAGCGGGGTGAAGATCGAGGCCGACAGGAAATAGGCGGTGACCATCCACGTGATGTCGGACGTGCCGACCCCGAAGGCGTGCTGCATCGGGGTCAGCGCGGGCACGACGGTGGTCTGGGCGAGCGCGAAGGCGAGCGCCCCGACGCCGAGGACGGCGAGGGTGACGTTGTGGTGCTGGCGGTCAGCGGAGGCGTGGGTCATGGAGAAGAGCGCGGGGTGCGACGGCAGGGGGAGAAACGAAGTGCTCACTTCGTTATCGGCCGGGCAGTCTAGCGATCCCCGGCGCGGGCTTCGGATCGCGCTATCGTCGTGACGCGATGTCATCAATTGCTGACAAGACGGTTCAGGCGCGACGAGACGGGCGAGCGGAGGCCGCGGAGGCCCACGGCCCCGGGCCCGCGTTCGTCCCGGCGCTGCTGGCCGTCGGCATGGTGGTGTCGGTCATCAGCTCGCTCGGCGCGCCGCTGATCCCGACGATCGCCCAGGACCTGCACGCGAGCCTCGGCGCGACGCAGTGGTCGCTGACCGCGACGCTGCTGGTCGGCGCGGTCGCCTCGCCGCTGGTCGGCCGCCTCGGCGACGGCCCGCACCGGCGCACGACGCTGCTGGTCTGCCTCGCGCTCGTCAGCCTCGGCGGCGTGATCGCCGCGCTGGCCGGCTCGCTCGGGCCGCTGATCCTCGGCCGGGCGCTGCAGGGCCTTGGCCTGGCGCTGATGCCGCTGACGATGGCCTCCGCCCGCGACCACCTGTCGCACCTGCGCGCCGGGTCGGTCATCGCGCTGCTGTCGATCATCGGCGCGGCCGGCGTCGGCCTCGGCTACCCGATCACCGGCTTCATCGCCGAGCACGCCGACGCCTCGGCGGCGTTCTGGTTCGGCGCGGGCGCCAGCGGCCTGGCGTTCCTGGTGGCCCTGCTCTGGATCCCCGGCCCGGCGCGCGAGCACGAGCGCGTCCCGCTGGACCTGCGCGGCGCCGCGCTGATCGGCGCCGGCGTCCTGGCGCTGCTGCTGGCGCTGGAGAAGGCGAGCGACTGGGGCTGGGGCTCGGGCTCGACGCTCGGCCTGATCGCGGCGGCGATCGTGCTGCTGGGGCTGTGGACGATCGCCGAGCTGCACACCGAGCACCCGCTGGTCGAGCTGCGCCTGGTGCGCCGCCGCGCGGTCCTGGCGGCGAACGTCACCGGCCTGATCCTCGGCATGGCCATGTACTTGGGCATCTCGCTGATCACGCAGGTCGTCCAGCTCCCGAGCGGGATGCACCGCACCGTCTTCGCCGCCGGCCTGACGCTGCTGCCGCTGTCGGTGCTGTCGATGGCCTCCAGCCGGCTGTACCCGATCGTCCGCGACCGCGCGGGCGTCCGCGCGGCGATCCCGCTCGGCGCGACGGTGCTGGCGCTCGGGATGGCGTTCTTCGCGCTGACCGGCGACGCGCTCTGGCAGGCGTTCGTGACGATGGCCTTCGTCGGCCTCGGCCTGGGCTTCACGTTCGCGGCGATGCCCGGGCTGATCGTCTCCTCGGTGCCCCGGGACGAGACCAGCAGCGCGATGAGCTTCTACCAGGTGACCCGGTACGTGGGCTTCTCGATCGGCAGCGGCCTGGCGGTGACGTTCGTGCGCGCGTTCGACCACGACGCCGCGGTCCCGACGAGCGACGCCTATGGGAAGACGTTCTTCATCGGTGCCGCGATCTGCTTGGTCGCGGCGGGCGTGGCGTGGCTGCTGACCGGCGACCTGGAGGCCGACGCCGCGCCCGTGTCGCACGCGGACGCCGAGCGCGCGGTCGAGGAGGGCGAGGTCGGCGCCGCCGGCCTGCCCATGCTCGAAGGGGACTAGCCTCCCGGGGCGATGCCCGCCGCCCGCGCTCCCCGCAAGGACGCCGTCGCCAACCGCGCGCGGATCCTCGCCGCCGCCGCCGAGGTCTTCCGCCGGGAGGGCTTCGGCGTCGGGGTGGAGAAGATCGCGCGCGAGGCCGGGATCAACGTGGCGACGCTGTACCGGAACTTCCCGTCCAAGAGCGCGCTGATGCTGGCGGTCGGCGAGTCGCTGCTGGAGCCGTGCCGCGCCGCGCGCGACGCGGCGATGGCCGGCGGCGGGCCGGACGTCGTCGGGCGGTTCCTGGTCGCGCAGGTCGACGTCTACGCGGAGAACCGGGGCGTGGTCGACGCCTTCAGCCGGGGCGACGTGGACCCCGAGGTGCGCGCCGAGCTGGTGGCGATGGCGATCGACATCCTGGCGCCGCTGGCCGAGCGCGGGCATCGGGACGGCTCGCTGGCGGTCGCCCTGGACACCCAGGACCTGCTCGTCGCGCTGCGCATGATCACCGGCGCCGTCATCACGTCGGGCACGATCGACCGCGACCCGCGCGCCTACGCCGAGATCCTCGCGCGCGGCCTGCGCGAGCCCGCCGCCGGCTGAGGCCTACGGCCGGGCGCTTCGAGCACCGCGGCGCTGACCGGCCGCTACGGCACGAGCGCCAGCTTGCCGCCGGGGTGCCCGCCGCGCAGCAGGTCCAGCGCGGCCGGCGCCTCGTCCAGCGCGAACGTGCGCGCCACCGGGACGACCAGCGCGCCCTCGCCGGCCAGCGCGATCAGCTCCGGGCGGACCTGGTCGCGGAACTCCGCCGAGCCGGACATCGACCCGCCGATGTGGCGGAAGCCGTCGGCCCGCGCGCGGCCGGCGTTCGCGATCGTGACGATCCGGTCGCGATCGGCGACCAGCGCGAGCGACACGTCGCTCGCCTCGTCGGTGCCGACCGCGTCCAGCGCGGCGTCGACGCCGTCGCCCGCCAGCGCGCGGACGCGCGCCTCCAGGCCGTCGCCGTAGGCCACCGGCTCGCCGCCGAGCTCCTCGACGACGCCGAACCGCGCCTCGCTCGCGGTGCCGATCACGCGCGCCCCGCGCCGCCGCGCGAGCTGCAGCGCCGCCACGCCCACGGCGCCCGACGCGCCGTGCAGCAGGACCGTGTCGCCCTCGCCCACGCCGGTCCGCTCCACCATCTCGGCCGCGGTCGCGCCCGCCAGCAGCAGGTTGGCCGCCTCCGGGAAGCCCAGCGACGCGGGCTTGGCGAAGACGTCCCGGGCCGGGACCGTCACCGCCGTCGCGTAGCCGCCGCCGATCCGGAACGCGAGCACCGCGTCGCCGACCGCGCCGCCGCCCGAGGCGATCTCGGTGTCCGGGCCGACCGCCGCCAGCGTTCCCGCGACCTCGAAGCCCGGCGCGATCGGCAGCGCCGCCGGGTCGCCGGCGGCCATCCGCTTGTAGTCGGCCGGGTTCAGCCCGGCGGCGCGGACCGCGATCGTCACCTCGCCCGGCCCGGGCGGCGGGACCTCGGCCTCCACGAGCTTCAGCACCTCGGCGGGCGCGCCGAACTGCTCGGCGACCCAGCGGCGGGCGGGGGACACGGCGGCGGTGGAGGTCATGCCGTCGAGTGTGGCACCGCCGGCGCGATCCGCCGCACGCGCACCGGCGTGCCGTGGCGCGGCACGAGCGTGATGCCGCGCAGGACGACCGGCTCGGGGTCGGCGCGGACCGGCTCCAGGTCGGCGCGCAGGACGACGGCGCGGATCACCTCGGCCATCTCGGCCTGCGCGAGCGCGGCGCCGATGCAGCGCCGGATGCCGCCGCCGAAGGGCAGCCAGGTGTAGGCGTCGGCCTTGCCGTCCAGGAAGCGCTCGGGCCGGAACGCGGTCGCGTCGGGGTAGAGGTCCTCGCGCAGGTGGACGACCGCGATCGCGGGGTAGACGCGGATCCCGGCGGGCAGCTCGTGGCCGCCGACCACGCGCGGGCGCGTCAGCGTCCGCTCCGCGCCGTCGATGACCGGGCGCAGGCGCAGCGTCTCGGTGACGACCGCGTCCAGGTAGCGGTCGCCGTCGCCCGCGGCCAGCTCGTCGCGCAGGCGGGCGAGGACCTCGGGATGGTGCCCCAGCAGGTCGAACGCGAAGGCCAGCCCGGTGGCGGTCGTCTCGTGCCCGGCCAGCAGCATCGTCATCAGCTCGTCGCGCAGCTCGCGGTCGGTCAGCGCGCCGCCGTCCTCGTCGCGGGCCCGGAGCAGCAGCGACAGCACGTCGGCGCGCTCGTCGAGGGCGGGATCGGCGCGGCGGCGCGCGATCTCCTCGTAGATCAGCGCGTCGGCCGCCGCCAGCCGCCGCCGGAACAGGCCCCACGGGCTCAACCGCCCGAGGTCGCGGCGCAGCGCCTGGGGCAGGAAGAACAGCGGCTGCAGCGCCAGCAGCGAGGTCAGCGCGTCGCGCAGCCGGTCGATCCGCGCGGGCACGGTGACGCCGAAGACCGCCCGCGCGATCACCTCGAAGGTCAGCGTGCGCATCCGCTCGCGCAGCACGAGCTCCTCGCCCGGGCGCCAGCGCGCGAGCTCCGCGGCGGTCACGTCGCGGATCACCGCGCGGAACGCGGCAACCGCCGAGCCCTGGAACGGCGGCAGCAGCAGGCGCCGGTGGCGCAGGTGCTCGGGGCCGTCGAGGATCAGCACGGAGCGCTTGCCGAGCACCGGCGACAGCGGCTCGTTGGCCTCGCCGGCGTGCAGGTCGGACTGGTCGCCGGTGAACAGCGACCGGATCGCCTCGGGGTCGGCGACGTACACGCCGACGCCGAAGACCAGGAACGGCACGGTGAACACGTCGCCGTAGCGGCGGTGCCAGCCGGTCAGCGACCCGACCGGGTCCTCGACCATCCGCGCCGTGTTGACGAGCGCGGGTCCGCGCGGGCCGGGCGGCAGCGCGGCGCGGCGCGGGCGGGAGCGCCGGAGGACCCGCGGAGGGCTGGTCGAGACGTCGGTCATCGTCGGCCTGGCGACGAACGCTAACCGGTGAGCGTCGGACGCGCCAGCGGGAGCCGGCCGCGGCGCGGCGCGTTCCCGCTCGCGCTTGTCAAATACCGGTCGGTATCTATACTTCCGCGGCACTCCGTCGACACAACCGCGAAGGGACGACGACGATGCGGGCCACGCTGCCTCCCGGACCCCGAACGCCGACGCTGGTGCAGACGATCGGCTGGTGGAGCCGGCCGACCGCCTACGTCGAGCGGCTGCGCGACCGCTACGGCAAGCGCTTCACGATGCGCCTGCTCGGCCAGCCGCCGTTCGTGGTGCTCTCCGATCCCGCCGACCTGCGCGAGGTCTTCACCGCGCCGCCGGAGGTCCTGCACCCGGGCGAGGGCGCGCGGCTGCTGGAGCCGATCGTCGGCGCCCACTCGGTGATCCTGCTCGACGAGGGCCCGCACCTGGAGCAGCGGCGGCTGATGCTGCCCGCCTTCCACGGCGAGCGGATGCAGCGGCTCACCGGCCTGATGGCCGAGCTGACCGAGCGCGAGCTGGACGCGTGGCCGGTCGGCCAGCCGGTGCAGCTGCACGGGCGGCTCCAGGCGCTGACGCTGGAGATCATCCTGCGCGCGGTCTTCGGCCTGGACGAGGGCGCCCGCCTGGACCGCCTGCGCGACCGGCTGACCGCGATCCTCTCGTTCGGCGAGAGCCCGGTGTCGCTGCTGCCGCAGGCGCAGCGGCTGCTGAGCGGACGCGGGCGCTTCGGGCGCTTCGAGCGCGACCGCGCCGCGGTCGACCGCGAGTTGTACGCGTTGATGGACGAGCGGCGCCGCGACCCCGGCGACCGCGACGACGTCCTGGCGATGCTGCTGGCCGCCACGCGCGAGGACGGCTCCCCGATGCGCGACGAGGAGATCCGCGACGAGCTGCTGACCGCGCTGGTCGCCGGCCACGAGACGACGGCCTCGTCGCTGGCCTTCGCCTTCGAGCAGCTGGCCCGCGCGCCGCACGTCCAGGAGCGCCTGGCCGCCGACGAGGACGGCCGCTACCTCGAGGCCACGATCGACGAGGTGCTGCGCCTGCGCCCGGTGCTGCCCAACGCCGAGCCGCGCCTGGTCAAGGAGGACGTCACGATCGGCGGGCACACCTATCCGGCGGGGACGATCCTGATCCTCGCCGCGGCGCTCGTCCACACCGACCCGGACATCTACCCGGCGCCGCACGCGTTCCGCCCCGAGCGGTTCCTGGACGCCAAGCCCGGCACCTACACCTGGATCCCGTTCGGCGGCGGGCGCCGCCGCTGCCTCGGCGCGAGCTTCGCGCTGCTGGAGATGCGCCTGGTGCTGGCCGCGGCCGCCGAGCGCTTCACGGTGCACGCCGTCGGGCCGCCGGAGCGCACGCGCCGGCGGATGATCACGATCACGCCCGGCGACGGGGCACGGGTGCGGCTCGCGCGGCGCGAGCGCGCGGCGACGACGAGCGCGGACGTCGAGGCGGCGCTGGTCACGCCCTGAGGTGGCGGGCGAACCAGCCCGCCGCCAGCTCCGCCACGCGCTCCAGCGCGCCCGGCTCCGCGAACAGGTGCGTGGCGCCGGGGACGATCCGCAGCTCGGCGGCGATCGCCATGCGGCGCTGGGCGTCGCGGTTCATCGCGATGACCGGCGCGTCGTCGCCGCCGACGATCAGCAGCGTCGGCGCGCGCACGGCGGCCAGCAGCTCGGGCGGCGTGAGGTCGGGACGGCCGCCGCGCGCGACGACGGCGGCGACGTCGGACGGCCGGCGGCCGGCCACGCCCAGCGCGGCGGCGGCGCCGGTGCTCGCGCCGAAGCACCCGACGGGCAGCGCGGCGGTGGCGGGGTCGGAGCGCAGGCGGTCCAGCGCCGCGTCGAGGCGCTCGATCAACAACATGATGTCGAAGCGCAGGTGGCCCGTGCGGCGCTCGGCGTCCTCCTCGTCGGCGGTCAGGAGGTCGACGAGGAGCGTCGCCAGGCCGTGGTCGGTGAGGTGCCGGGCCACGGCGCGGTTGCGCGGGCTGTGGCGGCTGCTGCCGCTGCCGTGGGCGAAGAGCACGACGCCGCGCGGCGCGCCCGGCACGACGAGGTCGCCGGTCAGCGCGACCGGACCGGCGCGCACGGCGATCGTGGTGGTCTCGGCGCGATCCACCGGACCCGGGCTACCCGGCGGGGCCCCGGGTCAGCGGTGCGCGCGGTGCCTGGGTTTCTTGCCGAGGCTGATCGTCAAGGCCACCGCCTTGGTGCTCGCCCGCGTGCTGCCGGTCCGCGGCGAGGCGGCGACGACGCGGCCCTTCTTGACCGTGTCGGAGTAGGCGTGGCGGGTCGCGCCGACCTTGCAGTGGGCCTTGCTCAGCGCCCGCCGGGCCTGGGTGAGCGTGAGCCGGCCGACCTTGGGGACGACGCAGACGGCCTTGGGCTTGGCGGTCGCGGGCGGCGCGATCGGCGCGGCCCCGCCACCGCCACCGCCGCCGCCGCCGGACGGCGGGGGCGAGGACGGTGAGCCCGGGCCGTTGTCGTTGCCGTTGCCGCCGCCGCCCGGCGCGCCGTTGCCGCCCGTCTGGATCACGAGCATCGGCACCGCGACGTCGGCCTCCGTCGGCCCATCGGCTCCGACCTTCGTCGCGTCGATCTGGAGCACGACCTGCATGTCCTGGGTGACCTGGAGCTGGCCGGTCGGGTCGCGCGTGAAGTCCAGCTCGTAGTCGCAGCTGGTCATGTCGGTCGTGCTGGTCATGTCGGTCGTGCACGGCGTCGCGCCGACGTGCTGGAGGTGGAAGCCGGGGCTCGCGTCGCCGATCGACGCCGTCCAGGCGCCGGTGAACGTGCCGCCCGCGCTGCGCGGCCGGTAGAGCATCTCGCCGCCCTGGGCCGGGAACGAGTCGGTCGTGCCCGGCAGCACCGGGATCTCCTGGTCGTCGTACATCCAGCCGTCGGGGTCGCAGCCGGTGAGGACCAGCGGCTCGTGCCACTTGAAGCCCGGGAAGCACGCGCCCCACGCGACGCCCGGCGCCCGCGACGACGCGTACGGCGCCGTGCCAGGCATGGTGATCGTGACGCGCTGGTGGTCGCCGGCGGCGGCGTCGAAGGTGTCCGGGAACGCCTTGCCCGCCACGAACGGCGCGTAGGTCCCCACGTCGGCGGGGTGGCAGTTGCCCATGCCGTCGCACTCCTCGTCCCAGCGCGGGGCCGACTGGTAGGCGCAGTCCTGGGCCAGGCCGAGGCCGACGTAGGGGTTGACGAAGTAGTCGTTCTGACGGCCGTCGACGTGGGCCTTCCACGCCGTGCCGCTCGGGTCCCAGTCGGGATCGGCCGTGGTGGTCGGCGCGCAGATCGGCAGCAGGCCGTTCTCGGCGTCGGCGCGGGCGTGGGCGCGCGGCGCGACGGCCGCGAGCGCGACCAGGGTCGCCGCGACCGCCACCGCCAGGAGAGCCCTCATGGTCAGCCCTTCGGGTGCGCGCCGTAGTAGCGGGCGTTGAACGCGATCGTCGAGCAGCCCGCGGCGGTGCCGGTCTCGTGGAAGCGCCCGCGCAGGCCGTTGGCGGTGAACGTGCCGCTCAGCGCGCCGGTGGTCGTCGCGTTGGCGAAGCGGAAGCGGCCGGTGTAGGCGAACGTGCCGTTGGCCTTGATCTTGACCTGGCGCGACAGCGACACCTCGCCGCCGCGGCAGGCGATCCGGACGCTCTTCAGCGCGCCCGCGCCGTTGGTGGTGATGATCGTCACGCCGTGCGCGCCGTCGAGGTAGAAGCCGGGCTTGACGGTGGCGGCGGCGAGGACCGGCGCGCCGGCGGCGAGCGTGAGCGCGCCACCGGCGAGGGCGGCCGCGACGAGGCGGGACTTCGGCAGGGTCGGCATCGGCCGGCAACGTATGCGGTGGCCCGTAGAGTGGTCCAATGGGCTCTACGTAGGATTACGTAGGCTCGTCGTCGGCCGCCGCGCCCCACACGAACGCGGCCAGCTCGGCCCGCGAGCGCACGCCGAGCTTGCGGAACGCGTGCTGCAGGTGCTTGTCGACGGTGCGCACGCTGAGCTGGAGCGCCTCGGCGACGTCGCGGCTGGCCCGGCCCAGCGCGGTGAGCCGCGCGATCTCGGCCTCACGCGGCGTCAGCCCGTCCTGGCGCAGGCGCGTCAGCACGTCGCCGTCGTCGCGCGCGCCCGCCGCGCGCTGCAGGTCGCGGACGGCCAGCGCGTTGCGGTAGGCCTGGATCAGGTACGGCCGCGCGGCCTCCAGCAGGTCGCGCTCGGCGTCGCTGAAGTCCTGGCCGCAACGGCTCAGCGCGACGCCGAGGATGTGCCCGGCCTGGCTGGGCAGCGTGAACGCGAGCTGGTGGTCGATGCCCAGCGGCCCGTAGAACTCGCGGTGGATCCGCAGCTGGCGCAGCTCGGCGAGGCTGATGACGTCCGAGAAGCGGTAGGCGCGGCTGTCGCGCGTCCGCGCGTAGCGGGCGACCAGCGGGTTCTCGTAGGCCAGCTCGCCGAAGGCCGCGACCTGCTCGGCGGTCATCTCGGGGACCACGAGCACCCACAGGTCCGACGGCCGCGGCCCGATCGCGTTGACCGAGATCCAGTCGCACGGGACCTCGGCGCGGATCGCGTCGACCAGCGCCTGCCCGAGCTCGGCCACGTCGAGCACGCCCTGCACCTCGCCGACCATCCTCAGGATCCGCGCCTCGGGCGAAAGCGTCATCGCGGCGGGCAGTCTGCCCGCGCCCGCGGCGCACCGCAAGTCGGGCCGATCCGTCCGGCCCGCCGCCTAGGGTCCTCTGACCCCGGAATACCGGGGTGGCGTGGAAGCCAGCGAAGTCCGGTGAGATCCCGGCGCTGTCCCGCAACGGTAAAGCCACCGCCCGGTGGATGAGCCCGGTCGCCTGCTCCACGTCGTCGGAACGTCCTCGAAGGAAGGGCCGCCCACGCGACGCGCGTGACCGCTCACGGTCGCCGCGATCGGGCCACCTTCCTCCGCCCAGCCCGGAGGAGCAGATGCAGAAGACCTACACGATCGGCCCCAGGACCTTCGTCCTGGACCAGGCCAAGGCCGAGGCGGCGCTGGCCGCCAAGCGGGTCGTGGGCGGTCGCGAGACCATGACCTTCAACCTGCTCCCGCTGCGGTACACGTGGGCCTACGAGCTGTACCGCACGATGAAGGCCAACCACTGGGAGCCCGAGGACGTGCCGATGCAGCGCGACCTCGAGCAGTGGCGCGGCGCGGGCGGTGGCGCGACGCTCTCCGACATCGACCGTTGGATCGTCCGCATGGGCATCGGCTACTTCAGCGCGGCGGAGGGGATCGTCGGCGACAACATCATCCACGTGGTCCGCGAGCTGGTGACCGCGTCGGAGCTGAAGCTCGTCCTCGGCCGCCACGCGCACGAGGAGAACATCCACGCCGACTCCTTGTTGTACATGATCTCCTCGCTGGGGATCGACCCGCACGAGTGCGAGGCGATGTTCGACGACATCCCGACGATCGTCGCCAAGAACCGCTTCGTCACCGACGTCTCGCGCGAGCTGCGCCGCGACCTCGACATGACCGACCCGGCGGCCAAGGCGCTGCTGGCCAAGAACGTCTTCGTCTTCGGCCAGTGCATGGAGGGCACCCAGTTCTACGGGCTGTTCGGGATGATCCTGTCGCTCTACCGGCAGGGCAAGCTGCCCGGCATCGGGACGATGTTCCGCTACACCCTGCGGGACGAGTCCAACCACATCGAGGTGTTCCGGCGCCTGCTGCGCGAGCTGGTCGCCGAGGAGCCCGAGATCTGGACGCCGGCGTTCCGCGAGGAGCTGCGCGCGCTGATGGCCGAGGCCGTGCGCCTGGAGCAGGACTTCATCAAGGACTGCCTGCCGGTCGAGGGCGTCGGCCTCGACCAGGACGAGTTCTCGCAGTACATCGACTACATCGCCGACCGCCGCCTCGAGGGCTGCGGCCTGGCCCCGCTTCACGGCGGCCTGGAGAACCCCTTGCCCTGGCTCGCCGAGCTGATGGACGTGCGCAAGGAGCAGAACTTCTTCGAGGGCCGCGTCACCGAGTACCAGAAGGCGTCGGCCCTGGCGGCCGTCGCGGACGACGAGCTGTAGGCAAGGACATCATCATGGTCATCGAGTTCTCCGAGATCCTCCACGACCTGGAGCTGAAGCGCTCGGCCGCGCTGGCGCCGGGCGATCGCCCGGCGTTCGACGTCGCCGCGGCCGTCGCCGGGCTGGACGCGCCCGCGCTGACGCTGGTGGCGCGCGACGGCGGCGAGCGCGCGCTGGCGCCCTCCGACCCGGCGGCGCTGATCGCCGGCGCGCTGACGACGCTGGCCGCCGCGCACGGCGAGGAGCGCGCGGACACGGCGCTGGGGCGCGGGATCGCGCGCGCCACCACCGGCCAGGTGCTCGCGCGCCTGGAGGCGGCGGGCGCGGCGCGCGTCACCGAGGACGACCTGTCGGCGCTCGTCGAGGCGGCGCTGATCGACGCCGGGCACTACGAGGTCGCCAAGGCGCTGGTGATCGCGCGCGCGGTGCCGGAGGCCGACCCGGCGCCGGTCGCGGGCGCCGAGCTGCGGCTGATCCGCCGCGGGGGCGGCGTCGTGGCGTTCCACGAGGCCAAGATCGAGGCGGCGATCCGCAAGGCGTTCCTGTCGCTGCAGGCCGACCCCGCGCCCGCCGAGCGCCTGGCGGCGCGCGTCACCGAGCGCGTGCGCGACCAGGGCAATGCCTATGTCCCGATCGAGACCGTCCAGGACCTCGTCCAGGAGGAGCTGGTCCTCGGCGGCCACATGCGCGTGGCCGAGCGCTACATCGTCTACCGCGCCGAGCGCGCGATGCTGCGCGCCCAGGAGGCCGCCAAGGCGCCGACGCTGTTCACGCCGCCGACCCCGACGATCCCGGTCCTCGGCGACGACGGCGCCGAGGTCGCCTGGGACGGCGAGGACGTCCGGCGCCGGATCGCCTTCGCGACGATCGGGCTGGAGCTGGACGCCACGCCGGAGGACCTGGAGCGCGAGCTGCGCCGGTCGATCCGCCCGGGCGTCAAGCGCGCCGACCTCCAGAAGCTCGTGATCCTCAACGCCAAGGCCCTGGTCGAGCGCGACAGCGAGTACTCCAAGTTCGCCGGCCGGATCCTCTTGACCTACATCTACGAGGAGGCGCTGGACTGGGACATCGTCCGCGACGGCACCGGCGCGCTGGCCGCGGCGCACCGCCGCGCGCTGGAGCCCGCGATCCGCCGGGCGGTGGAGATCAAGCGCATGTCGCCCGAGCTGCTGGAGTACGACCTGGACCGGCTCGCCGCGGCGCTGGACCCGACGGCCGACCTCGACTTCGACTTCCTCGGCCTGCAGACGCTGTACGACCGCTACCTGATCTGCGACAAGACCGGCGCGACGCCGGTGCGGATGGAGGTCCCGCAGACGTTCTGGCTGCGGGTGGCGATGGGCCTGGGCCTGGGCGAGGACCGCGACGCCACCGACCGCGAGGCGCGCGTGCTGGAGATCTACACCATGTACAAGGAGCGGCGCTTCTGCTCCTCGACGCCGACGCTGTTCAACGCGGGCACGACGCACTCGCAGCTGTCGTCGTGCTTCCTGTACCACATCTCCGACACGCTCTCGTCGATCGTCGGGCGCGGCATCGCCGAGAACGCGATGTGCTCGAAGTGGGCGGGCGGCCTCGGCGGCTCGTGGACGGCGGTGCGCGGCACGGGCTCGCACATCGAGTCCACCAACGGCGAGTCCCAGGGCGTCGTGCCGTTCCTGAAGATGCACAACGATCAGCTGGTCGCGGTCAACCAGGGCGGCAAGCGCGCGGGCGCCGGGTGCGCGTACCTGGAGGTCTGGCACAACGACATCAAGGAGTTCCTGGAGCTGCGGCGCAACACCGGCGACGAGCGCCGGCGCACGCACGACATGAACACCGCCAACTGGATCCCCGACCTGTTCATGAAGCGGGTCGAGGCGCGCGGCGACTGGACGCTGTTCCGCTCCTCCGACGTGCCCGACCTGCACGAGCGGTACGGCCGCGCGTTCGAGGAGGCCTACGTCGGCTACGAGGCGCGCGTGGCCGCCGGGACGCTGCACGGCGAGACGATGCCGGCGCTGGAGCTGTGGAAGCTCATGCTGCGGATGCTGTTCGAGACCGGGCACCCGTGGATCACGTTCAAGGACCCGTGCAACGTGCGCTCGCCCCAGGACCACGCGGGCGTCGTGCACTCGTCGAACCTGTGCACCGAGATCACGCTGAACACCGGCCCCGACGAGACGGCGGTGTGCAACCTGGGGTCGGTGGTCATCGACCAGCACCTGACGCCCGAGGGCGCGATCGACCACGTCAAGCTGCGCGACACGGTCCGGGTGGCCGTCCGCGCGCTGGACAACGTCATCGACATCAACCTGTACCCGACGCCGGCGACCGAGACGGCGAACTCCCGCCACCGGCCGATCGGCCTCGGCGTGATGGGCCTGCAGTACGCGCTGTACCGCAAGGGCATCGCGTTCGGCTCGCCGGAGGCGGTCGAGTTCAGCGACGAGATGATGGAGGCGATCGCGCTGTACGCCTACGAGGCGTCCAGCGACCTGGCCGCCGAGCGCGGGACGTACTCCTCCTACGCCGGCTCCAAGTGGGACCGCGGGCTGCTGCCGCAGGACACGGTCGACCTGCTGGAGGCCGAGCGCGGCGCGGCGATCGACGTGCCGCGCGGCGGGCGGCTGGACTGGGCGCCGCTGCGGGCCAAGATCGCCGCGCAGGGCATGCGCAACAGCAACGTGCTGGCGATCGCGCCGACGGCGACGATCGCCAACATCATGGGCACCTCGCCGTGCATCGAGCCGATGTACAAGAACCTGTTCGCCAAGTCCAACATCTCGGGCGACTTCACGGTCCTCAACCCGTTCCTGGTGGCCGACCTCAAGGCCGCGGGCCTGTGGTCGCGGGAGCTGGCCGAGCAGGTCAAGGCCCACGACGGCGACGTCGCGGAGATCGCGGCGATCCCGGCCGCGATCCGCGAGCGCTACCGCACGGCCTTCCAGATCGAGCCGTCGTGGCTGATCGACGCCGCCGCGCGCCGCCAGAAGTGGATCGACCAGTCGCAGTCGCTGAACCTGTTCCTGGCCGCGCCCGACATGAAGGCCATGAGCCACATGTACCGCCGCGCCTGGCACGTGGGGCTCAAGACCACGTACTACCTGCGCACGCTCGGGGCGTCGACGATCGAGAAGTCGACGGTCGCCGCGCCCGCGCGGGCGGTCGCGCCGGAGCCGGCTGCGGTCGCGGCCGCGGCACCGCCCGCGTCCGCGGCGCCCGCGCCCGACGCCGACGGCTTCACGCCCGAGCAGATCGCCTGCTCGATCGAGGCCCAGCGCAACGGCGTCGAGTGCGAGGCCTGCCAGTGACCGCCGCGGAAGACCCGGCGCACCGCTGACCGGCGCCGCCTCAGACGGTCGCGCGCAGCCCGGAAGCCTCGAGCACGCGCGCGGCCGCCTGGGGGACCGTCGCGCGCTCGGCGGCGACCGCGGACTCCGCGTCGGCCAGCGCGTCGGCGACGCCGGGTAGCTCGTGGAAGGCCTGGAGCACCGCCTCGCGCAGCAGGCCGCGCAGCCAGCGCAGCTGCTGGCGCTCGCGGCGCCGCGCGAGCAGGCCCGCGCCGTCCAGCAGCGTGCGGTGGCCGTCGATCGCGTCCCAGATCTCGGCCAGCCCGGCGCCGTCGCGCGCGCTGGCGGTCAGGACCGGGACGGTCCAGCCGGGCGTGGCGGGCGGCAGCATCCGCAGCGCGTGGCGGTAGTCGCCGGCCGTGCGCTTGGCGGGGACGACGTTGTCGCCGTCGGCCTTGTTGACGACGATGACGTCGGCCAGCTCCATGATCCCGCGCTTGATGCCCTGCAGGTCGTCGCCGGCGCCGGGGACCAGCAGCAGGCAGAACGTGTCGACCAGCTCGGCCAGCTCGGACTCCGACTGGCCGACGCCGACGGACTCGACGATGACGACGTCGCAGCCCGCGGCCTCGCACAGCAGCATCGCCTCGCGCGTGCGGCGCGCGACGCCGCCGAGGACGCCCGAGGACGGCGACGGGCGGATGAACGCCTCGTCGCGCACCGAGAGCCTCTGCATCCGCGTCTTGTCGCCGAGGATCGAGCCGCCGGTGCGCGCGCTCGACGGGTCGATCGTCAGCACCGCGATGCGGTGCCCGTGCTCGATCAGCCAGACGCCGAGCGCCTCGATCATGGTGGACTTGCCCGCGCCCGGCACGCCGGTCAGGCCGATCCGCACCGCGTTGCCGGTCTCGGGCAGCACGCGCGCGATCAGCTCCTGGGCCAGCGCCTGGTCGTCGGCGCGCGTGCTCTCGGCGAGCGTGATCGCGCGCGAGAGCGTCGCGCGGCGGCCCGCGCGCAGGCCGGTCTCGAGGTCGTGCAGCGACGGGCGACGGGGCGGCATCAGGCGCGCGCGGCGGGGGAGTCGGCGGCGGGCGCGTCGTGGCCCAGCTCCGCGCCGAGCAGCTCCAGCAGCTCCGCGGCGGCCTCGCCGATCACCGTGCCGGGCGGGAAGATCAGCGCCGCGCCCGCCTCCTTGAGCGCCTCGAAGTCCGCGGGCGGGATGACGCCGCCGACGACGACGAGGATGTCCTGGCGCTCCAGCGCGTCCAGCGCGCCGCGCAGCTCGGGCACGAGCGTCAGGTGGCCGGCGGCCAGGGACGACACGCCGACGACGTGGACGTCGGCCTCGATCGCCTGGCGCGCGACCTCCTCGGGCGTCTGGAACAGCGGCCCGACGTCGACGTCGAAGCCGAGGTCGGCGAACGCGGTGGCGATCACCTTCTGCCCGCGGTCGTGGCCGTCCTGGCCCATCTTGGCCACCAGGATGCGCGGGCGGCGGCCCTCCTGCTCGGCGAAGTGCTCGACCAGGGCCCTGGTCTTCTGGAACGGCTCGGCGTTGTCGCCCATCTCGTTGCGGTACACCCCCGCGATCGATCGGATCTCCGCGGCGTGGCGGTCGTAGACGCGCTCCAGCGCCAGCGAGATCTCGCCGACGGTCGCGTGCGCGCGGCCGGCCGCCACGGCCAGCTCCAACAGGTTGCCGTGCTTGTCGCGCGCGGCGTTGGTGAGGTGCTCCAGCGCCTGCTGCACCCGCGCGTCGTCGCGCTCGGCGCGCAGGCGCTCCAGCTTGGCGACCTGGCGGGCGCGCACGTCGGCGTTGTCGATCTTCAGCACGTCGACCATCGTGTCCTGGGCGGGCCGGAAGCGGTTGACGCCGACGACCGTCTGCTTGCCGGAGTCGATCCGCGCCTGGATGCGGGCGGCGGACTCCTCGATGCGCAGCTTCGGGATGCCCTCGTCGATGGCCTTGGTCATGCCGCCCAGGCCCTCGACCTCCTCGATGTGCTCCAGCGCGCGCCGGGCCAGCTCGTAGGTGAGGCGCTCGACGTAGTAGGAGCCGCCCCACGGGTCGATCGTGCGCGTCGTGCCTGACTCCTGCTGGAGGAAGAGCTGGGTGTTGCGCGCGATGCGGGCCGAGAAGTCGGTCGGCAGGCCGAGCGCCTCGTCGAGCGCGTTGGTGTGCAGCGACTGCGTGTGGCCCTGGGTGGCGGCCATCGCCTCGACGCACGTGCGCACGACGTTGTTGTAGGCGTCGGTGGCGGCCAGCGACCAGCCGGAGGTCTGGCAGTGCGTGCGCAGGCTGAGCGACTTCGGGCTCTTGGGGTCGAACTGCTTCATCAGCCGCGCCCAGAGCACGCGCGCGGCGCGCATCTTGGCGACCTCCATGAAGAAGTTCATGCCGATCGCCCAGAAGAAGCTCAGGCGCGGCGCGAAGCGGTCGACGTCCAGGCCCGCGGCCATCCCGGCGCGGACGTACTCGACGCCGTCGGCCAGGGTGTAGGCCAACTCCAGGTCGGCGGACGCCCCCGCCTCCTGCATGTGGTAGCCGGAGATCGAGATCGAGTTGAAGCGCGGCATCTCCTGCGAGGTGTAGGCGAAGATGTCGCTGATGATCCGCATCGACGCCTCGGGCGGGTAGATGTAGGTGTTGCGGACCATGAACTCCTTGAGGATGTCGTTCTGGATGGTCCCGCTCAGCTGTGCGTGGTCGACGCCCTGCTCCTCGCCGGCGACGATGAACAGCGCGAGGATCGGCAGCACCGCGCCGTTCATCGTCATCGACACCGACATCTCGCTCAGCGGGATGCCGTCGAAGAGCGTGCGCATGTCGAGGATCGAGTCGATCGCGACGCCCGCCATGCCGACGTCGCCCGAGACGCGCGGGTGGTCGGAGTCGTAGCCGCGGTGGGTGGCGAGGTCGAAGGCGACGCTGAGGCCCTTCTGGCCGGCGGCGAGGTTGCGGCGGTAGAAGGCGTTGGACTCCTCGGCCGTGGAGTAGCCCGCGTACTGGCGGATCGTCCACGGCTGGTTGACGTACATGGTGGGGTAGGGGCCGCGCAGGAACGGCGCGAAGCCGGGCAGGCCGTCGAGGAAGTCGAGGCCGTCGGCGTCGGCCGCCGTGTAGGTGTCGTGGACGACGACGCCCTCGGGCGTCTCCCAGCCGGTCCCGGCGGGCGTGGCGTCCGGCGCGCCCGCGCCGTCGGCGTCGTCGCCGAGGCCGAGCGTCGTCAGGTCGGGGATGCGCGTCATGCGGCCTCCAGGGCGTCGGTCAGCAGGGCGAGCAGGTCGTCGCCCGGGGCGATCGAGGCGTCGGCGCCGAGCGTGCGGGCGTGCTCGGAGCCGCGCTGGACGAGGAAGACGTGGCGCGCGCCGCCGGCGCGCACCCGCTCGATCGTCGCGCGGATCGCGTCGTCGTCGGCCTTCCTGCCCGGGCACACGGCGGCCAGCGCGAGCGGCTCGTCGGCCTCCTCGACCCCGGCGATGCCCGCCACGCCGAACGCGTTGCGCGCCCAGGTCATCGCGGCGGCGTGCTCGGCGAGCGGGCCGACGCCGGCCAGCAGGATCCGCGTGCCGTCGCCGCGGGCGCGAAGGCGCTCGAACGGCTCGGCGTCGCGATGGGCGCGGAGCGGGCGCGCGAGGCGCTCGGGTGGCGGGCCGTCCTCGCCGAGCGCGGCGGTCAGCTCGGCGACGGTCGCGCCCGCGGCCGCCAGGCGGACGGCCTGGTGGAGGCGGTCGCCGGGCGCGGCGTCGCGCAGCGGCGCGACCTCGATGCCGCGCGGCTGCGCCGGGCGCGAGCGCGCCGGCTCGGGCTCGGGGTGCAGGCCGTCGTCGCCGACCAGCGGGAACGCGTTGACGCCGGTCAGCTCGCGGCGCCGGTGGGCGAGGTCGTCGGCGCGCGCCTGCGTCTGCCGCGCCAGGCGGTCGGCCAGCGCGCCGGAGCGCAGCGCGGCCAGGACGCCGCCGTCGCGCTCCAGCCGCTGCAGCTCGTCCCAGGCGGCGCGCGCGAGGTCGTCGGTGAGCCGCTCGACGTACCACGAGCCGCCCGCCGGGTCGGCGACGGCGGCGAGGTGCGCCTCGTCGGCGAGGATCAGCTGGGTGTTGCGCGCGATCCGGCGGCCCAGGGAGCCGGGCCGTTGGCGCAGGGCGTCGAAGGGCGTGACGCTCAGCCCGTCGGCGCCGCCCGCCACGGCGGCGAAGGCGGCCGTGGTGACGCGCAGCATGTTCACCCAGGGGTCGACGCTCGACAGCATCCGCCGCGACGTGCGGGCGATCGTCGGCGAGCGCCGTTGTTGGGGTTCTACGCCGCAGGCGTCGAGGATCCGCGCCCAGAGGCGGCGCGCGGCGCGGAGCTTGGCGATCTCCAGGAACTGGTCGGTGCCGACGTTGTAGGTGAGCTCGATGCGCGGCGCGGCGCGCTCGGGCGCGAGGCCCGCGGCCTCGCAGGCGCGCAGGTAGTCGGTGGCCGTCGCGAGCGCGAGCGCGATCTCCAGCGCGGGCGTGGCGCCGGCGTCGACGTAGGGCGCGGTGTCGACGCGCAGCGGCCGGGCGCCGGGCCAGCCGGCGGCGACCTCGGCCGCGAACGTCCCGGCGCGCGAGAGCGCCGCCTCGGCGGGCAGCGGCAGCTCGCCGTGGGCGGCCAGCGTGCCGAGCGGGTCGCAGCCCAGGCTCGCGGCGACGGCCGTCGCGTCGTGCTCGCGACGGGCGTGGAGCGCCAGCAGCAGCGCGGCGTGGGGCAGCGCGTGCGCGCCGGGCTGCAGCGCGATCGGGGCGAGGTCGAGGTAGACGCCGTCCAGGACGTCGTCGAGCTGGTCGAGCGTGTCGACGCCCGTGGCGTCGAGCCGCAGCGCGATCGCGGTCATGCCGCCCTCCAGGTCCTCGAGGATCTGGGCGCGGGCGACGGCGCGGTCGGGGTGGCCGTGCTCCTGGCGCATCTCCCAGGGGAGGCCGCCGCGGCGGGCGCCGCGCGTGGCCGCGTCGGGGGCGAGGGCGTCGGCGCGCGTGTAGAGGAAGCGGGCGCTGAGGTCGTCGTCCAGCGGCGTGGCCAGCGGCGCGTCGGGGTCGTCGCCGCGGGCCTTGGCCTCCCAGGCGGCGAGGTCGGCGGGCGGGAAGCCGGTGGCGATCGGCTCAGGCATCGAGGGCTCCGACGGGCGTGGGGCGGGGGCGGGCGGGACGGTGCGCCGGCGTGTCCCGGCGGGCGAGCGCGGCGAGGCGCGCGAGGTGGGGGCGGGCGTCGGGCTCGTCCGGGAGCGCCGCGGGCGCCAGCTCGATCGCCTCGGCGCCGACGGCGGCGACCGCGAGGTCGCGCAGGCGCCGGGCGGCGTCGTGGTCGGCGAGGTCGAGGCCGACCGCCAGGCGCGTGCGCGCGCGGCGCTCGGCGACGGCGGGCGCGAGGAGGTCGGGCCGCGCGAGGTGCAGGACATCGACCGGCAGGCGCGCGGCGAGCGCGACGTTGGCGGGCGCGAGCGCCTTGGGCACGGCGGTGAGGACGATCGTCGTCGTGGGCCCGACGACCTCGCGTAGCCGGGCGTAGACGGTGCGCAGCGCGGTGGTGGCGGCCGCGCCGAGCGGCCCGGCCAGCGCGGGCTCGTCGAGCTGGAGGCCGTCGGCGCCGGCGGCGACCAGGCGGGTGGCGAGCGCGAGGAACGGCGCGGCGAGCGCGTCCGGCGCGCCGCCCAGGCGCAGCGCCAGCGAGACGGGGCCGGGGAGGACGGCGCGGGCGACCATCCCGCGCGTGCGCGCCTCGGCCAGCGCGACGAGCAGGTGCTCGGCCAGCGGCTCGGCCTCCGGGACCGGGCGCGGCAAGGTGTTGGCCCTGAGCGACGCGAGCACGCGCTCGGCGTGCGTGGCGCCGCGCGGGGCCAGGCCGAGCATCGCGGCGGCGTCGTGCAGCGGCGTGGCCAGCGCGACGTCGCCGACGACCGCCGTGACCGGCGCCAGCCCGGGGCCGGGGCGCTCGTGCAGGTCCAGCCGGCGCGCGCGGACGGCGGCCAGCCGCCGCTCGAGCGCCGCGGGGGAGAGCCGGCCGTGCAGCGCCTGGCGCACGGCGGGGGTGAGCGATCGCGGCGCGGAGATCCCGACGCCCGCCGCCCTCACGGAGACCGCCGTCATCGCCGGGCGGTCGCTCGGCGGGTCGGGTCGTCGTGCAGGTTGTGAGTCGGCCGCGCCATCGCGCCACCTCCATCGCTCGTGGAAGGAATCGTGGACGCCGCGGCCGGTCTCCTGGCTCTCGGATCGAAGCTCACCCCGCCTTCCCAGGCCTCACGGCCCAGTGGCGCCGATGGGGCTGGCTCCCCGATGACAGTGGCGAGGACCGCGCCGGACTCACACCGGACTTCCCGTCACCGCAGCGGATCGGAGCATATAGCCCGATCGGGCCGGTCGGCCTCGCGATCCCGTATTGTCCCCCGCGGAGTCGGTCGCACCCCCGCCTGGGGTCAGGGAATCCGGACAGAAGCCGGAGCTGACGCGCAGCGGTAGGAGCACGCGAGACGCCACGAAGCCACTGGGCCACGAGGTCTGGGAAGGCGGCGCTCTCCATCGTGCTCGAGCCCGAAGACCTGCCGACTCCGCGGCCCGCGCCGTGCGGTGCCGCACCGACAACCGCGGCCTCGCGACATGGGCCGCACGGCACATAGGAGTTGCAGGCAGATGGCACGTACCGCCGTCCTCGGGCTGCCCCGCGTGGGTCCCGACCGCGAGCTGAAGTTCGCGCTGGAGTCGTTCTGGGCCGGTCGCACCGGCGAGCAGGAGCTGTCGGAGACCGCGCGCGGCCTGCGCGCGGCGTCGTGGCAGCGGGCGCGCGACGCGGGGATCGACGCGATCCCGTCGGGCGACTTCAGCCTCTACGACCACGTCCTCGACACCGCGCTGGCGCTCGGCGCGATCCCGGAGCGCTTCGGCGGGCCCGGCGCGCCGCGCGACCTCGCCACGCTGTTCGCGATGGCCCGCGGCACCGGCGACGCCCGGCCGCTGGAGATGACCAAGTGGTTCGACACCAACTACCACTACCTGGTGCCGGAGCTGGCCGACGACGCCACGTTCTCGCTCGACCCATCGCATTGGGTCGCCCAGCTGGAGGAGGCCCAGGCGCTGGGCATCGAGACGCGCCCGGTGGTCCTCGGCCCGTACTCGTTCCTGCTGCTGGCCAAGGGCGCGCGGCGGCCGCTGGACCTGCTCCCCGACCTGACCGACGCCTACATCTCGCTGCTGCGGGCGCTGGCCGACGCGGGCGCGACCGCCGTCCAGCTCGACGAGCCGTGCCTGGCGCTCGACCCCACCGGCGAGCAGCTGGAGGCGTTCGCGGCGACGGCGCGGCGCCTGATCTCGGCGACCGACCTCGACCTCACGCTGGCGACGTACTTCGCGCCGCTGGACGAGGCGACGCTTCAGGCGGTCGCCGCGCTCGACGGCCTGCACGAGCTGCACCTCGACCTCGTCCGCGCGCCCGGCCAACTGCCGTCGGCGCTCGACCGGCTCGCGCTCAGCGGCGCGCGCCTGTCGCTCGGCGTGGTCGACGGGCGCAACGTGTGGGTCACCGACCCCGACCGCGCGCTGGACCTCGTCGGCCTCGCCGCCAAGCGCCTGGGCGCCGACCGGATCACGCTCGCGCCGTCGTGCTCGCTGCTGCACGTCCCCTACGACGCGGCGCGCGAGACGGCGATCGACCCGGAGGTCCGCGGCTGGCTGGCCTTCGCCGCGCAGCGCCTGGACGAGCTGGCGGTCCTGGCCGAGGCCGCCGACGCCGCGCCCGAGCGCCGCGACGCGCTGCTGGCGCCCGCCCGCGCGGCGATCGCCGCCCGCCGCGGCAGCGCCCGCACGAACGACCGCGCGGTCCGCGAGCGCGCCGCGCGCCTGACGCCGTCCGACTACGACCGCGACGCCGACGTCGTCGCCCGCAAGGACGCGCAGATCCTCCGGCTCCCGCTGCCCGAGCTGCCGACGACGACGATCGGCTCGTTCCCGCAGACCGCCGAGATCCGGGCCGCGCGCCGCGAGCACAAGGCCGGGCAGATCGATCGCGCCGCCTACGAGGCGGCGATGGAGGCCGAGATCGCGCGCGCGATCGCCTTCCAGGAGGAGCTGGGGCTCGACGTGCTCGTCCACGGCGAGCCCGAGCGCAACGACATGGTGGAGTACTTCGGCGAGCGGCTCGACGGCTTCGCGTTCAGCCAGAACGGCTGGGTGCAGTCCTACGGCAGCCGCTGCGTCAAGCCGCCGATCCTCTACGGCGACGTCTCGCGCCCGGCGCCGATGACCGTGCGCTGGTGGCGCTACGCGCAGGGGCTCACCGGCCGCCCGGTGAAGGGGATGCTCACCGGCCCGGTGACGATCCTGCAGTGGTCGTTCGTGCGCGACGACCAGCCGCGCCGCGAGACGTGCACGCAGATCGCGCTGGCCATCCAGGACGAGGTCCTGGACCTGGAGCAGGCCGGCTGCTTCGCGATCCAGGTCGACGAGGCCGCGCTGCGCGAGGGCCTGCCGCTGCGCCGCGCGGAGCGGGATGATTACGTGCGCTGGGCGGTCGACTGCTTCCGCCTGACGACCGCGCCGGTCGCCGACCACACCCAGGTCCACACGCACATGTGCTACTCCGAGTTCAACGACATGATGGAGCACATCATCCGCCTCGACGCCGACGTGATCTCGATCGAGGCCTCGCGGTCGGGCATGGAGGTGCTGGACGCGTTCGCGGCCGGCGGGCTCACCTACCCGGCCGACATCGGCCCGGGCGTGTACGACATCCACTCGCCGCGCGTGCCGTCGACGAAGGAGGTCGTGCGGCTGCTGGAGCTGGCCGAGGCGCGGGTCGGCCGTGGCCGGCTGTGGGTCAACCCGGACTGCGGGCTGAAGACCCGCCGCTGGGAGGACGTCGAGCCCGCGCTGCGCGCGATGGTGGCGGCGGCGCTGGCGCGCCGCGCGGCGGCGGAGGTCGCCGCCTAACGGCCCATGGGCGTGTTGGAGCGGCTCCCGGCGTGGGCGACGACCGGCGTCGGGAGCCTGCCCTACACGGAGGGCGCCAAGGCGGCCGCGCAGGCGGTCAAGGCCTACAACCTGCCATTCTGCCCGCAGCTGCCGCGGCTGGAGGGCGACATGGTCGCGGAGTGGCTGGGCGCCGACCCGGCCGGCTGCGGCTGGTCGCCCGACCGCGACCGGCAGCGCCCGCGCGCCTGGGAGTGGCTGCTGCGCGAGCTGCGGATGCGCCCGCCCGAGCACGGGATCGTCAAGCTCCAGGTGACCGGTCCGCTGACGCTGGCGCGGGCGCTGGACGACGCGTCGCTGGCGCCGTCGATCGCCGCCTGGCTGGCGTCCAACGTCGCCGAGCAGGTCGAGGTCCTGGCCGCGCGCGGCCTCGACGCGCTGCTGGTGGTCGACGAGCCCGGCCTCGGCGCGCTGGCCCACGGGCCGGACGTCGACCGCGCCTGGGACCCGCTGCGCGCGGTCGCGGCGGCGTGGGGGCTGCACGTCTGCAGCGCGGTGCCGTGGGACGTCGTCGAGCGGGCGGCGCCCGACCTGATCTCGTTCGACCTGCGGCTCGGCCTCGACGACGCGGGCGCCGCGGCGATCGCGCGGTTGGCCGCGCGCGGCACGCGGATCGCCTGGGGCGTGCTCGCGCCCCACGTCCCGGACACCGACGTCGAGGCCGCCGGCGTGCTCGACGCGGCGCTGGAGGGCACCGGCGTCGGCGGCGAGCGGTCGCTGCTCACGCCGACCTGCGGCACCGGGCGCATGGCGCCGCGGCGCGAGGTCGCGGTCGCCGTCGCGCTCGGCGAGCTGGCCCACGCGCGCCGGCGACCGCCCGCTACGGCGTGACCGGGCGGGTCCTGCCGTCGGGCTCGACGACCACGAGACGGCCGTCGGAGAGCCGGTAGAGCGTCCCGAGCGAGGTGCCCTTGCCGGAGGTGGTGGCGCCGGGCTGGGGTTGGGGCGTGGGCGTCGTGGCGGTCGTCGTCGTGCGGGGCTCGATCTTGTTGGTGGTCTTGTCGACCGAGAGGCCGAGGCCCGCGACGAGGAAGGCGACGGCGAGGACGATGCCGATGTCGAAGAGGTTGACGAGGCCGTCGAGCGGGTCGCCGGAGGCGTCGTCGATGCCGCTGTGGCGGCCCAGGCCGGTGCGGTTCATGCGACGGGCTCCGGCGCGGGCGGCGCGACGGGGGCGCCGGCCGTGGCGGGGCGGGCGTCGTCGACCGCGCGCTCCAGCGCGACGAGGTCCTCGGTCGCCGCGCGCGTGCGGACGATCGTCAGCGCGAAGGCGACGGTGCCGACCAGCAGGCCGATGACCGTCGCGCCGAAGGCCGTGCGCAGGTCGTCGGCCAGCGACGCGACGTCGCCCCGGCCGAGCGCCGCGAGGCCGGGCGCCAGCGGGATCAACGTCCCCATCAACCCCAGCGCCGGGCCGCCGCGGACGAGCAGCCGCGTGCGGTCGAGGCGCCGCTGGACGGCCAGCTCGTAGTCGGCCAGCGCGTGCTCGATCGCCCGGTCGCGGCCGGTCGCGCCGGCGATGCCGAGGTCGCGGACGGCCTGGGCGGCGATCGCGCTCGGCGCCCGCTCGCTGACGTGCCGCGCGACGCCGGGCTCGGCCAGCGCCTGGGCGGCGATCAGCCGCAGCGTGCCGCGCGGCGTGCGCCGGCGGCGCCAGGACTCGACCGCGAAGCGGCCCAGCTCGGCGGCCACGAGCAGCAGCAGGACGATCGAGGCGACCAACACGGGGTACTTCAGCCCCTGGGCGATGCGCGAGAGCGCGTCGCCGAGGTCGAGGGCGGCGAGGATCACGGAAGCAGGTCCTTTCGTCCGTGGCGGGATTCGAGCGTGGCGCCGCCCAGCGCGGCGAGCGCGAGCAGCGCGACGAGCACGAGCGCGGTCGTGGCGGAGTCCGACGCCGGCTCGGGCCGGTCGGCGCGCAGGCCCTGCGCGGCCGCCGGGCGCGTGCCGGTGCCCGACACGCCCGCGGGCGCGGCGGAGGCCAGCAGGCGGCCGGTCACGTCCTCGGTGGCGGCCGACGGGCTCGACGCCGGCGCCGAGGTCGTGGCGGGCTCGGGGCGCGGGTCGGTGGCGCCGCCCGTCTTCTTGGGGTCCTTGGTCGACGAGGCGACCGGCGTCACGCCCGAGGACGCGACGCCGTTGGACTGCGCGGTCCCGGTCGCGGTCTTCCTCGCGCCCGTGCGCCGCTGCGTCCTGGTCTCCTCGGACGACGACGAGATCTCGCGCACGCCGCCGCTCGCGTTGCCGGTGCTGTCGGCCTGCGCGCGGCTGTAGAGCCCCGCGCCCTTGCCGCCCTTGCCGTCGGTCCGGGCGACGTCGGGGACCGGCAGCGGGTAGCCGGCCAGCGCGGGCGCCGAGTAGGCGGTCATCCACAGGTCGTTCATGCTCTTGTCCGACGTGTAGGCGATGCTGCCGTCGGGCCGCTGCAGCGAGGCGAGGTAGTCCAGCGGCGTGCTGCCCGCGGTCGTGCGCCACGTCGTGGGGTCGATGCCCGCCGCCCACATCGCCTGCAGCACCCACGCGGTCGACGCGCTGTTGGAGTCCGGGTCCTTGGGCGACTGGCCGAACCCGCCGTCGGCGTGCTGGCTGCTCTTCAGGTACGCCCAGCCGCGCCGCTGCGCGTCCTCGCGGCGGTCGGTGCGCGGCGCGACGCGCAGCGCCTGGATGACCGCCGCGGTGATGTCGGAGGACTCGCTCGCGCCGGGCGCGTAGGCCCAGCCGCCGTCGGGCGACTGGACGCCGACCAGCCACGCGGCGCCCTGGGCGATCACGTCCGGCGCCTGGGGCTCGTCGGTCGCGCTCAGCGGCAGCATCGCGAAGGCCGTGTCGTTGATCCCGCCGGTCGTGCCGCCCGCGGCGTGCGCGAACGAGCCGTCGGGCAGGCGGCGCCGCAGCAGCGCGGCGACCAGGTCGCGGCCGCCGAAGCTCCGCGGGGAGGTCCCGGCGGCGATCGACACGAGCATCGCGCGCTCGAAGTCGGTGGTCTCGGTCAGCGCGTCGGGGTGCGCGGTGACGTAGGTGTAGGCGTCGGTCCCGCCGAGCACGTGCTGGTCCTTGGGGTTGATGCCCGCGGCGGCCAGGCCGATGATCACCCACGCGGTGAACAGCGGGTCGGACGCCGCGCCCTTGGCGCCGCCCCAGCCGCCGTCGGCGTTCTGGGCCCCGCGCATGTAGGCGATGGTCTTGTCCAGCTGGCCGCGGTTGGCCTTCCACGGCGGGGTCGGGGCGGCCGCGCGCGACGGCGCGACCACGGCCGTGACCGCGAGCAGCATCGCCACGAGCGCCGCGGCGGGCCGGCGTCTCACGGGGCGGAGGCCCCCGGGCGCGTGTAGATCAGGCGGCCGTCGGCCAGCCGGTAGACGGTCCCGACCGCCTTGCCGCGGCCCTGCGCCGGCGGCGCCTTGGACGGCGTCGGCACCTGTCCGGCCCGCTGCTGCTGCTCCTGCTGCTGCTGGGTCTTGGTCGTGCTCGCCGCCAGGCCCGCGATCAGGAACGCGACGGCCAGCACGATGCCCAGGTCGAAGAGGTTGACCAGGCCGTCGAGCGGATCGCCGGCGGCGTCCCCGAGCTGCCGCCGGCGACGGCCGCGGCGCGCGCGCCTCACGCGAGCAGCTCCTCGCCGTGGCCCTCCAGCAGCGCGTCGGCGTCGGTCCGGGCGCGCGCGGTGGCGGCGGCCGCGGCGGCCGCGCGCACGCGCTCGGTGGCGCGCTCCATCGACGCCAGGTCCTCGTTCCAGCGCCGCGTGCGCACGAGCGTCAGCGCGAACGCGACCGTGCCCGCCAGCAGGCCGACGGTCGTCGCCGCGAACGCGATCCGGAGGTCGTCGGCCAGCAGGTGGATGTCCCCGCGCCCGAGCGCGCGCAGGCCGGGCGCGAGCGGGATCAGCGTGCCCATGAGCCCGATCGCCGGGCCGGCGCGGACGATCATCCGCGTGCGGTCCAGGCGCCGCTCGACCAGGTGCTCGAAGTCGTCCAGCGCGTACTCGACGCCCTCGAGGTCGCCGGCGGCGACCGCCGCGCCGATCGTGCGCAGCGTCGTCTCCGCGTACAGGCTCGGCGCGCCCGCCGCGATCCGCGGCGCCATCGACGGGTCGTGCAGCACCTGCCGCGTCAGCAGGCTGAGTGGCCCCGAGGCGCGGCGTCGCCGCGTCAGCTCGCCCGCCCAGCGGCCCAGCTCGATCGCGGCGAGGACCAGGACGACCCCCGCGCCGACGACGACCGGGACCGCGAGCACGGAGGTGAAGCGGGAGAGCGCGTCGCCGAGGTCGCCCTCGACCGAGGCGTACAACAACGAGGCGATCACAGCGCGAGCTCCGGCCGGCGGCGGTCGAGGGTGGCGCCGCCGACGACCCCGCCGGCGACGAGGAGGGCCAGCACGATCGCCCACCACGGCGTGCTGCCGTGGCCGGCGGCGCTGCCCGCGGCGCCGGGCGCGGCGGTGCGGCTGCCCTTGGCGCCGGGCGTCGCGCTGTCGCGGCCGATCACCGTGCCGCGGACCTGGCGCTCCGCGTCGTTGTCGCTCTTGACCGGCGTGCCGCCGTGCCGGCGCGGGGCGTCGGTCGGCAGCGGCGTGCCCGCGACCGCGGCCGGGACGCTCGTCACGCTGGTGCCGGTCCCGCCGCCGCCTCCGGCGCGGTCGGGCGCGCCGGCGGTGGCGACCGTGCCGCCGCCTCCGCCGGAGCCCGTGCCCCCGCCCGCCAGGCCCGTGTCGCCGTCGCCGCCCGCGTCGGCGGGCTTGGTCCGCTTGTGGTTGGCGATCCGGCGCACGCCCGACGGCGCCGTCGTCGGCGCGGCGGCGGGCGCCTGGATCGTCGGCGCCGGGGCCGACGTGGCCGGGGGCGCCGGCGCGGCGGGTGCCGGCGTCACCGGCGGCGCCGCGATCTCGACCGGCAGCGTCGGCCCGGTCGGCAGGCCCTTGGGCGGCGTCTGCGGCGCGCTGCTGCTGACGCCGTAGGTCCCGGTCACGTACCCGAGCGGCAGCGGGGTCTGCGAGAACGCCAGCGCCACGTGGCCGGCCAGCCGGATGCGGTCGCCGGTCTGCGTGTAGTGGGCGGCGGGGCCCTGGGTCGTGGCGAGCAGGTCCAACGGGGTCTGGCCGGCCGGGTTGTAGTCGGCCACCGACGTCTGGGTCGCGACGAGCCCCTGGACCGCCGCCGCGGTCGCCGACAGGTCGGACGGGTTGCCCGCCACGCCGGCGCTGAACCCGCCGTCGGGGTTCTGGATCGTGCGCAGCCAGCCGCCGAACGCGGTGGCCGCGTCGTGGGACCGCACGTCGTGCAGCCCGACCGCCATGATCGCCTCGATCGCCAGCGCCGACGTCTCGGTGTCGGGGGTGACGCCGTCGATCGCGGTCCAGTAGCCGTCGTGCTGGTGGCGCAGGAGCCAGTCGACCGCGCTCAGCGCCGCCGCGGTGGCCGACAGCTGGACCTCGCGCACCGGGCGGACCGCCCACAGCCCCAGCGCGGCGAGCGCGGTGGGACGCGCGACGCCCGGCGGCCCTCCGGTGCCCTGGTCGGTGAAGCCGCCGCCCTCGTCGTCGCCGGTCGCCACGCGCGTCGGGAGGATGTCGTCGACCAGGCCCTGGATGGTGGCGTCGCCGGTGCCGTCGTCGTGGGCGAGGTCGCGGATCGTCGCCTCGACGAGCAGGTACAGCGCCCGGTCGCTGGTGGTGCCCAGCAGCGGCCGGGCCCGGTTGAGCGCCTCGTAGACCGTCGCGCCCGCGTTGCGCTGGCGGTTGACGTTGATCCCGGCGGCGGCGAGCCCCAGCGCGCCCCAGGCCAGCGTCGCGCGCCCCTCGGGGATCGACGTCGCCGAGTTCTGGAAGTCGCCGGTCGGCGTGATCGCGTTGGCCAGGTACTGCTCGGCGTCGAAGAGCCGGTCGGCGGGCGTGACGGCGGCCGGGGCCGTCGGCGCGGCGGCCAGCGCCACGACGACGGCCGCGGCCGCGGCGGCCAGCGGGCCGAGGCGGCTACGGGCGCGTGCCGACACCGTCGATCCCCGCCTGCCCGCGCACGATCCGGACGGTCACGGTGCCCGCGCGCGACCGCGCGCGGGTGACGACCTCGCGGGTGGCGGTCGTCGCGCTGCCGCTGACGCGGTAGGTCGTCCGCTTGCCGCCCGCGGTGATCTCGACGTCGGCGCTCGACCGCACGCCGCGGACCAACACCACCACCTTGCCCGCGCCGAGCTTGGCCGACAGCTTGGCGCCGACGCGTCCGCGATGGACCGCGCCGAGCCACGCCTTGGCGTCCTTGACGCGCGTCCAGCGGCCGCCCCGGCGCACGCCCTTGGCGCCGGCGTCGAGCGGGACGAGCACGTCGCCGACGGTCTCGGTGACCTTGCGGCCGAGCTTGTCGGTGAACGTCGCGCGGATCGTCCACGTGCGGCCGGCGGGCAGCGCGAGCTTCGCGCTCGTGCCCTTGGTGCCGTGCGCGCGCACCGTCCAGGCGCCGGACCTCGCGCCGGCGGCGCGGCTGGACAAGGACCATGACTTGATCCCGACGCCCTGCTGCAGGACCCGCCAGCTGAGCGTGGTCCGGCCGGCCTTCGCGCCGGCGCTCGTGAAGCGCGGCAGCTCGATGACCGGCGCGCCCTGGACGGTCCCGGTGTTGCCCTGCTGCGTGCCGCCGCCGGTCGTGTTCTTGTTGGGGTCCTGGTACTGCGTGCCCGGCGGGTCCGGCGGCAGCGCCGGGGCCGACCGCGGCTGCGTGTCGGTGGGCGGGGTGCCGCACGACCCGCCGGCGGACGCGACGACGCAGAGGTCGAGGCGGTTGGAGCGGATCGGGCCGCCGACGCCGCCGTCGGCCTTGACGCGGTGCCAGCCCGGCGTCGAGAACGACAGCGACGCGGTGCCGTCGATGCCCGACGAGACGACGGCGCCCGCGGCGTTGAGGTCGACGGTCTGCACGCCGTTGGCCGCGGTCGTCACGGGCGCGACGGTCATCCCGCCGACCGGCACGAACTGCGGGTTCTTCTCGCCGTAGGCGCGCGAGACCGTCACGCGCAGCGGCTGGTTGACGACGACGGTCGTCGTCGGCGCGGTGAGCTTGAGGAAGCCGCGCTCGTGGAAGGCGTCGTAGGCCCACAGGACGCGGTCGCCGTCGTGGACCTGGACCTGGCAGCCGCCGACGTCGGTGAAGACGTCGTTGTCGAGGATGCCCCAGTAGGTGTTGGTGTTGAGGTCCTCGGCGTCGGGTCCGAAGCGCGTGACGTAGTAGTCGTCGTAGCCGGGGAACCACTTGGCGTCGAAGTCGAGGCCGACCGAGCGCAGGCCCTCGGTCGTGGCGCCGGTCGCGGTCGCGCCGGCCGCGGTGTGGGCGCTCAGGTTCGTGCCGTCGCAGTGGCGCTGCACGGTGTCCGACGCGGACTTGACCGGGTTGCCCGACGAGGTGACCGGGCCTTCGAACAGCGTGCTCGTGGCGCCCTCGACGCGGATGTCGGCGGTGGACGACGGCGCGGCGAGCGCGGCGGGCGCGCAGGCGGTGGCGAGCGCCGCGGCCGACAGGGCGGCGGCGAGCGCGAGGACGTGGCGGCGGGGAGAGATCACTGCTTCTTGGCCTTCCGGGGACGGAGGTCGACGGTGCGGACGATCGCGGGGCTCGTGGTCCCCGACGCGCCGAGCGCGCGGATCGTCAGGCGATAGCGCCGGTGGGAGAGCTTGGGGAGCTTGACCGTGACCCGGCCCGCCTTCTTGACCACCAGCTTGACCGTGCGCTGGGTGCGCCAGCGGCGGCCGTCCTGGCGGGCGACGACGACCTGCACGGTGGCGGGCAGGTCGACCCAGGCGCGCACGGCCTTGGACGTCGCGGTGATCGCGCTCAGCGTGGGGGCGCGGACGAGCGTCGGGACGGTCGCGCCGGTGGCCGGCGCGGCGGCGGGCGGGGTCGTCGTGGCGGTGCTGTCCGTCCCGGCCGCCGGCGGCGTTCCCGGCACGGTGACCGTGACCGGCTTGGGGTCGGCGGGCGGCGTGGTCGTGTCCGTCCCGGTGCCCGAGCCGTCGCCCGTGCCCCCGTCGCCCGGGCACGGCGGGACCGGGTCGCCGCCCAGGCCCGGGTCGTCGATCGGGCCGCAGGTCAGCGGCGGCGTGGCCGCGGGCGGGACCGAGGCGAGCTCGCGCCGGTAGACCTGGATCCACGTGTTGCCGTCGGGGGTGAACCCGGGGTCGCGCGTCGTGAACGTCACGAAGCGCGCGTCCGGCGTCATGGAGCCGGACGCGGCGCCCGGGTCGGCGGGACGCCCGTCGGGACCGTCGGCGCGGCTGACCAGCAGCGTGCGGTGGCCCTCCAGGTCGCGCAGGTAGACCTCCTCCTGGCCGAGGCGCAGGCCGTCGGCGAGGTTGAGCGCGGCGGTGCCGAAGAGCACGTAGCGCCCGTCGGCGCTCATGGCCTGCGTCACCGCGTCCGACGACGTGTAGGGACCGGGCGTCGGCGTGGCGGCGGGGTCGCCGTTGGCGCCGTTGGCGCGGCTGACCAGCGTCGTGGTGCCCTGGCAGACGTCGCGGACGTAGACCTCGCTGCTGCCGGTCGACGGCGAGCCGTCCGCGAGGCCGACGCCGGTGGTGTCGAACGCGACGCGGCAGCCGTCGCCGGTGACCGGCGTGGGGCCGTAGGCGCGGGAGGCGACCGGCGTCCCGAGCCGGCCGTTGGCGCGGCTGACCAGGATCGTCTGGCCGAGCCGGAGGTCGCGCAGGTAGACGAACGCCGCCGCGTAGGGGATGTCGCGCACCGGGGGCCCGCCGGCCAGCGTGCTGTCCGACGAGCGGAACGTGACATAGCGGCCGCCGGGGGAGACGCCGGTCAGCACGGCGCCCACCGGCGTGCCGTTCCGGCCGGTCGCGCGGCTGACGAGCGTGATCTTCCCGGTCTGGAGGTCGCGGAGGTAGATCCCGCCGACGACGCGGCCGAGGCCGTCGAGCACCGAGTCGTCGGCCTGGAACAGGACGTAGCGGTTGCCGCCCGCCGCGAAGAGGACACCGCGGGACCACACCGGCACGCCGTGCTCGTCGGCGGTGATCAGCGTGGTCGTGCCGGTGTCGACGTCGCGCCGCCAGCCGTAGTTGCCGCCGAAGAACGGCCCGGGAAGCTCGGCCATGAAGTCGACGCGGCTGCCGTCGGGCGTGATGCTCGTGGCCGCCGCGTCGAAGGCGGCGGGGTGGCCGCCGTCGTCGGACGGCGCGCCGTCGAGGCCGTCGGCGCGGCTGACCAGGACGAACGGCGTCGAGCGCAGGTCGCGCAGGAACGCCCGCTGCTGCGGGGCCAGGGAGCTGGGCCACAGGTTCGCCGCGCCCGAGGTGAACGCGATGCGCTGCCCGTCGGCGGAGATGTACGGCGCCACCGAGTCGGCGTACGGGAGGTCGACGCCGTTGCCGGGGCGCCCGTCGAAGCCGCGCGTGACCAGGACCGTCTGGTCGGGCGTGGCGGCGGCGATGGAGGGTGAGAGGCCGGCGACCCCGAGGGCGAGGAGGCCGACCAGCAGGGCTGATCGCGACATGTCCAGGGCCCCGGCTCCACGAGGGCGAGCGACGTCTCGATCGCGGTCGGGTCTCCTGGCTTGCGAGCGTTCGGTCCGCGCCTTCCCAGGTCGCCGTGACCCAGTGGCTGCCGCGCTCGCGCGGCGTGCGGTGAACGTCCCTCGCTGACAGTGGCGGGCCCGCGTCGGATTCGCACCGACTTCCCCGTTCCGCGATCAGGTGGTTGGCTGTTGCGGCGGGAATGCTACATTGCCGCGCGCAAAGGACGCGGGGAACTCCGGTGGGAATCCGGGGCTGACGCGCAGCGGTGTGGGTGACGACGGAGCGTGCAGGTCCACTGAGCCGGCTCTCGGCCCGGGAAGGAAGCTCCTGAGGACGATCCCGAGCCCGAAGACCCGGCCGGCGCAGCCATGTCAACCGTCTTCGCGAACTGGACGGCCGCCGGCGAGCCGCGTCCCGTGGACCGTCTTGGTGGTCGCCCTGTCGAGACAGGAGCAACCCCATCATGAAATCCACTTCCGGCACGCGCCGGGTTCTGCGCGCGCTGCCGCTCGCGGCCGCGCTCACCGCCGCCGTCCTGCCCGCCGCGACCGCCTCGGCGGCCGCCGGGCCCAAGGTGCAGGTCCGCGTCGAGGATCTCTCGAGCACGCTGGCGTCGCCGTTCGTCAGCGCGGCGCAGCCCCTCCAGACCATCGCGCTCGGGACGGCCGACGACGCGCCGGTCGCCGTCCCCGGCGACGTCGACTGCACCCAGCGGGGCCTGGCCTACGGCTACGCGCCCGCCAACTCGGCCGCCGCCGCGCTGGAGCAGGCCGACCCCGACTGGGACGTCAGCTACTACACCTGGCCGGCGACGCTGACCTTCGACGGCGTGACGCACGACGTGCGGACGACCGACAGCACCAACAGCGTGGCCTGGCAGCTGTGGTTCGACCACACCGCGGTCTCCGACGGCACCACGATCCTGAGCGCCGGCCTGCTCTGCCAGCCGCTGGCCGACGGCGCCACGCTGACCCTCCAGGCGGCGACGCTCTACAGCGAGACCAACAGCTACCCCTTCAACCTCACGGCCCCGCTGGTCGCGCTGCAGAACGTGCCGACGACGGTGGCGCCCGCCACGCCGTTCACCGTCAAGGCCGTGGGTTACGCCTTCGCGGGCGGCACGCAGCAGCCCGGCGACGGCTACGTCGTGACGCCGGACGTCGGCGCTCCCGTGACCGCCGACGCGTCGGGCAACGCGACGCTGTCGTTCTCCACCGGCGGCTGGCACGCGATTCGCGCGCACGCCCCGGCCGACCCCGAGAGCAACCAGCCGCGTGCGCTGCCCCAGCGCGTCTGCGTCTACGCCGGCGCCGCCGGGTCGCCGTGCCCGGCCACGCTGTCGGCGCCCCCCGTCGGCCTCGGCACCCAGGCCCGTGAGACGATCGGCGCCCCGGGCGCGGTCGTGGTCACGCCGGCGCAGGGCACCGCGACGATCACCTCCGCCAAGCTCGTCGGCCCCGACGCCGACGACTTCCTGGTGTCCTCGGACGGCTGCACCGGCACGAAGGTCGACAGCGGCACCGGCGCCACGACGCCGAGCTGCACGGTGCGCGTGCGCTTCGCGCCGTCGGTGGCCGGCCCGCGCTCGGCGACGCTGCGGATCGCCTCCGACGCCGCCAACGCGACGCTCGACGTGCCGCTGACCGGCACGGGCGGCACGTCGCCGGCCGGCACGCCCGGCCCCGCGGGCGACAAGGGCGACACGGGCGACGCGGGCGCGCCCGGGGCGACCGGCGCCACGGGCGCGACCGGCGCGACCGGTCCGCAGGGCGTCGCCGGCCCGCAGGGCGCCGCGGGCCCGCAGGGCGCTCAGGGCAAGGCCGGCAAGAACGGCCGCGACGCGGTCTGCACGGTCAAGAAGGCCAAGGGCGCGCCGAAGGTCACCTGCAAGTTGGTGTCCTCGACGACCAAGACCACCAAGGCGACGCTGACCCGGCTCGGCAAGGTGTACGCCAAGGGCACGGTCGCCGGGCTGCGCGCGACGCGCAAGGTCCCGGCCGGCGCCTACACGCTGCGCTACCGCAGCCACGGCAAGGCGGTCGCCGTGCGCGTGCGCATCGGCTGAGCCACCGCGGGGGCGCGCCGGGCCACCAGGCCCGGCGCGCCGCGCCGCGTTCGGTGATCAGGTCCCGTACTTCAGCGAGACCGTGTCGCCGAGGTGGACCGTCGTGCCCGCGTCGGCGCCGATCGGCGAGCTGCCGTCGAGGCTCGACTTCCACGTCGACGCGCCCGCGTTGGACACGCCGTTGATGGTGGTGATCGTCCCGCTCGTGGGCGAGAAGCCCGAGACGCAGCCGCTCGGCGTCGCGCTCGTCGTGGCCGCGGTCAACACCGCGCCGAGCGTCGTGGTCCCGGTCGCCGAGAGGGCGACCGAGCAGACCTTCAGCGTGCCCGAGCCGTCGTCGACGACCAGCGCCAGCTTGCTCTGAGTGCCGGCGACAAACGTCGTGTCGCCGACGAACCGCGGCTCGCTCGTAGTGACGCTCGGCGCCGGCGGGGTCGCCGAGAACGCGCCGCCCGCCAGCGCGCGGAACGCGTCGAGCGAGGCGTAGGCGTTGGGCGTCGTGCCCGTCGTCCCGTAGCGGAAGCCGCCGCCGGAGACCTGCTGGCCCACCAGGAAGTCCACCGGCGTCGCGCCGGACGGCCCAGTGAAGTCCGAGCCCTGGGCGTCGAAGCCGCAGGCGTTGAGGCCCGACTGGGCCCAGCCGTTGGAGTCCGTGTTGGCGCCGAACGGGTAGTTGAAGGCGCCGGTCGTAGTGTTGTAAGTGGCCTTGAGGTAGTTCTTGCCCGCGACGACGGCCGCGTCGGTGTTCGCGACGCCCGCCTGGCACAGCGACGCCAGCGCCGCGCCCGTCATGTCGATGTCGCCGGCCGCAGTCAGGTTGGCGTGGTTGCCCTCGGCCTTGGAGAAGTCCCAGCCGCCGTTGAAGTGCTGGTTGGCCTTGACGACCGCGATCGTCTTGTCCAGCAGCGCCTGCGGCACGCGCCGGGCGCCCGAGGACGTAGTCGCCCCCGACAGCGCCAGCAGCCCGAAGACCGCGCCGTTGAAGAGGCTCGGGCTGCCGTAGTAGCCCGGGTTGGACGTCGACCAGGTCGAGACGACGTTGGCGATCAGGTTGCGAGTGGGCGAGACGCGCGCCGGGTCGATGCCGGCCGAGTAGCTGTTGAGCGTCGCCCGCTCGTAGTCGGTGGCCACCGGCGAGGCGCTGGGCCACGTCGGGTCCGCGAGCGCCAGGCGATACGTGCGCCGGGCGTTCCTGTTGGCGTCGCCAGTGGCCCAGATGTCGGCGGCGGCGACGTGGGCGGCGGCCAGGCCGCTGAACGCCCACTCGTTGGACAGGCCGGTCGACACGTAGTTGCCGGCGTCGTCCTGCAGGCTCTTGACGTAGGTGATCGCAGTGGCGACCGAGTGAGTCAGCGCCGGCTCGGAGGTGTGGGCCTGCGCGGCCGGGGCGAGCGCGGACGCGAAGGCGGCCGCGGCGAGGCAGGGCGCGGCGAACCGCCGCGCCCAATCGGTGCGAGACATCGTGATGGGGCTCCTTGTCGTGGAGGGCGCCGTCCCATCGGTGCGACGTCTCGCCTTGCGCTCAGCGACCCGCGGCAACGTTGGCGGCCGCCGTCCGGATACGCGAGAACAGGGTCCGTCGTGCTGCGTCGCCACGAAGGTGTTCGGGCTTGGACGGGCGCTGCCGTCCCCACCGTTGCGCGTCAGCTCCGGACTCCACCGGATTCCCCCTGCGCGGCGACGGCGGCACCGTAGCGCGCCGCCGCGCGCCCACCAACGGCGGGCGCGTGACGGAGCGGCAGGACGAGCCGGTTCGGCACGGCCCGACCGCGGGCCGGTCGCGGGGCGGGCGGATCGCTTAGCCTGCGAGCCATGTCCCGACTGTCGGCGCTCGCCGTCGTGCTCATCCTCGCCCTCGTGCCCGCCGCCGCGCAGGCCGCCACCACCCGCACCGCGTCCACGCCGCAGCAGCTGCGCGACGGCCACGCCGCCTATCAGCGCGCGATCGCCGCCGGCTACGCCAAGGCCACCAGGACGTTGGACGCGCAGCTCAAGAAGCACCCCAAGAAGCCGACCGTCGTGCTCGACGTCGACGAGACCACGATGTCGAACTACGGGTGCCTGAACGCCGTCGACTTCGACCTCATCGGCCTGGCCACCTGCGTGGTCAAGAGCGAGTCGGTCGCGTTCGGCGCCGCCAAGACGTTCATCAAGCACGCCCAGGCGCGCAAGGTGCGGATCGCCTTCATCTCCGGCGCCCCGGAGGCCGCGTGCGACCTGCGCCGCCAGAACCTCCGCGCCCAGGGCCTCAAGGCCTTCACGTTGACCTGCCGGCCGGCGAGCGACACGCGGGACTCGGTCGTCCCCTACAAGTCGGAGCAGCGCAAGCGGCTGGTCAAGGCGGGCGCCACGATCGTCCTCAACATCGGCGACCAGAAGTCCGACCTGGCCGGCGGCGCGGCGCGCAAGACCCAGCTCCTGCCCAACCCGATCTACACGATCACCTGACGCCGCCGCGCGCCCACCGTCGGTGGGCGCGCGGGTCGGCAGCGGATCCGCCGAGGCGGCTAGGACCCGTACGTCAGCGCGATCGTGTCGCCGACGCCGATCGTCGTCGTGGTCGCCGCCGCGGCGGCGGTGGCGCCGTCGACGCTGACCTTCCAGCTCGAGGTCCCGGCGTTGGCGACGCCGTTGACGGTGGTGATGGTCCCGCTGGCGGGCGAGAAGCCGGAGACGCAGCCGCTGGGCGTCGCGCTCGTCGTGGCCGCCGTCAGGACCGTGCCCAGCGTCGTCGTCGACGTCGTGGGCGAGACCGGCACCGCGCAGACCTTCAGCGTGCCGGACCCGTCGTCGACCACCAGCGCGAGCTTGCTCGTCGTGCCGGAGGCGAACGCGGTGCTGCCCACGAACCGGGGCTCGCCCGGGGTCGACGGCGTCGGGGGCGTGGCCGAGAACGCGCCGCCGGCCAGCGCGCGCAGCGCGTCGAGCGAGGCGTAGGCGTTGGGCGTCGTGCCCGTCGTGTAGCGGAACCCGCCGCCGCTGACCTGCTGGCCGACCAGGAAGTCGATCGGCGTCGCGCCCGAGGACGTCGTGAAGTCCGTGCCCTGGCTCGGGATGCCGCAGGCGTTGAGGCCCGAGACGGCCCAGCCGTTGGAGTCGGTGTTGGCGCCGAAGGACGAGTTGAACGCGCCGGTCGTCGCGACGAGCTTGCCCTTGAGGAAGCTCTTGGCGGCGACGATCGCGCTGTCGGTGCTCGGCACGCCCGCCTGGCACAGCGACGCCATCGCGGCGCCGGTCATGTCGATGTCGCTGACGGCCGCCAGCTGCGCCGGGACGCCCTCGGCCTTGGGGTAGTTCCAGCCGCCGTCGGTGTGCTGGTTGTTGCGGACGGTCTGGATCGACGTGTTCAACAACGCCTGCGGCACGCGCTGGGCGCCGGACGGGGTCTTGGCGGCGCTCAGCGCGAGCAGGCCGAAGACCGTGCCGTTGAACAGGCTCGGGCTGCCCCAGTACCCCGGCGACGCGGTCTGCCAGGCGGCGGCGATGTCGGCGATCAGGTTGCGGCCCGGCGACACGCGCGCGGGGTCGATCCCGGCGCTGTAGGCGTTGAGCGTCGCGCGCTCGTAGTCGGTGGCGACCGGCGACGCGCCGGGCCAGCCGGCGGCCGACAGGTCGCCGCGGTAGACCAGCCGCGCGTTGTAGGCGCTGGTGTTGTTCGGCGCGGCGGGCAGCACGTCGGCCGCGGCGGTGCCGGCGGCGGCCAGGCCGCTGAACGCCCACTCGTTGGAGAGGCCGGTGGTCACGAAGTGGCCGTTGGCGTCCTGCAGGCCCTTGACGTAGGTCACCGCGTTGGCGACCGAGGTGGCCAGGGCGGGCGGCGACGTCGTCGCCTGGGCCGAGGGGGCGAGGGCGGCGGCGAGCGCGGCCATCGCCGTGGGCACGGCCAGCAGCCGCGACCGGTGGGTGCGAGACATGTGTGAGGCTCCTTGTGGGAAGGACGCCGGACGCTCCGTCGCCACGATCTCGCCTTGCGCTCGGCGACCCGTGCCTCGGGTGGCGGCCGCCGTCCGATTCGCGAGACGGGGTCGTCTGATCTGCGTCGTCGCGAAGGCGTTCGGGCTCGGACGGGCGGTGCCGTCCCTACCGTTGCGCGTCAGCTCCGGACTCCACCGGATTCCCCTGCGCGGCGACGCACGGCAACCTACCTGATTCATCGAGATCCCACAACATTCGGAGATCTCACGCGATAGGTGCCGCGCGTCGCCCCGTGGTCAGGAGGCGGCGGGGGCGGCGGCCGGGGCCCGGCGCGCCGCCGGGCTCAGCAGGCGCTCGGCGGCCGCGCCGAAGCCGAGGCCGAGCACCAGCCAGATGGTGGCGTTGATGCCCAGCGACGCCAGGCGGAACCGGTACAGCACGTCGGCCGGGAAGCCCTGCGGCGTCTCGTGGACGACGGGCAGGATCAGCTGCGCGACGGCGATGACGACGACGAAGGCCACGAACGCGACGATCGCCGCGTTCCACGCGCCCAGCGCCGGCAGCAGCTGCCGGCGGATGCGCCCGGCGGCGATCGCGGCCGCCAGCGAGATCACGATCATCAGGAAGTAGAGGACCGTGCGGCGCCCGATCGTGTCGGGGTTGCCGACCGTCGGCGGGTTGGCCGGGTACTTGGTGAACGGGACGATCACGATCGTCAGGTAGGCGGCCAGCGCGAGCAGCGCGGACGTCGCCCGCGGGCCGAGCTTGCCGTTGCCGATGCGCCCGTAGGCCCAGGCGTAGGCCAGCGAGAACAGGCCGCCGAGCGCGACCCCCATCGCCAGCGTGCCGGTCAGCAGGCCCCAGGTGCGCTGGACGCCGCGGCTGACGATCTCGGCCTCGGCCGGGTCGTGGTGCATCTTGGCCAGGTAGTCCTCGAAGTCGATCGCGTGACCGACCTGCGGCTCGCCGAAGATCAGGGCGAACGCGAACGCCAGGACGCCGGCGACGGCGCCGACCAGCATCCCGCGGATGAGCAGGGAGCGAACCATGTCGATGGTCTCGGTCGCCTAGTGGCAGGGGAAGCCCAGCAGGTGCCGGGCGTCGTGGACCCACTCGTGGACGTCCATGCCGGCGATGACCGACGTCGCGCCCTCCTCGGCGCCCACGAAGTAGATGATGATCATGAGGATCAGCCCGCCGAACAGGACGAACGGCAGGAGATCGCGTGCCGAGGCGATCGGGACCGGCGCGGTCTCCGCGCCGGGGCGACGCTCGAGAGCGACGTCAGACATGTGGTGGTGGCTCCTTCTCGGGATCGTGCGTCCCGTGGATACGAAAGGTCCGGCGGGGTCGAGTGTCTGGCTTCCGGACCCGAAGGACCGGTCACAGTGGCGCGACCGCGCCGGACTTCAACCGGCTTCCTCGCACCCCACGCGGCGACAGATGTTACCGGTACGCTCCGCGGATGCCGGCGCATCCGCTGCGGGAACTGGAGGCGTGGATCGCCGCCGCGCGGGAGGCGGGCGTCGCGCATCCGGCCTCGGTCGCGTTCGTCACCGCCGACGCGGAGGGCCGGCCGTCGGCGCGGACGGTCACGCTCAAGCGCGTCGACAGCGAGTCCTTGGTCTTCACCTCGGCGCTGTGGACGCGCAAGGCGCGCGACGTCGCCGCCAACCCGCACGTCGCGCTGCTGTTCCACTGGCCGTCGCTGGGGCGCCAGGTCCACGTGACCGCGACCGCGCGGGTCGGGCCGCGCGCGCTGGCCGAGGAGCTGTTCGACGAGCGCGAGGAGCTGCACCGCTGGCAGGCGGTCGTCTCGCGCCAGGGCGAGCCGATCGAGGACCTGGAGCCGTTGCGGGACCGCCTCGCCCATCTCACGCGCGTCGCCGAGACGCCGCCGACCTGCCCGCCGGACTGGGGCGTGCTGGAGCTGGTGCCCAGCGCGGTGGAGCTGTGGGAGGAGGCGCCGGATCGCCTGCACGAGCGGCGGCTGTTCGTCCGCGAGGGCGACGCGGGCGGCTGGACCGAGCGGCTGCTGGCGCCTTAGCGCGCGACGATCAGCCGCACGGCGCCGACGCGCTCGGGCTGGTCGCGCAGGTGGCCGTGGCGCTCGTCCCAGCGGCCGGAGGCCAGGTCGTCGGCCAGCCGCGCGGCGCCGCGGGCGACCGCGTCGGGGTCGGTCAGCACGAAGCCCGACTGCGCCGCGCGGACGTCGTCCTGGAGGAATGCCTCGGGGCGGGCGTAGTAGGCCTCGCCGAAGCCGTCGGTGCAGTCGCGGGGGACCGGGACGGCGAGCACCTCGGCCGCGCCGCCGAGGACGTCGACGAGGTGGTCGATCGCCGGGAAGCGCCCGCGCTCGGTGGCGACGACCTCGGGGAAGTAGTCGTTCATCCAGAACGCCGGCAGCGCGTCGCCGTCGAAGGTCAGCAGGACGACCGGCCCGCGGCTCACGCGGCGCAGCTCGCGCAGCCCGGCCTCCAGGTCGCTCCACTGGTGGACGGTGATCATCGCCATCGCGGCGTCGAAGCTGTCGTCGTCGAACGGCAGGCGCTCGGCGGCGCCGTCGAGCGCCGGCGCGAGGTGCCGGGGCCGCTGCGCCCGCATCGCCGCCGACGGCTCGACCGCGACGACGTGGCGGTCGGGCGGCTCGTAGCTGCCCGCGCCCGCGCCGACGTTCAGCACCGTCCGCGCGTCGCCCAGCGCCTCGTGCACGAGCGCCGCGATCCGCGGGTCGGGCTGCCGGCGCAGCGCGTAGCCGCCGCCGTTGGCCTCGTAGTCGAAGTCTCCGGCCGGTGCCTCGCGCGCGTCGCCCATGCCGTCGATCAAAGCACACGCAGCGCGCGCTCCATGGCGTCCGCCAGCGCCGGGTTCTCGTACGGGCCGGGGCGGCGCAGCGCGGCGAGGACCTGCTGTCGGCTCTGCGGGTCCTTGTCCTGGCTCATCTTGACCTTGCAGAGGAAGCGGGCGATCGGGATCCGCAGGCCGACGGTCCCGGGCGCCAGCCGCTCGCCGACCTCGGGGTCGAGGTGGACCGGGTCGTCCACCTGGCGCTCGAAGCGCGCGGCCAGGCGCGTGAGCACGCGCAGGTTCTCCTCGGCGCCGAGGATCTCGGGCACGCCGTAGCAGTGCGCGACGCTGAAGTTCCACGTCGGCGCGCGCACGCCGAGCGGGCCGTACCAGCTCGGCGACACGTAGCCGTGCGGGCCGGCGACGATCAGCAGCGCCTCCCGGGTCCCGAGGCCGTGCAGCTCGTCGTCGGGCCGGCCGAGGTGGGTGACGACGGCCAGCACGTCCTCGTCGCGGTCGTCGAGCAGCACGGGCAGGTGCGACGCCACCAGCTCGCCGTCGTGCTCGCTGACCAGCGTCGCCCACGGGTGCTCGTCGATCAGCCGGCGGACGACGGCGGGGTCGGTGACCGAGTGATGGGGGTTGTGGCGCATCGCGCCAGTATCGCCGCGCACGCAGGGCCGGGGAAGCGCGGGGCGAACCCCGCAGCATGGCCACCGACGACGCCTACGACGAGCTGCTGGCCGAGTACGACCGCCGCGCCCGCGAGCGGCGCGAGCGCCGGGACGCGCGACAGCGGCGGCGCGGCCCGCGCCGCGCCCGGCGTCGTCGCCGCCCGATCCCGGTCGGGCGCGAGCTGCGCGCGCTGGCGGCCACGCGCGGCGGGCGCGTCCTGGTCGGCGCGGTCGGGACGGTCGCGGCGCTGACGCTGATCGGCCTGCTGGCGCTGTGGCCCTACGGCTGGCATCCGCACGGCGAGGGCGTCGGCGCGACGCTGCCCGCGCACGTCGAGCGGGTCGTCGACGGGCGCTGCCCGTCCTCGCCGGTGCCGCAGGACTGCCGGACGCTGACGGTCCGCACCGAGGGCCGCACGACCACGATCCCGCTCGGCCCGGTCACCGCCGCCGCCGCGGTGCGGGCGGGGGAGAGCGTGCGCGTCAGCAAGGTCGCGGGCACGTACTCCTTCGTCGACGTCGACCGCCACGGCGGCCTGCTGTGGATCGGCGCCGTGCTCGTCCTGCTGGCGTTGGCGCTGCTGCGCTGGCGCGGGCTGCTGGCGCTCGGCGGCGTCGCGCTGTCGCTGTTCATCGTGTTGGCCTTCCTGGTTCCCGCGATCCTCGACGGCCGCCCGGCGTTGTTGGTGGCCCTGGTCGCGTCGCTGGCCGTCATGTTCGTGACCTTGGTGCTGACCAACGGCCTCGGCGCCCAGACGCTGGCCGCCGCGCTGGGGATCTCGGTGACGCTCGCGCTGGCCTGCGGGCTGGCCGAGGCGGCGGTGACGCTCGCGCACCTGGACGGCAAGACCGACGACGTCACGCTCGCGCTCGGCGCCCAGAACGGCACGGTCTCGCTGACCGGCGTGGTCCTGGCCGCGATGCTCGTCGGCGCGCTCGGCGTGCTGGCCGACACCGCGGTCACGCAGGCCAGCGCGGTCATGGCGCTGCGCCGCGCCAACCCGACGCTCGGCGTCGCGCGCCTGTACCGCGAGGCGTTCGTCGTCGGCCGCGACCACCTCTCGGCGACGATCCACACCTTGGTGTTGGCCTACACCGGCGCGGCGCTGCCGTTGTTGTTGATCATGCGCCAGTCGCGCCTGCCGCTCTCCGACGCGCTCAACGCCCAGTCGATCGCCGAGCCGATCGCGGCCACCGCCGTCGGCTGCGTCGCGCTGATCGCCGCCGTCCCGCTGACCACCGGGCTGGCCGCCGCGCTCGTGGCGCGCATCCCGGCGGCCTCGGTGCCCGACGGCCACGGGCACGGCCACAGCCACGGGCACTGAGCGGACGGCCGCCGCGGCGGCTCAGGCCTCCCAGGCGGGCCACGGGTCGGCGAGGCCGGCCCCGTCGTCGGTCAGCTCGGCGTCGGTGAGCAGGCAGGCGTCGAGGGTCGCGCGCAGCGCGGGCTCGTCGAGGTCGATGCCGATGAAGACCAGCTCCTGACCGCGGTCCTCCTCCGTCACCCAGAACCCGGCGGGCCCGATGCTGAGCACGCCGCCCGCGGTCGACCAGCTGCCCGCCAGCGTGGGGCGGGTGGCCAGCCAGAAGAAGCCCTTGGCGCGGATGACGCCGGGCCAGGCGCCGTTGACGGCGGCCCACAGCCGCTCCGGGTGAAACGGGCGGCGGGCGCGGTAGGCGAAGCTGGAGATCCCGTACTCGTCGGTCTCCGGCGTCTCCTCGCCGCGCAGCACGGCGAGCCAGCCGGGCGCCTCGGCGGCGCGGTGAAAGTCGAAGCGGCCGGTGCCGAGCACCTCGTCCAGCGGCACGCGGCCGTGCCGCGCGCCGACGATCCGGGCGGCGGGGTTCAGCGAGCGCACGACGGCCTCGACGTGGCCGCGGCGGTCGGCGTCGACGCGGTCGAGCTTGTTGATGACGATGACGTCGGCGAACTCGACCTGGTCGACGAGCAGGTCGACCACGCTGCGCTCGTCGTCGGGTCCGAGCGCCTCCCCGCGCCGCGCGATCGCGTCGACCGAGCCGAGGTCGTCCAGGAACGCGCCCGCGTCGACCACGGTGACCATCGTGTCCAGCCGCGCGACGTCGCCGAGGCTGCGGCCGTCGTCGCCCGCGAAGGTGAAGGTCTCGGCGACCGGCAGCGGCTCGGAGATCCCGGTGGACTCGATCAGCAGGTAGTCGAAGCGCCCGGCCGCCGCCAGCCGGGCGACCTCGACCAGCAGGTCCTCGCGCAGCGTGCAGCAGATGCAGCCGTTGGACAGCTCGACCAGCTGGGCGTCCACGCGCGTCAGCGCGGCGGCGCCCGGGCCCTCGCGCACGAGCCGGGCGTCGACGTTGACCTCGCTCATGTCGTTGACGATCACCGCGACGCGCAGGCCGTCCTGGTTGGCGAGCACGTGGTTCAACATGGTGGTCTTGCCGGCGCCGAGGAAGCCGGAGAGGACGGTGACGGGCAGACGGGGGTCTTCGGGCATGGCCCGGCACCGTCACAAAGATGAGATCGAGTCTTATTTGAGCGGGGTCTCGGCCAGCTCCGCCCCGACCCGGCAGACCTCGTCGACCAGCGCCTGGACGTCGGCGTCGGTCGTCCGGAAGTTCACGAAGCACGGCCGGATCGCGACCGCGCCGTCGACCACGGCGGAGGCGACCCAGACGTGGCCGTCGCGCTGGAGGCGGCGGGCGAGGCGCGCGTTGTGGGCGTCGAGGTCGACGTCGGGGTCCTCGGGGACGTGCTGGAAGGGGAGGACCGAGAGCGCCGGCGGGCCGGTCATCGCGCGCAGGCGCGGGTGCGACTGGACCAGGTCGTACAACAGGCGCGCGTGCAGCAGGTTGCGCTCGATCGCGGTCCGGAAGCGCTCGGCGCCGTGGACGCGGAAGGCCAGCCACAGCTTCAGCGCGCGGAACGGGCGGGAGTACTCCAGCGTGCGGTCGACCGCGTTGGGCAGCTCGTCCTCGTCGGGCATGTAGGACTTGGCGTGGCCGAAGGTCTGCTCGAGGATGTCCGGGTCGCGGACCAGCACGGCGCCGCAGGCCTTGGGCAGGTACAGCCACTTGTGCGGGTCGACGGTCAGCGAGTCCGCGCGCTCCATCCCGCGGAAGCGCTCGCGCACCGAGGCGACCGCGGCGGCGGGCGCCCCGTAGGCGCCGTCGACGTGGAGCCAGACGCCCTCGCGCGCGCAGAGGTCGGCCAGCGCGTCGAGCGGGTCGATCGCGCCGGTCAGCGTCGTCCCCGCGGTGGCCACGACCGCCAGCGGCACGACGCCCTCGGCGCGGTCGGCCGCGATCGCGGCGGCCACGGCGTCGGGGTCGACGCCGCGGTCGGCGCGCAGCGGCAGCGCGCGCACGGCCCCGCTGCCGAGCCCGAGCAGCTCGGCGGCGCGCACGATCGACGCGTGCGCCTCGGCCGAGCAGTACAGCGCCAGCCGGCGGCCGCCCAGGCCCTCGACGCGCACGTCGGGCACGACGCGCCGGCGCGCGGCGGCCAGCGCGGTGACGTTGGAGATCGTGCCGCCGCTGGTGAAGTGCCCGTCGGCGGCCGGGTAGCCGAGGAACGTCGCCAGCCAGCCGATCGCCTGTGGCTCCAGGTCGGTCGCCGCCGCCGACCACGAGGCCAGGTTGATGTCGAACGACTCCGACAGCGCGTCGGCCAGCACGGCGGACTCCAGGCCCGACCCGCCGACGAACCCGAAGTAGCGCGGGCGCGACTGCGCGAGGCTGCGGTCGAGGACCGACATGGTGGCGTCGATCGCGCGCGGCAGCGGCGTGCCCTCCTCGGGCAGCGGCTCGGCCAGCAGCGCCCGCAGCGTCTCGTCGGGGACCGGCTCCTCGGCGCGCGGGCGCCGGAAGCCGTCCCACGCGGTCGCGAGCTCCTGGGTCAGCCGGCCGAGCGCGATCGCGTCGGCGCCGGCCAGGCCCAGCGGGGTCGGGGAGGCGTCGGACATGGGCCTGACGCTAGTCGAAGCGCCCGGCCCACCCGGTGCGGCGCGTCCGCTAGGCCCCGGCGCCCGGCCCCACGCCCGGCCTGGCCGTGGCGACGTGCTCGGCCAGCCCGGAGAGCAGCAGCGCGAAGTTGTCGTAGGTGTAGGCGTACCAGGACGGCAGCGCGGGCTTCCAGACCTGGCCGGCGGCCACGGCGGGCGCGGCCTTCCAGATCCTCTGCGTCGGCAGCGGGTCCGGGACGGCCCAGACGAGCAGGTCGGCCGGGATGTCGCCGACGCGCTCCCAGCTGATCCGCCGGCTGTAGAGGTTGTCCGCGCCGGACGGGACGCGCACGAGGTTGACGCCGAGCGCCGCCACCGTCTTGAGGACCGCCCACGTGCGCGGGTTCATGACGCCGACGCCGTCGGCGCCCATGCCGAACACGAAGCCGACGCGCAGCTCGGGGTTGCCCCGCGTCGCGCGGCGCAGCGCGTCGGCCGCGGCGGCGTAGCGGGCCTTGGCCGCGCCGTCGGCGAGCTCGGCGCCCAGCGCGGTGGTGAGGTGGTCGGCGGTGGCGACGATCTGCTCGACCGGCCGGTAGACGTCGAGGCCGACCGCGGGCGCCAGGTCCGCGAGCTTCGGGGTCGTGCTGATCGCCTGCAGCTTCCCGTCGGCCTGGACGGCGTCGATCAGCAGGTCGGGCCGCAGCGCGGCCAGGGCCTCGGGGTCGATCTCGCCGTCCTTGTCGGAGATCTTGCGCGCGCGGGCGAAGTCGACGTGCGCGGCCGTCGTGATGCCCGTGCCGTTGTCGGCGCCGCCGACCGGGCGCAGGCCCGCCGCCCACAGCGCGGCCGTGGTCGTGTCGGTGAGGCAGACGACGCGCGTCGGACGCCGGTCCAGGCGCACGCGCTTGTGGCGGTCGTCGACGAACGTCCACGGCGCGTCGGGGTCGGCGGCGCCGGCGTTCTTGTTGTCGTCATCGCTCCCGCACGCCGCGAGACCGAGGCCGAGCCCGGCGGCGAACGTGGTGCCGAGGAAGCGCCGGCGGGTGGCGGGACGGGCGGAGGCCGAATGCATTAGGGGAACCTAACACCGAGGCGCGTCTCGTTGTAGGGTGCCCTAACCATGTCTGCCGCCACGTTGCCGCCCGTCGTCGCCGAACTCACCCGCCGCCGCTTCCTCGGCGGCGCGGCCGCCGCGGGGCTCAGCCTCGGCCTGGCCGCGTGTGGCGGCGCCGACGACGACACCAAGGCGGCGGCCGCCGACGCCACGCGCACGGTCGCCACGCCCAAGGGGCGCGTCGAGGTGCCCGCGCGGCCGTCGCGCGTGGTGGCGATCAACGACTATGCCTTGTACACGATGCTCGACCTCGGCCTGGACCCGATCGGCATCTACTCGGCGGGTGAGCAGTACGTGCCGCCGACCTACCTGGACCGCTGGCGCGGGCTGCCGGTGATCAACGACGAGAAGGTCGCCGGCGAGCTGAGCGTCGAGAAGATCCTCGCGCTGAAGCCCGACCTCATCATCGGCATCGACGCCCAGAAGGCGCCCTACGGGCAGCTGAGCAAGATCGCGCCGACGGTCCTGCTGCCGTTCACCGCGTCCAACGGCGCCTGGCGCCCGATGGCCAAGGGCACGGCCGAGGCGCTGGGCCGCACCGAGGACCTGCGCGCGCTCGACGCCAAGCTCGTCCAGCGCGCGGCCAAGGTGAAGGCCGACCACGCCGACGCGCTGGCACGGTGGCGCTTCGACCTGCTGCAGGGCGGCTTCGACAACGGCCAGTTCTGGACCTACGGCGCGAAGTCCAACATCGGCGACGTGCTCGGGATGACCGGCATGGCGCTGGCCCGGGCGTCGGCGGCGGCCTCCGAGCAGCAGACCGTCTCCTATGAGAACCTCGACCGCCTCGCCGACGCCGACGTGGTCTTCTACTACACCAACAACGACGGCACGCCCGCCAACCTGGGGCCGAAGCTGTTCGCGCAGAAGGGCTTCAAGCTGCTGGAGGCCGTCAAGGCCAAGCGGTTGATCGGCAGCGTCAACTTCCTGCTGGTCAGCTACGGGACCGCGACGGCCGCGCTGGACGACCTCGATCGCGGTCTGACGCGGATCGCGTGACGGAGGCCCTGGCGCTGCCCCGGACGCTGCGCGCGCACCGGCGCGCGACCGCGATCTCGGCGCTCGGGGGCATCGTCCACCAGGCCTGCGAGATCCTCGTGCCGGCGGTCGTCGGCGCGGCGGTCGACCAGGCGATCGCGCCGTCCGACGACGGCGCCCTGCTGCTGTGGCTCGGGCTGCTGGCCGCGTTGTTCATCGTGTTGAACGGCGCCTACCGCACCCAGTACGTCGTCGGGCGCCGCGCCACGCTGCGGGCCGAGCACGACCTGCGCCTGGCGCTGTCGGCGCGCGTGCTGGCGCCCGAAGGGCTGGCGGCGGTGGAGGGCGTGGGCACCGGCGGCGGCGCGCTGACGAACGTCGCCGGCACCGACGCGCTGCGCGCCGCGCAGGCGATCCCGGCGATCGCGATCCTCGCCGGCGCGATCTCGGCGCTGGTCGTCGCCGCCGTCGTCCTGCTGGCCGGCGTCTCGGTCGTGCTCGGGCTGGTGATCCTGCTCGGCGCGCCGCCGGTCGCCTGGCTGCTGCACCGCGCCGCGATCCCGCTGCAGCGCCGCAGCGCGGCCGAGCAGGCGCGCGGCGCCGAGGCCGCGCACCTGGCCACCGACCTCGTGCGCGGGCTGCGCGGCCTGCGCGGCCTGGGGATGGAGCGGGCGGCGGCGCGACGCTACCGGCGGGTGAGCGCGGCGTCGCTGGACGCGACGGTCGGCGCGGCGCGCGCGGAGGGCAACCTGGAGGCCGTCAACGAGCTCGTCGGCGGCCTGTTCCTCGCGCTGGTCGCGTTCGTCGGCGCGCGCCTGGCGGTCGACGGGCACATCTCGATCGGGCAGCTCGTGGCCGCGGTCGGGATGGCGCAGTTCCTGGTCGGGCCGCTGGAGCGGTTGGCCTACGCCAACGGGATGCTCGCGCGGGCGCGCGCGTCGGCGGCGCGGGTCGACGCGGTGCTCGCGGCGGCGCCGGCGGTCGCCGGGGGCGCGGCGACCGCGCGCGGCGCGGGCGCGCTGCGCGTGAGCGGGCCGATCGCGTTGGACGTCGCGCCCGGCGCGCACGTCGGCGTCGTCGCCGCGCCGGCCGCGGCGGGCGCGTTGTTGGACATCCTGGCGCGCCGCGCGCCGGTGCCGGCGGGTGCGACGGTCGCGCTGGACGGCGTCGCGCTGGGCGACCTGGTGCTCGACGACGCCGACCGGCCGCTGCTGGTCGCCGACCACGACGCCGAGCTGTTCGAGGGCTCGGTGGCCGACAACCTCGGCGCGGCGTCGGACGCCGTGCTGGCCGCCGCCGGCGCCGACCAGGTGCTCGACGCGCTGGCCGACGGCGCGGACAGCGACGTCGGCGAGCGCGGGCGGCGGCTGTCGGGCGGCCAGCGCCAGCGGCTCGCGCTGGCCCGCGCGCTGGCGATCGACCCCATCGTGTTGGTCCTGCACGACCCGACGACGGCGGTCGACGCGGCGACCGAGGCGCGGATCGGCGAGGGCCTGGCGCGCGTGCGCGAGGGCCGGACCACGGTGATGGTCTGCAGCAGCCCGGCGCTGCTGGCGCGCTGCGACGCGGTCGTGCTCGTCGGCGACGGCGGGGCGGTCCTGGCGCGCGGGACCCACGCCGAGCTGCTGGCCGACCCGCGCTACCGCGAGGCGGTGCTGGGATGAGCGGCCGCGCGCTGCTGCCGGTCGCGTCGGGACGCGAGGCCTTCGCGCTGCTGCGGGCGCTGCTGGGCGACGTGCGCCGCCCGGCGCTCGTCGGCGTGCTGGCCCTGCTGGGCGCGACGATCGCCGGGCTGGCGGTGCCGGCGCTGCTCGGCGTCCTCGTCGACGTCGTCGTGGACGGCACGGGCGCCGGCGCGGTGACCGCCCCGGTGCTCGGCCTGGTCGCCGCCGCGATCGCGCAGGCGCTGCTGACCGCCGTCGGCGCGCGGCAGACCGCGGTGGCGGGCGAGACCGTGCTGGCGCGGCTGCGCGAGCGCGTCGTGGACCGCGCGCTGGCGCTGCCCGAGGCGCGCGTCGAGGCCGCGGGCGTCGGCGACCTCGTCAGCCGCGTCGGCAACGACGTCGAGACCGTGTCGGGCGGCATCCGCGACGTCCTGCCGTCGCTCATCCGCGCGGGGTTGTTGGTGGTCTTGACGGTCGTCGGCCTGGCCGCCCTGGACTGGCGCTTGGCGCTGGCGGCGTGCGCGGCGCTGCCGCTGGAGGCCGTCGGCGTCCACGGGTACCTGCGGCGCGTCGTGCCGCTCTACGCGCGCGTGCGCGTCGCCGAGGGCGAGCGGACCCAGCGGCTGGTCGGCGCGCTCGGCGCGGCGCGGACGGTCCGCGCGCTCGGGCTGCGCGAGCCGCGGATGGCCGAGGTCGACGCGGCGTCGCGCGCGGTCGCCGACCTGGCGCTGGAGGCGTCGCGGCGGCAGGCCTACCGGCTCTGGACGGCGGTCAACGGCGCCGAGCTGGTGGGCCTGTCGGCGGTGCTGGTCGTCGGCTTCCTGCTCGTGCGCTCCGGCGACGTGACGGTCGGCGCGGCGACCGCGGCGGCCCTGTACTTCCACCGCGCCTTCGACCCGGTGGCCGAGTTGTTGCTGTTGGTCGACCAGGTCCAGCAGGCGGCCACCGCGCTGACGCGGCTGGCCGGCGTGGCGCGGCTGCCCGCGCCCGCGGCGCCGCGCGCCGACGGCCGCGGCGACGGCTCGGTGGTCATCGCCGGCGTCGGCCACGAGCACGTCCCGGGCCGCGCGGTGCTGGCCGACGTGGCGCTCGACGTCGCGCCGGGCGAGCGCGTGGCGGTGGTGGGGGAGAGCGGTGCGGGCAAGACGACGCTGGCGCGGATCGTCGCCGGCTCGCTGACCCCGACGCGCGGCGACGTCGTCCTCGGCGGCGTGCCGGTCGCCGCGGCGCGCCGGGGCAAGGACATGGCCTTGGTCACCCAGGAGGTCCACGTCTTCGCCGGCCCGCTGGCCGCCGACCTGCGGCTGGCCGCGCCCGAGGCCACCGAGCAGGAGCTTCACGACGCGCTGGCGCTCGTCGGCGCCGACGGCTGGGCCTCCGCGCTGCCCGACGGGCTGGAGACCGTCGTCGGCGACGGCGGCCACGCGCTGACCGCGCTGCAGGCCCAGCAGCTCGCGCTCGCGCGGCTGGTGCTGCGCGGCGCGCCGGTCGTCGTGCTCGACGAGGCGACCGCCGAGGCCGGCAGCGCCGGCGCCCGCGTCCTGGAGCGCGCGGCGCGGGCCGTGCTGGACGGGCGCACCGCGCTGGTCGTCGCGCACCGCCTCACGCAGGCGCGCACCGCCGACCGCATCGTCGTCCTGGACGCCGGGCGCGTCGTGGAGGTCGGCGACCACGACGCGCTGCTGGCCGCCGACGGGCGCTACGCCGCGCTGTGGTCGGCGTGGAGCGCGCCGCGCGACGAGCTCAGGCGCTGACCGCGGCGACGCGCCGTCCGCCGGCGCGCGCGCCGATCACCTACGTTGTTAGGCCATGGCCATGGATTGCACGTACCGGCTGCGGATCCCGCACGTGGCCGGCCAGCTGGCGAAGGTCGCGGGCCGGATCGCCGAGCACGGTGGGTTGATCGGGGACGTCAAGACGATCTCGGTCGCCAAGCACGAGGCGTTGCGGGAGATCACGGTCGAGGTGGTCGACAAGGACCACGCCGACCGGCTCGCCGCGGGGCTGAACGACCTGGAGGGCGTGACCGTCGCGTGGTTCCACGACCGGGCGTTCATCGCCCACGACGGCGGCAAGCTGGAGGTCGTCGCGCGGCGCCCGATCGAGACCAACCAGGACGTGCGCGACGTCTACACGCCGGGCGTGGCCCGCGTGTGCGAGGCGATCGCCGAGTTCCCGCAGCTCGCCGGGCGCTTCACGTCGCTGGGCCGCAGCGTCGCGATCTGCACCAACGGCACGCGCGTGCTCGGCCTCGGCGACATCGGCCCGGTGGCCAGCCTGCCGGTGATGGAGGGCAAGGCCTTGTTCTACGCCCAGCTCGTCGGGATCAGCGCGGTCCCGATCCTGATCGACACCAAGGACGTCGACGAGTTCGTCGAGACCGTCGTGCGGATCGCGCCCGGCTTCGGCGGCATCCACCTGGAGGACATCGCCGCGCCCGGCTGCTTCGAGATCGAGCGCCGGCTGATCGACGCGCTGCCCCAGCCGGTGATGCACGACGACGTCCACGGCACCGCGGTCGTCACGTTCGCCGCGGCGATCGCCGCCTGCCGCCAGGTCGACATGCGCCTCGACGAGGCCGTCGTCGGCCAGATCGGCCTCGGCGCCGCCGGCTTCGGCATCGCCTCGCTGATCCACGACGCGGGCGTCAAGCGCGTGATCGCCACCGACCCCAACCCGATCGCCCAGGAGCAGGCGCTCGCCGCCGGCATCGAGATCGGGACGCTCGCGGACGTGATGGCGCAGGCCGACGTCGTCGTCGCGACCTCCGGTCGCCCCGGCCTCATCGCCCCCGACACGATCCGTCCCGGCCAGGTCATCCTCGCGCTGACCAACCCCGTGCCCGAGATCGAGCCCGACGCCGCGCTGGCCGCGGGCGCGGCGTTCGCCGCCGACGGCACGTCGGTCAACAACGTCCTCGGCTACCCCGGCATCTTCGCCGGCGCGCTGCAGGCCGGCGCCACGCGGATCAACCTGGAGATGAAGCGCGCGGCCGCGTGGGCGCTGGCCGGGCTGACCGTCGAGTCCGAGCTGGTGCCCGACGTCCTGGACCGCGAGGTGCACGAGTCGGTCGCCCAGGCCGTCCGCCAGGCCGCGGTCGACTCCGGCGCGGCCGACGCCGCGCCGATCTCCGCGCTGCTCTGAGCCTTCGGCTCAGCCGAAGATCGCCTCGATGATCGACGTGCGCCGCCGCGCGAACTGCGTGGCGACCTCGTCGATCGCCGGCGCCCAGGGCCCGTCGGCGACGAAGGTGTAGGCGTCGGTCTGCGTCGCGGCCACGCCGAGCGTCGCCAGCTCCGCGAGCCGCCCGCCGATCCACTCCGCGGGCGCGCGCAGCTCGCTCGCCGCGTCGGCGGCCGTCCACGCGCGCGCGGGATCGCGCGCGAGCAGCAGCACGAGCTCGAGTTGCAGGACGGAGCCGACGTGCTCGGCGAGGAAGCGCCGGGCGTCGGCAGAGAGACGGCGGGACGACATCGGGTGGGACGGAGCTAGGTCCTCTAACCCACCGGCGGGCCAGAGCATCGCCGGGTGTCATGCGGATGACACCGGGTGGGGCGCCCGCGCCCGGACGGACATCCACGCAACTCGCCTGGCGCGTTCGGGTTACCACGGGGACATGGCCCGGCTCGAGGTCCGCGTCTACGAGATCCCCACCGACGGCCCCGGCGGCCGCGAGAGCGACGGGACGCTGGAGTGGTCCTCGACGACCTGCGTGATCGTCCTCGCCCACGAGGGCGGCCGGACGGGCCTCGGCTACACCTACGGCCCGGCCGCGGTCGGGCGCTTCGTGCTCGACGAGCTGGCGCCGATCGTCGGCGACGCCGACGCGCTCAAGCCCGCGCAGACGTGGTCGCGGATGAACGTCGCGATCCGCAACGCCGGCCGCGAGGGCGTCGGCGCGATGGCGGTCTCGGCGGTCGACACCGCGCTCTGGGACCTCGCCGCGCGGCTGATCGGCGTGCCGCTCGTCACGCTCCTGGGCCAGGTCCACGACGAGGCCGCGATCTACGGCTCGGGCGGCTTCTGCAACTACGACGCCGACCGGCTCCAGGAGCAGCTCGGCGGCTGGGCGCGGCAGGACGTCGGGCGCGTGAAGCTGAAGGTCGGGCGCGACCCGCACGCCGACGCGGCGCGCGTCGCGCTGGCCCGCGAGGCGATCGGGCCGCACGTCCGGCTGATGGTCGACGCCAACGGCGCCTACCAGGCGAAGGAGGCGATCGCCTGGGCGCACCGCTTCGCCGGCCAGGGCGTCGACTGGCTGGAGGAGCCGGTCTCCAGCGACGACCTGCGCGGGCTGGCCGAGGTCCGCCGCCAGGGCCCGCCCGGCGTGATGATCGCCGCCGGCGAGTACGCGTGGGACGCCTTCGACCTCCAGCGGATGCTCGACCACGACGCGGTCGACGCGCTCCAGGCCGACGTCACGCGCTGCGGCGGCTTCACGAGCTTCCGCCACGTCGACGGCCTCTGCCGCGCGCGCGAGGTCCCGCTGTCGGCGCACTGCGCGCCCGCGCTGAGCCTGCACGCGATGTGCGCCGCGGAGACCGCGCTGCACCTCGAGTACTTCCACGACCACGTCCGGATCGAGTCGATGCTCTTCGACGGCGTCCCGGACCCGCGCGACGGCGCGCTGGCGCCCGACCTGTCGCGCGTCGGCAACGGCCTGACGCTGAAGGCCGCCGACGTCGAGCCGCTGGCGCTCTAGTGTCGTGCGCCGGGCTACAGCGGCGGCGGCGAGTCCACGCAGATGAGCCGCAGCGGCGCCTCGGCGCTCGCGTTGCGGAACAGGTGCGGGCGGTCGGCGCGGTAGTAGGCCGAGTCGCCGGCGTTCAGCGTCTGCGGCTCGGTCGTGTCGACCTCCAGCAGCAGCGTGCCGTCGAGCACGTGGACGAACTCCTCGCCCGCGTGGTGGCCGCGCTCGGCCATGCTCGACCCGGGCTCCAGCTCCAGCAGCATCGGCAACATGGTGCGGTTGGTCCCGGAGGCCAGCAGGTACATCGTCGTGCCCTCCTCCGGCGACCGCAGCAGGCGCGTCTCGCCGGCGCGGACGACGTCGGGGTCGGCGTGCTCGGCCGACGGCAGCAGGTCGATGATCGAGATGCCGTAGTAGTCGACCAGCCGCGTCAGGCGGCCGATCGTGATGTCGCTGCGGCCGTTCTCGACCAGCGACAGGAACGACGCGGAGATCCCGGTCTCCTTGGCCACCTCGCCCAGCGACAGCCGACGAGCGCCCCTCAGCGCCCGCAGCTGGGCGCCGAGGAAGGCTTGTTGGCTGGGCGAGTCAGCGGCCGAAGACATCGGGGCGCACCATAACGGTCAGACGACCTGCAGCTCGGGCGTGAGCGTCCCGTCGGCGAAGCGCGAGGGGGAGAGGGCCGACATCCAGTCCTCGACCTCGCCGGTGGCCACGCCGTCGGCGATCACGCGGCCGATCGCGGGCGCCATCATCAGCCCGCGGCCGTTGAGGCCGGCGGCGACGAACAGGCCGTCGTGGCCGTCGATCGCGCCGAGCACCGGCTGGCGGTCGGGCGTCACGTCGTAGAAGCCCTCGACGAGCACGGGGAACGACACGTACTCGAGGATCGGCAGCGTCGCGGTGATCGCGCGGCGCACGTTGCGGTGCCAGTCCTCCTTGCCCTCGTCCGGACGGCTGCCGCCGCCGAGGTCGCTGGCCAGGACCGAGCCGTCGGCGAGCTGCTTGGCGGCGAAGTGCAGCTCGGGCACGACGACCAGTGGCTCCAGCAGCCGCTCGCGGATCGGGTCGGAGTAGAACAGGTACTTGGGCTCGCGCTCGATCGGCAGCTCGACGCCCAGCGGGCCCAGCAGCTTCGGCGTGTCCCACGCGGCGGCGACCACGACCGCGCCGGCGCGGGCGACCTCGCCGCCGGCCAGCTCCAGCCGCCAGCCCTCGCCGTCGCGCGCGATCCGCTCGACGCGGCGGCCGACGAACGTCGCGCCGTCGCGTGCGGCCGCGTCGGCGAACGCGCCGACGACGGCCAGCGGCCGGTCGAAGTAGCCGTCCTGGTCGCACCAGACGCCGCCGACGACCTCGCTGGTGTCCAGCCCCTCGACCAGCTCGCCCGCCTCCTCCGGCGTGACCTCGCGCGACGGGATGCCCAGCTTGTGCTGCAGCTCCAGGCGCTCGCGCTGGGCGGCCAGCTCGGCCTCGCCGCGCGCCACGAACAGGTAGCCGCAGGCCGTCAGCCGCGGGTCGACGGCGGGCGCGAGGCGCTCGCCGATCTCGTTGTAGAAGGCGTAGGCCTCGCGCGCCATCCGGCACGCGACCTCGGTGCCCCACTGCTGACGCACGCCGCCCGGCTGGACCGCCGTCGCGCCGGAACCGATGCCCGTCCCGTCGAAGGCGGCTACCGTGAGCCCGCGCTGGGACAGATGCCACGCCGCCGACAGACCCGTGATCCCCGCGCCGACGATCGCGACGTCGACGCTCTTCCCGAGCGACTCATTCAAAGAACTGGACATTCCGGCCAGCATATTGAATAGAATGCGCGGCGGCTCCCTGAGAGCCCACCCTGAACATTGATTTGGCGCGTCCGGCGCGTGGAGGAGTTGGAGAGCACATGCAGATCAGCAGGCTTGGAAGGACCGTCGGCCTCGCCGCTGCCGTTGGCGCGCTCGGCGTCGCCGGCTGTGGCGGCAGCGCGTCGACCGATTCGCCGGCGGCGACCGGCAGCACGGGCGGCACCGCCAAGGCCGCGGGCGCGCCGAGCGGCACGCTCGTCGTCGACCAGTCGTTCGTGGACAAGGGCATCGACCCGGGTCACGAGTTCACGCCGACCAACAACATGCTCGTCAAGGCGATGTACGACACGCTCGTGACGTTCGAGCCCGGCAAGACCGACCCGGTCCCGTCGCTGGCCGAGTCCTGGAAGGGCACCAAGGACGCCAAGTCCTTCACGTTCACGCTGCGCGACGGCGCGAAGTTCTCCGACGGGACCCCGGTCACCTCGGCCGACGTCGTCTTCTCGCTCAACCGCCTGGTCAACCTCCAGAGCAGCGGCGCCTTCCTGCTCGACGGCGTGACCGTCACCGCGCCCGACGACAAGACCGTCGTCGTGAAGTCCAAGACGTCCAACCCGGCGCTCCTGCGCATCCTGGCCACCCCGCCGACCTCGATCCTGAACTCGAAGGTCCTCAAGGCGCACGGTGGCACGGACGCCAAGGACGCCAACAAGGCGGACAAGGCCGAGGCGTACCTCCAGACCGCGAGCGCCGGGTCTGGTCCGTACGTCCTCGGCGCGGCGCAGCAGAACCAGCAGTACACGCTGAACGCCAACCCCAAGTACTGGGGCGAGGCCAAGGGCTACCCGAAGGTCGTCGTCCGCAACATGGCGGCGCCGACCCAGCTGCTCAACGTCCAGCGCGGCAGCAACGAGATCGCCCTCGACCTCTCGGCCCAGCAGGCCGGCACGCTGAAGTCCAACGGCGCGCTGCAGGTCACCACCGACGCCTCGGTCAACATCTTCGACGTCGAGGCCAACATGGACAGCGGCGTGTCGCCGACCGGTGACGCGGCCGTCCGCAAGGCGATCCGCCTCGCGCTCGACTACGACGGCTACGCGAAGCTGTCGGGCGCCGGCGCGGTCCAGGCGCCGGGCGTGATCCCGTCGCAGTTCCTCGGCGCGCTGCCGCAGTCCGACGCGGTCAAGCAGGACCTCGACGCGGCCAAGCAGGCGCTGGGCGGCAAGTCCGGCATCAAGGTCAAGCTGTCCTACCCGTCCGACGCGACGCCCAACGGCGTGTCGTTCGCCTCGGTCGCCCAGAAGGTCAAGTCCGACCTGGGCAAGATCGGGATCGACGTCTCGCTGGACGGCCGCCCGGCGGTCACGTTCCTGAAGAACTACGCCGCGGGCAAGAACCAGATGAGCGTGTCCTACTGGGGCCCGGACTACCCGGATCCCAACGACTACCTCGTCTACGCGCCGGGCGCCCCGGGCACCAGCCGCGCCAACGACAACAAGTACACCAAGGCGGACGCCCCCGACCTCGCCGCGTTGGGCGAGAAGGCCGGCCGCACGCTGGACGACGCGGAGCGCGGCTCGCTGTTCCAGGAGCTGCAGCGCGGCTTCAACAAGGACAGCCCGTACTTCCCGCTGTTCCAGCCCGCGCAGGCGATCGTCGGGTCCAAGAACCTGACGAACGTCGTGCTCGACCCGACGTACACCCTCAACATCCCGGCCGTTGGCGGCAACTGAGACAACCGCCGCCGTCCCGGCACCCGTGCGAGCGCGTCGAAAGACGCGCTCGCACAAGCCGCTGGTCCGGTTCCTGGCGCGCCGCCTCGGCGCGCTGGTCCTCCTGCTGATCGGGATCACGATCGTCTCGTTCGTGCTCACGCAGGCGGTGCCGGGCGACCCGGCGCTGGCCAACCTCGGCCAGAACCCGACGCCCGAGGCCATCCACGCCTTCCACGAGAAGTACGGCCTGGACGACTCGCTGCCGCAGCAGTACCTGACCTACATGGGGCACCTGCTCCAGGGTGACCTCGGCACCTCGCAGCAGACCCATCAGGCGGTCACCCACGACCTCGGCGTCGCGATCCCGGCGACCGCCGAGCTGGCGCTGTTCTCGATCGTCCTCAGCGCCCTGTTCGGCATCGGCCTCGGCGTGCTCGCCGCGCTGCGGCGCGACACCGCCGTCGACGCCGGCGTCCGCGTCGTGACGCTGGCCGGCATCTCGCTGCCGATGTTCTGGTTCGGCCTGATCGCGCTGTACCTGTTCTTCTTCAAGTGGGGGCTGCTGCCCGGCGGCGGGCGCATGAGCCCGACCGTCACGCCGCCGCCCGACGTCACCGGCTTCGACACGATCGACTCGCTGCTGGCCGGCAACCTCAGCGCGTTCTGGGACGCGTTCAAGCACCTGATCATGCCCGGCCTCGTGCTCACGGCCTACAACGTCAGCCTGATCGCGCGCTACACGCGCTCGGCGGTGCTCGAGGTCCTGAACGCCGACTACGTCCGCGCCGCGCGCGCCAAGGGCCTGCCCGACCACGTCGTCGTCACGCGCTACATCCTGCGCGGGGCGCTGCCGTCGATCGTCACCGTGCTCGGCCTCGTCTTCGCGTCGGTGCTGGCGGGGGCGGTCCTGGTCGAGAACATCTTCAGCTGGCCGGGCATCGGCCAGTACGCCTACAAGAGCGCCGTGTCGCTGGACCTGCCCGCGATCATGGGCGTCTCGATCTTCATCGCCTTGGTCTACGTCATCATCAACCTGATCGTCGACCTGCTGTACGCGGCGATCGATCCGCGGGTGCGGCTGTCGTGAGCGCCCAGCCCGCCGTCCTGCCGCCCTCGCGCCTGGCGCGCCTGCGCCGCCGCGCGGGCACGAAGACCGCCGGCTCGGCCTGGCGTCGCCCGACCATGGTGGTGGGGTTGACGATCGCGGCCGCCTGGATCCTGATCGCGATCTTCGCGCCGCTGATCGAGCCCCACGACCCGCTCGCGCAGGACTTCGCGATCACGCAGGCGCCGTCGTCCGGCCACCTCTTCGGCACCGACGAGCTGGGCCGCGACATCCTCAGCCGCGTCATGGAGGGCGCCCGGCACTCGCTGCCGCTCGCGCTGCTGCTCGTCGCGCTGTCGGGGACGATCGGCACGGTCCTCGGCGTCGTCGCGGGCTACGTCGGCGGCTGGGTCGACGGCGTGGTCATGCGCCTGGCCGACCTCGTCTCGGCGTTCCCGGCGATCGTGCTGGCGATGGTCGTCACCGCCTCGCTGGGGCCGTCGACGCGCAACGCCGTGCTCGCGCTGGTGATCGTCCAGTGGCCGATCTACGCGCGCGTCGTGCGCTCGCTGGTGCTGTCGATCGGGCAGGCCGAGTACGTCCAGGCCTTCCGCCTGCACGGCGCGTCGGCCGCGCGCGCGATGCGCAAGGAGGTCCTGCCCAACGTCGTCGGGCCGATCGTCGTGCTCGTGGCGATCTACCTGGCCGACGGCCTCTTGCTGCTGGCCTCGCTGTCGTTCCTGGGCCTCGGCACGCAGCCGCCGACGCCGGAGTGGGGCTCGATGGTCTCGGTCGGCACGCAGTACTTCCAGAACTGGTGGATGGCGACGTTCCCCGGCCTGGCGATCTTCACCGCCGTGCTGGCCTTCAACTTCATCGGCGACGGGCTGCGCGACGTGTTCGACCCGCAGTCGAGCTTCCGCGAGGAGGACAAGTCGTGACCGCGCTGCTGACGCTGGAGGACCTGTCGATCCGCCTGGCGACGCCCCGCGGCCCGCGCACGGTCGTGCACCGCGTCGACCTGGAGGTCGAGGCGGGGCAGATCTACGGGATCGCGGGCGAGAGCGGCAGCGGCAAGACGCTGACGATGCTGTCGCTGCTGGGCCTGCTGCCGCGCGGCGGCGTCGCGTCGGGCTCGGCGCGCTTCGACGGGCGCGAGGTGCTCGGCTCGGGGGCCGACGCCAGCGCCCGGCGCGCGCTGCGCGGACGCGACCTGGCGATGGTCTTCCAGGACCCGATGACCTCGCTGCACCCGATGCTCACGGTCGGCAAGCAGATGACCGAGCACGCGCGCCGGCACCTGAAGCTGTCCAAGAAGGACGCCGAGGCGCGCGCCGTGCAGATGCTCGCCGACGTGCGCATCCCCGACGGCGAGGCCGCGCTGCACGCCTACCCGCACGAGTTCTCCGGCGGCATGCGCCAGCGCATCGCGATCGCCATCGCGCTGATGTGCGAGCCGCGCGTGCTGATCGCCGACGAGCCGACGACCGCGCTGGACGTGACCGTGCAGGCCGGCATCCTGCGTCTGCTGGACCGCCTGCGTCGGGAGAAGGGCATGTCGGTGGTGATGATCACCCACGACCTCGGCGTGATGTCGTCGATCGCCGAGCGCATGTCGGTGATGTACGCCGGGCGCGTGATCGAGAGCGGCGACGCCGCCGACGTCCTCAAGCGGCCGGGCCATCCCTACACGCGCGCGCTGCTGGGCGCGCTGCCGCACCCGGGCGCGGGCGCGCAGACCGAGCTGCGGTCGATCCCCGGCATCCCGGCCAGCCCGCTGGACCCGCCGCCCGGCTGCGCGTTCCACCCGCGCTGCCCGTTGGCCGTCGACTCCTGCCGGGTCGACGTGCCCGCGCTGATCGCCGACGGCGACCACGCGGTCGCCTGCCCGGTGACGATGACCGAGAAGGAGGCCGTCGCGTGAGCGTCGCCGTCGATGCCCCCGTCCTGGAGATCGAGGACCTCGAGGTCGTCTACGAGCGCCGCGGCCGCGACCCGGTGCGCGCCGTCGCCGGCGTGTCGCTGTCGGTGCGCCGCGGCCAGATCCTCGGCCTGGTCGGCGAGAGCGGCTGCGGCAAGTCGACGCTGGCGCGCGCGGTCGTCGGCCTGGAGCAGCGGGCCGCCGGCCAGGTGCGCTTCGAGGGCGCCGAGGTCGCGCCGCTGACGCGTCGCGCGCGGCCCGCGCAGCAGACGCGGCTGCAGATGGTCTTCCAGAACCCGTTCTCGTCGCTGAACCCGCGGCGCAAGATCGGCGCGCAGCTGCGCGAGGCGCTGGCGATGGCCGTCGGCGCCGAGAGCGGGCGGGTGTCCGACGCGCGCGTGACCGAGCTGCTGGAGCAGGTCGGCATGCCCGCGAGCGCCGCCGAGCGCTACCCGCACCAGTTCAGCGGCGGCCAGCGCCAGCGGATCGCCATCGCCCGCGCGCTGGCGGCGGGCCCGTCGGTGATCGTGCTCGACGAGCCGCTGTCGTCGCTGGACGCCTCGGCCCAGGCGCAGATCGCCAACCTGCTCGTGCGGCTGTCGCGCGAGCTGGACCTGGCGCTCGTGCTGATCTCCCACGACCTGGCGATCGTCCAGCACATCGTCGACGAGGTCGCGGTCATGTACCTGGGCAAGTTGGTGGAGACGGTCCCCAGCGGCGAGCTGTGGGAGCGCCCGGCGCACCCGTACACGGAGGCCTTGATCGGCTCGATCCCGCGCGCCGACGGCGAGCGGACGCTGCCGGTCGCGCTGGAGGGCGAGGTCCCGGACCCCAGCGCGCCGCCGGCGGGCTGCCGCTTCCACCCGCGCTGCCCGTACGCGATGGACCGCTGCCGCGTGGAGGAGCCGCCCGCGTTGGACGTCGGCGGCGGGCGCACCGCCGCCTGCTGGCTGCAGGAGGGCGCCCAGACGCCGCGCCGTCCCGCGGAGGCGGCCGCCGCGCTGGCCGCGCGCGTCGCCTAGGCGAGCGCGGCGGTCAGCCCGGCCAGCACGGCGTCGATCTCGTCGGCCGTGGTGTAGTGGAACACGCCGAGGCGCAGCGCGCCGCGCCGGGCGTAGAGGTCCTTCAGGCCCAGGCAGTAGAAGCTGTCGCTGGCCGAGGCGGCGATGCCGCGCGCCACCAGCGCGTCGGCGACCGTCGCCGCGTCGCGGTCCTCGAAGGCCACCAGGAACGTCGGGACGCGGCCCTCCATCGTGGGGCGGCCGATCAGGCGCGCGCCGTCCAGCTCCCGCAGGCCGTCGAGCAGCCGCTGCCCGAGCGCCATCGCGTGGGCGTGGCCGGCGCCCGCGGCGTCGACCTCGTGCCAGTAGTCGACGGCGGCGGTGAAGCCGGCGAGCTGCTCGTAGGGCTGGGTGCCGGTCTCGAAGCGGCTGCCGACCGGCGCGTCGGGCGCGGGGCGGACCTTGTAGGGCCGCCACGCCTCCAGGACCTCGGGGCGCCCGTAGGCGAGGCCGAGGTGCGGGCCGCAGAACTTGTAGGGCGAGCAGGTCAGGACGTCGGCGCCGAGCGCCTCGACGTCGACCGGGACGTGCGCGGCCGCGTGCGTGGCGTCGATCCAGGCCAGGGCGCCGTGGGAGTGGGCCAGCGCGCAGACCTGGGCGGCGTCGACCAGCGTGCCGATCGAGTTGGCCGCCCACGTGAACGCGACCACGCGCGTGCGGTCGTTGAGCTGGGCCTCGAGGTCGGCGAGGTCGAGCGTGCCGGTCGCCTCGTCGATGCCCGCGGTCCGGACGACCGCGCCGGTGTCGTGGGCGACCTCCAGCCACGGGGAGACCGAGGCGTCGTGGTCCAGGCGGGTGACGACGATCTCGTCGCCGGCCTTCAGGTCGCGGGCCAGCGCGCGCGACAGCGCGAAGTTCAGCGACGTCATGTTCTGGCCGAAGACGACCGCGCCGCGGTCGGCGTTCAGGAAGCGGCCGGCGGCGGCGCGGGCGTCGGCGACGATCTGCGCGACGCGCTCGCTGGTCGCGAACGTGCCGCCGAGGTTGGCGGCGGCGTCGCGCATCGCGGTCGCCACGGCGGCGCGGACGCTGTCGGGCACCTGGCTGCCGCCGGGCGTGTCGAAGAACGTCAGGTCGCCGCGCTGCAACGCGGCGAAGCGGGCGCGGACGGCGGCGACGTCGTAGCCGCTCATGCGGCGACCGGGCCGGAGGCCAGCGCGTCGATCTCGACCTCGACCAGGCAGTCCTTGGGGATCAGGTCGGCGACGAAGAGCGTGGTGTTGGCGGGGTTGACGCCGTCGAACGCCTCGCCGTGGGCCTCGACGGCGGCGCGCCAGTCGGCGCCGGCCAGGAGGTAGACGCGCGTGCGGAAGACGTCCTCGCGGGTCGCGCCGAGCTGCGCGGCGGCGTCGAGGGCGCGGCGCAGGCACTCGCGCGTCTGCTCGCCCACGTCGTCGGCGGGGACGCACGCGCCGGTGGCGTCGGTGGCGGCGGTGCCGGCCACCGAGACGAGGTCGCCCGCGCGCGTCGCGCGCGAGTAGGAGGCCAGCTCCTCGAACGGGCTGCCGCTTCTGAGCGTGTGCATACGGGCCAGCCTAGCGGTCGCTTCAATATCTTGGACGCCGCGTGCACTATTCTGCGGACATGGCCACGCCCTCCGTCCTCATGTACGCCGACACGACGCGCTCCGCCGAGCTGCGCAACGAGGTCCCGCACACCGTGCACGACTCGTTCCTGTACATCGAGCACGAGGGGCGCAAGTACACCGTGTTGCGCTCGCTGGAGGTCGCGCGGATGTCCGAGGTCCCGGGCATGACCGCCCTGCCGCTGGAGGACTTCGGGCTCGACGAGCTGGTCGCCTCCGGGCTCTCCGGCGAGGACGCCGCGCTGGAGATCGCGCTGCGCGCGTGCCGCAGCCTCGGCGTGCGGAGCGCGATCGTCCCCTCCGCCTTCCCGGTCCGCCACGCCGACCACCTGCGCGCGGGCGGCATCGAGCTGACGGTCGACGCCGAGGGCTTCACCGAACGCCGCCGCGTCAAGAGCCCCGCGCAGCTGGCGGGCGTCAAGCGCGCCCAGACCGCCGCCGAGGCGGCGGTGGCGTCGGTCGGCGCGGCGCTGCACGCGGCCGAGGTCGACGCCGACGGCGGCCTGCTCCTCGACGGCTCGCCGCTGACCTGCGAGCGCCTGAAGGAGGGCGTCGCGCTGGCGTTCCTGCGCAACGGCTGCGGCGGCGACGACGTCATCGTCGCCCACGGGCCGCAGACCTGCATCGGCCACCACTCGGGCTCCGGCCAGGTCCGCACCGGCGAGCCCGTCACCGTCGACCTCTGCCCGCGCGACCCGGAGACCGGCTGCTACACGGACATCACGCGGACGTTCGTGCACGGCGAGGTGAGCGACGAGCTGCGGTTGTACTACGGGTTGGTCAAGGACTCGATCGAGCGCGTCCACGCGGCGATCCGCCCGGGCCTGCCGGTCCGCGAGCTGCACCGCATCTCGTGCGCGCCGTTCGAGGAGGCCGGGCAGCCGACGCGCCTGTCCAAGCAGCCCGGGACCGTCCTGAACGAGGGCTTCTTCCACTCGCTCGGCCACGGCGTCGGCCTGGAGATCCACGAGGCGCCGCACCTGGACCAGAACGACGACGTGCTCGTCGCCGGCGACGTGATCGCGGTCGAGCCCGGCTGCTACCGCCAGGGCTTCGGCGGCGTGCGCCTGGAGGACCTCGTGCTGGTCACCGAGGACGGCGGCGAGCTGCTGACCGACTACCCGTACGAGCTGACGCCGGCGCCGGTGTCGCGCGGGGTCGCGGTATGACTCGCGCTGAGCGCTCGCAAACCGGCCGCGGCGTGAGCGCGTTCGTCGACCGCGAGCGGGACCGCCTCGTCGAGGAGTGGCGCGCGATCTGCCGGATCCCGTCGGTCTCCGGCGCGCGCGACGCGATCGCCGCGTGCGCCGACTGGATCGAGGCGCGCATGGACGGGCTCTTCGACGACGTCCGCCGGATCGACATCCCCGACCAGGGCCCGCTGCTGGTCGGCGTCCTGAACGGCACCGGCCCCGGCCGGCTGCTGCTGTACACGCACTACGACGTCCAGCCCGCCGGCGACCCGGCGCTGTGGACGTCGGACCCCTTCGGCGCCGAGGTCCGCGACGGCAAGATGTACGCCCGCGGCGCCTGCGACGACAAGGCCGACGTGACCGCGCGCCTGGCGGCGCTGGAGGCCTGGCGCGAGGCGCGCGACGGCGCGCCGCCGCCCTACACGGTCATCTTCCTGGCCGACCCCGCCGAGGAGATCGGCAGCCCCGGGCTGGCCGAGGCGCTGGAGGCCAACGCGGACCTCCTGCACGCCGACGCCTGCCTGTGGGAGAGCTTCCTGCGCGACGAGGACGGGCGCCCCGGGATCGGCTTCGGCTGCCGCGGCAACCTCCAGGTGACCCTCGCGCTGCGCACGTTGCGCGCCGACCAGCACACCGCGTTCGCCTCGGTCCTGCGCTCCGCGCCGATCGAGCTGATGCGCGCGGTGACGTCGCTGGTCGACGCCGACGGGACGATCGTCGTCGACGGCTTCCGGGACGGCGCGCTCGCGCCGACCGAGGAGCAGCTGGCCGCCGCCGCGGCAATCCCTCTGCCGACCGCGGCGGTCAGCGTCGACGGCGTACGCCCCTACGTGACCGACGGCGACGACGTCGGCCTCGCGCTGCGCCTCGTCTTCGAGCCCTCGATGTCGATCGCCCAGATGCTCGTGGGCGCCGACGGCGTGGGCTCGGTGCCGGCCCAGGCGAGCGTGACGCTGCGCTTCAGCCTCGTGCCCGACCAGGACCCCGAGCGGGCGCTGGCCGCGATCCGCGCGCACCTGGAGCGCCACGGCTTCGGCGAGGTCGAGGTCACGCCGGGCCGCATGATCTGGCCCGCGGCCTCGCCGATGGACACGGCCTTCGCGCGCGCGACGATCGCCGCGGCCGCCGACGCGTTCGGCGAGCCCGTCGTCTACCCGGTGCTGATCGGCGCCGGCCCCGGCCGCATGGTCCTCGACCACCTCGGCGCGCCCGTCATCTCGCCCGCGGGCACGCTGCGGCCGGACGGCAACATGCACGGTCCCGACGAGCACGGGGCGGTCGAGGACTACCTCGACCATGTCCGCTTCTCGATCCGCGTGCTGGAGCGCCTGGCCGAGGAGGGCGGTCCCGCTTAGGATCGGGGCATGGCCGCCCCCGCCGCCGTCGCCCCCGCCGTCGGGCTCACCGAGCAGGAGGCGCGGCGACGGCTGGAGGAGGGCGGGCGGCACGAGCCGCAGGCGACGAGCCGCTCCTACGCGAGCATCGTCCGCGCCAACACGCTGACGATCTTCAACCTGATCCTCGCGGTCTTCGGCGTGCTGACGCTGGCCTTCGGGGACCCGCGCGACGCGCTGTTCCTGGGGACGCTGGTCGCCAACACCGGCATCGGGATCGTCCAGGAGGTGCGCGCCAAGCGCGCGCTGGACCGCCTGGCCGCGCTGGTCGCGCCGAGCGCGCTGGTCGTCCGCGACGGCACCGCGCGCGAGGCGGCGGTGGCCGAGGTCGTCGTCGGCGACCTCGTGCGCGTCAAGGCCGGCGACCAGATCGTCGCCGACGGCCGGCTGGCCGAGGCGCACGGGCTGACCGTCGACGCGTCGGTGCTCACCGGCGAGTCCGAGCCCGAGGTCGTCGAGGCCGGCGACGAGGTGCGGTCCGGGTCGTTCGTGGCCGACGGAGCGGGCGCCTACGTCGTCGACGCGGTCGGCGCCGACAGCTACGCGGGCCGCGTGACCGGCGAGGCGCGCCAGTTCCGCCACCCGCGCTCGCCGCTGGAGCGCGCGGTCAACCGCCTGCTGTTCTGGCTGGTCGGGTTGATGGTGGTCCTGGGCGCGGTGCTCGGCTACGCGCTGGCCCAGCGCGACGCGTCGGCGTCGGACGCGGTCTCGACCTCGACGGCCGCCGTGCTCTCGATGGTCCCCGAGGGCCTGGTCCTGCTCGTCAGCCTGACCTACGCGGTGGCCTCGCTGCGGATGGCGCGCCAGGGCGCGCTGGCCCAGCAGCTCAACGCGATCGAGTCGCTGGCCGCGGTCGACGTGATCTGCACCGACAAGACCGGGACGCTGACCGAGGCGGCGCTGCGCGTGGTCGACGTGATCCCGGCCGAGGGCGTGGAGCGCTCGGCGGTGGAGGCGGCGCTGGCCCGCTACGGCGCGGGCACGCCCGAGCGCAACGGGACGCTGGAGGCGGTCGCGCAGGCCTATCCGGCCGAGCCGCTGGTGACGACCGCGCGCGTGCCGTTCTCCTCGCGGCGGCGCTGGAGCGCGATCACGGTGGACGACGGCGAGACGCTGGCCTTCGGCGCGCCGGAGCGGTTCGCGCTGGGCGCGCTGGCCGACGTCGCCGAGCGGACGGCGGCCGAGGGGCGGCGGGTGCTGGCGATCGCGGCGGGCACCGCGTCGCTGCCGGACGCCGTGGCCGACGACGCCGGGCCGCCGTCGGACCTGTCGTTGTTGGGGTTGGTGGTCCTCGGCGAGCAGCTGCGCCCCGAGACGCGCGAGATGATCGCGTTCCTGCGGGCCGAGGGCGTCGCCGTGAAGGTGCTGTCGGGCGACGCGCCGCGGACGGTCGCGGCGATCGCGCGCGACGCGGGCATCGAGGTCGGCGACGCGCCGCTGAGCGGCGCCGAGCTGCCGTCCGACCCGGTGCGGCTGCGCGAGGTGGCGGAGCGCACCGGCGTCGTCGGGCGCGTCTCGCCCGAGGACAAGCGGCGCTTCGTCCAGGCGCTGAAGGACCAAGGCCATTATGTCGCGATGGTCGGCGACGGCGTCAACGACGTGCCCGCGCTGAAGGCCTCGCGGCTGGCGATCGCCCAGGGCAGCGGCGCCCAGATGGCGCGCAGCGTCGCCGACCTCGTGCTCGTCCGCGACAGCTTCGCGGTCGTGCCGCCGATGGTCGACCAAGGCCGCCAGTCGCTGCGCAACCTCCAGCGCGTGGCCAAGCTGTACGTGACGAAGTCGGCCTTCGCGGCCTTCCTGATCCTGCTGATCGGGACGACGTCGACCGCCTACCCGCTGCTGCCGCGGCACTTCACGCTGGCGGCGACGATCACGATCGGCATCCCGACGTTCTTCCTGGCCTTGGCGCCCAGCAGCGGGCCGTGGCGCTCGCCGTCGTTCGTGCACGACGTCGCGCGCTTCGCGGTCCCGTCCGGGACGCTGGTCGGCGTCGGCGTGCTGGCCAGCTACCTGTTCGCCATCCACCCGCTGGCGATGGGGCTGACCGAGTCGCGCACGGTGGCGATCACCGTGCTGATCGTGCTCGGGCTGTACCTCATCCTGGTCCTGGAGGCGACCGGCCTCAAGCGCCGGACGATCGTCTCGGTGGCGGTCGCCGCGCTCGCCGGGCTCTACGTGGCGGCGCTGGCGCTGGGGCCGACGCGCGACTTCTTCGACCTCGCCACGCCCAACGTCGGCATCGTCCTCACCGCGCTGTGCGGCAGCGCCTTCTCGATCTTCGCCCTCTGGCTGAGCGACTTCGCGCCGGGGTCGGGCGGCCGCTGACGATGAGGTAGGTTGCCGCCGATGGAGACCGCCGCCGACGTCGTCGGGAGCACGCTGGCGCGCCTGGGCGTCGACACGGCGTTCGGGCTGATGGGCAGCGGCAACCTCGTCGCGACCAACGCGCTGGTGGCCGGCGGCGCCACGCTGCACGCCGCGCGCCACGAGGGCGGCGCGGTCGGGATGGCCGACGGCTGGGCGCGCGTGACCGGCCGGGTCGGCGTCGCGTCGGTGCACCAGGGGCCGGGGTTGACCAACACCTTGACCGCGCTGGCCGAGGCGGCGAAGGCGCGGACGCCGTTGTTGGTGTTGTCGGGGGAGACCCCGGCCTGGGCGCTACGCTCGAACTTCCGGATCGATCAGCACGGCCTCGTGGAGTCGGTGGGCGCGGTCGCCGAGCGGCTGCACGCGCCGTCCTCGGCGGCGGCCGACGCCGCGCGGGCGCTGCGCCGGGCCGCGGTCGAGCGCCGGCCGGTCGTGCTGATGCTGCCGATCGACCTGCAGGCCCAGGGGGCGGGGGAGGCCGGGGCGGCCGCGGAGCCCGCGCCGGTCCCCGCGCCGCCCGCGCCCACCGCCGCCGCCATCGCGGAGGCCGCCGCGCTGCTGGCGGGCGCGCGGCGCCCGGCGATCGTCGGCGGCCGCGGCGCGGTCCTGGCCGGCGCGGGCGAGGCGCTGCGGGCGCTGGGCGACCGCGTCGGCGCGCTGCTGGCCACGTCGGCCGTGGCGCACGGGCTGTTCGCGGGCGACCCCTACAACCTGGGCATCTCCGGCGGCTTCGCCTCGCCGTTGGCCGCCGAGCTGCTGCCCGAGGCCGACGTGATCCTCGCCTTCGGCGCGACGCTCAACCACTGGACCACGCGCCACGGCGCGCTGATCGGCGACGGCGCGCGCGTGATCCAGGTCGACCTCGACCCGTCCGCGCTCGGCGCCCACCGCCCGGCCGACGTGGCGATCGTCGGCGACGTCGCGGCCGCCGCGCGGGCGCTGGCCGACGCGGTGCCGGAGGCTCCGGGCTGGCGCGGCACGCCGGACCTCGCGGCGACGATCGCGTCCCGCCGCTGGCGCGACGAGCCCTACGAGGACGTCTCGGGCGACGCCCACGTCGACCCGCGCACGCTGAGCATCGCGCTCGCCGACCTGCTGCCCGAGGACGTCGCGATCGCCGTCGACTCCGGCCACTTCACCGGCTACCCGGCGATGTACCTCGACGTCGCCGACCCGCGCGCGTGGCTCTTCGCCAACGCCTTCCAGGCCGTGGGCCTCGGCCTCGGCTGCGCGATCGGCGCCGCGGTCGCGCGGCCGGACCGCGTCACGGTCGCCGCGCTGGGCGACGGCGGCGCGTTCCTGTCGATCGCCGAGATCGAGACCGCCGTCCGGCTCGGCCTCCGGCTGCTGGTGGTCGTCTACGACGACGCCGCCTACGGCGCCGAGGTCCACCACTTCGAGCCGCTGGGCCGCGACGTGTCGTCCGCCCGGTTCCCCGACGCCGACCTCGCCGCGATCGCGCGCGGCATGGGCGCGGAGGGGATCACGGTGCGCGGCGTCGCCGACCTGGCGCCGGTCGCGACGTGGCTGCGGGCCGGAGCCGGCCCGCTCGTCGTCGACGCCAAGGTCGACCCCACCATCTGCGCCGCGTGGCTCGAAGAGGCCTTCCGCGCGGGGTAGCACGAACACCATCAACAAGGAGCCTGAACGCCCGTGTCCAGCACCGCCGTGACCGACCTGTTGGCCGCCCTCGCCGACGGCGCGGTCGAGGTCGTCGACCTCACCCAGCCGCTCAGCGAGACCACGCCGGTGCTGGTCCTGCCCGAGCCGTTCGCCAACACGCCGCACCTCTCGCGGCGACGCCTGAGCCGCTACGACGACGACGGCCCCGCGTGGGCGTGGGACGTCCTGGAGCTGGGCGAGCACACCGGCACGCACTTCGACGCGCCCGTGCACTGGATCACCGGCCAGGACGGCGACGACGTCGCCTCGGTCGCGCCGTCGCGGCTCGTCGGGCCGGTCGCGGTGATCGACCGCAGCGCCGCGGTCGCGCGGGACGCCGGCGACCTGCTGACCGTCGAGCACCTCGAGGCCCACGAGGCCCAGCACGGGCCGCTGGAGCCCGGGACGTGGGTCGTCCTGCGCACCGGCTGGGGCGCGCGGGCGCAGGACGAGGCCGCGTTCCTGAACGCCGGCCCCGAGGGCCCGGTCACGCCCGGCCCCGACGTCGCGGCGTCGAAGTGGCTGGCCGAGCATCCCAACGTGGTCGGCTTCGGCGTGGAGACCGTCGGCATCGACGCCGGCGCGGCCGGCGGCTTCGACCCGGCGTTCCCGCTGCACAACTTCCTGCTGGGCGCCGGCCGCTACGGCCTGACCCAGCTGGCCAACGTCGACCGCCTGCCCGCCCGCGGCGCGCTGATCGTCGTCGCGCCGCTGAAGCTCGTCGGCGGCACCGGCAGCCCGTCGCGCGTGCTCGCCTTCGTGCCGCGCTGAGCGCCGGTCCCGGGAAACTACGGACGCGATCCGCGGGGCCGTGCCGATGGCCCCGCGGCGCGCCGGTGGGACGGTGGTCGCATGATCTTCGAGCACCGCCACGACCCTCTCCGCGTCGTGATCGCCGGCGGTGGCGTCGCGGCCCTGGAGGCGCTGCTCGCCCTGCGCGACCTGGCGCCCGGCCGCGTCGCGCCGGTGCTGATCGCCGACCAGGAGGACTTCCTGTACCGCCCGCTGCTGGTCGGCGAGCCGTTCGGGCTCGGCCGTCCGCGGCGCCACCGGCTCGCCGACCTGTGCGCCGACCACGGCGCCGAGCTGATCGCCGGCCGGGTCACCGCGGTCGCGCCCGGCGACCACCAAGTGGCGATCGCCGGCCGCGCGCCCGTGGACTACGACGAGCTGATCGTCGCCACCGGCGCACGGCCCTACCCGGCCTTCGAGGACGGCGTGACGTTCGACCGCGACCTGTCGGGCGAGGAGTTCGACGAGGCCCTGGCCGACCTCGCCCACGGCCTGGCGCCGCACGTCGCGATCGTCGTCCCGACCGGCGTCGGCTGGACGCTGCCCGCCTACGAGCTGGCGCTGCTGACCGCCGCGTGGGGCGCGCGCCACCACGCCGACGAGCACCGCGTGACGCTGCTGACGCCGGAGCGCGCGCCGCTGGAGGCCTTCGGCGCGGCGGCCTCGCGCGAGGTCGGCGCGCTCCTGGACGCGGCGGGCGTCGCGCTGTTCCCGGGCGTACACGCCGACGTCGTCACCGCGAGCTCCCTGCGCGCCGGCGGCTCGTGGATGGACGCCGACCGGATCGTCAGCCTGCCGCTGCAGGCCGGCCCGCGGATCGCCGGGCTGCCGTGCGACGAGCACGGCTTCATCCCGTCCGACGCGCGCGGGCGCGTGGCGGGCGTGGACGACGTCCACGTCGCGGGCGACGCCGGGACGTTCGCGGTCAAGCAGGGCGGCCTCGCCGCCCAGCAGGCCGAGGCGGTCGCGGTCGACCTCGCGCGCCGCGCCGGCGCGCTGGTCGCCCAGGTCCCGAGCCCGCGCGTGCTGCGCGGCGTCCTGCTGACCGAGCACGGCCCGCGCTTCCTGCGCGCCGAGCTGGGCGATCCGGACGGCACGTCGGAGCTGTCGGCCCAGCCGCTGTGGTGGCCGCCGACGAAGATCGCCTCGCGTCGCCTCGCGCCCTACCTGGCGCGGCTGGAGGCCGAGGGGCGCGGGCCCGGGGCGGTGGCCATGAGAACATGATGGTCATGGACAAGGGAGCCTGGGATCGCGTTCCGATCGACGCGCAGAGCGTGGACGCGCCGCTGTCGCGCTCGGCGGTGTTCCTGGTGTTGTCGGTCGGCGCGGGCGACGAGGACCTCGCGACCGTCCGCGACGTGCTCGGCGCGGTCGGCGACCTCGTCAAGAACGTGGGCTTCCGCGACCTCAACGGGCGGCTGTCCTGCGTCGTCGGGATCGGCTCGGCGCTGTGGGACCGCCTCTCGCCGCGGCGGCGCCCCGCCGACCTGCGGCCGTTCCCGGAGGTCCGCGGCCCGGTCCACACCGCGCCCTCGACGCCCGGCGACCTGCTCTTCCACCTGCGCGCCGAGCGCGAGGACATGACCTTCGAGCTGGAGCGCCAGCTGCTGGACCTGCTCGGCGACGTGACCACGGTGGTCGACGAGACCGTCGGCTTCCGCTACTTCGACGCGCGCGACCTGCTCGGCTTCGTGGACGGCACCGCCAACCCGACCGGCGCCGACCTGCCCGGCGCCGCGCTGATCGGCGACGGCGACGACCCGGACTTCGCGGGCGGGAGCTACGTCGTCGTGCAGAAGTACCTCCACGACCTCGACGCCTGGGGCGCGCTGAGCACCGAGCGCCAGGAGGCGATCATGGGCCGCACCAAGAGCGACAACATCGAGATCGACGACGACGGCGCGCCGCGGTTGTCGCACAAGTCGCTGGCGACGATCGACGACGGCGCGGGCGGCGAGCTCGACATCCTGCGCGACAACATGCCGTTCGGCCGCCCCGGCGCGGGGGAGTTCGGCACCTACTTCATCGGCTACTCGGGCCGCCTGTGGGTCACCGAGCGCATGATCGAGCGGATGTTCGTCGGCGCCCCGCCCGGCGCCTACGACCAGCTGCTGGACTTCTCCACGGCGGTCACCGGCGCGACGTTCTTCGTGCCGACGGCGAGCATGTTGGAGGACTTGGCGCAGGCGCCGGAGGACGCGGAGGAGGCCGCGCCGGAGCCGGAGCCCGCGGAGCCCTCGCTCGGCATCGGCTCGCTGCGCGACGCGCCCGCGTCTTAGGCGTCCAGCGGCTCGGCCGCGAACACGCGCGCCGGCTCGACCAGCTGGTCCTGCGCCGCGACGAGCACCAGCTCGCGCGAGCCGGCCGCCGCGGTGGCCTCCAGCACCGCGTAGGTCGCCGACGCCGCGCGGCTGAGCGCCTCGGCCACCGACCCGGTCCGCGTGCGGTGCACGTAGAACAGCGCGGCGATCGCGTCGCCCGCGCCGTTGAGCGACAGGTCCAGCCGCGGCGTGCGCACGCGCCACAGGCGCCCGCCCTCGCCCGCGACGAGGTCGACCGCGTCCTCCGGCGTGTCCTCCAGGTGCACCGACGTCACCAGCACGGTCCTCGGCCCGAGCGCCTGGACGGCCGCGACCGCCGCGGCCAGGTCGCGCGGCGTCCGGCTGACGATCCCCGACAGGTAGTCCAGCTCGAAGTGGTTGGGCGTGACGACGTCGGCCTTGGGCACCGCCTGGTCGCGCATCAGCTCCGGGATGCCGGGCCGCACGAAGACGCCGCGCCCGACGTCGCCGATGACCGGGTCGCAGCAGTAGGTCGCGTCCGGGTTGGCGCCGCGCACGCGATCGACGGCGGCGAGGATCGCGGAGCCGACGTCGGCCGAGCCCATGTACCCCGACAACACGCCGTCGCAGCGCCCGAGCACGCCGCGCGCCTCGATGCCGTCCAGCAGCTCGTCGACGAACTGGCCGTCGAAGACCCGGCCCGTCCACTCGCCGTAGCCCGTGTGGTTGGAGAACTGCACGGTGTGGATCGGCCAGGCCTCCACTCCGAGGCGCTGCATCGTGAAGACCGCGGACGCGTTGCCGACGTGCCCGAAGGCCACGTGAGACTGGATCGACAGGACGTTCAGCGGCGCCGACATGGAGCGACATGATGGCCGATCGGAGCGACGCGCTCGGTCCCGGCATCGCAGCCGGGACCGCTCGCGCGAGCTCTGCGATCGTCACTGAGTGGGTCGCCTAGCTGACCTTTGGCATCACCGGAGAACGCGACGGTCATCCGTCCGGTGTCCCGACGCGGACCGCGGACGTCCCGCTTCCGTTCGCGCGACCGCTGAGCGCCGTCATGCCATGATCGCGCCATGGCGGCGATCGAGATCGACGGGCTCGTCAAGCGCTTCGGCCATGCGACGGCGCTCGACGGGCTGAGCCTCGCCGTGGCCGACGGCGCCGTGCACGGCTTCCTCGGCCCCAACGGCGCGGGCAAGTCCACCACCTTGCGCGTCCTGCTCGGGCTGCTGACCGCTGACGCCGGCACGGTCCGGCTCCTGGGCGGCGACCCGTGGCGGGACGCGGTCGCGCTGCACCGCCGCCTGGCCTACGTGCCGGGCGACGTCAACCTGTGGCCGAACCTCAGCGGCGGCGAGATCATCGACGTGCTCGGTGGCCTGCGCGGCGGGCTGGACGAGCGCCGCCGCGCGGAGCTGGTCGACCGCTTCGGGCTCGACCCCACCAAGAAGGGCCGGGCCTACTCCAAGGGCAACCGGCAGAAGGTCGCGCTGATCGCCGCGCTGGCCTGCGACGTCGAGCTGTACCTGTTCGACGAGCCGACCACGGGCCTCGACCCGCTGATGGAGGCGGCCTTCCAGGAGTGCGTGCGCGAGCTGCGCGCCGCGGGCCGGACCGTGCTGCTCTCCAGCCACATCCTCGCCGAGGTCGAGGCGCTCTGCGACCAGGTCAGCATCGTCCGCGACGGGCGCGTCGTCGACGGCGGCTCGCTGGACGACCTGCGCCACCTGCGCCGCACGACGATCGTCGCCGAGACGACCGCGGCGCCCGACGACCTCGTCGCGCTGCCCGGCGTCCACGACGCCCACGTCGACGGCCACCGGGTGCGGCTGTCGGTCGACGCGCCCGCGCTGGAGGCCGTGATGCGGCGGCTCGCCGCGCTCGGCGTGCGCACGCTGGAGTCGCGGCCGCCGACGCTGGAGGAGCTGTTCCTGCGCCACTACGACGAGGCCGCCGCGTGAGCGACCTGGCCGGGACCCGGCCGCTGCTGGGCCTCGCGCTGCGCCGCGACCGGCTCGTCGTGGTCCTGTCGGCGCTGGGCATCGCCGCGCTGCTGGTCGTCACCGCGCTCAGCTACCAGGGCCTCTACCCGACCCAGGCCGACCGCGCCCGCGCCGCGCTGGCGATCACCGACAACGCCGCGCTGATCGCGGTCGCCGGGCCGCCGCGCGCGCTGGACTCGATCGGCGGGCTGACCGCGTGGAAGTCCGGGCTGTGGGCGGCGATGGCCATGGCCTTGGTCTGCGCGCTGCTGGCCGTGCGCCACACGCGCGGGGAGGAGGAGCGCGGGCAGACCGAGCTGCTGCTGTCGACCGCGACCGGCCGGCTGGCGCCGACCGCCGCCGGGCTGACGCTCGTCGCGCTGCTGAACGTGGCCGCCGCCGTGCTGACCGCGCTGGGGCTGATCGCGGTCGGCACCGACGCGGCCGGGGCGGTCGCGCTGGCGCTGTGGATCGCCGGGGCGGGCCTGGTCTTCGGCGCGCTCGGCGCGCTGGCCGGCCAGCTGGTCTCGACCGCGCGCGCGGCCAACGGGCTCGCCGCCGCGACGATCGGCGTGGCGTTCGCGCTGCGCGCGCTGGGCGACACCGGCGGCGGCGCGCTGACGTGGCTGTCGCCGCTGGGCTGGGGCGAGGAGCTGCACGCGTTCGCGGGCGAGCGCTGGGCGCCGCTGTCGTTGTACGCGATCGCCACGCCCCTGGTCCTGCTGGCCACGCGCGCGCTGCGGCGACGGCGCGACCTCGGCTCGGGGATCGTCGCCGCCCGCCGCGGCCCCGCGCGGGCCGCCGCCGGCCTGCCGCGCCCGCTGGGCCTCGCGCTGCGCCTGCAGCGCGCGAGCCTGATCGGCTGGACGCTCGGCCTGCTCGTCGCCGGGATCGGTTTCGGCGCCGTGACCAAGAGCGTCGACGACCTCGCGCGCGGAGGGGAGGGCAAGCTCGGCCAGGTCGTCCTGCGCGGCCACGCCGCCGACCCGCGCGACGCGTTCGTCGCCACGCTGGCCACGCTGCTGGCGCTGATCGCCTCCGGCTTCGCGGTCCAGTCCGCGCTGCGCCCGCACGGCGACGAGACGACCGGCCGCGCCGAGCCGCTGCTGTCGACCGCGCTCGGGCGCCGCGGCTGGGCCGGATCCCATCTCGCGCTCGCGTTCGCCGGCACCGCGCTCGTCCTGCTGGCCACCGGGATCGGCCTCGGCGTCGGCGACGTGCTCGCCGGCCGCGGCCTCGACGACCTCGCGCGCGACGCCGGCGCCGCGCTGGCCCACGCGCCCGCGGTCTGGGTCCTGGCCGGGCTGGCGACGCTGCTGCTCGGCGCCGCGCCGCGCGCCGTCGGCCTGGCCTGGGGCGCGATCGTCGCCTGCTACGTCGTCTTCGTCGTCGGCCCGATCCTCGACGTCCCCGGCTGGGTGCTGGACCTCTCGCCGTTCCAGCACGTCCCGCTGCTGCCCGCCGCCGACCTCGACGTCGTGCCGCTGTTGTGGCTGACCGCGATCGCGCTGGCGCTGTCGGCCGCCGGGCTCGCCGCGCTGGCCCGGCGCGACGTCGCGACCGGCTGACCGCCCCGGCACGGGGCCTGCGGGATCGCCGCACCGCGATCTGCGGCGCTTCACGGCAGACAGCCCGCGGGCCGGCGGCCACGCTGGGGGAGCATGCCCTCCGTCCGTCCTCCGAGCGTGGTCGTCGTCGGCGGCGGCCCCGCCGCGACCGAGCTGGGCTTCGTGCTGCGCGAGCACGCCCCCGGGGCGGTCGCGCTGACGTACGTCGTCCCGCCGCCCGGCGCCAGCGCGCGGCCGATGCCCGGCGTCGAGGCGTTCTCCGAGGCGCGCCGCCGCGCCCACGACCTGCCGACGGTCGTCTCCGCGCTCGGCGCGCGGCTGCGCTCGGGCCGCGTCGTCTCGGTCGACGGCGACCGTCACCGCGTCCAGCTCGCCGACGGCGGCGTCGTCCCCTACGACCTGCTCGTGCTCGCGCCCGGCGCCCGCGCCCGCCGGGTCCTCGACTCGGCCGCGCTGACGCTCTACGGCGACGCCGGGCCGATGGCCGCCGACCGCGTCATCGCCGAGCTGCACGGCGACCACCGCCGCCCGCTGTCGTTCGTCGTCCCGCCCGGCGTGACGCGGGCGCCGTCGCTCTACGAGCTGGCCGTGCTCGCCGGCCTGGAGGCGCGCGCCCGCGCCCCCGGCGCCCGGCTGCGGCTGTTCACGCCCGAGCCCGCGCCGCTGAGCACCTTCGAGCGCGGCGCGCGGACGGGCATCGCGGACCTGCTGGAGGAGGCGGGCGTGGCCGTCGTGCCGTCGGCGTCGGTCTTCGAGGCGCTCGACGGCCGCGCCCGGGTCGGCGCGGTCCGCACGCTCCTGGGCGACGACCACCTCGTCGCGCTGCCGGTGCTCGAGGGCCCGGCGCTGCCCGGCGTGCCGACGACGCCCGACGGCTTCATCCCGATCGACGACCACGGCGCGGTCTGCGGCCTGGAGGACGTGTTCGCCGCCGGGGACGGGACGACGTGCCCGGTCAAGCACGTCGACGTCGCCTGCTCGCAGGCCTCGACGATCGCCGACGTGATCGCCGCCCGCGCGGGCGTCGAGGAGATCCTGCCGGGGCCGTGGTCGGCCGACATCCTCGAGCACCAGCTGGACGAGCACGGGCTCGGTCCGCTGCGCCACGACCGGCTCGGCGCGGCCAGCTGCCGTTGACGGCGGCCGGTGAGCGACCGTATCGTCGGACGATGCCCGACGCCGGCCGGCTGGACCGTCTCGCCGTGGTGGCCCGCGAGCTGGTCAGCGAGTTGGACCTTGAGGAGGTCCTGGAGCGGCTCCTGGAGACCGCGCGAGAGCTCACCGGTTCGCCGTTCGCCGCGCTCGGCGTCCTGAACGCGGCGCGCGACGGTCTGGAGCGCTTCGTGGAGCGCGGGATCAGCGATGAGCGCCGCGCGCTGATCGGCGACCCGCCGCGCGGCCGCGGCGTGCTCGGCCTGCTGATCGACGACCCGCGCCCGCTGCGCCTCGACGACGTCCGCGGCCATCCGCTGGCCTTCGGGACGCCGTCCGAGCATCCGGTGATCACGACGTTCCTCGGCGTCCCGATCACGGTCGGCGACGAGGCGTGGGGGAACCTGTACCTGTCCAACAAGCCCGGCGGCTTCACCGACGAGGACGAGTGGACGGCGATCGTGCTCGCGCGCTGGGCGGCGGTCGCGATCGAGAACGCCCGGCTCTACGAGGGGATCGACCAGCGCCGGCACGACCTCGAGCGCGCGGTCGCGCGGCTGCGCGCCAGCACCGAGATCGCGATCGCGCTCGGCGCCGAGGTCGACCGCGAGCCGATCCTGGAGCTCGTGGTCAAGCGCGCCCGCGCGCTGGTCGACGCCCGCGGCGTGGCGGTGCTGCTCGAGGCGCCCGGCGGCCTGGTCGTCGGGGCGTGCGCGGGCGAGGTCACCGAGCCGCCCGGGCCCGGCCACGTCCTGCCGATCGAGGGCACGCGCTGGGGCGAGGTCCTGGCGCGCGGCGAGGCCCAGCGGATCGACGACGTCGCCGCCGACGGCCGGCTGGACCCGGCGCCACTCGGCGCGCCCGACGCGGCGACCGCGCTGCTGGTCCCGCTGTCCTACCGGCGCCGGACGCTCGGCGTGCTGGTCGCCTTCGACCGCCGCGACGCGCGGGGCGACGCGTCCGAGGACGGGTTCGGGTCGCGCGACGCGGACCTGCTGCGCGCCTTCGCCAGCAGCGCGGCGATCGCGGTCGTCACCGCCGAGACCGTCGAGAAGTCGCGGCTGCGCACCGCGATCGAGGCGGCCGAGGCCGAACGCGGCCGCTGGGCGCGCGAGCTGCACGACGAGACGCTGCAGTCGCTCGGCGGGCTGCTGGTGCTGCTGGCCTCGGCGCACGACGGCGACGAGGCGCAGCTGCGCGCGACGACCGAGCAGGCCGTCGAGCACCTGGCCGACGAGATCGCGGGCCTGCGCTCGATCATCGCCGAGCTGCGGCCCGCGGCGCTCGACGAGCTGGGGCTGGCCCCGGCGCTGCGCGCGCTCGTGCGGCGCGCGGCGGGCGGCGCGGGGCTGGAGGCCGCCACGTACATCGCGCTGGACGAGGACACGCGGCCGGCGCCCGAGCTGGAGACCGCGGTCTACCGCGTCGCCCAGGAGGCGCTGACGAACGTCGCCAAGCACGCGCACGCGTCGCGGGTGTCGGTGCGCCTGGCCTCCGACGACGGCGAGCTCGTGCTGACGATCGCCGACGACGGCAACGGCTTCGACCCGACCGCGCCGTCGCCGGGCTTCGGCGTGGCCGGGATGCGCGAGCGCGTCGGCCTGGTCGGCGGGACGCTTCAGATCGAGCCGTCGCCCGACGGCACGATCCTGCGGGCGGCGTTCGCGGACCCGTCGCCCGCCGTCTTGCCGCCGCCGCCGGCGACGCCGTCCAGCAGCCCGCGCTCCAGCGCGTAGCGGACGAGCTCCGGACGGCCGGTGCGGCCGGTCTTCTGCTGCACGTGGGCGCGGCGCGCCTCGACCGTGCGCACCGACAGGTGCAGCAGCCTGCCGACCTCGGCGTTGGTGTGGCCGAGCGCGATCAGCCGCAGGATCTCGGCCTCGCGCGCGGTCAGCCCGTCGGGCGGCGCCGCCGGGTCGCTCGCCTGGGCCGCCGCCGCGCCGCCGCCGCCGCCGTCGTCGGTGGCCAGCTGCGCGCCCAGGCCCGGGCTGAGGAACGGCCTCCCGGCGGCCGCGCGGCGCACGGCCTCGACCAGCTCGGTCGGCGCGGCCTCCTTGAGCACGTAGCCGATCGCGCCCGAGCGCAGCGCCCGACGCGCGAACTCGGGGTCGTCCTGCATCGTCAGGACCACCACGCGCGCGGGCGCGACCTCGTGGGCGATCGCCGGCAGCGCGTCGATCGTCTCGCCGGGGCGGTGGCCCGGCATCGCGAGGTCGAGCACGACGACGTCCGGGCGCCGCGACGCGGCGGCCGCGACCGCCTCCGCGAGCGTTCCGGCCTCGGCCACGACCGACAGGTCCTCGTGCGCGTCGAGGACGTGCCGCAGGCCGGCGCGGACCATCTCGTGGTCGTCGGCGAGCACGATCGCGGTCGGTGACACGCCATCAGGATCGCAGACCGGATGCGGTCATCCCGCACCTGAACGCGGAGAGTCCACAGGCGGGTCGGCGGCGATCCACGGCAGACGCGCCGGACGGCGTCCGGCACGGTGTGAGGCCGTGGTCCACCGTCCTGCTCACGTCGTCGTGGCCGGCGGCGGCCCGGCCGCCGCCGAGACCGCGCTCGCGCTGCACGAGCACGCGCGCGGTCGCGTCCGGATGACGTTGGTGGCGCCACGACCGCAGGAGGCGATCGCCGCGCGCTCGGAGGGACCTCAGCCGTTCCGGGCCCGCCAGACCATCACCGGTCCACGATCCGCCAGACCGCGGCGCGCACCGGGGCGCCCGTCCGCTCCGGGCGCGTCGCGGCGGTCGACCACGACCGGCTGCTCACGCCCGAGCCCGAGCCGCTGGCGGCCTTCGATCGCGAGGGGCGCCAGGCGGTCGCCGACCTGCTGGAGGAGGCAGGCGTCGCGTTCGCCGGCGCGACGGCGGTGGGGGCGCTCGTCGGCGTCCACCTGCCGGTCGGGCGGAGGCGATCGCTGGTCCTGCGCGCCGAGCCGTGACCCGTGGAAGCCTTCATGTACGGGTACGCTCCCCGATGAATGAGCTTCCGCAACCTCCATCAGCACGGCTTCGTCCGCGTCGCGGCGTGCACGACGCCGACCGCCATCGCCGATCCGCCGGCCAACGCCGAGGCGATCCTCGCGCAGGCCCGCGCGTGCGGGCAGGAGGGCGTGTCGGTGGCGCTGTTCCCCGAGCTGGGGCTGACCGGCTACTCGATCGAGGACCTGCTGCTGCAGGACGCGGTCCTGGACGGCGTCGAGGCCGCGCTGGGGACGGTCGTGGACGGGTCGGCGGACCTGCTGCCGGTGCTCGTCGTCGGCGCGCCGCTGCGCCACCGCCACCGCGTGTACAACTGCGCGGTCGTTGTGCACCGCGGCCGGGTCCTGGGCGTCGCGCCCAAGTCCTACATCCCGACCTACCGCGAGTTCTACGAGGGCCGGCAGCTGGCCTCCGGCGAGGAGGAGCGGGGGACGATCCGCGTCGGCGGCGAGGACGTCCCGTTCGGGCGCGACCTGCTGTTCGAGGCCGACGACGTGCCCGGCCTGGTCGTGCACGCCGAGGTCTGCGAGGACATGTGGGTGCCGGTGCCGCCCAGCGCCGAGGCCGCGCTGGCGGGCGCGACCGTGTTGGTGAACATGTCGGGCAGCCCGATCACCGTCGGCCGCGCCGAGGACCGCCGGCTGATGGTGCGCAGCGCCTCGTCGCGCTGCCTGGCCGCCTACGCCTACGCGGCGGCGGGGCAGGGCGAGTCGACGACCGACCTCTCGTGGGACGGCCAGACCATGATCTACGAGAACGGCGTGCTGCTGGACGAGACCGAGCGCTTCCCCGACGGCCCGCGCGCGTCGATCGCCGACGTCGACCTCGACCTGCTGCGCCAGGAGCGCGCGCGGATGGGGACCTTCGACGACAACCGCCGCGCCGTCGTGGGCGGCGGCGACGCGTTCCGGCGCGTGCCGTTCACGCTGGCGCTGCCGCGCGAGGGCGACCTCGGCCTGCGCCGCAGGCTGGAGCGCTTCCCGTTCGTGCCCAGCGATCCCGCCCGCCTGGAGCAGGACTGCTACGAGGCCTACAACATCCAGGTCGCCGGGCTGCGGCAGCGCCTGGGCGCGATCGGCGAGCCGAAGGTCGTCATCGGCGTCTCCGGAGGCCTGGACTCCACGCACGCGCTGATCGTCGCCGCGCGCGCGATGGACCGCGCGGGCCGACCCCGGAGCGACATCCTGGCCTTCACGCTGCCGGGCTTCGCGACCAGCGACGAGACCAAGGCCAACGCCATCGCGTTGATGGAGGCCTTGGAGGTGACCTGGCAGGAGTTGGACATCCGCCCGACCGCCGAGCTGATGTTGCGGGAGCTGGACCACCCCTACGGCAGGGGCGAGCCGGTCTACGACGTCACGTTCGAGAACGTCCAGGCCGGCCTGCGGACCGACTACCTGTTCCGCGCGGCCAACCAGCGCGGCGGGATCGTCCTCGGCACCGGCGACCTCTCCGAGCTGGCGCTGGGCTGGGCGACGTACGGCGTCGGCGACCAGATGAGCCACTACAACGTCAACGCCGGCGTGCCCAAGACGTTGATCCAGCACCTGATCCGCTGGGTGATCGGCTCCGGCCAGTTCGACGCGCACGTCGGCGAGACGCTCGGCAGGATCCTCGAGACCGAGATCAGCCCCGAGCTGGTGCCCGGCGAGGAGCTGCAGTCGACCGAGAGCAAGGTGGGGCCCTACGCGCTGCAGGACTTCACCCTGTTCCACGTCCTGCGCTACGGCTTCCGGCCGTCCAAGATCCTGTTCCTGGCCTGGCACGCGTGGCGCGACGCGGGGGAGGGGACCTGGCCGCCGAACTTCCCCGACGCCAAGCGCGACGACTACGACCTGGCCGAGATCCACCGCTGGCTGGAGGTCTTCTGCCGGCGCTTCTTCGCCTTCGCCCAGTTCAAGCGCTCGGCGCTGCCCAACGGCCCCAAGGTCGTCGCCGGCGGCTCGCTGTCGCCCCGCGGCGACTGGCGCGCGCCGTCGGACTCCACCGCCGCCGCCTGGCTCGCCGACCTGGCGCGCTTCGACGACCTGCCCTGACGCCGCGGCGGGCGGCTAGGCCGCCGCGACGAGCAGGTCGGTGTAGCCGTCGGCGATCGCCTCCGGCGACAGCCGGCCGCGCGGCCGGTACCACTGGGCGGTGTGGTTGACCATGCCCAGCAGCGCCGACAGCGCCAGCCGGCGGTCGTCGAACCGCGCGGCGCCGGCGCGCTCCACGTCGGCCAGCGCGGCGTCGGCCAGCGTCTCGAAGCGCTTGCGGTCGGCGCGGACCTGGCGCCACTGGTCGCCGTGGTCGATGACGTGGCGCTCCTGCTGGAAGACGAGCATGTGGTCGCGGTGGGCGATCACGTGGGCGACCCAGATCCGGGCCAACGCGCGGAGGTGCTCGACGGGCGGCAGGCCGGAGGCCTCCAGCTCGGCGGCGCGCTCCAGCAGCGGATCCATGATCTCGTTGCAGATCGCGATCAGCAGCTGCTCCTTGCCGCCGAAGTAGTGGTACAGGCTGCCGGCGGCGAGGCCCAGCTCCGACGCGAGCTGCGGCACCGAGGTCTGGTCGTAGCCCCGGGCGGCGAAGACGCGCGCGGCGTCCAGGACGACCTCGGCCCGGCGGCGGTCGTAGCGGTCGCGCAGCGCGGCGCGTTCGGGGCGAGCGGGCATCTCGACCACCCAGCGTACCGAACGAGCATTCGAACTTCGAACGATCATTCGGTACGCTCCGCGCATGCTCTTCGACCTCGACGACGACACCCGGCTGCTGCAGGAGACCGTGCGGGACTTCGCCACCGGCGAGGTCGCCCCGGTCGCCGAGGAGCTGGACCGCACCAAGTCCTTCCCCTACGACCTGGTCGCCAAGATGGGGCAGCTGGGGTGGATGGGGATCCCGTTCCCCGAGTCCGTCGGCGGCGCGGGCGGCACGGCGCTGCAGTACGCGATCGCCGTCGAGGAGCTGACGCGCGTCGACTCGTCGGTGGCGATCACGATGTGCGCGCACACGTCGCTGGGCACGCAGCCGATCTACCTCTTCGGCTCCGAGGCCCAGAAGGAGCAGTACCTGCCGGACCTCTGCGCGGGCCGCAAGCTCGGCGCCTTCGGACTGACCGAGCCGGAGGCCGGCAGCGACGCGGGCAACGTCAAGACCCGCGCGGCGCTCGACGGCGACGGCTGGGTCGTCGACGGCGCCAAGCAGTTCATCACCAACGCCGGCACGTCGATCTCCGGCCACGTCGCGATCACCGCGCGGACCGGCGACGGGGAGATCTCCAACCTCATCGTCGAGAACGGAACGCCGGGCTACGACCAGGGCGAGCCGTACCGCAAGATGGGGTGGAACGCGTCCGACACGCGCCCGCTGTCCTTCGACGGCTGCCGCGTCCCCGAGGAGAACCTGCTCGGCCCGCGCGGCAGCGGCTTCAAGCAGTTCCTGCACATCCTCGACATCGGCCGCATCGGCGTGGCCGCGATGGGCGTCGGCCTGGCCCAGGGCGCGCTGGACGAGGCGTTGAAGTACGCCAAGGAGCGCCAGGCCTTCGGGCGGTCGATCTCCAAGTTCCAGGCCATCCAGGGCAAGTTGTCGGACATGGCGACCGAGATCGAGGCCGCGCGCCTGCTGACCTACAAGGCCGCGTGGCTGAAGGACCAGGGCCGCAACTTCACGCTGACCGCCGCGCAGGCCAAGCTGAAGACCGGCCGGCTGGCCGTGCGCTGCACCGAGGAGGCCGTGCAGATCCACGGCGGCTACGGCTTCATCGAGGAGTACCCGGTCTGCCGCTTCTACCGCGACGCCAAGATCCTCACGATCGGCGAGGGCACCGACGAGGTCCAGCAGATGGTCATCGCCCGCGCGCTGGGGGCGTAGGCGATGGTGTTGCCGTCCGCGGTGCGCGTGCGGGAGGTCGGCCCGCGCGACGGGTTCCAGAACGAGCCCGAGGTCATCGCGACCGACGACAAGGTCAAGCTCGTCGACCTGCTCGGCGCCACCGGCGTCAAGCGGCTGGAGGTCACCTCGTTCGTCCGCGCCGACGTCATCCCGCAGCTGGCCGACGGCCCCGAGGTGCTGGAGCGCATCGCGGTTCCCGACGACGTCGCGGTCACGGTCCTGATCCCCAACGAGCGCGGCTTCGACAACGCGCTCGCCCACCGGGACCGGTTCTCCGAGATCAACTGCTTCATGTCGGCGAGCGAGTCCCACAACAAGGCCAACGTCAACCGCTCCGTCGAGGAGTCGCTGACCGGCCTGGAGCGCGTGATCGGCCGCGCGGTCGACGAGGGCCTGCGCGCCGAAGGGGTCATCAGCGTGTCCTTCGGCTGCCCCTACGAGGGCCACGTGCCGCCCGAGCGCGTCTTCGCGATCGCGGCGCGCCTGATGGCGGCGGGCGTGAGCGAGATCGGCTTCGGCGACACCACCGGGATGGCGAACCCGCTGCAGGTCGGCGAGTTCTTCCGCGCCGCGCGCGAGGCGCTCGGGCCGGACGTCGAGCTGACCGCCCACTTCCACAACACGCGCGGCCAGGGCCTGGCCAACGTGTACGCCGCGCTGGAGGCGGGCTGCACGTCGTTCGAGTCCTCGTTCGGCGAGCTGGGCGGCTGCCCGGTCCCCGCGGGCGCCACGGGCAACATCGCCACCGAGGACCTCGTCTCGATGCTGCACGAGATGGGCGTCGACACCGGGATCGACCTCGACAAGCTGCTGGACGCGGCGCGCGCGGTCCGCGACGTGCTCGGCCGGCCGCTGGGCTCGCACACGCTGGTCGCCGGGCCGGTGGAGTGGCGATGAGCCTGCGCGACCTCGGCCCGGTCCTGATCGCCAACCGCGGCGAGATCGCGATCCGCGTCGCGCGCACCGCGCACGCGCTCGGGCTGCGCACGGTCGGCGTGGTCACGGAGGCCGACGCCGGCGCCGCCCACGCCGACGCGACCGACACCACCGTGTCGATCGCCTCCTACCTCGACGCCGACGAGCTGCTGCGCGCCGCGCGCGCCGCCGGTGCGCGCAGCGTCCATCCCGGCTACGGCTTCCTGAGCGAGAACGCGGCGTTCGCGCGCGTGGTCGCCGACGCCGGGCTGACGTGGATCGGCCCGCCGCCGAGCGCGATCGAGCTGATGGGGGACAAGGGCGCGGCCAAGGACGCGGCGTCGGCCGCGGGCGTGCCGGTCGTCCCGTCCGGCGACGATGGCGGCTATCCCGTCGTCGTCAAGGCGGTCGCGGGCGGCGGCGGCAAGGGCATGCGCGTCGTGCGCGCCGCCGAGGAGCTGGAGGAGGCGACCGCCGCCGCCCAGCGCGAGGCTCGCGCCGCGTTCGGCGACGACCGCGTCATCGTCGAGCGCTACCTGGAGCGCCCACGCCACATCGAGATCCAGGTCCTGGCCGACGCCCGCGGCACCGTGCTGCACCTCGGCGAGCGCGAGTGCTCGCTGCAGCGCCGCCATCAGAAGGTGGTGGAGGAGGCGCCGTCGCCCGTGGTCGGGGCCGACCTGCGCGCCCGGATGGGGGACGCCGCGGTCGCGCTGGCGTCCGCGTGCGGCTACGTCGGCGCGGGCACGGTGGAGTTCATCGCGCCCGGCGACGCGTCCGAGTTCTTCTTCCTGGAGATGAACACCAGGTTGCAGGTCGAGCACCCGGTGACCGAGCTGGTCTACGGCGTCGACCTCGTCGAGCAGCAGCTGCGCGTGGCCGCGGGCGAGCCGCTGGCGCTCGCCCAGGACGACCTCGTCCCGCGCGGACACGCCGTCGAGGCGCGCCTCTACGCCGAGGACCCCGTCAACGGCTTCCTGCCCGCCACCGGCACCGTGCGCGTCTACGACGAGCCGACCGACCGAGGCGTCCGCGTCGACTCGGGCATCCGCGCCGGCAGCGTCGTCGGCACGTCGTACGACCCCATGTTGGCCAAGGTCGTCGCCCACGCCGACGACCGCGCGACCGCGCTGGACCGCCTCGACCGCGCGCTGGCGACGCTGGCCATTGCCGGCGTCACCACCAACGCCGCGTTCACCCGCGCGCTCATCGCCCGCGACGACGTCCGCGCCGGCGAGATGGACACCAACCTGCTCGAGCGCGTGCTGGAGGAGCTGGCGCCACCGCCGCCGGACGACCTCCTCGCCGCCGCGATGCTCGCCGCCGCCGGCACCGCCACGCCCGCCGGCCCCTGGCGCCGCGCGCTGGCCGACGGCCTCGGCGAGGCGCGCGTCGCCGACGGCACGGTGGCGGTCGGCGAGCGGCGGTGGGAGGGGGCGGCGGTGCGCGCGACGGGCGACGGCCGCTTCGCCGTCACGCTCGACGGCGTCACCCGCCGCTACGCGATCGCGCTCGACGGCGAGGACGCCGTCCACGTCGCCCGCGACGGCCACCACGCCACGGTCCGCACCGCTCGGCCCGACCGCTCCGGCGCGGCGCTGCCCGAGGGCTCGCTGGAGGCGCCGATGCCCGGCACGGTCTGGGCCGTCAACGTGGCCAACGGCGACGCCGTCCGCGAGGGCGACGTCCTGATCGTGTTGGAGTCGATGAAGATGGAGCTGTCGATCACCGCGCCGCGCGACGGCGTGATCGAGGGCCTCGCGCTCAGCCCCGGTGACCGCGTGGCGCTCAAGCAGCCGCTGGTGGCGGTCGTGGAGGAGGAGACGGCATGAGCCACCGAGACGACCACCTGGCCCTGATCGCCGACCTCGACGAGCGCCTCGCCCGCGCCCGCGCGGGCGGCGGCGAGCGGGCCCGCGCCCGGCACGTCGAGCGCGGCAAGCTGCTGCCGCGCGACCGCGTGCAGCGCCTCTGCGACCCGGGCGCGCCGTTCCTGGAGCTGAGCGCGCTCGCCGCCGAGGACCTGTACGACGGGGCCGCGCCGGGCGCGGGCGTCGTCGCGGGCATCGGCGTCGTGCGCGGCCGCCAGGTCGTCGTGGTCGCCAACGACGCGACCGTCAAGGGCGGGACCTACTACCCCATGACGGTCAAGAAGCACCTGCGCGCGCAGGAGATCGCGCTGCACAACCGGCTGCCGTGCGTCTACCTGGTGGACTCGGGCGGCGCGTTCCTGCCGATGCAGGACGACGTCTTCCCCGACCGCGAGCACTTCGGCCGGATCTTCTACAACCAGGCCAACCTGTCCAAGCTCGGCGTGCCGCAGATCGCGTGCGTGATGGGCTCCTGCACGGCGGGCGGCGCCTACGTCCCGGCGATGAGCGACGAGACCGTCATCGTCCGCCACCAGGGCACGATCTTCCTCGGCGGCCCGCCGCTGGTGAAGGCCGCCACCGGCGAGGAGGTCACCGCCGAGGAGCTGGGCGGCGGGGACGTCCACGCCCGCACCTCCGGCGTCGCCGACCACCTCGCCCAAGACGATGACCATGCCCTGGAGATCGTCCGCGACATCGTGGCGACGCTGCCGCCCGACGCGCCGGCGCCGTGGGCGCGCCAGACGCCCCGCCCGCCCCAGGGCAACGTGGAGGACATCCTCGACCTCGTCCCGGTCGACACCCGCACGCCCTACGACGCGCGCGACCTGCTGCGCCGCGTGGTCGACGGCGGCGCGCTGCAGGAGTTCAAGGAGCTGTACGGCACGACGGTCGTCACCGCGTTCGCGCACCTCGACGGCCACCCGGTCGGGATCATCGCCAACAACGGGATCCTGTTCAGCGAGTCCTCGCTGAAGGCCGCGCACTTCATCGAGCTGTGCGACCGCCGCGGCATCCCGCTGCTGTTCTTCCAGAACATCTCCGGGTTCATGGTGGGCAAGGACTACGAGGCGGGCGGGATCGCCAAGGACGGGGCCAAGCTCGTCACCGCGGTCGCGACCGCGCGCGTGCCCAAGATCACCATGATCGTCGGCGGCTCGTTCGGCGCCGGCAACTACGGCATGTGCGGCCGCGCCTACTCGCCGCGCTTCCTGTTCATGTGGCCCAACGCGCGGATCAGCGTGATGGGCGGCGAGCAGGCCGCGACGGTCATGACCGAGGTCGGCCAGCCCGAGGTCGGGGCGCAGCTCAAGGAGCAGTACGACCGCCAGGGCCGGCCCTACTACGCCACCGCGCGCCTGTGGGACGACGGCGTCATCGACCCGCGCGACACCCGCACGGTCCTGGCCCGCGCGCTCGCCGCGTGCGCCAACGCGCCGCTGGAGCCGGTCGGCTACGGCGTCTTCCGCATGTAGGCCCGATCCGGGTCGGTCTATGACGAACTATTCGTCATAGACCGACCCGGATCGCTTGGGGCGCTGAGCCGCTCGCGGCACAGGCGCGCGAAGGCAGCCGCCTGCCGCGTCAGGCGGCTGCCGCGCACGCGCGCCAGCGCGAAGCGCGCGTCGGCCACGTCGCCGGCGATCCGGACCGCCACGACCTCGCGGCCCTCGTGCGTGAGGTCGTGCGCCGGGCGCGTGGCCAGCAGCGCGTAGCCCAGGCCGCGGCCGACCAGGCCGCGGACCAGCTCGTGCGACGACGTGCGGTGCCGCACCCGCGGCTCCAGCTCGCGCGCGGCGAACAGCCCCATCAGGAACGCCGCGCTGGGCGGCAGCGAGAAGAGGATCAGGTCGTCGCGGCGCGCCAGGTCCTCCAGACGCACCGAGCGACGCCGCGCCATCGGGTCGTCGGCCGCGAACAGCGCGTAGGGGCGCACGCCCATCAGCGCCTCCAACTCCACGTCGGGCGACGCGTCGAGCACGTCGACGATCGCCAGGTCGCAGGCGCCCGCGCGCATCGCCGCCTCCAGCTCGGGCACGGGGCCGTCCAAGAACCCCAGGTCGACCTCGGGGTGGTCCGCGAGGAAGGCGTCCAACAGCTCGGGCAGCACGAGCGGCGCGAGCGTCGTGAAGCAGCCGACGGTCAGCGGGCCGGCGACGCCGGACGTCGCGGCGGCCTCGCGCCGCAGGTCCTCCGCGGAGGTCAGCAGCTCGCGCGCGGTCGGCAGCAGCCGCCGGCCGGCGGGCGTCAGCAGCAGCGGCCGCGCGCGGCGGCGGACCAGCAGCTGGACGCCCAGCCGCCGCTCCAGGCCCGCGACGGCCAGCGACACCGCCGACTGCGACAGGTGCAGCTCGCCGGCCGCCGCGGTCATCGTCCCGCCGGCGGCCGCCGCGACGAAGCACTGGACCTGGCGCAGGTCCAGCGGCGGGTACATGAGCGATTCGCGGGAACTTCCCGTCATTCCCGAATTCTACTTCTGCTCCTGGGCGGCGTAGCCTGGGCGCATGAGCGCCCCGCAGGAGGAGAGGACGCGCGACGCCGAGCCGACGGAGGTCCCCTGGATCGACGACGGCGAGACCCCGCGCAGCTACATCCGGCCGGACGCGGCCGACCCGCCGCTGGACTCGCCCGGGTACAAGTCCACGCACCTGCGCCACCCCAAGCAGCCGCTGCTCTACCTGCCGCAGTCGCTGACCGAGCTGACCGGCCCCGCGCTGGGCGACGCCGCGCGGATGAGCCCGCTCGACCACGACCTCACGCGCCAGCACGACGGCGCGCCGATCGGCGAGCGCCTGATCGTCCGCGGCCGCGTCTTCGACACCGAGGGCAAGCCGCTGCGCGGCACGCTGGTGGAGATCTGGCAGGCCAACTCCGCCGGGCGCTACCGCCACCGCGTCGACCGCTACGACGCGCCGTTGGACCCCAACTTCTCCGGCGCCGGCCGCTGCGTCACCGACGACGAGGGCCGCTACGAGTTCACCACCGTCAAGCCCGGCCCGTACCCGTGGGGCAACCACCACAACGCGTGGCGCCCGGCGCACATCCACTTCAGCCTGCTCGGCCGCGCGTTCACCCAGCGGCTGGTCACCCAGATGTACTTCCCGAGCGACCCGTTCTTCGCCTACGACCCGATCTACAACTCGGTCCGCGACGAGGCCGCCCGGCAGCGGATGATCGCGTCGTTCTCGGTCCACGGCACCCAGGCCAACTGGGCGCAGTGCTACGAGTTCGACATCTACCTGCGCGGCCCGGCGGCCACGCCGTTCGAGGAGGCGTTCTAGGCCATGGCGATCTTCCCGACCACGCCGTCGCAGACCGTCGGCCCGTACTACGCGATCGGCCTGCCGTGGGGCGACGGGCCGCACGTCGTGCCCGAGGGCACGCCCGGCGCGATCCGCCTGCACGGCACGATCTACGACGGCCGCGGCGCGCCGATCCCCGACCACATGATCGAGACCTGGCAGTGCGATCCCGACGGCCGCTTCCCGGATCTGCACGGGGCGGGGGTGGGTGGGGACCGTCTCACGTCGACGCTGGCGGGCTTCCGCGGCTTCGGCCGCCACGGGGAGGAGCGCGGCGACGGCACCTACGCGATCCTCACGGTCAAGCCCGGCCGCGTGCCGGTCGCGGTGGCGGGCGGCGGCGAGGTGCTGCAAGCGCCCCATGTCGACGTGTCGCTCTTCTGCCGCGGGCTGCTGGACCGCGTCGTCACGCGGATCTACTTCGCCGACGAGGCGGAAGCCAACGCGACCGACCCGGTGCTGCGGTCGGTCCCGGCCGATCGACGCGACACGCTCATCGCCCAGCCCGACGGCGACGGCGGCTACGTGCTCGACCTCCGCCTCCAGGGCGAGGGCGAGACCGTGTTCTTCGCGGTCTAGGTCGACGCCGCCCAGCGGGGCCGCGCCTGGCGGCCCCAGGCCGCGGCGTCGGCGTAGCGCAGCAGCGTCGGCAGGTAGCGCTCCAGCGGCGGCGCCGCCGGGGCCAGCGCGTCCTCGCCCGCCGAGGACGCGAACCGCCCGCGGACGCGGAAGTACGGCAAGAACGCGCCCGCGCGGCGCTCGATCTCCGGGGCGGCGCCCGGCCCGACGAACTCGGGCGGCGCGGCGCCGAACAGGCGTGCGGCCAGCTCGCTCAGGCGGCCGGCGGTCGGCGCGTCGTCGCCCGCCACCGCGTGGAACGTGCCGCGCCGCGGAGGGCCGACCGACAGCTCCAACAACGCGTCGGCGACCGTGTCGACCGGCACGACGTCGACCGGCGCGGCCGGGTCGCCGGGGACGACCGGCAGCAGCCCGCGCGCGAACGCGCGCAGCGGCCAGTAGATGACGTTGAACGCGGGGGTCCAGCCGGTGCGCGAGTCGCCGACGACGATCGACGGCCGCAAGATGGAGGTGTTGGGCAGCCCGGCGTCCAGCACGCAGGACTCGGCCTCGAGCTTGGTCTGCTCGTAGGTGTTGCGCGGCGTCTGGCCGACATCGCCCTCGGACGCCCGGTAGGGCCCGGGGCGGTCGCCCGCGACGTAGGCGGTCGAGACGTGGACGAAGCGCTCCAGGTCGGGGGCGGCGTTCGCGAGGTCGAGCATCGCGCGCGTCCCGCCCACGTTGATCTCCCGCGCCTCGTCCAGCGGCAGCGTGAAGGACACCGACGCGGCGCAGTGGACGATCGCCTGCGCGTCGGCCGCGAGCGCGTCTCGCGCGGCGTCCGGGAGTCCCAGCCCGGGCCGATCGAGATGCGCCGCGACCGCGCGCACGCGCCCGTCCGGCACCGATCCGGGCGGGAGGAGGACCGCCAGCGTGGCGTCCAGACGGGCGGCCGCGGCCTCGTCGTCCGGCGCGCGGACCAACGCGATCACGTCGTGATCGCTGTGCTCCAGCAGGCGGACGAGCAGCTCGCCGCCGAGGAACCCGGTCGCGCCGGTCAAGACGATGGCCATCAGATCGTCGAGCCTGACGCCCGCGTCCGCCCGCGCGCGGGAGAACCCCCCGCCCGGGGGGACCCGCGCCCAGCGGGTGGGTGTGTCAGGTCAGCAGGCCCATGCGCTGCCCGCGCAGCACGGCGTCGGCGCGGTTGCGCGCCTCCAACTTCCGGTACAGCGAGGAGGTGTGCTCCTTGACCGTGTGCGGCGAGAGGTGCAGGCGCTCGGCGATCTCGCGGTTGGTCGCGCCGGTCGCCACCAGCTCGAGCACCTCGCGCTCGCGCGGCGTCAGCGGCGGGCGCGTCGCGCCGGCCGTGGCGGCGGTGTCGGGCTCGAACATCGACATGCCCAGCCCGACCATCCGCACCGCGCGGGCGATGTCGGCCGCCGGCCAGTCCTTGGGGACGAAGCCCGCCGCGCCGCAGGCCGCCGCGGCCTCGGCCGAGATCCGCCCGGCGCCGGAGATCAGCAGCACCTTCACGCCGCGGTGGGCGAGGTGCAGCTGCTCGCAGATCTGCGGGCCGGACTCCTCGCCGACGAACAGGTCGACCAGCGCGACGTCGGGCGCGTGGCGGCGCGTCAGCGCGACCGCCTCCTCGCCGTTGCGCGCCGACAGGCAGCGCTCGACCCACGACAGCTCCGACAGCATCACGCGAAAGCCCCAGTGGACCACGTCGTGATCGTCGACGACCAAGACCTTCAACCCGCTCGAAGCGGTCGCGCTCATGTCAGGTCCTCCATGTCGGTCGGGACCGCCAGCCGCACCTGCCAGCGGCCGCCGGGCTGCGCGCCGAACTCCACGACCCCGCCGACCTGGATCGCCTCCAGCGCCGCCAGGCGCAGCCCCATGCCGGGCGGGCCGGCCGCGCGCTGCGGCGCGTCGCGCGCGCCGTCGTTGGAGACCTCCAGGACGAAGACGCCGTTCTCGCGCTTGACGCGGATCGTGGTCTCCGACGCGGTGGCGTGCTTGCGCACGTTGCGCACCGCCTCGGCCAGGACCGACTGCGCCAGCGGCTCCAGCGCCGGCGGCACGTCGGGGACCGGCGTGACCACGTCGAGGTGGAGGTCCGGATGGCGTGCGCTCAACCGCTTCAGCTCGGCGGCCAGCGTCGTGCCGGTCTCGCGCGACGGCCGCCCGAGCGGGCGCTGCAGCGCGCTGCGCAGGTCGGCCAGCGCGATCTGGATCTCCTCGCCGCAGCGGCGGCGCGCCTCGTCGTCCAGCGGGCGGGTGAGCGCCAGCGAGACGCCGAAGAGCCGCTGGATGACGCGGTCGTGGATGTCGCGCGCGAGGTCGAGGCGGTCCTCGAGCTGACGGGCGCGCTCGCCGTGGAACGTCGCGATGCGCGCGAAGGAGATCAAGGCCAAGGTCTTGCCCAGGGCCCAGAGGAAGTCGCGCAGCGCGCCGTTCAACGGGACGACCTCGGGCTCGGGCTCCAGCAGCATCACGCCCGGCCAGCGCGAGGCGGCGGTGATCGGCACGTAGATCAGCGGCCCCGGACCGGCGAGCTCGGCGAACTCCGGCGCGATCGGGTGCTCGTCGCCGGCCAGCGCCTCGACCACGCGGTCCTCGGCCAGCGCGGTGGCGGCCAGCGGCGCCAGCTCGACCGAGATGTGGACGTCCTTGAACGCGGCGGGGTCGACGCCGTGGGTGCCCGCGACGCGCACGCGCCGCGTGGCGTCGTCGTAGCGGAAGATCAGCGCGCGGCGCATCGACGCCATCCGGCAGACCGCGCCGGCGAGGTGCGAGTAGAACCGCTCCTCGCTGTCGCCCTCGGCGTCGACCGGGCGCGCGAGAACTTCCACCAGCAGCTCGAGCGCCGGGATCGCCACGTGGGCGTGCGACCGCTCCGTCCCGGCATCCATCGCCTCTCATCCTCGCGCAGGGGGCGGGTCGGGCGGGGTCAGACCCCCCGACCGGGTGGGCCGAGATCGCGCGGGCCCAGGCGTCGGGGCGCCGTTGCCTCGGACCGGCGTCCGGAGCGCGACATCGGCCGGGCGTACGCCGGAATGGCGCACGGTCGATTCGGCGGGCCGACGCTCCGGCATGCGGCGGGCGTGATGCAATAGGGCCATGAGCGATTACGCGGTGGTCGATCCCGCTACGGGCGAGACCCTCAAGACCTATCCGACGATCACCGACGACGAGCTGCAGGGCGCGATCGGTCGCGCTCATGCCGCGCACCCGTCGTGGAGCAAGGGCATGACCGTCGAGGAGCGCGCGGCGATCGTCCGGCGCGTCGGCGAGCTGCACGAGGAGCGCAAGCAGGAGCTGGGCGAGATCATCACCCGCGAGATGGGCAAGCCCATCGAGCAGGCGGTCGGCGAGGTCGAGTTCAGCGCCGCGATCTACCAGTACTACGCCGACAACGGCCCCAAGCTGCTGGCCGACGAGCCGATCGACCTGCTCGACGGCGAGGGCTCGGCGCTGGTCCGCCGCTCCTCGATCGGCGTCCTGCTGGGGATCATGCCGTGGAACTATCCGTACTACCAGGTGGCCCGCTTCGCCGGCCCGAACCTGGTGATCGGCAACACGATCCTGCTCAAGCACGCGCCGCAGTGCCCGGAGTCGGCGGCGGCGATGGAGCAGATCTTCCACGAGGCCGGCGTCCCGGCCGACGCCTACATCAACATCTACGCGACCAACGACCAGATCTCGACGGTCATCGCCGACCCGCGCGTGCAGGGCATCTCGCTGACCGGCTCGGGCCGGGCGGGCGCGGCGGTCGCCGAGCAGGCCGGGCGCCACCTCAAGAAGGTCGTCCTCGAGCTGGGCGGCAGCGACCCGTTCATCGTGCTCAAGACCGACGACCTCGACGCGGTCGTCGAGTCCGCGGTCGGCGGCCGGCTGGAGAACGGCGGCCAGGCCTGCAACGCGGCCAAGCGCTTCATCGTGGCCGACGACCTGTACGACTCGTTCCTGGAGAAGTTCTCCGCGGCGCTGACGGCCGTCGAGCCGGGCGACCCGAAGGCCGAGGGCACCGCGATGGGCCCGCTGTCGTCGGCGCTGGCGTCCGACCGCCTGGAGCAGCAGGTGCAGGCCGCGCTGGACGGCGGCGCCAAGCTCGTCGCCGGCGGCGGGCGTGAGGGCAACTTCTTCAAGACGGCGGTCATCGCCGACGTCACGCCCGACAACCCCGCCTACGGCCAGGAGTTCTTCGGCCCGGTCGCGCAGGTCTACAAGGCCGGCTCCGAGGACGAGGCGATCAAGCTCGCCAACGACACGCCCTACGGCCTGGGCTCCTACGTGTTCACCAACGACCCCGACCAGGCGCTGCGCGTCGCCGACCAGATCGAGGCCGGCATGGTGTTCGTCAACGCCGTCGGCGCCGAGGGCGTCGAGCTGCCCTTCGGCGGCGTCAAGCAGTCCGGCTTCGGCCGCGAGCTCGGCCGCTACGGCGCGGACGAGTTCGTCAACAAGAAGCTCATCCGCGTCGCGGGCTGACGCGGAGCCGCCTCGGACCGCCCGCTCCGCCTCGGCGGGGCGGGCGGCCTAGCCCTCCAGCCGCTGCCCGTCGGTCGCGTCGAAGACGTGCAGCGCGTCCGGGTCGACGCGCAGCTTGGCGTCGAGGTTCGAGAGCGGCTCGTCCACCAGGAACGCCTTCGGGTCGCGCACGATCGCGCGCGCCATCGCCACGCGCTGGCGCTGGCCGCCGGAGAGCTGGCCGGGCTTGCGGTCCAGCAGCGGCTCCTGCTCCAGCGCCCGCGCCGTCTCGGCGACCTTGGCGCGCACCTCGGCCTTGGACATCTTGCGCAGCCGCAGCGCGAAGGACATGTTCTGCGCGACCGTCATGTGCGGGTACACCATCGCGATGTCGCGGTCGCTCGGCGAGCGCCTGGTCACGTCGTCGCCGTCGCTGACCTCCTCCAGCCCGGCGAGCATCCGCAGGGCGGTGGACTTGCCGCGGCCGGACTCCCTCGACGGCGTCATGGAGGCCCCGGGCGTCCCGGCCAGGCGCCGTAGAGCAAGATCAACACCATGAAGAAGGTCGTGGTGTCGTCGTCGCTGGGTTCGTCGCCCTGGCAGAACACCACGGTGATCCCGGGCGACGACCGCCTCGCCGACCGCGTCCGCGCGGTCAAGGACGGCGCCGACGGCCCGGTGCTCGTCGCCGCGGGCTCCCGGACGCTCGCGCACTTCCTGCTGACCCGCGGGCTGGTCGACCAGCTCAACCTCCAGGTCTTCCCGGTCATCCTCGGCTCGGGCTTTCGGGTCTTCCCCGACACGACCGACACGATCGGGCTGACGCTCGCCTCCTCGTGCGCGCTCGACGGCGGCGTCGTGTTGCAGTCCTACCGGCCCGCGGCCTAGAGGGTGATCTAGCCGTCGGTGGCGCGCCGGACCAGCTCGGCCGGCGTGGTGGCGCGGCCGGCGATGATCCGCGGCAGCTCCAACGGGTCGTCGCCGGGCGTCGCCAGGCCGCGGACGATCGTCGTCGCGGCGACGAAGCCGGCGTCGCGCACGGCCGCGCGGACGCGGGCGTCGACGCGGCCGAAGGGGTAGCAGAAGAAGCGGGTGTCGATGCCGTACTCGCGCTTCAGCGTCGCGCGGGAGCCGGCGACCTCGGCGCGGAGCACGGCGGGGGAGACCTTGGTGAGGTCGGGGTGCGTGATCGTGTGGTCGTCGACCTCCCAGCCGGCGGCGACCATCCGCCGGACGGCCGCGCGCGAGAGCCCGCCGGCCACGCCGACGCGGCCGAGCTGGAGGTTCAGCACGCCCGGCCAGCCCCGGCGCGCCAGCGCGGGACGGGCGATCGTGTCCTGCGGCGCGTAGCCGTCGTCGAAGGTGAGGACGATCGGCTTGGACGGCAGCGTGCCGCCGCCGTGCCACGCCGCCCACACCTTCGCGAGCGTGACCGCCCGGAACCCCGCGCGCCGGAGCGCGTCGAGCTGCTGCGCGAAGCGCCGCGGCGTCACCCACAGCGACGGGTTGCGCTCGCCCTGGGGTGGATCGCCGAGGTGGTGGTAAACGAGGATCGGCACGGCCCTCGCGGAGGCGTGCGCGGTGTGGCGCTCGTCGCCCGCGCCGCAGCCGACGAGCAGGGCCACCGCCGACGCGACCGCCAGGATCCGGCCGCGCCTCACGTCCGCAGTCCCAGCCAGTGGACGATCTCCAGCGCCAGCGCGACCGGCAGCCCGCGGCCCTCCAGCGGCGCGGGCAGCAGCTCGCGCGCGCGGGTCAGCCGGTTGAGCACCGTGTTGCGGTGGGTGAACAGCGCGCGCGCCGCGCGCGAGGCGCTGGAGCCCTCCCGCAGGTAGACGCGCAGCGTCTCGCGCAGCTCCTCGGGCGCGGTCGCCAGCTCGCCGAGCGTGCGCGCGACGAAGTCGGCGGTGCGGGCCTCGTCGGCGTCGGTCAAGGCCACCAGCTGCACGTCCTCGTAGCGGGCGACGCGCCGGTCGGCGGGCATCCGCTGCATCAGCCGCTGGGTGGCGAGCGCGTCGTGGTGGGCGCGGCGGAAGCCGTCGATCCCGCTCGCGGTCGTGCCGATCGCGGCGCGGACGTGCTCGGGCAGCGCGGCGCCGAGCGCGTCGGCGTCGGGCGCGCCGTCGCCGCCCGACCACCACACCCACAGCGTGCGCGCCGTCGCGCTGACCATGAACGGGCGGCTCGCGCCGGCCGCCGCGGCCAGCGCCTCGGCCGCCGGCTCCAGCGGGCCGTCGGCGTCGCTCCACACGACCGCCGCGGTGTGCCGCGCGGCCAGCTCGTAGCGCAGCCGCGCGCTCGCGCGCTCGACGGTGATCGGCGCGCCCTCCAGGATCAGCGTCACGGTCTCCAGCCGCTCGGCGTGCGTGCCGTGCAGGAGCTGCTCGCGCTCGGCGTCGATGAGGTCCTGGATGCCCTCCACGGTCTCGTCCACGAACGAGAAGATCGAGCGCGCGGTGACGTCCAGCAGCTCGCGCAGGACCTCGGGGTCGTCGGTCAGCGCGAACGCGCGCGCCATCCAGAACCGCCAGGCCACGTTCTGGCCGATCCTGTACGTGTTGAGCGACGTCGCGTCGTCGAGGCCGCGGCGGACGATGTCGCGCGCGATGTCGACGACCGCGGGGCTGAGGTTCGCGGGCACCGGCTCGCCGGGGCGGCGCACGTTGGCGTTGGCCCAGTGGACGATGTTGGCGTGGTTGGTCGCGACCGTCGCGGCGGTGATCGCCGGGTCGCCGCTGAGCCGGCTCGGCGTGGCGGCCAGCACGGCGGCGTCGACCTCCTCGAACAGGCCGCCCGGGTCCTCCAGGAACGCGGTCGCGCCGGTGCGGATCAGCGCGGCGACGGTGGGGGAGGGCGCGGGCCAAATGGCGGTCGTCGACATGGGCGTCGCGCCGACGGTACCGGACCGTGGGCGATCTGCCCACCTCGTGCGCGCAATCCGGTGCGTTATGCCCTGGTACAAAGGTGTACCGTCGAGCATCCTCCAGGACCATGACCGCCACCGTCCCCGCTGTCGAGCACGTCGACGTCCTGATCGTCGGCGCCGGCGTCTCCGGCATCGGCTGCGCCTACCACCTGCAGACCGAGCAGCCCGGCAAGACCTACGCGATCTTCGAGGCGCGCGAGGCCACCGGCGGCACCTGGGACCTGTTCCGCTACCCGGGCATCCGCTCGGACTCGGACCTGCACACGTTCGGCTACGAGTTCAAGCCCTGGCGCGCCGACGAGTCGATCGCCGACGGCCCCGCGATCCTCGAGTACATCCGCGAGACGGCCGGCGAGAACGGCATCGACCGCCACATCCGCCTCGGCCACCGCGTGCTGGGCGCCGCGTGGGACAGCGCGACCGCGCGCTGGACGGTCAGCGCCGAGGCCGACGGCGAGCCGCTGACGATCACCTGCGGCTGGCTGTTCTCGGCCAGCGGCTACTACAACTACGAGGCGGGCTTCACGCCGGACTTCCCCGGCATCGCCGACTTCGCGGGCGACGTCATCCACCCGCAGCACTGGCCCGAGGACCTCGACTACGCGGGCAAGCGCGTCGTGGTCATCGGCTCGGGCGCGACGGCCGTGACGCTCGTCCCCGCGATGGCGCCCGACGCCGCGCACGTCACGATGCTCCAGCGCTCGCCGTCCTACATCGCCTCGGTGCCCAAGAAGGACCCGATCGGCATGCTGCTCAAGCGGCGCCTGTCGCCGCAGTTGGCCTACAAGCTGACGCGGCGCAAGAACATCTTCCAGCAGCGCGCGGTCTACGCGATCAGCCGCCGCTACCCCAAGGCGCTGCGCAAGCTGCTGACGCTCGGCGTCAAGAAGCAGCTGCCCGAGGGCTATCCGGTCGACGTCCACTTCAACCCGAGCTACGACCCGTGGGACCAGCGCCTCTGCGCGGTGCCCAACGGCGACCTCTTCAAGGCCATCAAGAAGGGCGACGCCTCGATCGTCACCGACCAGGTCGAGTCGTTCACGCCGACCGGCATCCGCCTGCGGTCCGGCGCCGTGCTGGAGGCCGACGTCGTCGTCACCGCCACGGGCCTGGACCTGCTGGCCTTCGGTGGCATCGAGCTGACCGTCGACGGCACGCCGGTCAGCCTGCCCGACAAGCTGGTCTACAAGGCCATGATGTTGAGCGACGTCCCCAACTACGCGTTCGCCATCGGCTACACCAACTCGTCGTGGACGCTGAAGGTCGACATCGTCTGCGAGTTCCTCGGCCGCCTGCTCGGCGAGATGGACCGCACCCAGGCCGACACCTGCGTCGCGCACCCCAGCGACCCGGCGATGGAGTCGCGGCCGCTGCTGGACTTCGGCGCCGGCTACGTCCAGCGCTCGGTGCACCTCTTCCCGCGCCAGGGCACCACCGGCCCGTGGAAGCTCGCGATGAGCTACGCGACCGACGTCAAGAACCTCCGCAAGGGCCCGATCCAGGACCCCGAGCTGCGCTTCGAGCGCCGCGCGGGCGCCGCGTCCGACGACGCCGCGCTCGCCGTCGCCGCCGCCTAGCGGCTCGCCGCCGCGGGCCCGGCTCGAGGTCCGGGTCACTCCGAGCGTCGTATAGGCGTTCGGAGTGACCCGCGTCTTCGTTCGCCTTGACATATGCTGATATCGGTATATGATGTTCGCCATGGCTCCCACGGCGACCACCGCGGACGTGTTCGGAGCGTTGGCCGAGCCCCGGCGCCGGCAGATCGTCGATCTGCTGGCGGACGGGGAGCGGTCGGTGAACGACCTCGTCGAGGCGACGGGGCTCGCGCAGCCGCAGGTGTCCAAGCACCTGCGGGTGCTGCGGGAAGTTGGGGTGGTCGGTGTGCGGGAGGAAGGGCGACGGCGGCTCTACTCGCTCCACGGCCCGGCGCTGAAGCCGATCCACGACTGGGTCGCGGGCTTCGCGGCGCTGTGGGCCGAGCGGTACGAGGCGCTGGACGCCGTGTTGGAGGACCTCAAGAAGGAGACAGGAGATGCCGGTGACCAATAGTGGCAAGGCGGTCGTGACGCTGCCCGCGGACGACCAGATCCTGATCGAGCGCGAGTTCGACGCGCCCGCGGCGCTGGTGTGGCGCGCGCTGACCGAGCCGGAGCTGGTCAAGCGCTGGTGGGCGGGCCGGCGCGGCGAGGTGACGAGCGTCGAGATCGACCTGCGCGTCGGCGGCGCGTGGCGCTACGTGATGTCGGCGCACGGCGGCGCGTTCGAGGTCGCCTTCCACGGCGAGTACCGCGAGATCGTGCCGGGCGAGAGGATCGTCTCGACCGAGGTCTTCGAGGGCTTCCCGGACGCGGCGTCGGTCAACACCATGACCTTGGTCGAGCGCGACGGCCGCACGACGCTGCGCACGCTCGTCCAGCACTCGTCCAAGGAGCACCGCGACGGCCACGTCGACTCGGGCATGGAGGGCGGCCTGCAGGAGTCCTTCGACGCGCTGGAGGACGTGGCAAAGTCCCTGGCGTGAGCCCCAGCGGCAGCGCCTTCCGAGCCGCGGCGGCCGGATCGCCCGATCCGGCCGCGCTGCGCGACGCCGTCATCGCGCGCGCCCGCGCGCTGGAGCTGCTCGGCTGGGCGCGCGCCGACGACGACGGCGTCGTGCGCGTGCACGCGGAGGGCGACCCGGACGCGCTCGCGCGGCTGACCGCGTTCCTCGGCGAGCGGGTCGGCCCCGACGCGGTCGCGCTCGACGCCGCCAAGCGCGAGGGCCACGAGCAGTTCGCGCCGCGCGGCGTGCCCGCCGGCGTCTTCGTCGTCCAGGAGCACCGGGCGACCGCCCACCACTGGGACTTCCGCCTGGAGGTCGACGGCGTCATGCGCTCGTGGGCGGTGCCCAAGGGCCCGTCGCTCGATCCGGCCGTCAAGCGGCTCGCGGTCCAGGTCGAGGACCACGACATGTCGCACAACGCCTACGAGGGCGACACCGTCATCGTCTGGGATCGCGGCACCTACGAGCAGGGCGGCCGCGTGCCGTGGCCGAAGGCCATCGACGAGCGCGGCCACGCGGTCTTCGTCCTGCACGGCGAGAAGCTCAACGGCGGCTTCGCGCTGCAGCGCACCGGGCGCGGCGACGCCAAGAAGCCGCAGTGGCTGCTGGTCAAGCGCAAGGACGACGACGCGCGCCCCGGCAGCGACGTGGTCGTCGAGCGGCCCGAGTCGGTGATGACCGGGAAGCCCCTGCCTACACCAGGCAGTAGCTGACCGGCGCGCCGTCGCCCGCCGCCCCCGCGGCGCGCACCTCGGCGCGGAAGCCGTCGGTGCGGAAGCGCAGGCCCGCGCCCGCGAACGCGAACGCCTCGCCCGCGACGACCGACACGAGCGCGGCGCCCAGCCCGCGCCCGCCGTCGCCCTGCAGCGGCACGTCGTCGCTGTCGAACGGCTCGTCGGTGCGCAGGAAGCGCGCGAAGCCCGCGTCCGGCGCGTGGAAGTTCAGCCACGTCACGTCCTCGGCCTCGACGTTGGCGAACGAGTGGCCGACCAGCGCCGGCACGACCACGAGCGTCCCGGCCGGCGCGTCGAGCACGTGCTCGCCGTGCGCGCCGCGCTCGTAGCGCATCGACCCGGTCAAGATGTAGAACGCGTCGGCGTGCTCGTGGTGCAGGTGCAGGTCGGGCCCGCGCTGGCCCGTCGCGTACCGCGACCACGTCACGGTCAGCTCGTCGGTCGCGCTCAAGATCATCACGTTGCGCTCGGCGCGGTCGCTGATCGTCTCGCCGCCCGACCGCCACACCATCTCCCGCAGCGCGTCCTCCCAGGCGAGCACGTCGAACCACGCCTCCTGGGCCGACGGGATCCCGAGCGCGCGCAGCTCGACGAGCACCTCCTCGTCGGCCTTCGTCCGCGCGACGATCGCCGCGAAGTCCTCGTACTTCACGCCCAAGTGCTTCAACGTGCGCCGGTCGACCGGACACGGATGCACCGCGTCGCCCAGCGTCCCCGCTCGCTTCGCGCGGGCCTTGTCGATCATCCGCGGCAGCCAGACGTAGCCGTCCAGCGTGGCGTCCATCGGGCGCAACGGGGAGGAGAGGGCCATGGGAGCGAACCTAGCGCGTGGCGCGCTCCTCACCTGACCTTCAGGTTCCTCCCAGAGAATCCGCCGCCATGAAGGTGCTGGTGGTCGACGACGAGCCCGCGGTGCGCGAGGTCCTGGAGCGCATCCTGCGCGTGGAGGGCTTCGACGTCGCGCTCGCCGAGGACGGCCACGCCGCCGTGCGCAGCCAGGCGCGGACGCCCGCCGACGCGGTGCTGCTCGACGTGCTGATGCCCGGCCTCGACGGCCTGGAGGTCTGCCGCCGGCTGCGCGACGTCGGCGACCGCACGCCGGTGCTGATGCTCACCGCGCGCGAGGGCGTCGGCGACCGCGTCGCCGGGCTGGAGGCGGGCGCCGACGACTACCTGCCCAAGCCGTTCGCGCTGGAGGAGCTGCTGGCCCGCCTGCGCGCGCTGCTGCGCCGCAGCGGCTGGGAGGACGACCGCGCCACGCTGCGCTTCGACGACCTCGAGCTGGACCCGGTCGGCCACGAGGTCCATCGCGGCGGACGCGCGATCGAGCTGACGCGGACCGAGTTCCTGTTGTTGGAGCTGTTCCTGAAGCACCCGCGCCAGGTGCTCACGCGCGAGCAGATCTTCGACGGCGTCTGGGGCTACGACTTCGGCCCGGCGTCCAACTCGCTGGAGGTCTACGTCGGCTACCTGCGCCGCAAGACCGAGGCGGGCGGCGAGCCGCGCCTGCTGCACACCGTGCGCGGCTTCGGCTACGTCCTGCGGGCGCCCAAGCCGTGACGTTCCGCCGCCGCATCGTCCTGGTCAGCGCCGCGGCCGTCGCGGCCGCGATCGCGCTGGGCGCCGTGTTGACCTACGTGTTGGTCCGCGGCGACCTGCGCGACGAGCTCGACGGCCGGCTCGCGCAGACCCATCCGGAGCTCGCGCCGCAGCCGGGCGCCGAGGGCGGCGCCACCGACGTCCGCGTCCTGATCCGCCAGGACCAGTTCGGCGGCACGACCGGCGTCGCCCAGGCCACGTTCGACGACGGCAAGACGATCCCGTCGGCCGAGCCGGACACGACGCTGCCGGTCGACGACGCCGTCCTCGAGGTGGCGGCGGGCCGGCGCGGCCCGTTCCTGCGCGACGTGACCGTCGCGGGCCACCGCCTGCGCGTGCTCACGCGGTCCGGGCCCGACGGCTTCGCGCTCCAGGTCGCGCGCCCGCTGGACGAGATCGACTCCACGCTCGGCCGGCTGCGCCTGATCCTCGCCGCCGTCACGCTCGGCGGCTTCGGCCTGGCCGCCGCGCTGGGCTTCGGCGTCTCGCGGATCGCCACGCGCCCGCTGGCCCGGCTGACCGCGACCGCCGAGCGCGTGACCGCGACCGGCGACCTCCACCACCGCCTGCCGACGCGCGGCGGGCGCGCAGACGACGAGCCCGGTCGCCTGGCCGCGTCGTTCAACGCGATGCTCGCCGCGCTGGAGTCCTCGCGCGACCAGCAGCGACAGCTCGTCGCCGACGCCTCGCACGAGCTGCGCACGCCGCTGACCGCGATCCGCGCCAACATCGAGCTGCTGGAGCGCGCGCCCGAGCTGCCGGACGCCGAGCGCTCGGCGGCGCTCGGGTCCGCGCGCGGGCAGTTGGAGGACCTGACCGTGCTCGTCGGCGACCTCGTGGACCTCGCCCGCCCCGGCGGCGAGCGGGCGCTGGAGCCGCCCGAGGACCTGCGGCTGGACGAGCTGGTCGCCGCGGCCGTGCGACGCGCGCGCCGCCACGCGCCCGGCACGTCGTTCGAGCTGGCGGCCGAGCCGTGCGTCGTGCGCGGCCGCCGGCCGGGCCTGGCGCGCGCGGTCGGGAACCTGTTGGACAACGCGGTGAAGTGGAGCCCGCCCGACGCGCCGATCGAGGTCGCCGTCCGCGACGGCGAGGTCACGGTCCGCGACCACGGGCCGGGCATCGCGCCGCGGGACCTGCCGCACGTCTTCGACCGCTTCTACCGCGCGCCGTCGGCCCGCGGGCTGCCCGGATCCGGCCTCGGCCTGGCGATCGTCAAGCACGTCGCCGACGACCACCGCGGCACGGTCGCCGCCGAGCGCGCGCCCGGCGGCGGCACGCTGCTGCGCCTCGCGCTGCCGGCGTAGCGGCGTTCATTAGCCGGCTCCTCTGAAACGTTCAGCGGGCTCTCAGGTCCCGACGGCTTGATGTCGTCCATGACCAAGAACCCGATGATGATCGCGGCGCTGGCGGCGACCGCCCTGGCCCTGGGCGCCTGCGGCTCCGGCGGCTCCGGCGGCTCCGGCGGCAGAGCGTCCGGCCAGGGCGGACAGGACAAGGCCTTCGAGGGGGCGCTGAAGTTCGCCAAGTGCATGCGCGACGAGGGCGTCGACATGCCCGACCCGCAGAAGCAGCCCGACGGGGGGATCATCCAGAAGATGGGCGGCCCGGGCGAGCGCCTGGACCAGGCCAAGGTGGAGGCCGCCCAGAAGACGTGCCAGCACTTCATGGACGCGGGCGGCGGGGACGTCGGTGGCGGCGACCCGCAGGCCGAGGCCGCGCACCGCGACGCGCTGCTGGCCTACGCGAAGTGCATGCGGTCGCACGGCGTCCCGATGAAGGACCCCAAGTTCTCGGGCAACAAGGTCCAGATGTCGATCGGCGGCGGCTCCGGGGACGGCGGCCCGCGGATCGACCCGCAGAGCACGACGTTCAAGACGGCCGAGAAGGCCTGCCAGCCCAACCTCGCCCAGGCCGGGGATGCCGGCCCGCCCCAGCAGGTGGGCAAGTGAGCGCCGTGCGGATCACGGCGGCCGCGGCGATCGTCGGCGCCGCGGCGGCCGGCGGCGTCTGGCTGCTGCTGCCCGACGACGGGCAGACCGCGCCGTCGCAGGTCAACGACCGCGTCCCGCTCGGCAGCGCGAGCGTGCGGCGTCGGGACCTCGTCGACCGCCAGGACGTCGACGGCACGCTCGGCTTCGCGACCACGCGGGTCGTCGCCGCGCCCGTGCCGGGCACGATCACGCGGCTGCGCGCCGAGGGCACGACCGTCCGGCGCGGCTGGTCGATGCTGTCGATCGACGCGCGGGCCACCGGCTGGGTGCTCTACGGCAAGCGCCCGTTCTACCGCGATCTGACGCCGGGGATGGACGACGGCTCCGACGTCCGCCAGCTCGAGCGCAACCTGAAGGCCTTGGGCTACGACCCCGGCACGATCGACACCGCGTGGACCTCGTCGACGACCGCGGCGGTCAAGGCCTTCCAGGCCGACCGCGACCTCGACGAGACCGGCACGCTCAAGGCCACCACCTTGATCGTCAGCGACGGCCCCGCGCGGATCGGCGCCCACGCGGCGCAGGTCGGCGACGCGGTCCGCCCGGGCACGCCGGTGACGAAGCTGACCGAGCGCACGCCGCGCGTCACCGCGTCCACCGACGCCGGGGTCGCCGCGACGCTGCGCCGGGGCGCCGCGGTGACGGTCACGCTGCCCGACGGCCGCGAGGTCAAAGGCGCGATCGGCGCGATCGGGGCGGTCGCCACGCCCGGCGGGCAGGGCGAGGGCCCCAAGGTGTCGGTCTCGGTCCGGCTGCGCGCCAAGCGGCGCCTGCGCCTGGACGGCGCGCCGGTCACGGTCTCGCTGGCGACCGGCGCGACCAAGGACGCGCTCGCCGTGCCGGTGACCGCGCTGGTGGCGACCGGGACCGCGCAGTACGCCGTCCAGCTCAGCGGCTCGCGGCGGCTGGTGCCGGTGACGCTCGGCGCGTTCGCCGACGGCTGGGTCCAGATCGACGCGGACGCGCTCCACGAGGGCGACCGCGTGGTGGTGCCCGCATGAGCCTCGTGCTGGAGCGCGTCACCAAGGAGTACGCGGGCGGCGTGCGCGCGCTGGACGGCGTCGACCTGCGCATCGCCGACGGCGAGCTGGTCGGCGTGATCGGCCCGTCGGGCTCGGGCAAGTCCACGTTGCTGCACGTGATGGGCACGCTGGACCGGCCGTCGAGCGGGCGCGTGGCGATCGCGGGCGCCGACGTCGACGCGCTCGACGATCGCGCGCTGGCCGGCCTGCGCGCGCGCCGGATCGGCTTCGTCTTCCAGCGGTTCTTCCTGATGGACGGGCTGACCGCGGTGGAGAACGTCGCGCAGGGCATGCTCTACGGCGCGGTGCCGGCGGCGCGTCGCGCCGACGCCGCGCGCGCGGCGCTTCGGCGCGTCGGCCTCGGCCACCGCCTCGACCACCGGCCCGACCAGCTGTCGGGCGGGGAGCGCCAGCGGGTCGCGATCGCGCGCGCGGTCGTCGCCCGCCCGGCGATCGTCTTCGCCGACGAGCCGACCGGCAACCTCGACTCGCGCGCGGGCGCCGGGATCCTGGACCTGCTCGGCGAGCTGCACCGCGACGGCACGACGCTCGTGGTCATCACGCACGACGCGGGCATCGCGGCGCAGCTGCCGCGGCGCGTGCGGCTGCGCGACGGCCGCATCGAGGAGGACGCGTGAGCGCCGACGTGGACGGCTCGCGCCTGCTGCCCGCCGACCTGCTGCGCGTCGGCGCGGTCGGCCTGCGCACGCGGCGCCTGCGCGCCGCGCTGTCGGCGCTGGGGATCGCGATCGGCATCGCGTCGATGGTCGCGGTGCTCGGGCTGTCGGCGTCCTCGCGCCAGGGCCTGCTCGACCAGCTCGACGCCCTGGGCACCAACCTGCTCACGGTCGCGCCCGGCCAGACCCTCGGCGGCGACGAGGCGACGCTGCCGCGCGCGGCGCGCCGCTCGCTGTCGCGGCTGGGCGGCGTGGAGCAGGTCGCGACCGTCCGCGGCACCGACGCGACCGTGCGCCGCACCGACAGGATCGACCCCAACGAGACCGGCGGGATCGCCGTCGCCGCGGCCGACCCGGGGCTGCTGGCGACGCTCGGCGGCTCGCTCTCGCGCGGGCGCTTCCTCAACGCGGGCAGCGCGCGGACGCCGGCGGTCGTCCTCGGCGCCGAGGCGGCGCGGACGCTGGGCATCGACCGCCCGGGCACCAAGGTGTACATCAACGGCCGCTGGTGGACCGTCCTCGGGATCATGCGGCCGTTCGCGCTGGCCCCCGACCTCGACCGCTCGGCGCTGGTCGGCTACGCGGCGGCCGTGAGGTGGCTGGGCGCCGAGCGCTCGGCCTCGACCGTCTACCTGCGCGCCGACGAGGAGCGCGTCGCGCACGTCCGCGGCCTGCTCCCCAGCGCGGCCAACCCGCGGAACCCCGAGGAGGTCACGGTGTCGCGCCCGTCCGACGCGCTGGCCGCGCGCGCCGCCGCGGACTCCGCGCTGACCGGGCTGTTCCTCGGCCTCGGCGCGGTCGCGCTGCTGGTCGGCGGGATCGGGATCGCCAACACGATGGTGATCTCGGTGCTGGAGCGCCGGTCGGAGATCGGGCTGCGTCGCGCGCTCGGCGCCACGCGCGGCCACGTGCGCGCGCAGTTCCTGGTGGAGTCGCTGCTGCTGGCCGTCGCGGGCGGCGCGGCCGGGGTCCTCGGCGGGGCGCTGGTGACCGGCGGCTACGCGCGGGTGCGCGGTTGGACGTCGGTCGTCCCGCCCGAGGCGATCGCCGGCGGCTTCGGCGCGGCGCTGCTGATCGGCGCCCTCGCGGGCCTCTACCCGGCGACGCGGGCGGCGAGGCTGTCGCCGACGGAGGCGTTGCGCTCGGCGTGAGATCGGGCAGAGTGGGGCCTATGGCTTCCGCTCCGATCATCCGCGCCGGGCTGCAGATCCCCGACTTCAACCGCGTGGCGAGCGAGCCGGGCGACCTGATGGGTCGTCTGGCCGCCGTCGCCACCACGGCCGAGGACGCCGGGTTCGACTCGATCTACGTGATGGACCACCTGCACCAGATCCGCGGCGTCGGCCCGCAGGAGAACTGGATGCTGGAGGGCAACACCGCGCTCGGGGCGCTGGCGGCCGTGACCGAGAAGGCGCAGCTGGGGCTGATGGTCGGCGGCATCCACTACCGCAACCCGGCGCTGATGGCCAAGGCCACCACGACGATCGACGTGCTCAGCGGCGGCCGCGCGATCCTCGGCATCGGCGCGGCCTGGAACGACGTCGAGTCCCTGGCCTACGGCTACGAGTTCCCGCCGCTGGGCGTGCGCTTCGAGATGCTCGAGGACGGCCTGCGGATCTGCCGCGCGATGTTCACCAGCGGCCCCGGCACCGCGACGGTCGACGGCGAGCGCCACCACGTCAAGGACGCCTACAACAACCCGCAGCCGCTGCGCGGGAACATCCCGATCCTGATCGGCGGCAGCGGCGAGAAGAAGACGCTGCGCATGGTCGCCCAGTACGCCGACGCCTCCAACGTCTTCGGCGACGTCGAGCGGATCAAGCACCTCATGTCGGTCATCGACGGCCACTGCGAGACCGTCGGGCGCGACCCGGGCGAGATCACGCGCACGAAGCTGGCGACGCTGATCGTCGGCGCCACGCACGAGGAGGCGGCGGCCGCCGCCGAGCCGCTGCGCGGGCCGATGGGCGAGCGCTTCGAGCAGGTCGTGCTCTTCGGCGACCCCGACGGCATCGCCGAGCAGTGCGCCGCGCACCGCGAGGCCGGGCTGGACGGGATCATCGTCAACATGCCGCAGGTCGGCGACCTGGAGAAGGTCGAGCTGGCGGGCAAGACGCTGTCCGCGGCGATGGCGTGAGCGGCGGCGACGCGGGCGGCGGGCCACGGATCCCGCCGGGCGGCAAGGACGACATCGGCGCCGTCAACTGGACGATCGCGCGCGTCCTCGGGGTCGCCACCGGCGGCCCGCCGCCGCACGTCTTCACCACGCTGGCCCGGCATCGCCGGATCTTTCGGCCGTGGCTGCGCTTCGCCGGGCGGCTGATGCCCGGCGGAACGCTGCCGCGCGCCGAGAGCGAGCTGGTGATCCTGCGCGTCGCGCGCGTGACCGGCAGCGACTACGAGTGGGCCCAGCACGTCAGGCTCGGCCGTCAGGCCGGGCTGAGCGACGCGGAGATCGAGCGCGTCCGGCTGGGCGGCGAGGCGCCCGGCTGGACCGTCAGGCAGGCGCTGCTGCTGCGCGCCGTGGACGAGCTGCACGACCACGACCGGATCGGCGACGCGCTGTGGTCCGAGCTGGCGCGCGAGTACCGCGAGCACGAGCTGATCGAGATCTGCCTGCTGGCCGGCCACTACATCATGCTGGCCATGACCCTCAACTCGCTCGGGGTGCAGGTCGAGCCCGAGCCGACGCCCGGCGCGCCGGCCTCTCGCGCCACGCGGCTCTTGCAACGGGTCGCCGCTCGGAGAAGATAGGCGGATGGAGATCCGCCACCGCGCCGTCCTGATCACCGGCGCCGCTTCCGGGATCGGCCGCGCGACCGCCCACGCCGCCGCCGCGCGCGGCGCCCGCCTGGTCCTGACCGACGTCGCCGCCGACGGCCTGCACGCGGTGGCGCGCGAGCTGGGCGACGCGGTCCTGCACGCCGCGCCCGCCGACGTCCGCGACGCCGACGACGTCGACGCGCTGGCCGCCGACGTCCACGAGGCGCACGGGCCGGTGGACGTCGTCATGAACGTCGCGGGCATCTCGACCTGGGGCGCGATCGAGCGGCTGGAGCGCGAGCACTGGCGCGCGCAGGTCGAGGTCAACCTGATGGGGCCGATCCACGTGCTGTCGGCGTTCGTGCCGCCGATGATCGAGGCGGGCCGCGGCGGGCACGTCGTCAACGTCGCGTCGGCGGCCGCGCTCTTCGGGCTGCCGTGGCACGCGGCCTACAGCGCGTCGAAGTTCGGGCTGCGCGGCGTCTCGGAGGTGCTGCGCTTCGACCTCGCGCGCCACGGGATCGGCGTGAGCCTCGTCTGCCCGGGCGCGGTGCGCACGCCGCTGGTCGGCAGCGCGGTGATCGTCGGCGTCGACCGCGACAGCCCGCGGGTCCGCAAGCTCATCGGCCGCTTCGAGCGCCACGCCAAGTCGCCCGAGCACGTGGCCGCCCGCATCCTCAAGGCGGTCGAGCGAGACACGTACATGGTCTACACGAGCCCCGACATCGCGGTCGGGGCGTTCTTCCAGCGCGTGTGCCCGTGGCCCTACGAGCGGGCGATGCGCAAGCTGAACGACTACCTGGTGTCGGTCGCCGCCTCGGAGTAGCGCAGCGCGCGGTGCTGCGCGGAGACCTCGTCGAGCTGGGCGTCGCTGAGGATCGCCGGCTCGCCGAAGACGCGCGCGTGCCAGTAGACCGACGCCCACCACTCCAGCTGCTGGGCCTGCTCGACCGCGTGCGCGGCGCTCCGGCCGAGCGCGACCGCGCCGTGGTTGGCCATCAGCGCGGCGGTGCGGCCGTCCAGCGCCGCGGCGACGGCCTCGGCCAGCGCGTCGGAGCCGTAGGTCGCGTAGGGCGCGACGCGCACCGGCCCGCCGAAGGCGGAGGCGACGTAGTGGACGGCGGGCAGCTCGTCGACGAGGGCCGACAGCGCGGTCGCGAAGTGCGAGTGCGTGTGGACGATGGCGACCGCGTCCGGCGCGGCCGCGTACACGAGGCGGTGCAGCGGCGTCTCCGACGACGGGCGCGTGGGGCGCGCGTGGCCGGGGTCGACGGCGCCGTCGGCCAGCGCGACGCACACGCAGTCCCGCGGCTCGATCGCGGGCAGCCGCGACCCCATCGGCGTGACCAGCAGGTGCTCCCCGGAGCGCACGCTGACGTTCCCCGCCGAGCCGACCACCAGCCCGGACGTCGAGACCTCCCGCGCGGCGTCGCACAGCGCGACGCGGTCCTGAAGCGTGAACGGATCCATCGGGGTGGATCCTGCCACGACCCGGCGGTCGCCCGTGGTCCCGGGGCCCTGGGTGAAACCTACGCAGAACTGCGTAGGGCTCAACCTCTGGGTAGGGCGACCCGCGCGGGCGGCTGATAGTGATGCCCGGCATGCGACGAACGGCGACGCTCCTCGGCCTGCTGCTGGCGGCCGCGCTGCCCACCGCGGCCGGCGCCGCCCCCGAGTACTTCCCGTTCCCGTCGGGCTACGGCGTCTCGAACTTCGGCGTCGCCGTCGACGCCCAGGGCAACGTCTGGTTCGGCGCGTCCGGTCCCAACCACACCAACCCGACGACGGCAGGCCAGCAGCCGACGCCGACGCTCGCGCGGCTGGTGCCGGCGCAGGCACACGCGGGCACGAGCGACGGGCTGACCTTCTACCCGACGCCCGACGACATCGACGTCAACTGCTGCGCCAACCAGCTGCGGTCGCTGGCCTACAACACGTTCGAGCGCAAGCTCTACTGGGTGCGCAGCGACGGGCACCTCGGCGTGGGCGATCCGACGGCCTTCGTGGCCGGGAGCACGACCGGGATGTCGACCTATCGGCTGCCCGGCAACCAGGACCTGTGGGACGTCGCGGCCGTCCCGAACGGGCCCGGCGTCTGGTTCACCGAGAAGAGCGCCTCCAACGTGGCGCCGAGCTACTACGGCAGCCGCATCGCGTTCTCGTCCGGCGGCGCGCCGACCGAGGGCCCCAACATCGCCATCCAGAACGGCAACACCGCGATCAACAGCCTCCGCTACGACGCCAAGCCGTCGGGGATCGTGGTCGACGCGACCGGCAAGCCGTGGTTCGTCGAGGAGGACCCGGGCAACCCCGGCTACCGGATCGGCACCTACGGCGGGACCGGCAGCAGCTACGAGGAGTTCTCGGTCGCGCCGTGCGAGGCCGTGTCCCCGTGCTCGGGCTCCTACACCGGCACCGGGCTGACCGACCTGGCGATCGCGCCCGACGGCGGGATCTGGTTCACCAACGTCATCAACCGCAAGTTCGGGCGCTTCGACCCCGCCACGCATCAGATGGTGCAGTACACGATGGCGTCGATCGGGCTCGGGAGCGGCGACCCGCGCCAGATGACCGCGGCGCCCGACGGCACGATCTGGATGACCAGCTACCAGTTCAACGGCGGCACGAGCAGCGCGCTCGTGCAGATCGTCCCGTCCGCCGACCCGGCGCAGCCGCCGGTGGCCAAGATCTACCCGACGCCCGGGACGACCGCGCTCGGCCTGGCCGCTCGCGGCAGCGACCTGTGGTTCTCGACGATCGGCCAGGGCGCGACGCAGATGGTCGGCCGGCTGGCCGGCGTGATCGGCGCGGGGTCGCCCGGCGACGGCGGCGGCGACGACGGCGGCGGGAACCCCGGCGGCGGGGAGAACCCCGGCGGAGGCGGCACCACGACCGACAGCTCGCCGCCGCCCATCGTGCCGCCCACGCCGCCCGCGACGCCCGTCGGCCCGCCGATCGTCCTCAAGCCCACGAGCACGGGCACCGCGCGCGTCGAGCCGCCGCAGACCGGCAACGGCGAGATCAACACCAACCAGATCTGCGTCGGGCCGCCGGAGTCCCGGTGCTCGGTGGTCTACCTCGTCAGGGAGCGCGAGTACGTCACCGGCTTCCCGTCGTCGGTGCGCGGGGCCAAGAAGAAGCCCAAGCCGCGCACGCTGGCGACCAAGGCCGTGACGCTCAAGGGCGGCGAGACCCGCAGGATCACGATCAAGCTCAACAAGCTCGGGCAGCGCATCCTCAAGCGAAAGCACGCGCTCAAGGTCGACTTCGTCGTCAGCCAGAAGCTCGACGGCGGCCGGACCAAGACCCTGTCTCGCCGGACGCTGACGGTGCGGCTCGGCAAGGCCAAGAAGGGCGAGCGCCGGTCACCTTGACGGGGCGTCTCGACCGCTAAGCCATCCGTCGAGGCGCTTCAGAAGCTCGTGGGGACCGTCGATCACGGTGGGGGCCGTCGCACCTTCTTCCCCAACGAGGTCCGTACTTATGGGCGCACTGCGTCTCTCCATTCGCACCAAGCTCCTCGCGAGCTCCCTGCTGCTGGTCGTCCTGACCGCCGTCGTCTCGTTCCTGGCCATCAACCGGCTGGCCGACGTCAAGGACCAGGGCAACAACCTCTACAAGAACACCTACACGCCGACGACCGCCGCCCTCTACGGCAGCGCGCTGGCCAAGGACCTGTCCAACCAGAGCCTGACCTACGACCTCGTGGTCGCCCAGGCCGGCGGCGATCAGAAGAAGATCAACGCCGATCCGCGCCAGAAGTCGGTCCTGCCGAACATCAAGAAGGACCAGAAGGCCCTGGAGACCGTCGTGCTGCCGGCGCTGGCCCAGGCCCCGGCCTCGGTCCGCCCGCAGGCCAACAAGGTCATCGAGAACGTCAAGCTCTACAACGCGACGCTGACGGCGATCCTCAAGCCGGGCATCGCGCCCGCCGAGAGCGCCAAGCTCGAGAAGCAGCTGCTCTCCGCGGTCAAGAACATCGACGACACGGCGATCGCCATGGCCGGCACGAGCAACGACACGGCCAAGGCCGCCAGCCACTCGATCGACCACGCCTTCGCGTCGGGCCGCGCGCTGCTCCTCGGCGCGCTGGGCCTGTCGATCGTCATCGGCCTCGCCGCGGCGTTGGTCATCTCCGGCCAGATCAAGCGCGGCGTGACGCGCATCCGCTCGCAGCTGAAGGCGCTGCGCGAGAACGACACGGCGTCGCTGCGCCACGGCATCGAGGGCATCGCCGAGGGCGACCTGACCCGCCGGGCCGCCGTCGTGACCAAGCCGCGTGGCCGCGTCTCCAACGACGAGATCGGCGACATCGCGGTGATGGTCGACGAGATCACCGCCGACACCGCCGCGTCGATCGACTCCTACAACACGTCGCTCGACTCCTTGGCCTCGATGATCGGCCGCGTCGGCGAGTCCGCGTCGGTCCTGTCGTCCGCCTCGCAGCAGATGGCCGCCACGTCCGGCGAGGCCGGCCGCGCGGTCGGCGAGATCGCCAACGCGATCGGCGAGGTCGCCCACGGCGCCGAGAAGCAGGTCAACACGGTCGAGGGCGCGCGTCGCCTGACCGACGAGATGGCCGAGGCCACGCGCTCGTCGGCCGAGTCCGCCGCCGAGACCGCGCGCGCCGCCGAGGCGGCCCGTGAGGTCGCCGTGACCGGCGCGGCGTCGGTCGCGTCCGCCACGCAGGCGATGGCGCAGGTCCGCGAGGCGTCCTCGGAGGCCACCGACGCGATCCGCGACCTGGGCTCCAAGAGCGAGCAGATCGGCGGGATCGTCGACACGATCACGACGATCGCCGAGCAGACCAACCTGTTGGCATTGAACGCGGCGATCGAGGCCGCCCGCGCCGGCGAGCAGGGCCGCGGCTTCGCCGTGGTCGCCGAGGAGGTCCGCAAGCTGGCCGAGGAGTCCCAGCAGGCGGCCGCCTCGATCTCGACGCTGATCGGCGAGATCCAGCACCAGACCAAGCACGCGGTCGAGGTCGTCGAGCTGGGCGGATCGCGCACCGACGAGGGCGCCGCCGTCGTCGAGCAGGCCCGCGAGGCGTTCGACGTCATCAACGAGCACGTCCAGGAGATGTCGGGCCGGGTGTCGCAGATCGCGGCCGCCGCCCAGCAGCTCTCGGCGACGTCCTCGCAGGTCGGCGAGGAGGTCGCCTCGGTGGCCGCGGTAGCCGAGCAGACGTCGGCCGCCACGCAGCAGGTCTCGGCCTCCACGGAGGAGACCAGCGCCTCGACCGAGCAGATCGCGGCCAGCGCCCAGACGCTGGCGGCGACCGCCACCGAGCTGCGCACGCTCGTCGGCCGGTTCTCGCTGGTCGCGGCCGAGTAGCACCCTCGCGATGGCTGAGGGCGGGCCCGCGGCCCGCCCTCAGACCGCGTGCAGCAGCAGCGCGCTGACGATCGGGCGCGACTTCGGCGCCGGCTGGTCCTGCTCGGAGTAGGGCCGGTTCAGCAGGTGCCCCTGGTGCACCAACGTGGTCGAGCCGCCGCCGTCCAGGTTGATGGCGTCGGTCGCGCCGAGGTCGCGCAGGACCTCGGCCAGCTCGCCCATGGTCAGGCCGGCGTCGACGCCGGACCGGCGGCCGTCGCAGGCGACCGCGATGACGTGGTCGTCGCTCAGGCCCAGCGCCGCGCGCGGGTGGCGGCCGACCGTGATGTCGGAGTCGAACTGCGTGGCGGTCGCGCTGAAGCCCTCGGGGTCGGCGTCGTCGGCGTGGACGACCGCGCCGCCGGCCATCAGCAGCGGGCCGGCCTGCAGGAGGTCGCCGGGCGGGTCGTCGCCGAAGGCCGCGCGCGGACCGACCGCGACCGGGGCTCCGGGCGCGGCGTGCACGACCGCGCGGCGCGGCGCGAAGCCGTCGGCCACCGGCGCGTGCTCGATCGCCGCGCCGTCGCGGCGCAGCTCGCCCAGCGGCCGGAACGGGTCGCGCAGGAAGAACCCGCCGATGATCGCCTCGGGCTCGCCCTGGGCCGCGCACCAGACGTCCAGCCGGCGCGGCTGGGGGAAGTGCGCGACGCGGACGCGGGTCGTGGCGCGCGGGTGCAGGGTCGCGTAGACGGTCGTCACCGCGCCGTCGGCGAGCGTGCGACGGCGCAGGTCGTAGGCGATGGTCACGGCTGGGCGTTGAGGTCGTGGGCCACGCCGATCAGGTCGCCCTGGTCGTAGAAGTCGACGGCGACCAGCGAGACCGGCAGGTCGCGGACCTTCTCGCAGCGGGCGATGCGCGACTTCAGGAAGTCCTCGGTCAGCGCGGGGCGGTTGGCCGTGGGGGAGGGCGGGAAGCGCTCGACCCAGTTGTTCAACATGAGGAACGGCGAGTCGGCGGTGCCGCGGTAGCGGCGGCACTTCTCGACCGACCCGAGCTGCGCGGCGGTGCTGTTGCCCAGCGGCGTGTCCTGGATCCACGTGAACGCGTCGTTGAGCCACGGCACCGCGCCGGTCGGCGGCTCCTCGGTGAAGACGATCAGGCGCTTGCCGTCGTCGATCAGCTGCTGGAGCGTCGGCAGCGGCGCGCCGCGGTTGAGCGTGGCGGCGTAGTGCTCGGTGCCGGTGGCGGCGAACGAGCGCTGGAGATCCTCGTCGGTCACGTAGTTCTCGAGGATCATCATGAGGACGGTGGACGGGTGGGCCTGCAGGAACGTCCGCATCGTCGTCAGCGTGTCGGTGAAGCGCGTGGCGCCCAGCTCGCAGACCGTGTGGCAGAGGAAGACCTCCTTCGCGCCGCGCGCGCCGGAGCTCGCGGTGAGGTTGACGCCGAGGCGGTCGAGCGCGGCGAGCGCGTCGGGGCTCAGCTCGGCGGCGACCTTGTTGGCGTTGCGGCCCTCGGCCTGGAAGTCGGTCTGGACGCGGCCGTTGCCGAGCACGCGGCCGTAGTGGGGGTCGAGCAGGAAGAGCCGGATCCCGTCCTGGAGCTGGCGCGGGATCGAGCGGCGCTGGTCGGGGATCGCCCAGCCGGGGACGTCGGCGGCGGCCATCGAGTTGTGGGTGCCGGGCCAGACGATCTCGTTGAGGCGCTTGTCGCAGAGCGTCCGCAGGCCGTTGCAGCCCTCGGCCGGGACGGTCGCTGCCTTGATGGCCTGGCCCTCGTGCAGGACGATCGCGGCGGCGGCCGAGGCGCCGGCGAACGTCATGATCGCCGCGGCGACGACGACCGCGACGCGGCGGCGGGGGAGGCGATCGTGCGGGCGCTCGCGGCCCTTGCGGTCGCGGCCGAGCGCGGTCAGCAGCTCGGTGCTGCCCGCGTAGATCAGCGCGGCGCCGATCAGGTAGGCGATCGCGCTGAGGGCGAGGCCGGGCTCCAGGAGGACGGCGACGCCGGCGAGCGTGAGCACGACGCCGCGGGCGCCGAGCGCGAGATGGCTCTCCGGGCGCCGCGTGAACCGGGCGGCCTGGCGGCGGATCGCCTGCGGGTCGACGGCCGAGAGGACCCCGGCGGCCAGGACGAAGCCGACGATCGCGGCGATCAGCAGCAGGCCCGCGAGGTCGCCGAGCAGCGCGTCCCACACGCCGCCGGCGGCGGCGCGCAGGTCGGCGGTCGGGATCTCCTCGGTGCCTTCGAGCGAGCGCAGGACGAGCGTGCGCGCGGTGCCCAGCGCGATCTCGGCGACGGTGGCCACGACGCCGAGCGCGAGCGCGAAGCGGGCGAACGCGCGGCCGCGGTCGCGGGCGAGCGCGATCGCGCCGAGCAGCAGGAGCAGCGCGAGGATCGGGAGGACGATCGCGATCTTGCGCAGCTGGTCGGCGGCCCGCAGCGTGTCCTGGGCGAACGGCCGCTCGCGCAGGTCGATGAGCGTGGAGTCGGCGTTGGCGGGCAGCTTGGCGGCGATGTCGGGCGCGAGGCTGCGGACCGCCGAGAGCACCACCGTGCCGGTGTCGGCGACGTCGAAGACGAACGCGTTGCCGTGCTCGAAGAGCAGGCTGTGCGCCTGCTGGGCGGTCGTGCGGACCAGCGAGCGGAACGGGCCGGTCGAGACCACGGTCTCGACCGCGGTCTCCAGCAGCGGCCGCGCCGAGATGAGGTCCGGCGATCCGCGCTCGATGACGTTCACGACGACCTGCCGGGCGACCACGTCGCGCACCGCCGGGTCGTCCAACGCCGCGACCGTCCGATTCGCGAACCGATCCCGGTTGGCGATCTCGGCCTTCAGATACAACGCGACGATCGCGCCGACGGCGGCGATCGCCGCGACGACCGCGAGCACCACCGCGACTCCATCCCTCCCGGGCCGCTGCACGCGGGCAACCGTACCGGTCCGCCCGGCCTTCGGCACCATTCGCGCCCGAAACCCTGCCGCTTCGGCCCTGCCGCGCGGCCCGCCACCACGCCGCGCCTACCGTCGGCGCGGCATGGGCTTCGACTTCACCGACCCGCGGCTCTACCGTCCACGCGCCGCGCTCTACGCGCTGGCGTTCGAGGAGGCGGGGCTGGCGCTGGTCTGGCAGGAGCGGATCCACTCCGACCTGCGCGCGCGTGGCGCCGGGCTCGCGGGCACGGCGACGGTGACGACCACGATCTTCGGCGGGCCGCTGGGCGCCGGGGACGGGTCGGCGCGGTACGTCGCGGTCATGGCGTTCGTCGGCGTCGGGTTGTGCGCGCTCGGCCTGCTCTGGCCACGTCACTTCGACGTCGCGTCGGACGCGCGGACGATGGTGCGCGAGTACGCTGAGCCGTCGAGCGTGCCGCTGCCGCTGGTCCATCGTGATCTCGCCCTCGTCCGCTCCGACGCCTTCGCGCGCAACCGCCGACGGCTGGACCGGATGACCTGGCTGTTGCGCGTGGGGCTGTGCCTGCTCGCCGTCCAGGTCGTCGCGTGGGTTGTCAGCTACGCCCAGTCGCTCTAATCTGGAACCGTGCGCAAGCTCCTGAAGAAGCTGTTTCGCAGGAAGCCTCCGGAGCCTCGCGTCGGCGAAGAGCTGCAGACGCTCGGCAAGAAGAGCCCGCTCGTCCGCCCCGGCGGCTAGACCGCGCTGGCCGCCGCGCTCTGCAGCGCGGTGATGAACGCTGAGATGTCCTGCTCGGTGGTGTCCCAGGAGCACATCCAGCGGACCTCGCCGGTGGCCTCGTCCCAGGTGTAGAAGGGGAAGTCGGGGCGGACCGCGTCGGCGAGCGAGGGCGGGAGCGTCGCGAAGACGGCGTTGGCCTGGACCGGGCGGGTGATCGTGATGCCGGGGATGGCGGTCACGGACTGGGCCAGGAGCGTCGCCATGCCGTTGGCGTGGGCGGCGGCGCGCAGGTAGAGGTCGTCCTCGAGCATCGCGACGACCTGCGCCGACAAGAACCTCATCTTGCTCGCCAGCTGGGCGTGTTGCTTGCGCAGCCAGGCGAAGCCGGCGGGCGCGGGGTCGTTCAGGAACACGACCGCCTCGACGCCCAACGCGCCGCTCTTGGTCAGGCCCAGCGAGACCGCGTCGGCGCCGATCGCGGTGGTGATGTCGCCGAGCGACGCGCCCAGCGCGACCGCGGCGTTGGCCAGCCGCGAGCCGTCGACGTGCAGCAGCAGCCCGTTGGCGTGCGCGACGTCGGCGATCGCCCGCAGCTCGTCGATCGCGTAGACCGTGCCCAGCTCGGTCGAGTTCGCGATGCTCACGACGCGCACCTGCGGCGCGTGCTCGTCGCCCTGGCGCGCCAGCAGCGGCTCGATCTGCGCCGCGCTCAGCTTGCCCTCGGGCGTGGCGAGCGTCAGCAGCTTCACGCCCGCCATGCGCTCCGGCGCCGCGGCCTCGTCGACGTGCAGGTGGCTCGTGTCGGGCGTGACCACGCACTCCCAGGACCGCGTCAGCGCGCCCAGGGACAACACGTTGGCCGCCGTCCCGTTGAACACCAGCCACGGCGACGCCTGCGCCCCGAAGCGGTCGCGGATCAGGTCCGTGGCCTTGGCCGTCCACGGGTCCGCGCCGTAGGACACCGCGTGGTCGGCGTTCGCCTCGGCGATGGCCGCGAGGACCTCGGGGTGGGCGCCGGCGTAGTTGTCGGAGGCGAACGCGCGCATGCCCGCCACGCTAGCGGGCCGCCGCGTGCAGGCTGAGCCGCTGGCCGTTCATCTTGCGCGCGGCGTCCGAGCAGAGGAAGACGAGCGCCGAGGCGATCTCGTCGACGTCGGTGAACGTCTTGTACTCCTTGTCGGGGTTCTCGGCGCGCATCCGCGGCGTGGTGATCGCCTGGACGACGACGACGTTGGCGGTGCCGCCGGTCTCGGCCAGCTCGGCGCCGAGCGTCAGCGTCCACGCCTCGGCCGCCGCCTTGGTCGCCGCGTAGGCGCCGTTGCCCGCGACCGGCCGCGCCGCGACCGACGAGGACACCAGCGCGAAGCGCCCGTGCGCGCCCGCCGCCTTCAGCAGCGGCGCGAACGCCCGCGTCGTGTGGACGACCGACCGCCAGAGCAGCGACTCCAGCAGCTCGACGTCCTCCCACGGCGTGTCCTCGATCGGGTTGCCGCCGCGCCAGCCGCCGACGAGGTGCACGAGCCCGTCGACCTCGCCCAGCACGGACGCCCACGCGTCCGCGCCCTCCGCGGTCACGAGGTCCGCGGCGCGCGCGTCGCCGGCCACGTCGCGCACGACCTCCAGCTGCTCGTCGGACCGGTCCGCCGCCGCGACCCACGCGCCGGCGTCGGCCAGCGCGCGCACGACCGTCGGGCCCAGCCCGCCGCCCGCGCCCGCCACGGCGATCCGGCGCCCGGCGAGCACGCCGGCGTCGCTCACGCCGCGACCGCCTCGGGGCGCGCGATCACGGGCTCGAGCTTGGCCTTCAGCGAGGTGTAGAACATGCTCAACGGGAACTCATCCGCCTTGACGTCGTCGATGTAGGGGCGCGGGTCCTCGACGTCGGCGTAGTCGCGCACGTCGCGCGCCCACGTCGAGCCGCTCGCCGCCGGAACGTACCGCGACACGAGGTCGTGCGCGGCACCCCACTGCGCCAGCTTGGAGCGGTCGATGCCCTCGCGGTAGAGCTTCTCGACCTCCTCGCGCAGGCCCGCGACGCCCTCGGCCAGGCGATCCCACTCGACCGTCAGGCGGTTGTCGGTCCAGTGCACGTAGCCGTGGCGGTGCAGGTAGGCGAACAGCAGCTGGCCGCCGAGCCCGTCGTAGTTGCGCACGCGCGCGCCCGTCACCGGGAAGCGGAAGATCCGGTCGAAGAGGATCGCGTACTGGACGTTGCGCGCGAAGGCCATGCCCTCGGCCTCGAGCTTGACGGCCTCGCCGAAGGCGGTCAGGTCGCAGCGCAGCTCCTCCAGCGAGTACATCCAGTACGGCATGCGCTGGCGGATCATGAAGGGGTCGAACGGCAGGTCGCCGCGCGAGTGCGCCCGGTCGTGGATCAGGTCCCACATCACGTAGGCGTCCTGCGACAGGCGCTCGGACGCCAGCAGCGCGGCGGCGTCGGGCGGGAGGTTGATCCCGACCGTGTCGGCCGCGCCGGAGACGACGCGCCGGAAGCGCTCGGCCTCGCGGTCGCAGAAGATCCCGCCGAAGTGGTTGGCGGGCTTGCCCGCGACGCTCACGGTCTCCGGGAAGAGGACCGCGCACTCGCTGTCGTAGCCGGAGGTGTGGTCGACGAGCGTGACCGGCACGAACTTCGCGTTGTCGTAGCGCGTGCGCTCCAGCTCGGCCAGCCACTCCGGCCACGGGACCTCGACGATCAGCGCCTCGAAGTGCACGTCGCGGTCGCGGCCGTTCTGCAAGTACATCGGGAACAGCACCAGGTGCTGGATCTCGTCGCGGCGGGCGAGATCCGGGCGGAACAGCTCCAGCGACGTGGTGAAGTCCGGCTTGCCGTAGCCGCCCTCGGCCCACGCCCGCAGGTCGGCCACCGCGGCGGCGAGGTAGTCGGCCTGGTGCTCGAAGCGGGGGGCGAGCGCCTCCAGCGACGACGCCATCGTCTCGACCAGCGGCGCGGCGGCGGCCTCGTCGCCTTCGACCGGGCCGTCGGCGGACTGCAGCGGGCGCAGCGCGTCGGTGGCGTCGCGCAGCGCGGCCCACGCCGGATCCGACGCGGCCTCGGCGTTGACGTCGATGCTGCCCGCCGCGTAGGCGTGCTCGCCCGCCCAGGACACCAGGTTGACCCACAGCGCCTCGTGCCCGAGGTCGCCGATGCAGTCGTCGCCGAACAGGTCGGAGTCGGCCAGCGCGACCACGCGCCCGGCCTCGTGGCGGACGGCGACGGCCAGCGGCGCGCCCGGGGTGGAGGCCGAGGCGGCCGTGCGCGCGAGCACCTGCGTGTCGGTGCCGTCCTCGACGAAGATCGTCCCCGCGCGGTAGAAGGTCGCGCCCGCGACGCCGGCCAGCAGGTCGCCGCCCGCGCCGCGCTCGCCGAGCGCCGGGACGGAGCGGACCCACGACGGCGTGGCGTTCAGGTTGTAGTCGTAGTCCTGGACCGTGTCGTGCTCGATCGACAGCCCGAAGCGCGCGAGCAGCACGTTGAGGTTGTTGCCGTACTTGTCCTGCTCGCTCTCGCCGAGGACGACGAGCCCGCCGCCGCCGGCGACGTAGGCCTCGAGCGCGTCGATCTCGGCGATGCTCAGCAGCGGCGACCCGGTCCCGACCGTCGCCTCCCACTTCGGCTCGCTGGGGTGGGCGAGGACGACGACGTCGGCGCCCGCGAGCGTGTCGGCGTCCAGCGCGCCCTCCACCAGCGGGTCGACCGCGATGCGGCGCGCGCGCAGGACGTCGGCGGCGCGCGCGTAGGACGCGTCGGCCGGATGCGACGGCTGCATGCGGGCGGCGACCTCGGGGCGCACCGTCCAGGCCTGGTCGTGGCTCTCGTCGAAGAGCACGCGGATCACGGGAGGCTGCGGGGACATGCCATGAACGCTACGGGCGCATCCCGCGCAGGACAACCCCGGTATCGTGCGCGCCATGGACGATCTCTTGCGCCCGGATGAGACCGACCGCAAGATCCTTGCGTGCCTGAGCGAGGATGGTCGGGCGACGTACGACGAGGTCGGCCGCGCCGTCAGCCTGAGCGCCCCGGCGGTCAAGCGGCGGGTCGACAAGCTCCGCGCCGCCGGCGTCCTGAAGGGCTTCACCGCGCTCGTCGACCCGGCCGCGCTCGGCACGACGACCGAGGCGCTGATCGAGCTGTTCTACGCGCCCGGGATCGGCCTCGACGAGGTCCGCGAGTCGCTGCGCCCGCTGCCCGAGGTCGTCGAGGCGTGGTCGGTCACCGGCGACGCCGACTGCATCGTGCGCGTGCGCGCGCAGGACCCGAAGGACCTCGAGCGCGTGATCATGTCCCTGCAGCGCGAGGCCTCGGTGGTCCGGACGCGCTCGCTGATCGTCATGTCGCGGTTGATCGAACGTCGGGACTGATCCCCCCGAACGGGTGCAAACGCCCGCGTTCCCTGGCTTCCGGGCCGCGATGCCAAGGCATCGTGCTGGCCTTGGCCGGGACCACGATCGCCATGCCCCACGCGCCCGCCGCGCCGCGCACGCCCGCGCGGACCGGTGCCGCGCTCGTCGCCGTCGGCGCCGCGTTCCCCGACACGGACGTGCCGACCGCGGCGATCGCCGAGCCGCTCGGCCTCGAGCCCGACTGGATCGTGCGCCGCACCGGCGTCGAGTCCCGACGCCGGATCGCCCACGGCGGCTCGCTCTGCGCGCTGGCCGAGGCCGCCGGGCGCCGCGCGCTGGCCGCCGCGGGCACCGAGGCCCGCGACGTCGACCTCCTGCTGCTGGCGACCATGACGCCTGACGCGATCACGCCGCACGGGGCGGCCACGATCGCGTCGGGCCTCGGCGCCTGGCGCGCCGGGACGATGGACCTCAACGCCGCGTGCACCGGCTTCCTCGCCGCGCTGTCGCTGGCCGTCGGCCAGGTCGAGTCCGGCCGGGCCCAGACGGCGCTGGTGATCGGCGCCGACGCGATGTCGCGCGTCCTGGACTACGGCGACCGCGTCACCGCCGGGATCTTCGGCGACGGCGCGGGCGCGGTCGTGGTCAAGGCGCTGCCGGGCGCGGACTCGCGCGTCGGCCCGTTCGTCCTGGAGTCCGACGGCGCCGCTGGCGACGCGATCGTCACGCCGTGGCCGGCCGGGCCGGTGCGGATGGAGGGCCAGCGGACGTTCCGCCGCGCGGTCGACGCGCTCGTCGACGTGGCCGAGCGGGCGACCGCGATGGCCGGGATCGGCGTCGCCGACCTCGACCTCGCGGTGCTGCACCAGGCCAACGCGCGGATCACCGCCGCGGTCGGCGAGCGGCTCGGGCTGCCCGACGAGCGCGTCGTGGACTGCATCGCGCGGATCGGCAACACGACCTCGGCCTCGCTGCCGACCGCGCTCGCGCACGCCGCCGCGGACGGGCGTCTGCGGCCTGGCGCGCGCGTGTTGCTGGGGGCCTTCGGGGCCGGGCTGGCGTGGGGCGGGACCGTGGTGGAGTGGGGTCCGGTGACCCCGCCCGACGCGCGCGCGGACCGCTAGGCCGTCGAGGACCCTTCCCAGAGGTCGATCCCGCCGTCGACCGCGTGCGGCTCGATCGCCGCCAGCTCGTCGTCGGAGAAGTGCAGGTTGTCCAGCGCGCCGAGCGAGTCGTCGAGCTGGGCCACCGACGACGCGCCGATCAGCGCGCTCGTCACGCGCGGGTCGCGCAGCGCCCAGGCGATCGCCATCCGCGCCAGCGACTGCCCGCGCTCCTGGGCGATCGCGTGCAGGGCGCGGATGTGGCCCAGGTTGGCGTCGTTGAGCCACGTCTGGGCCAGCGACGTGCCGGCGGCCGCGCGCGAGCCCGCGGGGACGCCGTCGAGGTACTTGTCGGTCAACAGCCCCTGGGCCAGCGGCGAGAACGCCACGCAGCCGACGCCCTCCTCCTCCAGCACGTCCAGCAGGTCGGTCTCGATCCGCCGGTTCAACATGGAGTAGTTGGGCTGGTGCAGCAGCAGCGGCGTGCCCATCGCGTCCAGGATCGCCGCGGCCTCGCGCGTGCGGCGGCCGCTGTAGGACGAGATGCCGACGTACAGCGCCTTGCCCTGGCGCACGGCGGCGTCCAGCGCGCCGCAGGTCTCCTCCAGCGGCGTGTCGGGGTCGAAGCGATGGCTGTAGAAGACGTCGACGTAGTCGAGGCCCATGCGTCGCAGCGACTGGTCGAGCGAGGCCATCAGGTACTTGCGCGAGCCGCCGTCGCCGTAGGGCCCGGGCCACATGTCCCAGCCGGCCTTGGTGGAGATGAACAGCTCGTCGCGGTGGCCGGCGAGGTCGGTCCTCAGGATCTCCCCGAAGTTGCGCTCGGCGCTGCCGGGCGGCGGCCCGTAGTTGTTGGCCAGGTCGAGGTGCACGACGCCGCGCTCGAAGGCGCGGCGGACGATCGCGCGCTGGGTCTCCAGCGCCTTGTCGTCGCCGAAGTTGTGCCAGAGGCCCAGCGAGATCGCGGGCAGCTGGACGCCGGAGCGCCCGGCGCGGCGGTAGGGGACCGGCGCGCTCACGCGTTGTGCGTCCAGATCACGTACAGCTTGCGGACCTTCTCGCGCACCTTCCAGCGCCCGCGCCAGCCGTCGGGCGTGACGAACGAGACGCCGGGGCGCAGCTCCAGCGTCGTGCCGTCCTCGGAGGTGATCGTGGCGTCGCCCTCCAGGACGTGCATGACCTCGGAGGCGCCGATCTTGTCGCCGGCGAACTCGCCCGGGGTGACCTCCCAGACGCCGATCTCGACGGTGCCGTCGGCGTAGAGCTCGTTGTAGGCGGCGGCCGGCTCGCCCTCGCGGACGTCGTCGAGCGGATGCGGGGTCTCGAGCGCGAGCGTGAGCAGGTCGGGGTTGGCGACGAGCGCCGGGATGTGGGGGATCGACATGGGGTCCTTGGTCTACTTGTTGGCGAGCTTGGAGAGGCGGTCGACGGCCTTGACCCACTTCGGGGAGCGGCCGGTGCGGCGGGCGGAGCGGTCGGCCCAGCCGTAGGCGGTGGACATCGCGCGGGCGCCGACGCGGGGGAGGGGGTCGGGCGGCCAGCTCGGCGCGCGGTGGTTGATCCACGGGTACCGGGTCAGCTCGGTGTCGCGCCCGAGGATCAGGTCGGTCATCGTACGCGCGGCGAAGTTCGACGCGCAGACGCCGTCGCCGTAGCCGCCGGCCCAGGCGACGCCGCGCTCGCGCTCGAAGCCGACCGCGGGCGCCCAGTCGCGCGCCGCGCCCCAGACGCCGCCCCACGCGTGGGTGAAGCGGGCGTCCTCGGTGGCCGGGAAGAGCTCGCGGACCGCGTCGCGCAGCGCCTCGAAGACGCGCGGGTCGAGGATCTCGGCCTCGACGAGGCCGCGCTTGCGGGGCTGGAAGCCGCCGCGGCCACCGAGCGCGAGGCGGTCGTCGGTGGTGCGCTGGCAGTACATCCCCAGGTTGACCATGTCGGCGACGACCTCGCGGTTGGCGAAGCCGAGCTGGTCCCAGACCGCCTGCGGCAGCGGCTCGGTGGCGACGACCTGGGAGGTGATCGGCTGGATCCGGCGGCCCTCGCCGCGGATGTTCACCGTGTAGCCCTCGGTGCCGCGGACGACCATCTCGGCGCGGACGTCGCCGCGCGTCGTGCGGACGACGCCGTCGGCGATGCGCGTCACCTCGGTCTGCTCGTAGATCGGGACGCCGAGCCTCTCCACCACCTCGGCCAGCCCGCGCGCGAGCTTGGCGGGCTGCACGCGCGCGCAGTGGTGCTCGAGCTTGGCGCCCAGCGCGCCGGCCACGTCGACGCGCTCGGCCAGCGCGGCGGCGTCCAGCCAGGAGGCGGTCTCGTCGCCGAAGCCCCACTCGCGCTCGTGCGCGAGGCCGTCGCGCAGGCCCTGCTCCTGCTCGTAGGTGCGGGCGACGACGAGCGCGCCGCCCTTGGCGAAGCCGGCGTCGATGCCCTCGGCGGCCAGCGTCTCGCCGATGCGGTCGACCGTGTTGTAGTTCTCGCGCTTCATGGCGATGGCCAGCTCGCGCGAGGACTCCTTGGCGTACATCTCGATCGAGCCGTTGAGGTGCCCGTAGCACCAGCCGCCGTTGCGGCCCGAGGCGCCGTAGGCGGCGATGTCCTTCTCCAGGACGGCGACCCGCAGCGAGGGATCGGCCTGCTTGAGGTAGTACGCGCTCCAGAGGCCGGTGAAGCCGGCGCCGACGATCGCGACGTCGACGTCGATCGGACCGGGGAGGGGCGGACGCGGCGTGAGGTCGCCGGCCTGCTCGAGCCAGAGGCTGAGGCCGCTGTAGTGCTGGGGCATGAGCGGCACCCTACCAGCGAACTGATAGCGCTACCAGTTCTTGGGTCGGACACGGCAGCCGATAGGGTCGCGGGCCATGTCCACCGGCCGCGAGCGCGCAGCGTCCAGTCCCACGGTCGCCGACGTCGCCAAGGCGGCGGGCGTCTCCTTCGCGACGGCCGCGCGGGCGCTCGGCGGCTACGGCCACGTCAGCGCGAAGGCGCGCGCGGCGGTGGAGGCGGCGGGGGCCGAGCTGGGGTACCGGCGCAACGACGTCGCGCGGGCGCTGGCCTCCGGCTCGACGCGCTCGGTCGGCCTGGTCGTCGGGGACATCGAGAACCCGTTCTTCGCGACGGTCTCGCGCGGCGTCGCGGACGTCCTGGAGCCCGAGGGCTACACGCTGCTGCTGGCCAACTCCGACGAGGACCCGGCCCGCGAGGCCCGCGCGATCGAGGCGCTGCGCACGCAGGTCGACGGGCTGCTGATCGCGCCCGCCGCCAGCGCGGGGGCCGCGCGGACGCAGGACCCCGGCAAGCCGCTGGTGCTGCTGGACCGCAGCGTCAACGGCCTGGAGGCCGACTGCGTCACCGTGGAGAACGCGGCGGGCGCGACGCGCGCGGTCGAGCACCTCGTCGAGCGCGGACATCGGCGGATCGGGATCGTCACGTCGGGCGCCGGGTCGTCCTCGACCGCGCAGCGGATCCGCGGCTATCGGGGTGCTCTGAAGGCGGCGGGGCTGGAGATCGATCCGGCGTGGGAGGCGGTCACGCCGGAGTTCACGCCGACCGGGGCGCGGGACGCGGCGCTGCGGCTGCTGGGCGCGCCGAAGCGCCGGCGCGTCACCGCGGTGTTCGCCACCGACAACTTCATGACGCACGGCGTCTGGCTGGCCGCGCGCGAGCTGGGGCTGAAGGTCCCGGACGAGCTGGCCGTGGTGGCCTTCGACGACATCGACTGGCTGACGCTCGTCGACCCGCAGGTCACCGCCGTCGTCCAGCCGGTGATGGAGCTGGGCCGCGAGGCGGGTCGCCTGCTGCTCCGGCGCCTGGCGGAGCCGGGCGCGAAGGTACGCCGCGTCCGGCTCGGCACCGAGCTGGTCGTGCGCGCCTCCTCGGGCTGAGGCCCGCGCGCCGCTCCGCGCGGCCCTTCGCGCGGCGGGCCTCGGCCACCCGAGCGGGACGCGGGTCACTGCGAACGTCCATGTCACGTTCGCAGTGACCCGGATCGCGAGAGGGGGTGGGTGGGGCGTCTGGCTCCGAACGCCGCGCGTTGGCGTGCGGCAGGTCTCTGACAGCGCTATCGCGATCTTCATGAAAGCGCTATCAGTTTTCTCTTGCGCCTCTCAGCCGCCCCTGTTACGGTGCCGCGAAACCGGTTGCTGGAACCGGTTTCGGAGCACGTGAACGGAGGGCTCGCGCCGGGTCGCGGGGGCCCTGAGGAGGTGTGCCCGCACATGGGCTCAGCTGATTTCGATGTGGAGTTCCGCGGCGTCACCAAGCGGTTCGGTGACGTGACGGCGGTCGATGACCTGGACCTGCGGATCCATCAGGGCGAGTTCCTGTCGCTGCTGGGCAGCTCGGGCTGCGGCAAGACGACGTCGCTGCGGATGATCGCCGGCTTCGAGCAGCCGACGAGCGGCGAGGTCCTGATCGGAGGCACCGACGCGGTGGGGCTGCCGCCCTACAAGCGCGACGTCAACACGGTCTTCCAGCACTACGCGCTGTTCCCGCACATGTCGATCCTCGACAACGTGGCCTACGGGCTCAAGCAGCGCAGGCTGGACAAGAAGGAGCGCCATCAGAAGGCGCACGCCGCGCTGGAGCTGGTGCACCTGGAGGGCCGCGCCAACCGCAAGCCGCGCGAGCTGTCCGGCGGCCAGCAGCAGCGCGTCGCGCTGGCGCGGGCGCTGGTGATGGAGCCGCGCGTGCTGCTGCTCGACGAGCCGCTCGGCGCGCTGGACCTCAAGCTGCGCAAGGACATGCAGGTCGAGCTGAAGCGGATCCAGCGCGACGTCGGCATCACGTTCGTCTACGTCACCCACGACCAGGGCGAGGCGATGTCGATGTCGGACCGGATCGCGGTGATGTCCGAGGGCCGCGTCGAGCAGCTCGACGCCCCCGAGGCGATCTACGACCGCCCGGCCTCGGCCTTCGTCGCCGGCTTCGTCGGCGAGATGAACGTGTTGGACGGCGCGGTGCGCACCACGGCCGACGGCGTCGCGACGATCGACGTCGCCGGCGGCTCGACGGTCGCCGCGCGCACCACCGGCGCCCCCGCCGGCAAGGTCGTCGTCGGCATCCGGCCCGAGAAGGTCACGGTCGCGCCCGGCGGCGACGCCGGCCCCAACCGCCTGGCCGCCACCGTCGTCACGCGCCTGCAGCTCGGCAGCTCGATCCAGGTCGTCGCCCAGCTGACCGACGGCACCGAGGTCACCGCCGTCGTCCCGCGCACCGGCGCGGACGCGACGGTCGACGCGCTCGCCACCGGCGACCGCGTCTGCCTGACCTTCGCCGACACCGCCCCGATCGTCCTGGCCGCCTAGCGCGGCCCCATCCCCGGAGGAGAACCCACGATGTCCCCCAAGTCCGATGGCGAGCTCCGCCTGCTCGCGCCCGCCGGCCTCAAGCCGAAGATCGACCGCCTCGCGCGCCTGTCGCAGAACGCCGCGTGGCGCGAGCGCGGCGTCAAGGTCTCCCGCCGCGAGGCGATCGGCCTCGGCGGCCTGGCCCTGCTGATCGCCGGCTGCGGCGGATCCACCGGCGGCTCCTCGGGCGGCGGCGGCAGCGCCAAGGCCGCGAGCGCGCGCCTGGAGGGCAAGCCGCTGGAGTCCAACCTGCTCATCTACAACTTCTCCGAGTACCTGGACCCCAAGACGCGCGCTTCGTTCCACAAGCAGAACCCCGGCACGACCGTCAAGGAGACCTACTACTCGTCCTCGGACGAGATGGAGGCCAAGATCAAGGCGGGCGGCGGCGACTACGACATCATCGTTCCGGGCCAGAACTCGATCGCCCCGCTGGGCGAGGCCGGTCTGCTCTACCAGCTCGACCACAGCCTCATCCCCAACATGTCCAACCTGCAGCCGCAGTGGAAGGACCTGGACTACGACAAGGGCAACAAGTTCACGGTCGTCAAGAACTGGGGCTACGTCGGCTTCTACTACCGCAACGACCTGATCGACGCCACGCCCAAGACCTACATGGAGTTCTTGGAGGGCCTGCCCGCCGCGGCCAAGAAGGGCCGCACGAACATGCTCGAGGGCACCACGACGATCATCGGCGACACGATGATCGCGATGGGGCTGGACCCCGACTCCGAGAACCAGGCCGACTACGACAAGGCCGTCAAGTTCCTGCAGCCGCTGGCCGGCTCGATCAAGACGCTCGACGCCTCCACCAACCGCGCCGACACCGTCAGCGGCAAGATCATCTACGGCCAGGCCTGGTCCGGCGACCTCGCCCAGATCGCCGCCGCGCGCAAGGACATCACCTGCGTCGCGCCCGACGGCGCCTGCGAGCGCTTCGCCGACAACTGGGCGATCCCGGCCCAGGCGCCGCACCCGGTCGCCGCGCACGCGTGGATCAACTACCTCCTGGATCCCGAGATCGCCCTGCAGGAGATGAAGTACTCCGGCTACGGCACGGCGAACGCCAAGACGTGGGACCTGCCCGGCGCCAAGAAGTACGCCAACAACCCGCTCGTCAACCTCGAGCAGGACAAGATCAACGGCTACAAGTTCATCCTGTCGCCGACGCCGAAGGTCCTCAACCTGCGCCAGCAGGCCTACGAGAAGTTCCGGGCGACGCGATGAGCGCCCAGCAGCTGCACCGGCCGGCCGCCGCCTCGGCGGCGGCCGGGGAGGGCGGCGGGAGCGACGGTCCCGGCACCGGAGCCGCGGGCACCCGCGCCCGTCGGGTCCGCTCGTTCGCGCCGCGCTACCCCGGGTGGCTGGCCGGGCCGCTGCTGGCCTACTACCTGGTCCTGTTCGTCGCGCCGCTGCTGATCCTGGTCGCCTTCGCGCTGGCCCGCCAGGCGGACTCCTTCGCCGGCAACCAGATCATCTACGGGTTCTACACCGACGCGTTCAGCCAGGTCTTCGACTCGCTGTACCTCAACGTCTTCAAGCAGACGTTCCTGATGGCCTTCGGCGGGACCGCGGCGACCGTGCTCGTCGGCTTCCCCTTGGCCTACTGGATGGCGCGCCACGTCAGCGCCAAGCGCAAGGGGATCGTCGTCCTGCTGGTGATCATCCCGTTCTGGACCTCGTTCCTGATCCGGACGTTCGCCTGGAAGATCATCCTCGACGGCGACGGCTCGTTCGCGGGCAAGCTGCACCTCGACATCCTCTACACGTGGAAGGCCGTCCTGATCGGCCTCGTCTACGGCTACCTGCCGCTGTTCGTGCTGCCCGCCTACGCGGCGCTGGAGCGCATGGACTGGACGCTGGTCGACGGCGCGCTGGACCTCGGCGCCACGCCGTGGCGCGCGTTCAAGGACATCACGTTGCCGCTCACGCGCCCGGGCCTGCTGTCCGGCACGCTGCTGGTCTTCATCCCGATGGCCGGCGAGTACGTCATCCCCGAGATGCTCGGCGGCGGCCGCTTCCTGTTCGTCGGCAACGTCATCCAGGGGCAGTTCATCGGCGCGTCCAACTGGCCGTTCGGCTCGGCGGTCTCGCTGGCGCTGATGGGGTTGTTGTCGATCTTCGTGATTCTGTACCTGATCTCCGCGATGCGGGAGGAGCAGTTCGGTGCCTAGCGCGGCCAACCGCAAGCGGCTGCTGTCGGGGTGGGGCGTCCTCGTCCTGCTGTTCCTGTACGCCCCGATCGCCGTCGTCATCGTGTACGCCTTCAACGCGTCCAAGGACGTGTCGGTCTGGAAGGGCTGGTCGCTGCACTGGTTCAGCGCCGCGTTCCGGTCCGACCGCTACGTCAGCGCGCTGGAGCTGTCGCTGAAGATCGCGGCGCTCAACGCGCTGATCGCGACGCTGCTCGGCACGGCGGCGGCGCTGGCGCTGGGCCGCAGCCGCTCCAGGTGGCGCGTGCCGTTCAGCGCGCTGGTCTTCCTGACGCTCGTCGTGCCGGAGATCGTCATCGCGGTCGCCTCGCGCATCTTCTTCGTGCAGGCCCACGAGAACGTCGGGCTGTTCCCCGCCCTGGGCTGGAAGACGATCCTGCTCGGGCACGTCGTGTGGTCCAGCGCGGTCGTCGTGCTGATCGTCCGCGCCCGCTTCACCGGCATGGGCAGCGAGCTGGAGGAGGCGTCGTTCGACCTCGGCGCCGGGCCGCTGTCGACGTTCCGCCAGGTGACGCTGCCGCGGCTGATGCCCGCGATCGTCGCCGGCGCGCTGCTGGCGTTCACGATGTCCTTCGACGACTACGTGCTGAGCGTGTTCACCGCGTCGGGCGACAGCGAGACGTGGCCGATGGCGGTGTTCAACGACGTCAAGTTCGGCGTCACGCCGGCGGTCAACGCGATCTCCACGTTGATGTTCCTGGTCGTCGCGCTCGGTGTCGCGGGCGCCGCGTGGTTCATCACGCGGCGCGGCGCCGACGGCGCCAAGAGCCTGGCCGATGGCCTCGGCTGACCGCCCCGGCGCGCGGCGCGTGACGATCGCCGACGTCGCGCGGGAGGCCCAGGTGAGCAAGGCCACCGTGTCGCGGGCGCTCAACGCGCCCGAGGTGCTGCGGCCCGACACGCTGGAGCACGTGCTGGGCGTCGTCGCGCGGCTCGGCTTCGCGCCGAACCTCAACGCAAGGTCCTTGACCACGGGGCGGACGCTGGTGATCGGCGTCGTCCTCTCCGACATCCAGGTGCCGTTCTTCACGTCGGTGGCCCGCGCGGTGCAGGACGCCGCGCGCGCCCGCGGGTACCTGACGCTCGTGGGCAACTCCGACGAGCGGGCCGAGGCCGAGGACGACCTGATCCGCGCGTTCGCGTCGCGGATGGTCGACGGGCTGATCGTCACGCCGGCGGCGGGCGACAACCGCGCGCTGCGCGAGGTCGCCGAGCGGATCCCGGTCGTGACCGTCGACCGCATCGTCGAGGGCGTCAGCGCCGCGCGCGTGGTGTCCGACAACTTCGCGGGCGCGCTGAACGCCACGCGCCATCTCCTCGGGCTGGGCCATCGGCGGATCGCCTACCTCTCGTCGCCGTTGGACAAGTCCTCGGCCGTCGAGCGCTACCGCGGCTTCCGCGCCGGCCTGGACGAGGCCGGGATCGCGTTCGATCCGCGGCTGCTGCGGGCCGGCGACTACCACGTCGGCGCGGTCGTCACGGGCGCGACCGAGCTGTTGGAGGACATGGAGCCGACGGCGGCGCTGACGTCCGAGGCGTCGGTGAGCGTCGGCGTGCTGCGCGCCGCCGAGGCGCTCGGCCTGGCCGTGCCCGACGACCTCTCGGTCCTGGGCTTCGACCCGCTGGACTGGGGCTCCCCCGAGCTGTCGGCGGTCGTCCAGGACACCGAGCGCCTGGGCGCCGAGGCGATGGGCCGCCTGCTGCGGCGCCTGGAGGGACGGGGCGAGGCGGGACCGGACGTCGTGCGGGTGCCGACCCGGCTGATGGTGCGCGAGTCCTGCGCGCCGCCGCGCGTCCGGCAGCGGGGCTAGGCCGTGGCGGCGACGGCCCGCGCCAGCACGTGGCGGCGGCCGCCGATCGCGCCGGCCGCGATCAGGCAGGCGACGATCCCCAGGACGATCGCGGCACCGCCGCCGCCCGCGTCGACCAGCGGCCCGCCGGCCGCGACGCCCGCGGCGATCCCGCCGCCGACGGCCGCGCCGTTCCAGGTGAAGGCCTCGGTCATCGCGCCGGGCGGCGAGAGGCGGCCGATCAAGGCGTACGTGCAGGAGAGCAGCGGCGCCCAGCAGAACCCCGACACGTATGCGAGCACGAGCGCCTCGGCGAGCGTGGCGATGAGCGTCAGCGGCGCGAGGACGACCGCGGCGACGACGAGCAGCGCCGCCAGCCGGACCTCCAGCGACGAGCGCCAGGCCCGCATCCCGAAGAGGACGCCGGCGGTCAGGCTGCCCATCGAGGACAGCGCGAGCAGCGCGCCGGAGGCGCCGGCGGCGTGGAGGTCGTGCGCGACGCCGGGCAGGCCGACCTCGATCGACCCCATGCCGATCCCCGCGCCGAACGAGCCGAAGAGCAGCAGGCGCAGTCCGGGCGCGGTCAGCGCGCCCGCGCCGCGCGTGCGCGTGCCGTGGCCGCCGCGGGCGCGGACGGCGGGGGAGGAGACGAACCACAGCGTCCCGCCGAGCGACACCGCGGCCATCGCGAGGACCGCGGCCGACGGCGAGGCGAGCGCGATCGTCCCGCCGACCAGCAGCGGGCCCGACGACCAGACCAGCTCCTGCACCGTCGCATCGAGCGCGAACGCGGCCTCGCGCGCGTGCGGCTCGGCCACCAGCTCCGGCCAGATCACGCGCACGCACGCGGAGATCGGCGGCTGCACCGCGCCGACCAGCGCCCCGAGCGCGACGAGGACGACCGGCGGCGCGTCGGCCCGCGCGGCGACGACCAGCGCGACCAAGGCGATGGCGTTGCCTGCCGCGCACGGGACGAGCACGCGCGCCTGGCCGAAGCGGTCGACGAGCCGGCCGAGCAGCGGGCCGCCGACGGCCGCCGCGACGCCGTACGCGCCGACGACCGCGCCCGCGGTTCCGAAGGCGCCCGTGAGGTCGCGCACGAGCAGGAGCATGGCCAGCGTCATGCCGAGCGGCAGCCGCCCGGCGACCGAGCTGAACAACAACCGGCGCGCGCCGGGAGCGGAAAGGACCGGACCGTAGTTCCCCATGCTGAGAGCGCTATCAACGTATCAGGGAGGCGGGGCGTGATCGCGGTCGCCGGAGAGGCGCTGGTCGACCTCGTCCCCGAGGGCGCGGCGCTGCGCCCGCTGCCGGGCGGCGGTCCCTACAACGCGGCGCGGGCGGCCGCGCGGCTCGGCGCCGACGTCGCGTTCCTCGGGCGGATCTCGACCGACGCGCTGGGCGAGGTCCTGCGCGCGGGGCTGGCCGACGACGGGGTCGCGATGGGGTGCGTGGTCGCGACCGACGACCCGACGACGCTGGCGGTCGCCGCCGTCGGCCCCGACGGCGGCGCGGCCTACACCTTCTACGTCGACGGCACCTCGGCGCCGGGGCTGACCGACGCCGACGTGGCGCGCGCGCTGGCCGGGACGGACGTCGACGTGCTGTGCGTCGGCACGCTCGGGCTGGTCTTCGAGCCGTCGGCGAGCGCGCTGGAGCGGCTGGTGGCCGAGGCGTCCGACGACGTCCTCGTCGTGGTCGACCCGAACTGCCGGCCGGCGGCGATCGGGGGCGACGCGGCGGCCTACCGGGCGCGGCTGGCGCGCGTGCTCACGCGCGCCGACCTCGTGAAGGCCAGCGCGGAGGACCTGGAGTGGCTGGTGCCCGGCGCGGCGCCGGAGCGCGCGATGCGCGAGCTGCTGCGCGCGGGCGCGACCGGGATCGTCACGCTCGGCGGCGACGGCGCGCTGGTCGTCCCGCCCGAGGCCGACGGCGCCGCCTTCACGGTCCCGGCGCCGCGCGTGGACGTGGTCGACACGATCGGCGCCGGCGACGCGTTCCTGGGCGCGCTGCTCGCCCGCCGTCCGGCGCCGGGGGATCCCGACGCGCTCCGCGAGGCGGTCGCGTTCGCGTGCGCGGTGGCCGCGCGGACCTGCGAGCGCGCGGGCGCGGACCCGCCGCGGGCGGCCGAGCTGTGCCTCGGACCGTGACCCGTTCGAGGCCGTCGCCGAGCCCTCAGCCCGGCGCGACCGTCGCGCCCAGCGCCTCGAGCTGGGCCGCGAGGTCGGGCGCGGGATGGAAGCGGTAGAGCCGCCCTTCGCGCTCGGTCGTCAACAGGCCGCGGTCGGCGAGGTCGCGGAGATCGGTGCGGGCCGTCTCGTGCGTGACGCCGTGGGCGTTGGCGTGCGAGGTGAAGGTGTAGACGCGGTCGCCGTCGCGCAGCGCGCCGCCGAGCAGCTCGGTCTGACGGTGGTTGAACCCGCTCGCTCCCCGCAGCAGCCTCTCCACGCCGCGGACCTCCGCGACCTTGCGCCGCAGGTACTTGTGCAGCTCGTCGATCGCGCGCTCGATCACGCCGAGCTGGTGGATGATGAAGTAGGTGGTGTCGCCGTGATCGGTCTCGGTGAGCAGGAACGCGCGGTTGTACCGCCCCGGCGCCTCGCGCAGGATCTTCGAGATCGACAGGTACTCGACCAACCAGTAGCCCTTGGTCCTCATGAACCATGAGAACAGGACCCGGGCGGTGCGCCCGTTGCCGTCCTCGAACGGGTGGTCGTAGGCCAACCAGAAGTGCAGCAGGATCGCGCGCACGACCGGGTGGATGAACGTGTCCTCGTCGTCGCTGTCGCCGTTGGCGAAGTCGCAGAGCGCTTGGAGGCGCGAGGGAAGCTGGTCCGCGGGCGGGGGACGATGGAGGACGCCGCCGTCGATGCGGTCCACGACCGCGACCCGCGGCTCGTCCGGCGTCTGCAGGCGGCCGCTGGCGCTCGGGTCGTCGAGCGTGCCGTCGTTCAGGATGCGCTGCAGCTCGAGGACGTCGGCGGGCCGGAGCCGGTCGCCCATCGACTCGCGCATGTACTGCAACGCCATGTAGTTGTTGACGATCATGAGCTCGCTGCGGTCCTTCGGCCGGCGGCCGGTGCGCAGCAGCTCCTTGGCGACCCGGCGCGACGTGCTCGCGCCTTCCAGCTGGCTGGAGCGGATCGCCTCCTCCATCAGCGAGTTGACGAGGTACTGCCGCTTGGCCTGCGCGTCGCCGGTGACGACCTCCGGCATCCGGATCTCGCCGGCGCAGCGCTGGTCGACCAGGTGTAGGGCGCGGAGGACGAGGTCGGGCGTCGTGTAGGTGAACGCCACGCCGTCGCGGTCGCGGAGCGGCAGCGTTCGCGCCGCCTGGGTGCGACCGAGCTTGACCGCGGCCCACCACTCCTCGGAGGTGAGGCCGTCGGGTGGGTCCAGGTGCCGCAGCTTGTCCCAGTGCGGATAGCCGGCGGGCAGCTTCGCCTGCGTGATCGCGAGGAAGCGATCGAGGCTCAAGGCACGGGAGGAGTCGGGCGGCTGGGCGACGTGAAGCGTCATTCCAAATCTATCCAAGAGGTTCCAAGTTCTTGGATTGTATCCAAATCCTTGGATGGATTTGGATTGACTTGGATTACCCCGTCGCGGCCACCGTCGTCGCCGCGGTCGCGCCGGCGGTGGCCGCCGTCTGCGCGTTCTCGGCCAGCGAGCGGACGACGTAGACGGTGAAGAGCAGGAGGCCGGGAGGGAGGGCGGAGGGGTCGGGGACGGCGACCTTGACGGGGCGCTTGCTCCAGCCCTTGCCCTCGATGATGGCCAGCTCGCGGTCGCCGCCGAAGGTCAGGGCGTAGCGCTCCTTCCAGGCGGAGGCGGGGCGCAGGCCGTACCCGTGGTCGTGCCACATGAGGTTGCCGCCGCGGCGAAACGCACGGGGCTCGTAGGCGCCGACCGGCGTGCCGGCGGCGTCGTAGGCCTCGATCACGGTGTGGAAGACGCCGCGTTGGGCCAGCTCCCAGGAGCGGTCGCCGACGGCGGTCTCGGCGGAGGCGGAGCGGCTGAACCAGCCGCGCAGGCGCAGCGAGCCGACGCCCTCCAGCACGTACAGCTTCTTGTCGCCGGGCGCGCGCGTCAGCTCCAGTTCGGGCATGGCGCGCACGCTACCGGCGACGGCGGGCGATCGCTACGCCTTCGGCCCCTCACCCCTGAGGCCCTGCTCGATCAGCGGCACGACGTGGTCGATCGCCCACGGGATCGACAGCACGGTCGGCGCGCCCTGCGCCTGGGCCTCGACGAGCGTCAGCGGCACGAAGCCGCCGTGCTGGATGACGTCGAGGTCCTGGAAGCCGGGACGCGAGGTGAAGGACTTGCGGTCCTTGTCGGTGTTGAACCACGAGACGAACACGTCGGCGTCGAGCAGGCCGAGGCGCTCGTAGCTGACGTTGGCGAAGAACTGCTCGCCCTTGGCGACCTGCCGCTGACCGGACGACAGCTTCATCCCGAGGTCCTCCAGGAACTTGATCCGCAGGTCGCTCGGCGTGTACACCGCGACCTGCGACGCCTCCTGGCGCGCCGTGTAGCTGAAGGTCTTGCCCTGGATGTCGGGGTGGTCGGCCTTGGCCTTGTCCAACGCCTTGTTGGTGGCGTCGACCAGCCGCTGGGCCTTCTCGGGCTGCCCGAGCGCCTGGCCGATGATCTTCGCCTGCTCGTCCCACGGCGTCGTGTACAGGCCGGCGCCCTTGTTGTAGGTGACGGTCGGCGCGATCTTCGACAGCTTGGCGAAGTCGTCCTCGGTCACGCCGCTCTGGACGGCGATGACGAGGTCGGGGCGCAGCGCGGCGATCTTCTCGAACGGGATGCCGTCGGCGATCGACAGCTTCTCCGGCTTGGCGTCGCCGATCTGCTCGGCGCCCCACGGGCCGACGCCCTGCGGGAAGTCGGGGCCGATGTCGAACACGCCGACCGGCTTGACGCCGAGCGCGAGCACGACGTCCTGGTCGCTCCAGCCGAGCGTGACGACGCGCGACGGCGCGTGGTCGATCGTGGTCGTGCCGAAGGCGCCGGTCAGCGAGACGGGGTAGGCGCCCGAGGAGGTGGTGGCCTTGGAGGAGCTGCTGCCGTCGTCGTCCGACGAGCCGCACGCCGCCAGGGCGAGCGCCAGGACGGCGAGCAGCAGGAGGGGGAGGGGCTTCTTCTTGTTCATCATGAGGCTCTCAGGAGGACGAGGAGGCCGCGCCCGCGCGCCGCCGCGCCGCCGGCACGACGAGCGGCGTCCCCGTCTCGGGGTCGTCGACGACCCGGCAGCGCAGGCCGAAGACGGCCTCGACCAGGTCGGCGTCGACGATCGTCCGCGGGTCGCCCTCGGCGACGATCGCGCCCTCGCGCATGGCGATCAGGTGCGTCGCGTACCGGCACGCGTGGTTGAGGTCGTGCAGGACGGCCACCAGCGTCCGGCCCTGGTCCTCGTGCAGCTCCGCGCACAGGTCCAGGACCTCGATCTGGTGGGTGATGTCCAGGAACGTCGTCGGCTCGTCGAGCAGCAGCAGCGGCGTCTCCTGCGCGAGCGCCATCGCCAGCCAGACGCGCTGGCGCTGGCCGCCGGACAGCTCGTCGACGTGCCGGTCGGCCAGGTCGCCCACGCGCGTGGCGGCCATCGCCGCGGACACCGCCTCCTCGTCCCGCGGCGACCACTGCCGCAGCAGGCCCTGGTGCGGGTAGCGGCCGCGCGCGACCAGGTCGGCGACCGTGATCGCGTCCGGCGCGATCGAGGACTGCGGCAGCAGCCCGAGCCGCCGCGCGACCTCCTTGGACGGCAGCGACGTGATCGCGTGGCCGTCCAACAGCACTTGGCCCTCGCGCGGCTTGATCATCCGCGCCAGCGCGCGCAACATGGTGGACTTGCCGCACGCGTTGGGGCCGACGACGACCGTGAACGACCCGTCGGGGATCGTCACGTCGAGGTCGGCCGCGACCGTGCGGTCGTCGTAGGACAAGGTCAATCGCTCGCCGAGCAGCCGGGTCATGCGCGTCCCCTCCGGGCCTCGAGGGCCAACAGCCAGATCAGGTACAGCCCGCCGAGTGCGCCGGTGACGACGCCGACCGGCAGCGGGGTCGACGGGAACAGCCGCTGCGCGAGCACGTCGGAGGCCAGCATCAGCGCCGCGCCCATCATCGCGGCGGTCATCACGCCGGGGCCGGTCGCGCCGGTCAGCCGCCGCGCGATCTGCGGCGCGGTCAGCGCCACGAACGCGACCGGGCCGCACGCGGCGGTCGCGACCGCCGTCAGCAGCACGCCGACCACGATGTTGGACAACCGCGACCGCTCCACCGAGACGCCGAGCGCCTTGGCGGTGTCGTCGCCCATCTCCACCATCTTGAGGTCGCGCTGCAGCAGCGCGCAGGCGGGCAGGAGCACGCCGAGGGCGGCCAGCGTCGGCCAGACGTGCTCCCAGCCGCGGCCGTTCAGCGAGCCGGTCAGCCACACCGACGCCGCCTGGACGTCCTCGATCTTGGCCCGCGTCAGCAGGTAGTTGACCAAGGCCTCCAACATCGCGCTGATGCCGATGCCGACCAACACCAGGCGGTAGCCCTGCACGCCGTCGCGGAAGGCCAACCCGTACACGGCCAGCGCCGTCAGCAGGCCGCCGATCATCGAGCCGGCCGCGACCGCCACGGTCCCGCCGCCGATGACCGTGATCTCGAACACCGCGGCCGCCGAGGAGCCCGCGGTGAACCCGATGATGTCGGGCGAGCCGAGCGGGTTGCGCGACACCGACTGGAAGATCGCGCCCGCGGCGCCCAGCGCCGCGCCGGCCAGCAGCGCGGTCAGCGCGCGCGGCAGCCGCAGCGTCTCGACGACGAACGACGTCGCGCTGTCGCCCTGGCCGACCAGCGCCTTGACCACGTCCAGCGGCGCGATCGGGTAGTCGCCGGTGCCGACCGCGACGACCAGCAGCGCCAGGACCGCGAGCGTCAGCCCGCCGCAGACGCCGAGCGTCCGGCGCGGCGCCGCGCGGCGGACCGCGGCCAGGGCGGCGGCGCCGCGTTGGGCCGGAGCCGTGGCGATCACAGCTGGGCGATCCGTCGGCGGCGGATCAGCGCGACGAAGACGGGACCGCCGAGGAACGCGCACACGACGCCGACCTCGATCTCGCCGGGACGGTCGATCACCCGGCCCAGGACGTCGGCGGTGAGCAGGAAGACCGGGGCGAGCACGGCGGAGTAGGGCAGGACCCAGCGCTGGTCGGGACCGCAGAGCGCGCGGGCGACGTGGGGGACGGTCAACCCGATGAACACGATCGGGCCGGCCGCCGCGGTCGCCGCGCCGCACAGCAGCGTGACCGCCGCCGCGCCCGCGACGCGCGTGCGGCCGACGTGCGCGCCGAGCGCGCGGCCGGCGTCCTCGCCGAGCGCCAGCGCGTTCAGCGGGCGGGCCAGCGCCAGCGCCAGGAGCAACCCCACCACCATGAACGGCGCGACCTGCCGGATCGTGTCGGTGTCGTGGCCGCCGAGCGCGCCGACGACCCAGAAGCGGTAGCGCTCCAGCACCCGCGTGTCGACGATCGTGATGCCGTTGACGACCGCGCCCAGCGCGGCGGTCACCGCCGTCCCGGCCAGCGCGAGCCGCACCGGCGTGGCGCCCGAGCGCCCCTGCGCGCCGATCCCGTAGACGATGACCGAGGCCAGCGCCGCGCCCGCGAAGCCGAACCAGACGTACCCGGTCGCCGACGTCACGCCCAGCAGCGCGACGCCGAGGACGATCGCGGTCGCCGCGCCCGCGTTGATCCCCAACAACCCTGGGTCGGCCAGCGGGTTGCGCGTCAGCGCCTGCATCAGCGCGCCCGCGACGCCGAGCGCCGCGCCGACCAACAGCCCCAACACGGTGCGCGGGATCCGCAGGTCGTGCACGACGATCGCGTCCTGCGAGCCGTCGTCGTGGAACAGCAGCTCCCAGACGCGGTGCGGCGGGATCGGCTTGGCGCCGACCGAGATCGACAGCAGCACGACGAGCGCGAGCGCCGCGAGGGCGACCAGCAGCCCGGCCGCGCGGGTCGGCGTGGACCTCCGGAGCGTCACGTCAGCCGTCGAGGTCGACGTCGTCCGGCGTCTGGCGGTGCTTCCAGTAGCCGATCGCCTGCATCGGGCCGAACGTCAGCCCGCGCTCGTCGCGCAGGTGCTCGCGCAGCCCGCGGACGGCCAGCGACTCGCCGGCGACCCAGACCTTCGCGCGGCCGGGCGGGAGCGTCGCGGCGCGCAGCGCGTCCAGCAGCTTCGGGCAGCGCCCGGCGGGCGCGCCGTCGCGGTGGATCCAGACGACCTCGGCCGCGCAGCGCGGCGCCAGCGGCTGGCGCTCCCGCGCGTCGGCGACCTCGATGTAGGCCAACGCGCGGTGGCCGGCGGGCAGGCGCTCGAGCGTCGCGGCGATCGACGGCAGCGCGGTCTCGTCGCCGGCCAGCAGCGTGTAGTCGGCCTCGGGGTCGTCGAAGAAGTGCACGCGCGGGCCGGCGACGCCGATCGTGTCGCCCGGGCGCACGCGGCCGCCCCAGCGCGAGGCGGGGGCGTCGTCGCCGTGCAGCACGAGGTCGATCGTCACGCTCGGCGCCTGCCGGTCGTAGCGGCGGATCGTGTAGTTGCGGGCGTGCTGCTCGGGCGTGCCGGGCGGGTAGCGCCAGCCCTCCAGCGGCATCACCGGCTCGGTCGCGCCGGCGGCGGGCCAGATCAGCGTGAGGATCTCGCCGGGCTGCTCGTCGGGGAAGCCGGCGACCGCGTCGCCGCCCAGCGTGATCCGCGCCATCTTCGGCGTGATCCGCTCGACGGCCGTGACGGTCGCGATCCCGGTGTGGAGGGGGAACGGGCGGGCGTCGGCGGCGGTGGCGGTGGCGGCGGCCATGCGTTAGGCCACCCTAACAGGTGGCCGGCCGGGTCGTAGGCCTCCCTAATACGGCGTCGGCGAGCCTAGGCGGCCAGCGCGTCCAGCAGCCCCCAGGTCGCGGCCGGGTCGAAGTGCGAGCCGGTCCCCGCGACGATCCGCTCGCGCGCCAGCGGCTCCGGGAGCGCCTCGCGATAGGGGCGGTGCGAGGTCATGGCCTCGTAGGCGTCGCACACCGCGATGACGCGCGCGCCGATCGGGATCGCCTCGCCCGCCAGGCCGTCGGGGTAGCCGGCGCCGTCCCAGCGCTCGTGGTGGTGTCGCACGGCCCGCGAGGCCTCGCGGAACTCCGGGATCGCCTCCAGCGCGCGGGCGCCCCAGACCGGGTGCTCGCGCATGATCGACCACTCGGCGTCGTCCAGCGGCCCGGGCTTGTGCAGGATCTGGTCGGGCACGCCGATCTTGCCGAGGTCGTGCAGGTGGGCCGCGATGCGCAGGTGGCCGAGCTCGGCGCCGGTGACGCCGACCCGGCGGGCGACCTGCTCGCAGAGGTCGACGACCGTCGAGCTGTGGCGGCCGGTGTAGCCGTCGCGCAGGTCCAGCAGCGCGGCCAGCGAGCCGACCGACGCCTCCAGCGTCCGCGCCAGCCGGCGCTCGGCCTCGGCGGCGCGCAGCGCCTCGGCGGCCAGCGCGGCGAGGTCCTCGACGGCCTCGTGCAGCGCGCGGCCGCGGCGCATCCGCGGGCGCACGAGCGTGAGCGCGCCCCAGGCGGGCGCGTCGAGCGTCAGCAGCGCGTGGGCGCTGTCGCGGGCGACGACGGGCTCGCCGTCGCCCAGCGCGTGGCGTTCGGGGACGACGAGGTCGTCGAGCGCGTCCGCCGCGCCGGCGAGCGCCAGCAGCTCGTGGTCGGCCTCGGCGCCGTGGCCGGGGCAGCGGGTGATCGCCACCGCCGCGCACGTGGCCGTGCGGCAGGCGTGGCGCGCGACGTGGTTGAGCAGCGGGTGCGTGGTCGGCCGGGCGGAGAGGACGTTCGTGCGCGGCATGTGACTCCGAAGCGTTCCGCGTCGCGCGCGCTTCAAACGGCCTGTCCCGATCCTGCAACAGCTTTGTGCAGAAAACCTGCACGAAGATGCACCGAAAAGACCGGCGATGGGTCCGGGCGAGCGCCTTGACACAATCGCGGACGCCGTGACGACCCACCTTCCCCTGGACTATGACAAGCGCCTGATGCTCTTCGCGGGGCGCAGCTCGCCCGCGCTGGCCGAGGCGATCTCCGGCCGCCTCGGCGTCGAGATGGGTCCGGTGGACCTGCAGACCTACGCCAACGGCGAGATGTACTGCCGGTTCGAGGAGTCGGTCCGCGGCGCCGACGTGTTCCTGGTGCAATCGCTGGCCTCCTCGCGCGACGGGGCGCTGACGCTCAACGACGCGCTGATGGAGCTGATCCTGCTCGTCGACGCGGCGGTCGGCGCCTCCGCGCACCGCGTGATCGCCGTCATCCCGTGGTTCGGGTACTCGCGCCAGGACATGAAGTCGCGGCTGCGCGAGCCGATCAGCGCGCGGGCGGTCGCGAAGATGCTCGAGTCCGTCGGCGTCGACCGCGTCCTCACCGTCGACCTGCACACCGGCCAGTCGCAGGGGTTCTTCCGCGTGCCGGTCGACCACATGACCGCCGTGCACTCGCTGGCCGACGCGCTGCGCGACGAGCTGCCCGCCGACGCGGTCGTCGTCGCGCCCGACGCCGGCCGCGTGAAGCTCGCCAAGAAGTTCTCCACCATGTTGGGCACCGAGCTGGCGATCCTCGACCCCGAGGCCGGCAACCCGAGCCACCGCGTGATCGGCGACGTCGCGGGGCGCTGCGCGATCGTCGTCGACGACATCATCGACACGGGCCGCACGCTGGGCGCCGCGGTGCGCGCGCTGCGCGACGCCGACGCCCGCGCGATCCGCGCGGTCGCCACGCACCCCGTGCTGAGCCCCGGCACGCCGGAGGCCGTCGACGCCATGGGACTGGACGAGCTGCTGGTCACCGACACCGTGCCGCTGCCCGACGACGCGCCGGACGTGGTGCGCGTGGTGTCGTCCGCCGACCTGCTGGCCGACACGATCCGCCGGATCTTCACCGACGACTCGGTCGCCGAGGCGTTCGGGGGCGACAACATCTAGGTGAACGCGTAGACGTACATGTCGGCTCCCGCGCCGCGCATCACGGTCGCCGCCGCGCTCGGGCTCCCGGCGCTGCGACGCGGGCTGCCCGAGGTCGTGGCGGGCGCGGGCGGGCTGGCGCGGCCGATCCGCTGGGTGCACGCGGGCGAGGTCCCCAACATGGCCTCGCTGCTGCGCGGAGGCGAGCTGCTGCTGACGACCGGGATGGGCATCGGCCCGCGGGCCGCCGACCAGCGGCGGTTCGTCGCCGCGCTGGCCGCGCGCGAGGTCGCGGCGCTCGTCATCGAGCTGGGCCACACCTACGAGCGCCGGCTGCCCGACGCGCTGGTGGCCGCCGCCGAGCAGGCGGGGCTGCCGCTCGTCGAGCTGCACGCCGCGGTGCCGTTCGTCGCGGTCACCGAGGCGATCCACACCGAGATCGTCAACCGCCACTACGACCTGCTGCGCCGCGCCGAGGAGCTGCAGACCGCGTTCACCGAGGTGATGGTCGACGGCGGCGGGATCCCGGACGTGCTCGCGCTCCTGGCCTCCGCGGTCGCCAACCCGGTGTTCCTGGAGGCCGCCGACGGGCGCCTGCTGCACCACGCGGCCGGGCCGTCGGGCGGCGATCCGATCTCGGTCTGGACGCAGGCCGCGGGCGGCGCGGCGGGCGTCGGCGTGGTCGCGCCGGTGGCGGGCGGCGGCCGGCTGGTCGTGCTGCCGGTGGACGCGCCGGTGGACGCCTTCGCGCCGCTCGCCGTCGAGCGCGCGGCCGGGATCGTCGCGCTGGCGCTGCTGCGCGCCCGCCAGGAGGAGGAGCTGCTGGCGCGCGGGCGCGGCGACCTGCTCGGCGAGCTGATGGCCGGGCGCCTGGAGCCGGAGGCCGCCGCCGCGCGGGCGCGGGCGCTGGGCTTCGCCGACGGCGCCGCGGCGGCGCTGCTGCCGATCGTGGCGCGCGGCGGCGACGCGCGGGCCGTCGAGGGGCCGGGGACGCCGGCGCTGATCGGCGCCGACCCGGCGGGGAACGCGCTGCTGATCGTGCTCGCGCTGCGCGACGCCGGCGACCGCGGCGCCACGGCCGACCGCGTCGCGGACGCGCTGGGCGACGACGCGATCGTGGCCGTCGGCCCGGCGGTCTCCGGCTGGGACGGGGTGGGGGCGGGCCTGCGCGAGGCGGCCGACTCCGCCGCGGCCGCCGTCCGGCTGGCGCCCCGCGCCTGGCACGACGCGACGGCGATGGGCCTGGACCGCCTGCTGTGGCGCTGGCGCGACCGCGACGAGCTGGCCGAGTACGTCGAGCGCACGCTCGGGCCGGTGATCGCCCACGACGCGCGGCGCAAGCACGCGCTGCTGCCGACGCTGGAGGCGCTGTGCGCCAACGGTGGCCGCAAGGCCGAGACCGCGCGGGCGCTGCACCTCAACCGCCAGGCGCTGTACGACCGCCTCAAGCGCCTGGAGGACGTCCTGGGCCGCGACGTGTCCGACCCGCGGACGCTGTTGGACCTCCAGCTCGCGGTCCAGGCACGGCGCCAGCTGGACGACTAGACGTTGTGTCTGTCGCGGGCGCCCAGCTTGGGACGGGACGCCCATTGCGCGCCCGAGGGGTCGAGCGGGAGCCTGTGGGAGATGACCGCCGTCCCCACCTCAACCGACGTCCGCACGCTCGCCAACCACATCGGCGGCGCCTGGGCTCCGGCGTCCGGCGCCGAGACGCTCGAAGACCGCGATCCGGCCAGCGGCGAGCTGCTGGCCAACGTCCCGCTCTCGAACGCCGCCGACGTCGACGCCGCGGTCGCCGCCGCGCGCGCCGCGCTGCCGGGCTGGCGGCGCACCTCGCCGATGGTCCGCGCCCGCGCCGTGATGGCGCTGCGCGACGTCCTGAACGAGCACCGCGACGAGCTGGCCGAGCTGGTCGCGCGCGACATGGGCAAGACGCTGGACGACGCGTCGGCCGAGGTCGGCCGCGGGATCGAGTCCTGCGAGGCCGCGATCGCGATCCCGCACCTGCTCAAGGGCGAGAACCTGGAGGGCGTGGCGACCGGCGTGGACGTCGAGCTGGTGCGCCAGCCGGTCGGCGTCGTCGCGGCGATCACCCCCTTCAACTTCCCGGCGATGATCCCGCTGTGGTTCCTGCCCTACGCGGTGGCGGCGGGCAACGCCTTCATCTTGAAGCCCTCCGAGCAGGACCCGCTGGCCGGCGAGCGGATCGTCGAGCTGGCCAACGCGACCGGCGCGTTCCCCGAGGGCCTGATCAACCTCGTCCACGGCGCGCACGACGTCGTCAACGGGCTGCTGGAGCACCCGGGCGTCGACGCGATCTCGTTCGTCGGGTCCGCGAAGACCGCCCGCTACGTCGCGACCCGCGCGGCCGAGCACGGCAAGCGCGTGCAGGCGCTGGGCGGCGCGAAGAACTCGATGGTCGTCATGCCCGACGCCGACCCCAAGCTCATGGCCGGCGGCGTGATGGGCAGCGCGTTCGGCGCGGCGGGCCAGCGCTGCCTGGCCGGATCGCTGGCCGTGCTCGTCGGCACCCGCGAGGAGCAGGACGCCGCGCGCGACCGGATCGTCGAGGCCGCCGCCGCGCTGAAGACCGGCGCGGGCCTGGACCCGGCGACCGACGTCTGCCCGGTCGTCTCCCCGGCGCAGCGCGAGCGGATCGTGCGCGACATCGACGGCGCGGAGGCCGACGGCGCGACGATCGTCCTCGACGGCCGCGGCGACGCGGGCCCGGGCGGCTGCACGCTGGCGCCGACGATCATCGACGACGCCCCGGAGGGCCACAAGGTCATCACCGACGAGCTGTTCGGACCGGTGCTGACGCTCGTGCGCGCCGCCGACCTCGACGAGGCCATCGCCTTCGTCAACTCGTCGCGCTACGGCAACGCGTCGGTGATCTTCACCGAGTCCGGCGGCGCGGCGCGCGCCTACCGCTACGGCGTCGAGGCCGGCATGGTCGGCGTGAACGTCGGCGTGGCGGCGCCGGTCGCCTGGTTCCCGTTCAGCGGCTGGAAGGACTCCATCGACGGGGACCTCCACGCCAACGGCCGCGACGCGGTCGAGTTCTACACCCGCAAGAAGGTGGTCACCTCACGATGGGCGGCATGACGCACGACGAGCTCCAGCAGGCGGCCCAGGAGCACCTGCTGCTGCACTTCTCCAAGCAGTCGATCGACGACCTGCTCGTCCTGGAGCGCGGCGAGGGGCCCTACGTCTTCGACACCAAGGGCAACAAGTACGTCGACGCCCTGTCGTCGCTGTTCTGCTCGCAGTTGGGCTACTCCTACGGCGAGGAGATCGGCGCGGCGGTCGCGTCGCAGCTGAGCACGCTGGCGTTCAACACCAACTGGGGGACGGCGCACCCGCCGTCGATCGAGCTGGCGGCCAAGCTGGCCGAGGTCGCCCCGGGCGACCTCAACCGCGTGTTCTTCACCAGCGGCGGGTCCGAGGCGGTCGAGGCCGCGTGGAAGCTCTGCCGCGAGCACTTCCTGGCGATCGGCCAGCCGCGGCGCAAGAAGGCGATCGCGCGCCACATCGCCTACCACGGCGTGACGCTGGGGGCGCTGTCGTTCACCGGCGTGCCGAAGTTCAAGGAGCCGTTCGCGCCGGCGCCGATCGACGTCACGCACGTCAGCAACACCAACATGTTCCGCGGCGGGCCCGACGGGGGCCGCGTGACCGACGAGGACGCGTTCACCGCCACGTTGCTGGCGGAGATGGAGGACGCGATCGTCGCGGCCGGGCCCGACGAGGTCGCGCTGATCATCGCCGAGCCGGTCCAGAACGCCGGCGGCTGCCTGGTGGCGCCGCGCGGCTACTGGAAGGGCCTGCGGGCGTTGGCGGACAAGTACGGCGCGTTGTTGATGGCCGACGAGGTCATCGCCGGCTGCGGCCGGCTGGGCGAGTGGGTCGCGTCCGGGCGCGAGGGCATCACGGTCGACCTGGTGTCCTTGGCCAAGGGCCTGACGTCCGCCTACGCCCCGATGGGCGCGGTGCTCGCGCGCGACGGCGTGGTCGCGCCGATCGTCGAGACCGGCGCGGTGTTCCGGCACGGCATCACGTTCGGCGGTCACCCGCTGGCGGCGACGGTCGCGCTGAAGAACATGGAGATCTTCGAGCGCGACGGCGTCCTGGAGAACGTGCGCGAGCTGACGCCGTACCTGGCCGAGCGGTTGTCCACGCTGTTGGAGCTGCCGATCGTCGGCGACGTGCGCGGCGACGGCTTCTTCTGGGCGATGGAGCTGGTCAAGGACGAGGACGACACGCGCTTCGACCAGGCCGAGCGCGACAAGCTGCTGCGCGGCTTCCTGCCCGGCCGCCTGCGCGAGGCGGGCGTGATCGCGCGCGCCGACGACCGCGGCGACGCGGTCCTGCAGATCGCGCCGCCGCTGATCAGCGACAAGGCGGTGCTCGACGACATCGTCGCGCGCCTGCGCGACGTGCTCGGCGACGCGGGCGTCCACATGGACGTCGGCTCGGCCGCGGCGGGGGTCGCCTGATGAGCGCGACGGACGTCCGCACGTTCGGCAACCTCGTCGGGGGCGAGATCGTCGGCGCCGTCGAGGGCGCCACGCGCGAGATCCTGAACCCGGCGCCGGGCGAGGTCATCGCGCGGGTGCCGGAGGGCGGCGCGGCGGATGTCGCGCGGGCGGTCGCGGCCGCGCGCGAGGCGCGGATCGCGTTCCGCGACACGATCCCGGCCAAGCGCCAGGAGCTGTTGCTGGCGATGGCCGACGTGCTCGACCGCCACGCCGAGGAGCTGGCGGCGCTGGAGATCGCCAACGTCGGCAAGCCGAACGCGCTGGCGGCCGAGGAGATGCCGATCTGCTCCGACGAGCTGCGCTTCTTCGCGGGCGCGGCGCGGACGATGCAGGGGCAGGCGACGGGCGAGTACGGCGAGGGCTACACGTCGTTCGTGCGGCGCGAGCCGCTGGGGATCGTCGGCCAGATCGCGCCGTGGAACTACCCGTTGATGATGGCGATCTGGAAGATCGCCCCGGCGCTGGCGGCGGGCAACGTGGTGGTGTTGAAGCCGTCGGAGCTGACGCCGGTCTCGACGCTGCGCTACGCCGAGCTGGTGGCGGAGGTCCTGCCGCCGGGCGTGCTGAACGTCATCACCGGCGACGGGCCCGGGGTGGGGCAGCACATCGTCGAGCACCCCGAGATCTCGTTGGTGTCCTTGACGGGCTCGGTGGGCACGGGCAAGAACATCGCGCGCAGCGCGGCGGACACGCTGAAGCGCGTGCACCTGGAGCTGGGCGGCAAGGCGCCGGTCGTCGTCTTCCCGGACGCCGATCCGAAGGCCGTCGCCGAGGGGCTGCGCGTGGCGTCGTTCCTGAACTCCGGCCAGGACTGCACGGCGGCCTCGCGCGTGCTGGTGGCGCCGGAGATCTACGACGCCGTGCTGGAGGAGCTGGTCGCCGCCGCGTCCTCGCTGGTCGTCGGCGACCCCGCCGAGGGCGACCAGGTCGAGATGGGCCCGGTCATCAGCGCCCGCCAGCAGGAGCGCGTCCTCGGCTTCCTGGACCGCGCGACCTCCTCCGGCGCTGAGGTCCTCACCGGCGGCGCGGCCGGCCGCGACACCGGGTTCTTCGTGCAGCCGACGATCGTGGCGGGCGTCGGCCAGGCCGACGAGATCGTCCAGTCCGAGGTCTTCGGCCCGGTCGTCACCGTCCAGCGCGTCGACGACTTCGCGACCAACGCCATCACGTTGGCCAACGACGTCCCCTACGGCCTCGCCGCCTCCGTCTGGACCCGCGACGTCGCCAACGCCATGAACGCGATCCGGCAGCTCGACTTCGGCTGCGTCTGGGTCAACGACCACCTGCCCTTCCTCTCCGAGATGCCCCACGGCGGCTTCAAGGAGTCCGGCTACGGCAAGGACCTGTCCATCTACTCGCTCGAGGACTACACCCGCGTCAAGCACGGGATGATCAAGCTGAGCTAGGCCTTCAGGTCGGCCTCGACCTCCACGGTTCCCGCGCCGGCCGGTTGCCGGCGCGTAGGGCCGAGGTGGTCGAAGAGCTTGAGCATCCCGGTGTTGTCGGCCAGGACGAGGCCGGTGAGGGTGGTGATCCCGACGGCGCGGGCGCGGGTGGCGAGGGCGTCGAGGAGCAGGGTGCCGAGCCCGCGGCGCTGCCAGGCGTCGGCGATGGCGATCGCCAGCTCGGCGCGGGAGGGGTCGGCGTGGTCGCGGACGAAGCGGGCGACGGCGATGCCGTGGCCCGACGCGGGGTCGGAGGCGCCCAAGGCCTCGTGGTTGACGTGGTCGACGTCGGTGAGGTAGCGCACGGTCGCCGAGGTCGGCGACGGCGGCGTCCCGAGGAACCGGCGGTAGGCGGAGCGCGGCGAGAGGTGCTCCAGGCCGCGGCGCAGCTCGGCGCCGTCCTCGCTGGTCAGGGGCCGGATCAGGACGGGCGTGCCGTCGGGCAGTCGAACGGTCGTCTCGCTCATCGCTACAGACTCAAGAGGGACGACCGACTACCACATCTGGTGGATCACGTCCCCACACCGGAGTCCGCGTCCGGGCCGCTGCAGGAGGCGGAGACGCGTTTCCGCGTCGCCTTCGAGGAGGCGGGCGTCGGCATGGCCATCGTCGGCCTCGACGGCAAGCTGCTGCGGGTCAACCGCGAGCTGGCGCACCTGCTCGGGATCGACGAGGAGACGCTGCTGGCGGGCCGCGGGATACTCGCGGTCTCCCATCCCGACGACGCCGGCGCGCGCGCCGACGACTTCACCCGCCTGGCCTCCGGCGCGATCGACCGCTACAAGCGCGACCGCCGCTACCGGCGCGGCGACGGCACCACGCTGTGGGGCGCGACGACGATCTCGCTCGTCCGCGACGCCGACGGCGCGCCGCTGTACGCCATCGGCCAGCTGGAGGACATCACCGCCCGCCGCGCCGCCGAGGAGGCCGCGCGCCGCCGCGCCGCCCAGCAGGACGCGGTCGCCCGGCTCTCCCAGCGCGCGATCACCGAGCAGGACCTCGACGCGCTCGCCCGCGCGACCGTCGCCACGATCACCGAGGCGCTCGGCGTCCCGCTCGCCGGCCTCGCGACGGTCTCCGACGGCGACGACGGCGACGGCCTCGTCCACGCCGCCGGCGCCCGGCTCGATCCGGCGCACGCCCGGCACACGCTCTCGCGCCGCGGCCCGGTCGTCGTCCCCGACACCTCCACCGAGACCCGCTTCGACGCCGCCGACCTGATCGCGCGCGGGATCGCCTCGGGCATCGCGGTCCCGGTCGCCGGCGAGGGCGACGCGCCGCACAGCGTCCTCGGCATGTACGCCGACGAGCCGTGCGCGTTCGGCGACGACGACCTCGCGTTCCTGCACTCGGTCGCCAACGTCCTGACCGGCGCGCTGCGCCGCCTGGCCGCCGAGCGCAGCGTCCGCCACCAGGCGCTGCACGACCCGCTGACGCAGCTACCCAACCGCGCGCTGCTCCTGGACCGCCTGCGCCTCGCGCTGGCGCGCCACCGCCGCCGCGCCGCGGGCTGGGTCGCGGTGCTCTACGTCGACCTCGACGACTTCAAGGGCGTCAACGACTCGCTCGGCCACGGCGCCGGCGACACGCTGCTGCGCGCGCTCGCGCCGCGGCTGTCGGAGGCGCTGCGCCCGTCCGACACGCTCGCGCGCCTCGCCGGCGACGAGTTCGCCGTCCTCTGCGAAGGGCTGGACGAGGTCACCGAGTCGGTGGCCATCGCCGAGCGCCTGCTGGACGTCATCTCCTGGCCGCTGGACGTCGCGGGCGTCGAGCTGCGGTCGTCGGCGTCGGTCGGCATCGCGCTGGCCGGGCCGGGCGCGGTGATCGACGCGGAGGACCTGGTCCGCGACGCCGGCGTCGCGATGTACCGCGCCAAGCGCGGCGGGCACGGCACCTACGAGATCTTCGACGACCACATGCGCGCCGAGACCGTCGAGCGCGTCGCGCTGACCCACGAGCTGCGCGGCGCGATCGAGCACGGCGGCCTGCGCCTGGTCTACCAGCCGATGATCGGCTTCGACGCCCGCCGGGCGACGTCGTTCGAGGCGCTCGTGCGCTGGACGCATCCCGAGCGCGGCGAGATCGGGCCGGGACGCTTCATCCCGCTGGCCGAGCAGCACGGGCTGATCGAGCCGCTCGGGCGCTGGGTCCTGCACGAGGCGCTGGACCAGCTGCGCCGCTGGCGCGACGCCGGGCTGCCGATGGGCGACATGTCCATGTCGGTCAACGTCTCGCGCGTGCAGCTGTCGCGGCCGGGGCTGGCCGACGAGATCTTCGCGGCGCTGACCGAGCGCGGCCTTCCCGCCGAGCAGCTGGTGATCGAGGTCACCGAGTCGGCGGTGATGGACGACCCGGCCGTCGCCAACGCCACGCTGGACGCGCTGAGCGCCGCGGGCGTGCGGATCGCGCTGGACGACTTCGGCGTCGGGCAGTCCTCGCTGGCCTGCCTGCGCGACCTGCCGCTGGACGTGCTCAAGCTCGACCGCGGGTTCATCACGTCGCTGGCCGCCTCGCGCCAGGCGGCGGCGATCGTCCGCGCGGTCTGCGACATGGCGCGGGCGCTGGGCTTCACGGTCGTCGCCGAGGGGATCGAGACGTCGATGCAGGCGGACGTCGTCGAGAGCCTCGGCTGCGACGTCGGCCAGGGCTTCCTGTACTCGCACGGCGTGCGGCCCGAGGAGGTCCCGGACGCGATCGCGACGCTCGACCTCCGGCTGGGGCGGCCGTCGTCGGCGCAGCCGGTGCTGGGCTACTGAGCGCTACGCCCAGGCGGCGGCCAGCACGCGCCGCCAGTTGCCCCAGGCGATCTTGGCGATCTCCTCGGGCGTGAAGCCGTCGTCGGCCAGCGCGGCGAGGAGCCCGGGGAGGCCGGCGGCGTCGCCGATCGCCTCGGGGATGACGCCGCCGTCGAAGTCCGAGCCGAAGCCGACGTGGTCGACGCCGATGCGGTCGGCGACATGTCGCACATGGGCGACGACCGTCGTCAGCGGCGTGTCGGGGTTCATGTCGCCGTCGGGGCGCAGGAAGTCCACGATGTAGGGGATGCCGACGATGCCGTTCGAGTTCCCGATGGCATCGAGTTGCTCGTCGGTCAGGTTGCGCGACGCGGGCGCGACCGCGTGCGCGCCGCAGTGCGTGGCGATCACCGGGCGGCCGGTGAGCTCGGCGACGTCCCAGAACCCGCGCGCGTTGAGGTGGCTGACGTCGACGGCGATCTTCAAGGCCTCGCACTTGGCCACCAGCGCGCGGCCGGCGGCGGTCAGGCCCTCGCCGGTGTCGGGCGAGGACGGGAAGCGGAACGGCACGCCGTGGCCGAAGCGGTTGGGGCGCGACCAGACCGGGCCGACCGAGCGCAGGCCCATCGCGTGCCACGCGTCGAGCGCTTCGAGCGTCGTGTCGATCGGCTCGGCGCCCTCCAGGTGCATGACCGCGGCCGGCGGGCCGGAGCCGTCGGCGGCCGCGTCGAGGTCGGCGACGCCGCGCGCGACGCGGAGGTGCCCGGCGCGCTCCAGCGCGAGCAGGCGCCCGGCGTAGGCGGTCGCCTCGGCCGCGGCGGTCGCGTGCGGGACCTCGGGGTCCAGCGGGATGTCGTAGCCGCCGCCGGGCTGCGCCGTGAAGTCCAGGTTGGTGTCCTCGCCGTGGCAGAAGATCGCCCACATCGACGCGACCAGCCCGCCTCGCGCGGCGCGCGGCAGGTCGAGGTGTCCGCCGTCCCGGCCCGTGACGAGCCCGGCGTGATCCTCGCGCGTGAGCGCGTCGTGATGGCCGTCGAAGATCGGCTGAGCGGCGGCGGGCACGCGCGCACCCTACCGCCGCGGTACCCCCTGGCGGTATCCTGAGGCCATGTCCGAGACGCGTGGATACACGGCTTCCAAGGACCAGCTGCTCAAGCGCCTGCGGCGCGTCGAGGGCCAGGTCCGCGGCATCGAGGGCATGGTCGAGGACGACCGCTACTGCATCGACGTCCTGACCCAGATCAGCGCCGTGCAGGCCGCGCTGGACAAGGTGGCGCTCGGCCTACTGGACCAGCACGCCGCCCACTGCGTGATGGGGGAGACCGACGAGGCGCAGCGCGCCGAGCGCACCGACGAGCTGATGGCGGCGGTCGGGCGGCTGATGCGGCGGGGGTAGCGGGGCTCCGGCGTGGGTGGCGCCTCAGCCCGGGCGTTGGGTGGTGGCGCGGGGCGTTGGTGGGTTGGGCATCGAGAGCGGCGGGCAGGGGTGGGCGACGCCGGCGTTGGCTGGTCTGGCCGCCGGCGTCCGGGGCGGGTGCCTGCGCCGCTTCGGGGCCGGGTCGAGGGACGGCGTCCAGACCTGAATCCCGGCGTCGGTGGCGCACCCTCGGGGAACCGATGGCGCCGTTGTGTCGGTATGCGACATCAAGGCGCCGTTGGTTGTCGGTTCGGGCCCGAACCCTGGATGGGTCTCGACGAAATCCCGGCCGAGGACACCAAGATGGCCCGGTCTGATGTCTGGACGCCGTCCCTCGACCCGGCTCCGACCCTGCGCAGGCACCCGCCCGCAGCGACGACGGAGAGCCCAGGCGCCGGCGTCGCCCACCCCTGCTCGCCGCTCTCGATGCCCAACCCACCAGCGCCCCGCACCCGCCCCCAACGCCCCGCGCCGAGGCGCCACCAGCCGGACCCCCGCCGGGGCTCAGATCTGCGGCGGCGGTCCCTCCGGCGGCCCGGGCGGACCCGGCTGGGGCGTCGGCGCGCCGGGCGGCGGCTCGGGCGCGGGCTCTGGGGTCGGCGGCGGCGCCGGTGGTGGGCTCGGGCTGGGTGGCAGGGTCACCATCTCCATCCTCTGCCGCTACCCAACCGACCTCGCTCCGACGCGGCGAGTTGCGTTTAGGGCCGTCCGCGCGCGGGGAGCCTGCGGCGGGCGATGGCCGCCCGCGATCTCGTTCGCCTGCTCGACGCCGACCCCGATCTCGGGGAGCGGTTGGCGCCCGAGGTGCGCGAGCGCGCGCGCCACGAGCTGGTCGCCGAGGTGCAGCGGATCGTCCCGGGACGCTGGGACGCGGCGGGCGTCATCGACGCCGCGGCGTCGCCGTTCGGCCTGCTGATCCTCGACGGCCTGCTGCTGCGCGACCTCGACCTCGGCCGCCGCGCGTCCACCGAGGTCCTCGGCACCGGCGACCTGCTGCGGCCGTGGGACACCGACGCGGCCACCGGCGAGCTGCCGTTCGCCGCGCGCTGGATGGTCCTGGAGCCGATGCGCCTGGCGATCCTCGACCAGCGCTTCCTGCTGTCCGTGATGCGCTACCCGGCGGTCGTCGACGCGCTGTTCGCCCGCGCCACCCGCCGCCACCGCGGGCTGGCCGCGCGCCTGGTCGTCAACCAGCTCGTCCGCCTCGAGGACCGGCTGCTGCTCGCGCTGTGGACGCTCGCCGACCGCTGGGGCCGCGTCACTCCCGACGGCGTCCTCATCCCGATGGGGTTGACCCACTCCGCGCTGGCCCGCCTCGTCGGCGCCCGCCGCCCGTCGGTCACCTCGGCGTTGGGCGACCTCGGCCGCGACCGCCTCCTGGAGCGCACCGAGGACGGCTGGCTGCTGCGCGGCGACCCGGCGCACCTCGTCGACCCGGTCACCGAGCGCCTGCTGTCGCCCGCGTAGCGGGGGCGCGGCGCCGCGTAAGCTCCTCCGACCATGGAGGAGGGGCGCGTCCGATGGGCCCGGAGCGGCGAGGCGAACATCGCCTTCCGCGTGCTGGGCGACGGCCCTGTCGACCTGGTGTCCTTGGGCGGCGTCACCTCGCACATCGAGGTGATGCTCGAGGAGCCCGGGCTGCGGCGCTGGTGGGAGCGGCTGGGCTCGATCGCGCGCGTGATCCTCGTCGACCGCCGCGGCCTCGGGCTCAGCGACCCGATCGACGGCGACGGACGGCTGACGCTCGACGAGGAGGTCGCCGACCTCGACGCGGTGCTCGACGCGGCGGGCGCCGACCGCGTCGTCGTGCAGTCCTACGCGGCGGGCGGCCCGCTGGCCGTCCAGTACGCGCACCGGCGCCCGGACCGGACGCTGGCGCTCGTGCTGTACGCGTCGCTGATGGTCACCGAGCGCGACGACCAGGCGCACTTCGCCGACACGCCCGAGGGCCGCGCCGAGCGCCTCGCCCAGCTCGCCGAGCGGTGGGGGACCGGCGCGAGCATCGAGCAGGTCGCGCCGAGCCTGGCCGACGACGCGCGCCTGCGCGCCTGGATGGGACGCCTGGAGCGCCAGTCCACCACGCCCGCCGGCTTGGCGCGCGTGGCCGCCAACCTCCAGGGCGTCGACGCCCGGCCGCTGATGCCCGACCTGCGCGTGCCGACGCTGATCCTGCACCGCACCGGCGACCAGCTGATCGACGTCGGCCACTCGCGGCTGGCCGCCGGGCTGATCCCGGGCGCGCGGCTCGTGGAGCTGTCCGGCGAGGACTCGCTGCCGATGGTCGGCGACTCCGAGGCGCTGCTGGGGGAGATCGAGGAGTTCCTGACCGGCTCGCGCACCACGACCTCGGGCCTGCAGCGGCGGCTGATGACGATCCTCTTCACCGACATCGTCGACGCGACCGGCATGGCCGCGCGGATGGGCGACGGCCGCTGGCGCGACCTGCTCAGCGCCCACGACGGCGCGATCCGCCGCGAGGTGGAGCGCTACGGCGGCCGCGAGGTCAAGACGCTCGGCGACGGCTACATCGCCGCCTTCGAGGGTCCGCCGTCCGACGCGCTGCGCTGCGCGCGCACGGTCGTCGGCGCGGTCCGCGGCCTGGGCATCCGGATCCGCGCCGGGCTGCACACGGGCGAGTGCGAGCTGATCGGCGGCGACGTCGGCGGGATGGCCGTGCACATCGCCGCGCGCGTGTGCGACATGGCCGGCCCGGACGAGATCCTCACGTCGGGAACGGTGTACGGCACGGTCGTCGGCTCGGGGCTGGACCTCGAGCCGCGCGGCGCGCACGAGCTGCGCGGCGTCCCCGGGCCGTGGCCGATCTTCGCGCTGCGTCGTTGAAGCACTGAGCGACACGATTCGTTGCAGGATCGGCAATTGCGAACTCCGGACCGCAACTCGGGCCCGCAGGCCCAGTTGTCATAGGGAAAGGAAACCCGACAGGGAGGCGTTCCCCTCATGTTCCGCAAGTTCCGATCCCGGACCGGCCTCGTGCTCGCGTCCGCGGTCATCATCGGTCTCCTCGCGTCGTCGTTCGCGATGGCGTCCGGTGAAGGCAAGAACCTTCTGCTCGGCAAGCGCAACCCCGGCTCCAACCCGTCGGCCGCGCTGACGTCCGAGACCGAGATCATCGCCAACAACGGCACCTACGGCACCCGCCAGTCCAACAAGTCCGACAACGGCGGCGGCGCCATCTACGGCTGCCGTTCGAAGCTCGGCGGCTCCGAGAAGGGCAACAAGCCCTGCATCCGCGCCTCGAACCTGGCCGACGGCCGCGCGTTCGAGTTCTCGTCCAACGGCGGCACCGAGGTCGGCCGCATCACGTCCGGCAACACCAACGCCGCGCCGTTCACGACGAACGCGACCGGCGTCGCCACGGGCCTCAACGCCGATCAGGTCGACGGCAAGCACGCCGACGACATCACCAAGGACGCCACGACGGCCGCCCACACCGACGCGGTTGCCGTCGCGCAGGGCCTGACCTCGTTCGCGCAGGTCGCCGCCGACGGCGGCCTGGGCGCCCACCGTGGCGCCACGGCGTCGACGTCGACCGCGACGGGCTCCTACCAGGTCGGCTTTCCGGCCGACATCTCGGCCTGCGCCATCCAGGTGACCGAGGCCACGACCGACGCGGCCGGTGTCGCGGCGGCGCAGCTCGGCGACGACAAGAAGACGGTCGCCGTCGTCACCAAGGACGCGGCGGGCGATCCGGCCAACAAGCCGTTCCACCTGACGGTCAGCTGCTAGTCGGCGATCGACCGGCCACCGGCTCGTCCTCGCGCTCGCGCGAGGGCGAGCCGGACGAGCAGGGAGCACCAGTCCGCGAGGCCGCCGTACAGGTGGCCGAGCGGACCGGTGTAGGCCCACGCGCGCGCACGCGTAGGCAGGTCGAGGGGGCGGGCGGGCATGCCCCGCGACGGTACCCGCCGGAGGCGCGCGACGGAGCCGCGCCAGGCGAGCTCGCGCACGGGAAGGCGAGCCTCCTGGGCAAGCCTTCCCCCGCTACTCTCCGAAGCCACATGGCCGCAGCAACCAACGTCAAGACCACCGTCGAAGAGCTTCCCGAGTCCCGCGTCCGCGTCGCGGCGGAAGTCACCCCCGAGGAGGTCAAGCGTCGCGTCAACGAGGCGGCAGGCAAGCTCGGGCGCGATCTGCGCATGCCGGGCTTCCGCCGGGGCAAGGTCCCCGCGCCGGTCGTCATCCAGCGCATCGGCCGTGAGGCGGTCCTGGACGACGCGGTCCGCGCCGCGCTGCCGCGCTGGTACGTCGAGGCGATCGACGAGGCCGGGATCAAGCCCGTCGGCGACCCCGAGGTCGAGCTGGGCGACCTGCCCGCCGAGGGCCAGCCGCTGACGTTCACGGTCGAGATCGGCGTGCGCCCGGTCGCGACGATCGGCGACATCTCCAAGATCGAGGTCGAGGCTCGCGAGCCCGAGGTCAGCGACGAGGCGATCGACGAGCAGGTCGAGGCGCTGCGCGAGCGCGCCGCCCGCCTGGAGACCGTCGAGAAGGCCTCCGAGAACGGCGACTTCGTCGTCATCGACTTCAAGGGCTCGATCGAGAACTCGGACCCCGCCCACCCCGGCGAGCGCGACTACTTCGCCGGCGGCGAGGGCCGCGACCACCTGCTGGAGCTGGGCTCCGGCCAGTTCATCCCGGGCTTCGAGGAGCAGCTGACCGGCCTGAAGGCCGGCGACGAGAAGGTCGTCGAGGTCGAGTTCCCCGAGGAGTACGGCTCCGCGCCGCACCTGGCGGGCAAGCCCGCGCAGTTCGAGGTGACGGTCAACGAGGTCAAGGCCAAGCAGCTGCCCGAGCTGGACGACGACTTCGCCACCGAGGCCGGCGGCTTCGACACGATCGCCGAGCTGCGCGAGGACATCGCGACGCGCATGCGCGAGGCCGACGAGCGCAAGATCGAGGCCGAGTTCCGCGAGGCGGCGCTCGACAAGGTCGTCGAGGGCGCCGAGCTGGACGTCCCGCCGTCGCTGGTCGAGGCCCGCGCCAAGGAGCTGTTCGACCAGATGCTGCACTCGCTCTCGCACCGCGGCATCACCAAGGACGCCTACCTGCGGATCGCGCAGAAGTCCGAGGAGGAGCTGCTCGAGGAGGCCAAGCCGGACGCCGAGCAGGCGCTGCGCCGCGAGGCGGTCCTGGCCGCGGTCATCGAGAAGGAGGACATCAAGCCCTCCGACGGCGACATCCTCGACGCGCTCCAGGAGGCGGCGATCCAGCAGGGCTCGACGCCCGAGAAGCTGCGCAAGCAGCTCGAGCGCCAGGGCCGCATGGACGAGGTCGTCGAGGACCTGGCCCAGCGCCAGGCCGTCGACCTGCTGGCCGAGCGCGCCGGCGGCGCGCCCGCCGCGGCCTCCGAGTAGCCGCTGGGCGGAGCCAGGCACACATCCCGGACGCACCTCGGACGGTTGTCCGAGGTGCTCAAGGACACCGGTCCGGAGCCGACCCGGAAGGCCAGGGAGCGCGCCGGCCCGGGTGCTAGCCTCCACGAACCTGCGTGGCAGGAATTCACCCCGCTGAGAGAGAACGAGCACGAGGTCACATGAGTCCACTGGTTCCGATGGTCGTCGAGCAGACGTCGCGTGGTGAGCGCGCGTTCGACATCTACTCCCGTCTGCTCAACGAGCGCATCGTGTTCCTCGGCACCCCGGTTGACGACCAGATCGCCAACCTGATCGTGGCCCAGCTGCTGCATCTGGAGTCCGAGGATCCCGACAAGGACATCTCGCTGTACATCAACTCCCCGGGCGGGAGCGTGTACGCGGGCCTGGCGATCTACGACACGATGCAGTTCATCAAGCCCGACGTGCAGACGATCTGCGTCGGCATCGCGATGTCCATGGGCGCGCTGCTGCTGTGCGGCGGCGCCAAGGGCAAGCGGATGGCGCTCCCCAACGCGAAGATCCTGATCCACCAGGTCAGCTCCGGCTTCCAGGGCCAGGCCACGGACATCGAGATCCACGCCAAGGAGATCATCGACATCCGCCAGCGCCTGGATCACATCATCGCCAAGCACACCGGGCAGGAGTACGACAAGGTGCGCAACGACACCGAGCGCGACTACTTCATGTCCAGCGAAGAGGCCGTCAACTACGGCATCATCGACAGGGTGATCTCCGAGCACTAGGCTCGGAAGACGCACTCGCCCCCGAGCGTACGGACGAAGAAGGCGGACTGGAGATGGCGCGCCCCACGGATTCCAACGAGCAGCTCCTCTGCAGCTTCTGCGGGAAGTCCCAGCGGCAGGTCAAGAAGCTGATCGCGGGGCCCGGCGTCTACATCTGCGACGAGTGCATCGACCTCTGCAACGAGATCATCGACGAGGAGCTGACCGCTCCGCCGTCGTTCGACCTGGAGAACCTCCCGAAGCCGCGGGAGATCTACGGCGTCCTGGACGAGTACGTCGTCGGCCAGGAAGAGGCCAAGCGCACGCTGTCGGTGGCGGTCTACAACCACTACAAGCGCGTGCAGATGATGCAGGCGGCCGACAGCGAGATCGAGCTGCAGAAGTCCAACATCCTGCTTCTCGGTCCGACGGGCTGCGGCAAGACGCTGCTGGCCCAGACGCTCGCGCGCATCCTCAACGTCCCGTTCGCGATCGCCGACGCCACGGCGCTCACGGAGGCCGGCTACGTCGGCGAGGACGTCGAGAACATCCTCCTGAAGCTGATCCAGGCCGCCGACTACGACGTCAAGAAGGCCGAGACCGGGATCATCTACATCGACGAGGTCGACAAGATCGCCCGCAAGGCCGACAACCCGTCGATCACGCGCGACGTCTCCGGCGAGGGCGTGCAGCAGGCGCTGCTGAAGATCCTCGAGGGCACGACGGCGTCGGTGCCGCCGCAGGGCGGGCGCAAGCACCCGCACCAGGAGTTCCTGTCGATCGACACGACGAACATCCTGTTCATCTGCGGCGGGGCGTTCGCGAACCTCGACCAGGTCATCGAGCGGCGGATCGGCCGTCAGGGCATCGGCTTCGGCGCCCAGATCACCGCCAAGGCCGACATCGACAAGGGCGAGGTCTTCCAGGAGTGCCTGCCCGAGGACCTCGTCAACTACGGGCTGATCCCGGAGTTCATCGGCCGCCTGCCGGTCATGAGCGCCGTGCACCAGCTGTCGCGCGACGACCTCATCACGATCCTGACCGAGCCGCGCAACGCGCTCGTCAAGCAGTTCCAGCGCTTCTTCCAGTTCGACGGCATCGAGCTGGTGTTCTCCGACGACGCCCTGGCGTCCGTGGCCGCGCTCGCGCTGGAGCGCGAGACCGGCGCCCGCGGCCTGCGGTCGATCATCGAGGAGACGCTGCTGGACGTGCAGTTCGAGCTGCCGTCCCGTCGCGACGTCAAGAAGTGCGTCGTGACCAAGGAGACGATCGAGAAGGGCATCACGCCCACGCTCGTCACCGAGGCCGTCGAGGACGACACGGCGCCGGCCGCCGAGTCGGCGTAGCGGTTCCCACGCCTTCCTCGCCGGACACGGAACCGATCGCCTTCGGCGGCGGCGCGCTGGATCGCGCCGGCGTCCGCCGCGGTGACGCCGACTGGCTGGCCGCCGCGCGCCGCGACCCCGCGGCGCGGGCGATCGTCGTGGGCCAGGGGACGGCGGCGGCCGAGCCCGTCGCGCTGGTGGCCGAGGACGCCGACGACGCGATCTTCCTCGGCGTCGACGAGGGCGGCGCGCCGCTGTTCGCGGTCGAGCGCGAGGACGCCGCGCTCACCGGCCTGCGCGACCTGGCGACGTCGCTGCCCGCCGCGCGGCTCGGCGCCGTCGCCTACGCCAGCGCGCTGGCCAACTGGGCGCGCGCGACGCGCTTCTGCGGCGTCTGCGGCGAGCCGACGCGGGCGGGGGAGGGCGGTCACGTGCGCGTCTGCGCCAACGGCCACCACCACCATCCGCGCACCGACCCCGTGGTCATCATGTTGGTCAGCGACGGCGACCGCGTGCTCATGGGTCGCCAGGCCGCCTGGCCCGCCGGGCGCTACTCCGCGCTGGCCGGCTTCGTCGAGCCCGGCGAGCCGCTGGAGGCCGCGGTCGCGCGCGAGGTGCAGGAGGAGTCCGGCGTCGCCGTGCGCGACGTCCGCTACGTCGCCTCCCAGCCCTGGCCGTTCCCGGTCTCGCTGATGCTCGGCTTCCACGCGACCTACGACGGCGGCGAGCCGCACGTCCTCGACGGCGAGCTCCAGGACGTCCGGTGGTTCACCCGCGACGAGGTGACCGCCGCCGCCTCCGGCAGCGCCGACTGGGTCGACGGCCCCGACGCCGACGGCCTGCTGCTGCCGCCACCCACGGCGATCGCGCGATTGCTCATCGATCGCTGGGTGGTAGACCCGAGGGGATGAAGCCCCGAATCCCCGGCGGCAAGGCCGTTCCCTGGATGCTCATGCTCCAGAGCGCGATGATCCTGCGCGAGCACTGGACGCGGCTGGACGAGCACGACCGGCACGAGCTGAGCCGGATCGTGCGCAAGTCGCACGGCAACCCGGGCAACCTCAGCAAGAGGGAGCGCGGCGAGCTGCTGCGGATCGTGCGCCGGCTGGACCTCGTCACCGCCGGGCGCAAGCTGATGCCGTTCAACGGCGGCGTGCCGAAGTCGCGCCGATAGCCGCGACCACGTTGTCCCGCGCGCGCGGTCGGGTAGGCCGAGACGCGTGAGCGAGATGCCGGCGGTTCAACGGGCCGAGGTCGTGCTCCGCGTCAACGGCGACGAGCATCGGCTGACGGTCGACACGCGAGCCACGCTGCTGGACGTGCTCCGGGAGCACCTCGGCCTGACGGGGTCGAAGAAGGGCTGCGACCACGGCCAGTGCGGCGCCTGCACGGTCCTGCTGGACGGCATGCGCGTGAACGCCTGCCTGGCGCTCGCGGTCGCCCACGACGGCGCGGCGATCACGACCGTCGAGGGCCTGGCCGACGGCGAGGAGCTGCACCCGATGCAGGAGGCGTTCCTCGACCACGACGCGTTCCAGTGCGGCTACTGCACGCCCGGGCAGATCTGCAGCGCGGTCGGGATGCTCGACGAGGCGCGCGCCCGCGGCGAGCTGGACGGGCTGGACGACGCCCGGATCCGCGAGCGGATGAGCGGCAACCTCTGCCGCTGCGGCGCGTACCCCAACATCCTCGCGGCGGTCCGCGAGGTCGCGGCGGCACAGCGATGAGGCCCTTCGCCTACGAGCGCGCGACCGACCCCGACGGCGCCCGCGCCCTGCTCGCGGCCGCGGGTCCCGGCGCCCGCTACCTGGGCGGCGGGACCAACCTGGTGGACTTGATGAAGCTCGGCGTCGAGGCGCCGGGCGCGCTGGTCGACGTCGCCAAGCTCCCGCTGGCCACGATCGAGCTGGGCGCCGACGGCGCGCTGGAGGCCGGCGCCGCGGTGACCAACACGGCGCTGGCCAACGACCCGCGCGTGCGGGCGGGCTGGCCCGTGCTCTCGCAGGCGCTGCTGGCCGGCGCCTCCGGCCAGCTGCGCAACCTCGCGACGGTCGGCGGCAACCTCCTGCAGCGCACGCGCTGCGCCTACTTCCAGGACATCACCAAGGCCTGCAACAAGCGCGAGGGCGGACGGGATCGCGACGGCTGCCCGGCGCGCGACGGCGACCACCGCAACCTGGCGATCCTCGGCCACTCCGAGGCGTGCGTCGCGACGCACCCGTCCGACATGGCGGTGGCGCTGACCGCGCTCGGCGCGACCGTCCGCGTGCGCGGCGACGCCGGAGACCGCGAGATCCCGATGCCCGGCCTGCACCGGCTCCCCGGCGACGACCCGACGCGCGACACGGTCCTGGAGCCCGGCGACCTGATCCTCGGCGTCAGCGTCCCGCCCCTGGCCGACGGTGCCCGCTCGACCTACGTCAAGGTCCGCGACCGCGCGTCCTACGCGTTCGCGGTCGTGTCGATCGCGGCGGTGCTGGACCGCGACGACGACGGCACGGTCCGCGACGTCCGGATCGCGCTCGGCGGCGTCGCCCACGCGCCGTGGCGCGCCGAGCGGGCCGAGGCGATCCTGCGCGACGGCGCGTCGCCCGACGACGACCTGCTCGCCCGCGCCGCCGACGCCGAGCTGTCCGAGGCCCGGCCGCTGCGCGACAACGCCTACAAGATCCCGCTCGCGCGCCACCTGATCGTCGACACCATCAAGGAGCTGATGTAGGACATGGCCGGGACCGCGCCCGCCGCCGTCGGCGCCCCGCTGGCCCGCGTCGAGGGCCGCGACAAGGTCACCGGCGCCGCCCGCTACGCCGTCGAGCACGAGGCCGACGACGTCGCCTACGCCTGGATCGTGCAGGCCGCGGCCGCCCGCGGGCGCATCGCGCGCATCGACACCGCTCGCGCCGCCGCCGCGCCCGGCGTGCTCGACGTCCTCACCCACGAGAACGCGCCGCCGCTGGCCAAGCTCGACGACCCCGAGTTGTACGTGTTGCAGGACCCCGAGGTCCACTACCGCGGGCAGATCGTCGCGCTGGTCGTCGCCGACAGCCTCGAGAACGCCCGCGAGGCCGCCGCGCACGTCGCCGTCGAGATCGCGCCGACGCCGCACAGCGTGATCCTCGACGCCGACGATCCCAATGCCTACGTGCCGGAGCAGGCCAACGCCGGCTTCCCGGGCGCCGCCGAGCAGGGCGACCCGATCGACGCGCTCGCGCACGCCGCCGTCCGCGTCGACCGCGTCTACACGACGCCCGCCGAGCACAACAACGCGATGGAGCCGCACGCCTCGCTGGCGCGCTGGGACGGCGACGACCTCACGGTCCACGACTCCAACCAGGGCGCCGCGACCGCGCGCGACACGCTGGCCCAGGCCCTCGACGTCGATCCCGAGCACGTCCGGGTCGTCAACCACCACGTCGGCGGCGGCTTCGGCTCCAAGGGCACGCCGCGCCCGCAGCTCGTGCTGGCCGCGGTCGCCGCCCGCGCCGTCGGCCGCCCGGTCAAGCTCGCGATCACCCGCCAGCAGATGTTCGCGTTCGTCGGCTACCGGACGCCGACGATCCAGCGCGTCGCGCTCGGCGCCGACGCCGACGGCCGCCTCGTCGCGATCGCCCACGACGCGACCATGCAGTCCTCGCGCACGCGCGAGTTCACCGAGCAGACCGTCGTCGCCACGCGCCACATGTACGCGGCGCGCAACCGGCGCACGCGCCATCGCCTCGTCCGGCTCGACGTCCCCACGCCGTCGTGGATGCGCGCGCCCGGCGAGTGCCCCGGCATGTACGCCTTGGAGTCCGCGATGGACGAGCTGGCGATCGCCGCCGACCTCGACCCGATCGAGCTGCGGATCCGCAACGAGCCGGAGCACGATCCCGAGAAGGGCATCCCGTTCAGCTCGCGCAACCTCGTCGCCTGCCTGCGCGAGGGCGCGCGGCGCTTCGGCTGGGATCCGGAGACCCGGGACCGCACGCCCGGCGTCCGGCGCGACGGCCCGTGGCTGGTCGGCACCGGCGTGGCCGCGTCGACCTACCCGGCCTACCGCTCGCCGGCGACCGCGCGCGTGACCCGCGAGGGCGACACCTACACCATGCGCATCGCCGCCACCGACCTCGGCACCGGCGCGCGCACGGCGCTGACCCAGATCGCCGCCGACGCGCTCGCGGTGCCGGTCGGCGACGTCACGTTGGAGCTGGGCGACAGCGCGCTGCCGAAGGCCGGCCTGGCCGGCGGCTCGATGGGCACCGCGTCGTGGGGCACCGCGATCGTCCTCGCCGCCCGCGATCTTCGGGCCAAGGGCGAGCACGCGACCGAGGGCTTCGGCGACAGCAGCGACGACGTCGCCAACCAGGAGGCCTACTCCCGCCACGCGTTCGGCGCGCAGTTCTGCGAGGTCGGCGTCGACCCGCGCACCGGCGTCGTCCGCGTCCGCCGCCACCTCGGCGTCTTCGCCGCGGGCCGGATCATCAACCCGCGCACCGCGCGCTCCCAGTTCCTCGGCGGCATGACGATGGGCATCGGCATGGCGTTGATGGAGGAGGGGATCATGGACCTCAACCTGGGCGACTTCGTCAACCACGACCTCGCCCAGTACCACGTGCCCGCCCACGCCGACATCCTGGACCTGGAGGCCGCGTGGGTCGACGAGGAGGACCCGCACCTCAACCCGATGGGGTCGAAGGGCATCGGCGAGATCGGGATCACCGGCGCGGCCGCGGCGATCGCCAACGCCGTCCACCACGCCTGCGGCGTCCGCGTGCGCGACCTGCCGATCCGCCTGGACCGCGTGCTCGGCGCGCTGACGCTGAGCTAGACGGCGCTCGCGGTCCAGCGGTCGCGCCGCGCCACGACGAGCAGGTAGGCCGCCGGCAGCCGCACCGTGCCGTCGCCGGCGCGGTTCCACTCGGCCATCAGCCCGACGAAGCGCTCGCGCAGCTCGGCGTAGCGGTCGTCGGGCAGCGCCCGGCGGGCGGCGACCATCGCGCCGAAGCGGTCCTCCTGCCAGTCCACGGCATGCTCCAGCGACGCGAACTCCCAGGCGATCGTCCCGCGCGAGACGCGCAGCCCGGACGAGTGCGGCGCCAGGCGCCGGCGCATGATCGTCTCGATGCCCCAGTCCACGGGCGAGTCGGTGCCCATCGGCACCGGCAGGTACTCGCCCATCAGCGCGGTGATCTGCCCGGTGAAGCCGTCGGGTGTCCACGCGGTCAGGCCGACGACGCCGCCCGGGCGCGTCACCCGGAACGCCTCGGCGATCGCCACCTCCGGTCGCGGCGCGAACATCAGCCCGAACGCCGAGGTCGTCACGTCGAACGTGCCGTCGGGGTAGGGGAGGGCCTCGGCGTCGGCCTCCTCCCAGCGGATGTCCAGGCCCAACGCCGCGGTCCGCTCGCGGCCGAGCTCCAGCAGCCGCGGCGCGAAGTCCGTCGCGGTGACCCGGGCGCCGGTGCCGGCCGCCGCCACCGCGACGTTCCCGTCGCCGGCCGCGACGTCGAGCACGTGGTCGCCGACGCCGACGTCGCAGGCGGCGACCAGCTTCTCCGCCGCCGGCACGAACCGCTTGGCGACCTCGGCGTAGTCCCCGAGCGCCCAGAAGTCCTTCATCCGGTCCTTCAAGTGCGCAAAGTCGTTCATCCCTGCGCGGGATCCTGCCGGATCCGGGCTCAGACGGCGACGGCGACGATGTTCAGGCGGACGTAGTCGTGGACGGGGTCGGGCTCCATCGCGACGGCGACGGCGTCGACGAACGGCTCGTGCAGCTCGGCCGGGAGGCGCTCCAGGTGCGATCCCAGCGAGACCGTGCGCAGGAAGTCGCGCAGCGGCTCGGGGCGCTGCGGCGAGGGCTCCAGCCAGCAGCGCTCCACGGCGAAGCCCGCGCGCTCCAGCCGCTCGGCGGTCTCCTCGGGCCCGGCGTAGTTCCACGGCCCGGGCCAGCCGGCGAAGAGCTCCGCGTACGGCTCGCGGGCGGAGACCTCCCGCGTGGCGCGCACGACGTTGGCGACGTTGCCGCGCCCGCCGCACTGCGCCACGAACCGCGCGCCCGGCCGCAGCGCGCCGCGGATCCGCGCGAAGAGCGTGTCGTGGTCCTCGATCCAGTGGAACGTGGCGCTCGACACCGCGGCGTCGGCGGGCGGCGCGATCTCCAGCTCCAGCAGGTCCTGCTGGACGAACGAGGCGCGCGGGTCGCCGCCGAGGCGCCGCGCGGCGTCCTGGACCATCCGGGCCGAGCCGTCGACGCCGATCACGCGCGCGTCCGGTCCGAGGCGCTCCAGCAGCTGGGCGGTCACCCGGCCGGTGCCGCAGCCGAGGTCCAGGACGGTCTCGTCGCCGTCCAGCGGCAGACGGTCGAGGATCGCCGCGCCCCAGGCCTGGTGCGGGGTGGCGAGGTCGTGATAGGCGCCCGCGTCCCACTCGCGGGGGCCTCGTGGCGTGCTCATGGCCTTCACCGTATGTGATCGCAGACAAGCGTGCAAGATCGCAGATGCGGTGCGGACGCCGCCGCCCATACACTGCGAGCCTCCATGAGCCTGAAGGACCGCAAGCGCTTCGAGCCCTCGGAGGTGGAGCCGCGCATCATCGAGCGCTGGCTGACCTCCGGGCTGTTCCACCCCGAGCCGGAAGGGACGCCGGACGAGAACTTCTCGATCGCGATCCCGCCGCCCAACGTCACCGGCGCGTTGCACATGGGGCACGCGCTGAACGGCTCGATCCAGGACACGCTGATCCGCAACGCGCGCCAGCAGGGCCGCCGCGCGAAGTGGATCCTCGGCACCGACCACGCGGGCATCGCCACGCAGACGCAGGTCGAGAAGCGGCTGAAGTCCCAGGGCACGTCGCGCGAGGAGATCGGGCGCGAGGCGTTCATCGAGAAGACGTGGGAGTGGCGCGAGGAGTTCGGCGGCACGATCATCGAGCAGTTCAAGCGGCTCGGCGCGTCGCTGGACTACGAGGAGGAGCGCTTCACGCTCGACGACCGGTACGTCCAGGCCGTGTTGAAGGTCTTCGTCGACCTCTACAACAAGGGCTGGATCTACCGCGACAACTACATGGTCAACTGGGACCCGGGCTCCGGCTCGGCGATCAGCGACCTGGAGGTCGAGGACCGCGAGGTCACCGACACGCTGTACTCGATCGCCTACCCGCTGGCCGACGGCAGCGGCGAGGTCGTCGTCGCGACCGTGCGCCCGGAGACGATGCTGGCCGACGTCGCGGTCGCCGTGCACCCGGACGACGAGCGCTACAAGGACCTCGTGGGCCAGACGGTGGTCCTGCCGTTGGTCGGCCGCGAGCTGCCGATCATCGCCGACGAGTACGTCAAGACCGACTTCGGCACCGGCTGCCTGAAGATCACGCCCGGCCACGACCCCAACGACTTCGAGATCGGCCGCAAGCACGGGCTGCCCGAGCTGAGCGCGATCGGCGAGGACGGGCGCATGACCGGCCTCGTGCCCGAATACGAGGGGCTGACGGTCGAGGAGGCGCAGGCCAAGGTCGTCGCCGACCTCGAGGCCGCGGGCGCGCTGCGCGCCAAGGACCCCTACTTGCACACGGTGCCGTTCTCGCACCGCAGCGGCAAGCGCATCGAGCCGCTGATCTCGCTGCAGTGGTTCATGAAGATGGACGAGCTGGCCGCGCCGGCGATCGAGGTCGTCAAGGACGGCCGCGTGAAGATCCACCCGGAGTCGCAGTCGCGCCGCTACGTCGACTGGTTGGAGAACATCCGTCCGTGGTGCATCTCGCGCCAGCTGTGGTGGGGCCATCAGATCCCGGTCTGGTACCGCGGCGAGGACGAGGTGCACGTCGGCGCGACGGCGCCCGAGGGCGACGGTTGGGAGCGCGATCCCGACGTGCTCGACACGTGGTTCTCCAGCGCGCTCTGGCCGTTCGCCACGCTCGGCTGGCCGGAGGACACGGCGGAGCTGCGCGCGTTCTATCCCACCGACGTCCTCTCGACGGCGCGCGACATCCTGTTCCTGTGGGTCGCCCGCATGGTGATGATGGGCCTGGAGTTCCCGGGCGCCATCCCGTTCGAGCACGTGTACGTGCACTCGGTCATCCAGGCGCCGGACGGGCGGCGGATGTCGAAGTCCTTGGGTACGGGCATCGACCCGGTGGAGTTGATCGAGGAGCACGGCGCCGACGGCGTGCGCTTCGGCCTGCTGGCCATGTCCTCCACGCAGGACGTGCGCTTCAGCGAGGAGAAGGTCGCCCAGGGCCAGGCGCTGGCCAACAAGCTGTTCAACGCCACGCGCTTCGTGCTCGGCAACGTCCCGGAGGACACGGTCCCGGAGCCGCGAGCGCAGACCGTGGAGGACCGCTGGATCCTCTCGCGCCTGGCCGCCGCCCGCGAGGACTTCGACGCGCGCATCGGCGAGTTCGACTTCTCCAAGGCCGCGCTCGGGTTGTATGACTTCGTCTACGCCGAGCTGTGCGACTGGTACCTGGAGCTCATCAAGGGCCGCGAGTTCGACGATGACCTGGCCGCCACGTTGTCCTACGTGTTGCGCGAGACGCTCGTGCTGGCGCACCCGGTCATCCCGTTCGTCACCGAGGAGCTGTGGCCGTTCGTGCCCGGCACGTCCGGCCTGCTGGCCGCCCACGTGCGCGAGCCGATCGCCGCGCCGCGCGACGCCGAGGCCGAGGCCGACGTCGAGCGCGTGATCAACGCGGTGCAGAACGTCCGCCGCTTCCGCGACGAGAACGGCATCAAGCCCGGCGGCTTCCTCGCGGCGCGCTTCGTCGACCTCGACGGGCTCGTGCCGCTGATCGGCCGCCTCGCCCGGCTGACCCCGACCGACGAGGGCGAGCCGGTCGCGACCGTCAACGTCACGCCGGGGCTGATCGAGCTCCTGGAGGGCGTCGACCCCGCCGAGGCCGCCGCCCGCCAGGACGCCGCGCGCCAGACCCTGCGGGCCGAGATCAAGCGCGCCGAGGGCAAGCTGTCCAACGAGGGCTTCGTCGCCAAGGCGCCGGAGGCCGTCGTCGCGGCCGAGCGCGAGAAGCTGGAGCGCCTGAAGGCCGAGCTGGAGGCGCTGTAGCCCATGGAGTTGCGCGACGCCGAGCGCCTGCTGCTCTCGCTGGAGCTGTTCGGCATGCGGTTCGGGCTGGACCGCATGCGGCGGCTGCTGACCGCGCTGGGATCGCCGCAGGAGCGCTTCGGCGCGGTGCACGTCGTCGGGACCAACGGCAAGTCCTCGACGGTGCGGATGACCGCGGCGATCCTGCGGCGCCACGGCCTGCGCACGGGCGCCTACCTGTCGCCGCACCTGGTCTCGTTCGCCGAGCGCGTGCGGGTCGACGATCAGGACGTCACCGGCGCCGAGTTCGTCGCCGCGGTGTCCCGTGCCGCGGCCGCCGCCGACAAGGTCAACCGCACCGCGCCGCCCGACGACCACGTCACCCAGTTCGAGCTGCTCACCGCCGCCGCCTTCGACCACTTCGCGCGCGCCGAGTGCGACGTCGCGGTCGTCGAGGCCGGCCTCGGCGGGCGCTACGACGCGACCAACGTCCTGCAGTCGCGGGTCTCCGTGCTGACCAACGTCGGGCTGGAGCACACGCGCTGGCTGGGCCCGACGATCGCGGCGATCGCCACCGAGAAGCTCGACGTGCTGGAGCCCGGCTCGACGCTCGTGATCGGCTCCGGCCTGCATCCCGACGCGCGCGTGCTGGCCGAGCAGATCGCGCGCGAGCGCGGCGCCACGCTCGTCGAGGCGCCCGCCGATCCCGGCAACGGCCTGGAGATCCTCGCCCGCGGAGCGTTCCAGCGGCGCAACTTCGCCGAGGCGACCGAGTCCGCGCGCGCCTACCTGAAGACGCTCGGGCGCCGGCTTGATCCGGAGGCGGTCATCGCCGCCGCGGCGTCGACGCTGGTGCCGGGCCGCTTCGAGGTCATCGCCCAGAGGCCGGACACGGTGCTCGACGGCGCCCACAACCCCGGCGGCCTGGAGGCCCTGGCCGAGGCGCTGCCGGAGTTCGTCGCGGGCCGCCGCCTCGTCGCCTGCCTGGCGGTGCTCGACGACAAGGACGCGACGGCGATGCTGCGCGTCCTGCTGCCGCACTGCGACGCGGTCGTCACGACGCGCGCCCAGACGCCGCGGGCGCTGCCGCCCGCGACGCTGGCGTCGCTCTGCCACCAGCTCGACTTCGGCGGCGACGTCGAGATCGTGGGGGAGGCCCACGCGGCGCTCGAGCGCGCCCGCACGCTGGCCGGACCGGACGGCGTCGCGCTGGCGACCGGCTCGATCTACCTCATCGCCGACCTGCTGCGCCCGGCCGGCGCGGCGCGGAGCACGCTCTGATGGACGAGGACGACGGCCCGCGCGTGGGCGTCATGATCGCCGTCGTCGCCGTGTCCGTGGCGCTGGTGATCCTGATCTTCTTCGGTATTGGCTACGGGTTTGGCCGCCTGTTCCTTTAGCCTTTCCGTGCACATGCCCCTTGCAGACGTCTTCGGGATCCACAGCGACGCGCTGGAAACGGCGGTCAAGCTGCTCGTGCTGTTCCTGGCCGTCATCTACGTGGCGTTGATCTACTACACCTTCGCGGACGCGCGGCGGCGCATCGAAGATCCGCTGCTCATCGCGTGCGCGACGGCCGCGGCGCTCTTCCCGTTCGTCGGGACGATCGTCTACATGATCGTGCGCCCGCCGGAGTTCCTCGACGACGTCCGCGAGCGCGAGCTGGAGATGCAGGCCGCCGAGGCGCGGCTGCACGGCGCCGGCTTCCTGCTGTGCCCGCACTGCGACCACGAGGTCAAGGACGAGTTCCTGCGGTGCCCGCACTGCCTGCGCAAGCTCAAGGACCCGTGCGGCACGTGCGCCAAGCCGCTGGACCCGTCGTGGAAGATCTGCCCGTACTGCGAGGCGGAGATCCCGGGCGTCACGCCGCAGCCGCGGCGCCGCCGTCGTCGGACGTCCGGCGACCTGGAGCAGCAGCCTGCGACGAGCGAGTCGGGCTCGTAGAGTCCCGGGAGCGCTCGCCTGACGGCGCGCGTTCCCGTTGCGGGACGCTCGCGCTCGGCGCTCGTTCCCGCGCCTGAATTCACCTCGAAACCATCTAGGAGCACCACCGTTGTCCCGGACCCTCATCCTCGTCAAGCCCGACGCGTTCTCGCGTGGCCTCACCGGCGAGATCCTGGCCCGCTTCGAGCGCAAGGGCCTGAAGATCGCCGCCCTCAAGCTCGTCAACACGTCGCGCGAGACCGCTGAGACGCACTACGCGGAGCACAAGGAGCGCCCGTTCTTCGGCGAGCTCGTCGACTTCATCACGTCGGCCCCGCTGGTCGCCGCGGTGCTCGAGGGCGACGACGTCGTCAAGGCCTCCCGCCAGCTGATCGGCGCGACGAACCCGCTGGAGGCCGCGACCGGCTCGATCCGCGGCGACTTCGCCATCGAGGTCGGCCAGAACCTCGTGCACGGCTCGGACTCCGACGAGTCGGCCGCCCGCGAGATCGGGATCTGGTTCCCCGAGCTGTAGGACCGAGACGATGGCGGCACGCGGGGGCGCGGGAGCGAGCCGCCAGGCGAGTTCCCGCACGGCTTCCGCGAGCCCTCCGGGCGAGCGGAAGCCCCGGCTCGTCCTCGCCAGCGGCTCGCCTCAGCGCCGCGCGATCCTCGGCGACCTCGGGCTGGACTTCGACGTCCGCGCCTCCGACGTCGCCGAGGAGGACGAGGGCGCGCCGCGCGTCGTCGCCTCCGAGAACGCCTTGCGCAAGGCGCTGGCGGTGGCGGCGGGCGCGCGGGACGACGTGGTGATCGGCTGCGACACGCTGGTCGCGACCGACGGCGTGGACATCTGGGGCAAGCCGGCCGACGAGGCCGCCGCCCGCGCGACGCTGCGCCACCTGTCCGGTCGCACGCACGAGGTCGTCAGCGGGCTGGCGGTCGTCCAGCACGGCGACGTGCGCGCGGCCACCGAGATCACCGAGGTCACCTTCCGCGACCTCGACGACCGCACGATCGAGTGGTACATCTCGACCGGCGAGTGGAACGGTCGCGCCGGCGGCTACGCGATCCAGGGCCGTGGGGCCGTGCTCGTCAAGCGCGTGGTGGGCGACTACCTCAACGTGGTCGGGCTGCCGGTGGCGGCGTTGTTGGAGTTGTTCCCGGGGTTGGTGGAGGAGTTCGGGGGCTCCTGAGCGTCTGGATGGTCGCCGCATCGCGACCCGGACGGGTCTCTGCGCCTCGCGCTCGGGTGGCGGGTGGGTGTGGGGTGGTGGGTTTGTGTGGCTGGGACGGTGGTGCGGGCGGTTGGCGCGGGGCGCCGTGGCATCGGAGGCCGCGCTGCGGACTCCGTTCCCCGCCGGGTCATCGATGCAGCGACCTTCACGGGCCTGAGCTGCCGCGTGCGGTCGTCCGCCCCCACCGCTAGGCTCTCCTGAGCAACATCATCATCAACGAAATCGCCCCCGCGTCGCGCCAACGACCGGGGGCATGGCCCAAGGAGCTGAATCTCCATGAGCGCTGTCAAGCGTAATGGCGTCGCGATCGTCGGCGTCGATCCGTCCACCGCCGATGTGCTGCGTCGGCAGGCGTTGGTCGTCCTCGAAGCCAACCATCACTTCTTCGAGGAGATCCTGTCGTTCGGTCCGGCGGCGCAGTTCGCGTTGTCGGTGCGCTACCGCGACGCCTTCGCGGTCCTGGACGCCGTCGGCTGGGCCCGGCCCGATGTTCCGCCCGCGTCGGTGGACGTGCCGATCACGCCCGGCCTGGCCGAGCAGTTGCTGACGTGCCGCTACGAGCTGGGTCACACCAACCTCGACCGCCTCGCCAGGCGCGACGCCGAGAGCGATCCGGTGGTGCGCGCCGAGATCGATGAGGCGATCGACGTCGACCGAGCCGCCGCGATCGCGCTCGACCGCCTCGTCGCCCGAGCCGCCGCGGCCTTCTGAGCCACCCGCCCACGCCTGCGGCACGCCACCACGGGGGATCCGGGTCACTGCCAACGTCCATGGGACGTCGGCAGTGACCCGCGTTCCCGCCGGCGAGGGCCGAGCCCACTCGGCGGCAGCCCAGGCCCGTGAAGACCGGCGGTCATCCACCCACGCCGGAACGCACGAGCCCGAGAGGACCGCAAGCCACCTAGTGCGGGCGGCACAGGAACGCCACCTGCTGCTCCGGCGTCCGGAAGGAGCGGTTGACGTACACCGCGAGCTGGGCCTTCTGCTCGGTCAGCAGGTGGTCGGCCTCGACGCGGGACATCGCGCCGGCGGCGACGCCGCGGTCGGCTCGGGCGACCAGCAGCGACCAGAGGGCACCGCGTACGTGGGCGGGGGACTTGCCGGCCTTGGCGCCGATCGCGATCGGGGAGATCCCGGAGTCGCGTAGCGAGCGGAAGCGGGCGGGGGACATCCCGAAGATCGCGCGGGCGTGTTCGGGGATCGCGGGCGTGTGGAAGACGTGGAAGATCACGTGGCGGCTCAGGTGGGCCTGGGTGAGCATGTCGCGGGCGCGACGCTCGAGCACCGGGCGCATCGCGCGCGAGACGTGAGGGAGGCGCGGTGCCACCAGCCGGTGGGCGAGTGCCGAGGCGCTCCCGGTGACGCCGTGGGCGTGGGCGAGATCCAAGAGCGTCCGGTGGTCGTCCAGCCAGGTCACCAACTGGTCGTGGTCGGTCTTGACCACGGTGTCGAGCCGGGCCTCGTCGAAGGGCATCCACGCCGACATCACCCATTCGCTGGTCGGCAGCCAGTCCAGGCGGGCGCCCTTGGGCGCGTGGGTGTCGGCCGCGCCGGCGCCGGACGCCGGCAGGGCGGCCGTCACGGCGGCCAGGAGGACGATCAGCAGGGCGATTCGGGAGCGCATGTCCTCCGAAACGGGCGGCGCGCACCCGTGATCCCACACCTAGGGCTCGACCTTCCACACCTGCGGCCCCGCGCTGAAGGCCCGGCGCGCGCGGCCGATCACCCGGGACGGATGTTCGCCGCTCGCCGTCTTGCCCTGCTCGCCTGCGCCTGCACCTGCGCGACCGCCGCGCTTGCGCCCGCCGTCGCCCACGCCGCCACCGGCGGCGCCCCCGCGATCGGCGCCCGGGCCGCGTTCGGCCTCGGCGCCGGCGTCACCGACCCACGCGCGCTGGCGGTCGCCGACCTCGACGGCGACGGCCGCCCCGACCTCGTCGCGGGCTCGGCCAACGGCGGCACCGGCATGGTCTCGGTGCTGCGCAACACCGGCAACGGCGGGTTCGCGACCCCGCTGGGCAGCCCGTTCGGCCTCGGCGCCACCGCCGGCGGCGTCGGCGCGCTGGCCACCGGCGACCTCAACGGCGACGGCCGGGACGACGTCCTGGCCGCGATCGGCTCGGGCACGACCGACGACGACGAGCTGGTCCCGCTGGCCGGCGACGGCACCGGCGCGCTCAACGCCGGCGGCTCGGTCGCGGTCCCGGGCCAGGAGCTGGCCGGCGTCGCGCTGGCCGACCTCGACGGCGACGGCGACCTCGACGCGCTGAGCGCCTCGACCACGGCGGTCGCGGGCGAGCAGCTCGGGATCGTCGAGCAGACCGCCTCCGGCCTGACCGCCGTCGGCTCGGTCGGCGCGAGCGGCACGATGCTGGCTCGCGGCCTCGCCGTCGGCGACCTCACCGGCGACGGCGCGCCCGACGCGCTGGTGGTCTCCGCCAACGCCGGCGCCGGGAGCGCGTGGGTGGCCACGGGCGCGGGGCTCTCGCTCAGCCCCGGCACGCCCGTCGCGGTCGGCGCCGACCCCGTGGCCGTCGCGCTGGCCGACGTCGACGGCGACGGCGACCTCGACGGCCTCGTCCTCGACGGCTCCTCCGACGTCCTGACCGTCCTGCGCAACGACGGCGCCGGGAACCTGACCGCGTCCAGCGTCCTGGTCGACGGCCTGGCCTCCGGCACGGGCCTGGCCACCGGCGACCTCAACGGCGACGGCCACGTCGACGCCGTGATCACCGACGGCCTCACCGGCCTGGTCGGCGTCCTGCCTGGCGACGGCGCCGGCGGCTTCGGCACGCCGACCTGGGCGGTCGCGGGCGCCGGGCCGCGCTCGCCGGTCGTCGCCGACCTCGACGGCGACGGCCAGGACGACCTGGCGACCGCCGACGCCACGGGCGACACGGTCTCGGTCCTGCGCAACGTCGGCGCGCCCGCGCCGGCCGGCGCGCTCTCCGCGCCGTTCGCCGCGCAGGCCGTCGGCACGACCGGCCCGGCGCGGACGATCGCGATCACCAACCCGACCGGCTCGGCGCGCCTGCGCGTCACCGGCGTGCGGACGGCCGGCGACGCCCCCGACGACTTCCTGGTCACCGGCGACACCTGCACCGGCGCGAGCGTCGCGTCCGGCGGCGACGCCTCGTGCACGGTCCGCCTGCGCTTCTCGCCCTCGGCGGCGGGATCGCGCGAGGCCACGCTGCGCCTGCGGCTCGCCGGCGGCGACCACTTCGACGTGCCGCTGAGCGCGACCGCCACCGCCACCGCCGGCGACGACGCCACGGACACCACGACGACGACCGACCCCGACGCGGCGACCGACCCCGACCCGACCACCGACCCGGCGACGCCGACCGCGACCACCACGACCGCCGCCGCCACCACCACCGTCACCCAGCCCGCGGTCACGACGCCCGTCCCGGCGGCCCCCAAGCCCGCCGTCGCCGCGACCCCGGCGACCCCCAGGAAAACCACAAGGCTCATCCTGACCCTGAGCCATTCGAAGCTCACGGCCAAGCGTGGCGCGAAGGTCGCGGTCGGCCTCGCCCTCGGCCGGGCGGCGAAGGTCATCCTCAGGGTCAAGCACGGCGGCAGGACCGTCGACCTCCTCCGCGCCTCCGCGACCGAGGGCCGCAACACGATCGCCTGGGACGGGAAGCTCGGCAGGAAGGCCGCGCCGGCGGGCACCTACCGCCTCGACGTCTACGCCGTGGCCGCCGACGGCCGTGCCGCACGCCGGTCGGTGACCCTGACCATCAAGCGCTGATGGTCGGCACGCGACCGACCGCGGTCGATTTCGCCCCGACCGTCTAGGTTTCCGGAACACCGCGCTTGGGTTTTGCAGCGTTTTCGCCCGTTGCAATGAGGCATTCGTGACAACCGGCATGGCCGGGTGCTCCGCTACACTGCGGCTCGCGGCCTCGCCCGTACGCCCCGCACCCCCGCGGGGCGCTCTGCATCCAGCCAGGCCGCCCGCGCTTCCTCCCGCATGGGCTTCTTCAGCTACCTCACCGGCTTCGGTGGCCGCGACATGGCGGTCGACCTCGGAACGGCCAACACGCTCGTCTACGTGCGTGGCCGCGGCATCGTCCTCTCCGAGCCCTCGGTCGTCGCGATCGACTCGCGGACGGGGGAGGTGCACGCCGTCGGCATCGAGGCCAAGCGCATGCTCGGCCGCACGCCCGGCACGATCCAGGCCATCCGGCCGCTGAAGGACGGCGTCATCGCCGACTTCGACGTGACCGAGGAGATGCTGCGCCACTTCATCCAGAAGGTGCACCAGAACCGCTGGGCGCATCCCCGCGTCGTCGTCTGCGTCCCGTCGGGCGTGACCGGTGTGGAGAAGCGCGCGGTGGAGGAGGCCTGCCTCTCGGCGGGCGCCCGCCAGGCGTACCTGATCGAGGAGCCGATGGCCGCCGCGATCGGCGCCGGCCTGCCGGTCGGCGAGCCGACCGGCTCGATGATCGTCGACATCGGCGGCGGCACCTCCGAGGTCGCCGTGATCTCGCTCGGCGGCATCGTCGTCAGCCAGTCGATCCGCGTCGGCGGGGACGAGCTGGACGAGGCGATCATCAACTACGCCAAGCGCGAGTACAAGCTGTTGATCGGCCAGCAGACCGCCGAGGAGGTCAAGCTGGAGATCGGCTCGGCCTACCCGATGGACGAAGAGGTCCAGGCCGAGATCCGCGGGCGCGACATGGTGTCGGGCCTGCCGAAGACCGTCGTGCTGACCAGCGAGGAGATCCGCCAGGCGCTCGAGGAGCCCCTGTCGCAGATCATCGACGCGGTCAAGGAGACGTTGGACCGGACACCTCCGGAGCTCGCATCCGACATCATGGATCGCGGCATCATGCTGGCGGGCGGCGGCTCGCTCCTCCAGGGGCTCGACGAGCGCCTGCGGGAGGAGACGCAGATGCCCTCCCATCTGGCCGAGTCGCCCCTGACGTGCGTCGCGGTCGGGTCGGGCCGCTCGCTCGAGGAGTTCGAGGTGATCCACCGGACGAACAAGAACTCAAGGAGCCGGCGCAGGCCGCGTTAGCGCCGCGCCAGGAGACCAAGCTTTGGAGCCCCGTACGACATGTACGACAAGACGGTGCGACGGCGCCGAGCGGTCCTCGGGGCCCTCGTCGTCAGCTCCCTGATCCTCCTCACGGCGTACTTCCGCGAGCCGGGCGGCGGCGCGCTGCACCACGTGCAGCGCGGCATCCTCGAGGTCGTCTCCCCGATCCAGGAGGGCGCCAGCCGCGCGCTCAAGCCCGTCCAGGACCTGTTCGGGTGGGTCGGCGACACCGTCTCGGCCAAGGGCGACCTGCAGGAGGCGCGCAAGGAGCGCGACCAGTGGCGCACGATCGCCACGCGCAACGCGTCCGCCACGCGCGAGAACGCGCAGCTGCGCAAGACCCTCGGCCTCGACGCCGCGGTGACCGACATGGCGCTCTACGGACCCAAGACCGCCCGCGTGATCGGCCAGTCGCCGACGCTCTGGTACGCGAAGATCACGATCGACAAGGGCTCCTCGTCGGGCATCCGCGCGGGCATGCCGGTCATCGCCTCCGACGGCAAGGGCGGCCAGGACACCGGCCTGATCGGCCGCGTCGACCAGGCCGCCGCCGGCACCGCGGTCATCCGCCTCATCACCGACTCGACGGTCGCGGTCGCGGCGCGCACGGTCACCGGCAGCGCGATGGGCGTCGTCAAGCCCTCGCCGGGCAACCCGCGCGACCTGATCCTCGACTACGTGGCCAAGGACGACACGCCCGCGACGGGGCAGACCGTGGTCACCGCGGGCACCGTCTCGAAGACGAGCGAGCTCGACTCCGTCTACCCTCCGGATCTCCCGATCGGGCGGATCACCCGGGTCGACGACCAGGGCGCCGCCGATCAGACGCCGCACCTGCGGCCGTTCGTGGACCTCCGTCGCGTCCAGTTCGTGCAAGTCCTGACCGAGAAGGTGGACCACAACCGCTGATGGTCGTCTCGCCCCAGCTCATCGTCCGATTGGTGCTGCTCGGCCTCGCCGTGGTGATCCTGCAGGTCGCGGCCGTCTCGCAGGTCGTGCTCTTCGGCGCGACCGCCGACCTGACGCCGCTGGCCGTCGCCGCCGTCGGGCTGATGTGCGGGTCGATCACCGGCGCGCTGTTCGGCTTCTTCGTCGGCCTGTTCTTCGACGCCGCGCTGGTCCAGACGCTGGGGCTGACCTCGCTGGTGTGCGTGATCGCGGGCTACGGCGCCGGGCGCCTGCGCGAGCTGCGCGACCCGCAGGCGACGGTCGTCCCGATGATCGTCGGCGCGGTCGCGACCGCGATCACGACGTTCGGCTACGGCCTCATGAACTTCATGCTGGGCATCGACGCGCCGGTCAGCTTCCTGCTGCTGCGCGTGATCCTCGCGACGATCGTCTTCAACGCGATCATCGCGGTGCCGGTGTTCGCGCTCATCCGCCGCTGCCTCGGCCCGGCGCTGCCCGACGACCCGCGCCGCCGCCGGCGGCGGGCCTACACGACCGGCGGCCTCTCGCCGCTCTCGCGCGCCTGATGCCGCTCGATCCCGCCAACGACCGGCGTCCGCCGATCAACCCGCAGCTCGCGGTCCGCGTGGCCGGCGCGGGCGTGATCGCGTTCGCGCTCTTCGGGATCATCTTCTTCCGGCTCTGGTACCTGCAGGTGCTGGACGGCGACAAGTACCTCGCGCAGGCGCGCGACAACCGCGTCCGGACCCAGCGCATCGACGCGCCGCGCGGGACGATCGTCGACGCCAGCGGCGTCACGCTCGTCGACAACCGCAAGGCGACGGTCGTGGCGATCAACCCGGCGTCGATCGACGCCACGATGCGCACCGACATCGCCAACTACGGCCAGCTGATGACCGCGCGGTCCAAGAAGCCCAAGGGCCACCAGGGCCCGCGGCCGCCGATGCCGATGGCCGTCGGCGACCTCAAGGCGCGCTACCAGCGGCTCGCCCGCGTCCTGAACATGGGCTGGAAGACGATCAACGAGCGCGTGGTCTCGTCGATCCTCCAGGTCCCGTACGCCAACGTGCGCGTCAAGACCGACATCCCGACCTCCCAGCGCAACTACATCCAGGAGCGCCAGGAGATGTTCCGCGGCGTGACCGTCGAGGAGGTCTACGTCCGCAAGTACCCGGCCAAGGAGATGGCGGCGCAGCTGCTGGGCACGCTCGGCCAGATCAGCAAGACCGAGCTGAAGTCCCCGCACTTCAAGAACGTCCCCGGCGGCACCGACGTCGGCAAGACCGGCCTGGAGTACGAGTACGACAAGGCGCTGCGCGGCACCGACGGCGAGTACCGCATCGAGGTCAACGCGGCCGGCGAGCGCCGTCGCGCGGTCACCGCGCGGCAGCCCAAGCAGGGGCGGACGCTGAAGCTGACGCTGGACTCGAAGCTGCAGGCCGCGGGGGAGGCCGCGCTGCGGGACGCCGGCGGCGGGCTGCCGGGCGCGTTCGTCGCGCTGAACCCGCAGACCGGCGCGATCTACGCGATGGGCTCCAGCCCGAGCTACAACCCGCTGGACGCGATGCCGGGCCGCTACTCGACGACCGCGGCCTACAAGGCCAAGTTCGTCGACGCGTCCACCGAGCATCCGCTGATCAACCGCGCCGACGAGAGCGCGTATCCGACCGGCTCGATCTTCAAGCCGATCACGTCGCTGGCCGCGCTGGCCGCCGGCGTGATCACGCCGACCACGCCGTTCAACGACGAGGGCTGCCTGAAGGTCGGCGCGCGCCAGCTCGACGTCAAGTGCAACGCCGGCAAGACGCCCTACGGCACGATCACGATGGCCCAGGCGCTGCAGGTGTCGTCGGACACCTACTACTACAACCTGGGTCTGAAGCTCTACGACCACACCGGCGAGTACCTGCAGAAGTGGGCCCACAAGCTCGGCGTCGCGCGCCCGACCGGCGTCGACCTGCCCTACGAGGCCGGCGGCTCGATCCCGAGCGCCGAGGCGGTCGTCAAGCTGCAGGACGCCGAGCGGGCGTGCCGCAAGAAGCGCCACGTCAAGTCCTGCGGGATCGCGTTCCTGGACTCCTCGTGGAACCCGGGCGACGAGGCGAACTTCGCCGTCGGCCAGGGCGGCCTGCAGGCCACGCCGCTGCAGATGGCCGTCGCCTACTCGACGATCATCGACAACGGGCGCGTCATCACGCCGCACCTCGGCGCGTCGATCGAGAACATCGCCACGGGCGTGACCGAGCCGATCGACAAGCCGTCGCGCCGCAAGGTGGACATCAACCCGTCCTGGCGCACCACGATCCTGGACGGCCTGTTCGCCGCGGCCAACAAGGACAAGGGCACGTCGCAGGCCGTGTGGGCCGACGACTGGCCGAAGGACAAGTACCCGATCTACGGCAAGACGGGCACCGCGGAGCGCAACGGCCAGCGGGACCAGTCCTGGTACGTCGGCTACTCCTACGACCACACCCCGGACAAGAAGCCGATCGTCGTCGTCGCGACGATCGAGAAGGGCGGCTTCGGCGCCGCGGCCGCGGCCCCGGCGGTCCGGCTGATCATGTCCAAGTGGTTCGGCGTCCACGCCAAGCTCGTGCGCGGGGAGTCGACCGACCGGTGAGCGCCGCCTCGACACCGCTGCGCGACGTCGACGACGCGCCCCCGCGCGACCGCGTCCGGCCGCAGGGCATGGCGCTGCCGTTCGACGTCGTGCTCGTGCTCGGCGTCGTCGGGCTGGCGATCTGCTCGCTGATCACGATCCGGGCGTCGACGGCCGACGACATCGCCGGCGACCCCCGCTACTACTTCAAGCGCCAGCTGATCTTCTTCATCGCCGGCGGCGTCCTGTCGCTGGCGCTGGTGAAGCTCGACTACGCGCGGCTGCGCGCCGCGCGCTGGTACTTCTACGGCTTCTTGATGGTGTCGATCTTCGCCGTCAAGGTGATGGGCGCCACCGCCAAGGGCGCCCAGCGGTCGATCCCCCTCGGCCCGTTCCAGTTCCAGGCCTCCGAGCTCGGCAAGGTGATCGTCGTCATCGTGCTGGCCGCCTTCGCGGCCGAGCGCGCGCGGCGGATCAACGAGCGCGACAGCACGGCCCGGATCATGTTGCTGGCCTTGATCCCGGCGGCGTTCGTGATGGTCCAGCCCGACCTCGGGTCGGCGCTGGTCTACGGCGCGATCTCGCTGGCCATCCTCTTCTTCGCCGGTACCCCGGTCCGCCACTTCCTGGCGCTCGTCGCGCTCGGCGCGGTCGCGATCAGCATCGTGCTGGTCGCCGCTCCCGCCGCGGGGGTGGAGGTCCTCCACGGGTACCAGAAGGACCGGCTGACGTCGTTCCTCCATCCCTCCGCGGACACCAGCCAGGAGGGCTACCAGCAGCACCAATCCCTCATCGCCATCGGCTCCGGTCAGAAGACCGGCCGCGGCGACCACGCAACCCAGACGAACGACAACTTCCTGCCCGAGCACCACACCGACTTCATCCAGTCGGTCGTGGGGGAGCGCTACGGGTTCGTGGGATCGGCGCTCGTGCTGTCCCTCTACGCGCTGCTGATCTGGCGCGGGTTGCGCATCTTGACCATGGCGAAAGACCTGTTCGGCGCGTTGATGGCCGGCGGCATCGTGGCGATGCTGCTCTTCCAGGTCTTCGTGAACGTCGGCATGACCCTCGGGATCATGCCCATCACCGGCATCCCGCTGCCGCTCATGAGCTACGGCGGATCCTCGGTGATGTCCACCCTCTTGGCCATCGGCCTCCTTCAGTCGATCTACGTCCACGGACGCAGCTCGGCAGCCATGAAGGGGCGCATCATGAGCCACTGAATTGGTAAGGACCTGAAATCGTGAGAAAGCAAGTGCTCGTCAGCGTGGACCGCGGGGAGACCCGCGTGGCGCTGATGGAAGCGACTGGAGCGCCGACCGCCAAGGGCGGCAGCGGCGGCTCCGGCCGCGGGCGCGCCAAGAGCGCCAAGCCCACCGACGGATGGCGGGTCGCCGAGCTCTACCTGGAGCGCCGCGGCAACCGCTCGATCGTCGGCAACATCTACAAGGGCAAGGTCGACAACGTCCTGCCCGGCCTCGAGGCCGCCTTCGTCGACATCGGCCTCGACAAGAACGGCTTCCTGCACGTGGACGAGATCGTCATCCCGGGCGTCGAGGTGGCGCGCCGTGGGCGCGTCGGCTCCAAGGGCAAGTCGATCGGCGAGCTGCTCAAGCCCGGCCAGGAAGTCGTCGTGCAGGTCGTCAAGGACCCGCTGAAGACCAAGGGCGCGCGGCTGTCGATGGACCTGACGATCGCCGGGCGGTACATGGTGTACACGCCGACCGGCGAGGGCGTCGGGGTGTCGAAGCGGTTGGACGACAAGGAGCGCGACCGGCTGCGGCGCGAGGCCAAGGGCCTCGACCTGCACGGTGGCGGCGCGATCGTCCGCACGGCGGCGCACGGCGCCAAGCGGGCGGACTTCGAGCGCGAGCTGCAGTACCTCTTCAAGCTGCACGAGGTGCTGGAGAAGCGCGTCGCGGAGTCCCCGGCGCCGTCGATGGTCTTCCAGGAGGCGGACCTGAGCGTTCGCGTGGTGCGCGACATCTTCAGCGCGGACTTCGAGAAGGCGATCGTCGACGACGAGAAGCAGCACCACCGGCTGGTGTCGTTCTTCTCGCGCACCGCGCCGGAGCTGGTCGACCGCGTCGAGCTGTGGCAGGAGTCCAAGCCGCTGTTCGAGGCCTGGGACGTCGAGAAGGTCATCGACGGCCTGATGTCCAAGCGCATCGACCTGCCGTCCGGTGGCTACCTGCTGATCGACTACGCCGAGGCGCTGACGGTCATCGACGTCAACTCGGGGTCGTTCGTCGGCCGCGGCAAGCAGGCCCGGCTGGAGGACACGATCACGCGCACGAACCTGGAGGCGGCCGACGAGGTCGTCCGCCAGCTGCGGCTGCGCGACATCGGCGGGATCATCGTCATCGACTTCATCGACATGGCGCGCGCGAAGAACCGCGACGCGGTGCTGAAGACGCTGCGCAAGGCGCTGGACGAGGATCGAACCAAGACGTTCACGGCCGAGATCTCGAAGCTGGGCCTGGTCGAGATGACGCGCCAGAACGTGACCGAGGGCGTGCGGGAGATCATGTCCCGCCCGTGCCCGACGTGCCACGGCGAGGGCGTCATCAAGAGCGAGGACACGATCGCGATCGAGTTCGAGCGCCAGCTGCGCGAGATCGCCTCGCGCGCCAAGCGCGGGACCGAGGCCTTCCTGGTCCAGGTCAACCCGCGCGTGTCGTCCAAGTTCACCGGCGACGGCGCCCGCGTGCTGCACGCGCTGGAGGACGAGACCGGCAAGGTCTTCCACTTCGAGGGCTCCGAGGGCCTGCCGCTGGATCACTTCGCGATCGTCCAGGAGGGCTCGTCGCAGGAGATCGAGGAGCGCGCGATCCCGTTCAAGGAGGGCGACGAGGTGCTGGTCAACATCGTCGAGCCCCACATGTACGAGGTCGACGATGCGGTGGCCAAGATCGACGGCTACATCATCAGCGTCGTCAACGGCGGACGGTACGTCGGGACCAAGAAGCTGGTCCGGATAGAGGAGGCGGGGAGGACCGCCGCGGTCGCCACGCTGCTCGACGCCGAGGACCAGCCCGAGGAGGCCGGCGGGGCCTCCGGGTCGTCGGACGGCGGTTCCGGCGAGGAGTCGCTAGAATCCAAGCCTCGGCGCCGCGGCCGCAGAGGCGGACGGCGCCGTTCGGCTGCCAAGGCCGAGGCAACTTCCGAGTAAGAGACTGACATGTACGCGATCGTCAAGACCGGCGGCAAGCAGTACCGCGTCGAAGAGGGCCAGACCCTCCTCGTCGAGCGGCTGCCTGGCGATGCCGGCGCCAAGCTGGATCTCGAGCCCCTTCTGCTGGCGGGTGACGAGGCCCTGTTCGGCGACAAGCTCGGCAAGGCCTCCGTGGCCGCCGAGGTCGTCGAGCACATCCGCGGCCCGAAGCTCCGCGTCAACAAGTTCAAGCCCAAGCGCGGCTACCGCCGCCGTGCGGGCCACCGCCAGGAGCTCACCCGCATCCGGGTGACGAAGATCACGAAGGGCTAGAGGAGAACGGAATGGCACATAAGAAGGGCCTCGGCTCCTCCAAGAACGGCCGCGACTCGAACCCCCAGTTCCTGGGCGTGAAGGTCTTCGCCGGCCAGACCGTGACCGGCGGCGAGATCATCGTCCGCCAGCGCGGCTCCCGCTTCAAGGCCGGCGAGGGCGTCGGCATGGGCAAGGACGACACGCTCTACGCGCGCAGCGCGGGCGTCGTCGACTTCCGCACGGGGCGCCGCGGGCGCGTCGTGTCGATCCTGCCCGAGGGCGACGCGGCCGCCTAGGCCCGCTTCGCCACCAGCTGCTGTGCGACGGCCGCCCCTTTGGGGGCGGTCGTTGTCGTTCAAGCCGCACGCGCCCGCCCATGCCGATGCGTGTCGCCTCGTGGTGATCTATTCACCACGAGACGACACGGACCGACCCGGCCGGAGCGGGCCTCACGCCAGGGTCGCGTTGACCAGGCACAATGGCCGTCAACTCGACCAACGCACCCTGCAGGGCGGTCAGAGGCCCACGCGGACCCGGGCTCCGAGACGGTCGAGGACGACCGCCGCCTCCCGATCCACCGCGATCGCCGCATCGATCTCCGCCCGCACCCGCTCGTCCGGCTCCGCGTCACGAACGGCCAGGCGATCGATGTTCCCGTGCCCCAGCTCATACCGCCGCGTGAACAGCTGCTCCGCATGCCCCGCCGTGATCGGCACATCCACCGTCTCCGGCGGCTTCTCCGGCCGCCGCCACCCAACCGCATCCATCACCGCGAACGCGTCGCGATACCGCTGCGCGAGCGCCTGCTGCGCTTCGGAACCGAAGTTGAGGATCTCCTCGAAGAAGTAGTGATTCGCTTCGAGGGTGACCAGCGTCTGCTGTCGAAGGACATCCGCCGTCGACGAGTCGACGCTGACGACGCACGCGTCAATACGCTGCTTGGTGCTCATGGAGCCTATCTCCTTGGGCCATGCCCCCGGTCGTTGGTGCGACGCGGGGGCGATATAGTTAATGATGTTACTGCGGTGCGACTCTAGGGGCTGGGGCGGACGGTCGGCGAGACGCTTCGCTTCTTACACGGAACCGCTTGCCGCTAAGGAACGCGCCCGTGCTAGCCAAGGTCCTCGGAAGGACGCCCCGCCCCGCGTGCGCTCATACCAGAGGCCAAAATTTGTAGTGGTTGCTCAGTATCTGCTCTCGCTCGCCCTAACTGGCCTACGACTTGCTCGCCTGTCAGCAAGGCCCTTCTATCGGCTTCGCTCATTGACATAGAACCCTAGTGGTCAACGGTATGTCGTACCTGACCCAGCTCTACGAGCAAGGGGAGCGGGCTCGGTGGGCCGTCGAAGCGACCTGCGTGATGAACTAGCTGTTGTCGGCGACGTGCCGCTGGGCGTCGACGATCGCTTGCTTCAGGAGAGTCTCGGCCGTGTTGATCGGCAGTTGGTGAAGGAGTTGGTGCAGCTCACGCTTGAGCGCTCGTTGCGACGTTGCGGGATGCGGCGCACCGTTGCTTTCTGGCAGTTCTAGACGGCGCTGCGTGAAGGCAAGGCCACCATGTTGGGCGATGAGCTCGAAGTCGCTGTCGACGTGGACGAGGCCGCAGTCGTGTTGGTGCGCCAGCGCGGCGGTCAGGAGGTCGGCGATCGGGCGGCGGTGGAAGTCCGTGCCGGCCTGCGCGAGGTTGGCCATCATCTGCGCTGCGAGGCGGATGGTCTCGTCGTCCGGGGCGAGGATCTCGGCTGCTTCGCGGAGCGTCGTCTCGGTGGTGGCGACGTTGGCGCCTTGCGGCTCGGTCAGAAGCTCAAGGAGGACCGGCCCGGAGAGGGCGAGCTCGTTGTCTGGGGCTTCGTCGAGCAGCGCGGCGAGTTGCGCTGCGACCTCGGGAATCCGCCGCCGTGACCAGGCGGAGGTGTCGACCAGCCAGCGCACGATCAGGCGAAGGGATCGTCGAGGGTCTCGATGCTGTCGATGATGTCCTGCGCGGTCGGGCCGTCGGCCGGCGCGCCGCTGAGCAGCAGCGCTCGCTGACGGGCGCGGCGCAGCTCCCGTTGTTGGGCGGCGCCGGCGTTGTCCAGTTGCGATCGCACGGCCGCGAGGACGTCTGCGGGGAGATCGAGCCCGTCGATGACGCGGAGGAAGGCGGCCACGACCCTCGGCGCCTCGAGGGCGAGAGCGCCATCGACGGTCAGCTCGCGAAGCATGGCTTCGAGTACCGCTCCTTCGAACACCGCGCGCCGCGCGACGCTGGCGCGGGCAGGATCCTCGGGCCGCCGGGAGGCGAGCCAGTCGAGGGTGCGCTCCATGGGTTCGTCGACGACGAGCCCGACCCGGGAGTGGGGGGACGGCATGCGTCGAGTGTAACACTGGGTGTGGCACCTAGGCGGGCGTCGCCACCAGCCGCCGCCCGATCGCCTGCGCCGTCTCGGCCAGCTCCGGCGGGCCCAGGACCTCGAGTGGGACGTCCAGCGTCGCCATCCACACCACGAACTGCTGGGACCAGCCCTCGGTCGTGGTGACGATGCAGTGGTCCTCGCCGTCGGGCTCGACGGTCGCGTAGCGGCGCGGCACGCGGCGCTCCATCAGCGGCGCGGGCGCGGACAACCGCACGCGCCCCCGGACCGCTTCGGCGTCCTGGGCCCGGATGGCGCGGCGGACGTAGGCGGCGGGGTCGCCGCCGGGGACCTCGCGGCGGACGCCGCGGCCGGCGGTCCCGACGCGGCCGGCGATGCGGTCGACGCGGAAGGTGCGCCAGTCGTCGCGGTCGAGGTCCCAGGCGACCAGGTACCAGCGGTAGCCGGTGTGGACGATCGCGGCGGGCTCGACGGTGCGGCGGGTCGAGGCGTCGTCCTTGGCGCGGTAAGCGAACCGCAGCCGGTCGCCGTCGCGGCAGGCGCCGGCGATGATCGCCAACATGTCCGCGTCGATCCGCGGGCCGTCGACCGCGAAGGCGCTCGTGGCGTCGCCCAGCGCGCGCACGCGACGACGCAACCGCTCCGGCAGCACCTGCTCCAGCTTGGCGAGCGTCCGGATCGCCGTCTCCTCCATGCCCGCGATCGAGCCGGCGGCGGTCGACCGCAGGCCGACGGCGACGGCGATCGCCTCGGCGTCGTCCAACAACAACGGCGGCAGCTCGGCGCCGGCGCCCAACCGGTAGCCGCCGGCGATGCCCGGCGCGGCCTCGATCGGGTAGCCGAGCGACCGCAGCTTCTCGACGTCGCGGCGGATCGTGCGGGGACCGACCTCGAGGCGGTCGGCGAGCTCGGGGCCGCTCCACTCGCGCCGCGTCTGCAGCAGCGACAGCAGGGCCAGCAGGCGTGCGGAGGTCTGAACCATCGTGCCGCGGATGGTGCCAGACGATGCGGACTCAAGTTGACCGCATAAGAACCCATGCGGACAGAAGTTGACCGCATGCCGCGAAAGGCTCCCGGCCATGACCTCCACGACCCTCGAACCGCCCGCCCCGCTCGCCGCGCCTGCCACCGCGGCCGGCGTCGCCGCGGCCGACGCCGCGCCCGAAGCGAAGGCCGGGCCCGCCTCCCGCGCCGTCTGGACCGGCTTCGCCGTCGTCCTGGCCGCCTCGGTCATGGACCTCCTCGACGCGACGATCGCCCAGACCGCCGCGCCCGCGATCCGCGTCGACCTCGGCGGTTCCTACGCCACGATCGAGTGGGTGACCGCCGCCTACACGCTCGCGATGGCCACCGGCCTCCTGCTCGGCGGCCGCCTCGGTGACCTGCTCGGCCGGCGCAACGTCCTGCTCGGCGGCATGGCCGCGTTCACCTTCGTCTCGGTCCTGTGCGCGCTCGCGCCGTCGCCCGACGCGCTGATCGGCGCGCGAGCCCTGCAGGGCCTGGCCGCGGCGCTGATGGTCCCGCAGTGCTTCGGGCTCATCCGCGAGCTGTTCGGCGACGAGGGCCAGCAGCGCGCGTTCTCGATCTTCGGCCCGGTGATGGGCCTGGGCGCGGTCGCCGGACCGCTGCTCGGCGGCGCGATCGTCGACGCGGACATCTTGGGCACCGGCTGGCGCGCGATCTTCCTCATCAACGTCCCGGTCGGCCTCGGCGCGCTGCTCGTCGGCCGCGCCGCGCTGCCCCGCACGAAGCCGGTCGCGCCCGGCGGCCGCCTCGACCTCCCGAGCGTCCTGCTCGCCATGGCCGGCGGCTTCGCGATCGTCTACCCGCTCGTCGAGGGCCGTGAGCTCGGCTGGCCGGCGTGGTGCGTCGCGATGCCGATCGGCGGCCTCGCGCTGCTGGCCGCCTTCGCGGCCCTCCAGGCCCGGCGCCACCGCAACGACCACACCACCTTGGTCGAGCCGTCGCTGCTGCGCCGCCGCCCGTACGTCAGCGGCCTCGCGCTCGTGGCGACGTTCATCGGCGCGATGGGCGGGATGGTCCTGTCGCTCAACGTAATGTTCCAGAACGGCCTCGGCTTCTCGCCGCTGGCCTGCGGCGTCGCGACCGCCGCGATCCCGCTGGCCGCGATCGGCGGCTCGATCGCCTCGGCGGTCCTCGTCGGCAAGCTCGGCCGGACGGTGCTGTGGATCGGCCTGACCACGATGGCGGCGGGCCTGGTCGTCACCGACCTCGTCCTCCGCGCGCAGGGCGCCGACCTCAGCGCCTGGGAGACCGCCGCGCCGCTCACGCTCACCGGCTTCGGCATGGGCATGATCTTCATGCCGATGTTCGACGTCGTGCTCGCCGGCGTGCAGCCCCACCAGCTCGGCTCCGCGTCGGGCCTGCTGGAGTCGATCCAGCAGCTCGGCATGTCGATCGGGATCGCCGTCGTCGGCACGGTCCTGTTCGACGTCGTCGGCTCCGCCCACGGCCCGGCCGCGTTCGTCGGCGCCGCCGATCACGCGCTGCTGGTCGGCGTCGGCCTGCTGGCCGTCGCGGCGGTCACCGTCGCGTGGCTGCCGCGCCACGCGCGCGCCGAGGGCGGCGCGGCGCACTGAGCCACCACCTCCTCTGACCCCTCCGACACCTCCCCCGACGCACCGCGGGGCGCGGCCGCA
>NZ_DASRZV010000025.1:0-257017 GCF_035685985.1 Baekduia sp.
GCTGACCCGGTCGTTCTCACGCGAGGGCCATCGCGTCCAGGCGGTCGCCGACGGGATCGAGGCGATCGAGCGGGCGGGCTCTGAGGCCCTGGACATCATCCTGCTCGACGTGGCGCTCGGGCCGGGACCGGACGGATACGAGGTGTGCCGCACGCTGCGCGGCCGCCGCAACGTCGTCCCGATCATCATGCTGACCGCACTCGATTCCGAGGCCGACGCTGTCCTCGGGCTCGAGGCGGGCGCCGACGACTACGTCACGAAGCCGTTCGGGCTGGCGGAGCTCCGCAGCCGGATCCGCGCGGTGCTCAGGCGAGCCGGGACGCGCGCGATGGGCAACGAGGTCCTCAGCGTCGGCCCGATCGTGCTCGATCGCGCCCAACGCGAGGTCACCTTCGAGGGCCGGCCGGTGCGGCTGACGTTCTCGGAGTTCGAGTTGCTCGACGCGCTGATGACCGACCCCGGCCGGCTGCTCAACCGCCAAGAGCTGCTGCGCGCGATCTGGGGCGATAGCGCCTACCGCGACCCGCGCGCGATCGACGTGCACATCCGGCACCTGCGCGAGAAGCTCGAGTCCGAGCCGCAGGACCCCAAGTTGATCCTGACGGTCCGCGGCGCGGGCTACCGGTTCCGGGACCGCTGAGGGGCGGGCAGCGGTGACGCTTCGGACGCGCTTGCTGCTGGCCCTGCTGGCGACGAGCGTGGTGACGCTCGCCGTGGCGGCGCTTGCGCTGCTCTCGCCGCTGCAGGACCGGCTGGACCAGCAGAGCCGCGAGTCGGTCAGCGCCGCCGCCCGCGCGACGCGCCCCCAGCTGGAGGCCGCGCTGGGCGAGTCGCACGGCATCGTCAACTCCGACGTCAACGGCATCCTGGACACGCTCTCGCGCCGCACCGACGCGCGCGTCGGCCTGTTCACGTCGCTGCAGGAGAACGTCTACCCGTACTCGGGCGTCACCGACCCCAACAAGAACGACCTCCTCAAGATCATCGCCGACGGCCGCACACGCGACACGTCCTCGGAGGACGGCACGGGCGTCCTACTCGGGATCACGCCGCACGCCAAGGGCGTCAACGTCGAGCGCGACATCCCGGACATCGACCAGTGGTTCGCGTTGATGGTCATCAAGTCGGACCCCGGCGGCAGCGCCGTGGACACCGTCCGCTCCGCGTTCGCGACCGCCGCGGTGATCGGGCTCGGCGTCGCGCTGATGCTCGGCATCGTGTTGTCCACCTACTTGGCGCGCCGCCTCGGACGGCTGCGGCGCAGCGCGCTGGCGCTGGCGCGCGACGGGATCGCCGCCCCGCCTCCGCCGCAGGACCCCAACATGGACGAGATCGGCGACCTCGCCCGCGCGCTGGCCGCGATGCAGCAGGCGCTGCGCCGCCAGGAGGAGGCGCGGCGCGCGTTCGTCGCCACCGCCAGCCACGAGCTGCGCACGCCGCTGACCTCGCTGCAGGGCAACTTCGAGCTGTTGTTGGAGGACCTGGACGCCGGCCACCTCGACACCGACGAGGCCGCCGACGTCCTGCGCGGCGGCCAGGCCCAGCTGCGCCGCCTGTCGAACCTGGCCTCCGAGCTGCTGGACCTCTCGCGCCTGGACGCGGGCGTCGAGCTGCGCCGCGAGCCGGTCGAGCTCGGCGAGCTGTCGCGGGCGGTCGGCGCCGAGTTCGCCCTGCGGGCGCGCGACCGCGACGTGACGATCGACGTCGTCCCGCCGACCGGCCCGGTGTGGGCCGCCGGCGACCCGGGCGCGGTCGCGCGGATGGTCCGGATCCTCATCGACAACGCGCTGCGCTTCTCGCCGTCCGGCGAGGCGATCCGGGTGACCGCGCAGTACCACGGCGACCGCGCGACGCTCGAGGTCGCCGACCACGGCCCGGGCGTGCCGCTCGACGAGCACGAGCTGATCTTCGAGCGCTTCCAGCGCGGCTCGCGCACCGGTGGCGAGGGCGGCTTCGGCCTCGGGCTGGCGATCGGGCGCGAGCTGGCGCGGCGCCTGGGCGGCGAGCTGGCGCTGGCCTCGCGGTCGCAGGCCGACGGCGCCGGCGCGCACTTCGTCCTGACGCTGCCGATCGGGATGCCGCGCGGGCGCGACGACGAGGACGCGCACGGCGAGTCCGGCGACGCGGGCGACGCCCCGGCCGAGGCGCCGTCGATGCCCGAGCTGCCCAGCGGCGACTGAGCGACGACCCGCCGCTGGTGTCGTGATTCATTCATTCGCCGGCCGCCTCCGGGCGCTCGCCGCCGAGCATCCCGGAAAGCTGCTACCCAATTAATTAATCACGACACTAGCCGCGCGCGGCGGCCGCGCAGTCCGCGCAGAGCCCCTCGACCACGACCTCGGCGGCCTCGGGCGCGAAGCCGGCCTCGCGGGCGGCGCGCAGCGCGACCGCGGTGTCGAACGGGACGTCGACGTCGAAGACCGCGCCGCAGGAGCGGCAGCGCAGGTGCGCGTGATCCTCGGTGCGCGGGTCGTACAGGACCGGGCCGCCGACGCTGACGCGGCGCGCCTCCCCCAGCTCGGCGAGCAGGTCGAGCGTCGCGTAGACCGTCGGCAGCGACACGCCGGGCAGCTGCTCGGAGGCCCGGCGCAGGACCTCCTCGGCCGTGACGTGGCGGTCCAGCTCGCGCAGCAGGCGGCCGATCACCAGGCGCTGGGACGTGACGCGCTGCCCGCGCTCGCGCAGCGCGGCGGCCAGGCGCGCGTCGGCCTCGGCGTGGTCGTGCTCGGGGGATCGGGTGGCGTTCATACCCACTGGCACATGTTAGGGCATCCTTATCTTTAGTGGCTTGTAGTATGAAGCCCGTGAGCGAACAGGTCCTCCATCTCCCCACCTCCACCAAGGGCGTCGGACCCGACCACGCCGCCGACGCCGAGCGCCGCCGCCTCGTCCTGCAGCGCATCCAGCCCGGCCTGGTCGGGCTGATCGACGGCACGATCTCGACGCTCGCGCCGATCTTCGCCGCCGCCTTCCTCGCGGGCTCGCGCGCCGCGCTGCTCGTCGGCCTGGCCTCCGCGCTGGGCGCCGCGATCTCGATGGGCCTCTCCGAGGGCCTGTCCGACGACGGCTCGGTGACCGGGCGCGGCTCGTCGCTGTCCCGCGGGCTCATCACGGGCGGCGCGACGTTCCTCGGCGGCACGTTCCACGCGCTGCCGTTCCTGATCGGGAACGTCTCCACCGCGCTGGCCGTCGCCTACGTCGTCGTCGCGATCGAGCTGGTCACGATCGCCTACGTACGCAAGCGCTTCATGTCGGTCCCGCTGCCGGTCAGCCTCGTCCAGGTCACGCTCGGCGGCGTGCTCGTCGCGGTCGTCGGGATCCTCGTCGGGCACGCGTAACCTGACGAGCGTGGCCTTCGCGCGCGACGCCGACACCCACGCCTACTACGAGGCCCGCGCCGCCGAGTACGACGAGTGGTACGAGGGCACCGGGCGCTTCGCCACGCGCGACCGTCCCGGCTGGGCCGACGAGGTCGAGCGGCTCGTCGGGCTCGACGTCGCCTGCGGCACCGCCTTCCTGACGCGGCACCTGCGCGGCGACCTGGTCGTCGGGCTGGACCGGTCGCCCGCGATGGTCGCGATCGCCCAGCACCGGCTCCGGGAGCGCGGCGGCGGCGACGGCGACGGCGACGGCGGCCTCGCGCTCACCGGCGACGCGCTCGCCCTCCCCTTCGCCGACGGCGCCTTCGACCGCGTGCTGACCGGCCACTTCTACGGCCATCTCGTCCCCGCCGAGCGCGCCGCGTTCCTCGCCGAGGCCCGCCGCGTCGCGCCGGGCGAGCTGGTCGTGATCGACAGCGCGCCCCGCGAGCACGGCGAGCGGGAGCGCTGGGAGGAGCGGATCCTCAACGACGGCTCGCGCCACCGCGTCTTCAAGCGGTTCCTCAGCGGCGCGGACCTCGCCGCCGAGCTGGGCGGCGGCGGCGAAGCCGAGATCCTCATGGACGGCCGCTGGTTCAGCGCCGTCCGGGCGTGAGCGGCCCGCTCAGCGGGCGAACACCAGCATCTCGATCGCGTCGCTTCCGTGGCCTTGCCGATCGCGGTCCCCGTCGCCGTCCCGGTCGGCGCCGTGCGGCGCGTTGAGCGTCACGCCCGGCCGGGTCGAGATCACGCCGGCGCGCCCTGGATCCGGCCGACCGACCCCTTGAAGTCGGCCGGGCTCAGCGAGCCGTCCTCGACCTCGGCGCCGGTCAACGAGCCCTTCTTGATGTCGGCCGCCGTCAGCGACCGATCCTCGACCTGCTTGCCGGTGATCAGCTTCGACGCCGCCGTCGTACAGGCACACGCACGCCACCACGTTGGCGAACGTGGTGTGCCGCCGGATCCACCGCACCATGTCGAACGTCCCTTGCGCGTTGAGAGCAGTACGACTCCTCAACGGGGGACGACGGCGGCGCTTATGGCGTTAACGGCGACGGGCCGCCCGAACACCGGCGGCCCGTCGTGTTGCACGCACGGCCGGGGACGTACCCCGGCCGCCCGTGGCGACAAACATGGAGCTGGAGGGCTACACCTCGGTGACCAGCGGCTCGTTCTCGTAGACCGTCTTGGGCAGCTTGGCGTAGGGCTGCTCGGTGTCGGCGTCGGTCTGCTCCTCGTGGTAGACCGACTCGACGTTGACCGCCCAGATGTCGTGGTCGGTGCCGCGGAGGATGTTGTCCACCGCGCGCATCGCCGACAGCATCGAGTGATCCGAGTTGTTGTAGCGGTGCAGGCCGTTGCGGCCGACCTGGACGAAGTCCGTCAGCGGGTCCAGCCAGGAGCGGATCGTCTCGACGCGCTGCGCGTAGGTCTCGTCGTACATCGGGTAGGCGAGCGGCACGCGCACGACGTAGCCGCGCTTGACCTGCTCGGGCTTGGCCAGGCCGAGCTGCGCGAGCTCCTGGGTGGCCAGCTCGACGAGCTTGTCGTCGTCCATCGTCCAGAGGTCGTCGCCCTTGAAGGCGAAGTACTCCAGGCCGACGCAGGCGGTGTCGGGGTCCGGCACCATCCACGGCGACCACGAGCGGTAGTTCTGGATGCGGCCGACGCGGACGCCCGGCTCGTGGATGTAGATCCAGTTGTCGGGGAACAGGTCCTGGCCGTCGAGCACCAGCGCGACCGTCAGGAAGTCGCGGTAGCGCAGGCCCTGGGCGGCCTGCTGGACCTCGGCCGGGGCGCCCGGCGAGGTCAGGCCGACCATGTGGCGCAGCGGCAGCGACGACACCGTGCCGCGCGGCTCGATGACGCCCTGCGGCGTGTGGATGCGGACCACGCGACCGTCCTCGACGTCGATGCGCTGCGCGGGCGAGTTCAGCCGCACCTCGCCGCCCATCTCCTCGATGCGGGAGGTCATCATCTCCCACATCTGGCCCGGTCCGTAGCGCGGGTACTGGAACTTGTCGATCAAGGACGTGATGTCGTCCTTGTTGCCGAGGAACGCGGCCTTGGCGGCGGAGAAGAAGTTGAGGTTCTTGATCCGCTGGGCGGCCCAGTCGGCGCGCAGCTCCTTGGTGGAGACGCCCCAGACCTTCTCGGTGTAGGACTTGAAGAAGTGCTTGAACAAGCGCTTGCCGAAGCGGTTGGAGACCCAGTCCTCGAAGGTCTCCTCCTTGCCCTTGGGCTTGACGGCCGCCCACAGGTAGGACATGCCGCACAGCACGAGCTCGACCGGACCGAGCTTCTTGATGACGTCGGTCCCCTTGAGCGGGTAGTCGAGGTACTTGCCGCGCCAGAAGATGCGCGACATGCGCGGGCGCATCAGGAACTCGTCGCCCATGATCTCCAGCCAGAGGTCGTTGACCTCCTTGTTCTTGGTGAAGAAGCGATGGCCGCCGAGGTCGAAGCGGTACCCGTCGGGGTCGACCACGGTCTTCGCGAGGCCTCCGACCTGGTCCTCGGCCTCCAACACGATGACCTTCTTGCCCGCCTTGGCGAGCAGGTAGCCGGCGGACAGGCCGGCCGGGCCACCACCGATGACGACGTACGGACGGGAGTCCCCGTGGCCGTCGTCCTCGTTCGTGGGCAGCGTCGGCGGTGTGTCGACAAGCGTCATACCCTGCACATTGCCCGCTGGGAGTCCGAATCCGGCCTCCCGCTAACGCGACCTAACAAAGCTTCACGCAGCGCTTGCGGCCCTCTTACGCGGCGCCGGGACCCCCAGCGCGCGGGCCGCCCCGAGGATCCCGACCAGGGCGAAGAGGCCGAGGATCAGGCCGAGCAGGAGCGGGGACCTCGCGTCGGTGCCCGCCAGCAGCGCGTGCAGGCCGCCCAGGACGAAGGCGATCGACGCGAAGCGGTGCGCGGAGCGCCAGCGACGGGCCCCGATGCGGCGCCGCTGGTAGTAGGACAGGCCGAAGGCGCAGAGCGCGTAGAAGGCGATGATCCCCAGCCCGGTCGCCAGCGGGCGGTAGCCCATCGTGAACGGGATCAGGATGCCGCTGACGCCGGGATGCAGCCACGGATCGGCGAGCAGCAGCGTGCCGTGGACGGCGATCGCGCCCAGGCCGGTGAGCGCCAGACGCTCGTGGTAGGGCCGCAGCCGGGCATTGGTCTTCGGCGAGAAGACCTTCAGAGCGCTCAGCAGGCCGAGGACGGCGACCGCGCCGAGCGCGAGGAAGCCGACGATCCCGGCCGACCGCGAGGCCAGCCACCACGTGTAGTGGAAGGGGTTCAGCGAGGTCATGCCGGCACCGCCCGCTCCCGGACGGCGTTCCGCGCGAGCGCGCGCAGCGCGGGGACGACCGCGACCGCGCCGTCCTCGGCGACGATCACCCCGCCCTGGCCGGCGAGCGTGGCCCGGGCGCCGCGCGGCCCGCGCAGCAGCGCGGTCTTGGCCAGCACCTCGGCCTCCAGCGCGCTGCGCCCGACCGCGGTCACGGCCAGGACGCCGGTCCACGCCGGACGGCCGGTCGCGGGGTCCAGCAGGTGGTGGGCGAAGCCCGGCGGGTCCGACGTGCGCCAGATCCGCCGGTGCAGGCCCGAGGTCGCCACGCCGCCGGAGGCGATCGCCAGGCGGTGCGCGGGCGCGCCGGTCAGCGGATGCTCGACGACGACCCCGTGCGCCTCCGCCCCGCCGCAGCCGAACGCCACGTCGCCGCCGACGTCCACGAAGAAGCGCAGGCCGACCAGCTGGGCGGCGACCAGGTCGGCCGCCAGGCCCTTGCCGATCCCGCCGCTGTCCAGCGCCACGCCCGGCGGGCGCCGGATCGTGCCCGCGTGGCGGTCGGCGCCGAGCAGCGACCAGCGCGCGGCGGGATCGGGCGAGGCGGCCGCTCGGGGCGGAGCGGCCGCCAGCGCCTCGGGCAACGGGGCCGGGGAGCCCGTCCAGTGCCCGTCGTATCCCGCCTGGGCGATCTGGGCGCCCAAGGTGATGTCGACCAGCCCGCCGCTGGTCCGGCCCGCCCACGCCCCCGCGCGCACCAGCGCGCCGACGTCGGGATCGGCGGGCAGCACGGCGCGTGGGTCGTCGGTGAGGCGGCTGAGGTCCGAGCGCGGGTCGAAGCGCGTCCAGCGGCGCTCGAGGTCGTCCAGCCGCGCGCGGGCGTCCGCGTGGGCGCGGCGCAGGCGCGGCGAGGGCTCGTCGCCCGGCGCGCGGTCGGCCAGGACGATCCGCCCGCGCGCGCCCATCACCGTGAAGCGCTCGTCGAGGACGCTCATGACGCCGAGGTGGACGCCGACGGCGTGGAGGACATCGCGCCGGCGTGGTCGGAGGAAGAGGAGGAGGAAGAAGACGACGAGGTCGACGAGCCGGGGTCGCTCGACGACGAGGACGTCCCGGTCGCCGACGACGGGTCCGACGCCGTCGTGGTCGACCGCGCGGCCGCCTTGGTCGCCGCCATGCCGGGGTCGTCGCCGTCGTGCAGGCGCAGCGCCAGGACGCCGAAGATCGCCACCATCGACGCCAGCGCGCCGGCGGCGAAGCGACGCGGTGAGGGAGCAGCAGGCATGCGCAGCAGGGTCCCGGGGCCCGCTGAACGCGTCCTGAACGCCGCCTGGGCGTTGTCTGGGAGGGCCCGCGCGCGGAGGGCGCGCGGGAGCTACTTGCGCAGGTAGACGATCGCGCGCACGCCGCGCGGCAGCGCGTGGTCGCCGAAGCGCGGGACCGGCTTGACGCGGATGAAGCGGTCGTCCGCGTCGACGGCCTGCTCCCACTGCGGCGCGCGGCGGCGGATCTCCCCGGTCCATGGCGCGCCCCAGGACGCGGTCCGGATGATCGGGAGGATCAGCACCAGGTGCTGCCCGGGCTGGACCATCGGCTCCAGCTGGGCCAGCGTGCGCCGCGGGCCGGCGGCCCTGAAGCGGGCCAGCGCGTCGCGCCAGTCGAAGACGCGGTCGTCGCGGACCTTGCCCAGGGCGTCGGCCCACTGGTAGCCGCCGCCGAGGTAGTAGCGCATCACCGGGCCGTACTCGGGATGCACGGCGACGACGAGGTCACCCGGCGCGACCAGCCCCTGCTGCTTGAGCGTGGTCGCCACGCGGTAGGCGTCGCTCTTGCTGCGGATCGCGCGCTCGCGCGGGTTGAACCACAGCACGAGCGCGATCGCCAGCGCGACCAGCCCGACCTTGCCGAAGCGCGTCAGGCCCGCGCCGGCCAGCAGCAGCGCCGGGCCGATGAACACGCTGAAGTACCGCGTCGACCACGCCGGCGAGGCCTGCGAGGCCAGCCACGCCAGCCCGACCCCGACGGCCAGCACGACGCCGAGCGCCACCGCGGCGCGCCAGCGCTCGCGGTGGTCGTGGCGCAGCGTCAGGACGCCGCCCATGCCGACGACGAACACCATCAGCGCGGTCTCCAGGCCGCCGACCAGGTTCTGCAGCCCGGTGAGCAGCCCGCCGAAGTCCGGCGCCTCGGCCCACGGCGCGCCCGTGTGCCGAGCCTGGAACAGCAGCGTCGGGATCCACGGCGCGTACAGCGCCAACAGCAGGCCGAAGCCCAGCAGCCCGTCGCGGAAGAACGCGCCGCGCCGCTCCGGCGGCGTGGTCCACAGCAGCACCAGGAACGCGACGCCCATCCCGACCGCGAGGAACAGGCCCCAGTTGTGCGTGTACACGGTCGCCGCCGTGAGCACGCCGAACAGCGGGATCGCCCAGCGCTCGCCGCGCCCGTAGGCGATGGCGAACGCGCCCGAGGCGCACGTCCCCAGCAGCGCGACCAGGGCGTACATCCTGGTCTCCTGCGCGTAGTAGGTCAGGAACGGGAGCGTCGCGCACAGCGCCGCGCTGGCCCACGCCGCGCGCTCGCCGAACAGCCGGCGCCCGGCGACCCACGCCGCCGGGATCGTCAGCGTCGCGAAGAGCACCGACAGCGCGTGCGTCCGGGACTCGCCGTCGCCGCCGACGACGCCCATCCAGACGTGCAGCAGCATGTAGTACAACGGCGGCGAGCCGTCCTGGCGCAGCACGCCGGGGATGTGCCACAGGTCGTGGTGGGCGATGCCGACCGACAGGCCCTCGTCGATCCAGAACTTCGCGTCCAGCGCGTGCGTGCGCAGCCAGACCGACAGCGCCATGATCGCCAGCACGCCGACGACGCGCGGCGCCCACGGGTGGCGCCGGGCGGCGCGCACCAGCGTGGGCGAGGACGTGGCGGGCTCGGAGGCGGTGGCGGGCGCCTGCGCGGGCGCGTCGGCCACGGCGCTCATCCGCACGCCGCCACGATCCGCCACTTGTCGTTGGCCGCCAGCGTGCGGCCCGCGCCCACGTTGCGCAGCGACGGCGCCGCGCCGCGCGTGTGGTTGGTGGTCTTGACGCGGAAGACGACCGCGGGCGTCCGCGGGTCGAGCTTCACCTGCTTGGTGTGCAGGTGCAGGTTCCAGGCGACGAGCGGCACGAGGAACGGGCCGGTGTAGGGGTTGCCGCAGCGCTTCAGGGCGTCCGCCCCGCCCGCCTTCGAGATCAGGCCCGGCAGCTGGTCGGCCAGGTCGGCCTGCCACTTCAGCCCGGTGAACGTCGGGCCCAGGCGGTCGAAGCTCGGGGCCATGAAGCCGACGCCGGCGACGGCGGCGACCAGGGCGACGACCACCGCCCGGGTCCCGAGCGTCCCGAGCCGGTCCAGGACGCCGTGCACGACCCAGCCCGCCCCCGCGCCGCCGAGCACCATCAGCAGCGCGACCGGCGCGATCAGGTAGCGCTGGTTGCCCGAGAAGCCGTCCTGGGTCATGTAGGCGACCAGGCCCAGCCAGGCGACCGCCATGACGATCAGCCACCCCATGGCCTTGGAGCGCTTGACCGTCACCATGACCGCCGCGGCGGCCAACGCCACGATCAACGGCCCGGTGAGCATGTCGCCCGCGTTCTGGAAGACGGCCTTGACCGGGTTGTCGGCGTAGGTCGGCGCGCCCGCGTTGACGTTCTTGGCGCGGTGGGCGGCGCGCAGGAAGTCGCCCGAGCCCCACCACTCCGGCAGCAGCCAGAGCGCGAGGACGCCGGCGCCGACGCCGACGACCAGGTTCCACGACAGCGACCGCGTCCAGATCAGCCACAGCCCGTAGAGCCCGAAGAACGGCCAGGCCTCGGGGCGCAGCAGCCCGGCGCAGGCGGCCAGCAGGAACGCGGCGCGCCGGTCGCCCGCGAGGTGGCGGTCGATCGCGCCCAGCAGGAACGCGACGATCAGGCCCTCGCTGTTGCCCAGCGCGGCGTTGCGGATCCACCACGGCGCGATCGCCAGCGCGGCCGCGGCGATCACCCCGCCGACCACGCCGCCACCGATCCGGCGCGTCACGCGGAAGGCCAGGACCACGGACGCGATCGCGCCCGCGCGGGCGACGATCAGCCACATGTCCGGCGACCACGAGCCGAAGAACGAGAAGATCGTCGTGCAGATGACCGGCAGCGGCTTCCACGACGGGCCGTCGGTCGTCACGAGGTCGAGGTGCGCGATCTCGCGGCCCCAGATGATCCACGACCACGGGTCGTAGGTCGGCGCGCTGGGCAGCAGCAGCGTCAGCGCGGCGATCGCCAGCGAGACGCCGACGAGCACCACGCCTCCGTGCGCCCGCGCGCGAGCCAGCGCCGTGCCGGACGGCGCGGTCGGGATCTTCAGGGCAGAGGAGCGCTCGTCGACCAGCACGGCGGTCCAGAGGGTATGCCCGCAAGCGGCGGGAATTCGTACGTCCTTAACGAAGCGCAACGCGGACGGTAGGGTCCCGCGCCCATGGCCTCCGCTCCCACGAACCTCACGCTCAGCCCAACCGCGCAGGTCGGCTCCAACGTCACGTTCGGCGCCAACGTCGTCGTCCACGACGGCGTGGTCATCGGCGACGACGTCGTCATCCAGGACGGCGCGATCCTCGGCAAGCGCCCGAAGCTCGCCCCGACCAGCGGCGCCGCCCCGGTCGGCGACGAGCCGCTGGTCATCGGCGACGGCGCGGCGATCTGCGCGCAGGCGATCGTCTTCGCCTCGGCGCGCATCGGCGCCGGCTCGATCGTCGGCGACCAGGCGTTCGTCCGCGAGCACACGACGGTCGGCGCCGGGACCGTCGTCGGCCGCGGCTCGGCGGTCGACAACAACGTGGTCATCGGCGACCGCGTGCGGATCCAGACCTCGGTCTACATCACGGGCTTCAGCGTCGTCGAGGACGACGTGTTCGTCGGGCCGTGCGCGATGACGACCAACGACGACACCATGAACCGCCACGACGACGGCTACCGGCTGCGGGGCGCGACGCTGCGGCGCGCGTGCCGGATCGGCGGCGGCGTCGTGCTGACGCCGGGCGTCGAGGTCGGCGAGGAGGCGTTCGTCGCCGCCGGCGCCGTGGTCACCGCCGACGTCCCGTCGCGCGGGTTCGTCATGGGCGTCCCGGGCCGGGTCGTGCGCCAGGTCGGCGACGCCGACCTGCTGGAGAACTGGCGCTAGGTGTCGTGAATCACGACCCTAGGCCGGATCGACGACGCCGCGGCGGGCCTCGACCCACCGGCGCGCGTCGGCCAGCCGCGGCCGCAGCCACTCGGAGACGAGGTCGCGCGGCGACGGCCGGTGGCCGGCGCGGCTCAGCGCCAGCGCGGTCGCCGCGCGCTGGGCGGGCGGCATCAGGCCGAGGTGCCCGATCAGCGCGGCGTCGGGCCCCTGCGCGAACGGCGTCTGGAGCATCACGTCGCGGACGACCTCGTCGACCCGCGCGGTGGCGAACGGCGCCGGCCCCGGCGCGGGCGGCCCGAGCGTCGCGGCCAGCTCGGCGGCCAGCGCGTAGACGGCGTCGACGTCGGCGCGCCAGCCCGCGCCGGTGTGCGAGTCCCAGATCGCCTCGGCGGTCCGCGCGCCGATCTCCTGACGCCACCCGGCGTCGCCGATCGCGCGCTCCAGCGCCGCGTCGTAGGCCGCGGCGTCCGCGGGCGCCGAGATGTAGGGGTCGACGCCGGGGACGTCGGCGCCCAGCACGCCGCAGCCCTCCGGGTGGCCGCGGTAGGTGATCGCGGGGTTGCCGACGCTGCCGGACTCCAGCAGCGAGGTCAGCGACGAGAACGGGAACGAGTCGAGGTAGACGTCGGCGGCCTCGTGCAGCGGCGCGACCGAGGGCAGGCGCCCGAGCGCGCGCACGCGCCCGCCCGTGCGCGCGGAGGCCGCGGCCCAGTCGCCCGCGTCGTCGGGGCCCGCCGCCATCAGCACGGCCTCGGGGTGGCGCAGCAGCGCCGGCGTCACGAGGTCCAGGAACGCGTCGCCGCCGATCGGGCGGTACTTGCTGGCGTCGGCGGCGGTGGCCAGGAGGACCGTCCCGGGATCGAGGCCGAGCCGGGCCTTGGCCTCCTCCCGGCTCAGCCGCCGCCGCGGCGGCATCAGCGGCCGCGCCATCACCGCCGAGCGCGCGGGCTGCAGCCCGCGGCGCGTCTCGGCCAGCCGCCGCCCGCTGTCGCGCATGTGCAGGACCGCGTCGGAGATCGACACGCCCAGCCAGAAGACGTGGTCGGCGTGGTTGACCAGCACGACCGGCGGGCGCCGCCGCCCGGCCAGCGCGATCACCGGGACCACGTCGTAGGGATGGACGTGCAGGACCACCACGTCGGTGGTCATCGCCAGCTCGCGCAGCGCCGCGGCCCGCGCCATCAGCCCGCCGCGCGCGGTGTCCAGGCGGATCGGTCGCGCGACGGCGTCCTCGCCCGTCAGGAACGCGGGCATCGGCGTCGTCTCCTGGCGGGTGACGCAGATGCGGTGCGCCCGGTCGCCGTCCTGCTCCAGCCAGCGCACGACCTCGCGCGTCGAGCCGCCGGTCGGGTAGCACTGCGTGAGCACGTGCAGGACGTCGTCGGGGTCGGCGCGCGGGGCGCGCGGCGCGGTCGCGGCCGGCGCGCAGCGGTCGGCCAGCTCGGACAGCAGCGCCTCGAGCTCCGGGCTGGCGAAGCGTCCGGCGTGGTTCATCCACGCGTGCTGGGCGGCGGCCTGGCCGGTCGCCGCGGCCGCGTCGTCGCGCCCGCGCGCGAGGTGCTCCCGCGCCGTCGCGATCAGCGCGCCGAGGCTCGCGTCGTTGGCCTCCAGCGCGGCCGCCGCCTCGGCGCCCGCGCCGCTCATGCCGGCGCCTGCTCCTGGACGGCGGCGCCGGCCAGCGCCGAGCCGCGCAGCTGCGCCAGCTCGGCGCGGTCGCGGTAGACGAGGCTGCCGAGCGCCAGCAGCGCGACGCCGCCGCCGGCCAGCAGCGCGATCACGTCGGACGGCAGCGCGGAGGCGAGCGCCAGCGCGCTGGCGCCGACGCCGGCCGCCGCCAGCACCGGCAGCGCCAGGCGGGCCAGCACGCGCGGGACCTCCAGCCCCGCGCGGTGGAAGAGCCGCAGGTAGAGCGGGAACATGACCACGCCGGCGACGAGGACCTGCGCCGCGGCGACGCCCGGCGTCCCGTAGGTGTGCGCGCCGACGACGAGCGCGGGGACGAGCGCGACGAGCGTCACCAGCTGGATCGTGAAGATCGAGCGCGAGACGCCGACCACGACCAGGTAGTCATAGGCCAACTCGAAGAGGATGCGGAACGCGGCCATGATGCCCAGCCACAGCAGCGCCGAGGACGCGGGCGTCCAGTCGGCGCCGTAGACGAAGCGGATGACCGGCTCGGCGGCGCCGGCCAGCAGCAGGCAGACCGGGAACGTGACCGCGCCGAGCAGCCCGACGATGCTCCCGAACGTCTTGTGCATCACCTCGGGACGGTGCTGGAGGCGCGCGAACGTCGGCGGCGCCACCGCGCGCAGCGGCTGGGAGAACATCTGCACCGGCCAGCTGGAGAGGTTGAAGGCCAACAGGTAGAAGCCCAGCGCGGTCGAGCCCAGGACGCGGCCGACGACGATCTGGTCGGCGAAGCTGATCGCGAAGACGATGATCGACGCGCCCGCCAGCGGCAGGCCGAAGCGCAGCAGCCGCCCGGCGACGTCGCGGTCGACCCGCAGCCGGAAGGGCAGCGGCGAGTAGCGCAGGAACAGCACCATCGCCGCGCCGCTGCCGATGATCCGGCCGATCGCCAGGCTCATCGCGCCCATCCCGGCGATGGCCAGCGCCAGCGAGCAGATCGCCCCGCCCCAGGTGTTGACCTGGTCGCAGAGCATGCGCTTCTCCTGCAGGAACTCGCGCTGCAGGAGCGCCGCGGGCGTCGCGACCGTCCCGCTGATGAGCACGCTGACCGCCATGACGCGCACGACCGACGTCGCGGAGGGCTCCCCCATCGCCGACGCGAACGCGGGCGCGACCAGGAAGCCGATCGCCGCGATGAGCGTGCTGGCCGCCATCGAGATCGCCGACACCGTCGGCGCGATCGCCTCCGGCTCGTCGGGCCAGCGCACGATCGCCAGGCTGACGCCCAGCTCGTTGAAGCTCAGCGCGGCGGTCAGCGCCAGCAGCGCGACCGCGTAGGTCCCGAACTGCTCGGGCCCGACGACGCGCGCCAGCGCGATGCCGATCCCCAGCGTGCCCAGCCGCATCGCGAGGCCGTTGACGAAGCTCAGCGCGAGCGCGCGCGGCGCGCGGCTGACCGCGTGCTGCGGCGGCGCCTCGTCTTCTGCGACCGTGTCCATACACCCCATCAACGGTCGACCCGATGCGCTGCTTCTGCGCGGATCGGCCGATCCGCGACGCTCAGCGCCGAGGATCGTCGGGCAGCGGCGCGCGGCCCTCGTCGCGCGCCGGCGCGCCGTACCAGAGCCGCTCGGCCGGGACGTCGGCGGTCACCACGGCGGCCATCCCGATCATCGCGCGCGCGCCGATCGTCAGCCCCTCGCGGATCGCGACCGACGCGCCGACGTAGGCGTTCTCCTCGATGTGGCAGCCGCCGCCGACGCGCACGCCGGAGCCCAGCGTGCACCAGTCGTCCACGCGCGTGTCGTGGGTCAGCACGACCTGCGGCATGACCGCCACGTGGCGGCCCACGACCGCGTCGGCGGTCAGCACGACGCCGGCCAGCAGGACCGAGCCCGCGCCGACCCGGCAGCTGACCCCGACGCTGGCCATCGGGTGCACGACCGTCGGGTGGCGGTCCTCGTCGAGCGCGAGGCGCTCGACGATCGCCCGGCGGCTGACGTAGTTCGTCGGCCGCCCCGTGCAGACGAGCACGTGCGCCTCGGGGTGGTCGTGCACGGCGCTGGTCGGCCCGAGGACCGGCAGCCCGTCGACGAGCGTCCCCTGGCGCGCCGGGTCGTCGTCCAGGAACCCGAGCAGGTCCCAGGACGGCGCCACGCGGTTGACGGCCCCGACGGCCTCGGCGGTCTCCCGCGCGAAGCCGCCGGAGCCGATCAACAGCAGGTCAGGCACCGATCAGGTGCCCGACCCTGCCGTGAACAGCACGTCGACCCAGTAGTTGGTGGCGTTGAAGCTGCCGTACGGGAACACCGGGTTGGTGTTGTACACGTAGGCGTACATGCCGTTGGAGGACACCGAGTCCGCGATCCCGTGCAGCGGCGCGTTGTCGATCGCCGAGGCGAAGGCCTGGCCGGTGGCCGAGTAGTGGCCGTTGGGCGCGCGGTAGGAGGCGACGTAGGTCGTCCCGGCGGTGACCGTCACCGGCGAGGCGAAGTCGACGCTCTGCCAGCCGCTGGCCGACTCGCCGCTGAACGTGGCCCGCGCCAGCGCCGTCCCGCCCGCGGTCCACAGCGTGGCCACGTGCGTGCCGGTGTTGGCGGTCGCCTTGTAGAAGCGGATGCCGGTGATCTGGCCGTCCACGTCGCTCTTGAACTTCACGCCCAGCTCGATGGCGTCGGCGTCCCCGGCGTCCTGCGTGCCGGGCGTGGCGAACCCGAGCAGCGTCGTGCCGGGCGTCACCGCGCCGGAGGCGTCGGAGGTCGTCGAGCCCGCCGCCGTGTTGGCCGTCACCTTGAAGGTGTAGGCCGTGCCGTTGGTCAGGCCGGTCGCCGTGGCCGACGTCGCCGAGCCGGAGGCCGTCGTCGTCGCCTGGGCGGTGCCGCCGAGGAACGGCGTGATCGTGTAGCTGCTGATCGCGCTGCCGCCGTCGGAGGCCGGCGCCGTCCAGCTCACGCGCGCCGAGGCCGCGCCCGCCGCGGCCGACACGTTCGTCGGCGCGTCCGGCGCGACCGAGTCGAACGGCGTGACCGCGCCGGAGGCCGACGACAGGACGCCGTTGCCGCCGCCGTTGATGCCGCGGACCTTGAACGTGTAGCTCGTGCCCGCGGTCAGGCCGTTGATCGTCGTGCTCGTCGACAGCGGGCTGCCGCTGACGACCTTCGAGGTCTGCGCGACCGACCCGACGTACGGGACGACCTCGTAGGAGGTCGGGGTCGTGCCGCCGGACGGCGCCGTCCAGGACACGTCCGCCGCGCTCTTGCCCGCCGTCGCGGTCACGCCGGTCGGCGCGTCGGGCGCCGCCGTCGCGGTGAACAGCACGTCGACCCAGTAGTTGGCCGCGTTGAAGCTGCTGACCGGGAACCTCGGCGCCGAGGTGTAGCCGTAGACGCCGTTGGCGCTCACGCCGTCGGCGATCGCGTGCAGCGGCGCGTTGTCCAACGCGGTCGAGAAGGCCTGGCCGGTCGCCGAGTAGTGGCCCTGCGGCGCGAAGTACGACGCGACGTAGGTCGTGTTGGCGGCCACGTCGACCGGCGCGCTGAAGTCCACCGTCTGCCAGCCCGAGCCGGACTCGCCGGTGAACGTGGCCCGCGCGAGCTGCGTCCCGTTGGCCGCCCACAGCGTGCCCACGTGGGTGCCGCCGTTGTTGGAGGACTTGTAGAAGCGCAGGCCGGTGACCTGGCCGGCGGTGTCGGTCTTGAACTTGACGCCCACCTCGACGCCGTCGTTGTCGTTGACGTCGGGCGTGGCCGGCGTGCCGAAGTCCAGCAGCGTGCTGCCGGGCGTCTCGGCGGCGCCGGCCGTCGAGGCGGTCGAGCCGACGCCGTTGGTCGCCGAGACCTTGAACGTGTACGGCGTGCCGTTGGCCAGGCCGGTGATCGTCGCGCTGGTCGCCGAGGCGCCCGCGGTCGTCGTGGTCTGCGCCACGCCGTTGACGTACGGGGTGACCGTGTAGCCGGTGATCGCGCTGCCGCCGTCGGAGGCCGGCGGGCTCCACGTCAGCTTCGCCGTCGCGTTGCCGGTGGCCACCGTGACGCCGGTCGGCGCGTCGGGCGCGGTCGCCGCCGTCGGCGTGACCGCGTTGGACGCCGAGGACATCTGGCCGTTGCCCGCCGGGTTCACGGCCCGCACCTTGAAGGTGTAGCTCGTGCCCGGGGTCAGGCCGCTCACCGTCGCGGTCGTCGCCAACGGGGTGCCCGTGACCGTCTTGGTCGTCTGCGCGGTCGCGCCGACGTACGGCGTCACCTCGTAGGAGGTGGGCGTGCCGCCGGAGGACGGCGCGGTCCACGACACCGAGGCGGAGGACCGGCCGGCCGTCGCGGTCACGCCCGTGACCGTGCCCGGCACCGACATCGACGTGAACATCACGTCGACGCCGTAGTTGGCCGCGTTGAACGACCCGGTCGGGAAGCCCGGCGTCGAGCGGTACACGTACAGGCCGTTGGCGCTCGACGAGTTGGCGATCGCGTGCAGCGTGCCGTTGTCGACGCCGGAGGCCAGGCCCTGGGGCGTGATCGAGTAGTGGCCGACCGGCGCGAAGTACGACGCGACGTAGGTCGTGTTCGCGGTGATCGGCACCGGCTGGTCGAAGCTCACCCGCTGCCAGCCGGAGGCCGACTCGGAGGTGAACGTCGCCCGCGCCAGCAGCGTGCCGTCGGAGGCCCACAGCGACCCGACGTGCGTGCCGGTGTTGCCCGGCGCCTTGTAGAAGCGCAGGCCGCTGATCGCGCCGAACGTGTCGGACTTGAACTTGACGCCCAGCTCGACCGAGGTGCCGTCGCCGCCGTCGACGACCGACGGCACGGTCAGGTCGAAGATCGACTGGGCGGGCGTCACCGCGGCGGACGGATCGGAGGCCGTCGACCCGATGGCGTTGGTCGCCGTCACCTTGAAGGTGTAGGTCGTGCCGTTGGTCAGGCCGGTCACCGTCGCGCTCGTCGCGGACGCCGCGGCCGTCGTCGTCGCCTGCGCGGTCGTCCCGATGTACGGCGTGATCGTGTAGCCGGTGATCGGGCTGCCGCCGTCGGTGCTCGACGCCGTCCAGGTGACGCGGGCCGAGCTCGTCGCCGGCTCGGCGCTGACGCCGGTCGGGGCCGCCGGCGCGGTCGGCGCCGTCGGCGTCACCGCGTTGGAGGCGTTGGACGCCGGGCCCGAGCCCGTCGGGTTGGTCGCCGTGACCTTGAACGTGTACGTCGTGCCCGGCGTCAGGCCCGAGATCGTCGTGGTCGTCGGCGGCGTCGGGACGCCGGAGACCGTCGTCGCGGTCTTGGCCGTCGTGCCGACGTAGGGCGTGACGACGTAGGAGGACGGCGCGCCGCCGGAGGACGGGGCGGTCCAGGAGACCGTCGCCGAGCCCTTGCCGGCCGTGGCGGTCACGCCCGTGACCTGCCCGGCCGCGGCGATCGGCGTCCAGGTCACGTCGACCCAGTAGTTGCCGGCGTTGAACGACGACGTCGGGAACGTGCTCGTGCCGCTGTAGCTGAAGAGGCCCGTGCTGGAGCCGCGCGGGAAGTGCAGCGGCGGGGAGTCGTTGATCGCGCCGCCCTCGGGCACCGGGGCGGGGTTGCGCCAGAAGTAGTTGGCGGTCGCCGCGTAGTCGCCGGCGGGCGCGTAGTAGGACGCGACGTAGGTCTGGCCCGGCAGGACCGGGACCGGCGTCGGAAACGTCACGGTCTGCCAGCCGGTGGCCGACTCGTTGGTGAACGTCGCCGTGGCCAGGCGCGTCCCGTCCGAGGTCCAGAGGTTGCCGATGTGCGTGCCGGTGTTGCCGGTCATCTTGTAGAAGCGCACGCCGGTGACCGCGCCGTAGCTGTCGGCGGTGAACTTCACGCCGACCTCGACCGGCGTGTTGTCGTCGGCGACCACGTTGGGCGGCGTGTAGCTCGTGCCCCAGACCGAGCACGGGCAGGTCACCGAGACCGTCGCGGTCGTCGGGTTGGCCTGCATGTTGGCGCTGTCGTCGGTGGCGCGGACCTTGATCGTCGCGGTGGGCGCGCCGTGGACCGTCCACTGGTAGGTCCAGCTCGACGTGCCGGTCGCCGGGTGCCAGGTCGTGCCGCCGTCGGTCGAGACCTCGACGCCCGCGACGATGCCGCCGCCGGTGTCGGTCGCCGTGCCCGCCAGCGTGACCTTCGAGCCGTCGGCCGCCGAGGTCGGCTTGGAGGTGATCGTCGCCGTCGGCGCCGACGTGTCGGTGGACTTGGTCGCGGTCGACAGGCCGGGCAGCACCGCGTAGGGCTGCACGCCCATGTCGGCGAACAGGTTGATCGTCGCCTGCTGCATGTTGCGGTCAGGCGTGTTGTAGGCGGCGCTCTCCTGGTCCAGGCCCCACGACCACTGCACGGTGCCCGCGCCGAAGACCAGCGCGCCGCTGGACGCCTTGTACAGCGTCATGTTGTGCGTGCGCGTGTCGTTGGCGTTGGTGAACGAGCCGTAGTCGGTGAACGACTCCAGGCCGCTGGCCGTCGTCGAGGACAGGTCGATCGTGCCCGCGGGCCGGAAGCCGTTGTCGGCGTCGACGTCCCACTCGTAGCCCAGCGTCCGGGGCGCCAGCGTCAGCGTCTGGTTGGTGCCCAGCGTCGCCGCGGCGGTGTTGCGCCACAGCCGCAGCTTGCCGTAGGCCTGTGGGACCTTGATGTCGGTCGTGCCCGCGTTGACCACGAACATCTGGCCCGAGAGCGAGTTGGCGGGCTCGATGCCGCTGTTGGCCGCCGTGTAGCGCGGGTCCGCCCAGGCGCCGGTCCAGGAGACGGGGTCCGTGGGCGCGTTGAAGTGCGTGTCCTTGTAGGCGACGAGCGTGCGGTTGGCCGTCGTGGTCCCGGCGATGCTGTTCTCCCAGCGCGTGCGCCAGTAGATCTCGTTGCCGGAGAAGAACGCGAGGTTGACGCCGGCGTTGCGGGCCGCCGTGACCGCGTCGCGCTGGGACTGCGACCAGTACTCGTCGTGGCCGCTGCTCATGAAGATCTTGTGGTTGAGCAGCAGCGAGGCGCGGCTGCCCACGTCGGCGCTGGAGGTGTAGGTGACGTTGTAGCCGTTGGCCTCCAGGAACCGCACCATCGGGTACTCGCCGCCGCCGAAGAACGAGGAGGGCGGGTTGGTGTCCTCGGTGTCCAGCGGGCGGTTGTAGGACACCTTGAACGCGGACTTGTAGGCGTACGGGTCGCCGGGCGGGCAGGAGACCGTGCACGTGTAGAGGCTGTTGCCGCCGTAGCTGTTGTAGGCCTGCCACGTGGAGTCCGACGTCGACACGAGCATGTCGGAGTGGCTGGAGTCGTCGCGGACGACGAAGAGGATCTTGCTGTCGCCCTGGCCGTCGTTGCGGACCAGGTGCGCCTCGTAGACGCCCGAGACCGCGTTGGACGGGACCGTCCAGGTGCGCGACACGTTCCAGTTGCCGCAGTCGATCAGGCCGGTGTTCAACGACGGCTGGTCGGGGTGGTTGTCGACCGTGCAGGCGGGCTGGGTGGCCGTGTTGGTCGGCGTCAGGTTGCCCTGCCACAGGCGCGCGCCGAGGCCGCCGTAGTAGCCCAGCCGGTAGATGTCGATGTGGTAGCTGGTCGTCGACGACTTGATCTTGAAGCCGATCGTGTCGCCCTTGTTGACGCTCTGGCTGGTGGCGAAGCCCTGGATCGTCGAGGAGCCCTCGCCGTCGACCTGCCAGTCCGAGGGGGCCGATCCCGTCTGGCTGTTCTCGCAGGCGACCGGGTTGGTGACCGGCGCGGTGCAGGCGTCCGCGCGCGCGGCGCGCGGCGCGGCCAGCGCGAGGAACGCCAACAGCGCGGCGACCAGCATGAGCGTGCCGGTGCGGGTGTGCGGGGCAGCGACGGAAAAGGTGCGACGGTTCATGAGGGGGCCTTTGTCCAGGGAGCGAGCGGTCGTTGCGAGAACCACTCGGGTGCTCGTCATCCAGACGATCAACGCCAATCAAAGCCGACGCGTGCACGGCTTAGGCGCCCACCAGGGCAAATCCTCGACCTTCGTCTGGGTCCGCCAACCGGGTCTTTCGCCCGCGCTTATGCACCACTTCGAGACCCTCGCGTGAAAAACGCCGCGGGTCCGACGTTGGTCGAGCGAGATGAAGACCTTCGCCCCCCTCACGACCGCGCTCCTGGCCGCCGCGCTGCTGGCCGGCTGCGGCGGTGGCGGCGACCGCCACGCGCAGCGGGGCCCGCTCGGCTCGCCGGACAACCCGGTGCCCGCCACGCCCCAGTCCGAGCACGCCGCCAACGAGAAGGGCGCGGCGGTCAAGCCCGGCTACGCCACGCTGCTGCAGAAGCAGACCAGCAAGCCGGCGCGGCGCTTCACCCCGTGCAACCTGGTGACGAAGTCCCAGGCCCGGGCGATCATGCGCACCGCGATCGCCGAGCCCGTCGAGGCGCCGCTGGGGCCGAGCTGCGTCTACCGCTCGCGGGACGGGCGGACGTCCGTGTCGCTGGCGGTGACCACGCAGTCGCTGTCGGCGCTCAGCCGCCAGGTCCAGCAGGCGTCGAAGCTGAAGGTCACCGGGCACCGTGCCGTCTGCGGGCGCTCGGTCCTCTACGTCTCGATCAAGCGCGGCCAGACGCTCAGCGTCGGCGCGCCGTGCGTGACCGCCCTGAAGTTCGCCACCACCGCCGTCCGCCGGCTCGACCGCTAGCTCATGTACCAGGTCTCGAACTCCACGGCCTTCCTGAAGGCCCACCGCCGCCTGCTGGCCACCGACCGCGCCGCGGCGGTGCCGCGCACGGTCGTCCTGCTCGGCATCACCAGCCTGCTCACCGACATCTCCTCGGAGATGGTCGTGACGATCCTGCCGTTGTACCTCATCTCGGTCGGCGGCTTCTCGCCGTTGGCCTTCGGCGTCGTCGACGGCATCTACAACGGCGCCGCCGCGCTCGTCGGCCTGCTGAGCGGGATGGTCGGCGACCGCCTGCGCCGCCACAAGGAGGTCGCGGCCGGCGGCTACGGCCTGTCGGCGATCTGCAAGCTGCTGCTGGCGACGATCGGCACCGCGGTCTCGGCGATCGGCACGGTCGTGCTGCTGGACCGCGTCGGCAAGGGCATCCGGACCGCGCCGCGCGACGCGATGATCTCGCTGTCGACGCCCAAGGACCAGCTCGGCGCCTCCTTCGGCGTGCACCGCGCGCTGGACACGACCGGCGCGATGATCGGCCCGCTGGTCGCGTTCCTGATCCTCGCCGCGGCGCCGTTGGCCTTCAACTCGATCTTCCTGGTCAGCTTCTTCATCGCGATCCTCGGCTTCGCGATCATCGTGCTGTTCGTCCGCGCGCCGGCGCTGCGGCCCGGCGGCGAGGACGCCGACGAGCAGGAGCGGCCGTCGCTGGCCGCCGCCGGACGCCTGCTGCGGGTCCCGCGCTTCGGCGGGCTGCTGATCGCGGCCGCCGCGCTGAGCCTGGCCACCGCCAGCGACGCGTTCCTCTTCCTGGCGCTGCAGCGCAAGCTCGACCTGGGCAACTCGCTGTTCCCGCTGCTGTTCGTGGGCAGCTCGCTCACGTTCATGGTGCTGGCGGTCCCGATGGGCCGCCTGGCCGACCGCTTCGGGCGCGGCCGCGTGCTGCTCTGCGGCTACGCGACGCTGCTGGCCACCTACGCGGTGATCCTGCAGCCGCTGGGCGGCTGGGGCGTCCTGGCGGCGGGCCTCGGCCTGCTCGGCACCTACTACGCGGCCACCGACGGCGTGATCATGGCGCTGGCCTCCAGCGTCGTGCCCGACGAGGTGCGGGGCAGCGGGCTGGCCCTGGTCGGTACCGTGACGAACATCGCCCGCCTCGTCGCCTCGATCCTGTTCGGCTCGCTGTGGACCCTGATCGGGATCCACGACGCGCTGGCCGCCTTCGGCCTGGCGCTGTGCGCGGCGATCGCCCTGGCCGCGTTCGTCCTCCACCGCACGCGTGTCCCCGCCCACGTCTAGCCGCACGCGGCTCATCGCCTTCGGCGTCCTGCTCGCGCTCTGCGTGGTGGGCGCCGGCGTGGCGATCCTCGCGGGCGCGCACTCGGGCGGCTCGAGCGCCAAGGTCTCGGCCGGGGCGAGCACGGCGCTGACCGACGCGAGGTCGGCCGACCGGCCCGTCGTCGTCTACCGGCGCCTGGACCACCGCGGGCAGATCGCGATCGCCCCGGTCTCCGACCCGGCGGCCACGCCGGTCAACACGTCGCTGAGCTGCGACCGCGTCGCGTTCTCCGGCGGGCGCGGGATCTGCCTGACGCGCAGCAGCGGCTTCGCCGCCGGCTACCGCGCGGCGCTGTTCGACACCTCCATGCACGTGACCGCCAACGTGCCGGTCGAGGGCATCCCGAGCCGCGCGCGCGTCTCCCCCGACGGCCGCTACGGCGCGGTGACGCTGTTCGTCGCCGGCCACGCCTACGCCGCGCCGGGGACGTTCTCGACGCAGACGACGCTCATCGACATGCAGGACGGGCGCAAGATCGCCGACCTCGAGAAGTTCACGACCTTCGACGGCGACGACCAGATCACCGCGGTCGACGTCAACTACTGGGGCGTGACGTTCGCGTCCGACGACGACACGTTCTACGCGACGCTCGCGACCGGCGGCAAGACCTACCTGATCCGCGGCTCGATCCGCTCGCGGACGGCGCGCACGCTGCACACCAACGTGGAGTGCCCGTCGCTGTCGCCCGACGGCACGCGCATCGCCTACAAGAAGCGCACCGGCTCGTCGAGCGCGCCGTGGCGGCTGACCGTCCTGGACCTCAAGACGATGCGCGAGACGCCGCTGGCCGAGACGCGCTCGGTCGACGACCAGGTGATGTGGCTCGACGACCGCCAGGTCCTCTACGGCGTCGACGGCGCGGTGTGGAAGACCGCGGCCGACGGCAGCGGGCGGCCGACGCGCTACCTCGCCCACGGCGACTCGCCGGCGGTCGTGCGCTGGGGCAGCGGCGCGACCCCGTCGCCCTCGTCGGGAACCTGAGCGCGATCGCGGCTCAGGCCGCGACGGGCCGCCGCGCCGCCGGCGCGCGCAGCTCCACCGCGCGCTCGTAGGCGGCCAGCAGCGCCGGGACCTGGTGCTGCCAGGCCAGCGTGTCGCGCACGGCGGCCAGGCCGGCGGCGGCCATCGCCTCGCGGCGGGCCGGGTCGTCGAGCAGCTCGGAGACCGCCGCGCCGAGCGCGGCGTGGTCGCCGCCGGCCACGAAGACCGCGGCGTCGCCGGCCGAGACCCGCGACTCGCGCAGGTCGTAGGAGACGACCGGGCACCCCATGGCCATGTACTCGGGGATCTTGATCATCGTCGAGACGTCGTTGAGCGGGCTCGGCGGATCGGGCGCCAGGCAGACGTCGCAGGTCGACAGGATGCGGCGGATGTCGTCGTCGCCGCGCCAGCCCGCGAAGTCCACGCGGTCGGCGATGCCCAGCTCGGCGGCCAGCGCCTTCAGGCCCGGCAGCGCGTCGCCCTCCCCCACGAGGATCCCGCGCCAGTCGTCGCGGCGCCCGGCCATCCAGGCCAGCGCGCGCAGCGCGTGGTCGACGCCGTCCTGCGCGCCCATGATGCCCAGGTAGCCGACCAGGAACGGCCGGCCCGCGCGCAGCGACGGGTCGGGGTCGACCGGGCGGAAGCGCTCCAGGTCGGGGCCGTTGCGCACGACGAAGACGTCCTCGGAGGCGCGGCCGCCGCGGCCGGTGGCGATCGCGGCGTAGGAGCCGTTGGTCGACAGCACGACGTCCGCGGACCGGAACGCGACCTGCTCCATCGCGCGCGCCACGACGTGCATCGGGCTACGGCCGTCGCCGAACTTCGCGCGGTAGAGCTCCGGCACCAGGTCGTGGTGGTCGAAGACGAAGGCGGTGCCGTCGCGGCGCAGGCTCCGGGCGGCGAGCAGCAGCACGTCCGGCGGGTTGCAGGCGTGGACGACGTCGAAGCGCTCCTCGCGCGCCAGGCGGCGCACGAGCGCGCGGATCCGCCACAGCGCCTGCCCGTACTCGCGGGCGTAGCCGACCAGGCCGCCGCTCGCGGGCTCCAGCGGGAAGCGGTGGATCGCGATGTCCTCGAGCACCTCGTGGGGCTCGCGGTGGCGGGTCTCGCCCATCGCGCAGACGATGCTGACCCGCCAGCCGGCGTCGCGCAGCGCGCGCGCCTCGTTCCAGACGCGGCGGTCCGACGGGACGGGCGCGTTCTCGCTGACGATCAGCGCGCGCCGGCCGGCGCCGGTCATGCGGCGCCGCGGCGGTTGAGCACCACCGGGACGGTGCGCAGCAGGATCTTGACGTTGAGCCAGAACGACCGCTGGGCCGCGTACTCGATGTCCAACGCGATCATGTCCTCCAACCCGATCTCCGAGCGGCCGCCGACCTGCCAGGCGCCGGTGATGCCGGGCTTGACCGCGAAGCGCCCGAACCAGTGGGCCGGGTAGGCCTCCAGCTCGTAGTGCAGGCACGGCCGCGGGCCGACCAAGGACATGTTCCCGCACAGCACGTTCCACAGCTGCGGCAGCTCGTCGAGGCTCGTCTTGCGCAGCACGCGGCCCACGCGCGTGACCCGCTCGTCCTCCGACAGCTTGTAGAACGGCTTGTCGCCGCCCTGGTCGGGCTGGTCGCCCTTGATCAGCGCCTCGACGTAGGCCTGGTGCTTGGCGTGGCTGGCCCCGTCGTGCATCGAGCGGAACTTGTTGAGCGTGAACGGCTTGAGGCCGCGCCCGACGCGCTTCTGGCGGTAGACGACCCTGCCGGGCGTGTCGAGCCGGATCGCGACGGCGATCACGGCGAAGACCGGCACCAGCACGATCAGCAGCACGGCGGAGACCGCGACGTCCAGCGCGCGGCAGGCCACCGCGGTGGTCCGGCGCGTCGGCGCGGCGTCGACGAACGCGTCGGCGCCCGCGGCGATGAGGACTTCGGGATGGCTCGTGGAGATCGCGTCCATGACGGTCTTCTCTGCGCGGCGGCGTGGTGGTGGAAGCGGGTCGATCGGGGCGGTGGAGGTCAGGCGGCGAGCGCCGTGCAGTGCGCGAGCACCCGCTCGATGACGCGGTCCTGCTGCTCGTCGGTCAGGTCGGCGAAGAGCGGCAGCATCAGCACCTCGGCGGCGGCCGCGTCGGTGTGGGCCAGGTCGGCGGTGACGCCCGGGTAGGCGCCCTCGTGGTGGATCGCCATCACGCCGCGCCGGGTCGGGATGCCCTCGTCGAGCAGCAGCTGCATCAACTCGGTCCGCTCCACGGGCGCGCCCGGCAGGACGCGCACGCAGTAGGACTGCCAGGTCCGCTGGGCGTACTCGGGCTCGTAGGGCGTCCGCAGGAACGGGACCGCGGCGAACGCCTCGTCGTAGCGCGCGGCCAGGCGGGCGCGGGAGGCGAGGATGCCGTCCAGCGCGTCGAGCTGGCAGAGGCCCAGCGCCGCCTGCATGTCGGTCATCCGGTAGTTGAAGCCGCGCTCGGGATAGCCCTCGAAGACCACGCCCTTGGCCGAGTGGCGCGCGAGGTCCGAGAGGTCCATCGCGTGCTGGCGCAGCTTGCGCATGCGGTCGGCCTGCTCGGCGTCCTGGGTGGTGATCATCCCGCCCTCGCCGGTGGTGATGACCTTGCGCGGGTGCAGCGAGAAGCACGCCGACGGGCCCAGCGAGCCGATCGGCCGGCCCTTGTAGAGCGCGCCGACCGCGCAGGCCGCGTCCTCGACGATCTGCAGGTCGTGCGCGTCGGCCAGCGCGAAGAACGCGTCCATGTCGGCCGGGAGCCCGACCTGGTGGACCGGCATGATGGCCTTGGTCTTCGGCGTGATCGCGCGCTCGGCGGCGGCGACGTCCAGGTTGTAGGTCAACGGGTCGACGTCGGCGAAGACCGGCGTCGCGCCCAGCGTCCACACCGAGTTGGCGGTGGCGATGAACGACAGCGACGGCACGATGACCTCGTCGCCCGGGCCGACGCCCGCGACGTGCAGCGCCAGCGACAGCGCGGTCGTGCAGTTGGACACCGCGATCGCCTCGGCGGCGCCGACGCGCTCCGCGAAGCGGCGCTCGAACTCCTGGACCTTGGGGCCCTGCGAGACCCAGCCGGAGGCGATGACCGCCGCGACCGCGGCGCCCTCCTCGCCGGTCAGCGTCGGCTTGGCGAACGGGACCTCCATGGTCACGCGGCCTTCGCCGGCGACGGCTGGACGCCCTCGTGCTCGCGCTCGGCGCGCCACCAGGCGACGAGGCGGCGCAGGCCCTCCTCGAGGTCGATCTCCGGCACCCAGCCGAGCTGCTCGCGGGCCTTGGAGACGTCGGCCAGGCGGCGCGTCACGCCGTTGACCGCGCGCGGCGGGCCGTACTCGACGTCGAGGTCCGACCCCATGACCTTGAGCAGCATCTGGGCCAGCTCGCCGAGGCTCGTCTCGGTCGCGCAGGCGATGTTGAAGACCTCGTCGGTGACGTCGGACGCCGCGGCCAGGACGTTGGCGCGCGCGATGTCGGCGATGAACACGAAGTCCATGGTCTGCTTGCCGTCGCCGAGGATGATCGGCGGCTGCCCGGCGGCGATGCGCTCCATCCAGCGCACGAGCACCTCGGTGTAGAGCCCGTGGATGTCCATGCGCTCGCCGTAGACGTTGAAGTAGCGCAGCGCGACGTAGTCCAGCCCGGTCATCGCGTGGTAGCTGCGCAGCAGCTGCTCGTTGTAGACCTTGGCCGCGCCGTAGAGCGTGTCGTTGGCGTAAGGGTGGTGGTCCTCGCGCGTCGGGAAGTCGGTGGCCAGGCCGTAGACCGACGCCGACGACGACAGGATGAGCTTGCGGACGTCGTGCTCGGCGGCGGCCTCGATGACGTTGAACGTGCCGTTGACCAGCACGTCGTTGGCCAGCCGCGGCTCCTCGGCGCACTGCGTGATGCGCAGCGCCGCCAGGTGGAAGACCAGGTCCTTGCCCTCGGTCAGGCCGTGCACGAGGTCGCGGTCGCAGATGTCGCCCTCGACGAGCGTGACCGGCCCGTTCTCCAGCGCCCACGCGAGGTTGTCGCGCCGGCCGCGGACGAAGTTGTCCAGGACGACGATCTCCGCGGCGCCGGCCTCGACGAGCTGGTCGACCAGGTTGGAGCCGATCGCGCCGCCACCGCCGGTGACGAGGACGCGGTCGCCCGACAGGCGCGGGCCTTCAGCAGACGTGTTCGGTGGAGTGCTCATCTTGCTCATCAACGACTCACCGGCGCCGGATCTTCCACGCGTCCGCGGACCCCACCGCGCAGGCGTCCGCGCAGCTCGGCGCGGACGAAGCGGCGGAACTCGGGGTCGTCGACGCGCTCGGTGCGGCGGGCCGCCGCGCGCGCGTAGCCGTAGAAGTAGGCCAGCCCGGAGACGACATAGGGTGGAACGCGCCCGAGCTTGAAGACCCGCAGGGTCGTCCACGTCCAGGTCTGGTGCAGGATGTAGGCGCACTCGCCGTGGCGCGCCTTGCCGCGCAGCCGGCCCTCGGCCGAGCCCCACACGCGGTGGTGGCGGGCGACCAGCTCGCGCAGGCTCAGCGTCCGGTACCCGCGCATGCGCGCGTAGGTCTCGTCGATCGTGTCCCAGGCCAGGCGCTCGGGGATGCCGCCGATCGCCTCCAGGCACGCGCGCCGGTAGAGCTTGACCGCCCCGTGCACGTGGTGGTCGGGGATCGGGATCATCTTCCAGCCGTCGGGATAGGGCTCGACCAGGCGCCCGCCGCCGATCCCGAGGTCCGGCTCCTCGGTCATCCGCGACAACAACGTCGCGAACCACTCCGGCGGCAGCTCGACGTCGCCGTCGAGCTTGCCGACGTAGTCGTAGCCCTCCCACCCGGCGACGCGCAGCGCCTGGTTGAACGCGCGCGCCTCTCGGGCCAGCGCCAGGCGGTCGGGGCCGTCCTCGGCGTCGTCGGCTTGCAGCACCGTGACGAACGGCAGCTCGGCCTCCCAGCGCCGCGCGATCGCCAGGGTGTCGTCGGACGAGTCGTCGTCGACGATGATCCAGCGGTCGGGCCGCACGGTCTGCGCGGCGATCGCGCGCGCGGTGCGGTCGAGGTGCTCGGCCTCGTTGAAGACGGGGCTGACGAGCAGCAGCGTCGCCGGCTTGCGGTCCATGCCCGAGGAACGTCGGAGGACCCCTCGGGCTTCCGCGCGGCCCCGTTCGCCGCGAGGTGCGCGAATGATGAACGGTCGTACGCGGAAGCTGCGGGCATCCGCGCGCGTTCCTGTTTTCATGGAGATCGCCCAGGCCCTCGTCCTCTCCTCCGCCGCCCGCCCCGACCAGCCGTGGGCCAGCGTGCGCTCCACGCCCAAGCCGCTCGTGCCGGTGGCCAACCGCCCGCTGCTGTTCCACGACCTCGACGCGCTGCGCGCCGCGGGCGTCCGGGAGACCACGATCGCGGTCGAGCCGGGCACCGCGGGGGTGATCCGCGACGCCGTCGGCGACGGCGAGGACTGGCGGATGACCGTCCGCTACGCCGAGTGCGCGCCGCACGCGCCGGTGGCCGAGGCGCTGGCGCGGTCCCGCGACCTGATGGCCCACGAGCCGGTGCTGGTCCGCCGCGCCGGGACGGTGCTGCGCGAGGGCATCCACCCGCACATCGCCGCGTTCGCCGACGAGCGGCTCGACGCGCTGGCGCTGCGCACGCCGGGCCTGCCCGACGGCGACCGGCCCGGCGCGCCGCACGACGGCTCGATGATGCTCAGCCGACGCGCGGTGTCGATCCTCACCGACGGCGCCTCCGACCACGACCCGCTGGCGCGCATCGCCGCGGGCGGCGGGCACGTCCGCGTCCAGGAGGTCGACGGCTGCCTGCCGTGCCTGGGCCGCCAGGACTCGCTGCTCGAGGCCAACCGCCGGGTGCTGGCCGAGCTGACCCCATCGGTCGCCGCCGAGGCGCTGCTGGACTCGCGCGTCCAGGGCCCGGTCGTCATCCACCCCACCGCGCACGTCGAGCGCAGCCTGGTCCGCGGGCCGGCGATCATCGGCCCGCGCGCGCGGATCGTCGACTCCTACGTCGGCCCGTCGACCTCGATCGGCGCCGACGTCGAGCTGGAGGGCGCCGAGGTCGAGTACTCGATCGTGCTCCCGGGCGCGCGCCTGGCGTTCCTGGGCCGGCGCCTGGAGGCCAGCGTCATCGGGCGCGGCGCGCAGGTCCGTCGCTCGCTCACGCCGCCCGCGTCGCTGCGGCTGGCCGTCGGCGAGGGCGCGGAGATCGTCCTGTCCTGAAAGTTCGACGCCGGGCCCGGCGTTGAGTGACTGACCATGCGACTCGGCGCGCTTCTCCATCAGCTCTGGCGGCACAAGCTCGGCGCGGGACTCTGCCTCGCGTTCGCGGTGGTCATGTCGCTGTGGAGCCTCTACCACCTGTCGATCGCGCCGCCCGGCCTGACGCCGCGCCACCTGCAGATCGGCGCCGCGTCCACGACGGTCATGGTCGACGCGCCGAAGTCCAAGATCGTGGACCTGCGCGCCAACACCCAGGACTTCCAGTCGCTGACCACGCGCGCCGACCTGCTCAGCAACGTCATGGCCAGCACGCCGGTGCGCGCGTTCATCGCGCAGCGCGCCGGGGTGCCGGAGCGCGCGATCGTCGCCGACGCCTCGCTGGGCGCCGACCTGCCGCGCTCGGCGACCGAGCCCGGCTCCGAGCGCCGCTCGACCGACCTCATCCAGGAGACCGACAAGTACCGCTTGGCGATCTCCTCCAACGAGGCCCAGCCGATCATCTACGTCGCCGCGCAGGCGCCGTCCGGCGAGGCCGCCGCCCGGCTGGCCAACGCCGCGGTCGACGGCCTCAACGACTACCTGACGATGATGGCCGACCGCGAGGGCATCGCGCCCACGGCGCGCACCCGCCTGATCCAGTTCGGTCGCGCGCAGGGCGGCGTCGTCAACCCGAGCGTCGACATCGAGATCGGGCTGCTGACGTTCCTCATCTCCTTCGTCGTCGCCTGCGCCGCGTTCCGCGTCGTCCTGCGCGTCCGCCACGGCTGGGCCCTGGACGCCGAGCGCGAGCGCCGCGACGGCAAGAACTGGTGGCTGCCGAAGCTCGAGACGGTCCCCCCGTCGAGGCTGGGCGGGCATGAGCCTGAGTGAGCTGACCACCTGGGACCACGGGCCGGGCGCGCCGGGCGCCGCGACCGCCGTGGCCGAGCGCGAGCCCGTCGCGTCCCCCGCCCCGGACCGGACCGGCGGCGCGCCCGCCGCCCCGGGCGCCGAGCGCCAGGCCGACCTGTGGCCGCACACGCGCCGCGTGCAGCCGTGGCTGGTCGCCGCGTTCATCGCGATGCTGTGGCTGGTCCCGTTCAACACCATCAAGCTGCGCTTCTCGGGGCCGGTCGACATGGAGCTCGACCGCCTGCTGCTGCCGGTGCTCGTCGGCGCCTGGGTGGTCGCGCAGATCTTCGGCGGGCGCAACCGCCCGCGGCTGAAGATGACCGCCCCGCACTACGCGTTCGGGACGTTCGTGCTGATCTGCGCCATGAGCATCGTCGTCAACGTGCACGTGCTCAACCAGACGCGCGAGCTGGACGAGGCGATCAAGCAGCTGCTGACGATCTTCGCCTACCTCACGTTCTTCGTGTTGATGACGAGCATCGTCCGGCCGGGCGAGGTCCGCGCGTTCCTGAAGTTCACGTTCATCCTCGCGATCGTCGCCTCGCTCGGCACGATCTGGGAGTACAACACCAACTACAACGTCTTCTACGACCTCTCGAGCAAGATCTTCATCCCGAAGCTGTTCGTGGTGCCGTCGACCTACCAGCTCGGCGCGGTCGACGAGATCGGCCGGCGCCTGATCCGCGGGCCGGCCCAGCACGGGCTGGAGCTGACGTCGATGCTGGCGATGGCGCTGCCGATCGCGGTCGTCGGGCTGATCGAGGCCAAGAAGACGCGCACACGCCTGGGCTACGCGCTGGCGATGACGCTGTTCCTCGCCGCGGCGATCGCGACGTTCCGCAAGACGTCGATCATCGCGCCGGTCACCGCGATCGCCGTCCTGGTCTTCTTCCGCCCGCGCCGCCTGCTGCGCCTCGCGCCGCTGGGCCTGGTGATCTTCGTGCTCGTGCACGTGCTGTCCCCGGGCGCGTTCGGGTCGGTGCTCATCCAGTTCAACTCGCACCGACTGCACTCGGTCAGCACGGTCAACGACCGCACCGCCGACTACGACGCGGTCCGCCCCGACGTCTTCCTGCACCCGATCCTCGGGCGCGGCTACGGCGCCTACAGCGAGCAGCGCTACCGGATCCTCGACAACCAGTTGTTGGGGTACCTGGTCATGATCGGCGTCGTCGGGCTGTTGTCCTACATGGCGATCATGGCCTCGGTGGTCGCCGTGGCCCGACGCTGGATCCGCGGGCGCGATCCGACGACCGCGACGCCGCACCTGATCGCCGCGTCGGCGGCCGTCGTCTTCCTCGTCGTCAGCCAGCTGTTCGACTCGATGGCCTTCCCGCACGCGCCCTATGTCTTCCTGAGCCTCGCCGCGCTGGCCGCGGCGTCGACCTACCCGACCGAGCGACACGACGAGGTGCCCCCGCGATGACCGATGCCGACCGCCGGCGCGTGCTGGTGATCATCCAGGGCGAGCCGGGCGACAAGCCGGCCGGCCCGGAGATCCGCGGCTGGGAGATCGCCAAGGCCTTCGCGACGCGCCACGACGTGACGGTCATCGCCGACGTCGCGGGCGAGCAGGTCCGCGAGGGCATCCGCCTCGTCCCGCGCACGCGGCGGCGGCTGGTGCGCGAGGCGCTGCGCCACGACGTCGTCGTCGGCCCGCTGCTGCCGCCGTTCCTGCTGCTGGCCGTGGCCGCGCGCCGCCAGGTGCGCGTCGCCGACCTGTACGACCCGGTCGACCTGGAGCTGAGCACGCTGGGGTCGGGCTGGAAGGTGCGGCGGCTGACCGCGCAGCGGCGCAAGCTGCGCCAGCTGCAGCTGCGCTCGGCCGACATCGTGGTCTGCGCCAACGAGCCCCAGCGCGAGCGCGCGGTGGCCGACCTGGCGGGCGTGCGGCGCGGCGACGGCGGGCCCGAGCTGACGCTGGCGGGCATGGGCCTGCCCGAGGCGCCGGACTTCGTCGACGAGCATCCGCTGCGCGATCGCTTCGCGGCCATCGGCGCCGACGACCCGCTGGTGCTGTGGTGGGGCAGCGTCTGGCGCTGGCTGGACGCGGGGACCGCGATCCGCGCGATCGAGCGGCTGGCCGAGCGCCGGCCCGACGTGCGCTTCGTGATCACCGTCGGCCCGCCGCCCAACGAGCTGACCGCCACGCTGAACGCCGCCGACGAGGCGCGGCAGCTGGCGCGCGAGCGCGGGCTGGAGGGGCGCCACGTCTTCTTCCTGGAGGAGTGGGTCCCCTACGCCCGACGCGATCGCTACCTGCGCGACGCCGACGCCGGGCTGACGCTGCACGCCAGCGCCGACGAGTCGCCGCTGGCCGCGCGCGCCCGGTACATGGACTACATCTGGGCCGGGCTGCCGAGCGTCCTGGCGCGGGGCGACGTGGTCGCCGACCAGATGGCGCGGGCCGGGGCGGCGACGCTCGTCGAGCCCGGCGACGTCGAGGCCACGGCCGACGCGCTCGACGCGCTGCTGGGCGACGCCGACGCGCGCCGGGCGGCGAGCGCGGCGGCGCTGGAGCTGGCCGACGAGCTGCGCTGGTCGGCGCTGCTGGCGCCGCTGGTCGACTCCGCCGAGCGGCTGGCCACGCGGGGCGGCTCGATCGGCGACGCGATGACGCTGGCCGCCTCGGCCGCCGGGTTCTACGCGCGCCGCGCGGTCAACCTCTGCCTCGGGGTTTCGTGATCGAGCGCGCGCGGGTCGCCGTCGCTCCCGCGGCGGCGCTGGAGGAGCAGGCGCGGACGTGGGGCGCGCTGTCGGCGGCGTTCCCGGTGGACTTCGTGGGGTGGCCGGCCGACGAGGCCGGGCCGCCGCACGGCGTGATCGCGCTGGGCGGCGGAGCGCTGGGCGAGCGCGCGGTGGCCGTGCCGCTGCTGGTGCTGGGCGCCGATCGCGGCGCGGGTTCCGCGGCCGCCGCGCCGCGCGCGGTGGCGCTGACCGACGCGCCGGAGCTGGACCGGCGGCTGCGCGGCGTCACGCTCACGCCGCAGGAGCCGCAGGCCGGGGGCGCGTCGCTGGACGCGGGCGACGGCGCGATCGTCCTGGCGACCGCGGGCCGCGACGCGGTCTGGACCCGACGGCTCGCGCACGCGCCGGTCGACCACGTGGCCGCGCCGCTCTTCGCGCTGGGTCCGGACGCGCCGCTGCGCGACGCGCTGCACGGCGCGCGCGGGCTGTCGCTGTTGGCCATGGTGTCGTTCCTGCGCGCGGTCGCCGAGCCGGCGGGCGTCGTGGAGCCGCCCGTGCGCGCGGCGATCCTCTTCGACGACCCCAACCTGCGTCGGCCGACCTACGGCCACATCGACTTCGCCGAGCTGGTCGCGCATGCCGACGCCTACAACTACCACGCGTCGATGGCGATGATCCCGCTGGACCGCCTCGGCGCCCACGGGCCGACCGTGCGCCTGTTCCGCGAGCGCGCCGACCGCCTGTCGCTGGCCTTCCACGGCAACAACCACGAGAAGCGCGAGCTGATGCAGCCCGCCGACCTCGACGCGGCGCTCGTGCTGTGCGGCCAGGCGCTGCGGCGCATCGACGCCTTCCAGCGCGCCGCGGGGCTGCCGGTCAGCCACGTGATGACCGCGCCGCACGGCATGTGCGCGCCGTCGACCGCGCGCGCGTTGGGCGCGCTGCCCTACGACGGCCTCTGCGCGATCCACCCGCTGCCGTGGACCGAGGACCCGCCGGCCGACCGCCCGCTGGCGGGCTGGGACCCGGCGACGTTCGTCGAGGGCTGCCCGGTCCTGCCGCGCGTGCCGCTGGACTGGGAGGCCGACGGCCTCGCGCTGCGCGCGTTCCTCGGGCATCCGATCGTGCTCTACGGCCACCACGACGACGTCGCCGGCGGCCTCGAGCCGCTGGCCGCCGCCGCCAACGCCGTCAACCGCATGGGCGACGTCGAGTGGACGGCGCTGGGCACGATGGCCGAGACCAACGCGCGCGTCCACGTGTCCGGGACCACCGCGGTGGTGCGGCCCTACGCCAACCGCCTGCGCCTGACGCTGCCCGCCGACGGCGCGACCCAGGTGACCGTGCTCGCGCCCTCCGAGGGCGCCGACGCCTTCGCCGGCTGGTCGCTGGACGGCGCGACGCCCGTGACGGAGTTCGGGGCCCCGCTGCCGCTGCCCACCGACGGCCCGGCCACGCTGCGGCTGCACAGCCGCTTCGAGACCCCGCTGGCCTCGATCCCCTCCCCCCGCCCTCGGCCCTGGCCCGCCGTCCGCCGCGTCGGCACCGAGCTGCGGGACCGCCTCGCGCCGCTGCGGGGCTGAGGCGCGGGAACGGCGGGCCGGCGGCACCGCGCCCCGGCCGAAAAAGAACGGCCGGGCGGCAAGGCCGCCCGGCCGGCGCCGGGATGGTTGGCGACCAAGAGCCCGGCGCACTGTAAAGATACTGCTTCACAGTGCGCCCGGCCGGGCGTCAGGGCTCAGCGGGAGGGCTCGGGGGCCGTCGGCCCCAGCGGCGGGCGGTCGGCGTCGGGCCGCCGCGCCCACTGGGGCGTGTCGTCGTCGCGGCGGGCCGCGTCGGCGGCGGGGTCGGCGGCCGTCGCCTGGGCGACCGCGGCGCCCGCCGCGCCCGCGCCCGCGCCGGCCCCCGCGTCGCGGCCGCCCTGCTCGCGCTCCTTCTCGGCGCGCTCGGCGGCGGCCGCCTCGCGCAGGCCGCGGGCGATGCCGGGCAGGATGATGATCAAGCCGCAGAAGAACGCCAACAAGAAGAAGGCGAGCGCGACCCCGTAGGCCTTGCGCGGGCCGCGGACCGACACGCCGACCTCCGGCGTGCCGAGCGTGCGCAGGACGAGCCGGCGCTTCTCGGGCACCTGCTGGGTCTTGACGACCGTCGCCAGGTAGTCCTGCAGGCCCGCGGCGGCGCCGTTGGCCAGCCGGACCGCGCCCTCCTCGGTGGGCGCCTGGGTGTCGATCGAGATCACCGGCAGCGTCTCGTCGGTCCGGATCGAGATGATGTTCGCGCGGCGCCCGCTGGCGACCGCGTCCTTCGTCCCCGACACCGCCGACCCCGTCGACGGACCCGCCCCGGCGCCGGCCTGCGGGCCGATGACCGTCAGCTCGTCGGCCGGGATCCCGACGCGCGTGGCGATCGCGTTCTTGATCGGGCTCGTCGAGATGAGGCTGGCCAGCAGCGACGCGCGCGTGCCGACCGCGTCGGCGCCGCTCGGGTCGAGGTCGATGACCTGGGAGTCCGGCGTGTCGACGAGGACGTTGACGGTCCCGAGCGCGACGTCGTACTGGCGGCTCTCCAGCTTCGGCGGGAGGCCCGGCGTGACGCGGTAGGCGACCACGAGGCCGGCGGCGACGGCCACGAGCGTCGCCAGGACGACGAAGAGGCGGCCGCGCCAGAGGGCGCGCAGGGTGGTGATCAGGTCCATGAGAGGCGGGCTCGCTGAGTCGGGGCGTGCTGAGGTACTCCTGGACCAACGGCCATGCCGCGCTCGGGCTTTCGCGCGGGCGGAAGATCTTCGCGAGCCGTCGCGTTGAGTTGGCACATGGCCGATCTGGCGATCATCGTAGTCTCCCACAACAGCCGGTCGTGGCTGGGGCCCTGCCTCTCCTCGCTGGCGGCCCACGCCGACGGCCTCCAGCTCGACGTCGTCGTCGTCGACAACGGCTCGACCGACGGCTCGGCCGAGTACGTCGCCGAGCACCACCCCGAGGTCCGCGTGCTGCGCCGCGCCAACCGCGGCTTCGCCTACGGCAACAACGAGGGCCTGCGCACCGTCGACGCGCCGTACGCGCTGCTGCTCAACCCCGACACCGAGCTGCTCGACGGCCGCCTCGCCGACGTCATCGCCGTGCTGGAGGCCCAGCCCGACGTCGGCGTCGCGGGCGTGCGCCAGGTCACCGCCGACGGCACGCTGTGGCCGACGATCCGCTACTTCCCCACGCCGCTGCGCGCCGCCTGCCAGGCGCTGGGCTCCGAGCGCTGGCCGGCGCGCCGCCGCTGGATGGGCGAGCGCGAGCTGGATCTCGACAGCTACACGCGCCAGACCGACTGCGACTGGACGTCCGGCTCGTTCCTGCTCGCCCGACGCGAGGCGCTGCTGGCCGCCGGCCTGCTCGACGAGCGCTTCTTCCTCTTCTCCGAGGAGACCGACCTGTGCCTGCGCATCCGCCAGGCGGGCTGGCGCGTCGTGCACGTCCCGGACATGACGATCCTGCACCACGCCGGCAAGGCCGGCGTCTCGGCGCGCCTGGTCGCGCAGGACGCCTTCACCCGCCGCCAGTACGCGCGCAAGCACTTCACGCCCCCGCGCCGCGCCCTGTACCTGTCGGCGCTGGGGACCGGGCACCTGCTCCGCGCGGTCGCGCCGGGCTCCGGCGGCGGGGAGCGCCGCGACGCCGCCCGCCTCGCGCTGGCCACGCTCTGGGGCCGCACGCCGCCGCCGTTCGTGGCGCCGCCGCCGACCGCCGTCCACGTCCACCCGCCCGACCGCGCATGACCGAGACGACCCCGACCTCCGCCGCGACCCCGACGATCGCCGTCGCCTTCCCCGGCGACCCGCGCCATCCGACGACCTGGTCGGGCACGCCCTCGGGCGTCGTCCGCGGGCTGGAGGCCTCCGGCGCCGCGGTCCGCTCGCTGCGCGCCGAGCCGCACCCCGCCGTCGACGCCCTCGCCATGCACGCGCTGTCCTTCGCGCGCCTGCACCGCGCCGACCGCTCCGGCGGCGTCGTGGCCGCGATCAAGTCCAGCCGCCGCTCGGCGCGGCTGAGCCCCGAGCTGGGCCGCCTGCAGACCGTCGCCGCCCGCCACCGGCTCAGCGCCCTGGGCCGGGTCGACGGCATCGTCCAGATCGGCACCGGCTACGCGCTGGCGCCCGACGCGCCGCTGGCGACCTTCGAGGACATGACGGTCGCCCAGGTCCTCGAGGCGCCCTATCCGGCGTGGAAGGGCCTGCCGGCCTCGGCCGTCCAGGCGCGGATCGACGCCCAGCGCCGCGCCTACGAGCGCGCCGACGCCTGCTGCACCACGACCGGCTGGGTCGCCGACTCGATCGTCCGCGACTACGGCATCCCGCGCGCGAAGGTCCACGTCGTCGGCGTCGGGCGCAACCGCGAGACGACCGACGTCGCCGACCGCGACTGGAGCGTTCCGCGCTTCCTGTTCGTCGGCGTGGAGTGGGAGCGCAAGAACGGCGACGGCGTCCTGCGCGCGTTCGCCCGGCTGCGGGCCGAGATCCCCGAGGCGCGGCTGGACCTCGTCGGCCGCCACCCGGCCGTCGACGACCTCGAGCACGTGACCGGCCACGGCGTGCTGGCGCTCAACGACCCTGAGCAGCAGAAGCAGCTCGCCGCGCTGAACGCCCGCGCCACCGTCTTCGTCATGCCCTCCCACCAGGAGGCCTCGGCGCTGGCCTACACCGAGGCGGGCGCGGGCGGACTGCCCAGCATCGGCTCGCGCGTCGGCGGCTCGGCCGAGCTGATCGGCGACGGCGGGCTGGTCGTCGACCCCTCCGACGACGACGCGCTGCTGGACGCGATGCGCACGCTCTCGGATCCCGCGACCGCGCGGCGCCTCGGCGCGCTCGCGCGCGCGCAGGCCGAGAAGTACACGTGGAACGCGGTCGGCGGCCGGCTGCTGCGGGCGCTCGCCCCGGCGGGCGTCGCGGCCGACGACCTCCCGGCGTTCCTCTAGGCCGCCGGGCGGCCGGTCGCGACGAAATGGCTCGGCGGATCCTCCAGGAACTCCACCTCGAAGCCGGCGAAGGCCCGGTCCAGGACGGCCTGCCCCTCGTCGGTCGGGTCGTGGAGCTCGCCGATGACGACGCCCGCGACGTCGGCCAGCTGGACCGCGGGCAGGATCTCCCACTCCGCGCCCTCGACGTCGAGCTTGAGCAGGTCGACGCGCTCCAGCGACGCGCGCCCGAGCAGCGTGCCGAGCGACACGACCTCGACGTCGATCCACTGGCCGCCGGCCCGGACCTGGTCGCCGACCAGCGACGACGACCACGCCGCGTTGGACTGGTAGAAGGGACGCCGCTCGTCGGTGCCGCCGACCGCGACCTGGTGCAGGACGACGTCGCTGAGCCCCGCGGCGTTGGCGGTCAGCGTGCGGAACGCGATCGGGTCGGGCTCGGCGACGTGGATGCGCGCCTTCGGATGCAGCGCCTTGAAGTAGGCCATCGACGCGCCGCAGTTGCCGCCGAGGTCGAGGATCGTGTCGGCCTCCACGCCGGCGACGCGCGCGTAGGTGCCCGAGACGAAGACCTCGTGGACGGCCTCCAGGTCGGTGTAGTTGCCCAGCCGCAGCGTGAGCGGCCCGCGCGGGCCCCGCAGGCGGACGGTGACCAGCGGCCCCTCGCGGCGCCCGCGGCGCTTGCGGATCCAGAGCCGGGCCGTGGCGACGATCAGCCCGGCGCGGGCGACGTGGTCCGGCGCCAGGCGGGCGAGATCCCGCAACTGGCCGAAGAAGTGCCCTGGGTTGATTGGAGGAGCGATCGACGCCATTGCGCAAGGCTAGCCGTCCAGCGTTCGGGAAGTCCAGCCAAGCTGCGCATCAACGCTGCGCTCTGCGCGATCCTCGCGATGGGCGTGCTCGCGCTGTCGGCCGCCGGCTGCGGCTCGGGCCACGACGAGGCCCACGGCGCGGGGCGGCCGAAGGTCGCCGAGACCCCGGCCACCCCGCGGACGCTCTCGGCGGTCTACGCCAAGGCCAAGGCCGGCGCGGTGATCCGCCTGGCCGCCGGCGACTACGGCGAGTTCGACGGCGGGCCGCGCGCGTCGGGCGGCGCGGGAGCGCCGGTGGTCGTCCGCGGGCCGGTCAGCGGCACCGCGACGATGTCGCTGAGGCTCACCGGCCGCCAGAACCTCGTCCTCGACCACCTGCGGATCCCCGAGGCCTACCTCGACGGCGCGCGCGACGTGACGATCCGCCGCTCGGCCTTCACCGGCATGACGCGCGTGGACGCCACCGAGCGCCGCGCCGGGATCCTCTTCCAGGGCAACTCCTTCGGCCCGGTCGACCCGTGCGCGGAGTGCTTCGAGGGCCGCCTGACGATCAAGGGCGACGGGCACCCCGACGGCGTGCCGGTCGGCGTGACGATCGCCGGCAACCGCTTCGGCCCCGGCGGCACCGCCGACGGCATCCAGGTCATCGGCACCCCCTACGGCCTGCGCATCGGACCGGGCAACCGCTTCACCGGGCTGACGCAGTCCTCGGCCCAGGGCGCGGTGCACACCGACCCGATCCAGCTCTACGGCTCCAGCCACACGGTCATCACCGGCAACTTCCTGCACGGCAACGCGACCGGGATCATGGCCCCCGACGGGACCGACCACGACATCATCACCAACAACGTGATCGACACGCCGGGCTACGCGTGGCCGATCGTCCTCGGCGGCGCCGTCGGCACGGTCGTCCGGCACAACACGCTGCCGGGCGGCGCGATCGAGGTCGGCGTCGACAACCACGGCAAGCCGAGCCGCGACGTCGTCGTCCGTGACAACGTCGCCCGCGCGGTCGTCGACGCCAAGAACGGCCCCGGCGACGTCGCCGTCCAGGACCACAACCTGCTCGCGGCCGGCCACCGTGGACCGCTCGACCATCGTGGACGCCCGCGCTTCAGCGGTGGACGCACCCCGCGCAGCTACGCCGGCTACCGCCTCGCGCGGTCGAGCGCCGGCCGCCGCGGCGCATCCGACGGACGCGACGTCGGCATCGAAACCCGCTGAAATACTGCGCTTTCGCGGCCCGATGCTACGCACCTGTGAACCAGGTGTGACACGTCGGGGACCGGTTCGTGAAGATGACTCACCGCGTTTGCGGAGTCCGTTAGCGTGGGTACCAAGGCCCACGTCCGGAGGCAGGGGCCGACATTCGTCGGAGGCCAAGCCGGAACGCTCAACCCCGTGAGCGAAGTCGTCCGATAGGTGTCGCAGCAAGGCAGACCCCCGGTGGGGAGCGTCTTCGTTGCACCCGCAGCAAAAGCGGCGGTCCAGCCGTTGACCCCTTCCAGCTGAGGGGCGATGCGCTCTGCGCATCTTCCGTCACTGAACAAGAGGATCAAGCATGTCAAACGTTGCCCCCCAGGGTGGCTTCCGCACGCCGCTGAGCGCTTTGGCCGCGCTCATCGCGCTCGCTTTCGCGTGCGCTCTCGCGACGACCCCGGCGCGCGCCGCGGACCTGAACGCCACGACGTCCACCCTCGCGTCGGTCTACTCCTCCGCGCAGGGCGGGGACGTCATCCACCTGGCCGCCGGCAACTACGGCAACTGGAACCCCTCCAGCGGCAAGTCCTCGGTCGTGACGATCACGCCGCAGCCCGGCGCGGCCGTCACGATGAACCCGACGATCTCGGTGTCCAACATCAAGATCGACGGCCTCACGATCAACGGCGCCTACCTCAACGGCGCGAAGAACGTGACGATCGCCAACTCGACGGTCACCGCGATGATGCGCGTCGACACGCCGACGTCCGCGCCCAACGCGAACGTCCTGATCGACCACAACACGTTCTCGGGCATCAACGTGTGCTCCAGCTGCTACGAGGGCCGCCTCGCCATCCGCGGCTACCAGAACACGCAGCCCGTCGGCGTCAAGGTCACCAACAACCTCTTCGGCCCCGGCGGCGACGCCGACGGCGTCCAGATCATCGGCAACGCCTACGGCGTGCAGATCGGCCCGGGCAACGAGTTCCGCGGGCTGGCCCAGGTGTCGACCGCGCACACCGACGCCGTCCAGCTCTACGGCTCGTCGCACACGGTCATCACCGGCAACTGGATGCACGACAACGCCACCGGCATCATGGCCCCCGACGGCTCCGACCACGAGACCATCACCAACAACGTGATCTCGACCACGGGCTACCCGTGGCCGATCGTGATGGGCAACGCCGTCGGCAACACCGTCACCCACAACGTGCTCCCCGGCTCGGGCGGCACGATCGAGGTCGACAAGTCCAACGACGGCACGGCCAGCTCCGGCAACGTCATCACCGACAACGTGGTCGCCGGCGTGACCAACGCCACCGGCGGCGCCCCGCAGGGCTCGTCGGTGGACTACAACCTGATCTCCGGCAGCAAGATCGGCACCCACGACGTCAAGGGCTCGCCGACCTACGTGGGCGGCTCGTCGCCCAGCACGTTCGCCGGCTTCGCGCTGGCCTCCAACTCGGCGGGCATCGCCGGCGGCAGCGACGGCGGCGCGATCGGCGTCCGTCCCGACGACGGCGGCACGACGACCCCGCCGCCCGCCGACACGACGCCGCCGGACACGACGATCACCTCCGGCCCGACCGGCGGAGCGTCGACGACCAGCACGACGCCGGTCTTCGCGTTCACCTCCACCGAGAGCGGCTCGACCTTCGAGTGCAAGGTCGACAGCGGGTCCTGGTCCGCGTGCACGAGCCCCAAGACGCTGTCCACGCTGGCCGCCGGCAGCCACACGTTCAGCGTCCGCGCCACCGACGCCGCCGGCAACACCGATCCCACCCCCGCCACCGCCACCTTCACCGTGACGGTCACGCCGCCGGCCGACACCACGCCGCCCGACACCACGATCACCTCCGGCCCGACCGGCGGCGCGTCGACCACCAACACCAAGCCGGTCTTCGCGTTCACCTCGACCGAGAGCGGCTCGACGTTCCAGTGCAAGGTCGACAACGGCTCGTGGTCGACCTGCACGAGCCCCAAGACCCTGTCCACGCTGGCCGCCGGCAGCCACACGTTCAGCGTCCGCGCCACCGACGCCGCCGGCAACACCGACCCCACCCCCGCCACCGCCACCTTCACCGTGACGGTCGCCCCGCCCGCCGACACCACGCCACCCGACACCACGATCACCGCGTCGCCGGCGGCCCGGATCAGCGACACGACGCCGAGCTTCTCGTTCACCTCCAGCGAGAGCGGCTCGACGTTCCAGTGCAAGGTCGACAACGGCTCCTGGTCGACCTGCACGAGCCCGACGACGGTCGCCGCGCTCGCCGAGGGCAGCCACACTTTCTCGGTCCGCGCCAAGGACGCGGCGGGCAACGTCGACCCGTCGCCGGCGACGGTCTCGTTCGTGGTCGACACGACCGCGCCGACGACGACGATCACCGGGCGGCCGGACCTCGCGAGCCTGTCGGGTGACGCGACGGTCACGTTCACGGTCGACGACGCCGACGCCCGCTCGGAGTGCCAGCTGGACGGCGGCGGCTGGACGCCGTGCACGTCGCCCTACGCGGTCTCGGGCCTGCGCATCGGACAGCACACGGTCGTCGTCCGCTCCACCGACGCCGCCGGCAACCTGGAGACGCCGGGCACGAGCGTGACGTGGAACGTGCTGGCCCCGACGCTGCCGCCGGTCGACCAGCCGGCCGGTGGCGAGACCGGCACGCCGCCGGTCGTCACGGTGCCGCCGGTCGTCACGGTGCCCCCGGTCGTCACGGTGCCGCCGGTCGTCACGGACCCCGTGCCGCCGGTCACGACGCCGGTCCCGCCGGTGGTCACCACCCCGTCCCCGGCCAACCAGGCCCCGGCGGTCGCGCTGGCCCAGCCGACCGCCGGCGCGCGCTTCACCAAGACGCTGACGATGGCCGCCACGGCGACCGACGACCAGGGCGTCACGCGGGTCGAGTTCTGGATCGACGGCAAGCGCATCGCCACGGACTCCGCCGCGCCCTACAAGGTGAGCGGTTGGAAGGTGCCGTCGTCGCTGTCCTACGGCACCCACACGCTGGTGGCCCGCGCGTTCGACCGCGCCGGGCTCGCCGGGTCGGCGGCGGTGACCGTCGCGCGCGTCAAGGCGGGCGCCACGACGTCCCGCGCCGCGACGGTCGACGCGTGGCGCGCGACGTCCGCCGACTCGGGCGCGGGCACGGCCGTCCACGCCGAGGGCCCGACGCGCGCGTCGGCCAAGGTGACGGTCACCCGCTGCGCGGACCGCAAGGCCGGCGCCGTCCGCACGGTCAAGGTGCGCGCCGGCGCCGACGGGACGGTCGCCGGCGACGGCCTCTGCATCCTGTCGGTGCGCACGGCCTAGGCACGATTCCGTGCTTGAAGGTGACCGGTCCGCTCGACCGGGTAGAGTGCTGCCCGGTCGAGCACCGGCTTGGGTGCCGACGAGGAGACCTACGAGCGCGTCAGCAAGCGTCCAGCCCGGCGCGCGCACGTTCCCACGAGGCTGCCAGAACCCCGGCAGGGGGCTTGGGTGACGGCGGCCGAAAGGCAAGCCACACGCCATGCATGTTCCCTCCATTCGTGACGTCGACCGCGCGCGTCGCCGGAGCCTTCGGGCCCGGCTGATCGTCGCCTCCACCACCCTTCTCACGGCCGCCGCGCTGCCCGCCGTCGCCGCCCACGCGGCCGACCTGCAGGCGACGCCGTCGACGTTCTCGTCGGTCTTCTCCGGCGCCAAGTCCGGCGACGTCATCCACCTCGCGGCCGGCGACTACGGCACGTTCCGCGGCGGCTCCAAGTCCGGCCCGGTGACGATCACCGGCACGGGCGCGACGCTGTCGGCGAGCCTCGGCGCCTCGCAGAACCTGATCCTCGACGGCCTGACGATCCGCGACATGAGCACCAACGGGGCGCGCAACCTCGTCGTGCAGAACTCGACGTTCACCGGCGCGACCGTGATCCAGACGCCGACCAGCGCGCCCAACGCCAACATCGTCATCGATCACAACACGTTCTCGAACATCGACGTGTGCTCCAGCTGCTACGAGGGCCGGCTGGCCGTCCGCGGCTACCAGAACACCCAGCCGGTCGGGGTCACGATCTCCAACAACCTGTTCGGCCCCGGCGGCGACAGCGACGGCATCCAGATCGTCGGCGACGCCTACGGCGTGCAGATCGGCCCGGGCAACGAGTTCCGCGGGCTGGCCCAGGTGTCGACGGCGCACACCGACGCGATCCAGCTCTACGGCTCGTCGCACACGCTGATCACCGGCAACTGGATGCACGACAACGCCACCGGGATCATGGCGCCGGACGGCTCCGACCACGAGATCATCACCAACAACGTGATCTCGACGACCGGCTACCCGTGGCCGATCGTGATGGGCAACGCCGTCGGCAACACGGTCACGCACAACACGCTGCCGGGCAGCGGCGGCGCGGTCGAGGTCGACAAGTCCAACGACGGCACGGCCAGCTCCGGCAACGTCGTCACCGACAACGTGCTGGCCTCGGTCGTCAGCGCCAGCGGCGGCAAGCCGCAGGGCACGACCGTCGACTACAACTTGATCTCCGGCGGCACGCAGGGCAGCCACGACGTCAAGGGCAAGCCGACCTACGTGGGCGGCAGCGCCCCCACGACGTGGGCCGGCTTCGCGCTGACCTCGTCGTCGGCCGGCGCGGGCCAGGCCAGCGACGGCCTGGCGATGGGCATCGTCCCGGGCACCCCGCTGGGCGGTGGCCCGTCCTCCCCCGGCACGCCCGGCGCCCCGGGCGCGCCCGGCACCAACGACGGCGGCGGCGGGACGGTCGCGGGCACCACCACGCCGGGGACCGGCGGGTCGGGCGGAACCGGCGGGACGAGCGGGTCGGGCGGGTCGGGCGGGACCGACGGCGACGCGTCCGGCGACGCCTCGGCGACGGCGTCCTCCACGCGGTCGGCCGCCGGCGGCGGCGGGCCGCTGGCCATCACGCGGTCGGCGCTGTCGCAGACGCGCTTCTCCACGAAGCTGCGCTTCGCGGTCACGGTCCGCTCGCGGGTCGGCGCGGTGGACCGCGTCGCGTTCATGCTCGACGGCCGCTGGATCGCGACGGCCAAGCGGCGCCCCTACGCGTTGACCTACAAGGTGCCGCGCAACCTGCGCTACCGCGCCCACGTGCTGCGGATCAAGGCCATCGCCAAGAGCGGCACCAGCGGCTCGATCTCGGTGAAGGTCACGCGCGTCCGCCCCTTCAAGGGCTGACCGGCCGATGACGTACGACGGGCCGGCGTGCGCTCCACCGGCCCGTCAACGTCACAACGTGTCCGCGCGCGCTCAGGCGACGACGCGCTCGCCCACGGTGGCCACCGCCACCGGGTGGCCGCCGCGCATGAGCGACTCCTGCGCGGCCTCCATCGCCGCCACGACCTCGAGGCCGAGGTAGGCGTGCGAGCGCGGCGTCCGCCCCGTGCGGATGCAGTGGGCGAAGTCCTGCAGCTCCAGCGCCAGCGGCTCGGCCGGCTCCAGGCGCGGCGCGACGATGTCGCCCGACCGGTAGCTCAGCTGGTACTCGCCGAAGTTCGACGGCGTCTCGAACTCCATGCCGCGGTCGTAGACGCGGATCGCCTCGTCGCCGGCCGTGTCGTCGTACTGCACCATCCGGCGGCTGCCGACGACCGTCATCTGGCGCACCTTGCGCGGCGCCAGCCACGACAGCTCGACGTTGGCGGTCGCGCCGCCGGCGAACGTCACCGTCATGAACGCCGTCTCCGGCACGCCGGTCTGGAAGACCGAGCGGCCGTGCGCGGCAACCTGCACGATCGGCTCCTCGAACCAGTGCAGCAGGATCGACAGGTCGTGCGGCGCGAGGTCGCAGATGACGCCGTCCTTCTGGTACTTGCCCAGGTTCATCCGCGCCGACGTCACGAAGTACATGTCGCCGAGCACGTCGCGGTCGATCAGCTGGCGGACCTTCGCCACCGGCGGGCTGTAGAGGAACGTGTGGCCCGGCATCAGCAGCACGTTGCGCGTGGCGGCCGTGTCGACCAGGTCCAGCGCGTCCAGCGTGTTGGTCGCCAGCGGCTTCTCGACCAGCACGTGCTTGCCCGCCAGCAGCGCGGCCTTGCAGATCGCGTGGTGGGTGTGCGGGGGCGTCGCGACGATCAGCGCGTCGACCGTCGGATCGTCGAGGACCTCGTCGAGGTCCGCCTTGACCGGGATGCCGGGGGCCTTGGCCGAGAACGCGTGGCCGCGGTCCAGGTCACGCTCGCAGAGCGCGACCAGCTCGAACTCGGGGCGCTCGATGACGTTGCGCACGAGGTTGGGGCCCCAGTAGCCGTAGCCCACCACGACGGTGCGCAGCGGCGCCTGCGGCTCAACCGCGGGAACGTCGAGTCGGGAGGGGAACCTGCGGGTCTGCATGGTGCGTCGAGCCTCCATCAGTGGTCGCTGCCGAACGCACGCACCGCTTCGACGATGCGCGAGACGTCCTGGTCGGACATCGTGGGGAACAGCGGCAGCGTGAGGATCTCCTCCGCGAGCCGCTCGGCCACCGGAAGGCTGCCCTCGCTCATCCCGAGCTCGGCGTAGGCCTCCGTGCGGTGGATCGGGAAGGGGTAGTGAACCGCCGAGGCGATCCCGTGGGCGTCCAGGTGCCGGCGCAGCGCCTCCCGATCTGGCGTGCGCACGATGAACAGGTGGTAGACGTGGTCGCCGTCGGCCGTGGCGGGCGACGGAAGCTCCACGCTGGTGCCCTCCAGGCCCGCGCGCAGCGCGGCGCCGAGACGGCGGCGGTCGTCGTTCCAGCCGTCGAGCCTACGCAGCTTGACGCGCAGCAGGGCGGCCTGGAGGGCGTCGAGGCGGGCGGTCGTCCCGACGATCTTGTGGTGGTAGCGCGGCTGCTCGCCGTGCGAGCGCAGCAGGCGGATGCGGTCGGCCACGGCCTTGTCGGACGTGACGATCCCGCCGCCGTCGCCCCAGCCGCCAAGGTTCTTGGTGGGGTAGAACGAGAAGCAGCCGACGTCGCCGAACGTGCCGACGCGCTGCCCGCCGATGAACGCGCCGTGCGCCTGCGCGGTGTCCTCGATGACCTTCAGCCCGGCGGGCTCGGTCACCTCGAGCAAGGCCTTCATGTCGACGGTCGAGCCCATCAGGTGCACGGGGATGACCGCGCGGGTCTTGGGGCCGATGGCCTCCTCGACCGCCGCCGCGGCGATCAGGTGCGTGGCGGGGTCGACGTCGACCAGCACGGGGCGCGCTCCGGCGAGGCTGACGGCCTCGGCGGTGGCGATGAACGAGTTGGTCGGGAGGATCACCTCGTCGCCGGCGCCGATGCCCAGGCCCTTGAGGGCCAGCACGAGGGCCTCGGTGCCGGACGAGACGCCGACGGCGTAGGGCGCGCCGCAGTACTCGGCGAACTCCTGCTCGAAGGCCTCCAGCTCGGAGCCCATCGTGAAGGCGCCCTGGCGCGCGACGCGCTCGACGACCGCCAACAGCTCCTCCATGAGGGCCGGGTCGGCGGGGTCCAGCTTGGTCGTCGGGATGCGCTCGAGCGTCTGGGTGTCGTCGGTCATGGTCATGCGGCGGTCCTCACGGCGGTCGCGGTCGTCGGAGCGCAGCCGCGCTCGACCAGGGCGGTCCGCAGCGCGGCGCGGCCGCGATGGTGCAGCCCGTGCACGGACGGCTCGGTCTTGCCCATCCGGCCGGCGATCTCGGTCGGCGACAGGCCGACGAGGTGGCGCAGGACGATGACGTCGCGCTGCTCGTCGGGCAGGTCGGCGAGGGCCAGGCGCAGCTCGCGCGAGCGGTCCTCGTTGCCCTCAGGCACGCGCTCGTCGGCGCCGTAGACCTCGGCGGCCGGGACCGCGCGGCGCTTGCGCACGTGGTCGATCGCCGCGTTGTGGGCCAGGCGCAGGATCCACGCCGAGAACGGCACGGAGCGCTGCTCGTACTTGCCGATGACGACCATCAGCTTGGTGAAGACCTGCTGGGTGACGTCCTCGGCCTCGTACTCGTCGCGGACGATCGAGCGGACGTAGCCGTAGACGTTGTCGGCGTAGCGCAGGTACAGGAAGCGCACGGCCTCGCGGTCGCCCTGCTTGGCGCGCGCGACGGCGGCCGAGACCAGCGGCTTGGTCGTGGCGCTCTCGTCCAGCGACGTCTTGGCGCGGAACGAGCCCGGGGCGCGCTCGGAGTCGAGGCGGTCGGCGCGGACCTTCAGCCCGTCCTTGACGGCGACGCTCATGCGGCCACCACGGCGAGCCGGCGGTCCTGCTCGGGCGTCTCGAGCAGTCCGTGGGTGTGCGCGTAGTGCGCGGCCTCGGTGCGGTTGGCCACGCCGAGCTTGCGGTAGGTGTTGGAGAGGTGGAACTTGACCGTCTGCTCGGTCACCCACAGCTCCATCGCGACCTGGCCGTTGGAAGCGCCCGCGGCGACGAGCCGCAGGATCTCCAGCTCGCGGGTCGTCAGGTCGGAGTGGCGCGGGTCCTCGGTCGCGACGGGCCGCGGCGCGGTCAGCGGGTGGTAGACGGCGCCGAGCGCGAGCTGGCGGATCAGCTGGCCGATGCCGGCGGTGCCGACGCTCACCGACACGACGGCGTCGACGCCGCGGTCGTGGGCCTCGTGCAGCCAGGCCGTGTCCATGTCGCCGGTGAGCAGGATGATCTTGCCCTCCGTGGCGCGGCGCACGTTGGCCAGCACGCCGGCGCTGGGCGAGTGCGGCGTGTCGGCGTAGACGACGACCAGGTCGTGGTCGACGAGCGACAGCGTGTCGTCCCACGGGCGGCGGCCGTCGAGGAAGCCCACGACCCGCATGCTCGGCACGGACTGCAGGCAGCCCCGAACCGACTCCGCCGCCAACTGCCCGTCGGCGACGATCACGACGCGCATCATCGGAGATCCTCCGTGGCGTCCGTCCTGCGCCCTGCTGCAATCCCCATCATCTTCACCCCGTGCCGTCTTTGGCAGTAGTGGAGGCCGAAGCGTGCTTCCTGCACCTCTGCGGCCCTCCTTTCGGTACAGCCGAAATGCTCCGACTCGGGCCTGGTCTTTGGCAGGGGATATCCAGGTAGGCGAACCGGTGATGTTCTGCTCACCGCGTGGGGCAGATGAGCCAACGACGTGGGTGAGGTCCCTCCCCCAGGCGCCCTGGACGTGGGGCTAGGGACCCCTTTGGTGGCACGGTGCCGCTCATCCGGCGCGACCGCCCCGGAGCGGTCCCGCGGGCGACCGCTGTTAGGGCTCTTCGGGGGCCTCGCCGCCCGACGCGGCGAACGTCGCGCGGATCCCGTTGGCGATCGAGATCGCCTCGGCCTGCGAGTGCGCGCCGAGCTTGCGCAGGATGCGCTTGACGTGCGTGCGGACGGTGTCGCGCGCGAGCACGAGGTCGTCGGAGATCTGGTCGACCGAGCGCCCGGCGCAGAGCAGGTCGAGCACCTCCCACTCGCGCGGGGTGAGCTTGGAGCGCACGGGCCGCACGCCCTGGCCGCCGACGGGCAGCTGGCGCAGCGACTCGATCAGCCGCCAGGTCAGGTCGGGGCCGACGACCGGCTCGCCGGCGGCCAGCCGGCGCACCGACTCCACCACCTCCTCGACCGGCGCGCCCTTGACCTGGTGGCCGGAGGCGCCGGCGCGCAGGCCGACCATGCCGAGGTCGACGTCGTCGCTGGCGGTGAGCAGCAGGATGCGGACGCTCGGCGCCCGCGCGACGATCTGGCGCGTGGCCGAGAGGCCGTCGATGTTGGCCATGACGACGTCCATCGTCATGACGTCGGGCTTGTAGTGGGCGGCCAGCTCGATCGCGTCGCGGCCGTTGTCGGCCTCGGCGATGACGGTCAGGCCGGCCTCCTGCAGCGCCGCGCGCAGGCGTCCGCGCAGGGCCTCGTCGTCGTCGACCACGACGACGCGGGCGGGCTGCCGTGCCTGGAGTCCTCCGTTCGCGACGATCTTCTAAGTATTGCGGTCCCCGCCGCCGCGCGCGACCTCCAGGATCGACTGGCGCACGAGGGGCAGGTCGGTGGTCTTGGGGATGTGCAGCGTGACGAGGCCGGCCTCGTCGGGCACGACCAGGTCGGGCTCGAAGCCGCTGAAGGTGACGATCGGGACGCCGGTCCCCGCCACCGCGCGCAGCAGCTCGCCGGGCGGCGGGCCCGGCATCTGGAGGTCGAGGACGACGACGTCGGGGGCCAGCTCGCGCACGCCGGCCAGCACGGCCTCGCCGTCGGCGACCTCGCCGACCACGTCGATCGCGCCGTCGTCGCGCAGCAGCGCCCACCGCAGCAGCGCGCGCATCTCGGCGGCGTCGTCGGCGAGCAGGACGCGCAGCGGCGCGGCGGCGCTCATGGCCCGCCCGCCGGGGCCGCGGGCACGGCGTCGACGTCGGCGTCGGCGTCCGCGGCCGGCAGCTCGACGGTGACGATCGTCGCGCCGTCGTCGCGGACCTCCATCGCGATCCGGCCGCCCGCGCGCTCGACCAGCCGCCGCGAGAGCGGGAGGCTGACGCCCGCGCCGACCAGCGGGCCGCGGCCGCGCGGGCGCGCGAACGGCTCGAACGGGTGCGTGGACGGGTCGACCTCGCGCACGGGCGTGCCGTTGTCGTAGAGGTCGACGATCGCGTCGCCGGCCTCCACGCGGCCGGTGACGCCCAGGCGCGAGGCGCCCGCCGACAGCGCGCTGCGCAGCAGGTGCGTGAAGATCCGCTGCGCGTCGCGCTCGGGCAGCGCGACCCGCGGCAGCGGCTCGCGCTGCACGTGGACCGGGACGCGGTCCAGGAAGACGCGGAGGTCGGCGGCCGCCGCGTCGAAGGCGGCGTCGAGGTCCGAGGTCCCGGGATCCTCGGGCTCGCCGGTGGCGCGCACGATGTCGAGCAGGTCGTCGACGTAGCGCTGGGCGCGGTCCCCGCCGGCGTTCAGCGCGCGCAGGGCGTCCTGCCCGCCGGGGCCGAGGTTGACCCCGGCCTGCTGCTCCAGCACGACGGCGGCGCCGCGCATGAGCGCGATCGCCTCGCCGAGCTGGTGGGCGGCCAGGGCCGCGAAGTGCTCGAGGCCGTCCTGCCGAGCGGCGAGCGACGCCGCCGACGCAGGGTCCTCGCCGGTCATTCCTCCGCCGGGAGCCCGTCCTCGAGCATGCCCGCCCGCAGGCGCGACGCGGCGGCGACCGCGTCGCGGCGCGAACGCACCTCGAGCTTGCGCAGGACGTTCTTGACGTGCGACCGCACGGTCTCGACCGACACGACGAGGCGGTCGGCGATCTCGTCCGTGGAGAGGTCCTGGCAGAGCAGGTCCAGCACCTCCCACTCGCGCGACGTCAGCTTGCTCTGGATCGGGCGCATCCCGGCGCTGTCGGTCCGGACCATGCGGAGGTCCTCGATGAGGCGCATGGTCAGGCGGCGCGTGATGACGGCCTCGCCGTTCTTCGCGCAGCGCAGCGCGCGCGGCAGCGCGTCGATCCCCACGTTCTTGCACAGGAACCCGGAGGCCCCCGCGCGCAGCGTCATGAGCCCGACCTCGTCGTCGTCCGAGGAGGTGAGGATCACCACGCGCACGTCCGGCGCGGCGCGGCGGATCTCGCCCATCGCCGCCAGGCCGTCCATGCCGGGCATGATGAGGTCCATCACGACGACGTCGGGCGTGTAGTACGCCGTCAGCTCGACCGCCTCGCGACCGGAGCCGGCCTCGGCGATCACGGTGATGCCCGACTGCTGCAGGACGTCGCGCAGCATGCGACGAGCCAGCGGATCGTCGTCCGCCACGATGACGCGCAGCGGCGCGTCCCCGTCAACCTTGAAATCCATCCCCAATGAGCCCTTCCCGGTCTCGTCCCCAACCGGCGATCTCCGTCACCGGAGAACGATAGAAAAGAGCAAAGAGCTCACCCGCGTGGGGTATTTTTCGCCCCCCAGGCAGGAAAACGGTCAATCGTGGCGGCCCAACGCTCGCCGACCTTCGACGGGCAAAAGCGTTTTTGTGACCGCGCAGGCGGTTCCCTGGGGATTGGAGGGAACCGCCACGCGGCCACGCGCCGCCAGGCACGGACCGTCCGGTGCGTTCCCGGGCCACGCGGCGTTGCACAGTCGTGGGCTCTCCTGCCGGCGATCCGTGCGCCCGGAAAGCTACGAGAGTTCCCAAGCGGCACGCGGGTGACTTGCATACGCACCGGCGAGGGAGGTCGCTGTCGGTGCGTGGGGCAGGAAGTTCCCCCAGGGCTCGCCGCCATCTGCCGATTCAATGATCGAGCAGGTTTCCGGAGGACACGATGTCGTACGGAACTGGGGATTGACAAGGTGAGCTCCGAAGCTGACGTGGACCAGGACGGCCACGGCGCGACGGCCGACGATCGCCGACGGCCGCCTTCGCGCTGGTGGCGCAGCCGCGCCCAGAGCGCGGCCGACGACGCCATCGCGGAGCCCAGCGCCGAGCCCGTGGCCGCCGCCGACCCGCGCCAGCGGCTGGCCGACGTCGGCCACGAGCTGAAGACGCCGCTGTCGATCACGCTCGCGCTCTGCTCGCGCCTGGAGGACAGCGGCCGCCTCGCGCCCGAGGACGCCGAGGACGTCGCGCGCATCCGCGCCAACGCCTACACCATGCTGCGCCGGGTCCAGGACCTGATGCTCGTCGCGCGCCTGGAGAGCGCCGACCACCAGCTCGAGGCCGCGGTCGTCGACGCGGCCGCGATCGTGCGCACGTGCGTGGAGGGCTTCGGCGAGCTGGCCGCCCAGCGCGCGCTGGACCTGCGCCTCGACCTGCCCGACCGCCTCGCGGCGATCGCCGACGAGGAGAAGCTCGTCTCGGTCGTCAGCAACCTCATGGCCAACGCGATCCGCCACGCGCCGGTCGGCGGCGTCGTGCGCTGCTCGCTGTCGACGGCCTCCGGCCGCCTGGTCCTGGACGTCGCCGACAACGGCCCCGGCGTGCCCGTCGACCTGCGCGAGACGATCTTCGAGCGCTACCACCGCGGTGCCCGCTCCGCCGGCACCGGCCTCGGCCTGGCGATCGTCGGCGAGATCGTGTCGCTGCACGGCGGCACCGTCGCCGTCGGCGACGCGCCCGAGGGCGGCGCGCTCTTCACCGTCGAGCTGCCCCTGCGCACACAGCGCCTCTCACCACAGCGCACCCCCTCCGCGCCCCAGCGCTCGCTGGCCCTCGCCGACCGCCAGAAGGCGATCGTCGAGGAGCTTCGCGCCGAGCTGGGGACGGCGTAGGGCGGGGGGCGGGCGCGGCACCGGGGCGCCGCGTGTCGTCTGATGGTGACTCATTCACCGGCAGACGACACGGACCCTCAGGGGCGCGGTCGTTCGTGGCCCGCGCCTAGATCTCCAGCCGCGCGTCCTCCAGGTCGATGTCGCGCTCGATGCGGCGCATGATGTCGTCGGTGATGTCACCGCGGTTGCGGGCGCGGACGATCGCGGCGCGCTCGGCGGCCAGGACGTCGCGGCGGAGGCGCTGGTAGGCCTGGGAGCCCTGCTCGATGTCGCCGTCGTCGTCCTCGTCGAGGCGCGACTCGAAGCGGCGGATGCGGAACTCGTAGCCGCGGCGCATGCGGTCGGCGCTGGCCTCGCGCACCCACTCCTCGGACTCCAGCTCGTCGATGCGGGCGAGGGCGGCGCGGGAGGCCTCGATGCGCGCGCGGGCCTCCTGCTCGAAGACCGTCTCGTCGTCGTCGTAGACGCCGGCGACGTCGATCAGCTTGCCGAGCGTGAGGCCCTGGCCGACCACGGTGATCAGGATCACCGCGTAGGCCAGGAAGATGATCAGGTCGCGGCCGGGGAACGGGGCGCCCGCGTCGGTCCGCAGCGGGATCGCCAGCGCGACGGCCAGCGACACCGCGCCGCGCATGCCCGACCACCCCAACAACAGCGTCAGCCAGTAGTCGGGCGGGTCGGGCTCGTGCGCGGCGTTGCGGATACGCGGCAGCCGCCGGACGAGCAGGCGCGAGACCACGTTGAACGGGAACAGGAACGCCAGGCGCGTCGCCAGCACGGTCCCGGCGACCGCCAGCGAGTAGCCGATCAGGTCGCCGGTGGAGTAGCCGTGCAGGCCGTCGACGACCGTCGACAGCTGCAGGCCGATGAGCACGAACAGCGCGGCGTTGAGGCCGAACGTCAGCAGCTCCCAGAACCCGACGAGCTGGATGCGCGTCGACGGCGTCACCAGCTCGGGCGAGCGCCAGCCGAGGTACAGGCCGGCGCTGACGGCGGCCAGCACGGCGCTGACGCCCAGCGCCTCCGCCGGCAGGTAGGCGACGTAGGGCGTCAGCAGCGAGATCGCGGTCTCGGTCGGCGCGTCGTCCAGGCGCCGGCGCAGCTCGCCGACCGCCCAGCCGACGGCCACGCCGATCGCGATCCCGGCGACCGCGCTCCACACGAACGAGCCGAGCGCGTCGAACGCGTCGAACGTCCCGGTCAGCACCGCGGCGATCGCGAACTTGTAGGCGATGAGGCCGGTCGAGTCGTTGATGAGCGACTCGCCCTCGACGATCGTCACCAGCCGGCGCGGCGCGTGCGAGCGCACCGCGATCTCGGTCGCGGCGACCGGGTCGGTCGGCGAGACGACCGCGCCGAGCACGAACGCCGCCGACCACGGCAGGCCGACGACGTGATGGGCGACGACCGCGACGGTCACGGTCGTGAACGCCACGAGGCCGACGGCGAGCAGGCCGATCGGCTTGTAGTTGGCCCGCAGGTCCTGCAAGGACGTGAAGAACGCGGCGCCGTAGAGCAGCGGCGGCAGGAACGCGAGCAGCACGACGTCGGGGTCCAGGACGAACTCGCTGACGCCGGGCACGAAGGCCAGCGCGGTGCCGCCGATCACCAGCAGGATCGGATACGGGATCTGCGTGCGGTCGGCCAGCAGCAGGAAGGCCCCGGCGCCCAGCAGCACCGCGAGGACGACGAGGTCGCCGTGCATCTGGCTACGAAGGGTAGTTCGCGGCTAGGCGGCCGCGCTGAGCGTGGCCACGGCGAGCGCGGCGACGCCCTCGCCGCGCCCGACGAAGCCCAGGCCCTCGCCGGTGGAGGCCTTCACGTTGACGTCGCGGTCGCCCAGGCCGAGCGCCGCCGCCAGCGTCGCGCGGATCTCGGCGCGGTGCGGGGAGAGCTTCGGGCGCTCCATGACCACGGTCGTGTCGACGTTGACGATCGCGTAGCCCTCGGCGGCGACGCGGCCCACGACGTCGCGCAGCAGCGCGATCGAGTCGGCGTCCTTGTAGGCCGCGTCGGTGTCGGGGAACAGCGCGCCGATGTCGTCCAGCCCGGCGGCGCCCAGCAGCGCGTCGATGACGGCGTGGGTCAGGACGTCGGCGTCGCTGTGGCCGTGCAGCCCCTGCTCATAGGGGATGGTCACGCCGCCGAGGATCAGCGCGCGGGTGGGCGGGCCCGATACCAGGCGGTGCGAGTCCCAGCCGATGCCGGTGCGGATGGCGGCGGCGCCGGTCATGACGGGCCGATCGGCTCCAGCGTGACGGCGCGGTGCTCGAAGACCGCGATCTCCTTGACGCCCACGCTGTCGAGCAGCTCCATGGCCTGCTCGTACTCATAGCCCAACTGCTCGGGCGTGTGCGCGTCGCTGCTCAAGGCGATGGGGTTGCCCGCGTCGACGACCATCTCCAGGAACGCGCGGTCGGGGTAGATCTCGCCGATCGGCTTGCGCAGCCCGGCGGTCGACAGCTCGACGGCGATGCCGGACTCGGCGATCCGCTCCATCGCGATGTCGTAGTAGAAGCGCAGGTCCTTCTCGGGCCACGGGCGCTCCTTGCCCCAGTGCTTGACCAGGTCCGGGTGGGCCATGATGTCGAACATCCCGCTGGCGGCCAGCTCGCCCAGCCACGTGAAGTACGTCTTCCACACGTGGTCGGCCGAGCGCGCCGAGTTCCACACGTCGAAGCGGTCGTAGTCCAGCGCGCCCTCGGCGAGGAAGTGGATCGAGCCGACGACGTAGTCCCAGTCGCGCGCCTCCAGCAGCGAGCGCATCTTGTCGTCCTTGCCCGGGATGAAGTCGGCCTCGATGCCGAGCTTGAGGTCGGTGCGCTCGCGGACGAACTCGCAGTAGCGGTCGATGTCGTCGTGGGCGTTCTCGACCCACAGCGGGTGCTGCCAGACGTCCAGCGCGGCGGTGAACCGGTAGATGTGCTCGGCGACGCCCAGCTCGGCGATGCCGCGCTCGGCGGCGGTCTCGCGGTAGCGCTCGGCGTTGGCCTCGGTGAAGTACTCGGCGGCGGGCGTGTTCTCGCCGTCGGGGCGGAGATGGACGTGGTAGTCGGTCAGCACGGGGGGAGTCAGCGACTCCGCAGCAGCAGGTCGGCCAGGCGGAGGTCGTCGGGGGTCGTGACTTTGAAGTTCTCGCGCGGGCACTCTACGAGACGGACGGTCCCGCCCAGGCCCTCGACCAGCGACGCGTCGTCGGTCGCGGCCGCGAGCACGTCGTGGGGCTGGTCCAGCGCGCGGGTGAGGATGTCGCGGCGGAAGACCTGCGGCGTCTGGATCGCCCACAGCCCGGCGCGCGCGACGGTCTCGCTCACGGTGGGGCGGCCGTCGGCCACGGGATCCCCCTCGCGCTTGAGCGTGTCGGCCAGCGGCGCGGCGGCGATCGCGCCGTCGGCCTCGTCGTCCAGGCCGGCGAGCGTCGCGCGGATGATCTCCGGCGTCACCAGCGGGCGCGCGGCGTCGTGGATCAGCACCGGGTCGCCGGCCAGCGTGTGGTGCAGCGCGGCGCGCACGGAGTGCGAGCGCTCCTGCCCGCCGAACACGCCGGACGTGCCGGCGGGCGGCTCGACGCCCGCGGGCGTGGCCACCACGATGTGGGAGATCTCCGGGACCGCCTTGAGGGCGTCGATCGACCACTCCAGCAGCGGACGTCCCCCACACATGACGAACGCCTTGGGACCGGAGGACCCAAGGCGTTCGCCACGTCCGGCGGCCACGACGAGCGCGACCGCTGACATCAGGTTCCTACTTCGCGGCGGCCAGGCGCTCGGCCGACGACGTCAGGAGGTCGTCGAGGTAGGCCTCGGCCTCGTCCTCGGACTTCTCCAGCGCGTACATCAGCTCCGAGGCCAGGATCTTCTTGGCCCGCGTGAACATCTGCTTCTCGCCGGTCGACAGGCCCTTGTCGTGCTCGCGGATCGCCAGGTTGCGCACGACCTCCGCCAGCTCGTAGATGTCGCCCGTCTTGATCTTGTCGCGGTTGTGCTTGAACCGGCGATTCCAGTTCTTGGGCATCTCGGAGATGTCGTCCTGCAGGACGGCGAGGACCTTCTTGACGGTCTCCTCGTCGATGACGCGACGGAGGCCCGCGACGCCCGCGTTCTCGCAGGGCACCATGACCGTCATGTCGTTGTGCAGGATCTTGATGGTGAGGTACTCGCGCTCCTCACCGAACATCTTCTTGAGTTCCTTCTTGAGGACCTGCCCCGCCCCGTGGTGGGGGTAGACGACGTTGTCGCCGATCTCGAACTCGATGTTGACGATCTCGACCTCGATGTCCAGGTCTTCCACGATCTGCTCTTCGGTGCTACCGGGAATGATGGTCCTCCTTGGCTTGGGCCACACGCCGGGGAGACGTGCGACCGCGGTGTTCCGTCCGGGCCCTTTTCTGGGGGCCCGATCAGGTCTGCAGGTACCGATCGACGAGGTTGATCTCCTGCAACCGGCGAAGGCCCTCGCGGATGTCCTTCGCCCGAATCTCTCCGACGCCCTCGACGGTCTCCAGCTCCGCGTCCGTCGCGGCGAGCAGCTCGTCGAGGCCCCCGAACTCCTTCACGATCTGCGCCACGACGAGCTTCGGCAGGCGCGGGACGCGGCCCAGGATCCGGAAGCCCCGCGGCGAGACGGGGTAGTCGAGGGTGTTCAGCTTGCGGTCGTAGCCCATCAGCTCGGCGAGGCGGCCGAAATCGAGCAGATCCTGATGGGGCATGCGCCCGAGCTGGTCGAGCGCGGCGGCGAACGTCTCGTCGGAGTCCGCCGCGAGGTAGTCGTGGATGAGCGCGGCCTTGTCGGCGGCGACGCCGACCATGACCTCCTCGAGCTGCATCTCGATGAGGCGGCCCTCGGTGCCCAGCTCCACGATGTAGCGCTCGATCTCGACGGCCATGCGGGTGACCAGCTCGGAGCGCTGCAGGACGGTGAGCACGTCGTGGAGCGTCGCGCCGCCCTCGAACTCCAGCGCGGTGAGGCGCGTGGAGACCTGGTCGAGGCGCGTGCGGTACTTGTCCAGCGTGGCCAGGGCCTGGTTGGCCTTGGCGAGCACGACCGGGATGTCCTCGAGGATGTACTTCGCGCCGTCGACGTAGAGGCTGACGACCTCGCGCCGCTGGGAGATCGCGATGACGATCGCGTCGGTCTGCTTGGACACGCGCTCGGCCGTGCGGTGGCGCGTGCCGGTCTCCAGCGTCAGGACCGTCGGGTCCGGCGTCAGCTGGACGTTGGCCATCGCGATCTTGGTGGCGTTGGCGTTGAGGACGATGCCCCCGTCCATCTTGGCCACCTGGTAGAGCAGCGCGGGCGTGTAGTCGACGTCGAGCTTGATGCCCCCGGAGAACAGGAAGCTCAGCTCGTCGTGATCGCCGATGACGAGCAGCCCGCCCGTGTGCGCGTGGAGGATGTTGTCGAGGCCCTCGCGCAGCGCGGTGCCAGGAGCGACCATCTCCAGCGCCTTGACGAGCCGGGGCTCCTGACGGCTCTCGAGCTCGTTGAGCTCATCCCCGGATCGCTGCGCCATCACAACGATTCTACCAGGGCTCCTTTAGATCGGCCTTACCGGGGTGGGCACGTTTGGACGAACTGGCCAGTCGGCCAGGTCCGGGCCCCGATCAGGCGGCCACGGGCTCGGAAGCCGTGGAGAACGCGGCCTTCAGCGCGTGGCGCAGCGTCCGGGCGCTGCCCGGGTGGACGGGATCGCCGAGGCCGAACTTCGTGGACTCTTCGACGCGGCGCTCGGGATGGGCGACCGTGCGCAGCTCGCCGGTCAGGCCGAGCTCGCCGAAGCAGGCCAGCGGCTTGCGCTCGGCGCCCAGGGCGACGCCGCGCTGGGCGGAGGCGACGGCCAGCGCGACCGCGAGGTCCGCGCCGGGCTCGTCGATGCGCACGCCGCCGACCACGTTGACGAAGACGTCCGCGGATCCCGTGTTGACGTTGGCGTGGCGCGACAGCACGGCGAGGACGAGCGCGAGGCGGTTGCGGTCGATGCCGGTGACGACGCGGCGGGGCGGGACGATCTCGGACGGCGAGACCAGCGCCTGGACCTCCACCAGCAGCGGCCGCGAGCCCTCCATGGCGGCCAGCACGACCGAGCCCGGCTTGCCGGTGGCCTCCCCCACGAAGCGGGCGCTCGGGTCCAGGACCTCGACCAGGCCGCCCTGCTTCATCTCGAAGACGCCGGTCTCCGAGGTCGAGCCGAAGCGGTTCTTCAGCGCCCTGAGGGTCCGGTAGGTGCGTTCGCGCTCGCCCTCGAACTGCAGGACGCAGTCGACGAGGTGCTCCAGCACGCGCGGGCCGGCGATCGAGCCCTCCTTGGTGACGTGGCCGACGAGCACGACCGTCGTCTGCGCGGCCTTCGCGGCGCGCATGAGCCGCGCGGCGACCTCGCGCACCTGGCCGACCGAGCCGGGCGCGCCGGTCAGGTCGGAGCAGTGCAGGGTCTGCACGGAGTCGATGACGCAGACCTCGGGGCGGTGGTGCTCGATCGTCGCCAGCACGGCGTCGAGGTCGGTCTCGGCCAGGACCGGCACGTCCAGCGCCTGGCACCGCGCGTGCTCCAGGCGCTCGTGGCGCAGGCGGATCTGCGCGGCGGACTCCTCGCCCGAGACGTAGAGCGTGGCGCGGCCGGCGCCGGTGAGGTTGCCCATCGCCATGCCGGTGAGCGTCGACTTGCCGATGCCCGGCGAGCCGCCGAGCAGGACGAGCGAGCCGGGCACGAGGCCGCCGCCGAGGACGCGGTCCAGCTCGCCGATGCCGGTGGACAGGCGGGCGACCGCGGACGCCTGGACGTCGCGCAGCGCGACGGGGGCGGGCGCCGCGGCGCCGCCCGCGCCACCGCGCCGCGCGGCCGCGCCGCCGCGGCCGGCGGGCGCCGACGGCGCGCGCTCCTCCACGAGCGTGTTCCAGGCCCCGCAGCCCGGGCACTGGCCGTGCCAGCGCGCCTCGGCGTGGCCGCATTCGGAGCAGACGTGGATCGTGGCGGGCTTCGGCATTCGGGATCAGCGAGGGTAGGGACGGGACCCGATGGATCCGCCCCGTGCCATCTAGGCTCGGCCGGCGGCGAGCGTGCGCAGCGCGCCGACGACGAGCGCGACCAGGGCGGCCAGGGCGAAGGCGACGCTGGTCGGCACGTGGGCCAGCAGCACGGCGGCCGTCCAGCAGAACGCCGCGAACGCGAAGAAGCCGCTGAGCATCCCGCGCAGGAGCGCGACGGCGGTGGGCGCGCCCGCCTGGGCCTGCGTGAAGGCGGCGAGGATCGACGTGATGATCGGCGCGGGCGCGATCAGCCCGGAGACGCGCGAGCCGACGGCGGCGGAGATGCCGGTCACCGCGAGGACGAGGACGGCGGCGCAGGCGGCGCGGACCGGGAGGTCCCAGGCGGGCGGGGTCGGCGGCGGCGCGGAGGACGGCGCCGCCACCTCCGGCAGGGCGCGCGCGGCGAGCGGGAACGACGCGCAGGCGGCGAGCAGGGCGACGGTCGGCGGGACGTCGACGACGCGCGTCAGGCCCGCGAAGGCCAGCGTCCCGAGCGCGAAGGCCGCCCACGCGGCGAGCAGCGCGACCGGCCACGCCCGGCGCACGGCGACCGCGCCATAGGTCGACGCGAACGCCGCCAGCGAGATCAACCCCAACAACGACGCGCTCGCCGCGTGGCGGGCGAACGGCGCGTCGTGGACGATCGCCAGCACCAGCAGGATCGGGCCGCCGACGACCGGCAGCCCGCCCACCAGGCCGCCCACGCGCGGGCCGAAGCGGCGCGCGGTGACCGAGGCGCCGACGACGAACGCCGGCGCCATCGCGAGCTTCAGCGCGAGGACGAGCAGCGGCCGGCGCTCAGTCGTCGTACCGCGTCGACTCGAGGACGCAGAACATCGCGCCCTGCGGGTCCAGGCCCACGGCGAAGCGTCCGGAGGGCACCGACATCGGCTCGACGATCACGCGGCCGCCGGCGTCGGCGGAGCGCCGCAGCGCGGCGTCCACGTCCTCGACGCCGACGTAGACCGTCCAGTACGGCCGATCGATCGGGCGCGCGGCGCGCATGATCCCGGCGATGGCGCGGCCCTCGTGACCGATCGAGCGGTACGCGCCGCCCGCGCCCGGGACGTCGGTGACCGACCACCCGAACAGGCCCTCGTAGAACGGCGCCGCGGCCTCGGGATCGCCGGTCTGGAGGTCGTCCCAGCACCAGGCGCCGACCTCGTTGACGACCTCCGCGCCCGCGAAGCCGCCCGCCTGCCACAGCAGCGTGACGCCGCCCTGGGGGTCGGCGACCGCCGCCATCGTCCCGACGTCCGGGATCGGCGTGGGCCCGAACGCCACGGCGCCGCCGAGGGCCTCGGCCCGCGCGGCCGCCTCCCCCACGTCCGGCACGTTGACGTACATCGACCAGGCGGGCGGCATCCCCGCGTCGCGCTGCTGCTCGTTGAGCGCCGACAGCCCGGCGACCACGGCGCCGTCGCGCTCGAGGTACCAGTAGGCGCCGGGCAGGACCTCCCGCGCCGTCCACCCGTGCACCGCGCCGTAGAACGCGATCGCTCCCTCCACGTCGGGGGTCGTGAGGTCCACCCAGCACGGCGTGCCCGGCGTGTAGCTCTGACGGCGTCCCATGGACGCGACGCTATCGGAGGCCGCGCCAGGGGTCGCGGGTCACCTTCGACGTCGATGCGACGTTCGGAGTGACCCGCGTCAGCCGAGCGCGGCGAGGACGTCGGCCACCAGGTCCTCGGCGTCCTCGATGCCGGTGCTGAAGCGGATGAGGCCCGGGGGCACGTCGTCGGTGCCCCAGCGGTCGCGGCGCTCGGCCATCGAGTGGACGCCGCCGAAGGAGGTGGCCTCGGCGACCAGGCGGCAGCGCGACAGGAACGCCTGGGCGGCGTCGGCGCTCTCCAGCACGAAGGTCAGCACGGAGCCGAAGCCCGGGTAGCGCGCGTCCAGCTCGGACGGCAAGGCGGACAACAACGCGCGCGCGTTGGCCTCCTGGCGCTCCAGCCGGACCGCGAGCGTCGGCAGCGACCGGTGGGCCAGCCAGACCTCGAACGGTCCCGGGATCGCGCCGGCGACCGTCCGCCAGCCGCGCATCGCCTCCAGCCACTCGCCGTCGCGTGTGGCCGCGTAGCCGAGCACGAGGTCGCTGTGACCGGTGAGGTGCTTCGACGCGCTGGCGACCACGACGTCGGCGCCGAGGTCCAGCGCCCGCTGGCGCAGCGGCGTCGCGAGCGTCCCGTCGACCACCAGCTTGCCCGGGAGCGCCGCGAGCGCCTCCACGTCGACCAGCTCCAGCCCCGGGTTGGACGGGGTCTCGACGAAGACCGCCGTCGCGTCCTGCCCGGCCGCCAGGAACGCCTCGGTCGAGGAGTCCACGAACCGGACCTCGACGCCGTGCGGCGCCAGGTGGTCGCCGGCGACCGCGCGCACGCCCGGGTAGCCGTCCCGCGGCACGACGAGCACGTCGCCGGCCTTCAGCACCGGCAGCAGCACCGCCGCGACCGCGGCCATGCCGGAGGCGAAGACCAGGGCGTCGCCGCCCTCCAGCGCGGTCAAAGCCGACTCGTAGGCCGTCCACGTCGGGTTGCCCATGCGCCCGTAGCCGCCGGGGCCCATCTCGCCGACCCAGTGCGGCGCCGCCTGGAAGGACGGGCCGCGCAGGAACGGCGCCCCGTGCTCGGCGGGCGCCAGCCCCGCGTGGACGACCCGCGTCGACTCGCCGCTCACGCCCGCGCCGCCCGGACGCACGACTCGAAGCCGCTGCTCTTGTGCGCGGCGTCGCAGAACGGCTTGGTGTGCGAGTGCCCGCAGCGGCACAGCACGATCGGCCGCCCGTCGTCCGGAAGCGCCAGCTCCCCACCCTCCGCGTCGACGAGCCGCACCGGTCCGGTGACCTTGTACGGCCCGTCGTCGCGCACCTTGATCTCGACGACTGCGGGCTCGGCCATGCGACCAAGCCTAGGCCTTTCGGCCCGCCCACCCGCGACCTGACCTCGCCCTCTGGGCGAGCGTCAGGCGTGCTCCTTGCGTTGCTCCACCAACGACCGCAGGTGGTCGACCACCGCGGGCGTCGACTTGCGCAGCTTGCGGATGTCCCAGGACGTCAGCGTCACGAGCACCATCGGCGACGTCGCGACGACCGTCGCGTTGCGCTGCGAGCGCTCCAGGACGCCCATCTCGCCGATGATGTCGCCCGGCCCGAGCTCGGCGATCCGCTCGCCGGAGCGCTCGACCGACGCGTTGCCCTCCTCGATGGCGAGCACGTCGTAGGAGTAGTCGCCCTCGCGGACCAGCTCCTTGCCGGCCGGGACCGACACCTCGGCCGCCAACGCGGCGATGTGGTCCAGGGCCTCGTCGTCCAGCTCGGAGAAGACCGGGATCCGCTTCAGGCGTGTGGCGTCCATGCGCGCATCCTTCCCGATCGCACGGATTCCTGACAACCCACAACGACCGAGGGCGGCCACGCGGGCCGCCCTCGGATCAACAGCTATGCCTTGAAGGCCAGCGCTACTCGGCCTCGGGGTTGTCCGAGCGCGAGGCGTCGGGCTCGCCCGGGAGGACCTTGTCCTCGACGGGCTCGTCGCCGCCCTCGGAGTCGCCGCCCGCGGCGCCGACGCCGACCGGCTTCGGAGCCTTCTTGGGCGCCACCACCGACAGGGAGACCTCGGGATCGCCCTCGGGGCGGTCCTCCGGGGCCTTGTCGACCATCACCGTGCCGCCGGGCACCAGCTCGGCGCGCAGGACGAAGTCGGCCAGCGGGTCCTCGATGTAGCGCTGGATCGCGCGGCGCAGCGGCCGGGCGCCCATCGCCGGGTCCCACCCCTTCTCGACCAGCAGGTCCTTGGCCTCCTCGGACAGCTCCAGCTGCAGCTCCCGCTCGGCCAGGGACTCGCGGATCCGGCGCAGCAGCAGCTCGACGATCGTCTTGATCTCGTCCTTCTGCAGCTTGTGGAAGACGATGACGTCGTCGATGCGGTTGAGGAACTCGGGCCGGAAGACCTTCTTCAGCTCGCCCATGACCCGCAGCTTCATGTCGTCGTACGTCATGCCCGTCTCGTCGTCGCTGACCGCGAAGCCCAGCGGCGTGTTGCGAGCGATCTCGGAGGCGCCGATGTTCGACGTCATGATCACGATCGCGTGACGGAAGTCCACGGTGCGGCCCTGGGAGTCGGTCAGGCGACCGTCCTCCAGGATCTGCAGCAGGATGTTGAAGACGTCCGGGTGCGCCTTCTCGATCTCGTCGAGCAGGAGCACGCAGTACGGCTTGCGGCGCACGGCCTCGGTGAGCTGGCCACCCTCGTCGTAGCCGATGTAGCCGGGGGGCGACCCGACGAGGCGCGACACCGCGTGCTTCTCCATGTACTCGGACATGTCGATGCGGATCATCGAGTCCTCGTCGCCGAACAGGAACTCGGCGAGCGTGCGGGCCAGCTCGGTCTTGCCGACGCCCGACGGGCCGAGGAACACGAACGAGCCCGTGGGCCGCTTCGGGTCCTTCAGGCCGGCGCGCGACCGACGGATCGCCTTCGAGATGACCTCGACGGCGGCGTGCTGGCCGATGACGCGCTTGTGGAGCTCCTCCTCCATGCGCATCAGCTTCTGGGTCTCGGCCTCGGTGAGCTTGAAGACCGGGATGCCCGTCCACATCGAGACGATGTCGGCGATCTCCTCCTCGCCGATGGCCGGACGCTCGGCGCCCTCGGCCTCGCCGGCCTCCCACTGCTCCTCCAGCTCGCGCTTCTTGTTCGTCAGGCGCCGCTCCTTGTCGCGGAGGTTGGCGGCCTTCTCGAACTCCTGCGCCTCGATCGACGCCTCCTTGGCGCGGCGCGTCTCCTCGATCTCGTCCTCCAGCTCCCGGTACACGGGCGGCGACGTCATCGACTTGATGCGCATGCGCGACGCGGCCTCGTCGATGAGGTCGATGGCCTTGTCGGGCAGCTGACGGTCGGAGATGTAGCGATCGGCCAGCTCCGCCGCGGCCTCCAGGGCCTCGTCGGTGATCTCGATCTTGTGGTGCTGCTCGTAGCGGTCGCGCAGGCCCTTGAGGATCTGCACCGTCTCCTCGGGGGACGGCTGGTCCACGCGGATCTGCTGGAAGCGCCGCTCCAGCGCGGAGTCGCGCTCGAGGTACTTGCGGTACTCGTCGAGCGTCGTCGCGCCGATCGTCTGCAGCTCGCCACGCGCCAGCGCGGGCTTGAGGATCGAGGCGGCGTCGATCGCGCCCTCCGCGGCACCGGCGCCGACGAGGTTGTGGATCTCGTCGATGAACAGGATGATGTCGCCGCGCTGGGTGATCTCCTTCATCACCTTCTTGAGGCGCTCCTCGAACTCGCCGCGGTACTTCGAGCCGGCGACCAGGGCCGCGAGATCCAGCGTGTAGATCTGCTTGCCCTTCAGCAGCTCGGGCACGTCGGCGTTGGTGATCCGCTGGGCCAGGCCCTCGACCACCGCGGTCTTGCCGACGCCCGGCTCGCCGATCAGCACCGGGTTGTTCTTCGTGCGGCGCGAGAGGATCTGCATGATCCGCTCGATCTCGGTCTCGCGCCCGACGACCGGGTCCAGCTTGCCGTCGGAGGCGAGCTTGGTGAGGTTGCGGCCGAACTGGTCCAGCAGCTTGGAGGACTTCTTGCCCTCGCCCGTGCCGGCCGCGCCCGCGGCCTGCGCGCCGGAGCCCTGGCCGCCCTGACGGCGACCGCCGGGCCCGCTCAGCATGCGGATGACCTCGTTGCGGATCTTCTCGGAGTCGGCGTCGAAGTCCAGGAGGATGCGGGCGGCGACGCCCTCGTTCTCACGGACCAGGCCGAGCAGGATGTGCTCGGTGCCGATGTAGTTGTGGCCGAGGCTCAGGGCCTCGCGGAGCGCCAACTCCAGCACCTTCTTGGCGCGCGGCGTGAACGGGATCTGACCGGAGGTCACTTCCTCGCCCGAGCCGACGATGCGCACCACCTGCGCGCGGACGCGCTCGACCGTGATGTCGAGCGACTCGAGGACGCGGGCGGCCAGGCCCTCCTCCTCGCGCAACAGGCCGAGCAGGATGTGCTCGGTGCCGATGTAGTTGTGCTTGAGCGTCCTCGCCTCTTCCTGGGCGAGCACGACCACCTGGCGGGCTCGCTCTGTGAATCGCTCGAACATCTTGGGGAACGTCCTTCCTACTGCGGGGGGAGAGTCGCTAGCGGTCGGTCGAAGAGGTGGTCCGGATGGGAAATTCGTCGAAAGGGTGCAAACGGTGCTGGAGGTCACCGAGATACCCGATTAACCCTCCTATTCGACCGCTGGGGCCGGAAGGATGAGCGAATCGGGTCCGTTCGGCGGGCATGAGTCAGTCTACCGCGCCGTACCCCGGAGCCCCGGACCTCCCAAACCACCGGCAACCGCTGAGAAACCTGCCCGGTTCGAGCCGCGTTGGGCGCGCGCGTCGCGCTAGTCGCGCATGGCGGGAAACAGCACGATCTCGCGGATCGAGCGATGGCCGGTCATCAGGAGGACCAGGCGGTCGATCCCGATGCCGATCCCGCCGGTCGGCGGCATGCCGTGCTCCAGCGCCTCGACGAAGACCTCGTCGTAGGGCGTGGTCTCCTCGTCGCCCGCCTCCGCCAGGCGCACCTGCGCCTCGAAGCGCGCACGCTGCTCGTCGGGGTCGTTCAGCTCGGTGAAGGCGTTGCCGACCTCCATGCCGTTGGCGAAGAACTCGAAGCGCTCGACCAGGCCCGGCTTGGAGCGGTGGTCCTTGGCGAACGGCGACAGCGCCTTGGGGTAGTCGACGACGAACGTCGGCTGGATCAGCGTCGGCTCGACCTTCTTGGAGAAGAGGTCGTCGACCAGCCCCGGCCACTCCAGGCCGTCGGTCCCACCCAGCCCGTCGATCCCGGCCTCCTTGATCGCGGCGGCCAGCGCGTCGCCGGTCTCGTGGGCCATGACGTCGATGCCGGTGGCCTCCTGGATGGCCTCGATCAGCGGCACGCGGCGGTAGGGCGTCGTGTGGAAGTCCACCTCGCCGTCGTAGCCCGCGGCGCGCGCGACCAGCGGGAACAGCTCCTCGACGGAGGCCATCATGTCCTCGTAGTCCGCGTAGGCCTCGTACCACTCGACCATCGTGAACTCGGGGTTGTGCTTGAACGAGATGCCCTCGTTGCGGAAGTCCTTGCCCAGCTCGTAGACGCGCTCCAGGCCGCCGACGATCAGCCGCTTCAGGTACAGCTCGGTCGCGATGCGCAGGTAGAAGTCGCGATCGAGCGCGTTGAAGTGCGTCGTGAACGGCCGGGCCGCGGCGCCGCCGTAGAGCGGCTGCAGGACCGGCGTCTCGACCTCGACGAAGCCGCGGTCGTCCAGGAAGCGGCGGACCGCGGCGACGATCCTGGCGCGCGCGACGAAGAGGTCGCGCGCCTCCTCGGAGGCCATCAGGTCCAGCTCGCGCCGGCGGAAGCGGGTCTCGACGTCGCGCAGGCCGTAGTGGGCGTCGGGCGGCGGACGCAGCGCCTTGGCGAGGACCGCGTAGTCGTCGACGCGCAGCGACAGCTCGCCGCGCTTGGTGACGAACGCGGTGCCGTCGACGCCGACGATGTCGCCGAGGTCGACGTCGTCGAGCAGCCGCTTCATCTTCTCGTCGCCGAGGACGTCGACGCGCGCCTGCAGCTGGATGCGCCCCGAGCGGTCGACGAGGTCGAGGAAGGCCATCTTGCCCTGGCCGCGGCGCTGGGTCAGGCGGCCGGCGACGCGGTAGGCGTTCTCGGTCTCCGCCCCGGCCTCCAGGCCCGGGTTCTCGTCGCGGACCTTGGCGGTCGGCACGACGCCCGGGTAGGACGGCGGGTACGGGTCGATCCCGTCCGCGCGCAGGCGGTCGAGCTTCTCGCGACGGACGCGGAGAAGCTCGTTGTGCTCGGCCTCGGACTCGCCCAGGGGCTCGTTCCCGGGCTCGCGGCGGGCCTCGTCGGTCATGGCCGGGAAGCCTAGAGGCCGACGTCGATCTTGGTGATCTTGAACTTCCGCGCCGGGCCCTTGGGCACCGCCACGGAGACCACGTCGTTGCGCTTGTGGCCCAGCAGGGCGCGACCGACCGGCGACTCGTTGGAGAGCTTGGACTCGGCCGGGTTGGCCTCGGCCGAGCCGACGATCGTGAACTTCTGCGACTTGCCGGTCTTCTCGTCCTTGACGTGGACGGTCGTGCCGATCGCGACGACGTCGGAGGACAGCTCCTCCGGGTTGACGACCGTCGCGGCGCGGATGCGCTCCTCGAGCTGGGCGATCTTCGACTCGAGCATCGCCTGCTCGTTCTTGGCGTCGTCGTACTCGGAGTTCTCCGAGATGTCTCCGAACTCCCGCGCCTCCTTGATGCGCTCGGCGACCTCGCGGCGGCGATCGGTCTGGAGGTGCTCGAGCTCGTCCTTGAGCTTCGTGAGGCCTTCGGGGGTGAGGATGACGTCTCGGGGCATGCGGTGAGGGAGATAGACCGGTCCGGGCCCAGGTCGGCCTGCGGCGTCTCCCTGGCCCAGCGAGCGCGGCAGTATAGCGACGCGGGAACGACCTGCCAGCGGCGACTTTCGACCCTGATCTAGACGGCTGGCACAGCGGCGCCCAGACCGTCCAGGACCGCGCGGGCGTCGTCGACCGTGGCCGTCTGCTGCAGGGCCGTGTGCAGCTCCTTGGAGCCGCCCAGACGCTCGACGTACCAGGGGTGGAACTTGCGCAGGTATCGGCCCGCGCGCTCGGCGCCGAGGTGCTCCTCGGCGCGGTCCATGACCCACTGCCACTCGGCCAGGATCTCGGCCGGCGAGGGCCCCTCCTCGCGCCGGCCGAGCAGCTGCTCGAACAGCCACGGGTTGCCCAGCGAGCCGCGCGCGAGCATGACCGCGGCGGCGCCGGTGCGCTCGTAGGCGGCCTTGACCTCCTCCACGGTGTGGAGGCCGCCGCTGAGGATCACCGGCGCGGGCAGCGACTCGACCAGCCGGGCGGCGAGGTCGTAGTCCGGCGTGCCCTTGTGATGGACCTTGGCCGAGCGCGGGTGGAAGGTGATGGCGGCGACGCCGGCCTCCTCGACGAGGCGGTGCGCGAGGTGGATGCCCGAGGTCGTGTCGCCGGGCACCGAGCCGGAGCGCAGCTTGACCGTGACCGGCTTGCCCGAGCCCTCGTGGGCGGCGCGCGCGACCGCGACCGCCGTGTCGGGGTCCTTGAGCATCGCCGCGCCCGCGCCGGTCTTGCAGACCTTCGGGACCGGGCAGCCCATGTTGAGGTCGATGACGTCGACCTGCGGGACGTGCTCGGCGACGTAGGCGGCGGCCGACCGCATGATCTCGGGGTCCTGCCCGAAGAGCTGGAGCGCCGTCGGGCCCTCGTCGGGATGGACGCGCAGCAGCTCGGTCAGCGTCTTCTCGTTGCCGTAGTGGATGGCGAACGAGGAGACCATCTCGCTGTAGGCCATCCCGGCGCCGTGGCGCGCGGCCTGCAGCCGGACGAACCAGTTGCCGATCCCGGCCAGCGGCGCGAGCAGCACGCGGTTGGGCACGCGGAGGCCGGCGAGCTCCCAGGGATCGGTCAGTGCGGGGCGGGACGTCGTCATGCGCGCCGTTCAGGATAGACGCGCCCGATGCCCCCGCTCGACGTCGACCCCAGCCGCCTGGCTCCGCTGCCCGCCGCGTTCCTGGCCGATCTGAACGCGCTGCTGGAGACACTCGCGCCGCCGCGGCTGGACGCGGCGATGACGAAGGCCACCCTGCGCGACGACGGCGTCGAGGTCGTCCTCGCGCACGCGACCGAGATCGCGTTCAGCGCCTGGATCCAGGCCGCGCGCGACGGGATCGTCGTCGGCTGCGCGGCGATGCACGAGGAGACCGACGACGCGGCCGTCGCGGTGGCGATCGTCGCGCAGCTGCTGCGCGGCGAGCGCGCGGTCCGCGGCTACGACGGCGCGACGCTGCGGCCGTCGTTCCTGGACGCGTAGGCGCGGCGGCAGCGTAGCACCGCGCGGCGCGCGCGGCGCTACGCGTTGCGCTCGTGCAGCAGCTTGAGGCCCTTGAGCGTCAGGAGGTCGTCGACGTCGTCGATCGACTCCGTGTAGGGCACGACGACGCCCGCCAGGCCGCCGGTGGCGATCGTCCGCGCCTCCTCCCCCAGCTCCTCCTGGATGCGCGCCAGCAGGCCGTCGACGGCCGAGGCGAAGCCGAAGACCACGCCGGAGCGGATCGCGTCGACCGTGCCCTTGCCGATCGCGCGGCGCGGCGCGACGAGGTCGATCCGCGGCAGCTTGGCGCCGCGCGAGGTCAGCGCGTCCAGCGAGATCTCCACGCCCGGCATCAGCACGCCACCGATGTACTCGCCCTGGGCGGAGACGACGTCGAAGTTCACCGCGGTGCCGAAGTCGACCGAGATGCACGGACCGCCGAGGCGCTCGTAGGTGGCGACCGCGTTGACGAGGCGGTCGGCGCCCAGCTCGCGCGGGTTGTCGATCTTGATCGGCATGCCGGTCCGGATCCCGGGCCCGACCGCCAGCATGCGGTGGCCGAGGTAGTGGTTGGCCATCGCCAGCCACTCGGGCTCCAGCTGGGGCACCGTGCTCGACACGATCGACGCGGTCAGGTCGGCGAGGCCGACGCCGCGCAGCTCCAGCAGGTTGCGCAGCGCGGCGCCGAGCTCGTCGCTGGTGGACGTCCGCACGGTCGCGAAGCGCCAGTGCTCGACCAGCTCGTCTCCGCGGAACGTGCCGAAGTGGGTCTGCGTGTTGCCGACGTCGACGACGAGGAGCATCGGTCGCGCATCATGCCAAGGCGCGCCCGCGAGGCGTCGCTCCCGTTAGGCTCGCGCCATGCCCGCCCGCCTGTACGTCGTCCACGGCTCACATCCGTGCCTGACCGTCGAGAAGGCCTTCGACCTGAAGGGGATCCCCTACAAGAAGGTCGAGCTGCCCGCCTCGTCCCAGCCGTTGGTGATGAAGCTGCTCTTCGGCGGCCGGACCGTCCCGGGCGTCAAGTTCGACGACGGCGCCAAGGTCCAGGGCTCGCGCGCGATCCTGCGCGCGCTGGAGGACCGCGTCCCGTCGCCGCCGCTCTACGACGGGCCGGCGGGCGCCCAGGCGATCCTCGACGCCGAGCGCTGGGGCGACGACGTCCTGCAGTCGATCCCGCGGCGGCTGCTGTGGGAGGCGTTCAGCAAGCGCCGCGGCGCGATGTACGACTTCCAGGAGGGCGGGAAGGGCCCCAAGCTGCCCAAGCCCGTGGTCCTGGCGGCGTCCTACGCGGTCCTCCCCGTCGAGCGCCGGCTCAACGACGTCGACGACGCCGGCGTGCGCGCCGACCTCGCGGCGCTGCCGGGCCTGCTCGACCAGGTCGACGCCTACATCGCCGAGGGCGTGCTCGACGGCGAGCAGCCCAACGCCGCCGACCTGCAGATCGCGCCGACGATCCGGTTGTTGTACGCGTTGGAGGACGTCCGCCCGCTGATCGCGGGGCGCCCCGCCGAGGCGTTCGCGTTCCGGTGGCTGGACCGCCCGGTCGCGACCGTCCCCGCCGGGGCGCTGCCGGCTCAGGCCGAGGTGCCCGCCGCGACGCTCCCCGCGGCCTGACCCTGCCCGGCGAAGGCGCCGATCAGCTCGGCCACGCGGTCGGGCCGGTCCCAGCTGACGAAGGTGTAGGAGTCGCTGACCTCCTCGACGCGCGCGTCCGGGAAGACCGCCGCCAGGCGGTGGGCGAGCGACGTCTTGAAGATCTTGTCCTCGCCGGCCCAGACGATCAGCACGGGCTTGGCGAACTCGGTCAGCCGCGGCGCGTTGTCGAGCAGGAGCTTGCCGTCCAGGCCCGAGAGGACCTGGCGCAGGTCGGCCATGACGCCCCTGTCGCGCAGCGCGCGCAGGACCCAGCCGTCGGTGACCTCGCCGGGGATCGGCCGCTTGGACAGCAGCCCGTAGGCGATCGGCAGCCGCCGCGCCGCGCGGATCCGCATCGGCGCCAGGCCGGCGCGCAGGGCGCCGGGGATCTTGGCGAAGGTCACCAGCGGCTTGACCATCGCCGGCGGGAAGTCCTCGAAGGCGTCGCAGTTGGTCAGCACGAGCCGGCCGACGCGCTCGGGCGCGGCGGTGACCAGGAGCTGGCAGAGCCCGCCGCCGGTGTCGTTGCCGACCAGCGTGACGTCGCGCAGGTCCAGGCGCTCGACGAAGTCGGCGATCAGCTTCGCCAGGCCGGTCGGCGAGAGGTCGGCGCCGGGTGGCATCGGCCGCTCGTGCGAGCCCAGCGGCAGCTCGGGCACGACGCAGCGGAAGCGGTCGCGCAGGCGCTCCACGACCGGGTCCCAGAGGCGGCCGTCGACCAGCGCGCCGTGGATGAGGACGACGGTCGGGCCGGTGCCCTCGTCGCGGTAGCGGATCGTCCCCTGGTCCAGCGTCAGCTCGGGCATCGCTCAGGCCCTCCGGATAGATTGCGTACAGGCAGTACGTAACTTACATACAGACGGTATGGAAGACAAGTCCGCCAACAAGCAGGAGCAGCGCTCGCGCGCCACGCGCGAGAAGCTCGTCGTCGCCGCGCGCGCGCTGTTCGCGCAGCGCGGCTACGCGGCGGTGGGCACCGAGGAGATCGTCCGCGCCGCGGGCGTGACGCGCGGCGCGCTCTACCACCAGTTCCGCGAGGGCAAGGAGCAGCTCTTCGAGGCGGTCTTCGAGGTCGTCGAGGCCGAGACCACGCGGCGCATCGCCGAGGCCGCGCTGGTGGGAGCGGCCGATCCCGTCGCCGCGCTGCGCAACGGCGCCCGCGCGTTCCTGGAGATCTGCGCCGAGCCGGAGGTCGAGCGCCTCGCGCTGCTCGACGCGCCCGCGGTCCTGGGCTGGGAGCGCTGGCGCGAGATCGGCTTCGCTTACGGCCTCGGCCTCGTCGCCGCCACGCTGCAGGCCGGCATCGACGCGGGCGCGCTGGCGCCCGGGCCCGTCACGCCGCTGGCCCATCTCCTGCTCGGCGCGTTGGACGAGGGCGCGCTCTACGTCGCGCGCGCCGAGGACGCCGACGCGGCGCGCGCCGAGATCACGCTCGTCATCGACCGGCTGATCGACGGCCTGACGGCCTAGCCTTAGGGCCGTGGGCCACGGGCACGATCACTCCCACGGCGGGCATGGGCACAGCCACGACATCGGCGCCGACGCCGATCGCGGCAAGCTGGCGGTCGCGCTCGCGCTGATCCTGGGCTTCATGGCCGTGGAGGTCGCGGTCGGCATCGCGGCCTCGTCGCTGGCGTTGCTCTCCGACGCGGCCCACATGCTCACCGACGCGGCGGCGATCGGGCTGGCGCTGCTGGCCATCAACCTGGCCGCCCGCCCCGCCAAGGGCGCGTTCACGTTCGGCCTGCGGCGCGCCGAGATCCTCTCGGCGCAGTTCAACGGCGCGACGCTGCTGGTGCTCGGCCTGCTCGTCGTGGTCGAGGGCATCCGCCGGATCGTCGAGCCGCCGGACGTCGCGGGCACCGCGGTGCTCGTCGTCGCGCTGGTCGGCGTCGCGGTCAACCTCGTGGCCACGATGGTCCTGGCGCGCGCCAACCGCCGGTCGCTGAACGTCGAGGGCGCCTACCAGCACCTGCTGACCGACCTGGCGGCGTTCATCGCCACGGCGATCGCCGGCGCGATCATCATGATCACGGGCTTCCGCGAGGCGGACGGCATCGCGGCGCTGATCGTCGCGGGGATCATGTTGTACGCGTCCTACGGGTTGTTGAAGGAGTCGGGCCGCGTCTTCCTGGAGGCCGCGCCGCGCGGGATGGACCCCGACCAGATCGGCCGCGCGCTGGCCCACGCGCCCGGCGTCGTCGAGGTCCACGACCTCCACGTCTGGGAGGTCTCCTCGGGCTTCCCGGCGCTGGCCGCGCACGTCGTCGTCGGCCGCGACCGCGACTGCCACCAGGCGCGAATGGGGCTGCAGACGCTGCTGCGCGAGCGCTTCGACATCGAGCACACCACGCTGCAGATGGACCACGAGTGCGAGCCGCTGATCCAGATCGAGACGGTCGCCGGCGAGACCTCCGCGCCCTCGCCGGCGCAGCGCTGACGTCAGCGCGCGGGCAGGGTCAGCGGGGGGCCGGCCCGCCGGACGCCTTCGGTGACCGGCAGCGCGGCGAGCGCGTCGGCCAGCGCGACGCCGTCGGGCGTGGCGAGGGAGAAGTCGATCTCCAGCAGCGGGATCAGCACGAAGCGGCGCTCCAGCAGCGCCGGGTGCGGGACCGTCAGGCGGCCGCCGGCGTGGCCGGCGCCGAAGGCCAGCAGCACGTCGACGTCGATCGGCCGGGGCCCGTGGCGGACGTACTCCGGCCCCTCGGTGGTGCGCCCCAGCGCGCGCTCGACGGCCTTGGCGGCGTCCAGCAGCGCCTCGACGTCCAGCGCGGTCTCCACGGCCACGCACGCGTTGAGGAAGGCCGGCTGGTCGAGGATCTCGCCGACCGGGTCGGTCTCGTAGGTCGACGACGACGCGACCGTCCGGACGCCCCGCTCCGCGAGCCCGTCGATCGCCGCCTGGAGCATCGCGCGGCGGTCGCCGAGGTTGGACCCGAGGCCGAGGTGGGCGATGTCCCCCGCGCCGCTCACGAGCCCGGGAACAGCAGCGCGAGCTGCCGGGACTGCGCCAGCAGCGTGCCGTCGGGCGCCCAGAGCGCGCCGTCCTCCTCGAAGAAGCCGCCGTGCGAGGTCGTCGAGGAGAAGCGCGCCAGCACCGGGTCGGCCGCGGACATGCCGGGGTGCGGCAGGCGCGCGCGGAAGTGGATCGTCAGGTCGATCGTCGGCGCGGGCGCGGGCACGGTCAGCCGCGCGAACGGCGACGGCAGCCACGCGTCGGCGTAGAAGGCCAGCACGGCGGCGTCGGCGGGCCGCGGCTGGGCCAGGCGCAGCCAGCCGCCGGTCAGCGCCTCGTCGCCGCCGCTCATCGGCGTGGGGCCGAAGACCGGCGCCATCGCGGCGCGCAGCGCGATCGGCGGGACGCCGGGCGCCGGGTCCAGCGTGTGCAGCTCGCCGGGCCCGGCGGCCAGCTCGGGCGGCGCGGACGTCGCGTAGTCGGCGACGGTCGGGAAGTCGTCGGCGAACGCGCCGATGGCCAGGACCATCGGCTTGTCGTCCTGGACCAGCCGGGCGGTGACCGTGGTCAGCGTGCGGCCCGCGCGCTCGATCGTCGTCGCGATCGTCGCGGGCGCGCCCGGCGCCGGCGGGCGCAGGTAGTGCAGCGTCAGCGAGCGCGGCGCGCGGTCGGGGTCGCCGACCGCGCCCTCCATCGCGCGCAGCATCACGGCGGCGATGTAGCCGCCGTTGGGCCCGCGCGGCACCGCCCACCGGTCGGAGATCGTGGCGCGCCAGAGGCCGTCGCCGAGGGGCTCGACCGCGGTGTCGCGGTCGAACTCAGTCGTCGTCGTCGCCACCGCGCTGGCGCCAGACCTCGACGCTGACCTCGTCCACCGGCAGCGGGATCGGCGGCTCGGGCTTGGCCGCCTTCACCCAGACCTCGTCGGCGCTGTACTCGTCCAGCAGGCGATCGGCGATCGCGGAGCAGAGGCGCTCCAGCGTCTTGTAGGAGCGCTGCTGGGCGACGAGCGAGACCGTGTTGCAGACCTCGCCGTAGTCGACGGTGTCCTCGACCATGTCGGTGACGGTCGCGTCGCAGTCGCCGACCTCCAGGCGCAGGTCGAGCACCAGCCGCTGGCCGACCTCGCGCTCGGCCGCCGACACGCCGTGGTGCGTGTAGAGCGACAGCCCGCGGATCTCGATCGTCACCTCGGTCTGGTCGCCGCCGTCCTCGTCGAAGTCGTCGTCGACGTCGTCGGGCTCGAGGTCGTCAGGCTCTTGGTCAGGCGCCATCGCGCTGCAACGTAGCACTCGCGACCTGGAGCGCCTGGCGCGACTCGGCCACGTCGTGGACCCGGAACACGCGTGCCCCGCGCTCGTAGGCGAGCACGTTGGCGGCGATGGTGCCGGGCACGCGGTCGTGCGGGTCGGGCGCGGGCGTGATCCGGTCGATGAACGACTTGCGGCTGACGCCGATGACCACGCGGAAGCCCAGCGCGACGATCTCGTCGGTCCGGGCCAGCAGCTCGAGGTTGTGCGCGAGGGTCTTGCCGAAGCCGATGCCGGGGTCGACGTCGATCAGGTGCTCGCCGACGCCCTCGCGGACCGCGAACTCGGCGCGCTCGGTCAAGAACGCCTTGACGTCGTCGACGACGTCGGCGTAGCGCGGCTCCTGCTGCATCGTGCGCGGGTCGCCGAGCATGTGCATCAGGCAGCAGCGCGCCTGGCGGTCGGCGACGAGGCCGGCCAGCTCGGGCGCGCCGCGGAAGGCGGTCACGTCGTTGACGTAGCGCGCTCCCGCGTCCAGGGCGGCCTCGGCGACCGACAGCTTGGTCGTGTCGATCGAGACCGTCGCGCCGCCCATGCGCGCGAGCGCCCGCACGACCGGCTCGGTGCGGCGCAGCTCCTCGTCCTCGGGGACCGGCAGCGCGCCGGGACGGGTGGACTCGCCGCCGACGTCGAGGATCGCGGCGCCGTCGGCCGACAGCCGCAGGCCGTGGGTGACCGCGGCGTCGCGGTCGAACCACTCGCCGCCGTCGGAGAACGAGTCCGGCGTGACGTTGACGACGCCCATGATCTCGGCCGGCTCCATGGGCGGGACGTTAGGGAAAGCCGGATGGCAGGGCTTCGGCCGAGGTGTCCAACAGATGGCCAGGGCGCTCATCCGATCCGGTCCAACGGTCGAGGACCTTCCACATGGAGAGTGCTCCTCACCGTCAGAGCCTGGATGTCGAGAAGCTCAGCGCCGCTGAGCGGGCGGACCTGCGGTGGGGGCTCGAGCGCGTGCTGCTGCGCCACGCGGAGGCGGGCGACGGCGAGACGCGCGACCTCGCCCGCAGCCTCCAGCGGGCGCTGCGCCATCTCCCGGTCGTGATGCTGCACGACCGCCGCCTGCCGACCGGCGTGCTGGTCGAGCACCTGGCGATCGGGCCGGGCGGCGTGACGGTCATCGAGGGCTGGTCGGCGGCCGACGCGCCCGAGCCGCTGACCGTCGAGCGCCTGCGCGGGATCTTCGGGGCGCGCGGCGACCTGCTGCGCGACGGCGCGAAGGCCGACCGCACGGCGCTGGTCGCGCCGGTGGCGCGGCGCGTGGCGACGGTCCGGGACGTGATCGACGACATGGCGCCCGTGGCCGGCGCGCTGTGCTTCGCCGACGAGGAGCGCAGCGAGCGCCTGCGCCCGCTGTACGTCGAGGGCGTGACGATCGCCGGGCCGCGCGCGATCGCCGAGCTGGCCGCCCGCGAGGGCGACCTGCGCGACTACGAGCTGGCGGGCATGGTCGACCACCTCGACGGCGCGCTGCCGGTGGCGCTGGAGCGCTGAACGGCGCCGCCCCTAGGCGGCCGCGACCACGTTGACGACGTGCGCGCCGCCCGGCCGGGCCGGGGCGTGCAGCTCGACGCGCCCGACGCCGTCGCCCCGCTCGGCCGCGGCGGCGACGTCCTCCGGCGCGGTCGCGGGGCGGCGGGCCTTCAGCAGCTCGCGCGTGACCGTGCCGCGGACGGCCTTGGCCATGTGGGAGATCGGGCGGCCGTCGGCGGTCGAGGCCTTGACCTCGACGAGCGTGGCGTGGCGCGGGCGCCAGGCGGCCGCGTAGCCGCCGGAGCGCATGTCGACGACCAGCGCGCCCGGGTCGTCCGGGAGCGCCCGGGCCAGCGCCGGCTTCCAGTAGGCCGCCAGCCCGGTCTTGGTCAGCGACGGCAGCTTGGCGGAGATCGACAGCCGGTAGGCCGGGATGCGGTCGTCCAGCGCGACGACGCCCCACAGCGCCGAGGCGACCAGGACGCGCTCGCGGGCGCGGGCGACCGCCGCGTCGGACAGCGACGCGAGGTCGAGGTGCTGGTAGAGCACGCCGGTGTAGACCTCCCCCGCCGGGCCGGCGGGCGCGGTCCGCAGCGCGGCGTCGCGGTCCAGCTCGTCGGCCTGGCCCGGCGTCAGCCCGAGCAGGCTCAGCGCGCGGTTGCGCTGCCTGCCGCCCGCGAGCCTGACCAGCGCGTCCAGCGCCTTCTCGCGCGCCCGCGTCAGCTCGCTTCCGAACGCCAGCGCGCTGACCTCGACGGGCGCGCCGCGCTCCGGCGCGCGCTTACCCTCGGACGGTGGCAACAGGACCAACACGGCGGCGCAGGGTATAGGTCGGCCGACCATGGACGACGGCCCCCGCACCGGCGCGCTCCAGCTCCTCCTGCTCCTCGTCGGAGCCGCCTGCGCCTACCTCACGGTCTGCTACGCCGAGGCCGGCCCGGCCCGCGCGGCCGTCGTCCCCGCCCTGCTCGCGCTCGGCTCCTTCTACGGCATCTACCGCACCGAGCGCTACGCGCGCCGCCGCTCCCGCGCGGAGGCCGAGGCCCGGGAGCGCGACGCGCTGGAGGCGCAGTTCCGGCAGCCCTCGGCGCCGCGGGAGTGACGCCCGGCGCCGGCGCGGGCCGGTTAAACGACACCGCCCGGCCGAGGCCGGGCGGTGCGGAGCGGCTGGGTCAGGCCAGGTTCGGCCGTTCGGGCGCGTCGAGCCCGCGGGCCTCGACGCCGCCGCCGGCCAGGCCGGGGCGCGGGAGCGGCCGCGGGGCCTCTCGGCCGGCGCGGTCGGCCGGAGCCGGCGTGCCGGGCGGCAACGAGGAGTCGGCGGGCTCGTCGGGACCGAAGACCTCTTCCTCGGACTTGCCGTCGAGCAGCGCGACGAACTCCTCCTTCTCGATCGTCTCGCGCTTGAGCAGGATCTCGGAGATGACCTCGAGCGACTTGCGGTGCTCCTCGAGGAGGTCCTTGGCCCGCTGGTGGGCGCCCTCGACGATGCGGCGGATCTCGTCGTCGATCTCGCGCGCGATCTCGTCGGAGTAGTCCGGCTCGGAGGAGAACTCGCGGCCCAGGAACGGCTGGCCGTGGTCGTGGCCGAAGACGCGCGGGCCGAGGCGCTCGGACATGCCGAAGCGCATGACCATCTGCTTGGCCGTCGCCGTGACCTTCTCCAGGTCGTTGGAGGCGCCCGTGGTGATCTCGCCGAAGATGATCTCCTCGGCGGCGCGGCCGCCGAGCGTCATCGCCATCGTGTCCTGCAGCTCGGCGCGCGTCGTGAGGAACTTGTCCTCCTGCGGCATCGAGATCGTGTAGCCCAGCGCCTGGCCACGGGAGATGATCGAGATCTTGTGCACCGGGTCGGAGTGCTCGAGGTAGTGCCCGACGATCGCGTGCCCCATCTCGTGGTACGCGGTGACGAGGCGCTCCTTCTCCCCCATCACGCGGGTCTTCTTCTCGGGACCCGCGATCACGCGCATGATCCCTTCCTCCAGCTCGGCCTGCGTGATCTCGCGCTTGCCGTTGCGGGCGGCCAGCAGCGCCGCCTCGTTGACCAGGTTGGAGAGGTCCGCGCCCGTGAAGCCCGGCGTCTGCCCGGCCAGCACGTCGACGTCGATCTCCTTGGCCAGCGGCTTGCCGCGGGTGTGGACCTCGAGGATCTTCGCGCGGCCCTTGCGGTCCGGGCGGTCCACGACGATCTGGCGGTCGAAGCGGCCCGGGCGCAGCAGCGCCGGGTCCAGGATGTCCGGGCGGTTCGTGGCGGCGATCAAGATGATGTTGTCCTTCATCTCGAAGCCGTCCATCTCGACGAGCAGCTGGTTCAGCGTCTGCTCGCGCTCGTCGTGCCCGCCGCCGAGGCCGGCGCCGCGGTGGCGGCCGACCGCGTCGATCTCGTCCATGAAGATGATGCAGGGCGAGTTCTGCTTGGCCTGCTCGAAGAGGTCGCGCACGCGCGAGGCGCCGACGCCGACGAACATCTCGACGAAGTCCGAGCCGGAGATCGAGAAGAACGGCACGCCCGCCTCGCCCGCGACCGCGCGCGCCAGCAGCGTCTTGCCGGTGCCCGGCGGCCCGTAGAGCAGCACGCCCTTGGGGATCCGCGCCCCCAGCGCCTGGAACTTCTTCGGGTTCTCCAGGAACTCCTTGATCTCGTGGAGCTCCTCGACCGCCTCGTCGACGCCCGCGACGTCGCGGAAGGTGATCTTCGGCGAGTCGACCGACATGCGCTTGGCGCGCGACTTGCCGAACGACATGACCTTCGACCCGCCGCCCTGGACCTGGTTCATGAGGAAGATCCAGAACGCGATGAAGATCACGAACGGCAGCACGTACGTCAGCAGCCCGAGCAGCGCGCTCGACTTGCGCGGCTCGATGTTGTAGTTCTGGATGTTCCCGTCGTCCTTGGCCTTCTGCAGCTGATTGCTCAACTGGGCCGCGCCCTGGTCCGTGAACCCCGTCTCGTACTTCTTGCCGTCGGTCTGGGTGACCGCGACGACGTTGTCCTTCGTGCGCAGGTCGACGGTCTTGATGACGCCCTTGGTGCTGAGCTGCTGGATGAACTGACCGTAGGTCGGCGGCGCCTTCTGGTTGCCGTCAGAGATCAGCTTCTGGGCGAAGAAGGCGAGCAGGACCACGATCAGAATCGGGAACGCTGCGCTCTTGAAGAACCTGCTCATGAGGGGTACGCGGACTGCTTTCGCATCGCTTCGGAAAGACCTTGAGGGTACCAGGGGGAGCCGGGCCCCCTGACTGGTTCCCGGTTACCGGTCCGTCAACGCGGCCACGTACGGAAGGTTTCGGTAGCGCTCCGCCACGTCGAGCCCGTAGCCGATGGCGAACTTGTCCGGGATCTCGAAGCCCACGTAGCGGGTCGGCAGCTCGACCTTCCGGCGGTCCGGCTTGGTCAACAGCGCGCAGACCTCCAGCGACGCGGGCTCCCGCGCGCCGAGGTTGCGCAGCAGGTACTGGAGGGTCAGCCCGGAGTCCACGATGTCCTCGACGATCAGGACGTCGCGGCCCGCGATCGGGCGGTCGAGGTCCTTGAGGATCCGGACGACGCCGCTGGAGTCCGTCTCGGACCCGTAGGACGAGACCGCCATGAAGTCGACCTCGCACGGGATGTCGATCGCGCGCATGACGTCGGCCAGGAAGAAGACCGCGCCCTTCAGGACGCAGACCAGCAGCAGGTCGCGCCCGGCGTAGTCGGCCGAGATCTGCTGCCCGATCTCGCGGACCTTGCGCTTGAGGTCGTCGGGCTGGACGAGGATCTCGCCGATCTGAGGGTCCCGCATACGGCCCGGCACGCTAACGGGTAGCCGGGCGCGCAGGGGTCCTGCCCACCGACACCACCCCGTCGCGGACGATCGCGCGCGCCCCGTCGCCCAGGTCCAGCGCGCCGTCGTCGCCCAGCGCGAGCACCTCGCCCAGCCGTCCGGCCGCCCGCGCGCACGGCCCGGCGATCGCGTCCTCGGCCAGCCGCCGCAGCACCAGGCGCCCCAGCGCGGCGGGCAGCGCGGCCAGCTCGGCGCGCGGCAGCGCTCCCCCGCGCCCGTCCAGGACGCCCGCGACGACCTCGTCGAGCACCGCGGCCTCCGCGCGCAGGATCTCCGCGGTGCGCAGCACGTTGGCCTCCGCCCGCGGGTCGACCGCCCGCAGCGCCGGCAGGAGGTCCTCACGCACGCGGGCGCGCGCGTAGGCGCGGTCGGTGTTGGAGGCGTCCTCGCGCCAGGCCAGCTCGCGGGCCATGCAGTAGGAGGCGGTCTCCTCGCGCCGGATCCCGGCGGCCAGCAGCGGGCGCACCAGGCCGCCGCGGACCGGGTCCATCCCGGCCAGCGCGCGCCGGCCCGGCGAGGACGCCAGCCGGTAGAGGATCGTCTCGACCTGGTCGCTGAGCGTGTGGGCGGCGGCCACGCGCGCCCCGAGCGACGCCGCCGCCGCGTAGCGGACCTCGCGCGCCCAGGCGTGGAAGTTGCCGACCGCGTCGGGAGCGCGCGCCGCGCGACGGACCTCCAGCGGGACGCCCAGGGACCGGCACAGCGCTACGCAGAGCTCGCGGTCGGCGTCGCTCGCGGCGCCGCGCAGCCCGTAGTCGACGTGCAGCGCGGTCACCCGCGCGCCGAGCGTCACCGCGACGTGCAGCAGGCAGACCGAGTCGCGACCGCCGCTGAGCATGACGACCAGCGGCTCGCCGTCGACCACCAGCCCGGTCTCGCGCACGCGCGCGACGACGTCCACGCCTCACCGCCTCCGGCCGCCGCCACCGCGCCGGCGCTCGCGCCGCCGCGCCAGGAACAGCTCGGTCGCCTCGGCGAAGCCCTTCAGCCGGACCGCGCCGATGCGCTCGAAGGCCATCTCCCCCGGCGCCTGGTCGACCACGGGCCGGGTCACCAGGACCTCGCCGCCCGCCGCCCGCGCCGCCACGCGCGAGGCCTGGTTGACCTCGCGCCCGTAGTAGTCGCCGTCGCGGTAGAGCGTCTCGCCGTAGTGGATGCCGATCCGCGGCCGCGGACGCGCCGCGAGGTCGTCCTGGAAGGCCACCGCCCACTCCAGCAGCGCGCCCGCGTCGGGCCCGACGACCATGACCTCGTCGCCGATCGTCTTGATGACCCGCGCCTCGTCGGGCAGCGAGCGCTCGACGTTCTCCACGAACCGCTCGACGACGCTGACGGCCTCCTCGTCGCCGACCTCCTCGGTCAGCCGCGTGTAGCCGGCCAGGTCGGCGAAGGCGATCGCGACGCGCAGGCGGCCCAGCACCCGTTCCCCGCCCGCTCCGTCCTCGAGGTCGGCCTCCATGTGCCCGATGACGTCCTGCTCGATGAAGTGCTGCAGGAACCGCGTGTGCGCGTGCTCCATGATCGGCGAGGCCAGCGGCAGGATCTCGCGCGCCAGGCCCTCCATCTCCTCGGCCATCTCGAAGCCGGGCACGCCGTCGCGCATCAGCGGCTCGTGGACGTAGAGGTGGAACAGCCGGACCTCGGCGTCGGCGATCTGCGACATCGCCTGCCCGTAGACGCGCGTGAGCTGCAGGAACGCGACCAGCGGGAGCCCCGCGTCGAGCACCGCCGCCGCGTAGCGCAGCAGCTGCACGTCGTCGTCGGTCAGCCGGTCCAGCGTGTGCGCCGCGAAGCCCAAGGACATGAAGACGCGCTCGATCAGCGCGGCCTCCAGCCCGACCTCGGCGGCGGCCTCCTCGCGCGTCCAGGTCGCGTCGGCGTCGGGCAGCAACCCCTCGATGTAGGACGTCGCGAGCTTGCCGCTCTCGGTCGCCGCGCGGATCTCGGCCAGCGAGTGGCCGCGCTCGCGCAGCCGCGCGACGACCCGCGCGTGCCCGTAGGACGCCGCGGTCATCCCGCCGTCGCCGTCGGCGGGCACCAGGCCCGCGTCGACCCAACGGCGCAGCGTCGACGGCGTGACGCCGACGCGTCGCGCGACCTCGGCCAGCGACGGCGGGGCGGCGCTCACGCGCGATCGGCCCCACATACGTCAGCGGCGGGATCTCGGAGAGAGTCCCGCCGCTCGCGGGCACGGCCCGCAACGAGGCCGCTGGCGCTCGTCCACCGGTGAGCGGCGCCTTGCGGGTGGAGTCGAGCCACCCACTCTCCGGCCTTCTGACGTTCATAGGTACTCCTGCGGGCGGCGGCCGTCAACCTCATCGGAACGCGCCCTGACGTTCGATCAGGTTGTCGTACACCATGCTCTGGATCCGCTCGCGGACCTCCTCGGCGACCTCCAGCACGGTGGCGCGGTCGTCGGCCGCCTCCGGCCCCAGCGCGCTCAGGTCGATCGGCTCACCGAACGCGATCCGCCAGCGCGACGGCAGCGGGATCGCGCCGAAGGGCCCGAGCAACGGGAACGTCGGCGTGATCGGGAAGTACGGCGCGCCGAGCAGCCGCGCGAGGCCCGGGATCTCGCCGAGCTTGGGGTAGATCTCCTCGCTGCCGACGACCGCGACCGGGACGATCGGCGCGCCGGTGCGCAGCGCCAGCTCGACGAAGCCGCCGCGCCCGAAGCGCTGCAGGCGGTAGCGCTCCGACCACGGCTTGCCGACGCCCTTGCTGCCCTCGGGGAAGACCATCACCAGGTGGTCCTGGCGCAGCAGCCGCAGCGCGTTGTAGGGCGAGGCGGGGACGCCGCCGGCGCGGCGGATGGCGGGCGCGACCCACGGCAGGCCGAAGGCCCAGTCGAGCACGAGGAAGCGGACCCGCCCGCCCCCGCGGGCGATCCCGCCGCGGCGCAGCGCGGTCGCCATCATCGCCGCGTCCCACGGCAGCACGCCGGCGTGGTTGGCCACCAACAGCGCCCGGCCCTCGCGCGGGACGTGCTCGGCGCCGGTCGCGGTCACCCGCCACCAGCGGTCGTAGAGGAACGAGAGCAACGGCTCGGCGGCCGCGGCGAACTCCGGGTCGAAGCCCCACTCGTCCTCGTCGTAGTCGCCGCGCAGGCGCCGCGCGGTGAGGTCCAGCGCCCTGCGCAGGTCGTTCAGCGGCCCGAGCCCGATCACGCGGCCGCCGTCCCCTCGCGCTCCCCGCGCAGCCGCGCCGCGACCGCGTCGATCGCCTCGACCGTCGTGCGCGTCGGGACGAACCGCAGCTCGGCGCGCATCCGCGTGGTGTCGACGCCGCGCCCGTGGCGCAGGTAGCTGACGACGTCGTCGTCGATCGGCGGCACGACGCCCGCGCGGGCCAGCGCGCGGACCGTCGGCGCGTAGACCGGCGCGGCGATCGGCAGCGCGCGCTTGCCCAGGCGGCGCAGCATCCGCGCCAGCGAGACCGTGCCGTCGGCGGCGACGTTGACCGGCCCGCGGACGGGGACGTTGACGGCGGCGACGATCGCGCCGAGCGCGTCCTCGTCCAGCAGCAGCTGCAGGCGCGGGTCGAAGCCCAGGAACGTCGGGACGACCGGCGAGCGGAACAGCGACATGATCGGCGAGTCGAGCGTCGTGCCGATCACCGGCTGCAGGCGCAGCGTGGTGCAGACGACGGCCGGGTGGCGGCGCGCGAACGCGGCGACGAGGCGCTCCAGCTCGGCGATGTCGCGCTGGAAGCGCGTGCGCAGCGTCGCGCTGCGGGCGAGGTCCTCGGTGAAGAACGCGGGCGCGTCGGGCGCCGAGCCGTAGATCGCGGCCGCGCTGCGGACGACGAGCTGGCGCAGGCCGGGCAGCTCCGAGCACGCGGCGAGCACCTGCAGCGTGCCGATCACGTTGAGGTCGTGCAGGTGGCGGCGGGAGCGCCCGGGCTCCGGGAACTGCGTGATGTCGTGGTGGATGACGACGTGCGGCGCGGCGACCTGGAGGATCGGCGCCAGCTCGCCGGCGGTCAGGTCGGCCTCGACGAACGTGATCCGATCGGCCAGCGGTGCCGGCGGGCGGCGCGTGTCGATGCCGACGACGTGCTCGACGCCGGGATCGGCCGCCAGCCGCGTGGCCAGCCGCGCGCCGAGCGGACCGGAGACGCCCGTGATCAGGACGCGCCGCGTGGTCACGGCGTCAGCGGTCCTGCTGCTCCAGCTCGGCCACGCGCGCCTCCAGCGCCTCGACCTGGGCGCGCAGCGCGGCCAGCTCGGCGGACAGCTCGGCGCCGCCGGTCGCCGCGCCGAGCGTCTCGCGCACCCGCGCCGCGACGCTCACCAGCTCGTCGCCGCCGACGAGCCCGCCCCGCAGCCGTCGGGCCGCGTCGACCAGCTCGTCGGCCAGGTCTTGGGCGCGCCGCTGCACCGGCGCGGCGCCGCCGGCCGTGGCGCTGAACGCGCTCTCGACCGCGCCGCGCAGCTGGTCGGCGCGCGACTTCGCCGTCGGATCCTGGTCGGCGTCCTTGGGCATCGCCAGGAAGTCTAAGGTGGCGCGCGGTGTCCGAGCCGATCCACCTCCGCCCCACCGCCCCGCTGGCCCCGCGCGTGCTGCTGCCCGGCGATCCCGGCCGCGCGCTGGCGCTGGCCCAGGTCGTCCTGGGCGACGACCGCAGGATGTTCCACCACCACCGCGGGCTCTGGGGCTACACGGGCACGGCGGCCGACGGCGCGCCGCTGACGATCCAGTCGACCGGGATCGGCGGGCCGTCGGGCGCGCTGGTCCTGGAGGAGCTGGCGGGGATGGGCGCGCGGGCCGCGATCCGGGTCGGGACGGCCCGCGGGCTGCAAGATCCCGTGCGGCCGGGCGCGCTGCTGGCGGTCACCGAGGTGCGCGCGCTGGACGGCGCGAGCCGCGCGCTCGGCGGGCCGGAGACGCTGCCGCTCGCCTTCGCCGACGCGCTCGTCGCGGCCGCCGCCGACGCCGTCAGCGGGCCGATCGTCAGCCACGACGTCCTCCACGCGCCCGACGCCGCCGACCAGGCCGCCGCCTGGCGGGCCGACGGCCTGCTCGCCGCCGACCTGGAGACCGGCGCGCTGGCCGCCGTCGCGCGCCGCCACGGCCTCGCGTTCGGCGCGATCCTCGTGCTCGACGGCCACCGCCTCGACGACGAGGCGCTCGCGCCCCGCGCCGAGCGCGCCGGGCAGGCGGCCGCCGCCGCGCTCGCCGCGGCCGACGTCGCCGGGGGCTAACCGCACCAGCGGACGCCGGCAGCCCGAATGGTCTGGCCGCGGCACCTTCGGCACCATTCGCTCATCGGCCGCAGCCGACCCTCCCCGCCACGGCAAGCGTCATCCCCTGACTGCGGCCATCGGTGCCCACCGGCCGACCCACCCCATCCCGGGGCCGGCAGGCATCGCCCACGACCCCTCCCCCCACGACGAGAACGGCCCGGCTCCTCTCCTCCGCCGGGCCGCTTCTCGTTCGGCGCCCTGCCCGACGGCTAGGACGCCTTCTTGGCCGCCGCCGCCCGCTTGGGCGGCGTCGCGGGCAGCTTCTTGCGCAGCGCCTCGACCTCGTCGGTCAGCTTGCCCAGCGTCGCCTCGATGGCGGCCAGGCGGTCCTCGATGCCCGCCCCGGGCAGCTTCGCGAGGCGCTCGTCGAGCCGGTCGACGCCGTCCTCGATGCCCTCCAGCCGCTGGCTCAGCGAGCGCACGCGGCGCGTCAGGCGCTCCAGGTCGGCCGCCGACGGCAGGTTCAGCGCGCCCATCGCGGCCTCCTGCGCCTGGACGGCCTTCTCGCGCGCGTCGAACGCCCCGGCCAGCGCCTTGTGGACGATCGGGCTCTCCAGCAGCTGCTGGGCGAACTGGCCCAGCGCGTCCTCGCCCTGCTTCTGCAGGCGCTCGCGCAGGCCGTCGGTCGCCGCGTTCTCCGACTCTTCACTCATAGCTTCCGGTGTCTCCGATTGAATGGGGGGCCGTGGGCCAGCAACCTACCCGTGAGCCGCGGCCTCGCCAAACCCTCAGGCTCGATCAGAGCTTGAGCGTGTCAGCGGACTGCCGCCCCGAGGGCAACTTCCCGCCGATCGCGGACGTCCGCCCTTCAAGTCCTTCCGACGTCCGGCCGATCTCACGGGCAACGCGCCTCCTGGACTAGTGCCCACTTGGGTACAAGCCGGCAGTCGGTTGTGGTTTGCACATCCAGAAACATGCAAGTAGCGTCCTGCACCCCCGATCGGTCCCCCTTGGTAGGGTCTCGCCGCACCCGCGGCGCGGTCGGGCCTGACCGGGTCGCGGGAGGAGAACTCACCATCTAATGAGACGGCGCAAGCTGCTGATCGGACTCATGTCCGCCGGAGCGTTCACGGCGGGCTTCAGCGCTGCCGTCTTCCCGGCGTCGGCCGAGCTCCGCACGATCACGGTCACCCTCCTGGGCGGCCAGACGGTGACCGTGCAGGTCGACCAGCCCGCGGACGCCACGACGCCCGCGACCGACACGACGTCCACGACGACGGCGACGAGCACCCCGGCGCCGACGACCACACAGGCCGCGCCGCCCGTCTCCACCAGCACGGGCTCGACCGACACCGGCACGCAGACCCAGGCGCCCGCGCCCCCGAGCACGGACACCGGCTCCACCCCGCCCGCGAGCGCGCCGCCCGCCGCCTCCAGCCCGGCCGCGCCGTCCACGGCGACGCCCGCCGACCCGGCCTCCACGACCACCACGCCCGCCGACGCGATCCCGTCGCTGTCGCCCGACGGCTCCAAGCCCTCGGTCTCCGCGGGTGGCCAGCAGAGCCAGAAGACGGTCGGCAAGGAGCTCAAGAAGGCCACGGGCGAGGACGAGGCGTCCAAGAAGCAGCAGGCCGAGGGGCAGCCCGACGCCAGCGCCATCCGCCAGGCCGACGGCGTCCCGACCTCGGCCAACCCGACCTTCTCGCAGGCGCTCCCGGGCGCCGCCGCGATCGGCGTCCCGAACTTCTTCATCGACAAGTTCCGGATCCCGCCCTTCCTGCTGCCGATCTACCAGGCCGCCGGCATCGAGTACGGCGTGCGCTGGGAGGTCCTCGCGGGCATCAACGAGATCGAGACCGACTACGGCCGGAACCTCTCCGTCTCGTCCGCCGGCGCGCTGGGCTGGATGCAGTTCATGCCGTCCACGTGGAAGCAGTACGGCGTCGACGCCAACCACGACGGCAAGAAGGACCCCTTCAACCCGGTCGACGCGATCTTCGCCGCCGCGCGCTACCTCAAGGCCGCCGGCGCCGACACCGACATCCGCAAGGCGGTCTTCGCCTACAACCACGCGGACTGGTACGTCGACTCGGTCCTGATGCGCGCCCGCCTGATCGGCGGCCTGCCGTCCGACCTCGTCGGCTCGCTCACCGGCCTCACGCAGGGCCAGTTCCCGGTCGCGGCCAAGGCGACCTACGCGGACGACCTCTCCGAGCGCGACCTCAACAAGAAGATCGCGCTGGGCCACAACGCGGCCATGCCGGTCGAGGCCAACACGAGCCGCCGCGGGATCAACATCTACGCGAAGGCCGGCTCCCCCGCGATCGCCACGCAGGACGGCAAGGTCGTCAAGATCGGCACGTCCAAGCGCCTCGGCAGCTTCATCCAGCTCGAGGACGTCTACGGCAACACCTACACCTACGCGAACGTGAAGAAGGTCGCCAAGGCGTACGCGGTGCCCAAGGAGGAGAAGGTCTCCAAGGCGTCCGTCGCCAAGGAGCTGGGGCTCCCGAAGAAGGACCCCAAGCCGACGCAGGCCGCCTCGGCGGGCACGCAGCCCGACAAGCGGGCGGCCGCCAAGGCCACCGACGCCGAGGCCGCCGCGCGCACCGCGTCGCAGGTCGCCAAGGCGCCGGCCAAGGAGGTCGTCTCGGCCGCCGGCGCCGCCGACGTCACCAAGGAGCGCGCGTTCGCCAACCCGTCGCGCCCGGCCTCCTACAAGCACGGCGGCGAGGAGCAGCTCCTCAACCGCGAGTTCCAGGCCGGCGGCACGAGCTACCAGGCGCAGTTCACCAAGGTCCTGGGCCTGGACTCCAAGGACGTCCAGATCAAGAAGCTCAAGGTCGGCTCCAAGGTCGTCGCGGGCACGATCCTCGGCCGCCTGGGCAAGACGCAGAAGCACGTCGCGTCGCACCTCCTCTTCGAGATCCGCCCCGCCGGCCAGGGCGCGCCGCGGATCGACCCCAAGCCGATCCTCGACGGCTGGAAGCTGCTGGAGTCGACCGCGGTCTACCGCGCCGCGGGCAAGAACCCGTTCTTCGGCCCGGACGCCAAGAACCCGTCGATCGGCCAGATCCTGCTGATGTCCAAGGCGTCGCTGCAGAAGCGCGTGCTCGAGGACCCGCGGATCCAGGTCTACGACTGCGGCAAGACCGACATCAAGGCGGGCAACATCGACCGCCGCGTCCTGGCGACGCTCGAGTTCCTGGCCACGTCCGGCCTCAAGCCGACGGTCAGCGCGCTGGAGTGCGGCCACTCGCTCATGACGACCTCGGGCAACGTCTCCGAGCACTCGTCGGGCAACGCGGTGGACATCGCGGCGATCAACGGGATCCCGATCCTCGGCCACCAGGGCGAGGGCTCGATCACCGACATGACGATCCGCCGGCTCCTGACGCTGCAGGGCACGATGAAGCCCCACCAGATCATCAGCCTCATGACCTTCGAGGGCGCCGACAACACGCTGTCGCTGCCCGATCACGCCGACCACATCCACGTCGGGTTCCGGCCGCTGTACGGCTCGGACTCCAAGCTCGGCCGTCAGCTCAACAGCGCGCTGAAGCCCAAGCAGTGGATCAAGCTGATCGACCGCCTCGGCGAGATCGACAACCCGAAGGTCCTGACGTCGCCGTCGAAGTACGCGATCGACGACCCGAAGACGTCGACCGACGGCGACTAGCCGTCCAAGGCAGCGTCGTCGTTGGACGCCCCCGCCCCAGGGTCCCGCTTCCGCTTCGTCCAGCTCGAGCTGCCGTGGGCGCTGGGCCCCGCCGACGGACGCTACGTCCTGCGCGGCCACGCGGGCGAGCCCGAGCACGTGCTGGTGCTGGAGACGCTCGGCGCGCCGCCGCGGCGCCGGCGGCTGTCGCGCCGCGTGGCCAGGGCCCGGCGCGAGGAGCCCAACACGCCGCACGCGCTCGCGCCGCTGACGATCGCCACGCTGGTGGCCGCCGCGCCGCTGCCCGGCGATGACGTCGCGCTGCAGTGGCTGGAGTCCGCCGACCTGGCCGCGGAGGTCCGCGCGGCCGTCGAGGTCCTCAACCGCGTGCTGCACGCCGAGCGCCTCGTGCGCGCCGACCCGTTCGTCCGCGAGGTGAGCGCCGCGCAGGCGATCGCGCTGCGGATCGGGATCGGGCGCGGCGAGGAGGTCGCCGAGGGCCACTGGACCGCGGCCCGCGCGCTGGACGCCACCGCGTTCCGGCCGCGCTCGCGCGAGAGCGCGCTGCGCCCGCAGGAGCGCTTCGCCGCGCTGCTGGCCGGGCGCGACGTCGCGCTGGCCGCCGAGGAGCTGACGCTGCGCGCCCGCCTGGACCTCGACCGCGGCCGCACCCGCGAGGCGGCGCTGCAGCTGCGCGTCGCGCTGGAGGCCGCGCTGGCCGAGCTGCAGGCGTGGTCGCGCAACGACGACGTCGCCTCGCGCCTGACCGCGCTGCGCGGCGACCGCGAGGCCGTCGCCGGCGCCGCCAACCGCGCGCTGGAGGGCGGCCTGGACGCCAAGCAGATCGCCGCCGTCTCCGAGATCCTGTCGCGCGTCGAGGCGGCCCTGGCGGCCCGCACGGCCGGCGGGCTGGACTAGGCGCGCTCGCCGCGCGGGCGCCACCGGCGCCACCGCGCGACGTTCAGCTGGGTGAGCGCCACCACTTCTCCGGGCAGTCCGACGACACCGGTCACGATGACCAGCCAGGTCGGGCCGCCGAAGACCAGCAGGAACCAGAACACCAGGTACGCGACCGTCGAGAGGCCGAGCAGGATCGAGCCGACGGCGCGCATGGGCCGTGAGCGTACAGCGACGCGCGCGGCGGGCATACTCGCGGGCATGGACGCCTCGGCGATCGTCATGCACGCCCCCGTGATCCGCGACGACGGCGTGCGGGACCGCGTCGCGGTCGAGGAGCCGCTGGAGATCCGCGTGCGCGGTCGCGCGCTGGCGGTGACGATGCGCACGCCGGGCCACGACGAGGAGCTGGCGGCCGGGTTCCTGCACGGCGAGGGCCTGCTGGCCGGGCCGGTGCGGGCCGTCGGGCCGACCGCGGACCTCGCCGGCAACGTCGTCGAGGTCGACGCCGACCTGGCGCCCCACGCCCGCGAGCGGCGGTTCTACACCACGTCGTCGTGCGGGGTCTGCGGCAAGGGCGCGCTGGAGGAGGTCGCGGTCCACTCCGCCCTAATGGATCCGGCCGACGGGCCGATCGTCGATCGCGCGCTGCTGGCCGCCCTGCCCGGGCACCTGCGCCAGCCGGGCTTCGACGTCACCGGCGGCCTGCACGCCACCGGCCTGTTCACCGCGCGCGGGGAGTTGTTGTACGCCCGCGAGGACGTCGGACGACACAATGCCATGGACAAGGTCATCGGCCGCGCGCTGCTGGACGGGACGCTGCCGCTGAGCGACCGGATCCTCTGCGTCTCCGGCCGCCTGTCGTTCGAGTTGGTGCAGAAGGCGGCGGTCGCCGGCGCGCCGATCCTCGTCGGCGTCGGCGCGCCCTCGTCGCTGGCCGTCGACCTCGCGCGCGACCGCGGCCTCACACTCGCCGGCTTCGCGCGCGGCGACCGCGTCAACGTCTACACGGGCGCCGCGCGGGTCAGCATGCGCGCCTAGTGGACCTCGTCCATCCGCGCCTCGCGCGGCAGCAAGAACGACAGCGCGAAGGCCAGCAGGAACAGCGCCGCCGAGATCAGCGCGGTGTCGCGCATCGCGGCCGCGGGCACGTGCCCGTGGTCCATCAGCGAGAAGAACACCGTGCCCAGCAGCGCGACGCCGATCGCGTTGCCCAGCTGCTGGATCGCGTTCAGCGTGCCCGACGCCGAGCCGACCTCGCGGTCGTCCACGCCGGCCAGGATCACGTTGAACAGCGGCCCGAAGACGAACCCGAGGCCGAGGCCGAACGGGATCAGCGCGGGCACCATGTCCCACGTGCTCAGCGACGCGTCGCTGCCGTCGACGATCAGCGCCAGGGCGCCCAGCGCGGCGGCGATGATCAGCACGCCCGCCTGCAGCACCCGGCGCCCGAACTTCGCCATCAGCGGGAACGACGCGCCCGCGGACACGGCCGACGCCGCGGTCGCCGCGACGAACGTCAGGCCCGCGTGCTCGGGCGTGTAGCCCAGGCCGAGCTGGAAGAACATCGACAACACCAGCAGCAGCCCGCCGAAGCCCGCGAAGAACGCGATCCCGACCAGCAGGCCGGTCCGGAACGCGCGGTTGCGCAGCAGCGAGGGCTCGATCAGCGGCGTGCCGTGCCCGCGGCGCTCGACGACCGCGAAGACGCCCAGCAGCGCGACGCCCGCGGCCATCAGCGCGAACGACCACGCCGGCCAGCCCAGCTCGCGGCCCTGGACCAGCGGGTAGATCAGCGCCAGCGACGCGGCGCTGATCAGCGCGACGCCGAGCGGGTCGAGCCGCAGCCGCTCCGGCGCGCGCGACGCGGGGAAGAAGCGCCGCGCGCCGATCAGCCCGGCGATCCCCAGCGGGAGGTTGATGAGGAAGATCATGCGCCAGCCGGTGCCGAGCAGGTCGGCGGAGACCAGCCAGCCCGCGAGCACCGGCCCGCCGACGGCGGCCAGGCCCATCACCGGGCCGAACGCCGCGAACGCGCCGCCCATCTCCGACGGCGGGAAGACCGTCTTGATGATCCCGAGGCCCTGCGGGATCAGCAGCGCGCCGAAGCCGCCCTGCAGGACGCGGAAGGCGATCAGCAGGTCGGGCGAGGCGGCCAGCGCGCACGCGGCGCTGGAGAGCGTGAAGCCGACGATGCCGATCGTGAAGATCCGGCGCCGGCCGAAGACGTCGCCGAGGCGGCCGCCGACGATCATGAAGACGCCGAAGGCCAGCGTGTAGCCGGCCGCCCACCACTGCATCGTGGCCTCGCTGCCGCCCAGCTCGGCGCGGACGGTCGGGGCGGCGATCGTGATCACCGTGCTGTCGAGCAGGTCCATGATCTCGGCGACGAGCACGACGGCCAGGCAGAGCCAGCGCAGGTCGTAGGCGGGCGGGCGCGGGTCGGCGGGCACGGCCGGAGCCGCCGCGGCGCTGGGGACGGCGCCGGCCGGCGAAGGGGAGGCGGACATGGGGAGAGGTCGTCCTTCGGGGTCAGAGGGGGTTCTGCGTCACACGCGAACGAACAGCGTTCGCTACGAACACCGTACGCCACGAACGGCGTTCGCGTCAAGCTATGCTCTGCGCGAGATGTCCTCCGACGCGTCCCCCGGCCCGCGCAGCCGCCGCGAGCGGCCCGCCAAGCCCGCGCTCTCGCGCGAGGCGATCGTCGACGCGGGGCTGGACGTCCTGCGCCGCGAGGGCCTGGGCGCGCTGAGCATGCGGCGCGTCGCCACCGCGCTGGACACCGGCCCGGCGTCGTTGTACGTCTACGTCGCCAACCGCGACGAGCTGCACGCGCTGCTCTTCGACGCGGCGATCGCGACGATCGCCGTCGAGGAGACCGACCCGGCGCGCTGGCGCGAGCAGCTCCACGGCCTCGCCGGGCGCATGCTCAGGATGATGGTGGAGGACTTTCCCGGGATCGCGATCATGGGCATGGCCGCGATCCCGACCGGCGAGAACGCCATGCGCCTCACCGAGTCCATGATGTCGCTCCTCCGCGCGGGCGGCGTGCCCGACCAGGCGCTGGCCTACGCGCCGGACCTCGTGTCGATGTACATCACCGCGATCGCCTACGAGCAGGCGCTGTACCAGGAGCTGTACGCCGACCCCGCCCACGAGCAGCGGGAGATCGAGCGCCTGCTCGAGCGCTTCCGCACGCTGCCCGCCGACCGCTATCCGACGATGGCGTCGGTCGCCGCGCTGATGACGCGCGGCACCGGCGACGAGCGCTTCGGGCTCGGCCTCGACATCATCGTCAACGGCCTGCTGGCGACGCCGACCGACGGCCGACTGTCCGAGGGCTGCCCACCCGACTAGTCATTCTTCGCCGCGGCCTTGCCGCCCTTGCGGCCGGCCTCCTGCTTCTGGCGGCGGTTGCCGCCGCTGCCTTCGCCGGACGACTTGCGCGAGCGGCTCGACCCGCCGCTGTGGGAGTGCTCGCCGCCGTGCTTGGAGGCGTCCGGGGCGTTGGCGATCGCGGCCGCGCGCTGCTTGCTCATGCCCTTCTCGCGCAGGCCCTCGTACTGCTTGTCGTCCTTGATGGACGGTCCGTGGTCCTTGGCCATGGTCCCGGGCCTACCCGCGCGCGGCGGCGCGCCACACATCAGCGCGGCGGGCGCGGACGCCGCGCGGTCACGGCCTCCAGCCCGCCCTCGCCCTCGATCAGCGCCAGCAGGGCGCGGCGCAGCGTGGGGACGGCGCGGACGCTGAGCGCCGCGGCCAGCTCGGCCTCGAGCCTCTCCGACGTCGCCAGCGCGCTGGCCCGCACGGCCTCCCCGCGCGCGCTCAGCGAGAGCCGCACGCGGCGGCGGTCGGCCGGGTCGGGCGCCCGCTCCAGGAAGCCCGCGCGGAGCATGTCGTCGACGAGCGTGGACGCGGACTGCTTGGTCACGCCGAGCAGCTCGGCCAGGCGCCCGACCGTCGGCTCCTCGGCGGCCACCGCCCGGATCACGAAGCCGTAGCTGGGGCGCATCCCGGCGATCCCGCGCGCGGCCAGCTCCCGCTCCAGCCGCTCGGTCATCGCCGAGTAGGCCCCGGCGACGAGCAGGACGAGGTCGGGCGCTTGCGCTTCCATGGTCGTCAGTCTACTCTGACCGTCAGTCAGACCTGACGAACTCGGAAAGGACCCCTCCCCATGGCCACCCTCATCACCGCCGACGACGCTCCCCGCTTCGGCCAGGACGGCTTCGCGCTCACCGGCCTCGCCGCCCCGTCGCGCGGCTGCGCGACCGTCAGCGCGTGGCGGGTCAGCGCCGCGCCCGGCGCGACCTCGCCCGTCCACCGGCTGACCAGCGACGAGGTCTTCGTCGTCGTCGCCGGCGCGCTGGAGGCGAACGTCGGCGACCGCGTCCTCACCGCGCGCGCCGGAGACGCGCTGGCGATCCCGCCCGGCGTCGAGTTCTCGTTGACCAACCGGGGCGACGAGCCGGCCGAGGCCGTCGCCTGCATGGCCGCGGGCGGGCAGGCGGCGATCGGCGACGGCGAGCCGTTCACGCCGCCCTGGGCCGCGTGAGCGCCTGACCGGGCCGTCCGCCGTCCGCCGCCGCGCCGCGCGCCCGCCTCAGCGGGCGTCGGCGACGGCCCGCTTCAGCTCGTCCTTGCCGAGGTCCGATCGGGTGCTCCTGTCGAGGTGCTTGAGCGTCTGCTGGTCCTTGGCGGCGGCCTGCGCGTGCTCGACGTTGCGTCGGGCCGCCGCGCGCTGCTTGGTGGTGGCCATGCCCGACGCGCTACCGCGCCCGGCGCCGGGGCAAACGCGACGGACTACAGTGCCTGCGTGACCGACGCCGCCGAGCCCGCCCTGATCCGGATCGCCCGGCCGCCGGTGCGCTCGCCCGACGCCGACCTGCCGTTCACGGTCCTGCTCGACGACGCCGAGGCGGGCCTGCTGGAGCACGGCGAGGCGGTGACGCTGGAGGTCGCGCCCGGCTCGCACCGGATCGAGCTGCGCGTCGGCGACGCGGGCAGCCCGGTTCGCGAGGTGACCGTCGGCCCCGGCGAGCGGGTCCTGCTCGGCTGCCGCAGCCGCGCGGCGGGCGTCAACATGGTGTTCAACGTCTTCGGGCGCGGCCACTACATCAGCTGGATCCGGTAGCGCGGGCGCCGCGCCCGCGTCCGGTAGCGACGCCAACCCCTACAACGCGGCGACCAACGCCTCCAACTCGGCCACCACGTCGCCGTCGAGCTTGACCGCCGCGCGTCCGTCCCACGGCGTCGGTCCCTGCGTGACCACCGCGACCGCGCCGCCGTTCTGGCGCGTGACGCCGGGCAGCTGGGCGATCGGGTGGACCTCCAGCGACGAGCCGACGCACAGCAGGACGTCGGCGCCCGCCGCCAAGGCGTAGGCCTCCTCCAGCGCGCCGGTCGGCAGCCACTCGCCGAAGAGCACGACGTCGGGCTTCAGCGGCTCGCCGCAGTCGCAGTGCGGCACCGAGATCGGCGAGTCCTCCAGCCGCGTGCGGACCTCGGCGATCGGGTACCGCGCGCCGCAGCTCAGGCACGACGACGTGTCGATCGTCCCGTGCACCTCGATCAGCCGCGACGTCCCCGCCCGCCGGTGCAGCCGGTCGATGTTCTGGGTGATGACCGCGTCGAGCTTGCCGCGCGCCTCCAGCTCCACCAGCGCCCGGTGCGCGCCGTTGGGCTCCTTGTCCTCCAGCGTCTGGAAGCGGTTGCCGTAGAAGTGCCAGAAGCGCTCGGGGTCCGCGCGCCAGGCGTCGATGTGGGCGACCTCCATCGGGTCGACGTTCGCCCACAGCCCGGTCCCCGGCGAGCGGAAGTCGGGGATCCCGGACGGCACCGAGATCCCCGCGCCGGTGAGCGCGACGACCGACCCGGCGTCGCGCACCAGCGACGCCAGGCGGTCGATCCGCTCGGGCTCCGAGCCGCCGCTCAGCTCAGCGGCCCTTCCACTCCGGCTTGCGCTTGCCCAGGAACGCGCCGATGCCCTCCTTGGCGTCCTCGCTCTGGAACACGCGAGCGAACGCGGCCTTCTCCTTCTCGATGCCCTCGTCGAGGTCGCCGGCCGCGCTGTTGGCCTTGATCTCGGCCAGCGCCAGCGGCGCCGACTCGCCGAGCTTGCGCGCCCACGCCAGCGCCGTGTCGAGCAGCTCGTGGTCGGGCACCGAGCGGTTGACGAGGCCGAACTCGTAGGCCTCGTCGGCGCCGACCGGGTCGCCGATCAGGTTCATCTCCAACGCCTTGTTCTCGCCGACCAGGCGCGGCAGGCGCTGCGTGCCGCCGAAGCCGGGGATGATCCCCAACTTGATCTCCGGCTGGCCGAAGATCGCCGACTCCGCGGCGATGCGCACGTCGCAGGCCATCGCCAGCTCGCAGCCGCCGCCGAAGGCGAGGCCGTTGACGGCGGCGATCGTCGCCACGCCCTTGGTCTCCAGCTCGCGGAACAGCGCGTGCGCGTCGTGGATGAGCTGGGCGCCGGACGCCTCGTCGAGCGTCGTGAAGGCCTTGATGTCGGCCCCGGCGCTGAACAGGAACGGGTTGGTCGAGGCGATGACCAGCGCGCGGACGCCGTCGGCCTGGACCTTGTCCCACACCTTGCGCAGGTCCTCGATGACCTTCGGCGCGATCGAGTTCATCTGGCCGTTGGCCAGCCACGCGATCGCGGTCTCGCCGCGGGACTCCAGCTTGACGACCGCGTCGTCGCCCGCCGGCTGCTCGGCGTCGGCCTGCGGGTAGGCGTAGAAGCCCTGGCCGCTCTTCTGGCCGAGGCGGCCCTGGGCGACCAACCGCTTCAACACGGTCGGCGGCGCGAAGCGCTCGCCCCACTTCTCCTCGGCGCTCTCCAGCCGCTCGAGGATCGAGTCGAGGCCCTCGATGTCGGCCTTCAGGAACGGCGGCAGCAGGCCGCGACGGGGGTCGAGGCCGGCGCCGGCCATCATCCCGAAGTCGATGTCGCGGTGGGTCGCGACGCCCTCCTCGAGCACGCTCGCCGCCTCGACGAACGTCTTCAGCACCAGCTTCTCGACCAACTCCTCCACGTTGGGATCGGCCTCGCCGGCGAGGTTCGCGTTGCCCTCGGCGTCGTAGAAGCCGTTGCCGCCGGTCTTGGCCCCCAACTTGCCCTCGGCCACGAGCTTCCGCATGCCCTCGGGGACGTAGAAGCGGTCGCCGTAGGAGTCGGCGAGGTGCTCGGCGACGTGCAGCACCGTGTCGAGGCCGAGCAGGTTGATGAGGAAGTACGGCCCCATCGGGACGACGTTGGCGGCGCCGACGCCCTCGTCGATCTTCTTGATCGAGAGGCCCTGCTCCTCCTGGTCGCGCCAGATCTCGGCGATGCCCGAGTTGAGGATGCGGTTGACGACGAAGCCCGGGACCTCGGCGCAGGTGATCGGCTGCTTCTTGATGGCCTGCGCGAAGGTGATCGCGGCCTGCATCGTCTCCGAGGACGTGTCCTCGCCCTCGATGACCTCGATCAGCGGCATGATCGACGCGGGGTAGAAGTAGTGGAAGCCGACGACCTTGTCGGGGCGCAGCGTGGCGTCGCCGATCTCGGTGATCGACAGCGACGAGGTGTTGGACGCGAGGATCGCGTGGCCGGGCGTGACCGCGTCCAGCTCCGAGAAGACCGCCTGCTTGATCTCCATGCGCTCGGGGACGGCCTCGATGACGAAGTCGACGTCGCCGAAGGACGCGTAGTCGGTGGCGCCCTCGATCAGGCCGACGATGCGATCGACCTCGGCCGCGGCCTGCTCCTCGGTCAGCTTGCCCTTCTTGACCAGCCGGCCGATCTGCCCGGCCGTGACGTTGCGGGCCTCGGTGAGCCCGGCGTCGACGAACTCCTGCTTGACGTCCTTGAGGACGACGGGGATGCCGGAGGCGGCGATCGTCTGCGCGATCTGCCCACCCATCGTCCCGGCGCCGACGACGGCGGCCTTGAACACGAACATGAGGTCTCGGGAACCCTTCTGGTTGGCGGCTTTGCGGGTGCTGCGGCGGCGAAGACTAGCCCGTCCGGGCTAGTCGCGAGGCCTCGATCACCTGTGTGGGCCACGATCGCTGTGGGGGACGTCACACATCCCTTGCGGGCTGTCACAAGCGTGTCACAATGTCCTCGTCGCCCAGCTCCCCAGCAGCGGCGGCGCAGGACCCGACGCAGGACCCCTCTCCCCTACTCCCCAAGGATCGCCGATGGCCCGTCGCATCATCGACGCCGTCGGTCGCGCGCTGACGCGCACCGACCGCATCACCGACCACGAGCACCCCCACTTCCATCGGGGCGCCCAGGGCAACGTCGCCGCCTGCTACGTGCAGGGCTGCGACCGCCCCAAGCTGGACAGCTAGCGCCCGGAAGACGCGGCACCCGCAGCACCGCAAGACCCAAGACGCATCCTCCTCCTCACGGCCGCCGTCGGACTCGCTCCGGCGGCGGCCGGCGTCTTTCAGGCGCCATACGCCGTCCAGCCTCCGAGGCCGCCGGACGGCAGCGGGCGGTCGTCGGGCCACAGCTCGAGCGCCCGTTCGGCCGCCTCGCGCAGCGGCGCGCTGTCGACCTCGGCGACGACCTCCTGAAGGCCCTTCGCCGGCCAGACCAGCGCGAACCTCACCGGGCCCTCCGGCGGCAGCGGCCACAGCCAAAAGGTCTGCGACCACGATCGCAGGCCGCCGTGCCCACCGCGCTGCACCAGGGCGATCTCGCGCGACGCGTCGCCGCGCGCCGGCGGCCCGTCGACGACCGCCCGTCGCCCGTCCGCGAAGCCGACGCCGAAGCGCAGCGCGTCCGGACCGCCCTGATGGTGCAGCGGGTGCATCCGGTCGGGCTCGACCGCCTCCTGCCGCGCCCGCACGGAGAGGCCGAAGGCGAACCCGTCCGGCGTCACCGACGCGCTGCCGATCCACGCCGCCCAGTCCGCGGTGCGCGCGAGGAGGACGTCGAGCGCCACGGTGACCGGCACGACGTTCTCGGCCATGCCGTGCCACGGCGGCTGACGGTGCTCCGTCGGCGCCGGTGGCGCGGGCGGCAGCTCCAGACCTTCGAAGAAGGACGCCATGCGGTGAGCATCTCACACGATCTGGTCGCCGGCCTCCAGCTCGTGCTTGAACCGCCGCAGCGTGCGCTTGAGCGAATCGCGCATCGGGCGGCGCGCGAAGAGGTCGATGACCTGGCGCTGCGGTGGGTCCATCTTCAGCGTGTAGTCGAGCGACATGATGATCTTGCAGCCCTCGCCGTCGGGGTGGAACTCGATGCGTTGCACGCCGCGGATCTTGTCGTCCTCGACGTCGAGCGTCTGGCCGACGCGCGCCTCGTGGCGGGACACGCGCTCCTCGACACGGCCGCGGCCGTCGACCTTGGCGTCCCACACCACGCGCCCGGAGCGCGGCCAGTCGCCCTCGACCTTGGCCACGTGCGCCAGGCCGTCGACGAACGTCGGCCACCGCGCGGTGTCGTACCACAGCTCCTCCGCGGCGCTGGCCAGCGCGGCGACCTGCACCTCGGCGCGAACGCGTCCCATGGCGCGACAGTCTCGCCTACAGGCCCAGCGTCGTGCGGATGTCGTCCAGCGCCTGGGCGACCGCGTCCAGCCGCGGCTCGACCGCCTCAGCCAGGCGGGCGCGCTCGGCGGCGCCGGCGTCGGTCAACCGGTAGAAGCGCCGGGAGCGGCGCTCGGGGTGCTCCCACTCGCCGGCGATCAGGCCATCGGCCTCCAGGCGGCGCAGCAGCGGGTACATCGTGTTGGGGTTGACCGCGATCAGCCCGCGCGAGAGCGTCTCGATGCGCTCCATCAGCGCGCCGCCGTAGGACGGTCCGTCGCCCAGGAAGTGCAGGACCAGCAGCGGCAGCACGCCCGCGCGACGCAACTCGCCGGCCAGCGGGTCGGAGGATCCGGCGCCCCCGCCGACCGCTCCACGTGCCGCCCCCAGCGGTGCCGCCTCGGCGACGGCCTCCTCGGTGCGACGGCGGGTCATGGGACCGAAGCTTCCCACGCGCACGGCCTCGCCATGCGCGTGGGAGCCGATCCGGCCGCGCTACTTCGTGCAGGCGGTGACCTTCGCCGCGTCCGTGCCGGCCGCCGAGAGGCAGGCCGTCAGGTCGCCCTTTGGCGCCGCGGACCCCGTGGACGGTGCCGTCGTCTTGGCCGTCGTCGCGCTGTTGTCGAGCCCGTCGAGCGTCTTCTGCACGCCGGCCATCGCCTTGCGCGCGTCGGCCTCCGGCGACGACATGCCCTTGCCGTCCAGCGACGCGCGCCAGAAGCGCTGGTTGTCGAGGTAGACCGAGATGCCGGGCTTGCCGGTGTCCGGCATGACGGTGACGACGATGTGCGACACGTCGTCGAGGCCGAGGTGCTCCTTGGCGGCGGCCTCGCCCGCCAGCTTCTCGACGACCTTCGTGTCGACCTTGTTGATGGGGAACACGTTGTCCTTCAACGTGCCCGGGCCCGTCAGCGTGACCGGCAGCTTGTCGACGCGGCCGTCCTCCTGGATGCGGAACGAGCGTCCGCGGTCCTCCGAGCCGGTCGAGGCGTCGGCCTCGATGTAGCCGGGGTAGACGTTCAGCGCCAGCAGCCGGCCGTCGTCGCCCACCTGGGCGCGGACCTTGTCGAGGGACTGGCTCAGGCGATCGGCGTGGAACTGCGACTTGGGGTCGCCGCCCTTGCGGTTGACCGAGTCGGTGGCGTGCTTGGCGGTGATGGCGCCCTTGACGCCGAAGAAGAGGCCGACGGCGGCGCCGATCAGGCCGAGGATGGTGAGTGAGCGGAACATGCCCCTCACGACGGCGCAGCGACGCTCTCCTTACGCGGCCGCCGCGCAAGACGCGGACGGGCCGCCCTCGCGGGCGGCCCGTCGCGCGGCGAACCTTCTCCTCGGTGGCGCTAGGCCGTGGCGGCCGTGGGCTCCTCGATGCGGCGCGGCAGCAGCGTCTCGCGGGCGATGACGAGGCGCTGGATCTGCGACGTGCCCTCGTAGAGCTGCATGATCTTGGCGTCGCGCATCAGCTTCTCGACCGGGTACTCCTTGATGAAGCCGTAGCCGCCGTAGACCTGCACGGCGTCGGTGGCGACCTCCATCGCGGAGTCCGAGGCGAAGCGCTTGGCGTGCGACGACTCGATCGTGTTGCGCTGGCCGTTGTCGAGCAGGACGGCCGAGTTCCACGTCGCCAGGCGCGACATGTGGACCTTGGTCGCCATGTCGGCGATCATGAACTGGATCGCCTGGTGCATGGCGATCGGCACGCCGAACTGCACGCGCTCCTTGGAGTACTCGACCGCGAACTCCATCGCGGCGCGGGCGATGCCCGTCGCCATCGCGGCGACGCCCGGACGCGTGCGGTCCAACGTCATCATCGCGACCTTGAAGCCCTTGTTCTCCTCGCCGAGGATGTGGTCGGCGGGGATCTCGGTCTCGTTGAACGTCACGGTCGCCGTGTTCGACGCCCGCTGGCCCATCTTGTCTTCCTTCTTGTCGATGACCACCGTCTCGTCACGGGGCACGACGAAGGCGGAGATCCCGCGGTGGCCGGCGTCGGGGTCGGTCTTGGCGTAGACCGTGTACCAGTCGGCGTGCGAGCCGTTGGTGATGAAGCACTTCTGGCCCGTGATGACGTACTTGTCGCCCTTCTTGACGGCGCGCGTGCGCATCGACGACACGTCGGAGCCGGCGCCCGGCTCGGTCAGGCAGAACGACGCGTACTTCAGCTCCTCGGCCAGCATGCCCAGGTACTTCTTCTTGATCTCCTCGGAGCCCGCGAGGATGACCGGCGCGCTCGCCAGGCCGTTGGCGCCCAGCGACGTCGTGATGCCGGAGCAGCCCCAGGACAGCTCCTCCTCGATCAGGCACCCGTCGAGGTAGGACAGGCCGGGCCCGCCGTACTCCTCGGGGATGTGCGTGTTCATCAGCCCGACCTCGTGGGCCTTGGCGAAGACGTCGGCCGGCCAGGTGCCGTCCTTGTCGTACTCCCACGCGACAGGACGGATCTCCTTCTCCGCGAAGTCGTGGGCCAGCTCGCGAAGGGCCTTCTGCTCGTCGGTCAGCGTGAAGTCGACCATGGGAAAGAGGCTGCTTTCTCCTAGAAGAACGGGGAAGCGCACGCGGAGCGAGCCGCGTGCGCCGGGTCCGATTGACTGGTCAGTCAACGGCTGTCGCACAGGGTAGCGGGATGTCCCTCCTCGTCAAGCGCGACTGGACCGACGTCACGCCGCGAACGGCCCGCGGGACGCGTTGCCCTGGGTCCCGGCGGTGGCGGCCGGCGCGGTCGCCGCCGCCCGAGGTTGCCGCCTATCCGGCAAGTCCTATACAACCCGTGCCATGGCCATGCGGCGCTTCGAGCTCGACGACCTCGTCAACCGTCCCGGGACGTACTTCAACCCCCAGACGGAGGTGCTGATCGTCGTCGACGACTCGCCCGACCTCGACAACGAGATCTTCGACCTCGAGGAGGCCGAGGGCGCCGACTGGGTGCTGATCTCCGACGAGGCCCCGGTCGACGAGCGCACGCGCGACGACCTCATCGAGCGCTTCCAGTCGCGTCACAGCGCGACCACGACCGGCGACGTCGAGCCCGACGAGATGGACGCCGACGACTTCGACGGCTTCGAGGTCCAGGACCCCGACGAGGACGACCTCTAGGTCGCCTAGGAGCCGGTCGCCTAGGAGCCGGCGGTCGTGCCGCCGGTGGCGGCGGAGGCGGCGGTCGTGGCCGCGGCGGACGTCGAGGCGGCGGTGGTGGTGTCGCTCGTGTCGGTCGTCGTCGTGCCGGTGGTCGCCGTGCCGGTGGTCGACGCGGCCTTGTGGCCGACCTCGACGACGCTGCGGTCCTTGCCGCTGCCGTAGACGTGGAACTGCCGCCCGTCGCGCCAGATCAGGTCGAACGCCTGCCCGCTGCGGGCGTTGCCGGACAGGTTGACGCACATCTCGTCGCGCTCGCCGCCCTTGATGCGGGCGAACTGGTGACCGTCCACCTTCGAAAGCTTCTCGCCCTTCTTGAGGTCCTGCTGGGCCTCGGTGAAGAGCGTGTCGAAGCTCTTCTTGGTCGTCGAGCTGGTCGACGACGTCGAAGGGGTCGACGTGGTGGTGGAGGTGGTGGTCGCCGCGGTGGTCGCGTTGACGGACGTCACACCCGGGTGGTCGACCGCCCGGCCGCGCCGCTTTAGCGCGCCTACGAGCCCGCGAACAGGAACGTCAGCCCGAGGACGACGTAGACGGCCAGCAGCTGCAGGCCCTCGAACCACGTCGACTCGCCCTCGTTGGTGACGTGGTTGGCGATCAACACCGCCAGCAGCACCGCGCCGACCTCGAAGCCGTTGAACACCAGCGCCATCGGGTGCGGCCCGAGGAAGAACGAGCAGATGACCAGCACCGGCGCCGCGAACAGCGCGATCTGCGCCGATGAGCCGATCGCGATGTTGACCGCGAGGTCCATCTTGTCCTTGCGCGCGACGAGCACCGCGACCCAGTGCTCGGCCGCGTTGCCGACGATCGCCACGACGATCACGCCGATGAAGAACTCGCTGAGCCCGACGCCCTTGGCCGCCTCGGAGATCGACCCCACCAGGATCTCCGACATCACGCCGACCGCCACGCCGGCGATCGCGAGCATGACGATCGACCGCTTGATCGACCAAGCGTCCTCGACCGGCTCGGCGTCGGCGCCGTGGTCGGGGTTGAAGAGGTCGCGGTGGGTCTTCAGCGAGAACAGCAGCCCGGCCGCGTAGGTCGCGATCAGGACGATCGCCACGGCCAGCGACAGGTGCTCGACGTTGGACGGGTAGTTGCGGATCTCGTCTCCGGGCAGCGGCAGCCCGTTGCCCTGGATCAGCTCGAAGATCGCGGGCATCACCAGCGCGACCGCGGCCAGCAGCAGCATCGCCGACTGCGACGAGGCGGCGGTGCGGTCGAACTTCTGGCGGTCGCGCCCGATGCCGCCGACGAACATCGCGGCGCCGAGCACCAGCAGGATGTTGCCGAGCATCGAGCCGATCAGCGACGCCTTGACGACCTCGTGCAGCCCGGAGCCCAGCGCGAACAGCGCGATGATGATCTCCGGCGCGTTGCCGAACGTGACGTTCAGCAGGCCGCCGATGCCGGGCCCCGACCGGTGGGCCAGCTCCTCGGTCGCCCGGCCCATCAGCGCGGCCGTCGGGATGACGCCGCCGGCCGAGACGAAGAAGATCGCGATCGCCGACGCCCCGATGATGTCCAGGACGATCGCCAGCGGGATCAGCGGCACCAGGAGGTACGGCCAGCCCTCGCTGGTGGCCAGGAACGAGCGCAGCTGCTGCACCGAGCGCAGACTACTTGTTCAGGTACTGGGCACAGCCCTGGACCTTGGCCAGGTCGTTGCCCGCGGCCGCCAGGCAGGACTCGTACTTGCCCTGCGGCTCGGTGGCGGCCGTTCCGCCCTGGTCGGCCGGCGTCGCGTCGGTCGTCGACGGGGTCGTCGCGGTGGTCGACGGCGTCGTGGCCGACGCGTCGCCGCCCAGCAGCCCGCTCTGCTGGAGCACCGAGCGCAGCTGGGAGATCGGGCGCGCGTCGGCGGGCTTGACGATCTTCTGCGGCTGGTTGAGCTGGGCCAGCGACAGCGTGAAGGCGACGCGGCCGGTGGTCAGGCCGTTGGCCTGGTCCTTGAGCTGGTCGGGGACGTCGACGCGGACGTCGACCGCCACCTTGCGCAAGGTGTGGTCCTTGGTCCCGGTCCACACGTCGACCTTGGCCGACCTCACCGACCGGGAGATCAGCTCGCGCTGCTGGGCCGACAGCTGGGTGGGCACGGCGGTGCCGGTCGCGGCGCCGCCGGCGGACGCCACGCTCTTGGCCTTGCTCAACAGCGTCGAGAGGTCGGTCAGCAGCTTGGGGACGTCGACGCCGGAGGTCAGGTGGACGGTCGGCGTGCCGGCGACGTCCTCCTCCCCCACGTTCTTGGGGTCCTTCAGCCAGCGGATCGGCCGCACGCCGAGCGCCGACAGCGTCGTCGTGCCCTGCTTGGCGCCCGAGTCCTTCTTGGCGTTCTCATAGCCCTTGCGGAACGCCTCGTAGGTGCTCTTGCCGACGTCGAAGGCCCGGCCCTCGATCGTCAGGTAGCCGCCGCCCTGCGCGAAGACCGCGCCGAGCGTGACCGGCTGGGTGCCGCCGAAGTCGACGTCGAGCGCGAAGTCCGGGAGCTTGGCGCCGCCGTTGGACTGGAACGGGCCGTTGAGGTGGAGGTTCAGCGGCGTGCTGAGCACCGACCAGCCCTTGAGGTCGACGTCGAGCGTCGCGTCCACCCGGCCGCTGTGGACCGGATGCCCGGTGCCGAACGTGTCCTTGATCAGCGTGGACGCGTCGCCGCCGGAGCCGCCCGCGGACGCGTCGGCGCCCGACCCGCCGCCGCAGGCGGAGGCGGTCAGCGCGATGACGGCGAGCAGCAGCGGGACGAGGCGGGAGGGCTTCATGGCAAAGGGCGTTGCGAACGGCGAGGGCTGAGGAACGTAGCATCGGCCTCGTGCCGCGCACGCCGGTCCTCGCCGTCCTCGTCACCGTCCTGATGCTCCCCGCGAGCGCCCTCGCGAAGGATCCGACCGTCCGCGGCGAGCTCAACCGGCTGGCCGCCTCCGACGCGATCGTGCCCGAGCAGCAGACCGCCTGGCGCGACGACTACGACGCCGCGCAGGCCGCGCTGAAGAAGCTCCACGGCACCCGCTTCCGCGAGCTGCGGGCCGTCGTCGTCAACGTCGACCGGATGGCCGCGCGCCACCAGTTCACGCCCTCGCGGCTGCCCGCGGTCTTCATGACGCTGCGGCGCAACCGCGACTGGTGGACGGCCAAGCCGCTGCCGCGGACCGGGCAGCGCGCGTCGTTCGCGCCCAGCCAGCTGGTGTGGCAGTACTACCCCGGCCAGGGCTGGCAGATCCAGTGGCTGGCGACGTTCGGCAAGGCCAACGCGCTGTGGTCCTACGGGGGCAAGGACGACGAGCTGCGGCGCCTGCTCGACGAGGCGCTGGCCTACGCCACGCAGCGCGCGGGCGGGATCGCCTTCGAGTACCTGTTCACCTTCGACGGCGGCCGGCCGCCGTGGGTCAGCGGCCTGGCGCAGGGCACGGGGCTGTCGGCGCTCTCGCGCGCGGCGATCCGGCTGCGGACCACCCGCTACTTCGACGCCGCGCGCCAGGCGCTGGGGATCTTCAGGACCCCGCCGCCGGAGGGCGTCCGCTTCACGCGCTCGACGGGCGTGCACTACCTGCAGTACTCCTACGCGCCCACGCTGCGGATCGCCAACGGCTTCACGCAGGCGCTCAACGGCCTTCATGACTTCGCGGCGCTCGCCAACGACGAGGAGGGGCGCGTCCTGTTCGCCTCCGGCGAGCGCGAGCTGCGCCACGAGCTGCCGCAGTTCGACACCGGCGCCTGGTCGCTGTACTCCAAGCCGGGCGCGGAGTCCGACCTGGGCTACCACAAGGTGCTGCGCGACTTCCTCCAGAACCTCTGCGACCGCCTGACGAAGGCCGGCTCCCCCAGCCCGACGCTCTACTGCGACACCGCGCGGCGCTTCACCGCGGACCTGACGACGCCGCCGACGCTGAAGGTGCGGCTGCCCGCGAAGGACCCGCGCGCGAAGGCGGGCGTGACGATCCGGATCGCGCTCGACAAGATCTCCACGGTGACGGTCACCGCGGCCCGCGGCGGCAAGGTGGTGTTCTCGCACACGGCCCGCTGGGCACACGGCACCCACGCGCTGCGGATCACGCCGTCGCGGCGCGGCGCGCTGACGATCCGCGCCGGCGCCGTCGACCTCGCCGGCAACGTGGGGTCCGGTCAGGCGGTCCTGCACGTCAAGGCCGCCCCGAAGAAGAAGCACAAGGACTAGTCTGTCCGCTCCTTGAGCCAACCCCCGCGCACGATCCTCTACACGGGCAAGGGCGGCGTCGGCAAGACGTCGGTCGCCGCGGCCACGGCGCGCCGCTGCGCGGCGGCGGGCCTGCGGACGGTCGTGCTGTCGACCGACCCGGCGCACTCGCTCAGCGACTCGCTGGGGACGCCGCTGGGGGCCGAGCCCGTCGCGGTCGGCGACCGGCTCTGGGGCCAGGAGGTCTCCGCCCAGGAGGAGATGGAGCGCAACTGGGCGGGCGTGCAGGACTGGCTCGGCGAGCTGCTGATCGCGCGCGGCGTGGACCGCATCAGCGCCGAGGAGCTGACGGTCCCGCCCGGGATGGACGAGCTGTTCAGCCTGCTGGCGATCAAGCGCCACCACGAGTCCGGCGAGTACGACGTGGTGATCGTCGACTGCGCGCCGACCGGCGAGACGCTGCGGCTGCTGTCGTTCCCCGACGTCGCGCGCTGGTGGCTGGACAAGGTCTTCCCGCAGCAGGGCCGGATCCTCGACGCCGCGCGGCCGTTCGCGCGCGCCGTGCTGGACGTGTCGCTGCCGGGCAACGAGGTCTTCGACGACGTCCAGCGCCTGGTCCGCAACCTGATCGCGATGAACGAGATCCTCCGCGACAACGAGCGCGTCTCGATGCGGCTGGTGATGACCCCTGACCGGATGGTCGTCGACGAGGCGCGGCGCACGTTCACCTACCTCAACCTGTACGGGTACCTGACCGACGCGGTCGTCGTCAACCGCGTGTTCGGCGAAGAGGTCGGCGACTACTTCGGCCCGTGGCGCGCGCGCCAGCAGGAGCAGCTGGAGGCCGTCCGCGACGCGTTCGCCCCGGTCCCGGTGCTGCAGGCGCCGTACTTCGAGGAGGAGGTCGTCGGCGGCGCGATGCTCGACCGGCTCGGCGACGCGCTGTTCTCCGGCGACGACGCCCTGCCCGCCCAGGCCGTCCACCACGCCACGGTCTCCGAGCGCCTGGAGCTGGGTGCCGACGGCGCGACGCTGCGCCTCGAGCTGCCGTTCGCGCGGCGGGGCGACCTGTCGCTCAAGCGCCTGGGATCCGAGTTGATCGTGCGCGTGGACGGGCACAAGCGGACCATGCTGCTGCCGCCCGCGCTCGACGACCTGCACCCGAGCGGCGCGACGTTCGAGGACGGCGCGCTGACCATCACCTTCGATGCCGCCTGAGCCCACCGAGCCCACGCGCCTGGACGACCTCCGGGCCCGCCTGCGCGACACGCGCGAGGCCGCGCAGCGCCTGGCCGAGGAGATCCCGGACGCGCCGGCGGAGGCCCAGCACGCCGCGGCCGACGAGATCTCGGCGCTGGTCGGGGTCCTGCGCGCGCTGCGCGACGCGGTCCCCGACGACCTCTGGGAGCAGGTCCGCGAGATCGTCCGCCAACTGCTCGTGCTGCTGCGCGCGCTGCTGGACCTGGTCGTCGAGCGGCTGGGCGGCGAGCGCGACGCGCCGCGCGGCGGCACCGCCACCGCGCGCGGTCGCGGTCCGGACCTCCAGGACATCCCGATCACCTGATGGCGGTCTGCCCACGCGCCTACAATCGGCGCCAGATGGCGGCGGGAGCTTCGGCATGATCGGGCGCGTGCGGCGCGCCTTCGGCGCCCTGGCGCCCGACCAGCGGCTGGCGGGCGCGGCGGCCCTGGGCCTGTTCGTGACGATGTTCCTGCCCTGGTACACCCGGGACACGACCGCGGTCGTCGGCGGCAAGCTGCAGACCGTCGGCTCGACGCTGATGGCCTGGAAGGCGTTCTCGTTCGTCGAGGCGGCGATCCTGCTGGTCGCCGTCGGCGTGCTCGCGCTGCTGTTCGCGCGCGGCGAGCGGAAGGCGTTCCACCTGCCCGGCGGCGACGGCCTGGTCATCACGGCCGCCGGCGTCTGGGTCGCGCTGTTGGTCTTCTACCGGCTGATCGACAACAAGACCGGCTCGACGTCGGAGTTCCAGAAGGTGGACTACGGCGTCTCGTGGGGCATCTTCGTGACGCTGCTGTGCGGGATCGCGCTGGCCTACACCGGCCAGCGCATCCGCCAGGCGCGGCTGAGCGAGCCGCCGCTGCCCGGCGAGGGCCCCGACGGCGGCGCGCCACCGCGCGGGCCCGGCGGCCCCGCGGGCCCCGCGGCTCCCGCCGGCCCGGCGAGCCCCGCCCCGACGGTCACCGACCGGCGTCCCGGCCGCACCGCCGCCGAGCGCGAGGCCGAGCGCGCCGCGCGCGAGCAGCGCCGCCGCGGCGACACCGGCGAGACCGCCGTGGTCCCCGCCCCGCCGCCGACGACGCGGGCGCCGGCGGCCGCGCCGACCGAGCGCCTGCCGCCGCGCCCCGAGATCGACGGCGGCACGCAGCTCTCGTTCGACGAGCAGGAGTAGGTGAGTACGGCCGCGGTGACGCGGGAACGTCCGGGTCATGATGCTCCGCCGACGACGCAACGCCATCGACGACGATCGCGGTCGCGACGTCGTCGTCGACTACGGGCCCTCGCTGGCCAAGGGCCCCGCCATGATCGCGGGCGCGATCCTGGTGGCCTTCGGCCTCTGCGCCCTGCTCAAGAACAACGACTTCCCGTCGTTCTCCGCCTCCTTCCCCAACGCCGACGTCCACGGAACCAACTTCCTGGGCATCGAGGTCAACGGGTGGACCTGCTTCTTCTCGATCACCGCGGGCGCGCTGCTGCTGTTCGGCGCCGCCCAGCACCACCTGGCCAAGCTGATGTCGCTGCTCGTCGGCCTGGCGCTGGTGGCCTGCGCGGTGATCGCGGTCATCGACGGCCACGACGTCCTGGGCCTCGCCGCGACCAACGGCTGGACGAAGCTCGGCTTCGCCGTCGCCGGCGTCGCGATGCTGCTCAACGCGCTGATGCCGCGGGTCCAGCGCCGCCGCGAGGTCGCCACCGGCGCCGCGGCGGGCACGGGCGCCGGTGCCGCGCCCGTGGCCGGCGACACGACCGCCACGCGCCGTCGCCGCTTCGGCCGCCCGGGCCGCGTGCGCGGCGACGCGCCGGTCGCCGACCGCGCGCAGCCCCGCGCGACGGCCGCCCCCGAGGAGGCGCCACGCGGCCCGCGCCACCACCCGGTCTAGAACCTAGAACCCGCCGGGCTCCGGGTCCGAGCCCGCGAGCTTGGCCACGATCCGATCCAGTGCCTCGAGGTCCTGCGGCGGCAGCGCCAGCAGGACCTCGGGGGGCAGGTAGAGCACGCGCTCGGCCTTGGCCGCCGCCCGCCTGCCCGCCGCCGTCACGCTGATGAGCTTGGCGCGCCGGTCGGTGGGATGCGGCTCGCGGCGCACGAACCCGCGCTGCTCGAGGTCGTCGACGATCACGCTCACGTACGGCGCGTCGATCGCCAGCAGCGTCGCGAGCTGGCGGCCGGTGCGCGGCTCTCGGGACGTGTACAGCAGGGCCTTGACGCGCGTGAAGCTCATCCCGAGCGCGTCGCTGACCGCCGGGCGCCGATCGCGCCGGCGCACGAGCGAGGACAGCGCCGCCCAGACGCGGCGGGCCTGCTCGTCGTCCTCGGGCACGCCGGTCATGCCGCCACCATCGGCTCGTCCAGGCGCCGCGCGGTCTCCGCGGCGGTGCGCTGGGCCCAGCGCGTCGTCGTCGCCAGCCCGAGCGCGACGACCACCACGCCCAACGCGAACACGATCCACCAGCCCGTCGGGTCGCTGCCCGGCAGCACGCCGTGCAGCGTCGCGCCGACGACCGCGACGCCGAGCGACTGCCCGACCTGCCGCGACGTCGAGGCGACCGCGGCCGCCACGCCCGCCTGCGCGGGCGGCATGCCGCTGACCGCCGTGTTGGTGATCGGCGGGTTGATGACGCCGAAGCCGATCCCGAAGACCACGTAGGCGGCCAGGACCCAGACCAGCGACGTCGTCGGCGCCAGCACGGTGAGCATCAGCGCGCTGATCGCGATCCCCACCCCGCCGGCGACCAGCGGCCAGCGCGTGCCGAAGCTCCCGACGACGCGGCCCGACAGCGGCCCGCCGATCGCGGTCATCGCGGCCATCGGCAGCGTCAGCAGGCCGGCGTGGACGGGGCTGTAGCCGCGCACGTCCTGGAGGTACAGGGTGTTCATGAACAGGAAGCCCGCCAGCGCGGCGAACGCCGACACCGCGATCAGCGTCGCGCCGCTGAACGGCGCGCTGCCGAAGAAGCGCAGCTCGATCAGCGGCTCCTCGCGCCGCGGCTCGTAGAGCAGCAGGCCGACCAGCGCGACGGCCGCGACCGCGTAGAACGGCGGCGCGCTCTCGATGATCCCGTACACCAAGGTCGCCAGCATGACGATCACCAGCCCCTGGCCGATCGGGTCCACGCGGCGCCCGTGCGCGGCCCGCGACTCCGGCACGTAGCGCGCGGTCAGCGCGATCGCGGCCAGGCCGACCGGGATGTTCACCCAGAAGATCGCGCGCCACGACGCCTCGACCAGGAAGCCGCCGAGCACCGGCCCCAGCGCCATGCTGAGGCCGACGACCGCGCCCCAGACGCCGATCGCCCGCGCGCGCTCGCGCGGGTCGTGGAACGTGTTGCGGATGATCGACATCGCCACCGGGTTGAGCATCGAGCCGCCGACGGCCTGCAGCATCCGGAACGCGATCAGCCAGCCGACCGACGGCGCCAGCGAGCAGGCCAGCGAGCCGAGCGTGAAGACCGCCAGCCCGACCTGGAAGACCCGCACGCGGCCGAGGCGGTCGGCGGTCGAGCCCGCCAGCATCAGCAGCGAGGCGAGGACGAGCGTGTAGGCGTCGATCGTCCACTGCAGCTCGGAGACCGAGGCGTGCAGGTCGCGCCGGATCGAGGGCAGCGCCACGTTGACGATCGTGTTGTCGAGCCCGACGATGAAGAGGCTGATGCAGCAGATCGCCAGGACCCGCAGCCGCCCGCGCCGGTCGGAGATCGTTGTAGGCACACAACCGTTATAGCACCACAACTATCGCGCGCCCAGAGACGCGTCCGCGCTCAGAAGTCCAGCGGACCGTGCTCCTGGTAGCTGCCGTAGGCGCCGAGCAGCAGCAGCCCGGTCGCCAGGAACAGCAGCGCGATCCCGATCGCCACGATCTTCTGGTCCTTGAAGATGTGCCCCATGAGCGTGAGCACGACGCTGAAGGCCATCAGCGCGTAGATCGGCGTGGCGGAGATGGCGCCCAGGATCACGCCCGGCAGCCTCGCAGATCGCCCGGCTTCGTAGACTTCTTGGCCCATGCCGGTCGAGCCCTCCTCCGTTTCCGACGTCCACGCGGGCCTGCGCGCCACGGGCTACCTGCCCGCGGAGTCCACCGCCCTGGTCAGCTACCTGTCCGCCAAGCTCGGCAAGCCGATCCTCGTCGAGGGCCCAGCGGGCGTCGGCAAGACCGAGCTCGCCAAGGCGCTGGCCAAGTACCTGGACCGGTCGCTCGTGCGCCTCCAGTGCTACGAGGGCCTCGACGAGGCCAAGGCCCTGTACGAGTGGAACTACCGCAAGCAGCTGCTGCGGATCCAGGCCGAGCGCCAAGGCACCGGCTGGGACGACGTGCAGGACGACATCTTCGGCGAGGAGTTCCTGCTCGAGCGCCCGCTGATGACGGCGATCGCCTCGCCCGACCCGGTGGTGCTGCTGATCGACGAGATCGACAAGACCGATCAGGAGTTCGAGGCCATGCTGCTGGAGGTCCTGTCGGACTTCCAGATCACGATCCCCGAGCTGGGCACCGTGGCCTCCAAGTCGCACCCGATCGTGCTGTTGACCTCCAACAACACGCGCGAGCTGACCGAGGCGCTCAAGCGCCGCTGCCTGTACCTGTGGATGGACTACCCGGACCTCGAGCACGAGCTGGAGATCGTCCGCCTCCACACGCCGGACCTGCCGGACGCCGTCGGGCGCAAGCTCGTCGAGGTCGTCGCGCAGGTGCGCGACCTCGACCTCAAGAAGCCGCCGTCGATCGCCGAGTCGATCGACTGGGCGCGCGCGCTGCTGCTGCTCGGCGCGCAGGACATCGACACCAAGGTGTTCAACGAGACGATGTCGGTCATCGTCAAGCACCGCACGGACCTCGACGTCGTGTCCGAGCGCGTCGGGGTCAAGCTCGGCGGCGGGCTGGGGGTCAGTGCCGGCGCATCCTCATAGGAACGCGCGGCGCGCGGGCGTCCACGGGACCGCTCAGCTGGAGCGGCCCGGGATGGCCGGGCGCCTGCTGGAGTTCGGCGAGGAGCTGCGCGGCGAGGGCGTCGCGATCGGCACGTCGGAGCTGCTGGACGCCTTCGCGGCGCTGCGGCACGTGCCGTGGACCGAGCAGGTGGACTTCCGCGAGGCCTTGGCGGCGACGCTGGCCAAGTCGCAGGACGACCGGCGCGTCTTCGAGCTGGTCTTCGACCGCTTCTTCTTCCGCGCCGCCGAGCTGGCGGCGATCGAGGAGGGCGTGCGCGAGGAGGGCGGCATCTCGCCCGACGACGCGGGCATGCTCGACATGGAGGAGCTCAAGCGCCAGGTCGCCGAGGCGGTGCGCGACGGCGACGAGGCGCTGATGCGCGACCTCGCGCGGCTGGCGATCGCGGCGTTCGGGCGCCAGGGCGAGGGCTCGGGCGTCATCGGCGTCGACGTGCAGCGGATCCGGCGCTCGCTGGCGCTGCGGACCGACCCGCAGCCCGACCTGCCGCCGGAGGACCCGCGGCGCGACGGCCTGCCGCGCGACGAGATCCGGCGCTTCGAGGCGCTGTTGCGCAAGGAGCTGGAGCGGTCGCAGATCGAGCGCACCGAGCAGCTCTCTCCGGCGCGGCCGCTGAACGAGCTGGACCGCGCGCTGCCGTCCGGGCCGCTGCAGGACCTGGCCGCCGTGCACCGCGTGGTCGCCCAGCTCAAGCGCCGGCTGAAGACGCAGGGCAACGAGCAGCGCGGCCAGAAGCGCCACGCGGCCGTCGACATGCGCAAGACGATGCGCGCGTCGCTGGAGTTCGGCGGGGTCCCGGCGGTCATCAAGGAGAAGCCGGTCCGGCCGCGGCGGCCCGAGATCTACGTGTTGTGCGACGTGTCGACCAGCGTCACCAGCGCGTCGGTGTTCTTCTTGTCCGTGTTGCACGCGCTGCACGACTCGTTCCGCAAGATGCGGTCGTTCGTGTTCATCGAGCGGATCTCGGAGGTCACCGAGATCTTCGCCAAGGAGCGCGACTTCAAGGCCGTGTCCGAGGCGATCGGGCGCGACAGCGGCGTCGCCGACATCTCCGGCTACACCGACTACGGGCGCGTCTGGAGCGAGTTCCGCGAGCTGGTCGAGGACGACCTGCACCCGCGCGCGACGGTCATCGTGCTCGGCGACGCGCGCACCAACGGGCGCGATCCGCGCGCCGACATCTTCGCCAAGGTCGCCCAGAAGGCCGGGCGCACGTTCTGGCTGAACCCCGAGCCGCGGTTGTACTGGAACTACGGCGACAGCGTGATCTCGGCCTACGAGCAGCACTGCGAGGCCTACGAGTGCTGGACGACCCAGCAGCTCGAGGACTTCGTCAAGGCGCTCACGCGCCCGATGAACCGCTGACCGGCGGGCGCGGTCCTCGAGCACGCGGTCGGCGACGCGCCGGACGACCCCGCCTGCGCGGCGCGCCGGCGCTGACCGAGGCCGAACGGCGGACGGCCGACCTCGCGGCCGAGGGCCTCACCGACGCCGAGATCGCCGGACGCGGCGAGCCGGAGCGCGCGCGGCACGAGCGCTGACCGGGAGCGCGTCCGGTAGGCTGGAAGGTCTAGGAACTACAGGGGGGCTCGCGGACGCGGGCTGAGATTGCGCCCGAGGACGGTCCGGCGCTGACCCTTCGAACCTGTGGGGTAATGCCCGCGGAGGGAGCGATGGCGACGAGGCTCGGGGTCCCGAAGGTGGGGCCGGGCGACGCAACAAGAAGCGCGGTGCGGCTGGAAGGGGTGACCCGTCGGTTCGGCGACGTGGTCGCGCTGGACGGCGTCTCGCTGAGCGCGGCGCCGGGCGAGGTCGTCGCGGTCGTCGGCGCGTCCGGCTCGGGGAAGTCGACGCTGCTGGAGCTGGTCTGCGGGCTGCAGGCGCCGGACGCCGGGTCGGTCCACGCGGGCCGCGCGGTGCTGATGCCCCAGCGCGACCTGCTGCTCCCGTGGCTCGACGCGCGCGACAACGCCGCGCTGCCGCTGCGGCTGGCCGGCACGCCGAAGGACGCCGCCCGCGCGCGCGCCCACGACCTGCTCGTCCGGCTCGGCCTGGAGGGCTTCGAGCGCGCCCGCACCTGGCAGCTCAGCGGCGGGATGCGCCAGCGCGTCGCGGTCGCGCGCACGCTGCTGGCCGGCGCGCCGATCCTGTGCCTCGACGAGCCGTTCGGCGCGCTGGACGCGATCACGCGCGCCGACGCCCAGACGTGGCTGGCCGAGACGCTCGCCCACGAGCCGCGCACGGTCCTGCTCGTCACCCACGACGTCGAGGAGGCCGCGCTGCTCGCCGACCGGATCGTCGTCCTCTCCCCCCGGCCCGGCCGCGTCGTGGCGACGGTCCCGGTCGACTTCCCGCGCCCGCGCTCGGCCACCGATCCGCAGGTCGTCGCGGTCCGCGCCCAGGCGATGGAGGCGCTGCGGACCAACCGCTAGGCCATGCTCGCCGCGCTCATCATCATCGTGCTCCTCGGCATCTGGGAGCTGTACGCCCGGCTCGGCTCGGTCGACGACTTCATCCTGCCCGCGCCCGACCAGGTCGCCTCGTCGCTGTGGCACGACCGCGGGCTGCTGTGGGACAACCTGCTCGTCACCGCCGAGGAGATGCTGCTCGGCCTGCTCGTCGCGCTGGTCGCCGGCGCCGCGCTGGCGCTGCTGCTGCACCGCTTCGCGCCGGTCCGCAAGGCGCTCTACCCGCTGCTGGTCGGGACCCAGGCGATCCCGATCGTGACGATCGCGCCGCTGCTCGCGGCCTGGTTCGGGTACGGGCTGCTGCCCAAGCTCGTGATCGTCGCGCTCGTCTGCTTCTTCCCGATCGTCGTCACGACCCTCGACGGCCTGCGCTCGGTCGACCCCGAGCAGCACAAGCTCATGCGCACGCTGAACGCGACGCCCGCCCAGACCTTGCGCTGGGTCGAGCTGCCGACCGCGCTGCCCGCCGCGCTGAGCGGCGCGAAGATCGCGGTCGCCGTCGGCGGCATCGCCGCGGTCTTCGCTGAGTACGCCGGCTCCGAGGACGGCCTCGGCCACCTGCTGCTGCAGTCGATCCCGCAGCTGGAGACCGCGCGCGCCTGGGCCGCGGTCGTCGTCCTCGCGGCGCTCGCCGTCTTCTGCTTCGCTCTCCTGGCCCTCGCCGAGCGCCGCCTGGCGCCGTGGGCCCACCGACCAAAGGACCCGACCACGTGATCCGCCGCCGCGCCCGCCTCGTCCCGCTCGCCCTGACCGCCGTCGCGCTCGCCGGCACGCTGTCGGCCTGCGGCGCCAAGAAGGACGTGACCACGACGAGCAGCGCCGCCACCAAGCGCCTCGACCTCGTCCTGGACTACCTGCCCAACGCCGACCACGCGCCGATCTACGCCGCCCAGGCGATCGGCGCGTTCAAGGCCGCCGGGCTGGACGTCCGGATCCAGACCCCTTCCGACCCGGCGACCCCGCTGAAGCTCGTCGAGTCCGGGCGGGCCGACCTCGCGATCTCCTACGAGCCCGAGCTGCTGCTGGCGCGCGACAAGGGCGCGCACGTCGCCGGGGTCGGCGCGCTGATCCAGAAGCCGCTGACGTCGATCATGTCGTTGAACAAGCACTTCACGAGCGTCAAGGACCTCAAGAACGCCACGGTCGGCACCGCGGGCATCCCGTACCAGACGGCCTACCTGCGGACGATCGCCGACTCCAACGGGTTCTCGCCGAGCACGATCCACGAGGTCAACGTCGGCTTCAACCTCGTCCCGAGCATGTTGTCCAAGAAGGTCGACGCCACGCTCGGGGCGTTCTGGAACATCGAGGGCGTCCAGCTCCAGCGCCGCCACAAGGACCCCACGATCATCAAGATGGACGAGGCCGGCATCCCGACCTACCAGGAGCTCGTGTTCGTCGCCAACAACGAGAAGCTCCAGGAGAAGGGCGTCGGCGCGGTGATGCGCCGCTTCCTGCAGGCGGTGTCGCGCGGCGCGAGCGCGGTCAAGGCCGACCCGGCCGTCGGCGCCGACGCGCTGGTCAAGGCCGACCCCGATCTGGACCGCGCCACGGTGCTGGCCCAGATCAAGGCCACGCTGCCGGTGTTCTTCCCCGAGAGCAGCGCGTTCCCGTGGGGCTACATGAACGCTGACGAGTGGGCGGCCTACGGCCAGTGGATGTTGAAGAACAAGCTGGTCAAGACGCTGCCGACGGCGACGTCGATCACCAACGAGTTCCTGCCCGGGCGCGGGATCTGAGGCGTCGGGCCGGCGTCAGGCCGCCGCGGCGAAGCGCGTCCCCGCGCCGCCGCCGGTGGCCTTGACGCCGAGCGCGTGCAGGCCGGCCAGGCCCATCCAGCCCTCGTAGGGCGCGAAGGCCTCCAGGACCTCCTCCTCGGTGGCGCGCGCGGACGGGCGGCCGCCCGCGCGGGCGCGGCCGACGAGCTTGAGGTAGGCCAGGTCGCCGGCGGGCAGGACGTCGTGGCGGCCCTGGCCGTGCAGCGCCAGGACGGCGATCGTCCACGAGCCGATGCCGGAGATCCGGCGCAGCCGCGCCCAGCCGGCCTCCTCGCCGCCGGGCGCGCAGCGCAGGTCGCAGCGACCCGAGGCGACCTCGCGCGACGCCTTGACCAGCGCCAGCGCGCGCGCCGCCGAGAGCCCGAACGCCTGCAGCCGCGCGGGCGCGGTGTCGCCGAGCGTCCGCGCCGTCGGCAGGTCGCGCAGCGTGCGCGTCCCGTCCCACGACGGCGCGCGGCGGCCCAGCCGCCACACGATCGCGCGCTCGATCTCGGCGGCCTCCTCGTAGGCGATCAGCTGCTCGCAGATCCCCCACGCCAGCGCCTCGAACGGCTCGGGCCGGCGCACCGGCCGCAGATGCGGGCGCGTCCGCACCGACGGCCCGATCCACGGGTCGTCGCGGAAGCGGTCGTAGAACGGCCGCAGCGAGACGTCCACGCCGAACCCGGCGCGCACCCGCGCGATCGCCTCCTCGCAGACCTCGCCGGTCTCCCCGCGCGCGCCGATCACCACGCGCTCGCTCGACGGCTGCGCCGCCCGGACGACCACCGGCGCGTCCTCGACATGCACCAGCCGCTCCCAGACCCCGCCGCGCATCGACGCCACGCCGTCCATCCCGCCCGCGCCGGGCAGGCGGAACGGCCACGGCGGGCGGACCTCGCGACGGACCTCGATCATCGGGCGCCGGAGGCTACGCCTCGCGCAGGACGGGCGCGCGTCAGCACCGGGCCCGAGCGGGCCGAACCGGTGGCGCCTTCGTGTCGCATGGGAACACCAAGGCGCCACCGGTTGGGGTTCGGTGCCGAACCGAGCCCTCGCGCGGGTGCGTCGGGGCCGGTCAGTCCCGGCCGCTCAGGAGGTGGATGTCCACCAGGAACGAGCGGGTCGCGCGGATCTCGCCCAGCGAGGTCCGCTGCTCCTTGCGGCGTACGCGGACCCGCTTGCGGGCGCGGGCGCGGCGGACGACGGCGACGGTGGCCGCGCCGGCGGCGAAGCCGGTGACCGCGACGGCGGCGGCCTGGACGGCGACCGGCGCGGCGACGACGAGGTTGCGGCCGGACTCGGGCGCGGTGGGCGCCGGGGCAGGCCGCGGTGGGATCTCGTGGGCCTCCGGCACCGGAAGCGCGTCCACCACCTCGACGTCGTCGTCGTCGGCGGGCGCGGCGTGCTCGAAGGAGGGATCCGTCACGAGGTCAAGGATGCCGCATCGACAGGCGGGAAGCGACGTCCGCGGACCGTCGGGTCCGACGGACGTCGATCAGGTCGCGCCCGAGGCCGTGTCGGTCGGCCCGTGCTTGCCGCGCGAGGCGACCGGCGGAGCGCCCGAGGCGCGCGCCGCGCGCTGCTCGGACAGCGGCCGGTTGCCGGTGCGGGACGTCGCCGTCCCGAAGACGTTGTCCCAGTACGGCGCGCTGATGCCGAAGCCGGTCTCGTCGTCCTGGAAGTGATGGCGCATGTGCAGCTCGCGCAGCTTGTGCCCCACCGCCGTGCGCGGCGTGTGGTGGTGCACGTGGTAGTGGAGCATGTCGTAGGCCAAGTACCCGGCCAGGAACCCACCGCCGAACACCAGCGCCGCGTTCCAGCCGAGGATCAGCCAGAACACCGACAGCACCGCGGCGCCCAGCGGGAGCGACACCGACGGCGGCATGACCAGCCGCAGCGGGTCGTTGGGGTGGTCGTGGTGGACGCCGTGGATCATCCAGTGCAGCCGCATCCCGATCTGCGAGTTGTAGGGCTCGAAGTGGAAGACGACGCGGTGCAGCCAGTACTCGAAGAGCGTCCAGAAGACGTACCCCGCGATCAGCAGGAGCACGGCCTGGAGCGTGCTCTGCCGGCCGAAGCCGGCGATGACCATCACGAGGATGATCGGCGTGAAGATGATCGGCGGCACCGACGGGTGGACACGCGTGAAGCGGTCCAGCCACGGGCTCTCGAACATCGGCGGCGAAGCCTTGAGATCGTCGGACCGTGCCATTAGGTCAACCTTATCGCGCCGCGCAACCTGATTGCACGTACAACCTGAATCCCGGTCGATCAAAGCTCCCGACGATAGATCCGGTACTTCTTGACCACCCGCCCGTGCATGGCCTCCATGCCCCGGTTCATCGCGCGGTTGGTCTCCAGGATCCAGCCCATCTCGCCGCCCTTGATCCGCGGGTGGCGAGCTGCGGTGTCGAAGTGCTCCAGGTACAGCGCGGCCGCCGCGCCCGTGTGCTGGAACTTGGGCTTGACGCCCAGGAACCCGACGCGGACCTTGTCGATGGTCTTGCTGCGGCGCAGGTAGTGCCACCACCCGAAGGGCAGCAGCCGCCCCTTCATCTTGGGCAGGACCTGGTTGAGATCCGGGATCGTGATGGCGATCGCGATCGGCTCGTCGCCGACCTCGGCGATCATGAACCAGTCGCGGCTGTAGGCCAGCTGCAGCTCGAGCGCGTACTGGTCGAGGTCCTCCTCGCCGTAGGGCACGAACCCGAAGTTGCGCCGCCACGCCCGGTTGTAGATCTCGCCGAAGACGTCCATGTCGCGCCGCAGGTGGCGGCGCGACATGCGCCGGATCGTGACCCCGTGCTTCTCGCGGGCGTCGCGGGCCAGCTCGGGCAGGATGTCCAGCATCTGCTCGCGGTCGGAGATGTCGAGGTGCCACATGAGCAGGTCGACCTCCTTCTCCAGCCCCAGGCCCTCCTCCAGCAGCCGCTGGTAGTAGGGCGGGTGCCACGGCTGGCGGATCATCGGCGGGAGGTCGTGGCCCTCGACGACGATGCCCGACTCGTCGTTCATCGTGAAGTCGGCCGGACCGCTCATCAGCGTCATCCCGCGGGTGCGCAGCCAGTCCTCGGCGCGCGCGATCAGCGCGGCGGCGGCCTCGGTGTCGTCCTCGCACTCGAAGAACCCGAACCACCCGCGCAGCTCGCCGTGGTGGCGGTTGTAGGCGTGGTCGACGTGCGCGGACACGCGGCCGACGACGCGCCCGTCGCGCTCGGCCACCAGCAGCTCGAAGTCGATGCGCGACGCGTAGGTGCCGAGCTTCGGCCGGCGCGACAGGAACAGCCGGCGCTCGAGCTTCAGCGGCGGGACCCACGGCGTCCCGGCGTGCAGCCGGAACGGAAGGTCGATGAACGCGCCGACGTCGCGGTACGAGCGGGCAGGACGAACGGTCACCGGCATGAAGGTCCGCACCCTAGCTGACCAAACCTGGCGACAGACGGCACAGGTACGCTCCTGGCGTGCCCACACGTGCGCAGGTCGACGTCTTCGAGAAGGCCCGGACCCACGAGCGCCTGGAGATCCTCCGGGCCGCCCGGGCGGCCGACATGGTGCCCTACTTCCGCGTCATGGAGTCCCCGGCGCGGCCCGTGGTCGAGATGGAGGGCCAGGCCCGGATCATGCTCGGGGGCAACAACTACCTCGGGCTGACCGAGGACGAGCGCGTGATCGACGGCGCCGCCGACGCGCTCAGGCAATACGGCACGGGCATGACCGGTTCGCGACTGCTCAACGGAACGACCCAGATGCACCTGACGCTCGAGGCCGAGATCGCCGAGTGGATGGGCACCGAGGACGCGATCGTCTTCACGACCGGCAACCAGGCCAACGTCGGCACGCTCGGCACGATCCTCGCGCCGGGCGACACCGTGATCGTCGACTCCGGCGACCACGCGTCGATCCTCGACGGCTGCCTGCTGAGCAAGGCCAAGCTGCGCCCGTTCCGCCATAACAAGCTCGACAAGCTCGAGCGGATGCTGGAGCGCGCGGCGGGCGACGGCGGCGGCGTGCTCGTCGTCGTCGACGGCGTCTTCTCGATGGAGGGCGACCTCGCCCCGCTGCCGGAGATCTGCGACCTCTGCGAGGCCTACGGCGCGCGCCTGATGGTCGACGAGGCCCACGGCGCCGGCGTGCTCGGCGACCGCGGCGCCGGCGCCTGCGAGCTGTTCGGCGTCGAGGACCGCGTCGACCTGCGGATGGGCACGTTCTCCAAGTCCTTGGCGAGCTGCGGCGGCTTCGTCGCCGGCTCCGCCGAGGTGATCGAGTACCTGCGGATCCAGTCGCGGACGTTCCTCTTCACGGCGTCCGCCGTCCCGGCCGCGACCGGCGCCGCGCTGGCCGCGCTGCGCGTCGTCCGCGGCGCCGACGGCCCGCCGCTGCTGAAGGCCGTGCAGGACAACGCGCGCTACTTCCGCGACGGGCTCGAGGAGCGCGGCTTCGCGGTCGTCGAGCCTCAGCGCCTGCCCGCCGGCCACCCCTACGGCGCCGACATCGTCACGCCCATCATCCCCGTGTTGATCGGCGACGACTGGCAGGCCGGGCTCATGTGGAAGGGCCTCTATGAAGAGGGCGTCTTCGTCAACACCGCGCTGCACCCCGCCGTGCCCCCGGGCGCCTCGCTGCTGCGCACCTCGGTGATGGCCACGCACGATCGCGCGACGCTCGACCGGGCGCTCGACGCCTTCACGAAGGTCAAGGCGGCCTTCGAGCGCGAGCACGGCCCGCTGCCCGGCCCGGGCGAGCACGGCAAGCGCCGCCGGCAGGATTGAACCCGCCGCTGAGCGTTGCTCAGCAACCTTGGTCAGCAGGATTTCAGCAACTGTCCGTAGCACGTCGGGAGCGCTCGACGACGCCTCGTCGGGCGCTCGCCGACGGGCGGACAACCGGGTGTGTCTGACGGAAGAAAAAAGGCGCTCTGAGCGAATGTTGCGGTCGTTCACACCTTGATCGAACGTGCCGCCCTGGCATACGTTCGAGACGCGTTCGAGGCGGACGCCCCGGGGATTGGATGTCCCGGATCGAGGAGTGGTTTCGTTTGAGGAGACGCCCACTCGTCGTGCCGGAGACACGTGGTCGACCCCGGTCCGTCGCTGCCCGGACGCTCGTCACGCAGAACACACGAGCGCCGGCTCACGACTGAGGGTGAGCCCGGCAGGGAGGACAGATGAACGCAGCAGCGACGATCGCCCCTGCGCCGCAGCACTTGCGCGCATTGGCCCGAGCGAACGAGGTGCGCCTCGCCCGCGCGGAGCTCAAGCGCCAGGTGGCCGAGGGGGAGATCAGCGCCGCGCACGTCATCCTCGAGTGCCCGTGGGAGGCCGCCTCGATGACGGTCTCCGACCTCCTGACCAGCCAGCGCCGCTGGGGCAGCACCCGGTGCCGCAAGCTCCTGGCCTCGATCCCCATGTCGGAGAACAAGACCGTGGGATCGATGACCGAGCGCCAGCGAAACGCCCTCGCCGCCCTGTTGGAGGGACTCCCGGCCTAGAAGGTTGATGCGCAGCGCGCGGCGGGCCGTCCGACTCGATGGACGGCTCGCCGCGTAGCGGCCACCGATCTAGGCGGTCGCGATCTCGATCAGATGGCCGTCGGGATCGCGGAAGTAGATGGACTTGAAGCGCCCGCGCTCGAAGACCTCCGAGCACGGCACGCCCCGGCCCCGCAGGTAGTCGCGCCACGCGACCTGCTCGTCGGCCGACCCGACGCTGAAGGCGAAGTGGTGGACGCCGCCGCGGCCCTCCTGCGCCTCCCCCATCCGCGGGTACTCCATGAAGGACACCAACGTGCCCGGCGTGCCGTTGGCGTCGCCGAACCAGAAGTGCCGCGAGCCCGGGTCGTCCGGGTTGTCCTCCTGCGCCGTGAGCGCCAGGCCGAGGACGTCGCGGTAGAACGCGGTCGTCCGGTCGAGGTCGGCCACGATCGCGGTGACGTGGTGCAGCCCGCGCAGCTGCATGCGGCGCTGCGGGGCGCCGGGCTCGGCGGGGAGGTCGCTCACGCGCGGAACCCTACGCCGCCGCTCCGACGCACGAACGCTCGGCGGAAGAGGAAGAAGGCGGCGAGCCCGGCGACGAGCGCGATCGGCGGGATCACGTTCTGCGACACGCCCGCGACGTAGAACGGGATCGCGACGACGACGGCGACCAGGCCCGCCAGCAGCGACGAGTGCGAGCGGTAGCCGGCGAAGTGCTCGCGGAACGACAGCTCGCCGGCCGAGAGCGTGATGAGCACGAAGCCGCCGCCGAGCAGGACCGCGCGGCGGTCGCCGGTCGCGAAGGCGAAGCCCCAGACCAGCAGGACGATCGACAGCAGGATCGTCAGCTCGGTCAGCGGGAACGGCGCCCACGGGGCGGGCGGCGCGTCCTCCCTGCGCGACGTGTAGGTCGCGGTGCGGGGAGGCGAGGGCGCCCGGACCGGCGCGGCGGGACGCTCCACCGCGGGCGGAGGCGGCGGGGCGATCTCGTGGCTGACGCGCTTGCGGCTGCGGCGACCCATGGGGCGGGATGGTATTCCGCGCGGGCCGGCCTCACGCCGGCGCGGGCCTCGGGCATCCCGAGGAGAGCTTGACCTGCCACCAGCCCATGCAGCGCCCGACGATGCCCAGGCGGGGCCGGACGAGGTAGGCGCCGCAGCCGTGCTCGCCGAGGTCGGCCAGCGGGAGCCGGACGTGGCGGTGCCGCGCGGGGTCGCGCAGCATCTCCTCCAGCAGCGCGCGGCTGTCGGCCTCCAGCTCGGCGCGCCGGGCGACGACGACGTGCGCGCGGCGCACGCGCTCGGCCAGCTCGTCGCGGACGCGCTCCAGCTCGCCCAGGCCCAGCAGGCGCGGGCCGTGGACGGCCGCCGCGCGCGCCTGGACGTCCGCGTCGGTCACGTGCGGGAACGCGGCGAGCACCGCGGCGCCCAGCTCGCGCTCCAGCCGCGCGATCTGCGCGCGCAGCGTGCGGCGTGCGGCCCGCTCGTCGGCGGGCGCGACGACCGGGGGCGCGAGACGGGTGCTGTCGGCAAGGACGACCACGCAGTTCCTCTCTCCGGCCGAGGTTAGCGCCCGAGGCCCTCGGCCGCCAGCCACAACGCCTCGTCGACGTGGACCTCGGGCACCCCGGGCACGGCGATCGCGACCAGGCGCACCGCGGCCGTGCGGCGGTGCGGGCCGTGCGCGCTCGAACGGCGGCCGAAGAGGACGGCGACCGGCCCGGCGCCGTCGGCCAGCACGAGACGGCCCCGCGGCACGTCGTGGGCGTACCCGCCCTCGGCGGGCAGCGTCTCCCCCGCCCGCGCCGCGCGCAGCGTCACCTCTCCCTCCAGGGCCGCCTCGTCGAAGGCGACGATCGGCACCCCGGTCTCCAGCAGGCCGAGCACGAGCGCATCGGTGAAGCGGTCGCCGGTGTGCAGCTCGCCGCGGATCAGGCGCTCGACCGCCAGCTGCTCGACCGGCGTGCGCTCGACGTCCGGGTCGAGGCCGACCTGGCGGAAGAACACGCGGTAGGCGTGCGGGACCGGGCGCGTGCGCAGCTGGATCGCGTTGGCGCCGCGAAAGCGCGTGCTGACGTCCTCCAGCCGCAGCCGCAGCCCGCGCGGCGTCTTGTGCCCGCCCTCGACGGCGACCAGCGCCCAGCGCAGGCGCAGGCCGGGCAGCTCGTCCAGGACGGCCGCGTCGACCAGGCCCTCGCGCGGGTCGTCGCCGCTCACGTCCCGCCGCCCAGCTCCCGGGCGCGGGTCACGAGGTCGTCGGCGCCGATCGTCCCGAACGTCGTCGCCGCGACGCGGCCGCCGCGCCGGGCGAACGTGATCTGGGGGCAGACCTGCACGTGGTAGGCGTTGGACAGCGCGCCGTCGCGGTCGTAGCCGATCGGGATGCTCCAGCCGTGGTCGCCGACGAGCTTGCGCAGCTCGTCGCGGTCGCCGCGGATCGCGATCGCCGCCAGCTGGACGCCGGGCAGCCGCGCCCGCGCGCGATCGAGGACGTCGACCTGGTCGATGCACTCCCGGTTGCGGACGGTGAAGAACGCCAGGACGACCGGCCCGGCGTCGCGCAGCGCGCAGCCGTTGAGCACGTCGGCCCCGCGGACCTGACAGGCCGGGACGTGGCCGGCCTGCCCCTCGCCGGCGTGCGTGGCGAGGTTGGCGTCGCCGTCGAGCCTGCCGGTGGCCGTGGGCACCGCGAAGGGCGGCATGGCCTCGCCGTCCGGGATCCCGCGCGCGCCCTGGTCGGTGCCGTGACGGATCGTCGTGGCCAGCAGCACGAGCACGAGCACCAGCGCGCCGACGCCGACGACCCAGACGTAGCTGCGCCCCGGCGCGGCGGCGGGACGGCGGCCGCGCGGCGACGGCGACGGCGACCGCGGGGCGTCGCGCGCGGACGCGGGCTCGCGGCGCGGCGCCGACGCCGGCGGCGGGTCCAGGTCCTCGTCGTCGAAGTCGAGCGGGCCGCGCTCGCTCATGTCTCCGGCTGGGTGCGGCGCAGCGAGGGCCGGCGCGGGCGGCGCACGCGCGGGCGGGGTACGCGCGGCCGGGGCACCCGGACGTCGGACAGCGTGAAGCGCTCGCCGAGCACCAGCGCCGAGGGCAGCACGAGCAGCACGCCGAGCAGCGACACGGTGAGGTCGACGACCGTCACCGCTCCGAAGTCGCGCAGCATCCTGATGTCGCTCAGCGCCAGGACCGCGAAGCCCGCGATCGCCGTCACGCCCGAGGCGAGCACCGCCGCGCCGGTCGACCGATAGGTCCGCTCCAGCGCCGCGGCCGGGTCGAAGCCGTCGGCCCGCTCGCTCCGATAGCGCTCGGCGAGCAGCACGGAGAACTCGGTCGAGATCGCGATCACCAGCGCGCCGAGCGTCACCGACATGGGGTTCAACGGCACGCGGATCGCGAACAGCACGAGCGCCGACCAGCCGGTCGCCAGCGCGATCGGCACCAGCGGCGTGAGCGCCCGGCGCCAGGACCGGAAGGCCGCCAACAACACCGCGGCGACGGCGACCAGGCCCAACACCATCAACAGCATCCGCCGCCAGGTCGAGGACACCTGCGCGTCGGCGTCGGCCGCCAGCACCGGCAGGCCGGCGAGCTGCGCGTCGACGCCCTTGGGCGGGTGCAGCTCGCGCCGCATCGTGTCGATGACCTGCTTCTGGCGCGCGAGCGGCATCAGCCGGATCCCGAACGCCAGCGTCGCGGTCTTGCGGTCGGCCGTGACGACGCTCTGGGAGAAGTACTCCGGCACGACCTTCAGCAGCTCGTCGACCTGGGCCTGCGAGGTGACCTTGCCGCTGTTGCCGCCGAAGAGGTCGGGCAGCGAGAACGCCGGGCACAGCTCGGCCTTGCCGCAGCCGCGCTTGTCGGTGTAGCCGAAGGTCTTCAGCAGCCGCGACTGGTAGGCCGCCATCCAGTTGAGGTTCGCGGGCGTCGTGAGCTTCCGGTCGCTGCGCACGACGACGTCGATCTGGCCGCCGACGCTCGTCGACCGCTCCAGCGCGGTGAGGTCCCGCAGCGCGGGCAGGTCCTGCGGGACGAGCTTGGTGACGTCGGACTCGACCTTGGTCTGCGTGTCCAGGCCCCAGCCGACGATCGCGACCCCCAGCCCGACGGCCAGCACGCGGCCCGGCCGGTGCGCCGCGGCGCCCAGCGCCCGCGCGCGCGCCGCGCGGCCGCCGCGCAGCAGCCCGCGCGTCGCCGGGTTCTCGCGCAGCAGCTCGCCCGCGCCGCGGCCCGCGGAGGCGACCATCGCGCCCGCCTCGGCGACGGAGGCGCCGAGGCGCCCGCCCACGCGCGGCCGGCCGCCGCCGCGGCCCGTCCGCCCCGCCGTGCCGACCAGCACCGCCACGCCGAGCGTCGTCGCCGTCGCCAACCCGACGAAGATGCCCGCGACCAGCAGCCAGCCGAAGCCGCGGACCATCGGCACCGGCGAGGCGCCGAGCACCAGGAAGCCCGCGGCGGTCGCCAGCGCGGCGATCGCCACCGACGGCGCGCCGCGCCGCGCGACGTGGGCGACCGCGCGCGCGACCTCCGCGCGTGACGCCCCGGGCCCCGCGCGCTCCTCGATGCGCGACTGCAGCTGGATCGCGTAGTCGACGGCCAGGCCGATCAGCACCGGCACGACGCCGACCGACGCCATCGTCAGCGACGCGCCGATCAGCGACAGCGCGCCGAAGGTGATCGCCACCGCGGCCAGCGCGACGACCAGCGGCAGCAGCCGGCGCCGCGCCGGGAAGACCAGCGCCAGCACCAAGGCCATCACCAACACCGAGGCGATCAGCAGCAGGACGATGGCGTCGGTGATGTTCGTCGTCAGGTCCGACAGCACGACCGGCGCGCCGGTGACCGTGTAGGTCCCGCCGTTGGCCAGCCGGAAGTCCTTCATCTCGGTCGCGGCCCGGATGTTCGCGATCGCGTCCTTGCGCTGCCGGTCGCTCAGCCCCGGCTTCAACCGCACCTGGATCAGCGACGAGTCCTTGTTGGGCCACAGGTAGGCGAAGCGCGACTTCGGCGTGCCCGCCGCCTTGCCGCCCTCGAAGACCAGCTGCGAGACGAAGCCGGGGTCGTTGACCTCCGGCGCCTTGAGCAGCCCGTACTTGAGGGCGATCTGCGCCGCCTGCGTCAGCGCCTGGTACTCGGCGAGCTGCTGGGCCTGCGTCGCCAGCTTCTTGGAGCGCGCGACCGAGTACCTCTTGGCCCGCGCCAGCTTGTAGGCCGCGGTGTAGGCCTGCTGGGCGTCGTCCTTGATCGCCTGCTGCTGGGCGGTGAACTGGTCGCCGATCTGGCCGACGGACTCGTTGATGAACGTGCCGGGGCCGAAGACGACCTTGGCGGGCTTGGCCTTGCCGAGCCGTCCGCACGGCCCGCTCCAGCCGCCGGGCGGCGTGTGGTCCTTGGGCACGTTGCCGCCCAGGCAGCCCTCCAGGCCGATGAGCTGGTTGAGGTCGGTCGTCAGCACGACCTTCGACACCGGCCCGGAGACCAGCACGTAGACGGCGTCCTCGCCGAACAGCTCGTGGTCGCGCTCGGTCGCCTGCCAGGACGCGCTCGACGTCCCGACCAGCGTCTTGGTCGCGGTGGTGGGCGCCAACCGCAGCGCCAGCGCGGCGCCCGCCAGCGCGAGCACCGTCACCAGCAGGCCGACCGCCAGCGGGCGGCGGGCGGCCGTGCCCATGGCGGCGCCCAGGATGCGCGGGAGCCGACCCATCAGTCCGCTGAGGGTACCGGGACGGTCACGGCCGTGCGCCGGATCCCGGGCGGGCCGGGCGGGCCGGCGGGGCCGTCTGGCCTACGGCTGCGGCAGCCCCGCCTGCAGGCCCGCGACGTTGGCCTTGACCTGCGGGAACTGGGTCAGCGTCCCGCCGAGGTTGAAGCGCGGCTGCTGCGTGCACGGCGGCGCGACGACGTTGCCGTTGTTCAGCGCGTACTTGAGGATGTTGTCGCGCAGCGTCTCGTCCATCACGCCCGGGACGGCCGGGCCCAGCGTCGGGTTCGGCGCGGTGGCCGAGCCGCACTGGCGCGTCTCGAACGACGACAGGCCGGTCTTGAGGCTGTTGCTGTCGCCCGGGAAGGCGTACGGGTTGGTCCGGTTGGTCTTCAGGCGGTTGGGGTACTGCGCCAGCGCCTCGGGGTTGAGCGGGTTGGCCGTGCGCAGGTAGTGCAGGTTCTCGCCGCTGGCCTGCGAGGGCGTCACCGCCTGGGTCGAGGCCGTCGCGTTGGCGAAGAACGCGTTCAGCTCGCTCTTGTACAGGCCCGCGCCGTCGAGGATCGGGTTGAGCTGCTGCAGCGGCGCGTCGAAGTTCGCCAGCAGCGGATGCAGGTCGTCGAGGAACTGCTCGGTCGCCGGCAGGCCCTTCTTGGAGGCCTTGGTCAGCGGGTCGATCGAGCGGAACAGGTGCTTGAGGTCGGGCGCGATCGCCGAGAGCTGCTCGAGCGTCGGCGACAGCTCGCGCGCCGCCGGGCGCAGCTGCGTGACGACCGGGTTGGCGTTGGCCGAGAACCGCGACAGGCGCTTGAGCGTCGTCGCCGACTCCTCCTCGAACGTCGGCAGCGCCTTGAACGTCGCCTGGAGCTCCGCGTCGCGCGCGGCGGTCGTCGCGAACACGCGGTTGGAGTTCGTGATGACGCCCGCCAGCTGCTTGTCGCGCTCGCTGAGCGCGTCGAACACCACGCCGGTGTTGCGCACGAGCTGGCGCACGCCGGCCTTCTGCTCGTTGAGGATCTGCAGCAGCTTGGTGGTGTCCTCGGCGAACGGCGCGAGCTGGCCGAGCGCGTCGTTGAGGTCCTGGCCGCGGCCGTTCAGCGACTCGGCCTGGGTCTGGATCCAGGTCTGGAACGCCTTGCGCGTCCGCGGGTCGAACGTGCGCAGGATCTCGTCCAGCTCGACGGTGTCGGCGACGCGTCCGGTGGCCAGGCGCCCGTTGTCGGGGATCGGCCTGGCCTTCGGCGTGCCCGGCGTCAGCTCGACGTAGGTCTCGCCCAGCAGCGTCTTCTGGCGCAGCGTCGCGCGGGCGTCGGAGGGCAGCGGCGCGTAGTCGGGGTCGAGCTGGATCGTCGCGTCCGAGCGGCCCGTCTGCTTGTTGGTCTGGATGGCCTTGACCTTGCCGACCGGCACGCCGGAGATGCGCACGTCGGCCTCCTGGGCCAGCTGCGTCGCCTCGCCGAAGGACACCTTGAACTGGTAGCCCTTGGGCGCGAACGGCGTCGACCCGCCGAAGGCCAGCCACAGGAACAGCAGCAGGCCGAAGCAGGACAGCGCGAAGCCGACCATCACGAAGATCTTGCCGAGGCTGGGGACCTGCTTGTTCACGCGCCGATCACCCCGCCGCCGCCGTGGTTGCCGCCTGGCCCGTGGAGGCGCAGGCCTGGGACTTGGAGGGCGCGTTGGTCAGGCTGATCAACGTGCCCAGCTGCGGGTTGACGCCCTTGAGCACGTCGAGCAGGCCGAGGCCGTCGCAGCTGAAGAACAGCGCGCCGCGGCGGATCGGGCCGTGGGCGTCCTGCGTGCTGAACACCGTCGGGCCGATGTGGTTCAGCCACGACACCCAGAACAGGTAGCCCTCGTCGTCCCCGGGCGGGTTGTAGGCCAACGTGTTGAGCAGGTAGTTGGCGGTCTTCAGCGCGGACGTGAAGTCCGGGGTCAGCGCCGCGAGGTCGTGCGCGGCCGGGCGCAGGACCTTGACCGTCGGCAGCGCGTCGCGCGCGAACGGGCGCAGCTGCTTCTCGATGACCGGCGTCGTCTGCTGGAAGAACGGCCGCGACTGCTTCAGCGACGGGCCCAGCGCGCGCGCCGCCGGGCGCAGCTTGCCGAGCGTCGGCCCGAGCGTCTTGCCGAGCTTGTCGGCCTTCTGGACGGCGGTGTCGGTCGTCTTCAGCGCGTTGGGCAGCAGCTGCAGCGTCTCGCGCAGCTTGGCGTCCTGGTCGGCGAAGGACTTGAACACCGCGTTGGACGCGTCGACCAGCGAGGACAGCTGTCGGTCCTTGGAGCCGACGGCCGCCACCAGCTCCTTGAAGTTGTGGATCGAGCGGCTGATGTTCTGGCGGCGGACCGACAGCGCCTGGGTGATCTTCAAGATGTCGCGGTTGGTCGGCTCGAAGCGGCGGAAGGTCGCCGACAGGTTCTTGCCGTTGCCGCCCAGGCCCTGGCCGCCGCCGGCGACCAGGAGCTGCAGGTAGCTGCGCGTGTCGCCGTCCAGCGCCGCGAGGAACTCGTCGGTGTTGACGTTGGGCAGCGTCTGGGTGATCGGGATGACGCCCTTCTTGGGGTCGATCTCCCCGGCCTTGGACGAGCCCGGCGTCAGCTCCACGATCATGTCGTTGAGGCCGGTCTTCGGGCGCAGCAGCGCGGTCGCGTCCTTGTAGATGTGCGCGTACTTCTTGCGCACCTTCATCGTGACCAGCGCGCGCCCGTCCTTCAGCTCGACCTTGGAGATCTCGCCGATCGGCACGCCCGCGACGTTGACCGTCTGGCCCTGGCCCGGCGTGACCGACTGCGCGGTGGCGAACTCGGCCTTGTAGCTGACGAAGTCGGTGCCGACGAGCGGGACCCACTTGGGCAGGTAGAAGCGCTGGTGGCCGAGGATGAAGCCGCCGACGACCAGCGCGATCACGAAGATCCCGACCATCGCGACGAAGTCGAAGCGATGCTTGCGGATCGCCCGCCTCACCGGCCCTCACCCCCGGTCCGGAACGGGTTGAGGCGATCGATGAGCTGCGACGTCAGGTCGTCGGACGTGGCCGCGCGCGTCGTGGGCGCCGAGGCCGACGTCGCCGACGACGTGCCCGGCACCTTGTTGGCGTCGGTCGGGATCACGCCCGACTGCGCCTGCGGGCTGCCGTCGGCCGGGCCGGTCTTGGCGCCGTTGAGGTCGGGCAGCTTCTGGTCCTTGCACGCCGCCGTGTGGTTGTAGGGCGAGCGCTGCTTGCCCGGATAGGCGGGGCGCGTGCCCTCCGGCGCCTGGTTGACGTTGGAGTACAGCTTGGCGCCCTTGGCGCCGCCGTACTTGCCGGTCGAGATCGTGTTCGAGCCGCCGCCGACCGCGAAGCGGACGTAGTGGCCGTTGCCGTCGAAGTTCTGCGACTCGCCGGCCAGCCCGACCATCGAGTACCAGAACTCCTTGTAGTTCTCGACGTCGGACGTGAACTGGCCGTCCTGGATCTTGACGTCGCCCGTCGGCAGGATCGTGTGCGTCACGCACTGCGACACGAGGTCGGCCTGCGGCAGGGCACTCAGCGAGCCGTTGACGACCTTGGCCAGGTCGACGGTCGTCGGCTGCAGCTGCGTGACGACGCCGCCCAGCTCCGACGGGGACACGAGCTTGCGCGCCTGCGCGATCCACGGCTCCGCCGCGTCGATCGTCGCCGGCGTCTCCTTCACGCCCGGCAGGATCTCCTTGGCGAACGCGCGCGTGTTCGGGAACGACGCGTTGAGGTGCGTCAGCGCGCTGTCGGCGTGCCGCAGCGTCGGCCCGAGCTGCGCGATCGAGGCCTTCAGGTTGGACTGCTCGGAGGCCAGCGCGCCCAGCGTCGTGTTGAAGTTGGCGACGAACCCCTGCAGCGACTGCTCGTTGTTGGCCAGCGCCTTGGTGACCTTGGCGGTGTTGTCGACCAGGCCGGACAGGTCGTGGGCCTGCAGCCCGAGGAACGCCTCGTTGACGATCGACGCGTTCTTCAGCGCGCCCGGCGCGTAGCCGATGGACTTGTTCAGCGCCTGCGCGCCGGTCTTGCCCTTGACGTCGGGGTCCTGGGTCTGGTCGTCGGCGCCCGTCGGCTCGTAGGTCAGCGCGGTGCCGTAGCCCTCGAGCAGCTCCTTGAGGTCGTCGCGCGTGTCGCTCTGCAGCGCGCCGAGCACCTGGTCGAACTGGACCGGCGCCGCGGTCTGCGTCGACGGGATCGTGTCGCCGGAGTCGATCGTCGGCGCGCTCGGCGTGCCGGGCTGCAGGTCGACGAACTCGTTGCCCTCCAGGAAGATGCGCGGCCGGACCTTCAGCGTCGCGTCCTTGTGGATCGGCAGGCCGGCCTTGTCGATCTCCATCGTGACCAGCGACATGTTGCCGTCGCCGCCCTTGTAGGCCTGGACCGTGGTGACCTTGCCGATGTTGACGCCGGCGATGCGCACCGGCGAGTTCGGGCGCACGTTGTTGGCGTTGACGAAGACGGCCTTGACGCGGAAGCCGTGCGTGAACGGCACGTGCTTGGAGAAGCCGGCGTAGACGATGATCGCGGCCAGGACGAGCACGATCGCGCCGACCGTGACCGGGTTGGCCCCGGTCCGGTCCTTGCGCAGGACGCGCTTGCGCTTGTCGGGTCGGTTGCTCATCGCGACGCGCTCGTGGTCGTCTTCTGCGTGTTCTCGCCCTGGTTGCCCGGGACGTTGCCGATGACCTGCTTGCCCGCCGCGTAGGACTCGTTGCCCGCCTCGCACTCCTGCGTCTGGCCCGGCGCGGCGGTGTTGGGGTACGGGTTGGCGTGCAGGAAGTTGTCGTTCTTGGCGCCGCCGCCGTTGGCCGGGCCCGACGACGGGCTGCCCTCGTTGTTGGGGCCCTGCGGCGTGGCGACGATCATGAAGCGCTGGCCGGTGCCGACGGTGTCGCCCTCGCTCAGCAGCGAGGCGGCGTTGCGGAACAGCAGCGTCCAGTAGTTGCAGACCGTCTGGCCCGGCGCGATCGCCGCGAACAGCGGGTTGGCGATCTTCGCGGTCTGGGTCAGGTCGTCGACGCCGAGCTTGACCAACGGGTCGTCGGCGAAGCGCTCCAGCGAGTCGAAGACCGGCTTGAGCCGCTTGTTGAAGGTGACGGACTCCTTCAGCGCGGGCTCGCCGACCGTGAACGCGTCGGCCAGGTCCGCCGCCGCGCCCGACAGCGCCTTGACGCCCGGTCGCAGGTCGTGGAAGAAGGCCTCGGAGTTGGCCAGGAACGGCCGCTGCTTGGGCAGCTCGTCGATCGCGGTCTGCAGCGCGGGCGGGCCGCCGCTGATCGAGTCCTGCAGGTAGGGCCGGGCGATCGCGGCGAACGCGGTGAACGTCGTGTCGAGGTTGGCGAACAGCTGCGCCTGCTGGTCGGCGACCGGCGCGACGATCGCCGACGTGCGGCCCAGCGCCTCGGAGAACCGCGCCAGCCGCGTGCGGTCGTCGGCGAGGTTGGCCATCGCGGGCGCGAGGTTGGCCAGCAGCGGGTTCAGGGACTGGATCGCCCGGTTGAGGTCCTGGCCGCGGCCCGCGAACCCGGTGCCCAGGCCGTTGAGCTGCTGCTGGGCGGCGTGGCGCGTCTTCTCGTCGAAGGTCGACAGGAACTCGTCGAACTCGACCGGCGCGGGCGTCGCCTGCTTGAGCGGGATCGTCGCGCCCTCGGCCCAGCCCTGCGAGGACTTGCCCTTGGTCACCTGGACGTACTTCAGGCCCAGCGCGGACTTCTGCCGGATCAGGATCGTGGAGTCCTTGGGCAGCGGCTTGACCGTCGTCTCCAGCTTCATGTGCAGCTGGGCGATGACGCGGCCGTCGGCCAGGCGCTTGGGCGTGATCTTGTCGACGACGCCGACGCGCGTGCCGCCGATGCGGACCTCGTTGCCCTTGACCAGGTTCGCCGCGCTCGGGACGTCGGCGGTCAGCTGGTAGGTCGGGACGAACGGCAGGCCGTTGTTGGCGTTGTAGGCCAGGAAGACCGCGACGAGGACGACGAGCGTCGTCGCCGCGCCGATCAGGACGGGGTTGGCCGCGATGGACTGGGATCCGCGCCGCATCTCAGCCGCCCAGCAGGTAGTCGAGGAGGGTCTGGGCCGCGCCGGAGGACGTCGTCGTGCTCGTGCCCGAGGACGGCGCGGTGCCGCCGACCTGCGTGGTCTGCGTCGAGGTGGCGGTCTCGGTCGTCGTCGCGGTGGACGTCGTGGTCTGCGGCGTCGGCGTGGTCGTCGCGCCGGAGGCCGCCGGCGACGGCGACGCCTGGCCGGGGAAGACGCTGGTCGGCAGGCTGATCGGCGCGCTCGCCGTGCCCGAGGAGCCGCGCTTCTTCTTGGAGACCTTGGTCTTCGACGCGCCGGTGGAGCCGGTGGTGCCCGCGGAGCCCGACGCCGACGACGCCGACGACGCGGACCCGTCGCCGTCGAACGCCGACGGGTCGAGGCCGGCGGCCACGGCGTCCTGGCGGGCCAGGAACGGGCTGCGGCCGTTGGCGATCTCGCGGTTGACGTCGGCGACCGTCGGCGTGGTCCTCGACGCGCGCGCCACCGCGGCGTCGGCGCCCGTCGCCGGCTTCTCGAAGTTCGCCGAGCAGCTCGGCTGCGGCTCGGTCACGTAGGTCGTGCAGTTGGTGACCACGAAGATCGCGCGCAGGTAGTGCCCGAGCGAGTCATAGCCGTTGGTCGCCGCGGCCTGGTAGTAGAAGAAGTCCATCAGGCGCTCGATGCCGCCCGTGGTCCGCAGGCTCGTCAGCATCGCGGCCAGGTTCTTGGTCAGCGGCCGCGCCTGCTTGGCGAACGTGCCGACGTCGGAGACGATCGGCTTGGCCTTCAGCAGCGCCTGGTCGCCGGCGTCGGCGGTGTCGCCCAGCGACTTCAGCGCCGGGATGCCGGCCTGGCTGAACGGCCCGAGCTGCTTGATGAACTGGTTGAGCTGCGGCGCCGACGCGTTGAGGTCGTCCAGGACCGGCGTCATCTGGTCGGCCAGGCCGCCCAGGCGCTGCATCGTCGGCGTGAGCTGCCGGAGGAACGCCGGGAGCTTCTGGAGGCTCGCCTCGATGTCGCCGCGGCGCTCGGCGGAGGCGACCGCGGTCTTGTCGGCCTTGTCGATGAAGTCGGCGACCTTGCCCTTCTGGCGCGCCAGCGGCGCCAGGACCGTGTCGCTGTTCTTGGCCAGCTGCGCCAGCGTCTTGTTCTGGTCGGCGAGGATGGCCAGGACCTTGTCGGTCTGCTCCAGCGCCGGGTCGGCCTGCTTGATGGCCTCCCGCAGCGCGTCGCCGTTGCCGGCCAGGCCGGTGCCCAGCTCGTTGATGATGATCGACAGCCGCTCGCGGTAGGGCAACCGCATGATGTTGCCGACCAGGTCGATGTCCACCGGCTTGATCGTCTGCGAGTCGGGCAGCAGGTACTGGCCCTTGCCGGCGCCGCTCTTGATCCGGTCCAGCTCCGGCGACGGCGCCTCGCCCTCCGGCTTGGGCTGCGTCGGCGTGCACTCGACGAAGCGCTCGCCGATCAGCGACTGCGGGCGGATCGTGCAGGTCGCGTCCTTGCGGAAGTCCTTGAAGCCCGGCTCGGTGATGTTCAGGACGACCGCGGCCTTGTTGTCCTTGGTGACCTCGAGGTCGGAGATGCTGCCGACCTTGACGCCGGAGATCTTGACGTCCTCGCCCGGGATCACCGTGAACGCGTTGGAGAAGATCGCGCGGACCTTGTAGCTGCCCTTGTGGTCGTCGCCCGCGCCCGTGCCGAAGACGACCAGCACGAGGGCGGCGGCGGCGAGCGCGAAGCCCGCGCAGAAGATGCGCACGCGGGTCATGGGCCGGGCGGGGTGATGCTCGGATCGCAGTCCGAGCCCTCGGGGGCGTAGGGGTTGGACTTGTCGGCCGCCGTCTGCGTCGCCGAGCCCGGGCAGCGCTTGACCTTGCCCGACTGCAGGCCGACCTGGCGGTCGGCGGGCTGCAGCGCGTTCAGCGTGCCGCCCTCGGGGCTGTCGGTGAACTGGAAGGCGTTGACGATCGGCGAGATGCGCGCGAAGTGGCCGTTGGCGTCGTAGTTGGCCGTCGTCTGGCCGAAGTCGCGGAACCAGCCGATCAGGTCCGGCGCGTAGGGCCGGATGAACTGGAGGACCGGCGTGCCCTGCTGCAGGCCCTTGACCGTGTGGTCGAACGCGGGCTTGGCGACCTTCGTCAGGCGCGGCTGCTTGTTGAGGAGGTCGATCAGGTCGTTGTCGGCGCCCTTGCGGCTGATCAGCGAGCTGAGGTCCTGGATCGTCGGGCGCGCCTCGGTGACCAGCGGGCGCAGCTGCCGGAAGAACGGCGCGAGCTTCGGCGCGACCGGCTTGGACGCGTCGACCAGCTGGTCGAGGTCGTCCAGCGTCGAGCGCAGGTTCACGAACGTCGTGTTGGCCTGGCGCAGCGTGCGCGGCAGCACGCTGAGCGCCTGGTTGAGCGAGTCGCTCTCGGAGGCGATCGCGCCCGACGCGGTGTTCGCGTTGGACACCAGGTCGGCGACGTCGTCGCGCTTCTCGGCCAGCGCGGTCGTCGCGCGCGCCGTGTAGACGATGAAGTCCTGCAGGGACTGCTGGTCGCGGTCCAGCTCGTCGACCAGGCGCGACGTCGTCGACAGCGTCGGGCTGAAGTACTTGAGCGCCTCGTTGGCCTGCTTCCCCTTGCCCTCGTACTGCGTCGCCGAGCCGCGGATGACGTCCTGCAGGCTCTTGCGCGTCTTGGGGTCCAGCGTGTCGAAGAGCTGGTCGAGGTCGACCGAGGTGGTGGTCTTGTCGAGGCCGAGCGTGGCGCCGTCGTCGATCTTGCGCGCGTTGTTGGGGCCCGGCGCCAGCGAGATGTAGCGGTTGGCGACGCCCGACAGCGAGCCGGAGCGGATCGTGGCCGTCGTGCCCTGGTGCAGCGGCGCGTAGGGCTCGTCGACCTGGATCTTGACCTCGGCCAGGTTGTTGTTCGACAGCTTGATGTCCGCGACGCGGCCGATGCGGCGGCCGCCGATCTGCACGTCGTTGTCCTTGACGAGCTGGCCGGCCGTCTGGAAGACCAGCGTGTACTCGTGCTTCTTGCCGCCCGTCAGCAGCAGGATCGCCGCGACGACGGCGACGCCGACCACCCCGACGGCCAGACCGCGGGCAAGGGTCACCGGCGCACCCCCATTTCAGGGATGACGCGGGACACGTCGGGACAAGGTGACGGGAAAGACGACAGGACCGTGTGGGGTTCGGTTCCCGGCCGGATGGACCGGCCGAAGATCATGCAGTTGGTGTGTTGAGGTGATGTTGCGGTACCGCGGGTTTGGCTACTCCATGCCGAGCGGCCCCTGCGACTCGCCGGAGAGGAACTGGCGGACGAAGGCGTTGTCGCTGTTGAACAGCTCCTCCGCCGGGCCCGCCTCCACGATCCGGCCACGCCACAGCACGCTGATGTACTCCGCCACGCGGCGGGCGCTCATGATGTCGTGCGTGATGACCGTGTAGCAGCCGCCGTTCTCCTCGTGGATCTCCTGGATCAGCTCGCACAGCAGCGCCGTGCGGACCGGGTCCAGGCCGGAGTCCGGCTCGTCGAAGAGCACGATGTTGGGGTCCAGGACCAGTGCCCGAGCGAAGCCCGCGCGCTTGCGCATCCCCCCGGAGAGCTCGTTGGGCATCTTGTCGTGGGCCGAGCCGAGGCCGACCTCGTCGAGCCGCTTGTAGACGATCTCGAGGATCTCGTCCTCGGACTTGTCGGTGTGCTGGCGCAGCGGGAAGGCCACGTTGTCCACCAGGTTCATCGAGCCGAACAGCGCGCCGTCCTGGAACAGCACGCCGAAGCGCTTGCGCATGTCGAACAGCTCGTCGTCGGTCATGTTCGGGACCGACTCGCCGTGCACCAGGACGTCCCCCTCGTCCGGGTACAGCAGGCCGACCATGTGCTTGATGCACACGGACTTCCCCGTGCCCGACGGCCCGAGGATCATGGAGATCTTGCCTTCCGGCAGGCCCATGTTCAGGCCGCGGAGGATCTTGTTGCGGCCGAAGGCCTTGTGGACGTCGACGAACTCGACCGCGTCCGGCACGCCCGTGGGGCGGTTCATGCCGGTGTGCCAGCGGTACTCGTCCTCGTCGTCGTCGCTCGGCGGGGCCTCGCGGACGACCGAGGCGCTCGTCGCGGCGGCAGGCGCGTCCGCGGCGGCGTGGGCCGGTCCGGCGCCGGCGAGGCGCTCGTCGTCGGGCGTCGGAGCCGGCTCGGCCGCGTCGCGGCCGTCGCCCTCGTAGCCGTCGGCGTACAGGTCGTCGTCGTGGTCGCGTGGCGTGTCGGTCATGTCAGCTCAGCCTCCGATCGGAGCGCGTGGGTTGGCGCCCCAGAACACCTGTGTTCCCAGCATCCCGATCAAATGCACCAGGACGATGTTCATCACCATCGATTTTGCGGTGGCGGTACCGACGCCGACGGGTCCTCCGCCCGCGTGGTAGCCGTAGTAGCAGCCGACCAGGACGATCGCGGTCGCCATCACCATGGCTTTGATCACGCTGTAGAGCAGGTCCGGTGGGTTCTGGAACATCCAGAAGATCAGCGAGAAGCCGCCCGGCGAGACCTCGCCGATCTGCTGCACGACGGCCAGGTAGCTGGCGAAGAAGCCGGCGCCGACGGCCGCCATGTACATGAACGGCAGCACCAGCCACGACGCGAGCAGCTTCGTCGCGCAGAGGAACAGCACCGAGTCGATGCCCATGACCTCGAGCGCGTCGATCTCGTCGGAGATCCGCATCGAGCCCAGCTCGGCGACGATGCCGGTGCCGACCTTGGCGGCCATCATGTAGCCGAAGCCGTAGGGCACGATCTCGCGCAGGTCGCACCAGGCGGCGAAGACGCCCGAGTACGCGGGCGCGCCCTGCGCGCGCGTGAAGTACGCGCCCTCGATGCCGCACTGCAGGCCGACGATGAAGACCAGGCCCCAGATGACGAGCGTCGAGCCGAGGATCAGCACGCCGCACTGGCGCAGCGTCTCGCCGAAGAAGTGCAGGACCCGCAGGGTGTAGACCTGCTTGAGGATCTTGCCGCTGAACTTCGCGATCGAGCCGAAGGAGCCGATCCACTCCTTGGGCAGTGCGAGCCATCCGCCCATGGCTAGCGGATCACCTGGATCTCGGGGTGGGTGGCCAGCAGCGTCTGCGTGAACACGTAGTTGAAGGCGAAGACCCCCAGGAACGTGATCACCACCGCCTGGTTGACCGCCTTGCCGACGCCCTCGGCGCCGCCGCTGGCCGTCATGCCCTTGTAACAGCAGACGATCGCGGTAATCGCGCCGAAGAGCGTGCATTTCAACAGCGAGCCCCAGAGGTCCGTCGTCGACGCGTTCGTGAAGAACGTCGCCCAGAACGGGCCGAGCGGCGCGCCGTTGACGAGCGTCGCGATCAGGCCGCCGGTGATGCCGAAGATGATGGCGAAGATGTCGAACAGGCCCGTGACGAGCATCAGGGCCAAGAAGCGCGGGACGACGAGGTTCTTGACCGGGTCGACGCCGAGGACCTGGAGGGCGTCCAGCTCCTCGCGGATCTTGCGGGCCCCGAGGTCGGCGGTGATCGCCGTGCCGGCGACGCCCGCGACGATGATCGCGCAGACGAACGGCGCGAACTCGCGGATGATCGCCAGGACGAAGAAGCCGCCGAGGCGGTCCAGCGCGCCGAAGAGGATCAGGAAGTTCGCGGCCTGCAGGCCGGGCGCGCCGTAGGAGACGGCCACCGTCGAGATGAGCAGCGGCAGCCAGCACAGGCGCAGCGCGAAGAGGAACTGACCCACGAACTCGCTGCCGTACGGGTACGGCGGGCGCAGGGCCGACACCAAGGTCTTCCCCGTCAGGATCATCATGTCGCCTACTTCTTCGAGCAGGCTCTTGGCCGGGGCAAACGCCCGGTCGGCAACGCTGCTGACCACGCGGTCTCGGACCTCTCCTCTTGTGCAACCCTCGGGACGTGCGGCGCGGACGCGCGCGACCACCCGCACGGCGCGCAGTCTATGTGACCGCTGTCACGGCTGCCAACCGGGAACCGTGACGGCTCTGGAGAAGTTCCACCTGCGCTCGGCGACACCTGCTTCTGGTACGTTCCGCGCGCAGTGGAGGGGTCCAGGAGAGCCATGCGCCTTATGGGGGCCGCCGCGACGGCGGCGTGCGTCGTGCTGCCCGTCGCCGGCTGCGGCGGCGGGGAGCGCCAGGACGCGCACGAGACGGCCGGCACCTACAAGGTCGACGTCGTCTCGCACCGGTTCCCGCTCAAGCAGCGCCTGGCCAACGCGTCGGTCATGACGATCGCGGTGAAGAACACCGACTCCAAGGCGATCCCGAACGTCGCGGTGACGATCACCAATGACGACGACGCCAAGGGCGGCGCCGGCTTCGCGACGCGCTCCGACCAGCCCGGCCTCGCCGACCCGTCGCGGCCGCTGTGGATCGTCGACGTGGGCCCGCACGGCGGCGACACGGCCTACGTGTCGACATGGGCGCTGGGGCGCCTGGCGCCGGGCGCGACCAAGACCTTCGTCTGGCACGTGACGCCGGTCGTCGCCGGGTCGCACCGCCTGCGCTGGCACGTGGCGGCCGGGCTCAACGGCAAGGCCGTGGCCCGCACCGACGACGGCAAGGACCCGGTCGGCACGTTCGCGGTGGACGTGTCGCGCAAGCCGCGGGCGGTCGTGGTCGACCCCAAGACCGGCGACGTCGTCGACGCGGACGACGCCAAGAGCTGACGCGGCGCGGCGCCGCGCGCGCGTCGCCCGCTAGCTCCAGCCGCGGGCGCGTCCCGCGTCCTGGACGGCGGCCAGCAGCGCGCGGGTCGACGGGCGGTGCGCGTCGGCCGAGCGGACGGCGGCGAGGATCGTGCGGTGCACGGCGCCCTCGCGCAGCGTGCGCGCGACGACGCCGGGATGGTCGGCCGGACCGGTCAGCTCGGGCAGCAGCGTGACGGCCTGCCCGTGGGCGACCAGCCGCTGGGCGACGAGCGCGTCGTTGGTGCGGTGGCGGATCGCGGGCTCGAAGCCGCCCAGCTCGCGGCAGGTGCGCAGGATCAGCGACTCCCAGCCGCCGCCGGGCGGGGCGGCGACCCAGGCGGCGTCCCGGAGGCGGCGCAGCTCGACCGGGTGGGCGGGGTCTCCTTGCGCGGCCGGGTGCTCGGCGGGGAGCGCGAGCAGCACCGGCTCGCGGTGCAGGTCGTGGCGGTCGAGCCCGGGCAGGCGCGGCAGCGGCTGCCCGACCCACTCGTCGGCGAGCACGAGGTCGAGGTCGCCGAGCGCCAGCGCGGGCAGCGACTCCTCGGGCTCGGCGGCGATCAGCTCGGTGCGCAGCCGGGGCGCGGTGCGCGCGAGCCGCGCGATGGCCGGCGTGGCGATGTTCAGCGCGACCGACTGAAACGCGGCGATCCGCCCGCGCCCGGCGGGCTCGCCCGCGGCGGCGGCCAGGTCGGCCTCGGCGCGCTCGGCCTGCTGGAGCAGGGCCGCCGCGTGGCCGACGAGGACGAGCGCCTGGTCGGTCAGCCGCACGCCGCGGCCCTCGCGCCGGATGAGCTTCACGCCCGTCTCGCGCTCCAGCGTGGCGAGCTGCTGCGAGACCGCCGAGGGCGTGAAGCGCAGCGCGTCGGCGACCGCGGCGATCGTGCCGCGCTCGTGCAGCTCGTGCAGCAGACGCAGGCGGCGCAGGTCGAGCATCGTGAAGCGATGCTAATGCGTTGAGCGCACGAATCCGAATCGCTCCTTGAGGGTGTTCGCGGCGATCATGCGCGCGCCATGCGCACCCTGGGCATCGTCCTCTGCGTCGCCTCCGCCGCGTTCTTCGGGGCGATGGGGATCTTCGGCAAGCTCGCCTACGAGCAGGGCGTGAGCGTCGGCACGCTGCTGGCGACGCGGTTCGCGCTGGCGGCGGCGGTGTTCTGGGTGGTCGTGGTCGCCTCCGGCCGGCTGGCGGCGCTGCGGAGGCTGCCCGTCCGCGACGTCGCGCTCGCGCTGGCGCTGGGCGCGGTCGGCTACGCGGCGCAGGCGGGCGCGTACTTCGCGTCGCTGAAGCGCCTGGACGCCTCGCTGCTGTCGCTGTTGTTGTACACGTTCCCCGTGATGGTGGCCCTGGCCGCCGCGGCGCTGGGGCGCGAGCGGCTCACGCGCCGGAGCGTCGGGGCCTTGGCGCTGGCCTCGGCGGGCGGCGTCCTCGTGCTCGGCGGCGCGCCGTCCGGCGCGCTGGACCCGCTGGGCACCGCGCTGGGGCTGGCCGCCGCCGTGGTCTACAGCGCCTACATCCTGACCTCCGCGCCCGTGTCGTCGCGGCTGGACCCGCTGCTGCTGTCGACGCTCGTCGCGACCGGCGCCGCCGTCACGCTGACGCTCGCGGGGATCGTCGACGGCGACCTCTCCCCCACCACGGTCTCAGCCGCCGGCTATGGCTGGCTGGCCGCCATCGCGCTCGTCTCCACCGTCGGCGCGATCACGCTGTTCTTCGCGGGCCTCGCGCGCGTCGGACCGACCACGGCCTCGATCGTCTCGACCGTCGAGCCGGTCACGGCGATCGCCCTGGCGGCCGCGGTCTTCGGCGAGTCGCTCGCGCCCGTCCAGCTGGCCGGCGGCGCGCTCGTCCTCGGCGCGGTCCTCGTCCTCTCCGCCCGCCGGGCGGCACCCGCGCCGCCGGGCGCGGAGCCCGCGCCGGTCGAGCGGGTCCCGGTCCTGGTCCTGGACTAGCCGGCGTCCTTGCCGAGACGCCCCAGCCGGACCCCGGCGAGGGCGGACACCAGGCTCGAGACGACCGTCGCGCCGGTCAGCCCGAACACCGCGAGCACGACCGCGACCAGGGCCAGCACGATCGTCAGGACGAGCAGCGCGCGGCGCTCGACGAGCAGCGCGCGCCGTTCGACGAGCGTGTGCTCGAGCAGCCGTCGCTCGGCGCGCGCGGAGAGCAGGCGCTCCTCGGCCAGCCCACCCTCCAGCGGGTTGTCGCGACCCTCGCGGGCGCGCCCCAGCCAACCGCGCAGATGTCCATTGAACGACAAAACCCGCGGAGATGCGCGGGCCAGCTGTGCTGTTTAGCATGCTCCGGTCTTCTGTACAGCCGAAAATTGTGAACATGAATATGCAGGAGATGCATAAGACGTAAACATGGGATTTGCAGGTAATTTTCACAGAAGCCATGTTTGTGCAATCAACACCGGAAAAAGCATTGATTCGCAATAGGCATAGTCGTCCGGTTCATGGCGGTTCTCGGAACCCCCGCGGGTTCCGTGATCCGCGAGCTGCGCGAAGGCGCCCGGCTCACCCAGGCGACCGTCGCCGAGGGGCTGCACATCTCGCAGCCGCAGTACTCGCGCCTGGAGAACGGGCGCGACCGCCTGACCAGCGACGAGTGGGCGTCGGTCGCCCCGGCGCTGGCCCTGGGCATCTACGTGCCGGACCCGCCTCCGCTCGCGGACCTCGTGTACCTGGTCTGCTGGGTGCCGTCGGACGCCGGCCGCCTCGCCGACGCGATCTACCCGTGCATCGGCGTCGAGCTGCCGCTGTTCGCCGACGCCCTCCTGGCCTGCCGCGTCGCGGCGGTGCTCGACGTCTTCGGCCTGCGCGGCGCGTGCGCGATCGCCGCCACGCCGCGGGCGGCCGACGACCTGATCTTCCGGCTGACGCGCGTCAACGGCACGCACCGCATCCCGCGCCGCGGGCGCGGCGAGCTCCCCGCCGCGACCGAGGCCCTGTCCTTCGCCAGCGAGGCCTTCAGCCGCTTCGTCGGCGACCTCGACCGCAACGACGGCGTCCCGAGCGTCCAGGCCGTCGGCACCCCGCGCTGGCGGGTCGCCTGGCGCGAGGACCGCTTCGCCGCCCAGCGCTCGGACGACACCGAGCCGGCGGGCTAGCCGAGGCCGCCGGCCCGGCCGCTACTTCGGCAGCCGCGGCGCGATGATCCTGTAGGCCTTGAGGCCGAGGCCGAGGCGCTCGCGATCCTCGGAGAGCATCGGGTCCAGCCCGGTGAGCTCCTTCACGCGCTCCAGCCGATAGGCCACGGTGTGGCGGTGAGCGTAGATCGCCGCGGCCGTCGCGTTCATGTTGCAGTTCTGCTCCAGGTAGGACTCCAGCGTGCCCACCAGGTCCGTGCGGTACTGGTCGTCGTAGCGGACGATCGGCGCGACGGTGTCCTCGTAGAAGCTCCGCACCTCCTCGGGGTGGGAGGCGAGGACGCGGAAGAGCAGCCGGTAGGTGCCGGTGCCGATGTCCTGGACGCCGTCCCAGCCCCCGCCCTCGCCCTGCTTGAGCACGTCCAGGACCAGCTCGGCCTCCTGGATCGCGCGCGGCAGCTCGGCGGGGTCGGAGTAGAAGCTCGAGACGCCGACGGTGCCGTGGCGGCGCAGCCGCGTCGCCAGCGCGCGCCCGCGGGTCGCCGTGGTGTCGGGCGCGTCGTCGCCGCCGGCGCCCGGCAGGATCGCGTACACGCGCCCGTCGAGATGCTCGGCCAGCGCGCCCGGCTCGTCGCCGGTGATCGTCGCGATCACGTGGCGGGGACGGTCGGTCGTCAGCTCCGCGCAGAGCACGACGGCCCCGCGCGAGAGGTCGCACCCCAGGCGCGCCGCGCGCCGCATGACCTCGCGCGGCTCCAGGTCGGGCCGCGAGCGCAGGTCCTCCAAGAACGAGCCGCGCAGGTTCTGCTCGACCTCCTCCTTGGCCTCCTCCACCGCCACCTCGGTCAGGCAGGCGACCGCGGCGAGGTGCAGGAAGTCCCCGGCCTCCGGGGCGGGCGCGGCGGCGCCGCGCAGCATCACGACCGCGCCGACGACGTCGTCGCCGGACTGGATCGGGGCCTCCGCCGCCAGCGCCTCGGGCACCTGCGACGGCCGGTCGCGCACGCGGTCGCCCACGTAGCGCCGGACCTCCTCCAGCGTCCGGTCGCGCGCGGCCCCCTCGGGTCCGGCCGGCGCGAGCACCGCCGCGTCCAGCCGCGGGACCACGATCGCCACCGGGGCGCCCGCGGCCTCCGCGGCCAAAGCGGCGACCTGCTGCAGGCCGTCGCCGCCCAGGACGGCGTCGACCATCTTGAGGTGGACCGACCGCAGCCGCTCCACCAGCGAACCAGCCGGCGAGGCGGCGGAACGCCCCGTGGGATCCATCATCTTCTCCGCCGCCTCACCCATCGCTGGACTCGTTCTCCTGTCCTCGCGCTCGGCGCCGCCGAGCGCTACGCGGCCGTCGTGGCGGCGTCCGGGTGGGCCTGGAGGATCTCCTCCCCGGCCTCGCCGGTGCGCACCCGATAGGCCTCCTCGACCGGCATCACGAACACCTTGCCGTCGCCGACGGCGCCGGTGCGCGCGTGCTTGAGGATCGTGTCGACGATCGTCTGCACGTCACCGGAGGCGACGACGCACTCGATCTTGATCTTCGGCCGCAGGTAGTTGGTCAACTCGGCGCCGCGATAGCGCTCCGTGATGCCCTTCTGCCGGCCGGAGCCCTTCACCTCGCTGATCGACAGCGACGGGAAGCCGAGCTCCAGGAGCTCCGTCCGGATCGGCTCGAAGGACTCGTGGCGGATGTACGCCACCACCATCTTCATGTTGCGGGAACCTCCGTGGTCGTCGGGACGGGGCTCACTCCGGTTGCGGCAGCGGTCCCCGCGGGGGCCGCACCGTAGCCGACGAGCTCCGGCGCCGGGATGAACTGCTCGGGGTACCCGTACATCCCGTGCTCGGAGATGTCCAGGCCGGCCCGCTCCTCCTCGTCGGACACCCGCATGCCGTAGGTGGCCTTGATGATCCCGAAGACGACGTAGGAGCTGACGAACACGCCGGCGAACACGACGACGACGCCGATGGCCTGCACGCCGAGCTGGTGGAACGAGCCCGTGTAGATCAGGCCGCCCTTGCCGACCCCGTTGTAGGCCGCCAGCGACGGGTGCGTGAAGATGCCGCAGGCCAGCGTGCCCCAGATGCCCGCCAGTCCGTGCGCCGACAGCGCGCCGACCGGGTCGTCGAGCTTCTTGTCGATCGCGTAGACGCCGAGCACCACGATGACGCCGGCGACGACGCCGATCACCAGCGCGGCCCAGGGGACCACGTAGCCCGAGGGCGCCGTGATGCCGACCAGCGCGGCGATCGCCCCGTTGCCCGCCATGCCGATGTCGACGGTCTTGGTCTTCCAGTAGGCCGTCGACACCGCGGCGAGCACGCCGCCGGCGGCGGCGATGTTCGTCGTCAGCACGACCTCGGGGAAGCGGCCGTCCAGCGCGCCGAGCGTCGAGCCCGGGTTGAAGCCGAACCAGCCGAGCCAGAGGATGAAGATGCCCAGGCCGAACAGCGGCATGCTGTGGCCGGGGATCGCCCGCGGCTTGCCGTCGGGCCCGTACTTGCCGCGCCGCGGACCGAGGTGCAGCAGCGCCGCCAGGGCGCCCGTCGCGCCGATCAGGTGGACCGCCGTCGAGCCCGCGAAGTCCTGCATGCCGAGGTTGGTCTGCAACCAGCCGCCGCCGAAGACCCAGCCGGAGAACACCGGGTAGATCACCGCGGAGAAGACGATCGCGTACAGGACGTACACGCCGAACTTCACGCGCTCCAGCGTCGTGCCCCAGACGATCGCCAGGGAGACGGCGCAGAACACGAACTGGAAGAAGAACTTCGACTCGATCGTGGCGTTCGAGAAGCCCATCACCGGGAACGCCTTCTGCGGGTCGCCGTAGTCGCGCAGGAAGAAGCCGTGCGTGCCGATGACGTGGCCGGCGTCGCCGCCGAACGCGAAGGCGAAGCCCACGGCCCAGTACATGATCGAGGCGATCGCCAGGTTCACCAGGATCTTGGCGATGATCGTGCCGGAGTTCTTGCCCCGGGAGAAGCCGATCTCCAGGAAGGCGAAGCCCGCCTGCATGAAGAAGACCAGCAGGCCGGCGACCATCACCCAGATGGTGTTGATGCCGACGCTCTGGAGCAGGCCCTGGTTGCCGGCCCGGTCCATCAAGTCTGCGGATGCCGTCGCCGGCAGGATCAGAGCGGCCAGCGCGCCGAACAGCAGCGCGCGCACCGTCAGGGAACGTCTCATGTGACCTCCTAGTCGAGCGTGCACCGGCAGTCTGCGCCGCGGCGGAGGCCGGATCCTTAGCCCGCTGTCGAAAGATCGCCGGGCTCCATTCGCCACCTGGTCGAGGCGGCCCGGGCGGGTGGGCCTACCTCAGGGCGAAGCCCCCGCGTCGGACTTTGGACACAGGTACAAGGTGTCTCGCACGCGTGCGACATAGGCTCCTAGGTGCCCGCCGGCCGCGAGAGCCCGCGACACGGCGCCCCCACGCGCCCCGAACACGCATGCACGCACAGGAGGAAGTTCCCGCCCCATGAGCCCCGTCCGCCAGCAGAACGTCACGGCCGCCCAGTGGTCGGTCAACGGCGGCGCCCTCGGCAAGACCGACCTGACGCTGCCCGGCGCCAACGTCTTCGGCGCCAACGTCTTCACGATCGACGAGCAGCGCGCGCGTCTGCCCAAGCACGTCTTCCGGCAGCTCCAGGCCACGCTGGAGGCCGGCGAGCCGCTGGACTCCTCCCTGGCCGACGCGGTCGCGCAGGCGATGCGCGAGTGGGCGATGGAGAAGGGCGCCACGCACTACACGCACTGGTTCCAGCCGCTGACCGGCCTGACGGCCGAGAAGCACGACTCGTTCTACAACCCGACCGGCGACGGCCACGCGATCGCCGAGTTCTCGGGCAAGGAGCTGATCCAGGGCGAGCCGGACGCGTCGTCGTTCCCGACGGGCGGCATCCGCGCGACGTTCGAGGCCCGCGGCTACACCGCGTGGGACCCGACGTCGCCGGCGTTCATCCTCGACAACCCGAACGGCACGTTCCTGTGCATCCCGACGGCGTTCGTGTCGTGGACGGGCGAGGCGCTGGACCACAAGATCCCGCTGCTGCGCTCGATGGACGCGCTGTCCAAGAGCGCGCTGAAGGCGCTGAAGCTGTTCGGCGACGAGGAGACCACGCGGATCTTCACGACGGTCGGCCCCGAGCAGGAGTACTTCCTGATCGACGAGCAGTACTACTTCGAGCGCCCTGACCTGTACACGACCGGTCGCACGCTGTTCGGCACCAAGCCGCCCAAGGGCCACGAGCTCGACGAGCACTACTTCGGGTCGATCCCCGAGCGCGTCCTGGCCTACATGATGGAGTCCGAGCAGGAGCTGCGCAAGCTCGGCGTGCCGGTCAAGACCCGCCACAACGAGGTCGCCCCGGCGCAGTACGAGCTGGCGCCGATCTTCGAGAACTCCAACGTCGGCTCCGACCACCAGCAGCTGACGATGCAGGTCCTGCAGAACGTGGCCCGCCGCTACGGCCTGGTCTGCCTCCTGCACGAGAAGCCGTTCGCGGGCGTCAACGGCTCGGGCAAGCACAACAACTGGTCGATGGGCACCGACTCCGGCCACAACCTGCTCAACCCGGGCGACACGCCGGGCGAGAACGCGCAGTTCATGTTCTTCTGCTCGGCGGTCATCAAGGCCGTCAACAAGCACCAGGCGCTGCTGCGCGCGTCGGTGGCCAACGTCGGCCAGGACCACCGCCTGGGCGCCAACGAGGCGCCGCCGGCGATCATCTCGATCTTCCTCGGCGCCGAGCTGGAGCAGGCGTTCTCGAAGATCGCGACCGGCAAGGGCAAGCGCGTCCGGAAGGGCCTGATGGGCCTGGGCGCCGAGGTCCTGCCGCACCTGCCCCGCGACGGCGGCGACCGCAACCGCACCTCGCCGTTCGCGTTCACCGGCAACAAGTTCGAGTTCCGCGCGCTGGGCTCCAGCATGTCGCTGGGCTTCGTCAACGCGGTGCTCAACACGATCGTCGCCGAGTCGATCGACGAGCTGAGCGCCCTGCTGGAGAAGCAGCTGAAGGCCAGCAAGGGCGACGTGACCGCCGCGGTCTCCGAGGTCGTCAAGGACGTCTGGGAGCGCAACAAGCAGGTCGTCTTCAACGGCGACGGCTACTCCGACGCCTGGCACAAGGAGGCCGAGGAGCGCGGGCTGGCCAACCTGCCGACGACGCCCGACGCGCTGCCGTGGCTGGTCGAGAAGCAGACGATCCGCGCGTTCGAGAACTACGGCGTGCTGACCGAGCGCGAGCTGGAGTCGCGCTTCGAGGTCTTCGTCGAGCAGTACGCGACGAAGCTGAACATCGAGGCCGAGACCGCCGCGTCCCTGGCCCGCACGATGATCCTGCCGGCGGCCGTGCGCCACCTGACGGAGCTGAAGGCCTCCGGCGTCACCGCGCTGGCCGAGGAGGTCGAGCCGCTGGTCGAGGACCTCTTCTCCAAGATCACCGCGCTGGAGAAGGCCAACGACCACAACGGCCCCGAGGGCGGGTTGAAGCACGCCAAGTACATGCGCGACGTGGTCATCCCGGCGATGAACGACGTCCGCGCGATCGCCGACCGCCTCGAGCGCATCGTCGCCGACGACCTCTGGCCGCTGCCGAAGTACAGCGAGATGCTGTTCATCAAGTAGCGCCCCGGGCGAGCAGCCCGCCCCGCAGGACCTCGGAAGCCCCGCCTCGGCGGGGCTTTCGTCGTTGGGGGCGGCGCGGCGGACGAGGCCGCGCCTGGAGATCGCGCCGGACCACCCGCCCGGAAGCTGGGCACGCGCGCTGGGCGCCTGTCGCTGCGAATTCCGTCGGGTGAAGCTCCGCCGACCGGTGCGCCGGACCGGTCGCGACGGCCCGCCGGCGAACGCCCGAGCATGGAACGTTGGCGTTTCCTGGGAACGCCTGGGCCAACCGGCCGGAGGCTGATTCGCACCACGTTCGTTCCGCTCAAGAAACCTCCATCATTTCAACACTCCCACGGCACGGTTGTTGAGAAGGCGATTGATTGCGCACGTTGAGCAGTTATCAATGCAATGAAGGAGGCAATTCCCATGCGAAAGGCACGGAGGGCGCTCGGAGGCGCCGTCCTCGTGGTGGTGTTCGGTGTCTGCGCCACGGCGGCGTACGGAACGTCGGATTTCTGGTTCAGCGGCTCACTCGCGACTAACGCCGGGTTCGCGAGCACGGATGCGCACTCGATCACCTACATCCAGGGATCGGCTGACCACAACGGGTTCTGTGTGGCCAAGGACCAGGGGCTGGCAGGCTTCGACGTGGCGACCCGCGCGACGGTCGGCACGCAGGCCTGCGCGAGCAGCGGCGGGTTCGCCAGCCGCAGCGAGGACGGCTCCTGCTGCTACCACGGCTGGATCGCCAACAAGAACACGTTCGCGATCAGCGTCAACTCGACGACGCGATACGACTACTAGGAGGCGATGAGGATGAGGCTCACCAAGCGAATGGCCGCCCTCGCCGCCGCCGCCGGGCTCGGCGCCGGTGTCACGGTCGGGATCGCGCAGGCCGGCGGCGACGATCCGCCGCCGCTGTGGCAACCGACGATCACCGACACTCCGGCTCCCGCGACCACTGCGGAGATCGCGGCCTACTCGGTGCTCGCGCCGATCCTGGCCCGAGGGTCCGGCCCGGACACGACCCAGGTCGCGGCCTTCGGCACTCACGCGCAGATCGGCGTCGACGTCGACGGCTCCCGCGTGGTCGACTCCACCGATGCCGGGCCGATCTGGCTGATCCCGGTCACTGACGGGCTCTGCCTGGGCCTGGAGGACACCACTGGCGGCGCGATCGGCGCCGCGTGCGAGGGGAGCGACGACGTCATCACTCGCGGGATGACCATCGGCGACGGCACCACCATCTACGGGATCGTCCCGGACGGCGTCACTTCGGTGACTGTCACTCCCATGGGCGGTTCGCTCACGACCGCGACGGTCTCCTCCGGCGGCATCTACACCCTGCCGTCGGGGACCGCCACGGTCTCCGTCGACGGTCCGAGCGGGACGGCCGAGTTCGGCGTCGTCGGCTGAAACGCACTGATCGGTCACAGCAAGGGCCCCCGCCGGTTCATATGGGCATGGGGCCCTTGCGGTCGGCGTCCGACGCCGAGCTCCTCAGACGAACGAAAGACGATCCCGAGGCCTTCGCCGTGTTCTACGAGCGTTGGGAAGGCCCCATCTTGGCGTGGCTGCAGCGGCGTACGCGGGACCCCGAGGTCGCGGTCGACCTCAGCGGCGAGGTCTTCGCCGCGGCGCTGAGCGCCGCCGACCGCTTCATCGGCGCCGGCAGCGGCAGCGCCGCCGCCTGGCTCTTCACGATCGCCCGCAACACGCTGCTCACCAGCATCCGGCGCGGACGGGTCGAGGAGCAGGCGCGCCGCCGCCTGATCACCTGGGAGCCGGTCCACCTGCACGAGGTCGATCTCGACGCGATCGTCGAGCTGGCCGCCGACGGGCCCGCGCTGATGGCCGCGCTGGAGCAGCTGCCCCCGCGCCAGCGGGAAGCCGTTCGGGCCCGCGTGCTCGAAGAGCGGCCATACGAGGAGATCGCCCAGCAGCTCGCGTGCTCGGAGATGGTGGTGCGCAAGTCCGTGAGCCGTGGGCTCAAGGCGCTGCGCGCGCGGATGAAGGACCAGCCGTCATGACCTACGTGCCGCAGAACCGCGCGAACCTCGTGGCGGCGGCGACCGCCGCGGCGGCCGCGCGCGAGCAGGAGTCCGGCCGCCGTCCGTCCCTGCCGTGGGGCCGCGTCACCCGACGCTCGCTGGCGCTGGTCGCCGTCGCCCTCGTGGTGCCGGTCGGCGTCGGGGCCGCGGTCGTCACGCTCGTCCACGAGCGGCCGCCGCGCGAGCCGAAGATCACCAACCCGGTCAACGTGAGGCCCGACCGCGCGCCGCTTCCGCACGTCCCCGCCACGCTGTTGAAGGGCTATTCGCGGCTGGCCGCCCCGGCGACGGCCGAGGATCGCGACAACGCGCTGGTGCGCCGACTGGCCCGTCACAGCCGCACGTTCGGGCTCGACGCCGGCGGGGCGCGCGTCCTCGCCCACATCGACGGCAAGCGCCTCTGGCTGATTCCGGGCAACGGCTTCGTCTGCCTCGGGCTCGAGAACCCCGCGCCGCATCGCGGCCTCAGCATCGGCTGCGACACCGAGGAGGTCGCCCTGCGCGACGGCCTCCAGGCCAACGACGGCAAGTCGATCTACGGCGTGCTGCCCGACGGGGTCACGCGGATCGAGGTCACCGATGACGACGGCTTCCGCCACATCGAGCCGGTGAATCGCAACGCCTACGTGCTGAGCGACGACAACGTCACCGTGCGCTACCCCGTCGGCGCCAAGCGCCAGCAGACCTTCCGCATCATCGGCACCGGCGGGTAGCGAATCCGGTTAGGGTCCGCCCCATGTCCGCTAAGCGACTTCTGAGCGGGATGCGTCGGCTTCCCGTACCCGCCCTCGTCGTGCTGGCGCTCGCGGCCCCGGCCGGGACCAGCGCCGCGCCGGACCCCGCGGCGCTCTCAGCGGCCAAGTTGAAGAGCTGCAAGACGCCCGGAGACCCGCCGCCCAAGAAGTCCGCGTACTCGATCCAGGTCCGAGGCGTGAGCTGCACCACCGCCTATCCGCTCATCCAGAAGGTCATCTCCCACGCGCCCAAGGGGTGCCTCGAGGTCCCCACCCCCGCACACGTCCGGCTGAGCGATCCGTGTCGGATCGCGGGCTATCGCTGCACGGGCCGGACGGTTGCGCGGGGGATCGCGGTCGAGGCGACCTGCAAGCGCGACGCGAAGATCGTCCGCTTCCAGGTCCAGTACCTCGCCTACTGATCCCCAGGCCTACTACTAGAAGCCCGCCGCCTCGCGCTCCAGGCGCCATCGCCGCTCCACCCCCGTCTCCCCTGGCGCCGCGAGGTTCGGCTTGGCCACCGTCCCGAGGTCGGTGAAGCCGGAGCGGCGGGCGACGGCGCCGGAGGCGAGGTTGGCGGCGTCGTGGTGGATCTGGACGAGGTCGACGTCGGGATCCGAGAAGGCCTCGGCGACGAGTTGGGCGACGGCCGCGGTGGCGACGCCGCGGCCGATCTGGTCGACGTGGACCCAGTAGCCGATCTCCCACGCGCGCGGGCCGATCCGGCGGTGCAGGCCGCCGGAGCCCAGCAGCGTGCCGTCGGCCGCGTCGAAGAACCCGCGGTAGCGGTCGCCGCCGGCGGCCTCCTCGGCGCACACGTCGCGGATCCAGCGGCGGCGCCAGGCCACGCCCGGCGGCGGGCCCGCCGCCCACGCCATCCACGGGCGCAGGTGCTCCCGCGACGCGGCGACCGCGGCCTCCAGCGCGGCGGCGTCGTCCGCTTCGTAGGCGCGCACCACGAGATCGGCCATGCGCCGGACCCTGGCACAGTCCGCCCGGGTCCGCGAGCGGCCGGAACCAGAGACGAGGGCGTCTCCCGGCCCTCCCGCGATCGCGGGATCTTGCCCCACTAGTAGGGCAGCAGGGTGACATCGAGCGCCGGCGACGCTCCTCGTCCGGGTGCATAGCCCGCCCCGGTCCGCCACCCGGGCGACCCTGCGCATCCGGCCACCGAAACCTCGGTATCCGCCCGCCGGAACGGCCGGTCATGCCCAGGCCGACCCCGGTTAGGCCGGTCTCCCACCCTGGTAGAAACCTCCTGACTCGACGCAGGGGGTAGGGGGTCCCTCGGGACTTCCCGTGCGTCGCATCCCATCCGTCCGCCTCGGCCACCGCCGCGCGGCGCGCATGCGTCGCGTGAGCAGTCGGCTTCCGGCGGTCCTAGACCCAAACCAGTCTCAGAACCGGAGGAAAACCCGTGCGTTCTGCACGTACCCTTTCCGTGGCGGTCCCCGCTGCGCTGTCCCTGGGGGCGCTGTGCGCCGTCGCCGCCCTTCCGGGCGCCGCCAACGCCGCCACCCTCAACGCGACGCCGTCCACGCTGACGAGCGTCTACAACTCGGCCAAGGCCGGAGACACGGTCCAGCTGGCCGCCGGCGCCTACAGCGCCTTCAACGGCGCGAGCAAGTCGGCCCCGGGCGTGACGCTCAAGGCCGCGAGCGGCGCCAACGTGACGATGGCCGGCGCGCAGTTCGCCGGCACGTCCTACATCACGATCCAGGGCGTGAAGTTCACGTCCGGCGTCGTGCTGCGCGACAACGCCAACCACATCGTCCTCGACGGCGACACGTTCGACAACCTCGGCCCGGCGACCTGGGAAGGCCGCCTGTCGATGAACCTCGGCGCGCACGACAACACCGTCCGCAACAGCCACTTCGGCAACGGCGGCTGCGCCGACGGCGTGTTCATCGGCAACGCCACCAACAACACGATCGGGCCGGGCAACGAGTTCAGCAACCTGAAGCAGGGCAGCTGCTCGGCGCACGTCGACTCGATCCAGCTCTACACGGGCCCGTCCACGACGATCACCGGGAACTACTTCCACGACGTCACGACCGGGATCATGGCCCCCAACGGGACCAGCAACGCGACGCTGAGCAACAACGTGTTCGTCATGTCCGAGTACCCGTACGCGGCGTACTTCGGCTGGTCGGCGAACACCACCGCCGTCCACAACACGATCCTCGGCGGCAGCCTGCACTTCGAGGACTGGACCAACGGCACCGACCACCCGTCGGCGCACACGAGCGGCACCGTCCGCGACAACGTGCTCGCCGGTGGCATCCAGAAGATCGGCGTCTCCTCGCTGACCCAGGACTACAACCTGCTCAGCTCGGGCGCCTCGGGCTCCCATGACGTGACCGGCAAGGCGACGTTCGTCGGCGGCGCCAACCCGACGAGCTACGCGGGCTACGCCCTCGCCTCCGGCTCGCTGGGCAAGGGCAACGCCAGCGACGGCACCGACCGTGGCATCCAGGTCGGCTCGACCACGCCTCCGGTCGTGACGCCTCCGAGCACCGACCCGACCCCGCCGGCCACCACCCCGGTCAAGGCCGTGTGGACGGTTCCGAGCAACGTGCGCGTGAACAAGGCGGTCACGCTCGACGGCACCCGCTCGACGGGCACCGGCACGCTGACCTGCACCTGGTCGTTCGAGGACCAGACCGGCGCCACGGTCTGGGAGACGGCGACCGGCTGCAAGCTGAGCAAGGCGTTCTCGAACGCCGACACGAAGTACGTGAAGCTCACCGTTCGTGACTCCACCGGCGCCACGAACTCGAGCCGCCAGTCGTTCGCGGTCACCCGCTGACCGACGCGTCTCACCGGATTCGCGGCAGTGACCTGGGGCCCCGCTTCGGCGGGGCCCTTCGTCGTCCTCGGACGACCCGCGATCCGACCTACCCTGACACAGTTGTGTCAAGGTTGCGCTACCCTTTCGCGCATGCGCGATTTCCTGGCCGCCGTCCGTGACCACGTCGTCGTCTTCGACGGCTCGATGGGCGCGACCCTGGAGGAGTTCGACCTCTCCCAGGCCGACTACGGCGGGCTGGAGGGCAAGTGCCACGAGGCGCTCGTGCTGCACCGCCCGGACGTCATCCAGGAGCTGCACGAGTCGATGGTCCGCGCGGGCGCCGAGGTCGTGGAGACCGACACGTTCCAGGCCTCCCGGCTGAAGCTCGAGGAGTGGGGCCTCGGCGAGCACACGCTGGAGATCAACCAGAAGGCCGCCGAGATCGCCCGCCGCGCGGTCGGCGAGGACCGCTTCGTCGCCGGATCGATCGGCCCCACCGGCCACCTCCCCGCCTCCGACGACCCGACGCTGGGCAAGATCACCTTCGCCGAGCTGGTCGAGGTCTTCACCGAGCAGGCCCAGGGCCTGGTCCAGGGCGGCGCCGACCTGCTGATCATCGAGACCGCCCAGGACATCCTGGAGGTCAAGGCCGCGATCTTCGGCGCGCGCGAGGCGTTCAAGCTCGTCGGCCGCTCGGTGCCGATCCAGACGTCGGTCTCGCTGCTGCCCAACGGCGGCAAGATGCTGCTGGGCACCGACATCAGCGCGGTGCTGACCACGTTGGAGGCCTTGAAGGTCGACGTCATCGGCCTGAACTGCTCGACCGGCCCCAACGACATGCGCGACGCGATCCGGTTCCTCGGCGAGTTCTCGCCGGTCCCGGTCCACTGCATCCCGAACGCCGGCCTGCCCCAGCAGGGGCGCAACGGCGAGACGATCTTCCCCGAGGGCCCCGACGAGCTGGCGGCCGTGCTCGGCGAGTTCGTGCAGCAGCACGGCGTCTCGGTCGTCGGCGGCTGCTGCGGCACGACGGTCAACCACATCTCGGCGATCGCCGAGCGCGTCCGCGGGCACCGGCCGGGCGAGCGCCCGGCGCCGCGCGCCCCGATGGTGTCCTCGATGATCAGCGCGACGCCGCTGGTCCAGGAGCCCGCCCCGACGCTCGTCGGCGAGCGCGTCAACTCGCAGGGCTCGCGCAAGGCCAAAGAGCTGCTGCTGGCCGACGACTACGACGGCCTCGTGCAGGTCGCCGAGGACCAGGTCGAGGGCGGCGCGCACGTGCTCGACCTCTGCGTCGCGCTGACCGAGCGCACCGACGAGGACGAGCAGATGCGCCAGGTCGCCAAGCGCGTGTCCCTGTCCCAGCCCGCGCCGCTGCAGATCGACTCGACCGAGCCCGACGTCATCAAGCTCGCGCTGGAGCAGACCCCGGGCCGCGCGATCGTCAACTCCATCAACCTGGAGGCCGGCCGCGCGAAGGCCGACACGGTCATCCCGCTGGCCATCCAGCACGGCGCCGCGCTGATCGCGCTGACGATCGACGAGGTCGGCATGGCCAAGACCGCCGAGCGCAAGGTCGAGATCGCCACGCGCATCAAGGAGATCGCCTGCGACGAGCACGGCCTCGATCCCGAGCTGCTGATCTTCGACTGCCTGACGTTCACGCTGACGACCGGCGACGACGAGTGGAAGCCGTCGGCGGTCGAGACGATCGACGGCATCCGCGACATCAAGGCCGCGCTGCCCGGCGTCAAGACGTCGCTGGGCGTCTCCAACGTGTCCTTCGGCGTCTCCCCCGGCGCCCGCGCGGTGCTCAACTCGGTGTTCCTGCACCACTGCGTCGAGGCCGGCCTGGACCTCGCGATGGTCAACCCCAATCACATCACGCCGTACGGGGAGATCAGCGAGCTGGAGCGCGAGCTGGCCGACGACCTGGTCTACAACAAGCGCGAGGACGCGCTGGAGCGCTTCATCGCGCACTTCGAGTCCAAGGGCGAGACCGAGGAGGCCGCGGGCGCCGCGGACCCGACGGCCGACATGGAGCCCGAGGAGGCGCTGCACTGGCACATCCTGCGCCGCAAGAAGGACGGCGTCGAGGCCCAGATCGACGCGGCCGTCGAGAAGCTCGGCGCGGTGCCGGTGCTCAACGACGTCCTGCTGCCGGCGATGAAGGAGGTCGGCGACAAGTTCGGCGCCGGCGAGCTGATCCTGCCGTTCGTCCTGCAGAGCGCCGAGGTCATGAAGCGCGCGGTCGCCCAGCTGGAGAACTACCTGGACCGGATCGAGGGCTACACCAAGGGCACGGTCGTCCTGGCCACGGTCTTCGGCGACGTCCACGACATCGGCAAGTCGTTGGTGAACACGATCCTCACCAACAACGGCTACACGGTGATCGACCTCGGCAAGCAGGTCCCGGTCTCCACGATCATCGACGCGGCCAAGGAGCACGACGCCACGGCGATCGGCCTGAGCGCGTTGTTGGTGTCGACGTCCAAGCAGATGCCGCTGGCCGTGCAGGAGCTGGAGCGCGAGGGCCTGCCGTACCCCGTGTTGATCGGCGGCGCCGCGATCAACCGCGCCTTCGGCTACCGCGCGCTGCACGTCAACGGCCTGGACGACGAGAAGCTCTACGACCCGGGCGTCTTCTACTGCAAGGACGCCTTCGAGGGCCTGCACGTGATGGACCGCCTCGTCGAGGACGAGCAGCGCGTCGAGCTGCTGGAGAAGCTGCGCGCCGACGCCAACGCGTTCCGCGAGAAGGGTGACGAGGAGGTCGTGCTCGACACGACCGGCACCGAGCGCTCGGACGCGGCGGTCGACGTCGAGGTCCCCGAGCCGCCGTTCTGGGGCGTGCGCGAGATCCCGGTCGACCTCGACGACGTCTACCAGCACCTCGACACGCACGTGCTGTTCAAGCTGCACTGGGGCGGCAAGGGCATCAAGGGCGAGGCCTGGCGGCAGCTCCTGGAGGGCACCGACGAGGACGAGGGCTTCCGGCCCAAGCTCGAGCGCATGTGGCGCGAGCAGACCTACCTGCACCCGCGGGCGTTGTTGGGGTACTTCCCCTGCTACAGCGAGGACAACGACGTCGTCGTCCTGGACCCGTCCGACCGCTCCACGGTCCTGACCCGCTTCGTCAACCCGCGCCAGCCCGGCAACGACCACGTCTGCCTGGCCGACTTCTTCCGCCCCAAGGACAGCGGGGAACTTGATGTGGTTGCCCTGCAGGCCGTCACGGTCGGCGACGAGGTCACCGAGCTGATGGCCCAGCTGGAGTCCGACGGCGAGTTCGCCGAGCAGCTGTTCGTCCACGGCCTCGGCGTCCAGACCGCGGAGGGCCTGGCCGAGTGGCTGCACGCCAAGGTCCGCGCGGATCTCGGGATCCCGGAGACCCAGGGCCGCCGCTACTCCTGGGGCTACCCGGCGGTCCCCGACCAGTCCGAGCACGAGAAGGTCGACGCGCTGCTGGACCTCTCGGCCATCGGCATGGCGATCTCCGACGGCTACGCGCCGGTGCCCGAGCAGTCGACGCTGGCCCTGGTGGCCCACCACCCGCAGGCCTTCTACTTCGGGATGAAGCAGGGCCGGCTGAAGCCCGTCGACGCGACCGCGCCCGACGACGTCATCCGCGGCTCCAAGCGCGACCCGTCGCTGTTCGCCCAGGCCGAAGCGGAGGAGCTGGACACCGAGGCCGTCGAGGGCGGCCTGGCCGAGGGCGAGGCCGAGGCCGCGCCGGTGGCGGCGGAGGCGTAAGCGCGACCAGCGCCCCGCCTTCCCCCGCCCCGCCTCGCCCTAGCTCGCCTCCGACAGGTCGATCGCGAAGGCCGCCCGGAACGGCTCGGTCACGACCCGCAGCCCCTCGCCCGAGCGCAGCGCGTCGATCGGCGCGGTCATCGGCTCGATCGCGACGATCGGGCGGCCGGGCGGCGAGAAGAGCTGGAGGTGCGTGTAGCCCTCCAGGAACTCGACGGTCAGCTCGTGGCCGCCGCCGGCGATCGTGAAGCAGGGGTGGGCGCCGAGGTCGGTGAAGTGCGCGTCCAGCGGCGCGTCGCCGAGCGTGGCGTGGCGTGGGCCGACGCGCTCGCGCTCGCCGGTCGGGATCGCGTGGTCGTCCAGGCGCAGCCGGGTCATCGACGGCGTGCGCAGCACCAGCTCCTCGCGCGGCACGCCGGGCAGCGTGAAGTACGGGTGGAAGCCGAAGGAGATCGGCACCCCGACGTCGCCCAGCGGCGTCAGCGTCGTGGTCACCCCGATCCGGTCGGGCCCGTGGTCGACCTCCAGCCGCAGGCGGTGCGGGAACGGGAAGCCCGCGAAGCGCTCGCCGCCCTCCTCCCACGTCGCCTCGGCCACGAGCCGGCGCCCGTCGTCGTCGCGGACCTCCCAGCCGCGGTAGGCGCCCATCAGCCCGTGGATCGGCAGGCCGTTCTCGTCGGTCCGCAGGCCGGGCGCGCCGGCCTCCAGCGCGACCTCCGCCCCGTCGACCGCGTAGGACCAGCCGCTGAGCCGATTGGCCCACGGGTGCAGCAGCGGGATGCCGAAGGTCGCCCCGCGCGCCACATAGGCATCCAGGCCGCCGAGCTGCCCGAGCAGTTCGCGACCGTGCCCGAAGAGGGACACTCCCACCATGCCCACCGACGGCACCCAGCGAGAGGTCCATGCACCGGCTTTCAGCGTGACCACGTCTGAGGACATGGTGTCATCCTCTCTTACCTGGCCTTTATCTGTGCAACAGGATTTCATCAGGAAGCTGTCGCACCCTGTCGCAATGACCGCGGTCCGTTTCGGGGGAGCTGACGCATGACCCCGCCCAAGCACATCTGGAGCGGCGGCTGGGAGGCGGAGTCCGAAGCCGAGGCGCGCCGTCGCGCCGAGGCCGAGGCCGAGCGTCAGGCCCATGCCGCCGAGCAGCCCGAGGCGCCGACCACGACCGGGCCGACGATCGCGCCCGGCTCGCCCGCCGACCCCTACGCGCCGGAGCGCGGGCGGGCGGGAACCACCTCCCGCGGCCGCGTCGCCGCGCTGATGGCCGTCACGATCCTCGTCATCGGCGGCGCCGCCTTCGCGGCCGGCCTGCTGCTGGACGACAACGGCGACGGCAAGAACGGCACCACGCCGGTCGCCGCGCTGCCCTCGGTCGGCTCCAAGCCGATCAAGCCGGCGCGCGGCCAGACCCGCGCGGGCACGATCTACACCCAGGCCTCCCCCGCCGTCGTCTCGATCCGCACCTCGACGGGCACCGGCACCGGCTTCCTCATCGACAAGAGCGGCACGCTGGTCACCAACGACCACGTGGTCGAGACCGCCAAGACCGTCCAGGTCAAGTTCGGCACCGACGGCCGCACGATCCAGGGCGACGTCAAGGGCGTCGACCCGTCCAGCGACCTCGCGGTCGTCCACATCGACCCCGGCACGATCCCCGGCGGGACCACCCCGCTGGAGTTCGCCGACTCGCGCGGCGTGTCGGTCGGCGACGTCGCGATCGCGATCGGCAACCCGTTCGGCCTGGACCGCACGGTCACCGAGGGCATCGTCTCCTCGCTCGGGCGCACGCTCAAGGCGCCCAACGGCTTCCAGATCGACGACGTCATCCAGACCGACGCCGCGATCAACCCCGGCAACTCCGGCGGCCCGCTGCTGGACGACGGCGGCAAGGTCATCGGCGTCAACTCGCAGATCGCCACCAACGGCGTCTCCGCCGGCAACGTCGGGATCGGCTTCGCGGTCCCGTCCAACACCGTGCGCCAGGTCGTGCCCGGCCTCAAGGAGGGCAAGACGGTCTCGCACGCGTGGCTCGGCGTCCAGATCGACACGAGCGGCGCGACGAACCCGAACGCCACCTCCGGCGCCGTCATCGGCTCGGTCGAGACCGGCGGCCCGGCCGAGTCGGCGGGCCTGCAGGCCGGCGACGTCGTCAAGCGCATCGACGGCCAGGCGGTCCAGGACCCCACGGAGCTGTCGACGATCATCAACTCCAAGGCGCCCGGCAACAAGATCAAGCTGACCGTGGAGCGCAACGGCCAGTCCCAAGAGGTCGACGTCACGCTTCAGAACCGCCCGCAGCAGGTGCCCTCGCAGACCCAGACCCCGTGACCTTCGGCGCACCCCTCGTCCTCGTCGCGCTGGTCCTGGTGCCGCTGCTGGCGGCGGGGTACGTCGCGCTGCAGCGCGACCGTGCCCTCGCCGCCGCCGCGTTCGCGGCGCCCAGGATGGGGCCGTCGGTCGCGCCGCGGCGCCCGCGCTGGCGCCGCCACGTGCCGCCGGCGGCGTTCCTGCTGGCGGTCGCGATCCTCGTCGTCGCGGCCGCCAAGCCACAGCGGACGGTCGCGGTGCCGGTCGAGCACGCGCAGATCATGTTGTTGACCGACGTGTCGGGCTCGATGCTCGCCACCGACGTCAAGCCCAACCGGCTGGTCGCCGCGCGCCGCGCCGCCAAGGCGTTCATCGAGCAGGTGCCCAAGCAGGTCAACGTCGGGATCGAGGCCTTCAACCTGACGCCGCAGGTGCTCGCCAACCCGACGACCGACCGGGACGCGCTCGACCTCGCGCTCGGACGGCTGCGCTCCAGCGGCGGCACCGCGACCGGCGAGGCGATCCAGACCGCGGTGCGCGTCCTCCAGCAGGCGCCGTCCCAGAACGGCAAGAAGCCGCCGTCGGCGATCGTGCTGCTGTCCGACGGCGCATCGACGCGGGGCGTCGACCCGATCGCCGCCGCCCAGGCCGCGGCGCGGCTCAAGATCCCCGTCTACACGGTGACGCTCGGCACGCCGGGCGGCACGATCACCGTGCCCCGGTCGGAGGCCAACCCGTCGGCCGGGACGATCACCAAGCCCGTGCCGCCGGACGTGCGGTCGCTGGACCAGATCGCGCAGGCCTCGCACGGCAAGTCCTTCACGGCTCAGACCGCGTCGGGGCTGTCGGAGGTCTACAAGCACCTGGGCTCGCAGTTGGGCACCAAGAAGGAGCCGCGGCAGATCACCGCCGGGTTCGCGGGCGCGGGGCTGGCGCTGCTGGCGCTCGGCGCCGTCATGTCGCTGCGCTGGTTCGGGCGGCTCATCTAGTTGACGATGGAGAACGAGGAACGACCGATGGACGAGACCACCGACCTGTCCCCGCAGGACGCCCACGAGGATCCGCGCCGGGCGCTGAGCGAGGCGCTGCACGAGATCAAGCGCGTCATCGTCGGCCAGGACGCGATGCTCGAGCGGCTGCTGGTCAGCCTGCTCGCCGGCGGCCACGTGCTGCTGGAGGGCGTCCCGGGCCTGGCCAAGACGCTGACCGTGCGGACGCTGGCCGACGTCGTCGGCGGCACGTTCCGGCGCGTGCAGTTCACGCCCGACCTCGTGCCCGCCGACCTGGTCGGCACGCGGATCTGGCGGCCGGACACCGGGCGCTTCGACACCGAGCTGGGCCCCGTGTTCGGCAACGTGCTGCTGGCCGACGAGATCAACCGCGCCCCCGCCAAGGTGCAGAGCGCGTTGTTGGAGGTCATGCAGGAGAACCAGGTGACGATCGGCGGCCAGACGTTCCCGGTCCCCCGCCCGTTCCTCGTGCTGGCGACGCAGAACCCGATCGAGTCCGAGGGGACCTACCCCCTGCCCGAGGCGCAGGTCGACCGCTTCCTCATGAAGCTGTTGGTGGACTACCCGACGCCGGGCGAGGAGGCGGCCGTGGTCGGCCGCTCGCTGGGCGGCCCGGCGGAGGTCCGCCAGCGCCTGGAGCTGCACGACCTGGAGCGCTACGCGGCGCTCACCGGCCAGGTGATGGTCGACCGCGACATCATCGCCTACGCGGTGGCGCTGGCCGACGCGACGCGCCACCCGGCCGCGCACGGCATGGGCGACCTGGCGGGCATGGTCGAGTTCGGCGCCTCGCCGCGCGGGCCGATCGGCCTGATCCACGCGGCGCGCGCGCTGGCGATGCTGCGCGGGCGCGGCTACGTCAACGCGGGCGACGTCCGCGACCTCGCGCCCGACGTGCTGCGCCACCGGCTCGTGCTGTCCTACGACGCGCTGAGCGAGGGCGTGACCGCCGACCAGATCCTCGACCGCGTGCTCGAGGCGATCCCCGCGCCGGAGGACCGCTACCAGCACCGCGTGGCGCGAGGGGCCGCTTGAGCCCCAGCCCGCGCATCCCGATGGCCTCGCCCGCCGCCCGCCAGGGCCCAGGCCCGATGCCGCACGCGTTGTTGGATGCCTTGGCCATCGCGGTGACCCAGCGGGTCGCGGGCGCGCTGCCCGGCGACCGGCGCGCCGCGGGCGTCGGGGCGGGCACCGAGCTGGCGCAGATCCGGCCCTACGCGTTCGGCGACGACGTCCGGCGCATCGACGCGGCGGCGACCGCACGTTCCGGCGAGCCGCACGTGCGCCTGGAGGTGCCGGAGCGGACGCTGACGACGTGGCTGGCGATCGACGTGTCGGCCTCGATGGCGTTCGGGACCGCGCGGCGGTTGAAGTGGGACGTCGCCGAGGGCGTCGCCCTGGCCCTGGGTCGGCTGGCGCTGCGCCACGCGGGCCGCGTGGGCCTGATGACCTTCGGCGCGGGCGAGCCGACGCTGCGCCCGCCGCGCGGGTCGAAGGCCGGCCTGGTCGCGCTGCGGCGCGCGCTGTCGACCGGCACGGCCGTCGACGGCGCCCACGACCCGCACGCGCTGGCCGACGCGCTGGGCCGCGTCGGGCGCGTCGCGCGGCTGCCGGGCCTGGTGGTGGTGATCTCCGACTTCCGCGACCAGCGCGACTGGGCGCGGCCGCTCGGCGCGCTGCGCGCGCGCCACGCGGTGCTGGCCGTCGAGGTCCACGACCCGCGCGAGGCGTCGGTCCCGGCCGTCGGCCGGATCGCGGTCGTCGACCCGGAGACCGGGCGGCGCGTCGAGGTCGACACGTCGCGCCCGCGCGTGCGGGCCCGGTTCGAGGCGTTGGAGCGCGAGCGCCGCGACGCGCTGGCGAGCGAGCTGCGGCGCCTGCGCGTCGACCACGCGTCGCTGTCGACCGACGAGGACTGGCTCCTGCAGCTGGGACGGAGGCTGCGGTGAGCGTGGCGACCCCGCTGGCGCTGTCCTTCGGCGCCCCGCTGGGCCTGCTGGCGCTCCTGGCGATCCCGCTGGCGTTGTTGGGGTTGTACGCGGCGCGCCGTCGCCGCACGGCCTACGCGGTCCGGTTCCCGGCCGCGGGCACGCTGGCGCTCGCGGCGGGCGTCGTGTCGCCGTGGCGGCGCCTGCTGCCCGCCGCGCTCGCGCTGGCGGCGATCGCCGCGCTGGCGCTGGCGCTGGCCAAGCCCCAGCGGACGATCGCCGTGCCGGTCGAGGGCGCGTCGGTCGTGCTGGTCACCGACCACAGCGGGTCGATGTCGGCGACCGACGTCGAGCCCGACCGGCTGAGCGCCGCCGAGACCGCCGCCGAGACGTTCCTGGACAAGCTGCCCAAGCAGACGCGGGTCGGCGTGGTCGCCTACTCCGACGGCCCCGACGGCACGCTGCCGCCGACGACCGACCGCGACCGCGTCCGGGGCACGATCGAGGCCCAGACCGCCGCGGGCGCGACGGCGACCGGCGAGGCGCTCCAGGTCGCGATCGACACGCTGGCGCCCGGCGGCGACAAGTCCAAGGCCAAGGCCTCGGCGATCATCCTGCTCTCGGACGGCAAGACCACGACCGGCCGCGACCCCGTCGGCGTCGCGCGCATCGCCAAGCGGCTCGGGATCCCGATCTACACCGTCGCGCTCGGCACCGAGGACGCGACGATCCCCAACCCGGTCTCGCCGCTCTCGCCGCCGATCGCCGTCCCGCCCGACCCCGAGACCCTCAAGCAGATCGCCCAGGTCAGCGGCGGCCGCGCGTTCACCTCCGACGACGCCGGCGAGCTGCGCGGGATCTACTCCTCGCTCGGCTCCAAGCTCGCCACCAAGCACGAGCAGCGCGAGATCACCCCCGGCTTCGCCGGCGCGGGCCTCGTGCTCCTCATCGTGGCGGGGCTGCTGTCGCTGCCGCGGCTGGGCCGCCTGCCGTAGCCCGCCGCGAAAGCCCCGGCGCCGACCGGACGTTGTTCGGAGATGAGCACGCGTGCGCAGGCTCCGGTGGCGCCGGTCGAGGGCCGCAAGCTCGGGCATGTTCCCGGGCTGGACGGGATCAGGGCGATCGCCGCCCTGGCGGTGGTCGGGTTCCACCTCCGGCTGGCGGTGTTCGGCAACGGCGACATCGGCGTCGACATCTTCTTCGTGCTCAGCGGGTTCCTGATCACCTCGATCCTGCTGACGCGCACCCCGCCCGGCGGGCGGGTGGACTTCCGGGACTTCTACCGGCGACGGGCGCTGCGGCTGTTGCCGGCGTACTTCGCGGTGGTCTTCGCGTGCGTCGTCGCCGAGTGCTTCTCGGACTACGGCGCGACGTTCAAGGGCGCGGTCTTCGGCAGCTTCTACGTCGCCAACTGGGTGCAGGCGATCCAGGGCACCGGCCTGGGCACGCTCTCGCACGCGTGGTCGCTGTCGATCGAGGAGCAGTTCTACCTCGTGTGGCCGGCGCTGCTGGGGCTGCTGCTGCACCGCTTCGGCTGGAACGGCCGGGCGCTGCTGAAGGCCGTCGCCGCGCTGCTGGCGAGCGCGTGGCTGCTGGTCGCGGCGCTGGCGCTCGTCGACGCGCCCGCGCGCGTCGCGTCCAACGCCACGCCGACGCGCGCCGTCGAGCTGCTGTTCGGCGCGCTGCTGGCGATCTACGTCGCGACGCCGAGCCTGTCGGGCGACCTCGCGCCCCGGCGCGGCCGCAGCGCGGTCGCGCTCGCCGGCGTGGCGGCGCTCGTCGCGCTGCTGGGGCTGATCGTGCTGACCGGGACGACGCCCGACGAGGACAGCCTCATCGGCTGGCCGGTGATCTCGGTGCTGACCTGCACGGTGATCTACGCCTGCCTGCGCCACGTGCCGGCGGTCACCGCGCCGCTCGGCGTGCGGCCGATGGTCGAGATCGGCCGCCGCTCCTACGGCCTCTACCTCTGGCACTTCCCGATCTTCGTGATCGTCGACACGCGCTGGGGCCTGGACAGCACGTCGGCGCGGCTGGGCGCGCTGGCCGTCACCGTGGTCGTCGTCATGCTCTCCTACCGCTTCGTCGAGCAGCCGTTCCTGCGGCGCAAGGACGCGGCCGCCCCGGAGACGATCGAGCCCGCGGACGCGGCGCCCGCGCTCAGCTCACCCGCGGTCGCACCGACGTCAGCGTGAAGCGCCCGTCGTGCGTGAACGTCACGACGATGTCGACGGTCGCGCCGGAGAGCGTCGTCGTGCAGTGGGCGGTCGAGCCCTGCTTGGGGCTGACGTCGTCGGGGCAGTCGACGGTCGTCGAGACGTCGGTCTGGCGCTTGATCTGATCGGCGATCTTGGACTCGAGGTCCTTGCGGTCGACGCGGTCGCCGCCGCAGGCGGTGGCGACGAGCGCGACGGCGGACAGCAGCACGGCTGCCGGCGCCGCGCGGTGGCTCAAGCGTCGACCTCGTAGGCGGTCGACTCGCCGCGCCGCGGCAGCGGCGGAAGCTCGACCGGCGCGGCGTGCATCGCCCGCATGCGGACGTCCCGCCAGGAGACGCCCTCCTTCAGCAGCGCGGGCGCGCCCATGACGAAGGCCGTGGCGATCTCGACGGCCTGCAGGATGATCCCGTAGCCGAGCGCGTCCTCGACGCTGATCCCGTAGCCCTTGTGCAGCACGAACACGCACGCGGCCTGGAAGACGCCGAGGTTGGACGGCGTGGCCGGCAGGACGGCGGACACGTTGACGGCGAACAGGACGGCCGCCGCGGCGCCGAGGCCGGCGCGGTCGTCGAGGCCGAAGGCCATCAGCAGCACGTAGCAGGACAGCCACTGGATGACCCACGCCAGCAGCTGCGCGCTGGCGGCGACGCTGCCCAGCCGCGGCTGGCGGAAGACCTCCAGGCCCGCGCGGACCTGCGCGGTCGCCCGCCGGCCCTGCGTGGCCCACGCGCGCACGCGCGCCGAGGACGCGCGGGCGCCGCTGCGCAGCACGGCGGGCGCGCCGAGCACGGCCGCGAGGATGACCAGCGGCAGCGTCGCGAAGGCGATCAGCCCGCTCTGGTGGTGGTCGAAGACCGGCACCGACCGGAACATCGCGCAGCCGAGGATCACCAGCGCCAAGATGTTCAACAACGTCTGGGAGACGATCGTGCCCAGGACCATCGGCAGCCCGTCGCGGGGCCGGCCGATGCGCCGCGCGACGATCATCGCGCGCGCCGGCTCGCCGAGGCGCGCGGGCAGCGTCGCGGACATCAGCACGCCGATCATCGTGCCCTGCAACGCGTCGCTCAGCCGCGGCCGCGGATGCGTCGGGAACGCCGCGCGCAGGATCGCCGCCCACGAGACCGCGCGAACGGCCATCGACGTGCACATCAACGCGAGCGCCACGAGCACCCACGAGACCGTCGCGTGCAGCAGCGAGTCGGTGATCTTGTCCAGGCCGATCCGCCGCAGCGCCTCCAGCGCGCCGCCGACGACGGCCAGGGCGACCAGCGCCATCAGCACGCGGCGCACGAGCGCCAGCACCGGCCGCTTGGCGCGCACGCGCGGGACCGGCGGGTCCATCGACGGCAGGCGCCGCGCCGGGCGGCGCGGCTGGAGATCCGAGGGCAGCGCGCCGATGCGCACGGCGGCGCGGTGGACGAGCGAGCCCTCCGGCGCGCCGACCGCGATCGCGTCCTCGTAGGCCTTGACGACCTGGCGGGCGACGACCGGCCAGGCGTAGCGCTTGGCGGAGTGCAGGGCGGCGGCGCCCATCGCGGCGCGGCGCTCGTGGTCCAGCGCCATCGCGCGCAGCGCCTCGCCGAGCGCGGCCGCGTCGCCGCGCGGCACGAGCATGCCCTCGACGCCGTCCTGGACGACGTCGCGGTAGCCCGCGATGTCGGAGGCGACGACCGGCGTGCCGGCCGCGAAGGCCTCGGTCAGCACCATGCCGAACGACTCGCCGCCCAGCGACGGGGCCGCCAGCACGTCGGCCTCGCGCAGCACGGCGGTCTTGGTCGCGTCGTCGACCTTGCCCAGGACCGTCACGCCGTCGCGGCCGTCGAGCAGCAGCGGCTCGACCTCCTCGGCGGCGGCGCCGACGATCGTCAGCTGGACCGGGACGTGCTCGCGCAGCGCCTCGTAGGCGCGCAGCAGCACCGGCAGCCCCTTGCGCTCGACGGCCTGGCCGACGAACGCGACCCGCAGCGGGCGCTGGGCGGTGACGGCCTCGGCCGGGGCGGGCTCCAAGGACTCGTCGACGTGCACGCCGTTGGGCACGACGCGGTAGCGGCCGCCGTAGAAGCGCTCGCCGGTCCACTTGGCGGCCTCGGACACCGCGAGGCGGACCTTCAGGCGGTTGAGGCGCCGCCGGGCGCCGATGGCGATCGCGATCCCGTGCGACACCTTGCTGGTGCCGTAGGTGTGGAAGGTCCCGACCATCGGCACGCCGCAGGTCGTCAGCGTGTCCCAGCCGACGCAGGGCACGACCGGCTCGTGGATGTGGACGACGTCGTAGCCGCCCGTCCGCAGCTCCTCGCGCAGCGCGCTCACGTTCGGCGCGTAGGGCATGGTCAGGTTGGAGACCGCGCCGTTGGCCGGGAAGCCCATCGTCCGCCCGAGCGGGACGATCCACTCCGGCAGCGCGCGCTCCTGCGGAACGGCACCGCGATGCCGCCGCGCCGACCGACGGTCGGGCGGGTCCACGGGCGCCAGAACCCGCACATCGTGACCCAGGATCGAAAGCTCTTCCCGCAGCGCCTCGATGTGCCGCGTGACGCCCCCGGGATAGGTCCACGAATAGGGGCTGACGAGCGCGATGCGCATCGAGATCATGGTATCGGCCCGATGCCCGGAATGGCCTGGGGGATAACCCGTCTTCACACGAGCGTCCGGGACCCGCGGACTAAACTGGACGGCCTGATGGCTGACCGGCACTTCGTGAAGTACACGTTCCTCAAGCTCGATCCTGCCTGGCGGCGCCTGCCGGAGTCCGAGCGCGCGGAGCACAAGGCGGAGTTCCTGGCGGCGTGCGAGGACTTCGGGACCGACCACCTGATCCAGGGCTTCTCCCTCGTCGGCACGCGCGGCGACGCCGAGCTGATGCTCGTGATGGAGGCCGAGAACCTCGACCGCGTCCACGAGTTCCACGTCGTGCTGGCGCAGTCGGGCCTGATGAAGTGGGCGACGCAGCCCTACTCGTTCCTGGGCCTGCGCAAGACGTCGGAGTACAGCGACGAGGAGCGCCACATCCCCCGGCGCTTCAAGGGCAAGTACCTGTTCGTCTACCCGTTCGTCAAGACGCGGCAGTGGTACGGCCTGGATCCGAAGGAGCGCTGGCGGATCATGCAGGAGCACATCGAGGTCGGCCGCGAGTACCCGACGGTGGACAACCACACCACCTACTCGTTCGGGCTCGACGACCAGGAGTTCGTGGTCGCCTTCGACACCGACGACGCGGGCGCGTTCCTGGACCTCGTCCAGCGGCTGCGCACGACCGAGGCGTCGGCCTGGACGCTGCGCGACACGCCGTCGTTCACCTGCATCAACACGTCGATCGAGCGCGCGCTGAACGCGCTGGACGGCGAGTCGCTGTCGGTCACGGCCTGAGCGCCGCCGCCCCGGTCCTGGCCGGGAGGGTCGCCCCGACGTGCTGGTCGCCGGCGACCTCGTGGTCCGGCGCGCGATCGAGCGCGGCTGGGGTCAGGCGCAGGCGGCCGGGCGCGGCGGCGGCCCGTCGCTGGGCGCGCGGTCGGCGCCCCAGGCGGCCCAGAGGTCGTAGGTCGGGTAGACGCGGGTGAGCCCGGCGTCGACCAGGCCGACCGGGTAGGCGGTGTCCTCGCGGAAGGTGTACTGGAACGCCGCGTCGACGCGCGGGTCCGCCGCCCAGCGGTCCAGCAGGCGCTCCTGGGCGCGGCACTGCGCGCGCAGCGACGCGTCGTCGGTCGGGCGCGGCGCGCCCGGGTCGTCGCCGCCGACGCCGGTCTCGGTGATCCAGATGTGCGCGCCGCGCGTGCACGGCCGGGCGTCCAGCGCGGTCTCCAGCTCGGCGACCGGGTCGGGCTTGCCCGGATCCGGATGGACCTGGGCGTAGTCGTGCTGGGACCACAGCCGCGACGCGCAGGCGACGTCGTCGGGCAGCGCGGAGACCATCTCCTGGACGGTCGAGCGGCGCGGCGAGGCGACGGTCGTCCCGGCCATCTCGCCGAGGACGAGCTGCTGGTCGCCGGGCACGGCGTCCAGCGCCTGCTCAGCCGCGCGCACGAGCGTCGCGTAGACCGACGCGGCCACCGTCGGCGCGTCCTTGGAGCAGGTCGCGCGCTGGGGCGAGATGAAGGCCGGGTGGTTGGGCTCGTTCCACGGGCTGTAGTACGTGACCGTCGCGCCCTGCTGGCCGGCCAGCGCGGCGATCTGCCCGATGAGCGCCTGGTAGGCCTCCAGGCCCTGCGCGGTGATCGGCCGCGACGTCGGGCCTGCGTCCGAGCGCTCGCACCCCGACGCCGGGTCGGCCGCCCACGCCGGGACGCCCGCGATCACGATCTCGACCTCGGGCACGCCGAGCCCCGCCTTCTGCAGCGAGGCGATCGCGGCCAGCTCGTCGGCGATCCCGCTGGACTCGCCGCACGGCGCCAGCCCGCGCAGGCAGCCGTCGGCCGGATGCGACAGGTCGGCGGGCCGCGACGGATCGGGCTGCAGCTGCGACCAGTAGACCGGCACGCGCACGAAGCGCGGCTTGAGCGCCAGCAGCCGGTCGCGCCAGATCCCGAACCCGGGCGCGACGACCGGACGCGTGCCGGGATCCCACAGCAGCTGCGAGTTGGACTCGGTGATGCCGGTCGCCAGCACGACCGGCCGGTCGGGCGTCTGGGCCGGCGCGCTCGTCGTCGCGGGCGCGACCTGCGAGGCGGACGGCGGCGCCGCGGCCGCGGTCTTCGCGGGCGGGCGCGCGTCGTCGTCCCCGCCGCCGCAGCCGGCGAGGAAGAGGACCGAAACCAGAACCGCCAACCAGCCTGAGCCGGCTGAGTGTCGGTTCCGAAGCGAGCGCGGTCGTGGACGTGTTCCGGGCGGATGCTGAGCGCCACACGATTCCGCAGGCGATCCTGGTTGGATCGTCAAGGGATCGGGTGGTGCTCAGCGTCGGCCGGGACGCGTCCACGGCCGTGCTCGCCGGAACCGGCGCTCAGACGGCCGAGACCTCAGCGTCGTCCTCGACGCGGAACGACGAGCCGCAACCGCAGGCCGCGACGACGTTGGGGTTGTTGACCTGGAAGCCCGCGCCCTGGAGCGAGTCGACGTAGTCGATCTCCGAGCCGTCCACGTAGGGCAGCGACTGGGCGTCGACCAGGATGCGGAGGCCCTGGTCCTCGAAGATGGCGTCGCCATCGTGCTGGTCGTCGAAGGCGAGCTGGTATTGGAAGCCGGAGCAGCCGCCGCCCCGCACGCCGACGCGCAGTCCGGCGGAGCTGATGTCGGCGCCCTGGGCCTCCAGGAACTCGCGAACCTTGACGGCGCCCTTCTCCGTGAAGCGGACGCCCTTGGCCTGGTAGGTGACGGTGGTTCCGGTCATCGCTATACAAAGGATAGCGATACCCTCAAGCCCCGATGCCGACGACGGACGAACTCAAGAGCCGCATCGAGGCGGCGCTGCCCGACAGCACCGCCGAGGTGGAGGACTGGACGGGTGGAGGCGACCACTTCCGCGCCACCGTGGTCTCCCCCGCGTTCGCCGGGCTGAGCCGCATCCAACAGCACCGTCTCGTCTACGACGTGTTCGGCGCCGAGATCGGCGGGGCGATTCACGCGCTGTCACTGACCACCAAGGTTCCGGAGCACTCATGAGCGACAACCCCATCCGCGAGGCGATCGCCGAGGCGATCCGCGACAACCCGACGATCCTCTTCATGAAGGGCACGCCCGACGCGCCCGCGTGCGGCTTCTCCGCGCGCACGGTCGCCGCGCTCCAGACGCTCGACGCGCCGTTCGCGGCGGTCGACATCCTGCCCGACCCGCGCATCCGCCAGGAGCTGTCGGCGCTGTCCAACTGGCCGACGATCCCCCAGCTGTTCGTCAAGGGCGAGCTGGTCGGCGGCTGCGACATCGTGCTGGAGATGCTCGAGTCCGGCGAGCTGGCGCAGGCGCTCGGCGTCGAGCAGCCCGACGACGTCGAGGACGGGGCGGCGGCCGCGCCGACGCGGCCCGCGCCGCTGGGCATCGAGAACCGCCTGTCCTGAGCCCTAGGGCTTGACCACGACCCGCAGCGCCGCGCGTCCGCTGAAGCGCAGCTGCGGGTCGTGCAGCACCTCGATCTCCGACGTGGCGGTGTCGCCGTTGCCGTCGCCGGGATCGCGGAAGCTCGCCGTCACGCCGTCCTCGCGGTGGATCGCGCCGAACGCCGCGGTCAGCTCGCGCAGCGAGCGCGGGCCCGGGTCGTCGCTGCCCGACGAGTCGTCGCCGAGCGAGATCGTGAACGTCGAGCTGTAGTCGCCGCTGTCGGTCTGCCCCGCGACGACGTCGGCGGGCGTCCCGGTCAGCGTCAGGATGTGCGTGCCCTTGCTCAGGTAGCGCGGGATGTGGACCTTGACCGTCCGCGTGAGCTTGGCCCCGCGGACCTTCTGGGCGTAGACCTTCACCTTGACGTCGCGTCCGCGCTTGACGCGCGTGGGCCCCGTGGCGCCCAGGATGTAGGCCTGGCGCAGCGAGCGGCGCAGCTTCAGGCTCACCGCCGCCGACGTCACGTGGACGACGCCGAAGTTGTACTGGTCGAGCAGCGTCGTGGCCGAGGCGACGTCGGCGACCAGCGGCGCGGCCGGCGAGCTGGGCGTCCCGCCGACGTAGGTGTTGCAGAACCGCAGCGGCGCCTGCTGCTCGCGGATGTCCAGCCGCAGGCACAGCTCGCCGCTCTGGCGCGCGGGCGAGCCGCGCAGGATGTCGTAGGCGGCCTGCGCGACGGCGACCGGCGCGACCTGGGTCAGCGACGAGGTGCCGGTCGGCTGGCCGACCGCGGTCTCGTCGGCGATCCGGCTGTTGACGTGCACGACGCGGCCCGAGTCGAGGTCCTTGGCGGTCACGCGCAGCGGGAACGTCGTGGGCAGCGCGCCGAGGCGGCCGACGACGGCGGTCGGCGCGTCGTTGGTGAGCGTCCCGAGGTCGTGGCCCGGCGTCGCGTACTTGTAGGAGACGGAGTCCTCGGTGTCGAGCGGGTTGTTGACCACCGTGTAGACGTAGGCGTCCTGCAGCAGCAGCGAGCGGCGGCCCGCGCCGTCCAGCGGATGGCCGAAGGCCCAGACGGTGTCGCCGTCGACGTAGGTGACGGTGCCGACCGCGCCGGCCTGGATGTCGCCCGAGGACAGCGACGCGGCGACCGAGGCGCCGGGCTGGAGGGTCTGCGGCGAGAAGGCGGCGACGCGCGGCGCGGCGGGCGCCGCGTAGACCGCGCGGCCGGCCTTCTTGGCGGCCTTGGCCAGCGCGGTGGCGACCGGGCCGCTGACGCCGGCGAAGCTCAGCGGCGTGCCCAGCGCGCGGGCGCGGCGCGCGAGCTTCTTGGAGGACTTCGACGCGCTCGCCGCGCTGACCGGCGGGATCGCGGGCTCGCCGAGCATCGTCTGGATCGGCGTGACGAGCACGAGCTTGTTGCCGTAGTCGCCGGTGCCCTGGGCGATCGCGCCGATCGTCTTGGCGACGCCGTCGGCCGGGTCGACGCACACGACCGGCGAGCCGCTGAAGCCCTCGGCGATGCCGGTCTCGTCGACCGCGGGGCCGCTGGCCTTGACGAGGATCGACGCGTACGGCTCGGCGAGGACGTCGACGACCTCGACGTCGAAGCTGGTGATCGCGGTGCCCTTGATCACCGTGTAGCCGGTGCAGCGCATGCCGTTCTGGACGGCCGACAGCGGCATGATCGGGCCGCCGGCGGCCTGCGCGGCGGCGGGGATCAGCAGGGCGAGGAGGGCGGCGGCAGCCGCGGAGAGCGAGCGGGGCACGGGTGCGGCGAACAGTAGAGAAGGGTCCGGCGCGGGCGTCGCACCAGCACCTTCTAAGGTGACCGGCGTGGCGATCCCGTCCGCGTCCGAGCGCATCCAGGCCGTCCGCTGGGACGGCAAGCGGCTGTCGATCCTCGACCAGACGCGGCTGCCGCGCGAGGAGGTCTGGCTGAGCCTGACCGGCGCGCGCGACACCGCCGAGGCGATCGCGCGCCTGGCCGTGCGCGGGGCGCCGAACATCGGGATCGCCGCCGCCTACGGGCTGGCGATGGAGCTGAGCGCGCGGCCGTCGCTGGGGGCGCTGGAGGAGGGCGCGGACGTGCTGATCGCCTCCCGTCCGACCGCCGTGAACCTGGCGTGGGCCGTCGAGCGCGTGCGCGCGGCGGTCATGAGCGCGGGGCCGACGACGATCTCCAGCGCGGCGCGCGGCGAGGCGCAGAGGATCCAGGCCGCCGAGGACGCGGCGTCGGAGGCGCTCGCCGGGTTCGGCGCGGACCTGCTGGACGGCGCGCGGACGGTGCTGACGCACTGCAACACGGGGGCCTTGGCGACCGGCGGACGCGGGAGCGCGCTCGGCGTGTGCGTCGCGCTGGCCGAGCGCCACGAGGGCGTGAAGGTCATCGCTTGCGAGACGCGGCCGCTGCTGCAGGGCGCGCGGCTGACCGCGTGGGAGCTGGCGAGGCTCGGGATCCCCCATGCCGTGGTCGTCGACGGCGCCGCGGCGTCCCTGCTGCGCCGCGGCCTGGCCGATGCCGTGATCGTCGGCTGCGACCGGGTCGCCGCCAACGGCGACACCGCCAACAAGGTCGGGACGTACTCGCACGCCCTGGCGGCGCGGGCGGCGGGCGTGCCGTTCGTCGTCGCCGGACCGACCTCCACCATCGATCCCTCCACCGTGGACGGCGACGCGATCGAGATCGAGGAGCGGGGCGCGGACGAGGTGACGTCGTTCGGCGGCGTGTCGGTGGCGCCGGCCGGGACGCCGGTGATCAACCCGGCGTTCGACGTGACGCCGGCCGGGTTGGTCAGCGCGCTGGTCACCGAGCGGGGCGTGGCGTCGCCGGTGGACGGGGCGTCGGTGGCGGCGCTGCTGGCCGGCGCCGACGCCGTGGCGTGAGCGCGCCGGCGGCGCGACCCGCGTCCCGGTCGCGGGATCGACCGGTCGGATCGACCGCTCAGTCCCGCAGGGCCCGCGCCACGCCCGCCAGCCGCGAGGTCCCGAACCCCGCGACCCGCAGCGCCAGCGGCTGCCGCGTTCCCGGCGCGCGGACGGCGTCGGGCTCGCGTTCGCGGTACCACTCGATCGTGTCGATCAGCGGCTGCTCGTGGTGGCCGGTCGTCCAGCCCAGCTCGCGGCGGGCCTTGTTGGAGCGGTAGGCCCAGCGCAGCGAGAGCGCACGGACCTCCTCGACGGTGATCGGCGGGCGGCCGGGCAGCGCCTGGAAGGCCTGGGCGACGGCCAGCGCGGCGGGCAGCGGCAGCTTGACCGCGGGCGGCTCGACCCCGCTCAACCGCCCGAGGTCGGCGAACAGGCGGTCGTTGGTGAAGTTCCGGCCGCCCAGGATGTAGCGCTCGCCCACCGCGCCGCGCTCGGCGGCCAGCAGGTGGCCGCGCGCGACGTCCTCGGCGCCGACGATGCAGAGCGTCCCGTCGACGTAGATCGGGATCTCACGGCGCAGGAAGCGCCGGACCAGCTCGGTCGAGGACCGGTGCACGTCGCCGCGCCCGAGCACGTGCGCCGGGTTGACGATCACGACCGGCAGCCCCTGAGCGCAGATCCGCAGCGCCTCGCGCTCGGCCTCGGCCTTCGCGTTGGCGTAGGTCAACCCGACGCGGGCCGCGTTGAAGCCCTGGGTCTCGTCGGCCGTCACGCCGCGCGGCGCGGGCCCGATCGCCGCCACGGCGCTCGTGTGCACGACGCGCTCCACGCCCGCGCGCAGCGCCTCCTCCAGCACGACGCGCGTGTCGAGCACGTTGGCGCGATGCAGCGCGCGCCAGCCCGCGCGCAGCGTCGTCGCGCCCGCGACGTGGAACAGCAGGTCGACGTCGCGCAGCGCGCGGCGGGCGTCGCGGCGCACGACCACGTCGCCGGCGAAGACCTGGACGCCGTCCTCGATCCCGGCCAGCGCGGCCCGCGACGCGCCCTCCGGCACGGCGACGCGCACGCGATCGCCGCGCTCCACGAGCGCTCGGGCGACGTGCGAGCCGATCAGCCCGGTCGCACCGGTTACGAGCGTGACACCCATCCGGCACGCATCCTGCCACGCTCCGAACCCGTAGGCTGGCGCACCATGTCCCAGGTCGCGGTCGTCACCGACACCACGCACTACGCGCCGCGCGAGCTGCTGGCCGCGCACGACATCCGCCAGGTGTCGCTCTACGTCAACCTCGGCGACCGCCACGAGCGCGAGTCCGACATGCCGGACTTCGACGGCTTCTACAACACGCTGCGCGCGATGGACCAGCTGCCGACGACGTCGCAGCCGTCGATCGGCGACTTCCTGGAGGTCTACGAGCCGCTGGCCCAGGAGGGGCGCGACATCGTCTCGGTCCACATCGCCGGCGGCATCAGCGGCACGCCGGAGACCGCGCGCCAGGCGGCGACCGAGATCGCGACGCGCTACCCGGGCCGCCGCGTCGAGGTCGTGGACTCGCGCACCGCGTGCGGCGGGATCGGGCTCTGCTCGCTGGCCGGCGCCGCGGCCGCGTCGACCGGCGCCGACGTCGACGCCGTGCGCGCCCGCGTCGAGGAGGCCGCCGACGCCATGAAGATCTGGTTCGCGGTCGACACGCTGGAGTTCCTCAAGCGCGGCGGGCGCATCGGCACCGCGCAGGCGTGGCTGGGCGGCGCGCTGAAGATCAAGCCGATCCTCACGATCGACCGCGAGATCACGCCGGTCGAGCGCGTCCGCACGGCGGGCCGCGCGTTCGAGCGGATGGTCGACTACCTCAAGGCGCGCAAGGAGGACGGCGCCGACGGCTGGGTCGTCCAGCACATCCAGGCCCCGGCGGAGGCCGCGCGCCTCGTCGAGCGCGGCCGCGAGATCTTCGACTCCGAGCCGGTCTTCGTCAGCGAGATCGGCCCGGTCATCGGCACCCACGTCGGCCCCGGCCTGATCGGCGCGGGCGGCCTGCCGCGCGCGCTGATGGCCGAGCTGGGCGTCTAGCCGCCTCAGCCCGGCGAGGGCACGATCACGCCGCCCCCGCCGCCGTCGTCGTCGGGCGGCGGCCGGTCGGGATCCAGCAGCGCCTGGGTCTTCAGCTCCTGGCGCCAGGCCCACCACTCACGCAGCACGATCTGGATCGACGCCGCCAGCGGGATCGCGACGATCGCGCCGAGGATGCCCAGCAGCGTCGAGCCGAACAGCACGGCCACGAGCACGACGAACGGCTGCACCTGCACGGTCCGCCGCTGGACCTGCGGCTGGATGATGTTGTTCTCGATCTGCTGGTAGACGACCGCCCAGACCGCCCAGATGATGGTGTCGGTCGGGAAGTTGTTGAACAACGTGACCACCCCGATGAGGATGGCCGCCGCGGTCGCGCCGACGAGCGGGATCAGCGACGCCAGCCCGGCCATCACCGCCAGCGGCGCGGCGAACGGCACGCCGAGGATCTCCAGCACGATGAACGCCTGGACGCCCGCGATCAGCGCGATCGTCAGCGCGCCCTGGACGTAGCCGCCGACCGCGCTGGCGGTGTGGTCCAGGATGCGCCGCATCCGTTCTCGCTCGGCCGGGGGTCTGAGCCGCAGGGCCGCGTCGGTCCACTCGCGCCCGCGCGACACGATGAAGATGCTCAAGATGAGGATGTTGACCAGCGCGAAGATCGAGTTGACCAGGCCCAGGCCGATGTCGCTGAGGACCTTGGCGGCGTCGCCGACCCGGCCCGGCAGCTGGTTGGCCTGCTTCTGCAGCTGGCCGGTCAGGTCGTACTTGTCGTCCAGCTCGCGCAGGCGCTTGTTCTTGTTGACGTAGTCCTGGACGTCGTTGGCGTACTTGGGCAGGTCCTCGGCGAAGTTCGTGCCCTGCGTGACCAACGGCGGCACGACCAGGGCGGTCAGCCCGATCGGGACGAGGATCAGCCCCAGGTAGACGATCGCGATCGCGAACCCGCGGCGCATGTGGTTGTTGAGCCGGTTGACCGGCGCCGAGAGCGCGACCGCGATGAACGTCGCGGTCAGGACCCAGCCGATCGGCCTGCGCAGCAGGAAGATGAGGTAGAGCGCGAGCGCCGCCAGGACGACGATCGTCACGATCCGGAGGATCGAGCGGGCAGGCAGCTCTGAGGCGCGCGTGGGCATCCGCCCCGAACCGTAGGCATGGGGCCGGACGGTCCAGGGCGAATCGCTACGCGGCGTCTACCAGCGGCGCTTCTTCTTGCGGCGCATGAGGCCGCCGATGGCGGCAATGCCGCCACCGATCACGAAGCCCGCGACGGCGGCGCCGATGAGCACCTCCTGCTGGTGCTCGCGGATCTGCTTGCGCCAGTCGGTGACCTCGGCGACCTCGCCGCGCAGCCGCTCCAGCGAGACGGCCAGCTCGGCGCGGTTGGCCTCGATGGAGGCCCGAATCTCCTCCGGCGAACGTTGGGACATCAACAAGCCTCCGGGAGGAGATTCGCGATCTCCTCGGGCGAGCGCTGGGCGGCCATCTAGACCGTCCCCCCGGGATGCTCGGCGGACACGGTCTCCTTGATCAGCTTGGCCTCCTCGATGGCCATCTTCGGCGCCGGCGGCGAGCCCTTCTTGAGCGCGCGGTAGGCGACGTAGCCCGCCAGCGCGGCGAGCAGGAGCAGGATCGCGGCGATCGTGAAGTAGCCCCAGAAGTACTGGCCGTCGGGGAACGGGATCGCCCAGTAGGCCAGCCACGCCAGCCCGAACAGGATCATGATCGCCGCCCCGAGGACGAAGACCCCGGCCGCCGCGGCGACCGCGGCGCCGACGCCCAGCGAGCGCACCTTCTGCGTGACCTCGGCCTTGGCCAGCTCGATCTCCTCGCGGACGAGCAGCTGGGCCTTCTCGCTGACGTCCTGGATCGCGGCGGCCAGGTTGGTGGGCTGCTGATCGCTCACGAGTGCTTCCTCCGGGCCATGCCCTTCAGGAACAGGGCGGCGACGAGGCCGCCGGCGAACGCGGCGCCGACGAGCTTCTCGGGATGGGGATCGACCTCGCCGCCCGCGCCGCCGAGCAGCGCGCTGCCCGCGGGCTGCGCGAACGTCGCGTCGCCCAGGGGGACGGTCGGCGTGGGCTCGGCCGGCGGATCCGCGGCGGGCGGGATCGGCGCCTGCGCGACCGCCTCGGCGGGCTCGGGCGCCGGATCCACGTACGCGGGCTCCGGCGTCGGGCTGTCGGGGTCCGGCCCGGTCACTCCGGCGGGTCCTCGTCGAAGATCCGGCGGAAGGCCATGGCCGCCGCGCGCGAGGCGACGACCGACGCGGCCGCGCCGAACGCCGCGAGGAGGCCCGACCAGGCGAGGCGCTTGACGATGTCGTTCTGCTGCATCGGGCCACAACCCTACCCGCAAGGCAGGCGGGCTATTGATCCAAGCCGCCGCAGATCGTCTCGACGATCAGCCGCTTGGCGTCGTCGATGTCCTGGCCGGCCTTGGGCAGCGAGTCGAAGATCCAGCCGGTCAGCACCTGCTCGATCGCCCCGTAGAACGCCATCGCGGCGAACTGCGGCGAGATGTCGGAGCGGAACTCGCCGGCCGCCTGCGCGCGCTCGACCACCTGGGCGATCAGGTTGTAGGCCTCGGTGATCTTCGCCAGGTGCGTCTGGCCGAACGAGTTCGCCGCGCGCGTGACCTCCACGATGATGACCTTCATCAGGTCGGGGTCGTGGCGGTAGGAGTCGACGATGAACCCGGCGATCGCCTCGAGCTTCTTGCGGGCCAGGATGTCCTGCTCGTCGACCTGCCGGATCGCCTCCAGCATGACGTTCCAGCGCTCGAGGAACAGCGTGTCCAGGACCTCGTCCTTGGACCGGAAGTAGTGGTACACCAACCCGTAGGCGACGCCCGCCTCGTCGGCGATGTCGCTCACGCGGCAGGTGTGGAACCCCTGGCGGGCGAAGACGCGGACCGCCGCGTCGAGGATCAGGCGGCGCTTCTCGGCGGCCGCGGCGCTGTTGCGGGCGGTGGCCATCAGTACGTCTCCGGCCGGCGGTTCGCCAGCGACGGGAGGTCGGCGCGGATGCGGGCCTGGCGGTCGAGGTCGAGGTCGGCGATCGCGTAGGACTCGGTGTCGGGCGCCTGGGCGAGGACGAGGCCCCAGGGGTCGACGATCATCGAGCGGCCGCCGGTGCGCAGGCCCGGCGCGTGGCGCCCGACCTGGTTGGCGGCGATCACGAAGGCCTGGTTCTCGATCGCGCGGGCGCGCAACAGCACCTCCCAGTGGTCACGGGTCGTCGGCTCGGTGAAGGCCGACGGCACGGCGAGGACGCGCGCCCCGTCGACCGCCAGGCGGCGGTACAGCTCGGGGAAGCGCAGGTCGTAGCAGATGGTCAGCCCGAGGCCGACGCCGTCGGCGGTCGCGCTGAGCACGATCTCGTCGCCGGGCGCCTCGCCGTCGGACTCCTTGTAGGCGCGACCGCCGACGAGCACGTCGAACATGTGGATCTTGCGGTAGGTCGCGCGGTCGGCGCCGTCGGGCCCGACGTGGACCGACGTGTTGGAGCCGCGGCCGTCGGCGCGGCCGTCGACCCGCTCGGCGATCGAGCCGGCGACGAGGTCGATGGCCAGCTCGCGCGCGATCGCCCGCGCCCACGACAAGGCCGGGCCGTCCAGCGGCTCGGCGCCCGCGCGCTGGTCCTCGGGCGACCCGTAGACCGACCACTTCTCGGGCAGCACGACCAGCGACGCGCCGTCGGCCGCGGCGGCGCGCACGAGGCGGTCGGCCGTCTCGAGGTTCCTCGCCTTGTCGGCGGTCGCGGTGAGTTGGACGGCAGCGGCGCGCAAGAGTCGGTGGAGTGGGGGCCCGAGCGGCGATTGACTGGTCAGTCAACAGCGCGTCTGGGAGCATACCCCGCCGTGCCGAGCCTGTCCGAGCTGCCCCTGCGAGACCGCCCGACCGGGCTGCCCGTGCCGCCCGCGCGGATGGCGCCGCTGCGCGACCGACGCCCGCTGAAGCGCTGGCGGTACCTCGGGCTGTACGGCGAGGATCTCATGCTTTGCGCCGCGACGGTGCGCGTCGCGGGCCTGCCGCAGTCCTTCTGGGCGTTCTGGGACCGCCGCGACCTGCGCGAGAAGACGGTCTTCCGCCCCGGCGCGGTGGCGATCGCCGACGACGCCGCGCGCTTCGCCGACGCGCGCCTGACGCTGGAGCCCGACGGCGACGCGATGGCCGTGACCTCGCGCCACGGCGACTCCTACATCTGGACGCGCAAGCGGCCGGTGCGCGCGACCGGCACGGTCGGCGGCCGCGCGATCGAGCTGCGCGGGCTGATCGACGACTCCGCGGGCTACCACGCGCGCCGCACCGACTGGCGCTGGTGCGCGGGCGTCGGCGAGGCGCCCGACGGCACCCCGTTGGCCTTCAACATCGTCGACGGCGTGCACGACGCGCCGGTCGGCAGCGAGCGCACGGCCTGGGTCGGCGGCGTCGCGACCGAGCTGCCGCCCGCGACGTTCGCCGACGACCTGTCGGCGGTCTCGTTCGGGGACGCCGACCCCGCCCGCCTGGCCTTCGCCGAGGAGGCCCGCCGCGCCCGCGCCGACGACTTCAAGCTGTTCGCCTCCGACTACGTCCAGCCGTTCGGGACGTTCTCGGGGACGCTGCCCGGCGGGATCGCCGTCGCCCGCGGGTGGGGCGTGATGGAGCGCCACAGCGTCCGCTGGTGACGCGGGGCCGCCGCGGTCACGGTCTAGGCTGGACGGCATGCCGTCCCCGTTTTCCTCTCCCCTCGCCGAAGCGCTGGCGCCCGGCCTGCTCGAGCGCTTCGACCGCTACTGCCGCATCGAGTCCACCGCCGCGCGCAAGCGCACCAAGAGCCCCAGCTCGCCGGGGCAGCTGGAGATGGGACGGCTGCTCGTGGACGAGCTGAAGGCGGCCGGGCTGGAGGACGCGTTCCTGGACGACAACGGCTACGTGGTGGCGACGCTGCCCGCCACGGTCGAGGACGCGCCGGTCATCGGCCTGGTCGCGCACGTCGACACGTCGCCGGACGCGCCGGGCGCGGGCGTCGAGCCGATCGTGCACCGCGACTACGACGGCGGCGTGATCGAGCTGCCGCGCGGCGGCACGAGGCTCGACCCGGCGACGGTCGGCGCGTTGGCGGACAAGAAGGGCCACGACGTCATCACCTCGTCGGGCGACACGCTGCTGGGCGCCGACGACAAGGCCGGCGTCGCGGAGATCGTCACCGCGGTCGCCCACCTGGCCGCGCACCCCGAGCTGCCGCGTCCGACGATCCGCGTGTGCTTCACGCCCGACGAGGAGATCGGCGAGGGCGCGACGCTGTTCGACGTCGAGCGCTTCGGCGCGTTCTGCGCCTACACCATGGACGGCTCGGAGGTCGGCGAGCTGCAGGACGAGACGTTCGACGCCGCCGAGGTGACGGTGACCGTCCACGGCGTCGACATCCACCCGGGCTTCGCCAAGGACATCCTGGTCAACGCCGCGCGCCTGGTCGCGCGGTTCGTCGCGGCGCTGCCGTCCGACCACATGACGCCCGAGACGACCGACGGCCGCGACGGCTACATCCACCCCTACGCCCTGGGCGGCGACGCGCAGAAGGCGACCGCGACGATGATCGTCCGCGACTTCGACGAGGACCAGCTCGCGCGGCACGTCGACCTGATCCGGTCGACCGCCGAGGAGGTCGTCGGCGCCGAGCCGCGCGCGCGGCTGGAGGTCGACGTCGTCCACCAGTACCCCAACATGCGCTCGCACCTGGAGCCGTTCCCCGAGGTCGTCGAGGCCGCCGAGCGGGCGATCTCCGCCGAGGGCCTGGAGGCGCGCCGCACGGTGATCCGCGGCGGCACCGACGGCTCGCGGCTGAGCGCGATGGGCCTGCCGACGCCCAACGTCTTCACCGGCGGCCACGAGTTCCACTCGGTCCGCGAGTGGGCGTCGCTGCAGGACATGGCCTCGGCCGCCGCGGTGATCGTCCGGCTCGCCGAGGCGTGGACGCAGGACGACCTGCGCGGCGCCGCGGCGGCGGCGGCGCGCGAGCGCGCCTCAGCCGAGTTGTAGGGGTCGCCGCGGCCGCCCGCGCTTGGCCGCGTAGAGGTCCGCGTCGGCGGCCGCCAGCGCGGCGTCCAGCGACACCTCGCGCTCCCACGCGGCGACGCCCGCCGACCAGGTCGTCGGATGCGCCTCGCGCAGGCGCGCGACCACGCGCGCCGCGCCGTCCTCGGACGTCGCGGGCAGCAGCACGGCGAACTCGTCGCCGCCGTGGCGGGCCAGGAGGTCGGCGGGGCGCAGCACGCCCCGCCAGGCCGCCGCCAGGTCGGCGAGCAGCAGGTCGCCGGCCGCGTGGCCCTCGCGATCGTTGACGGCCTTGAAGTCGTCGAGGTCGATGAGCACGACCGTGAGGTCCGCGCCGGTGCGCGCGGCCAGCTCGTGCTCGCGCTCGGCGGCGGCGACGAACGCGCGGCGGTTCAGCAGGCCGGTGAGCGGATCGGTCTCGGCCTGGCGCCGGACGCGCTCGCTGAGCTTGGACAGGGCGTGCGCGGAGCCCCAGACCGTCGCGCTGACCAGGATCCACGCGGTCACCATCCCGTGCAGCCCGCCGGCCAGCAGGCCCGCGCCGAAGCCGACGGTCGTCAGCGCGCAGTGCAGGCGCGTGGCCGCCGGCGTCAGGAACAGCGCGCTGTAGACCGTGATCCAGACGTAGGCGTAGCCGGCGAGCATCGCCCCGCCGGTCGTCGCCGAGGCGCCGACCAGCACGCTCGCGCACCCGATCTGCACGGCGACGGTGAGCGTCAGGCCGCCGTGGCCGACGCGCGATCCGGCGAGGATCAGCCCGCCCGCCAGCACGACGCCGCCGAGCGTCAGCGCGATCAGCAGGTCGGTGGGGCGACCGGGCGCGACCGGGAACGCCGCCGAGAACGCGCACGCGACGGCGGCGACGAGCGTCAGCCCGGACAGCGACCGGACCTCCGGCGGGGCGGCGACGAGCCGGTGAGCCATCCTCATCTCCGGGAGGACCTACCCGGTCGGCCGGCGGACTCCTCCTCAGCGTGGCGCGCCGAGCGGAGGTTTGGCGAGGTTTGCCCAGAGCTGCAGGACCGCGTGGCTGCGGTGCGGCGCCCAGCGCGGCGCGTCGGCGGTGCTCGCGCCGAGGCCCCGCAGCGCCGTGCGGACCGCGACGTCGCCGTCGAGGAAGACGTCGGGGTCGCCGAGGCGCAGCGCGACGTAGCCCGCCGTCCACGGGCCGATCCCGTACAGCGCGGTCAGCGCGCCCGCGTCGGCGGGCGTCGCGAGCGGCGGGTCGGCGGCGGCCAGCTCGCGCAGCGTCCGGGCGCGCGTGCGCGGCATGCGGAACGCGTCGTCGGGCGCGGCGAGGAGCGCGGCCGGCTCGGGGAAGGCGAAGGCGAGCGGGCCCGCGCGCCGCACGCCCGCGCCGAGCGCGACCCTCCGCCCCACCGTCGCGGTCAGGTGCGACAGCAGCTTGCTCGCCGCCGCGACGCTGATCTGCTGGCCGACGACCGCGCGCACCGCGGCCTCCCAGCCGGAGGCGACGCCGGGCACGCGCAGGCCGGGCCGGGCCGCGACCAACGGGCCGAGGACGGGGTCGTCGCCGAGCGCGGCTCGCGTCGCGGCCGGGTCCTGGTCGAGGCCGAAGAGCGCGCGGGCGACCGCCACCGCGCGCGGCTCGTCGTCGGGCGCGGCGAGGGCGAGCGTCGCCTCCACCCCGTCGACGCGCGGCGTGAGGGAGACGACCGCGTCGCCTCCGTCCAGCGCCAGCGTCCGCCGGTACGTGCCGCCCTCGACCGCCTCGACGCCGGCGATCGCGCGCGCGGCCAGGAACGCCAGGACGGCACCGCCGTCGAAGGGCGGCGCCGTCGGCAAGAACACCATCTAGCGCTCGCGCGCCTGGCGCGCCAGCTCGGCCAGCAGCAGCTTGGAGTGCAGCGCGCCGAGCAGCTCGCGCAGCGGCTCGGTGCCCGAGGCGATGATGTCGGCGGCGCGCTCGGCCTCGACCTCGCCGGCCAACCGCCCCAACATGGTCGCGATCTCCTCCTCGACCAGCGGCTGCAGCGCCTCGCGGTAGCGCAGCGTGTCGTAGACCGTGAAGCCGAGCGTCTCGTCGTAGCCGCCCGCGCGGAAGCGGACCATCGCCTCGATGATCGCGACGTCGTCGGGGTCGTAGCCGCGCGTGTCGGGGGTCAGGATCTCCAACTCGGCGAGGCGGTCCAGCACGACCTCGGGCAGGTCGTAGCGCTCGCGGATCTCGGCCTTGCTGACGCGCGCGGTGTCGCGGCGCTCCAGCGCGCGCTCGATGATCCGGTCCTCCAGCTCGACGAGCGCCAGCGCCCGGTCGGGGTCCTCGTCGAGCATGCCCTTGATGACCTTCAAGGGCATGAAGCGGTCCTCCTGCAGCCGCTTGATGAGCGTGATCCGCTCCACGTACGCCGGCGGGTAGTAGGCCATGTTGCGCGACGTGCGCACCACGCCCTCGCCGTCGCCCAGCAGCCCCTCGCGGAGGTAGTGCTTGATCGTGCCCGCCGAGACGCCGCTGCGCTGGGCGAGCTCGCTCATCTTGAGGAGGCCGTCGTCGTTCACGAGGCCAGGAACGTATCTCCGGTCGCAGATGCCGCCGCGGCCGCGACCGCGCCGGACTCCAGCAGCCGCGCGATCGCCGCCTCCTCGTAGCCGGCCTCGCGCAGCACCTCCTCGGTGTGCTCGCCGAGCGCCGGGCCGCCGCGCCGGACGGCGCCGGGCGTGCGCGAGAGCTTGACCGGGAAGCCGAGGCCCTTGACCGTCCCCGCGCCCGGCTGCTCGAACTCGATCACCATCTCGCGGGCGCGGACCAGCTCGGACTCCAGCGCCTCCTCGACCTCCAGCACCGGCTCCAGGCAGCAGTCGTGCTCGTCGGCGAACGCGGCCCACCGCTCGCGCGTGCGGCTCGCGAAGATCGCCTCGACCTCGGCGTGCGCGTCGGAGCCCGGCCGCTCGAACTGCTTCTCGATCAGGTCCGGTCGCCCGACGCCGTTGGCCCACGCCGCGAAGAACTTCGGCTCCAGCGCGCCGAGCGTGACCCAGCCGTCGGCGCAGCGGTAGGGCCGGTAGCAGAGCAGCGAGCCGCTGAGCATCTCCCGGCCGCGCCGCGGCGTCTCCCCCGCGGCGAACACGCGCGCGGCGACCATCGCCAGCCAGCTCAGCGCGCCGTCGAACATCGAGGCGTCGACGAGCTGGCCCTCGCCCGAGCGGTCGCGCTCGCGCAGCGCGGCGAGGATCCCGAAGGCGCCCATCAGCGCGCCGCCGCCGAGGTCGGCGATCTGCGCGCCGGCCTGGATCGGCGCGCCGCCCTCGTCGCCGCCGAGCGCCAGCACGCCGTTGAGGCCCAGGTAGTTCATGTCGTGCCCCGAGCGGTGCACGTTGGGACCGGTGAGGCCGTAGCCGGTGATCGCGCAGTAGACGATCCGCGGGTTGCGCGCGCGCATGACCTCGTAGCCGACGCCGAGGCGGTCGAGCACGCCGGGCCGGAACGACTCCAGGACGACGTCGGCGTCCTCGACGAGCTTGAGCAGCACCTCGCGTCCGGCCTCGGACTTCAGGTCGACGCGGATCGAGCGCTTGTTGCGGTTCAGCGACAGGAACAGCGACGACTTGGCCGTCTCCTCCGCGCCCTCGAACGCGGGCGGCGACCAGCGGATGTAGTCGCCCATCCCGGTGTCCTCGACCTTGATGACGTCGGCGCCGAAGTCGGCCAGCAGCAGCGAGCAGAACCCGCCGGGCAGCAGGCGCGACAGGTCCAGGACGCGCAGGCCCTCGAAGGGCAGCGCGGCGGCGGCGGAGCCGCTCACGCGGCCACCCGCGGCTTGAGCCCCAGCAACGCGCGCGCCTCCTCGACGGTCGCCGGACGGCGCCCCGCGTCCTGCGTCATCTGCCGCGCCTTGGCGATCAGCTCGCCGTTGGACTTGGCCATCTCGCCGTCGGGCAGGTACAGGTTGTCCTCCAGCCCGACGCGGATCGAGCCGCCCAGCGCCAGCGCGGCGGCCAGCAGCGTCCACTGGTTGCGCGAGATGCCGATGACGCCCCAGTGGTGCGGACCCCCGGGGACGTCGGCCAAGTTGTCCGCCATGACGGCGAGGTTGCGCGCGGTCGGCGGGATGCCGCCGACGACGCCCATGACGAAGTCCGCGTGCAGCGGCGGCTCCAACACCCCCATGTCGATCAGCGGCGTCAGCGAGCCGACGTGGCCGAGGTCGAAGCACTCGTGCTCGGGCTTGATCCCCAGCTCGCGCATGGCCTTCAACAACGCGATGATCTCGTCGAACGGGTTCGCGAAGACCGCCGAGAACACGAAGTCCTTGCGGCGCTTGGAGTACTTCGCGTAGTTCATGGACCCCATGTTGAGCGCGGCGACCTCGGGCGGGCAGGCCCTCAGGTACTCGATGCGCCGCTCGACGCCGACCCCGATCGTCCCGGTGGAGAAGTTGAGGATCGCGGCGTCGCCGACCTCGGCGCGGATCGCGTCGTGGATCGCCGTGAAGTCCTGCGCGTCGTAGCTCGGCGTGCCGTCGGGCTTGCGCGCGTGGATGTGGATGTGGACGCCGCCCTCGTCGACGATCCGCCGCGCCTCGGCGGCATACTCCGCGGGCGTGTAGGGGATCGCCGGGCACTGGTCGCGGTTGGCCAGCGCGCCCGAGATGGCGCAGGTGATGACGACGGGGTCCTCGAGGCTCAAGACGTTCTCGCTCGCTCCGGGGTGACAGTGAGAAGTGGGACGTGCCACTTCCTACTCTGCCGCAATTCGTCGGTCATGGCAACCGGGACGTACCGCGGTACCAGAAGTCGGCCCATCCAGCGCTATCCTGCGCGCCTTGCACGCGCACGCGCCGGTCCGGCACCTCCGCATCGCCCTGCTCGTCCTCCTGGCCGTCGGCGCCTGCGCCGTCACGGCCTCCGCGGCGGGCGCCAAGGCGCTCTACGGCATCCAGGGCGTCGCGGTCGGCACCTCGCCGGCCAAGCTCGCCAAGGAGCTCGACGCCGTCCACGACCTCGGGATGACGTCGCTGCGCGTCAGCGTCGACTGGTCCCAGCTGGAGCCGGCCGCGGCAGGCCGCTACGACGCGACCTACCTCGCGAGCCTCGATCGGCTGAACGCCGCCGCCGCGGAGCGCCAGATCAAGCTCATCCCGTTCCTGGTCAGCACGCCCTGCTGGGCGTCGTCGGCCCCCGACAAGGCCAAGGCCCAGTGCTCCTCGAAGGGCACGCCGTTCGCGGTCTCGCGCTACCAGCCGTCCGACTTCGCCGCGTTCGCCGACACGTCGGTCTTCCTCGTCACGCGCCTGCGCGCCAACCTCGCCGCCTACGAGGTCTGGAACGAGCCCGACCAGGCCAACGAGAACTACTGGGCCGGCCCGAGCAAGGTCCGCAACTACGTCGCGATGGCCAAGGCCGCCTACGGCCCGCTGAAGGCCGCGGCGCCCGAGGTCCCGGTCATCGCCGGCTCGTTCGTCGGCGGCAACGGCAAGTGGCTGCAGGCGCTGTACGACGACGGCTTCAAGGGCTCCTACGACGCGCTCGCCGTCCACTTCTACGACCTGCCGCTCGACGCGCTGAAGACCACGCGCGCGGTGCAGCTGCGCAACGGCGACCGCTCGAAGCTGTGGCTGACCGAGTACGGCTACGACAGCTGCTACGCCAAGCGCGGCCCGTCCGGGCGCGTCGAGCACGCGTGCCTGACGCAGGCCGGCCAGGCCAAGGCCGTCAAGGAGCTGATCCGGGCGACGCGGTCGACGTCCTACGTCGCGGCGCTGACGCTGTACGAGCTCAACGACTTCAACACCGACTACCAGTTCGGCGTCTTCGACCGCCGGGGCCACAGGAAGACGCTCTACGGAACGCTGCGCTCGCTGATGCGCCGTCCGCTCCCGGCGGCGACGGTGAAGCCCAGGATCCGCCTGAGCCTCAGCGGCGGGCGGCTGCGCGCCACCGGCACCGGGTCGATCATCGACACCTACAGCTTGACGCTGCGCGCGCACGGCCAACTGCGCTACCGCGCGATCCTGCGCACCGACCGCTTCGGCCGCTTCACGGTGCGGTTCCCGGCCTCGACGCCGCGATCGGGAGTGAAGGTGAGGATCGCGTCACGTTGGACAGCGACGGTAAGCTCGTCCGCCTCTCGGTGAGCGTCGACCTTCACTGCCACATCCTTCCCCGCCTCGACGACGGTCCGCCGTCGATCGAGGAGAGCGACCAGCAGGCCTCGGCGCACCTCGCCGCGGGCGTGTCCGCGGTCGTCGCGACGCCGCACGTGCGCGGCGACCTGCCGCAGAACACCAGCCGGATGATCGAGGCGGCGACCGTCGCGCTGCGCCTGCACCTGGCCCGGCGCGACATCCCGCTGGCGATCCACTCCGGCGCGGAGGTCGACCTCGCCCACGCCTGTGACCTCGACGACGTCGAGCTGGGCGCCCTGACCATCGCCGGTCGCCGCTGGCTGCTGGTCGAGGCCCCGCTGTCCCGGCGTCCGACCGACGCCGAGGTCCTCCTGGGCCTGCTGCGCTCCCGCGGCCACCAGCTCGTCATCGCGCACCCGGAGCGCTGCCCGCAGTTCCAGCGGCGCCCGGAGTCGCTGCGGTCGCTCGTGGCCGGCGGCGCGCTGACGCAGATCACGGCGTCCGCGTTGGACGGCGCGTTCGGCACCACCGCGCGCAACTACGCGCGCTGGATGCTCGAGGAGCGCCTGGCCCACGTCGTCGCCTCCGACGCCCACGACACGCGCGCCCGGCCGCCGGGCGTGCGGGCCTCGCTGGCCGCGGCGGGCGCCAAGCACCTGGAGGGCTGGCTCACCGACGAGGCCCCGGCGGCGATCGTCGCGGGCGCCGACTCCGTGCCGCCCCCGCCCGCGCTCAACCGCCGCGGACTGCGTCGGCTGCGCCGCGCCGCGTAGGCCCGCCCAACCGGCGCAGCAGCGGCGCCAGCGGCCCGATCCGATGGCCGGCGGCCTCGGTCAGCCAGGCCGTGTCCTCCTCGGACAGCAGCGCCAGCCGGCCCGTCGCGAGCCACAGCACGACCGCTGCCGCCGCGCCGGCGGCCACGACCTCCGCGAAGCCGTCGAGCAGGACGATCGGCACGAGCGTCGCCAGGCCCGCCAGCAGCGCCAGGACGATCGAGCTCACCATGAACCGCGGCTCCAGCTCGGCCGGGGCCAGCATCCGCCCGACGAGCACGAGCGACGGCACGCCCACGACGAGCTGGGCGACCACGTTGACGACCGCGGCGCCCTCGGCGCCCCACGGCGGGACGAGCAGGAACGCGAGGCCGAGGTCGGCGATCGTGCCGATCACGCCCCAGATGACCAGGAAGCGCATGCGGCCGAAGATCCACAGCAGCGCGCTGGCCATCCCGGTGACGGGCAGCAGCGCGAACGGCGTCAGCAGGATCGCCAGGACCGGCTGGGCGCCGTGGTACTCGCTGCCGTAGACGAGGCCCAGGAGGGCGGCGCCGAGGCCGGCGGCGACCGCCACGAGCGTCGGGCAGAGGGCGATCAGCAGGCGCGTGCCGCGCCAGTAGCCCCAGCGGATGCGGTCGTGCTCGCCGGCGCCGTGCAGCGTGGCGACCGCCGGCAGCGCGACGTTGGTCACCATCGCCGGCACGCGGCCGACCGCGGCCGCCGCGGCGAACGCGACGGAGTACAGCGCGACCTCGGTCGCGCCGGAGTAGTGGCGCAGGAAGACGACCTCAGAGCGGCTCAGCACCACGAACTCGATCACCGCGAAGAACGTCGAGGCCTGCATGAACGAGCGGAACTCGCGGCGGCGCGCGGAGGTGATCGGCACCGTCTCGCCGAGCTGCCCGCGCAGGCGCGCGGCGTAGCGCGTCGTCCAGGCCAGGTTGACCGCCGCGACCGCGAACTCGACCGCGAAGTACCCGGTGATGCCGCCGCCGAGCGCGAGCACCGAGATCGCGGCGATGACCGCCGCGATCGTCGTGACCAGGCCCGGCAGGAGGCTGTCGCGCCAGCGCTGCGCCGCGACCAGGAACGAGCTGGCCGCCGCGTGCACGCACGCCACCCAGGTCGCCAGGCCCGCGAGCACCCAGCCGCCGCTCGGCGTGGCGCCGAAGACCGCGGCCGCGGTGAAGCCCACGGCGGCCGCCAGCCCCGACAGGACCTGCACGCGGACCGTCCAGCGCAGCAGCCCGACGACCATCCCGTTCTCGCCCGCGCCGAACAGCTCGGCGCCGAAGCGCGACAGCGCCGCCGGCACGCGCGCGGCGAAGACCGACACGCACGAGACCGAGATGAACGCCATGAAGCTCTGGCGGCCGAAGTCCTCGGCGCCGAGCAGGCGCGCGGCCGCGATCGAGATCAGCAGCGTCTGCAGGGGCGGGACGACCGCGACCAGCAGCCCCCACACGCCGCCGCGCAGGACGGTGGCCCCGTCGGTCTGCCCGAGCTCCGGTCCGTTGAGGCCGTCAGCGCTCGCGGGACTGGGTCCGCTCACGCCCGCCGCCGCACGGGCTCACATGGGGCGATCGGCACGCCGCTGACAATAACGCGTGCTCCTGGGAGCTTTCTCAGCCGCGTCCACCGGCGTCCAGCCGCTCTGGACGCCGGTCCGATCCTGAACACCGGTTCAACGTTTGTCCGAACCTTGGTGCGTCGTGGTCGGGCCTTCGACCACGGCCGCCGATCCTGAAGCCACGCAAGGGCGAACCCCGTCGCCCTCGCAGACCATCGACAACGGCAAACCCGCCGCGAGGCGGGGACGCAAAGCCACGGGGCCCGGGTCTGCGCGCGCAAGCGCCAGGCCGAGTGGCCAGCCGGGCTACCGAAAGGCAGGCAAGTCACAATGCGCGCACGAATGCTGCTCGCAACCCTCGTCGGGTGCATGTGGTGCACGTTCGCCGTCCCGAGCATCGGGCAGGCCGCACCCGCAGGGCACTACCAGCTCTCCTTCGCGACGCCCTCGTCCTTCGCCAGTGTCTCGGCGGCGGCGCAGCGGAACTCCTACATCGTGCTCCAGGCGTGGGACACCACGCGGGCGCGCCAGATCAAGGCCGCCAACCCGAGCACGACGGTGCTGATGTACCAGAACTTCTCGGCCATGGCCAAGGGCGCCGGCCCCAACGGGCTGTACTCCAGCGGCGTGGGCATGGAGCAGGCCGACACGGCGCACCCGGACTGGTTCCTCAAGAGCACGAGCGGCAGCCGTCTCACCGAGGGCGACTACTCGTGGCTGTACATGGCCGACATCGGCAACGCCGGCTACCAGAGCGCGTGGGCCGACAACGTCGTCTCCCGCCTGTCCGGCGGCCCGTTCGACGGCGTCTTCATGGACGACGTCAACACCACCGCCAAGTACCACACCGACCCCACCAAGATCGCGCGCTACTCCACCGACGCCGCCTACCAGGCCGCGACGCGCTCGATGCTGGCGACGGTCTACCCGCGCCTGAAGGCCGCGGGCAAGCTGGCGATCGCCAACATCGGCTCCTGGACCGAGAACCCGTCGGTGTCCGCCGACTGGCTGCAGTTCCTCGACGGCGGCCAGGACGAGATGTTCGCCAAGTGGTCCAAGACGCCGGGCGTCGGCTACCGCCCGACGATCGACTGGAAGATCCAGCTCAACGAGATCACCACGGCCGAGGCCAAGGGCAAGCGCTTCCTCGGCGTCACCCAGGCGGGCAGCGGCGACAAGCAGGCCGAGCTGTACGGCTGGGCGACGATGCTGATGGCCGCCGGCGGCCGCAGCGCCTACCTGTCGACCGACACCTACGCCGGCGACCCGGACTGGCTGCCGGAGTACGACGCGCCGATCGGCGACCCGGCCGGCGCGATGACCTCGCTGGGCAACGGCGCGTTCTCCCGCGCGTTCACCAACGGCCTCGTCGTCGTCAACCCGGGCACGAGCAACGCCAAGGTCGACTTCGGCGGCACCTACAGCGGCTCCGGCCTGACGAACGCCAAGAGCGCGACGCTGGCCCCGAACACGGCGCTCGTCCTCACCAAAGGAGATCAGGCGGGCGACGACACCACCCCGCCGAGCACGCCGGGCGTCCCGAGCGACGGCGGCTCGAGCACGGGTGGCACGACGGGCGGCGGCACGACGACGGGCGACGGCGGCGCGGCGACGAGCGGCGGCGACACGGGCACGACGGGCGGCGGCGACGCGGGCACGCCGAGCGACAGCGACGCGAGCGCGCCGAGCGCCCCGGTGACGACCCCCGCGCCGGTCACGACGCCCGCGCCGGTCACGACGCCCGCCGCCCCGGTCACCGCGCCGACGGCCCCGGTGACCACGCCGACGGCCCCGGTCAGCACGCCCCAGCCGCCGGCCACCGCGCCCACGGCCCCGGTGACGGCCCCGACCAAGGCGCCGACGAAGGCCAAGACGCCGTCCAAGAAGAAGCCGTCGACCAAGACGCGCGACGCCAAGGCGCGGGCCGCCATCGTCAAGGCCACCAAGAAGCGGGCCACCAAGGCCGCCGCCAAGAAGAAGGCGGCGACCAAGGCCAAGAAGACGGCGGCCGCCAAGCGCAAGGCGGTGGCCAAGCGGAAGTAGCCCGCCGCGCGGCCGCGGTCAGCGGCCGAGGCGCGGGAAGGCGGCGGCCACCGGGGACGGTGGCCGCCGTCGGCACGTCAGGGCCCGTCGCAGCGGCGCGGGCACGAGCGCCTTGAGCGCGCTCGCGCTCCCGTCCGCCGCGCCCGTCGCGCCCGCGCGACGCAGGTCGCCCACGCGCCCGGTCGAGCGGATCCACGCGTCGAGGCGCTCCTGGCCGCGGGCCATCGCCGCGGCGTCGCGGTGCGCCTGGCCCTCGGAGTAGCGGTAGACGGCCAGCGGCTCGCGCAGCAGGTCCATCGGGTGGCCGGCGTCCAGGAGCCGGAGCCACAGGTCCCAGTCCTCGCTGGTGCGCGTGTCGGCCGGGAAGCCGCCGACGGCGCGTAGCGCGTCGGTCCGCACCGCGCATCCGACGTAGACGAAGTTGTGATCGGCCAGCGCGGCGAACTGCGCGTCGGCGCCGGCGGGCAGCGGCGTGGGCGGCGCGACGTCGTCGAGGACGGTGCGGCGCCGCACGCGGCCGTAGCGCTCGTCGTAGATGTAGGCGTCGCAGGCCACGAGCGCGACGTCGGGTCGCCGCTCCAGGCGGTCGAGCATGCGCTCGGCGTAGACGGGCAGCATGAGGTCGTCGGCGTCGAGGAAGGCGACGACCGGGCCGCGAGCCCGCCCGATCGCGCGGTTGCGCGCGGCCGACGGCCCCGCGTTGGCCTGCGTGAGCAGGACCACGCGCGCGTCGCGCTCGGCGCGGCGGGCGACCTCGGCGACCGTGGCGTCGGTCGACCCGTCGTCGACGACGAGCACCTCGATCTCGGTGACCGTCTGCGCCAGCGCGGAGTCGACGGCGGCGCCGATCGTCGCGGCGGCGTCGAACGCCGGCATGACGACGCTCAGGCGCGGCGCGGCGCTCACCGACGGCGCTCCCGCAGCGCGGCGTAGCGGTCCTCGTAGGCGCCGACCATCGCGTCGACGCTGAACGCGCTCGCCGCCAGCGCCCGGCCGTGGTCGCCCATCGCCGCCCGGCGCGCCGGGTCGGCCAGCAGCGCGGCGAGCGCGTCGCCCAGCGCCCGGCCGTCGTCGAGCGGGACGACCTCCCCCGCCCCGCCGGCCAGCAGCTCGCGCATGCCCTGCACGTCGGTGGAGAGCACCGGCGTCCCGGCCGAGAGCGCCTCCAGCGCGGCGATCGACAGGCCCTCCCAGTCCGAGGAGAAGACGAGGACGTCCGCGCGGGCGATCAGGTCGCGCGCGTCGGCGCGGGCGCCGGTGACGATCACGGAGCCGTCGAGGCCCAGCGCCGCGCGGCGGGCCGCGATCTCGTCGCGCAGCTCGCCGTCGCCGACGACCAGGAAGCGCGCGCCGGGCACCGCGGCGGCCGCGCGCGCGCCGGCGACCAGGAAGCGCGCGTGGTTCTTCTGGGGCACGAGCCGCCCGACGACCGCGGCGACCGGGCCGTCGCCGAGGCCCAGCTCGGCGTCCAGCGCGGCGCGGCGCTCCGCGGTCAGCGGGGCGACCGGCTCGACGGCGTTGTGCACGACGCTCGCCCGGCCGGCCGGGAAGCCGGCGGCGGTCAGCCGCGCGCGCAGGTCCTCCGACACGCAGGCGACGTGCGCGGCGCCGCGCAGCAGCCGGGCCGCGCGCGCGTACTCGTCGGGCAGCACGCCGTGGAAGGTCGACAGCACGGGCGCGGCGCCGCGGCCCGCGGCCCGCGCGGCGACCGCGGACAGGATGGTGGCCTTGACGTTCTGGGCGTGGACGACGTCCGGGCGCACGCGGCGCACCGCCGACGCGAGCTGGCGCGCGGTGCCCGCCGCGCCCGCCAGCGCGCGGCCGTGGTCGTCGAGATGCAGGCGCAGGTGCGGCACGCCGGCGAGGTCGGCGTCGCGCATGCCCGGCGGCGCGGCGAGCGCCACCTCGTGGCCGCGGGCGGCCAGGCCGGCGGCCAGCATCGCGACGACGCGCTCGGCGCCGCCGACGCCCATCCCCGGGCTGGTGAGCAGGATCCTCACGGGCGCCCGCCGGCCCGCAGGCGCTCGTACAGGCCATGGATCGCCTCCGCGTTGGCCGCGGCGGTGAAGCGCTCCTCGACCCGGGCGCGCGCGGCGCGCACCTGGCGGCGGCGCAGGTCGTCGTCGGCCAGCAGCCGCGCGACGGCCTCCGCGATCGCCGCGCTGTCGCCGGGCGCCACGAGCTGGGCGACCGAGTCGTCGGCGATCTCCGGGATGCCCCCGACGGTCGTCGTGACCACCGCCACGCCGGCGGCCATCGCCTCCAGCAGGCTCATCGGCGCGTTCTCGGCGTAGGACGCGATGACCAGCACGCGCAGGTCCTCCAGCGCTCGCGCGGACGGGACGAAGCCGGGGAACGCCACGCGGCCGGCCAGGCCCAGCTCGTCGCGCAGCGCCAGCAGCGCGTCGCGCTCCGGGCCGTCGCCGAAGACGGTCAGCGGCGCGGCGCCGTCGAGCCGCGCCGCGGCGCGCAGGAACACGTCGACGCCCTTCAGGGCGACCAGCAGCGCGAGCATCCCGACGCCGCCGTCGCGGTCCTCGCGGAAGGCGGGCGGCACGACGCCATTGGGCACGACGACGAGCTTGTCCGCCGGGTAGCCCAGGCGCGCCACCAGCTCGCCCGCGATCGTCCGCGACGGCGCGACGATCGCGTCCGCGCGGCGGCAGAGCCCGGCGTCCAGGCCGCGGTAGGCCAGGCGCGTGCGCAGGTCGTGGGTCTCGGTCCCGATCGGCGGCGGGTGGTAGGGGTCGGGCAGGCCGTGGACGGTGATGACCCGCGGCGCGCCGCGCCCGGGCCGCGGCGCCATCCGCAGCCACAGGTTCGCGCGCCGGTCGTGGCCGTGGACGACGTCGCAGCCGCGCGCGGCGCGCATCGTCGCCACGGCGGCGCGGGCGTCCCGGAAGCCGCGGTTGGGCACGAGCGCCACGTCGGCGCCCGTCGCCGCGAAGCGCTCGGCGACCTCAGCGAACGCGCAGACCGCGCGCACCTCCACCCCGCGCGCGACCAGGCCGCCGGAGAGCAGCAGCGCCTGCTCCACCGGACCGCCGCGGTCCAGCGTCGAGAGCAGCGCCGCCCTCACGACGGCAGCGGGAGCGAGCGGACGGGCGCGGGCCGCGGCGGCGGCGGCGCGGCGGACGCGCGCGGGGCGCGGCGCCGCGCGGCGCGCTCCGCGGACGTCTCGTGCTGGTAGGCGTCGCGCGCGACCACGCAGGCCAGCGCGCCCAGCAGCCAGAACGGCGTCGTCAGCTGCTCGCTCAAGAACGACGCCGAGACGATCGCGATGATCAACGCGGCCTGCAGCGCGGTGGCCAGCCGTTGCTCGTCGGTGTCGTCGGCCTCGGCCGCGCGGCGCTGCACGGAGCGCAGGATCAGCCACGCCCCGGCCAGGTAGGCCAGGAACAGCGCCAGCGCCGGCGCGCCGTCCTCGGCGAGGATCTCCAGGTAGCTGTTGTGCGTCACCGGCGGCCCGATGTTCTCCGGGTTGTTGCGCAGCAGCGGCAGCACCTCGGGCGGGAAGCGCTGCGGGCCGACCCCGAGCACCGGGTGGTCGATCGTCAGCAGCAGCGCCCCGCGCCAGAACGACTGGCGCGACACCTGGTTGGCGTTGGCGATGTGCGCCTTCTGGTGCAGCGCGCTGTCCAGCAGCGGCCGCCACAGAGTCAGCGCCAGCGCGGCCACCGCGACCAGCGCCAGGACGCCGCCGAGCAGCACCCGGATCGGCACGCGCCGGGTGACCAGCCCCCACGCCAGCAGCGCCGCGCAGCCGACGAGCGCGCCGCGCGAGAGCGTCGCGAGCATCGCGGCCGCGATCAGCACGAACGCGGCGGCCCACGGGAGCTTGCGGCCGCCCTTGAACGTCAGCAGGTACGCGCACAGCGGCAGCGTCGTGGCCAGCAGGTAGCCGAAGTCGTTGGGGTCCTCGACCGGGCCCGCGACGCGGCCGGTCGTCTTGCCGCCGAGGAACAGCAGGATCCCGTAGAAGGCGGCCAGCGCGACCGACCCCACGTAGACGCGCAGGACGCGCCGGACCTCGACCCGGCCGTCCACGAGCTGGACGACGAGGAAGAAGAACACGAAGAACAGCAGGTACCGGATCAGCTTCGTGACGCTGTCGGTGATGCCGGTCGAGGTGATCACCGACGCGCCGACCCACAGCGTGAACGCGGTCGCGATCCCCAGCAGCGCCGGCAGGTGCACGATCGTGCGCCGCTGGCCCGCGAGCTTCAACATGTAGGCCAACAGGACGATCGCGCCAACGGCCTTGACCGCCGACAGCGTCGCCGACGGGAACTGCAGCTCGTTCTCCCAGGGCAGGGCCGCGATCATCCCCAGCAGCGTCCACTCCGGCCGGGTGATGAGCACCCACAGCCCGCCCGCCGCGAAGATGACGCCGAGCACCAGCAGCGGGCTCGCGCCGACCAGCAGGCCGGTGAGCAGCCCGACCGCGATGGCCAGGACGTGGCCACCGCGCACGCGGTCGAAGGTGACGGCCCCCGCCATGAGCGGCCTACGCGTTGGCGTTGTCGCGCCCGAGCCCCGCCGGGATCGGCTGCGCGTTCTGCTGCGGCGAGATGTAGGGGCCGTAGCCGTAGGCCGCGATCTGCTCGCCGTCCTGGCTGTTGGCGAAGTTGACGATCGCGCCGATCAGGTTGGCGTGCGCGAAGCGCAGCTTGTCGACCGCGCTGACGATCGCGCTGGTCTGGCTGCGCTCGGCGCCGACGACGAACGCCGTGGCGTCGGCCGACGGCGCGATCACGCGCGCGTCGCTGACCGGCAGGACCGGCGGCGAGTCGATCAGCACGATGTCGGCGTCGGCCTTGACCTGGCGCAGCACGCGGCCGAAGCGCACGTGCAGCAGCTCGGCGGCGTTGGCCGAGATCGGCCCGCTGGTGAGGACGCGGACGTTGGCGTAGGCCGTCGGGCTGGGCTGGACGACCGTGTCGGAGATCGTCATCGCCGTCGACAGGCCGACGTCGTTGCGCAGCCCGAAGAGGTCGTGCTGACGCGGGCGGCGCAGGTCGGCGTCGATGACGACCGTGCGCACGCCGATCTGGCCGAGCGCGATCGCGAGGTTCGCCACGACCGTCGACTTGCCCTCGCCGGGCTTGGCGCTGGTGACCTGCAGGACGCTCCAGTCGCCGTCGCGCAGCAGCTCGACGTTCGTGCGCAGCGCGCGGTAGCTCTCCTGCAGGACCTCGTAGTCGCCCGTCTCCCAGACGAGCTGGGCGTCGGAGCGGGCCAGCGAGCGCTCGCGCGGCAGGCGGCCGAGGACCGGCAGCGCCGTCGCCTCGGTGACCTCGTCGCCGGTCTCGATCGTGCGGCGCATCCGCTCCAGCACCAGGGCCAGCAGGACGCCGGCGATCAGGCCGAGGAGGATCGCGACCGACAGGATCAGCGGCGGGCGCGGCTGGATCGGCGTGGCCGACGGGACCGCGGGGTTGACGATGCTCGGCACGAGCAGGCCGTTGTTGGCGAGGCGGTTCGACAGCGCCTGGGCGGCGGTGCGCGCCGTGTCGGCGGCGCCCTGCGGGTCGGTGTCGCGGCCGATGACGTCGAGGATGCCGCTGCCCGCGCCGGTCGAGGTCTCGATCTCGCCCGGCAGCGGGCGACCGAGCAGCTTGGCGGCCGCGTCCTTGTTCTCGCGGGACTTGGCGACGGCCGCGTAGGTCGACAGCAGCGCCGCGAGGTTGTCGGTCGGGACGTAGGTCTGGCCGCCCTTGGGGTCGGGCGTGAACGCGATCGTCGCCGTGGACTCGTACCGCTTGGGCTGCGTGAAGGCGTACGCGCCGGCCGCGAGCACGCAGGCGACCAGCGTCAGCGCCACGATCACGCGGCGCTTCCAGATGACACCCAGGAAGTCGTCGAACTGCATGAGGCCTCGAGTCTAAGTGGGGATCGTGAACGGGCGGGCCGCGACGAGCGTGCGGTAGACCGCCAGCCAGTCGGCCGCCATGCGGTCGGCGGAGTAGTGGGTACGGCGGTGGCGCTGGGAGGCGATCAGGCGCTCGCGGACGGCGGCGTCCTCGACGACCGCGCGCAGGAGCGCGACGGCCTCGTCCTCGGAGGCGCAGGTCTGGCCGGCGCCGAGCAGCTCCTCGCTGGGCGCGATGTCCGACGCGATGACGACGACGTCGCGCGCCATCGCCTCCAGCACGGCCATCGACTGCGCGTCCCAGGCGGTCCAGTGCAGCATCGCGGTGGCCGCGGCCAGCTCGCGGCGCGCGTCGGCGGCGTCCAGCCAGCCGGTGAGCGCCACGCCCGCGGCCTCCAGCGCGGCGACGCCGGCGGTCGACGCGTCGCCCGCGGCGCCGCCGATCCAGCGCACCTCGGCGACGTCGGACAGGCGCCCGAGGATCCGCGCGGCCTGCTCGGGCTGGTGCTGCGGGCCGACGCGGCCGAGCGCGACGACGCGCGGGACCGGGCGCTCGGGCGGCGTCGGCTCGTGGCCGGGATCCAGCTCGGGCAGGCCGTTGGCGACGACGCTCACGCGCGGCGCGCGGATGTCCCGCGAGGCCTGCGCGGCCTCGCTGCGCGACACGGCGCCGACCAGGTCGACGCGCCGGGCGATGACGGCCTCGAAGAGGCGGTAGGCCAGCAGGCGGGCGCCGCCGTCGCCGGCGCGCGAGAACGAGTAGCCGTGCGGCGAGTAGACGCGCGCGGTCCCGCGGCCGAGGGCGAGCGCGCCGACGGCGCCGGCGAAGGTCGAGTGCAGGTGGACGACGTCGGGGCGCACGTCGCGGACGAGGCGGCGCAGGGCGACGGCGGCGCGCAGCTGCTCGACGATCGTGCGCCGGCGCCACGGCAGCGCGACGACCCGCACGCGCTCGTCGAACCGCCCGCGCACGTCGTCGGGCGTCTCGGGCCGCACGCCGTGGGCGACGATGACCTCGTGGCCATGGTCGGCCAGGCGCTCGCTCAGCGCCGAGACGACCGCGAGCACGCCCGTGGCCAGCGACTCGGCGACGTGCAGGACGCGCAGCGGGCGGTCGCCGTCGGCGGTCGGCGCCGCGTCGGCGCCGCCGTCGTGGCGGGCCAGCTCGCGCTCGATCGCCGCGTCGAGGAAGCGCTGGACCTCGCGCTGCAGCGGCAGCGGCTCGAGCGTGTGGGCGCGCGGGACGTCCTGGAGCGTCTCCAGCTCGACGTGCGGGTCGGCCGCCAGCCGGGCGAGGTCGCCGGAGGCCTCCAGCTCGTCGCGGAAGGGCTCGCCCGGGCTGAAGACGATGCTCACGCGCTGGTCGGAGGCGGCGATGCCCTCCAGCGCGGCGTCCAGCGGCGGCGCCTCGTGGCGGCGGCGCAGCTTCTGGCGCGCGGTGCTCACGGCGCCGCGGGCGAAGATCCCGGCCAGTTGGCGCGCGCGGGCGACGCTGACGCCGCCGCGCAGGACCTTGCGCCACAGCGTCAGCGTGCGGATGTTCGACAGCGCCTCGCGCTCGCGCGCCAGCGCGGCCATCGGCCCGCCGAAGAACAGGCCCGGGTTGACGATCAGCCCGGCCGAGACGCGCGGGTCGGCGCGCAGCGCCTCGAAGGTCCAGTAGCCGCCGGAGCAGAGGCCGCCGAGGATGAAGCGCTTGGGGCGGACGGCGTCCTGCAGCGCGGCGAGCGTCTCCTGCAGCTGGACGGCCAGCTGCGGGTGGAAGTGCGCGTGGAGGTCGTAGACGCCCGGCTGCTCGGCGTCCTGGGGCTCGGCGTCGAGGTCGCCGACGCGGGCGAGGTCGATGCGCAGCGACGGGACGCCGCGCGCCGCCCAGCGGCGCGCCAGCTCCAGCCACATGCGGTTGTGGCCGACGCGGCGCAGGGCGCCGGGGTGCAGGAGCACGAGGCAGGTGTCGGAGACCGGCTGCCCCGCGGCGGGCTCGGCGAGGATGCCGAGCATCGCGACGCCGGCGGCGTCGACGGTGAACGGGCGCTCCTCGATCGTGACGCCGTCGACGTCGATCTCCAGGCGCAGGTCGGAGGGCGGCGCCTCGCCGTCGTAGGGCTGCGCGGTGCCGCGGGCCAGCCAGGCGCCGACGGCGGCGATCGTCGCGTACGGCGTGCGGGCCTCCGACGGCTGCATCAGCAGGTCGCCGTAGCCGTCGCCGGGCAGCGTCTCGACCTCGGCGCCGGCCGCGGCCAGCGCCTCGGCCAGCCGCGCCTCGGGCTCGACGCCGTCGCGGCCGAGCAGCAGCGCGCGCCGGGCGAGCGCGCCGTCGAGCGGCGTCGCGGCGAGGTCGAGCGCGGTGAGCGCCGCGACGGTCTCGGCGCTGAGCAGCGCGCCGGCGGTCATCAGCGCGCCCTCGGGCACGCCGTCCATCAGCTGCTCGGAGGTCGCGCCGGCCGCGGCGGCCTGCATGCGCGAGAGCATCTTCAGCTCGCGGACGACCGTGCGACCGCGGGACGGGACGGCCCACAGCACGAGGTCGTCGATCGGCGCGCCGGCCGCGGCGGCGGCCGTGCCGACGACGCCGCCCAGGCCGATCCCGATCGCCGTGACGTGGCGACCGGTGGTGGCCGCCAGCCAGCGGGCCGCGTCGGCGGCGCCGGCGATCCAGGCGCCGAGCCGGTCGGGGTCGCGCGGGCCGCCGGGGCCGTCGCCGGTGCCGGGCAGGTCGACGCGCAGCGTCGGGTGGCCGTCGGCGGCCAGCAGCTGCGCCCAGTCGCGGCGCGGGCGGTAGGAGGTGGCGTCGGCGTTGCCGAACGGGCCGAGCAGCAGCACGGGCGCGCCCGGGGTCGCGCCGGCGGGCGCGTCGTGGAAGAGGCCGAACGTCGCCTGCGCCCCGGTGCCGACGTAGACGGGCCGCGGCTGAGCCGGCCGGCTCAGCGGCCGCGCATGCGCCATCGGGAAGTCAGCGACGTCCATCTTCCCTCCTATCGGCATGCGCGAACGGCGTCTGAAGGCGTGCACGGTGACGCCATGGCGTCGCACCGGAGTCCGGATCGGCGCATCCGCGCACCGTAGCGCCGGCCACCTAGACGACCCACCCGTCGCGTCCGGCGTCGTCCAGCGCGCGACGCATCTCGTCGCGCGCCGCGGCCGAGAGCGTCCGGTCCTCCGACGGGAAGCGGTCCTCGGGGAAGAACGGGCCGGCGTCGAGGCGGTCGCGCTGGCGCGCGAGGTAGTCCTCGACGCGGCCGATCTCGGCGGCGGGGTTGCCGGCGACCAGCGCGCCGGGCGCGACGTCGCGGGTGACGACGGAGCCCGCGGCGACGATCGCGCCGTCGCCGATCGTCACGCCGGGCATGATCAGGGCGCGCGCGCCGACGAAGACGCGGCGGCCGACGACCACGCGGCCCACGCGCGTGCGCCCGAGGTGGCGCTTCGTGCTCGCGTCGTGGGCCAGCAGGTAGGCCTGCGGCGCGATCGTCGTCTCGGCCCCGACTTCGATCAGCCACGGGAACGCGCCGTCGAAGACCACGCCGTCCTGGACCGAGACGTCCGGGCCGAGCTTCAGCCCGGCGGCCACCAGCCGATCGAGGTCCTGGCCGCTGCGCACGTAGCGAGCGGCGCGGCGGGCGAGCGACTTGAGCATTCGCCGGAGGCTAGCCCGAAGCCGCCGCCACGGCGGGCGGCGGCTCCCGGCGACGCGTCGCACCTCGCCCCGCCTTCCCCCTTCGCGGTCTAGCGACGCGAGGCGAGGAAGAAGTAGATGAGCTGGCTCAGCGCGGCCACGAACGCGGCGACGTAGGTCCACGCGGCGGCGTCGAGCACCCGCTTGGCGCCGGTCAGCTCGTCGGCCTCCAGCAGCCGGCCGTCGTTGAGCGCGACCAGCGCGCGCTTGGACGCGTCGAACTCGACCGGCAGCGTGATCAGCTGGAAGATCACGATCGCGGTGAACAGCGCCAGGCCGATGTTCGTCAGGCCGGTGGCGCCGAGGATCAACCCGATGAAGATGGCCGGGATCGCGAACGACGAGCCGATCGAGGCGACCGGGACGAACGTCTGGCGGACGCGCATCGGCACGTAGTTGCGGGCGTCCTGCACGGCGTGGCCGGCCTCGTGCGCCGCCACGCCGAGCGCGGCCACCGTCGAGGCCTCGCCCACGTCGGGGCTGAGGTTCAGCGTGCGGTTGCGCGGGTCGTAGTGGTCGGTCAGGCGGCCGGGAACCTCGCGGATCTCCACGCCCTGCAGGCCGGAGGAGCGGACGACGGCCGCGGCCGCCTGAGCGCCGGTCATCCCGTTGCGGACGGGGACCTTGCTGTAGTGCTCGAACGTGCGCTTGACCTTGCTCTGCGCCCACAGGCCCATCGCCAGCGGGACGATCATGGTCAGCAGCCACACCAACGTGAGGTTGGACATGGCCTTGACGGTAGGCCGATGGGCTTAGGCCAGAATAAGCACGCAGCAGCGCTGCCTAAACGGGCACCACGCCGTTGCGCTTCCAGGGCCGGTCGACGCGCTTGCCCTCGGCCATCTCCAGCGCGCGGCAGATCGTCGGGCGGGTCTCGCGCGGGTCGATCACGTCGTCGATCATCGCGTTCTTGGCCGGGATGTAGACGTCGATGATCTTCCTGTAGGCGTCGATCAGCTCCCGCTTCTCGGCGGCCGGGTCCTCGGCCGCCTCGACCTGCTTGCGGAAGACGATCTCGACCGCGCCCTCGGCGCCCATCACCGAGATCTCGGCCGACGGCCAGGCGACGATCAGGTCCGGCTCGTAGGCGCGGCCGTTCATCACGTAGTAGCCCGCTCCGTAGCCCTTGCGCAAGACGACCGTGACCTTCGGGACGGTCGCGTTGGCCACGGCGTAGAGCATCTTCGCGCCGTGGCGGATGATCCCGCCCTCCTCGACCTTCGACCCCACCATGAAGCCCGGCACGTCCATCAGGAACACGAGCGGGATCCCGAAGGCGTTGCAGAGGTTGACGAAGCGCGCGGCCTTGTCGGCCGAGTCGTTGTCGAGGATCCCGCCGAGCTGCTTGGGCTGGTTGGCGACGATGCCCGCCGGGCGGCCGCCGAAGCGCGCGAAGCCCGTGATGATGGTCTTGGCCCACTGCGGCTTCATGTCGAAGAACTCGCCGTCGTCGACGATCTTCTCGATGACGTCGTACATGTTGTAGGGCTTGCGGTTGGACTCCGGCAGGACGTCGAGCAGCGCCTCGTCCCCGCGGTCGATCGGGTCGCCCGTCTCCCGCACCGGCGGCGCGGCCTCGTTGTGGGAGGGCATGAACGACAGGTAGGCCTTGATCTTCTCGATGCAGTCGCGGTCGTCGGCGACCTCGAGGTCCCCCACGCCGGACTTGCGGCAGTGGACCCGGGACCCGCCCAGCTCCTCCTGGGTGACGTCCTCGCCGACCGCCGCGCGCACGAGGTGCGGGCCGGCCAGCGCCATCGAGCCGCGGCCCTTGACCATCGGGACGAAGTCGGCCAGGCCCGGGATGTAGGCGGTGCCCGCCGCGCACGGGCCCATCAGCGCCGCGACCTGCGGGATGACGCCGGAGGCCACGACCTCCTCGCGGAACAGGTGGCCGGAGCCCGCGAAGAGGCTGCCGACCGCCTCCTGGATCCGCGCGCCCGCCGAGTCCAGCAGCCAGACCATCGGCATGCGCTTGGTGAGCGCCAGCTCGCGCAGGCGCGCGACCTTGATCTCGCCGGTCATGCCCATCGACCCGGCCATCACCGTGAAGTCGTAGGCCGCGATCGCGACCATCCGCCCGTCGACCTTGCCGTAGCCGGTGATCACGCCGTCCGCCGGCGCGTCCTTGTCCTCCAGCCCGCGGACCGAGTAGTGGATCCCGGCGTGCAGGCCCAGCTCGCTGAACGTGCCGGCGTCGACGAGCAGGTCGATCCGCTCCCGCGCCGTCAGCTTGTCGGCCGCATGCTGCTTGGCGATCTTCTCCTCCCCGCCGCCGAGCCTGGCGGCGGCGCGCCGCTCCAGCAGCTCGTCGACGAGAGGGCGCAGCAGGGACGTGGGAACGTTGGTGACGTCGCTCATCAGAAGTAGGAAGTCCTACTTCCCACTTTGCGATCCGTCAAGGCGTGAGGAGGTTCGCAGGCCCGCGTCGGAGAGGCCGCCGGGCGCCGGGAAGGGCGAGGGCAGGATCGACGGGTCGAGGACGTCGAGGTCGAGGTGCACGAAGACCGGGCGGCCGCGCAGCGCGTCGGCCAGCAGGCCGGGGCGGCCGACGCGGGTCACGCCGCGGGTCTCCAGCAGGACGCCCTCCGGGCCCTCGACGTCGCGCAGGCCGCAGGCCACGACCGCGGTCGGGCCCTCCACCCGCTCCGAGGAGCGGCAGAGCATCCCGATGACGCTCAGCGCCCCGTCCACACCGGATCCCGCTTCTCGAAGAAGGCGGCCCGCTTTCGTCATCGGCCCCGCCAGACAGGGTCGCGCTTCTCGAAGAACGCGGCGACACCCTCCTGGATGTCCTCGGTCGAGAACGCCAGCGTGAGGTTGTGGTGCAGGTACTCCAAGGCCTCCGCGAACGGCATGTCCTGCTGGCGGTGCATGGCGTCCTTGCCCAGGCGCATCAACACGGGGGACTTGCCCGCCAGCCGCCCGGCCCACTCCGCCACGGCCGCGTCGAACTCGTCCTCGGCCACGACGCGGTTGACGATCCCGATCCGCTCGGCCTCCTGCGCGGAGATGCGGTCGCCGAGCAGCAGCAGCTCGTTGGTCTTCTTGCGCCCGACGTTGCGGTAGATCAAGGCCATGATCATGAACGGGAAGACCCCGACGTTGATCTCGGGCGTCCCGAACGTGACCCCGTCGCGCGCGACGATCAGGTCGCAGGCCAGCGCCAGCCCCAGGCCGCCGGCCAGGACGTGCCCGTTGGCCGCGCAGATCGTCGGCTTGCCCAGCTCGCCGATCAGCTGGAACAGCCGCGGGAAGCGATCGGTCCCGAAGTGCTTGTGGACGAGCGGCACGCCCTCGGCGAAGCCCGCCAGGTTGCCGCCGCTGCTGAAGACCTTCTCGTGGGTGGAGGTCAGCACGACGCAGCGCACCGCCGCGTCGTCGCGCGCGGCCCCGAACGCCGTCAGGAGATCATCCAGCACTTGGTCGGAGAGCGCGTTGCGCGTCTCGGGCTGGTCGAGCGCGATCGTCGCGACCCCGCGCTCGTCGACCTCGTAGCGGACCGTCTCGTAGCTCATGGCCGGGGAGCAAAGCACGCTCCCGCCCTCCGCGGGTGCTCCCATTCGGAACACGCGTGCTCCAGATCGTCATCGGTGAGCGTCTGTGCGCCACGCTCGGGCCAGTTCGGCCAACCCCGGGAAGGACCTGGGGGCCGAGGAGGAACAGAGCGTTCACACGCCGTGCTCCGCTACGGCACCATTGGACCCCAGTCATGAACGACGCCACCTCCGACGCCCGGCTGCGCTCCGACGCCCGCCGAAACCGCCGCACGGTCCTCGATGCGGCGGTCGCGCTCCTGGCGAAGCGCCCCCAGGCCACGATGCAGGAGGTCGCCGACGCCTCAGGGCTCGGCCGCACGACCGTCTACCGGCACTTCCCGCGCCGCCAAGACCTGATCGACGCGCTCTACGACCAGGTCCTCACCGAGTCCGCCCAGACCGTGCACGACGCGATCGAGGCGGCCGGCAACGCGCGCGAGCTGCTCTGCGACCTCGGCGCGCGGATCATCGCCATCGGCGACCGCTACCGCTTCCTGGACGCCCACCCCGAGCTGCGCGAGCGCACGCTGGCGGGCGCCGGCGACGACCGCGAGGGCGCCGATCCGCTGCAGGACTACCTCGCGGCCGCCCAGGGGCGCGGCGAGATACGCCGCGACGTCCCGGTCAGCTGGATGCTCACGAGCCTGCGCGGGCTGGCGGTCGTGGCGATGTTCGAGGTCAACGCCGGTCGGATGGACGTCGAGGAGGCGGCCAAGCACGTCGGCGAGACGTGCGCCACGGCGTTCGCGACGACCGCGGGGAACCACGTCGGCGTGAGCTGAAAGTAGGACGTGCCACTGTTTACTTTTGGCCGGCGGGCCAGTACGGTCCGCCCATGGCCACCGCTGACAGCGTCCTGAAGCCCGACCACGGCGCGGCACGCAAGCACTTCATCTTCACCGACGAGCACGAGCAGCTCCGCGAGTCGGTCCGCGCCTTCGCCCAGAAGGAGCTGGCGCCCCACGCCGAGGAGTGGGAGGAGACGACGTTCCCGGACTCGGTCTTCCCGCGCTTCGGCGAGCTCGGCTTCCTCGGCCTCGACAAGCCCGAGCAGTACGGCGGCCAGGGCGGCGACTACTACACCGCGCTCGTCCTCGCCGAGGAGATGGTCCACGCGCGCTCCGGCGGCCTGGCGATGGGCATCGCCGTCCACACCGACATGGCGATGCCGCCGATCCTCGCGTTCGGCACCGAGGAGCAGAAGCAGGAGTGGGTCGTGCCCGCGATCAAGGGCGAGAAGATCCTCTGCCTCGGCATCACCGAGCCCGACGCGGGCTCCGACGTCGCCGGCATCAAGACCCGCGCGGTCTACGACGAGGCCACCGACGAGTACGTCATCAACGGCTCCAAGACCTACATCACCAACGGCCATCGCGCCGACGTCATCGTGTTGGTCACCAAGACCGACCCGGACGCCGGCCACGGCGGCATCACGCTGTTCCTGGTGCCGATGGACACGCCCGGCGTGATTCGCGAGAAGCGCTTGGAGAAGCTCGGCATGCACGCGTCCGACACCGCGCTGCTGGCCTTCCAGGACGTGCGCGTCCCGTCCTCGGCCGTCCTCGGCGAGAAGGGCAAGGGCTTCTACCACATCAGCTGGGAGCTTCAGGGCGAGCGGCTGATCGGCGCCGCGGGCTGCGTGGCCGGCGCGCAGAACTGCTTCGACATGACGTTGAAGTACGCCAACGAGCGCAACGCGTTCGGCCGCTCGATCGGCAAGTTCCAGGTCATCCGCCACAAGTTCGCCGAGATGGCCGTGAAGATCGAGACCGCGCGCCAGATGGTGTACACGACCGCGTGGCGCTTCAACAACGGCGAGTACCCCGTGCGCGAGATCTCGATGGCCAAGCTGTACGCCTCGCGGATCGCCGTCGAGGTCGCCGACGAGTGCATCCAGATCCACGGCGGTGCCGGCTACATGAAGGAGTACGGGGTCGAGCGCGTCTGGCGCGACCTGCGCCTCAACCGCATCGGCGCGGGCACCGACGAGATCATGTTGGAGGTCATCGGCCGCTCGTACGGTCTGTGAGCGTCTTCGCCGACGAGCACGAGGCGCTGCGCGAGTCCGCGCGGCGCTTCGTGCTCGCCGAGCTGCGCCCGCACGCGCGGGAGTGGGAGCGGGCGCGGTGGTTCCCCGACGAGGTCTTCGGCCGCTGCGCCGAGCACGGCTTCCTCGGGCTGAAGTACCCGGAGGAGTACGGCGGCCAGGGCGGCGACTACGTCCACGAGGCGGTCTTCGCCGAGGAGCTGGCCCACTGCGGCAGCGGCGGGCTGGCGGCCGGGATCGGCGCGCACGTCAACATCGCCACGCCGCCGATCTTCAAGTTCGGCACCGCCGACCAGAAGGAGCGCTACCTGCGCCCCGCGATCGCGGCCGAGAAGATCGCGGCGCTGGCGATCACCGAGCCCGACGCGGGCTCCGACGTCGCCGGCATCAAGACGCACGCCCGGCGCGTCGACGGCGGCTGGGTGCTCAACGGCTCCAAGATGTTCATCACCAACGGGGTGCGCGCGCACTTCTGGGTGACCGCGGCCAAGACGACCGGCGAGGGCGGCCACCACGGGCTGTCGTTCTTCATCGTCGACCGCCAGGACGGGGTCAAGCCGTCCAAGATCGAGAAGATGGGCTGGCACGCCGGCGACACCGCGCTGATCGCGCTGGACGACGTCTTCGTGCCCGACGAGAACCTGCTCGGCGGCGAGAACCAGGGCTTCTACCTGATCATGGCCAACTTCCAGTGGGAGCGGCTGGTGATGGCGCTGGGCGCGGTCGGCGCGATGCAGGTCGCCTACGACAAGACCGTCGAGTTCGCCAAGCAGCGCAACGCGTTCGGCCGCCCGCTGACCGGCTTCCAGACGCTGCGCCACAAGCTCGCCGACGTCGCGACGACCGTCCACACCTCGCGCGTGGTGACCTACGACGCCCTGGAGCGCTTCGTGCGCACCGAGGGCGACGCGGTCAAGGAGGTCACGATGGCCAAGCTCGCCACCCAGCGCGCCTGCTTCGACGTCATGGACACCTGCCTGCAGATCCACGGCGGCGCGGGGTACATGGAGGAGTACGAGATCGAGCGCATGGCCCGCGACGCGCGCCTGGGCCCGATCGGCGGCGGCACGGACGAGATCATGCGGGAGATCCTCGCCAAGGTGTTGGCGCTCTAGACCCCGTCCCGGTGGGTACGTCCGCCGGAAGTGAGCACCTCGCGCGTCAACGCCGGCGAGCGCCGGCTGCTGTTGGTCCTGGGTCTGCCGACGTTCGCCTACGCGCTGGCGACGACGGTCGCCACGACCTACCTGCCGGTGCTCGCGCAGGAGTTCACGCGCTCCTCGACGGTGATCGGCCTGCTGATCGCCGTCGAGGGGATCATGGCGCTGCTGCTCGCGGTGCCCGCGGGCGCGCTGAGCGACCGCGGCCGCAGCCGGCTGCCGTTCGTGGAGTGGGCGTCGCCGGTGCTCGTCGTCGCGCTGGCGCTGATGGGGCTGGCGGCGTCGCTGCCCTTCGCGCTCGTCGTCGTGGTCGTCTTCTTCGGCGCCTACTTCGTCGCCTACGAGCCCTATCGCGCGCTCTACCCCGACATGGTCGACGACCGGATCACCGGGCGCGCCCAGTCGACGCAGGCGCTGTGGCGCGGCCTGGGCACGATCATCGCGATCGCGACCGGCGGCGCGCTGCTGACGCTCGGCGACGCGGTCCCGTTCGTAGCCGCCGCGGCCGTGACGACGCTGACGATCGCGACGTTCCTGATGCTGCTGCCGCGCGAGCGCGCCGAGCACGAGCCCAACAAGTCGACCTCGCTGCGCGACGACGTCGCGCGCCTGTGGTCCACCGTGCGCCGGCGCGGCGACCTGCGCGCGTTCATGGTGGCCAACGGCCTGTGGGAGCTGTCGCTGGGCGCGACGAAGACGTTCATCATCATCTACCTGACGCGCGGGCTCGGCGTGTCGACCGGCCTCGCGGGCGTGGCCGTGGCGGCCACCGCGGTCTTCATCGCCGCCGCGACGCCGATCAGCGGCAAGCTCGCCGACCGCTTCGGCCCCGTGCCGGTCATGCGCGTCTCGCTGCTGATCTACGGCCTCGGGATGCTCGTGCCGTTCCTGGTGGCCAACAAGGTCGTGGTCGGCGCCATCACGCCGCTGGTCGGCTTCGGCGGCGGCGTCGTGATGACCCTCCCCTACGCGCTGCTGATCCCGCTCATGCCCGACGACGAGCACGGCCTGACGACCGGCCTGTACTCGGTCAGCCGCGGCATCGGCACCGCCCTGGGCCCGCTGCTGGCCGGCGTGGCCATCGGCGTCCTGGGCGGCGTGTTCACCAAGACCGGCGGCTACCAGGCGATGTGGGGCGTCTGCGCCGCCGCGATCCTGCTCAGCATTCCCGTGCTCGGGCGCTTGCGCGAGCAACGAGAGCGATAGCCGCGGGTCGCTCTCCATCCCGGTTCTGAGCCGATTGCGGGACAGAACCTGCATCGGTTGCGCGATCGCGCAACGCAGCACCGCCAGTCTTTTGCCCTTCCACGAAGCTCAGCGACGCTCAGCGGACTAGGGTCGGCAGGCGGGGGAGGTGTCGGGTCCAACTATCGGAGGAGTGTCCGTTCCCATGAAGCGCTTCACGCGCGGCGTCGCGCCGATCCTCGGCGTCCTGCTGCTCCTGCTGTCCATCGCGTCGGCGAGCGCGTTCGCCGCCGACAAGTACGTCGCCCTCGGCGACAGCTACTCCGCCGGCAACGGCGCCAACAGCACGAACCTCGACTCGAGCTGCAACCGCAACACCTATGCCTACCCCTACCTGCTCTCGCAGCAGAAGGGCTACGCGCTGACGTTCGTCGCCTGCGCCGGCGCGCAGACCGGCGACGTCATCAACAACCAGGTCGGCTCGATCACGTCGGACACGAAGCTCGTGACGATCACGATCGGCGGCAACGACATCGGGTTCACGAACCTGATCATCGCCTGCACGACGCTGGGCTGCTCCTCGCAGATCGCCTCGTCGCAGAACCAGATCAACACGCAGCTGCCCGCCAAGCTCGACGCGGCCTACAACGCGATCCGCGCCAAGTCGGCCACGGCGCAGGTCGTGGTGCTCGGCTACGGCCGCCCGTTCGCCTCGCCGCCGAAGACGTGCCTGGCGGCGACCGGCGTCTCGTCCTCGGAGGAGACCTCGCTGACCGCGCTGGTCGACAGCCTCAACGCCACGATCAAGGCCCGCGCGCTCGCGCACGGGTTCAGCTACGCCGACGTCAACCCCTACTGGTCGGGCCACGACGTCTGCGCGAGCAACCCGTTCACCAACGGGCTGACGCTCCTGCACACGGCCGACAGCTACCACCCGACGCGCAACGGCTACGCCAACGGCGACGTGCCGGCGATCCGGGCGATCGTCGGCTAGCGCTCCGCGGGCGCGGGCCACAGGGCCCGCGCCCGCAGCGCCAGCTCCAGCTCCAGGCGGCCCTCGCCGCGGGACATGCGGTCGCCGAGCAGCTCGCGCAGCTGCGCGACGCGGTAGCGGACGGTCTGCGTGTGCACGTGCAGCTGCTCCGCGGCGGGGCGGATCTCGCCCTGGTGCTCCAGCCACGCGGAGAGCGTCTCGACCAGCCGCTCGCGCGCGGCCTCGGGCGCGACCGACAGCGGTCCGTCGAGCACGTCGGCGACCAGGCGGCGCGCGACGTCGGCGTCGCCGAGCAGCAGCAGGTCGACGCGGTGGTCCTCGGAGCGGACCGGGCCGTCGTCGGCGAGGTCCAGCGCCCGCTCGGCCAGGCGCGCGCTGGCCGCGGCGGCGCTCGGCGCCACGACCGGGCCGACCCCGGCGCGGACGTCGCCCAGCGCCTGCAGGACCGCGCCGCGGCGGCCCGGGCCGTCGGGGTCGCCGACGAGCGCCCAGCCGGTCCCGTCCACGCGCGCGACCAGCGCGTCGGGCGGCAGCCGGGCGGCGACGCGGGCGCTGCGCTCGTCGCGGAACGCGATCACCAGCAGCGACGCGGGCACGCGCCAGCCGGCGTCGGCCGCCGCGCCGGTCAGCTCGGCGTCCGACGGCGGCGCCTCGCGGCGGACCGCCAGCTCGACGAGGCGACGGCGCGCGTCGACGCGCTCGACCGCGGTCAGCGACTGCTCGTAGGCGTAGCCCTCGACGGTCGCCGCGCAGAGCCGGTCGATGTAGATGAAGATCGCGTCGGCCAGCGCGTACAGCGCGCGCGGCTCGACGCCCGCGTCGTCGCCGGTCTCGACCATCAGCCGCCACGCCCGCTGCGCGCCCGCGCGGTAGGCGGCCAGCACCGAGCCGACCGAGCGGCCCGCGCGGACCTCGCTGCGGCCGAAGGCGAAGAACACGTCGTGCCGGGGCAGCCGCTCGTCCTGGCGCTCGGACTCCAGCAGGTCCAGGAACCCGCAGATCCCCTGGTGGACGCCGTCGCGCACGTCCAGCCGGCCGCCCCACCACTCCTGAAACGGCGGCACCGCGTCGACCACGCTCTCCAGCACCTCATCGGTCAGGCGGTCGATCGTGGGCCGCAACACGCCCACGACCGCCGCCCGGACCTGCTGCGACTCCACGACCCTCTCCTCCTGCGAAAGCCCGGGGCGACCGTACCCCAGTCCCGCGCGCGCGTGGGAGAAAACTCCCTGCGCGATGGCTCACTAGGATCCGGCGAACCTGACGCAGGGTTCAATTTCGAAGAAGGAGACGCGCATGGGAGTCCTCGACGACAAGGTGGCGATCGTCACCGGCTCGGCCCGCGGCATCGGCCGGGCGACGGCGGAGCTGCTCTCCGCCCAGGGCGCCAAGGTCGTCATCAACGACCTCGACGGCGACGTCGCCAACCAGACCGCCTCGGAGATCGCCGGGGAGACCGCGGTCTTCGCCGGGGACCTCACCAAGGGCGACGCGCCCGACCAGCTCGTGCGGACGGCGATCGACGCCTGGGGCAAGGTCGACATCATCGTCAACAACGCGGGCTACACGCTGGACGCGCCCGTGCACAAGCTCTCCGACGACTGGTGGGAGCGCATGCTCGCGATCCACCTGACCGTCCCCTTCAAGGTCATCCGCGCCGCCGCGCCGCACCTGCGCGAGCCCGCCAAGAAGGAGCGCGAGGAGGGCGTCGAGGTCTTCCGCAAGATCGTCAACGTGTCCTCGACGTCGGGCATGTTCGGCAACGCCGGGCAGGCGAACTACGCCGCCGGCAAGCTCGGCGTGGTCGGCCTGACCAAGACCATCGCCAAGGAGTGGGGCCAGTTCAAGGTCAACTGCAACGCGGTGGCCTTCGGCTTCATCGAGACGCGCCTGACGGCGTCCAAGGACGACGCCAACCAGATGGAGATCGACGGCGAGAAGGTCCAGCTCGGCATCCCGGACCAGCTGGCGCAGATGGGCAAGATGCTGATCCCGCTCGGTCGCGCGGGCACGCCGGAGGAGGCCGCGGGCGGCATCTTCTTCCTGTGCTCGCCGTGGAGCAACTACGTGCACGGCCAGGTGCTGAACATCACCGGCGGCCAGATGACGGGGATGGCCTTCTAGGCCTCGACGCGGGTAGCCTCGTGCGGCATGAAGGTCATTCGACCGAACGTCCCGCCGCACGAGGAGCCGCGTGGCGTGGTCGGCGGCCACGAGGTCTCGCGCGCGACGACCGGCAGCGAGAACCTGTTCATGGGGATCTTCCGGCTGCCGGCCGGCGCGGCCTCGCGGCCGCACTACCACGCCAACTGCGAGTCCGCCTGCTACATGCTGCGCGGCCAGATGCGGATCCGCTGGGGCGAGCGGCTGGAGAACGTGGTCGAGCTGGAGGTCGGCGACATGCTGTGGGTGCCGCCGCACGAGACGCACGTCCTGGAGAACCCGTCGGCCACCGAGGACGCCGAGTACGTGGTCGCCCGCGACTCGCCGACCGAGGACGCCGTCGAGGTGCCGTGGGCGCCGCGATGAGGATCCGGGTGCTGGAGGGCGGCTACGCGGTCTGCCGCCTGGGCGCGCTGGAGGAGACGCCGCCGACGCCGGAGCGCGGCGCGGGCTTCTGGTCGCTGACCGAGGTCGGTGAGGAGCGCTCGCTGGTGTGCCTCGAAGACCTGGTCGACGGCGCCTGGGCGGACGGCGCGACCGTCGTGCGCGGCTGGCGCATCCTCGAGGTGCTCGGCCCGCTGGACCTCGGGCTGACCGGCGTGATGGCCGCGCTGGCCGCGCCGCTGGCCGACGCGGGCGTGCCGATCTTCCCGATCGCCACGCACGACACCGACTGGATCCTCGTGCCGGGCGCGCAGCTGGGCGTGGCGCTGGACGCGCTGCGCGGCGCCGGGCACGAGACGACGGGCTAGCCGCCGCGCGCGCTCACGGGCGCGCGCACTCCTCGAGCTGCTCGAGGTTGTCCTCGACCTGCCGGCGGACCCGGTCGGGGACGCCGTTGGGCCAGCGCTCGGCCAGCGCCGCGGACAGGCGCCCGTCGTCCGGGAAGGCGATGGTCAGCGCGACCAGCGCGCGGTCGATCAGCCCGTCGTACCAGCCGTCGTCCAGCAGCTCCAGCAGCCGCGCGACCGCGCGCGGGTCGGCGCGCAGCGCGAGCGCGTAGAGCGCCTCGGCGGAGGTGTGGCGGTCCTCGTCGTGCAGCCGCACGGCGAGCGCGTCGAGGACGCGCGGTCCGGTGCGGTAGCCGAGGTGGCCGAGCGTGAACGTCGCCCAGTCGCGGATCTCGGCGATCGGGTCGGCCGACAGCGCGATCAGCGCGTCGATCGCGCGGTCGTCCTCGGCCTCGAAGGACAGGCCGTCGACCACGCCGCGGCGCACGAGCGGATGCTCGTGGCCGGCCAGCGCGATCAGCGACTCGAGCGCGCGCGGGTCGCGCAGGTGCATGAGCGCGGTCGCCAGCGCGGCGAGCACGTGCGGGTGGGTCTCGATCGCCAGGCGGTCCAGCAGCAGCGTCGCGCGCTCCGGACGGTCGGGCGCGTCGGGCCCGCCGACCTGCGCGAGCACGTCGACCGCCGCCTCGCGCACCACCGGGTCCTCGCTGACCAGCCGCCGCTCGGCGGCCGCTCGGACGGCCGCGGGATCCTCGTGGGCGTGCAGCGCCTTGATCGGCTCCCAGCGGTCGTCGAGGTCGCCGGAGTTCGCGACCGCCGCGGCGAAGAGCTCGTCGATCATGGCGCGACGGTCCCCGGCGCGAACGCGCAGCCGGTGAAGTAGTCGCCCGCGCGCGAGGCGAGGAAGGCCACCAGCTCGGCGCGCTGGTCGCCGGTGGCGCCGGCCCGTGGTCGGATCGCGGTCGTGCGGATCCCGAAGCGCGCCCACTCGACCGACAGCGTGCGGGCCGCGTTCTCCAGCGCGGCGCCGACGGCGTCGGCGTGCTCGCCGGCGTCGGCGCCGGGGGCGACGAGGATCGCCTTGCCGCCCTCGCGGTCGGCCTCGATCCAGGAGGCGACGGCGACCGCGCGCACGACGTTCCACGCGTCGTCGACCGCGACGCGCAGCCCGGGCACGCCGCCGCCGGCCGCCGCGAACGCCGACGCCGCGTCGACGACCAGCACGTCGATCGGCCCGAGCGCGCCGATCGCCGCCGCGACCGCGTCCTCGTCGGCGAGGTCGCCCTCGACCGTCACCACCCGCGCGCCGAGCGCGACCAGGCGCTCTCGCTCGACGGCGCCGTCCCCGCAGACGCAGGCCGTCAGGCCGTCCAGGACACCGGGACGCAGCACGTCGAGCATCCGCCGGACCCTACAACTAGGGTTCCGCACATGGCGTCCTCCCCCGGCGTGCGCGTCCACCCCCTGATGACCGCGCGGATGAAGGCGATGCCCGCGTTCTACGAGCGGCCGGGCGGGCCCAAGCCGCTGGCGATGGCGCGTGGCCTCGGCCTGCACGTGCCGCGCTCGAGGTGGTTCTGGCTGCCGATCCCGGCGTTCCTGCTGGAGCACCCGGAGGCCGGGCCGGTCCTCGTCGACACCGGGCTGCACGAGCAGGTCGCCACCGACAAGAGCGCGGCGCTCGGGCGCCTCGGCGGGCTCGCGTTCACCATCGACATGAAGCCCGAGTGGGCGGTGCCCCACCAGCTGCGCGCGCGGGGCGTCGACCCGGCCGACGTCGAGACCATCGTGATGACCCACCTGCACTACGACCACGCCAGCGGGCTGTCGCACTTCCCGCGCGCGACCGTGCACGTGGACGCGCGCGAGCACGCCGACGCGAGCGCGGGCAGGCTGATGGACGGCTACATGCCGCGGCTGCTGCGCACGCCGGGCCAGCGCTGGGAGACGTTCTCCCACGACGAGGAGGTCGTCGACCTGCTCGGCGACGGCACGATCCGGCTCCTGCGCACGCCCGGCCACACCTCCGGCCACCGCTCGGTCGCGCTGCGCCTGGCCTCCGGCGGCGACCTGCTGCTGACCGGCGACGCGGCGTACAACCTGCCGACGATCGAGCGGTCGCTGACGCCGCTGATGACCTGGAAGGACGACGCCTTCCGCGCGTCGCTGGCGCGCGTCCAGGCCTGGACGGCCGAGCACCCGGGCGCGCCCGTGATCCCGGGGCACGACCCCGAGACCTGGGCGACGCTGGCCGAGGTCTACGCCTAGCCTCAGCGGCCGCCGGCGCCGCCGGCGGCCTCGGCCTCGCGGATCGCCTTGCGCCGCGGGCGCAGCGTCTGCTCGGTCAGCACCAGCTCGGAGAGCATCGCGTCGGCCGCGGCCTCCATCGTCTCGTTGGGCTGCAGGCGGCCTTCCTCGTCGATGAACTGCGTGTGGAACGGGATGTTCACCGCCTCGAAGAGCGGCATCATCTTCAGCGTCGTGACGACCTGCTTGAGCTGCTGGACCGCGCGGGTGCCCGCCGCGACGCCGCCGTAGGACACGAACGCGACCGGCTTGTGCTGCCACTCGAAGTGCAGGTAGTCGATCGCGTTCTTCAGCGTCGCGGGGTACCCGTAGTTGTACTCGGGGGTGACGAAGACGAACGCGTCGCCCGCGTCGATCCGCGCGCTCCACGCCTTGGTGTGCTCGTGCTCGTAGCGCCGCAGCCGCGGGTGGGCGGGCTCGTCGAGGAACGGCAGCGCCACCTCGGCGAGGTCGACGAGCTCGACGTCGAAGGCGCCGTGCGCGCGGGCGCGCTGCACGAACCACTCGGCGATCGGCTCGCCGGCGCGGCCGGGACGGGTGCTGGCCAGGATGACGTGCAGCTGCGGCATGGACCCAAGGCTAGGCGGCGCCGACCATCGCCTCGGCGCCAGGTCTGACGCCGGTCGCCCGAGCGGTGGCGAGGAGCCCGACCGCTGAGCAGCGCAACCTCGGGCCGTCCGCGCGGGTTATGGGCGCGATGCGCCGAACGCCGATCGCCGTCGTCCTCCTCGCCCTCGCGCTCCTCGCGCCCGCCGCCGCGCACGCGCGGGTGATGGTCGTCGCCTCCGGGATCGGCAGCGCGACGCTGCTGGACGTGTCGTCCGGCGGCGTCGTCGCGCGCGTCCCGCTGGCGGGCGCGGCGCGCGCGATCGCGATCGCCCCCGACGGCGGGCGCGGCTACGTCGCGGCGGGCGCGGGCGTCGCGGCGATCGACCTCAACGCGCGCGCGAAGGTCGGCGACGTCCAGCTGACCTCGACGGTCCTGGCGCTGGGGATGAGCCGGAGCGGCAAGCGGATCGCGGCCGTCCGCCGCGGCGCGGTCGACGTCATCGACCCCGCGACGATGACCGTGCTGCGCAGCGCGAGCCTCGGCAAGCTCGGGCGGGCGCCGCGCGCGGTCGCGATCTCGTCCGACGGCGCCAAGGGCGTGGTGGTCCTCGACGGCAAGCGGATCGCGGTCGTCGACCTCGTCGGCGGCGGCGTGCGGCGGATGCGGCTCGCGAGCGTCACCGGCGTCGCCTTCGCCCCCACCGGTCGCCACGCCTACGCGATGACGGCCACGAAGCGGCGCACCGCGCTGGTCACGATCGACACGTCGAGCGGCCGGCTCGGCCGCGCGATCCGGACCGCGCGCGGCCCCGGCGGCGATGTCGCGGTCACCGCCGACGGCAAGCGCGTGATCGCGGGCGCCGGCGCCGACTCGCGGGTCCTGGCGGTCTTCGACCTCGCCTCCGGCCGGGTCGTCGCGCGCACCGCCACCGGCCGCGGCCCCGGCCATCCGGCGGTCGCGCCCGACGGCGTCCGGCTCTACGTCGCCGACCAGCGCGCCGGGACGATCAGCGTGCTCAGCGCGCTCTCCTTCCGGCGGCTCAGCGTGCGCCGCCTGCGCGCCGGCGAGCGCCCGCGCGCGCTGGCCGTCCAGCCCGGCCTGGGCCTGATCACCGGCACGCCGGGTCCCGACCGGCTCACGGGCACGCGGCTGGCCGACCAGATCCTCGGCCTCGACGGCGACGACACGATCTACGGGTCGCGCGGCGCCGACGTGCTCTACGGCGGCAACGGGAACGACACGATCGACGGCGGCGCCGACGGCGACCGGCTGTTCGGCGAGGCGGGCGACGACCACCTGCTCGGCCAGCAGGGCAACGACGTCCTCGACGGCGGACCGGGCAACGACTATGCCTTCGGCGGGACCGGCGACGACGAGATCGACGGCGGCGACGGGGACGACTCGCTGGACGGCGGCGAGGGCGACGACATCATCCACGGCGGCGCGGGCAACGACCGGATCATCGAGACGACGCTGGGCAACGACATCCTGCTCGACGGCGGCGACGGCAACGACTACATCGACGGCGGGCGCGGCACCGACGTCATCGACGGCGGCGCCGGGGACGACACGCTGCTCGGCGGGCCCGGCGGCGAGAAGATCGACGGCGGCGACGGCAACGACACGATCGACGGCGGCACCGGCGGCGACGCGATCTACGGCCGCGCCGGCAACGACGCGATCCGCGGCGACGCGGGCCGCGACTCGCTCTACGGCGGCGACGGCGACGACCAGATCGACGGCGGCAGCGGCGACGACAGGCTCTCCGGCGGCGACGGCGACGACGAGATCGTCGCCGGGCCGGGCAACGACACCGTCACCGGCGGGCGCGGCAACGACGACATCCGCGTGGCCGACGGCGACCACGACGTCGTCGACTGCGGGCCCGGCCGCGACACCGTCTACGTCGAGGAGGACGCGCCGACGCGCGACACGCTGAGGTCCTGCGAGGTCGTCATCCCCGTCCCCGCGGAGCCCGCCACCGACGCGCCGCCGCCGTCCAACAACATCTTCGGGACGATCTACGACGACGTCCTCGTCGGCACCGACGGCGACGACTCGCTGTTCGGCAACGACGGCCGCGACGTGCTCTTCGGCGGCAACGGCAACGACTACGTCGACGGCGAGAACGACGACGACGAGCTGCACGGCGGCCCGGGCAACGACTCGCTGCACGGGCGCGGCGGCAACGACGTGATCCTCGGCAACGAGGGCGACGACCAGATCACCGGCGACCGCGGCAACGACATCATCAGCGGCGGCCCCGGCAACGACACGATCTTCGGCAACCTCGACGACGACGTGATCTCCGGCGACGAGGGCAACGACCGCATCCAGGTCGTCGGCGGCGGCCACGACCGTGTGTCGTGCGGCGACGGCTACGACACGGTCTTCGCGGACGCGACCGACGAGGTCGCGCCGGACTGCGAGGACGTGCGGCGCTAGGGCCGTGAGCCGCCCGCCGGCGGCGGCCGCGTTCGGCGCGCGGTGCTACGCTGATCCCGATTTGCCGGACACGTATTCCCGATTTGCTGCGCTTCTGTTCCCCATTTGCCGGAGGAGCGCCCCGGTGCTGCCGAGGGCCTGAGCCGCCATGGACCCGATCGCCCGCCGCCTGGCGCCGCTCGTGGCGGAGGGCATCGACGACGCCCGCATCGTGTTCCTGGCCGGGGCGCGCCAGGTCGGCAAGACGACGCTGATCCGCCACCTCACCCGCGCCGACGGTGACCGTCCCATGCTCGAGCTGAGCCTGGACGACACCGCGACGCGCGAGGCCGCGAGCGCCGATCCGGCCGGCTTCGTCGCCGGGTTCGGGGGACCGACGTTCATCGACGAGATCCAGCGCGTGCCGGAGCTGCTGCTCGAGCTCAAGCGCGCGGTCGACGCCGACGTCGTCCCGGGCCGGTTCGTCATCACCGGATCGGCCAACGTCCTGGCAAGCAAGCGGATCCTCGACGCGCTGCCCGGCCGGATCGACCGCTTCACGCTGTGGCCGCTCGCGCAGGCCGAGATCGAAGGCGGCGCGGTCAACCTCGTCGACGCGCTGTTCGCCGCCGCGCCGCCACCGGTCGACCACGCCCCCGTCGGGCTGGCCGAGCACGCCGAGCGGATCGTGGCCGGCGGCTTCCCCGAGGCCCGCCTCCGCGCCCCGGGCCGATCGCGCTCCCGCTGGTTCGACGGCTACGTCAGCGGGTCGCTGGAGCGCGACCTCGTCGAGCTGGCCGACGTCCGCCGCGCCGAGGACGCCGAGCAGCTGCTGCGCCTGCTCGCGGCCCAGAGCGCCAACCTGTTCAAGGCCGAGCCGATCGGCGACAAGCTCGGCATGGACCGCAAGACCGTCCGCAGCTACGTCGGCCTCCTCGGCCAGATGCACCTGATCCACCAGCTGCCGGGCTGGCGGCCGGGTCTCGGCGCGCGCGAGTCGACCACGCCCAAGTCCTACATCAGCGACGTCGGCCTGCTCTGCCATCTGCTCGGCGCCGACGCCCGACGTCTGCTGACCGACGACCAGGTCAAGGGCAAGGCCTTGGAGACCTTCGTGGTCAACGAGCTGCTCAAGCAGGCGACGTGGGCGGAGACCGAGGCGCGCGCCTACCACTACCAGCGCCGGGACGAGGACGTCGACCTCGTCCTGGAGGACCGCGCGGGCGCCGTCGTCGGCGTGGAGGTCAAGGCGGCCGCGACGATCACCGCACGCGACTGGCGGTGGCTGGCCAAGCTGCGCGACGCGCGCGGAGCGTCGTTCCGCGCCGGGGTGGTCGTCGCGCCGGTCGCCCAGACGACGCCGCTGGGCGACCGGCTGTGGGCGGTGCCGCTGCGCGCGCTCTGGGCCTGACGGGGCCGGCGTTCCGGCCGTGGATCGGCGCGGCTCGCCCCGCGCGGGCGCTAGGCCGTGCGCGCCTTGGTGGCGCGCCGGGCGGCCCGGCGCTCCTCGCGGACGCGGGCGACGACGCCGCGGCGGCCGTGGGCCTCGAGGCCGTGGTAGAGCACCTTGATGGCGTCGAAGATCTCGTTGGCCGTGGCCTTGGCCTGCTCGCGCGTCGGCTGGGCGAGCTTCTCGTAGCGGAACGGGTCGCCGTACTGGATCGTCACCTTCGGGAACTCCAGGCGCTTCCAGTTGCGCACGCGCGACGAGCCGTGGATGGCGACCGGCACGACGGTCGCGCCGGTGGCCAGCGCGATGCGGCCGATGCCGGGCCTGGCCTCGTCGGCGAGCTTGCCGTCGCGGGAGCGGCCGCCCTCGCAGTACATCGCCAGGCAGCCGCCGTTGTCGAGGATCGTCGTCGCGGTCCGGATCGACTCCTCGTCGCGGTTGCCGCGCCGGACCGGGAAGACGCCGCCGTGGTTGTAGATGAACTGCAGCGGCGGCTTGAACATCTGCGACTTGGCCATGAACCGCACCTTCCGGCGGACGGCGCCGCCGACGAAGAAGTGGTCCATGAACGAGAAGTGGTTCGGCGCGAGGATGACCGGGCCGGTCGGCGGGACCTTCTCGGTCGAGATGACCCGCGCGCGGAAGAACGACCACGAGTACAGCAGCGTGAGCGAGCGGACCAGCTCGTACATCGCGTCCGGCTCGCGGGTGCGGGAGCGCTCGTGGAAGCGGTCGAAGTACGAGGCGGGACGCGGGTCCAGGTAGACCTGGTCCTTCATCTTCGACAGCTGCGGCTCGGACACGGTGTCGAGATCCTACCCGCGCGCGCGTGAGAGCAGTGCCCTCGTCGGCCCCATCCAGGGCGCGCCGCATGGAGGCTGTCCCTCCTCCATGCGGCGCGATGTCCCCAGATGTGCTCCGGGACGGTGGGTCAGGCCATCACCAGGAGCGGCGATCGGTCGGCGCGGCGGCGAGTCGTCGCAGGAGGAGACGGGGTGCGCTGTCGCGATGTCCCCCGGCCGATCACGTGACGAGCATGATGCGGGAGGACCGGGCCTCGCTCTACCGCCACGCGGTCGGAACATCGCGCGACCGGTTCCGCCCGGCGGTCGAAGCCCCCTGCACACCGTCCCGCCGCGCGCCGAGCTAGGTTTCCGTCCATGGCGGACATCGAGGCCCACATCACCGGAACCGTGTGGAAGATCGAGTGCAAGATCGGCGACACGATCGAGGAGGGCGACACGGTCGTGATCCTCGAGTCCATGAAGATGGAGATGCCGGTCGAGGCCGAGGACGAGGGCGTCGTCAAGGAGATCCTCTGCGAGGAGGGCCAGGCGGTGAACGAGGGCGACACGCTGGTCGTCCTGGAGTAGCCGCGCACGAGCGGCGGCGCGCCGCTCGTTTCCACTAGCGTCCCGCGCCGAATGGCGGGCGAGTTGCTGATCGACGAGCCGTTGGACGGGGTCCGGCGACTCACCATCTCCAATCCGGACAAGCGCAACGCGCTCGACCACGGGATCCTGGACGGGATCGCGGAGGCGGTGCGCGGCGCGGGCGAGGACGGCACGCGCGCGATCGTGCTGACCGGCGCGCACGGGATGTTCTCGTCGGGCTACGACATCGGCGACATCCCCGAGGACGTGTTCGCGGCGGAGGCCGAGCGGCTCGTCGCGCATCCGTTCACGAGCGCGATCGACGCGCTGGACGCCACCGACGTCCCGACGGTCGCGGCGCTGCCCGGCCACACGATCGGCGGCGGGCTGGAGCTGGCGCTGTCGTGCGACCTGCGGGTCGCGCGGGACGGGATCAAGCTCGGGATGCCTCCGGCCAAGCTCGGGCTCGTCTACTCGCACACCGGCCTGCGGCGCTTCCTGCACGCGATCGGCGAGCCGCGCACGCGGCAGCTGTTCCTGCTGGGCCGCAACATCGACGCGCGCGAGGCCGTGACGTGGGGGCTGCTGCACGAGGTCGTCGGCGCCGAGGACCTCGACGGCTTCGCGCTGGACTGGGCGGCCGAGCTGGCCGCCAACGCGCCGCTGTCGGTGCGCGGCAACAAGCGCGTCCTGCGCGCGCTGCTGGACGCCGAGGCGTCGATCGACCCCGCCGTCGAGCAGGAGCTGATCGCGCTGCGCCAGGCATGTTTCGCCAGCGATGACTTCGCCGAGGGCGTGCGCGCGTTCGGCGAGAAGCGCCCCGCGCGCTGGCAGGGGCGGTAGGACCCGCGCATGCCGTCCGTCGAGCAGCTCGAGGCCCGGATCGACACGCTGGAGCAGTCCGGCCGATACGACGAGGCGATCGCGGTCCTCGGCGAGCTGCAGCAGCTCACCGGCGAGGACCAGCGCTGGCACATCGCGTGGATGCACGTCCTGGCCGGGCGCAAGGGCGAGGCCGACGCGATCTGGGCCGCGCTGGAGCGCGACCATCCCGGCGACCCGACCGTCCCGTTCCTGGCCGGCAACGCGCACGCGGAGGCGGAGGAGCCCGCGGTCGCCGCCGAGCTGTTCGCGCGGGCGTTGGAGCTGGCGCTGACGCGCGGCACCGACGGCGAGACGCTGCGCCAGATCGTCGGCGCGCGCACCGAGGCGCTGGCCGACGCCGGGCTGCCCGCCGAGGAGATCGACGAGCACGCGCGGCTGGCGCTGGCGCGCGCGGCCGCCCAGGGCACCGACACGCCGGTCGCCACCCCGTACTTCCCGGCCGCGGAGTTCGCGAGCGCGGTCGCCGCCTGGCCGTCGTTCGCCGCCGACTGGGCCGACGACGGCCACGAGGCCTACGCCTTGGAGCTGGACCGCCGCATGCGGGCGGTCGCCCCGGGCGCGCCGCGCCACCCGGTCGTCGCGCCGCTGACCGTCGAGCGGGTGCGGGCCTTCGCGACCGACAACGACCTCGACCCCGAGGCCGCCGAGGTCCGCGCCCGCGTCGCCTACGCGGTCGCCCAGGAGGGCGCGGCGATCGCCTGGCCGCCCGGCCGCAACGAGCCCTGCTGGTGCGGCTCGGGCAAGAAGTACAAGAAGTGCTGCGGGCGCTAGTGTCGTGATTCATGAATTCGGTCGCAGCATTCCGGGATGCTCGGCCCCGTCAGGCGGTCGTCGATGACCGCAGGCGACCCTTTGGGTCGTTGAGGATCAGCGACGAGCGCATGGCGGCGGCGAGCGCCCGGAGGCGGCCAGCGAATTGATGAATCACGACACTAGGCGCCGCGGCCGCGGCCGCCCCGACCGCCTAGGCGATCCGTCCCGGGCGCAGGAACGCGCGCAGCGTCGCGACGCGGCGGAAGCCCAGGCGCTCGTAGACCGGCAGGCCGTCCGGGCTGGCCTGGAGCGTGGCGGTGCTCGCGCCGTCCGCGCGGGCGTCGGCCAGCGCGGCGCGGATCAGCCGCGAGGCGAGGCCGCGGCGGCGGAAGTCGGACTCGGTGGCGACGAAGTGGACCGCCACGTCGTCCTCCACGCGCAGCATCAGCAGCACGCACGCCCACGCGCCGTCGACGCGGATCCCGTGCGCGGCCAGCCCGGGCGCGCCGTCGGCGGCGATGAACAGCGGGCGCAGGACGTCGCCCTGCTCGTAGGCGCGGTCGTTGATCCGGCCGACGACCTCCATCGACGGCGCCGCGGCGTCGCGCTCGCCGCCGTCGAGGTCGGTCCCGGCCAGCTCCAGCCCGAGCACCGGCATCGCCAGCGACGGGTCCTCGACCCGCCCGCGCACGCGGTTGCCGCGCGACCAGATCGCGTACGCGTCGCCCTCGTCGACCGTCGCGTCGATCCACGGGTTGTCGGTCCCCGCCCCGTCCAGCCGGGCGACCATCTCCGCGAAGCCGCGGATCGAGCGGCGGGCCAGCTCCTCGTCGTCCATCGGGACGACGCTAGCGCTCGCTCAGCCCCGTGCGAGCCGCGTCGTGGATGGCCGCGCGGATGTCCTCCAGGTCGGTGCCCTTCTCCAGGTAGGAGTGGGCGCCGATCTCGATCGACGGAGCGGCCATGCGCTCGGCCGCGAGGCTGCTCAGGCCGATGATCGAGGCGCGCGGCGCGCGGCGGCGCATCTTGGGGATCGCCTGCAGGCCGCCCATCCGCGGCATCGACATGTCCAGCAGGACGACGTCGGGCTGCAGCTCGGCGGCCGCGTCCACGCCGGCGGCGCCGTCGGAGGCCTCCCCCACGATCTCGATCGAGGGGTCGTCCTCCAGCGACGAGCGCATCAGGGCGCGAAAGCCCTCGGCGTCGTCGCAGAGCAGCACACGGATGGGATCGGCGGCGGCCACGCAGAGCACATCATCGGTTGGTGAGCGTCGTTCCGCCATCCCCACTTCTGATGATCGACGGACGGACGGTCGTCCAGTCGATCGTGCGATCGGACGATGGGACGCCCCCTGAGGAACCGTCCGGGACCCCTCCTACTGTGCCGCCCATGCCAGCGCCGCTCATCACTCGCGACGAAGCGCTCCGCCTCGGCGAGATCACCGATCGCGACGAGATCCTGGCGCTGGTGGACCGGGCGTGGGCGGCCCGGCAGGCGCGGTTCGGCGACAGCACCGACCTGTGCTCGCTGGTCAACGCGAAGTCCGGCGGCTGCGCCGAGGACTGCGGGTTCTGCGCGCAGTCGCGCTTCGCCGAGGCCGAGACGCCGCTGCACGCGATGATGGAGCCCGAGCAGATCCTGGAGCACGCCAAGGCCGCCGAGGCGGCGGGCGCGCACCGCTTCTGCATGGTCACCCAGGGCCAGGGGCTGTCGAAGCGCGACTTCGAGAAGGTCCTGGAGGGCGCGCGCCTGGTCGCGCGGCACACGAACCTCAAGCGCTGCGCGTCGATCGGGCACATGTCGGCGCAGCGGGCCAAGGCGCTGAAGGACGCGGGCATCCAGCGCGTCCACCACAACGTCGAGACCGCCGAGTCCTACTACCCCGAGGTCTCCACGACCGTCCGCTACGAGGGCCGGATCCGGACGATCCGCGCGGTCGAGGAGGCCGGGCTGGAGACGTGCGTCGGCGGGATCCTCAACCTCGGCGAGACGCGCGCCCAGCGCGTCGAGATGGCCTTCGAGCTGGCCAAGATCGACCCGACGTCGGTGCCGATCAACCTGCTCAACCCGCGTCCGGGGACGAAGTTCGGCGACCGCGACCACATGGACCCGTGGGAGGTCGTGCAGTGGATCGCGATCTTCCGGCTGATCCTGCCCGGCGCGCTGTTCCGGCTGTGCGGCGGACGTGTCGAGAACCTCGGCGAGCTGCAGCCGCTGGCGGTCAAGGCGGGCCTCAACGGCGTGATGATGGGCAACTTCCTGACGACGCTCAACGCCGACCCGGCCGACGACCGCGCGATGTTCACCGACCTCGGCCTGAACGTCGCGCGCCACGCCGACAACGGCGCCAACCCGCGGCCCGACAACCGCTCCGGGTGGCTCAGCGGCGAGACGCCGGACGTGGTCGAGGACTACCTCGACACGCTCGCCGACGCCGAGAGCGCCGGCGTCAAGGTCACGGTCTGGGACCCGGCCTCGCAGCTGCGCTACGCCAAGAAGGAGACGGTGCCGCCGCGCCCCGACGGCGCGCCGAACCGCTGGCCGGACGGCGAGCGACCGGCGGAGTCCGTCACGTCGTCCGGCCTGCCGTTCGGGCACTGAGCGCCGCGGCCGTGAGCGACGTCGAGGCCCGCCTGGAGGAGCTGCGGGAGTCGGGGCTGCATCGGCGGATGCGCCACGTCTCGGGGCCCCAGGGCTCGCGCGTGGTGCTCGACGGGCGCCCGGTCCTGCTGTTGTGCTCCAACAACTACCTGGGCCTGGCCGACCACCCGCGGGTGCGCGAGGCGGCGGCCGACGCGGCGATGCGCTGGGGCGCGGGCGCCGGGGCGTCGCGGCTGGTGAGCGGGACGATGACCGTGCACCGGCGCCTGGAGGAGGCGCTGGCGGCGTTCAAGGGGACCGCGTCGTCGGTGCTGTTCGGCTCCGGCTACCTGGCGAACCTCGGCGTGGTGAGCGCGCTGGCGTCGCTGGCCGGCGACGGCGCGCTGGTCTTCAGCGACGAGCTGAACCACGCGTCGATCATCGACGGCTGCCGCCTCGCGCGCGCCGAGGTGTTCGTCTACGACCACTGCGACGTCGAGCACCTCGCGTGGGGGCTGCGCCGCCATCGCGGGCGGCCGGGGATCGTCGTGACCGACAGCGTGTTCTCGATGGACGGCGACGTCGCGCCGCTGGTCGAGCTGGTGGAGCTGGCCCAGCGCCACGGGCTGCGCACGGTGGTCGACGAGGCGCACGCCACCGGCGCGCTGGGCCCGGGCGGGCGCGGCGCGGTCGCCGAGGCGGGCCTGGAGGGGCAGGTCGACGTGGTCGTCGGGACGCTCGGCAAGGCGCTGGGCGCCTACGGCGCGTTCGCGGCCTGCGACGCGCCGATGCGCGACCTGCTGACGAACACCGCGCGGTCGCTGATCTTCTCGACGGCCCCGCCGCCGCCCGCGATCGCCGGCGCGCTCGCCGCGTTGGAGGTGCTGGAGGAGCAGCCCGAGATGGTCGACCGGCTGCGGCTCAACGCCGACGCGTTCCGCGACGAGCTGGCGCGCGAGGGCTTCGAGGTCGCGGGCTCGACGACGCAGATCGTCCCGCTCGTGGTCGGCGACGCGGACCTCGCGATGGCGGTCTGCGAGCACGGGATCGAGGCGGGCGTCTTCGCGCAGGCGATCCGGCCGCCGACCGTGCCCGCGGGGACGTCGCGGCTGCGCGTGGCGGTGATGGCCACGCACACGCGCGAGGAGCTGCGCGCGGCGGCGCGGACGCTCGGGCGCGCGGCGCTGCGGGCGGGCTTCCGGCCGGGCGCGGGCGTGCCGGTCGCGGCGGCGCAGCCGGCGGGGCACCCGGAGGAGCGACTGCCGACGCCGACCCCGGCGCCCGTGCGCTCGGCGGCGGCGTAGGGCCGGGCGGGCGCCGTGCGCGGGCTGTTCGTCACCGCGACCGACACCGAGGTCGGCAAGACCGTGGTCGCCGCCGCGCTGACCGCGGCGCTGGCGGCCGCCGGCGGCCGGGTGGGCGCGTTCAAGCCGGTGGTGACCGGCCTGGACGAGGCGCCCGACGGCGGCAAGCCGCACGACCACGAGCTGCTGGCGCGGTGCGCGGGGATGGCTTCGGGCGCGGACGTCGCGCCGTACCGGTACGGGCCGGCGGTGTCGCCGCACCTGGCGGCCGAGCTGGCGGAGGAGGCGATCGATCCGGAGCGGCTGGTCGCGGTCGCGCGGGCGACGGCCGACGCGCGCGGGACGCTCGTCGCCGAGGGCGTCGGCGGGTTGTTGGTGCCGTTGACGTTGGACGGGTACCTGGTCCGCGACCTGGCCGCCGCGCTGGGCCTGGGCGTGGTCGTCGTCGCGCGGCCCGGCCTGGGGACGATCAACCACACCATGTTGACGATCGAGGTCGCGCGCGCCGCGGGCCTGGACGTCCGCGGCGTCGTGCTGACGCCGTGGCCGCGGGCGCCGTCGCCGATGGAGCGCTCCAACGCGACGACGATCGAGGCGCTGAGCGGCGTGGAGGTCAGCACGCTGGCGCGCGTGCCGGGCTGGAGCACCGAGCAACTGGCGTCGGCGGGCGCCGCCCTCCCGTACGATCGTTGGCTGTCATGACCGGTGGCGCGGACGGGATCACGCTCGACCACGTGGTGATCGCAGTGTCGGACTGGGCGCGGTCCAACGCCTTCTACCGCGACGTCTGCGGTGCCGAGCTGGTCGAGCTGACCGAGCACGGCCCACGCCGCTGGCGCTACCGCTTCGGCGACATCATGTTCAACGTCCACGGCCCCGGCATGGACCCGCAGCCGGTCGCGCGCATCCCCGCCGCGCCCGGCATGGCCGACCTCTGCCTCGTCTGGCCGGGCACCGCCACCCAGGCGATCCAGCACCTGCGCGAGCACGGCGTCGAGCCCGAGGAGGGCCCGGTCCCCCGCAACGGCGCGGGCGGCCCCGGGTTCAGCGTGTACTTCCGCGACCCCGACGGCTCCCTGCTGGAGTTCATCTCCTACGCCGAGCGGCCGTCCTGACGCGCCTCGATCGAACGCGTCGAGCGGTCAGCGGGCCGGGGTCACCGAGACGCGCAGGTCCTCGTCGACCGAGATGTTCCAAGCCGCCGAGCTCAGGAAGCCCGACGCGGTGACGGTGGCGTTGAAGTCGAGCACCGACCGGTGGACCTGGCACTTGCGGCCCGCCTCCGCGATCGTCCTGTTGATCGCCTCGTCGAGGACGCGACGGCGCGCCTGGATCTGCTCGCGCTCGATCTCCTCCTGCGCCGCCTTCGCCGCAGCCGCCGACTGACGCTCGCCCCGCGCCGCCAGGAGCTCCTCGGCCGTCCGCGCGAGCCGGCGCACCGCCCGCGCGCGCTTCTGCACCTGGTTCACCGGCAGCGCATCGGCCGAGCCCGCGTCGTCGGCGTGCTCGTCGAGCGCCGCGCGCCGGCGCCTCAGGTCAGACACGTCGGCCCGCAACCGCGCGCGGACGGTGCGGAGCATCGCGGCCGGATCCTCGACCTCCTCGATCAGGTCCGCGATCGCTCGATCGACCGCGGCGAGATCCCGGTCGACCTCCCGCGTCGCGACCTGCAACTGCTCGATCAGATGACGAACATGGTCCGAGACGCCCGCCAGAAGCGCGGGGTGCCGACGGAGGACCTCGTCGTTGAGCGCCTGCAGCGCGAAGCGGCTGTCGCCCTGGTACGCCAGCGCCAGCTCCCGCCCCGCCGTCTCCTCGTCGCCGTCCTCGGCGTGGTACACCGCGCGGTCGTACAGGACCGCGCGCTCCTGCTCTGGGCTCATCTGGTCGTCGACCGCGGCGAGCGCCGCCAGCGCGGCCGCAGGCGACTCGACGAGGTACGCCAGCCGTGCCGACTGGCGTAGCGCCTCAGCACGCTCGTCGTCGTCCGAGGCCGCCGCGCACTCCGCGAAGGCCGCGCGTGCCTCGCCCAGTCGCCGCAGCCCGCACAGCGCCCAACCCGCCGCGCGAAAGCCCGCCGGGTTGTTGGGGTCGTCGTCGATCGCCTCCTGGGCGATCGCGAGCGCGCGGTCGTATCGGCCACGGCGCAGCAGCTCGCCGGTGTCAGCGATCCGCTCCGCGGCGCGGGTCTTGGCCGGGGTGCGCAGCGCCTCGTCGATGCTGCGCAGGAGCTCGCGCTGCGCCACCAGCACGGCGGTCTGCTGGTCCAAGCGCAAGCCGAGGTCGCGTTCCAGCGACCAGACCGCTGACGCGATCCATGTCCCGACCCGCTCCTGGCCGAGCTCGACGTCCTTGACCGCATCGCGCAGGTGGCGCAGCTCGACCGCCGAGGCCATGGCGCCCGCCGCCGCTTGCTCGAGGCTTCGCTGATCGCTCCAGCTCAGCCGCAGCGTCGGTGCCGGCATCCCGCCGAAGAGCGATTGGGAGAGCAGGCTCTCAGCCATCGACCGCGATCCTAATCGCTCAGCCTCGCTCTTTGGCGGGGGCCCTGGCCGATCGGAGAGGTCTACAGCTCGTCCAGCAGCCGCGCCATGCGGTGCATGACGTCGGCGGCCGCGAGCAGGTCGTGGTCGGAGACGTCGGCGAGCGCCTCGGCGCCGCGGCGGCGCCAGAGGGCGCGCTTCTCCTCCAACAACGTGCGGCCGGAGTCGGTCAGCCGGACGACGACGACGCGGCGGTCGTGCTCGGAGCGGTGGCGCTCCACGATGCCGTCGCGCTCCAGGTGGTCGAGCATCGCCGAGACGCTGGCGGGCGACAGCTCGGCGGCCTTGGCCAGGTCGCCGGCGGTCGCCTCGCCGGACTTGTCGATGGCGAACAGCGCGCGGATGTGGCTCTGGGTCAGCTCGCCCTTGGCGCACTTCTGATCGCGGGCGCGCAGGCGCCGCTCGGCGCCCATCAGCTCCACGAACGCCAGCCGGACGGCCTCGGTCGCGGGCGACGCGTCGCCCGCGACCCGCGCGGTCTCCGCCGGGACCGGAGCCTTCATCAGGCGGCCGCCTCCACCAGCGCCGCGTCGGCCTCCAGCCGCGCCTCGGACGGCAGGTCGCCGGCCGTGCCCGCCACGCGGGCCCGGCGCTCGACGACCGCCAGCAGCGCCGTCGGCGCCAGCGCCAGCACGGTCACGATCATGACCCACCAGTACGTGGTGCCGAACGCGCCGGCCATCGCGTCGGCGGTCGGGCGCCCGCCGGCGGAGCGCGCCGCGCTCTCGAGGTGGTTGCTCAGCACCACCGACAGGATCGCCGTGCCGACCGACCCGCCGACGCGCTGCAGCACGTTGAGCTGCGGCGTCGCGTGGTTGACCTGCTCGGGTCGCAGGACCGCGAAGGCCGCGGTCATCGCCGGCATCATCGACAGGCCGATGCCGAGGCCGCGGACGACCATCGCCGCGCCGATCAGCCAGTACGAGGTCCCGCCGCCGATCGCCACGAACGGGATCGTCGCGACGATCGTGATCGCGCCGCCGATCAGCGCCGTGACGCCCGCGCCGAAGCGCTCGGTGAACGTCGCGCTCAACCGCATCGCGATCGCCGCGCCGATGCCCTGCGGCATCAGCAGCAGGCCGGTCGCCACGGCGTCCTCGCCGCGCACGGTCTGGAAGTACAGCGGCATCAGGATCATCGCGCCGAACAGCGCGGCGCCGAGGCAGAACGTCGTCAGCGACGCGGCCGCGAAGGCCTTGTTCTTGTACAGCCGGACGTCCAGCAGCGGCGCCGGGATCCGCAGCGCGCGCAGGACGAAGGCCGTGATCAGGACGATGCCGGCCAGCAGCGGCAGGAGCACGCTCGAATCCGTCAGCGAGCCGGCCGTGCCGGACTCGGCCAGGCCGTAGGTGACGCCGACCAGGCCGGTCGCGACGAGCACGAGGCCGAGCGCGTCGAGCTTGCCGGCCTCCTCGGGCGTGTCGCGCGGGAGCAGCTTCAGCGCGGCGGTCACGGCCAGGATGCCGACCGGGACGTTGACGAGGAAGATCCACTGCCAGCCCGCGTGCTCGAGCAGCAGGCCGCCGAGCGTCGGGCCGAAGACCGGCGCGAGGATGATCGGCACGCCGATGGCGGCCATGACGCGCGGGAGGTTGCGCGGGCCGGCGGCCTTGACGAGCACCATCTGGCCGATCGGCATCAGCATGCCGCCGCCGATGCCCTGCAGGACGCGGAAGGCGACGAGCTGGCCGCTCGTGTTGGCCAGGCCGCAGAGCGCCGAGCCGATGGTGAACGCGACGAGCGCGATGAGGTAGAGACGGCGCGAGCCGAAGCGGCGCGCGGCCCAGCCGGTGACGGGGATCACCGCGGCCAGCGCGAGCATGTAGCCGGTCACGACCCACTGGATCGAGTCCAGCGAGGAGTGCAGGTCGGTCGAGAGGTCGTCGAGCGCGACGTTGACGATCGTCGTGTCGAGCACGGACATGATCGCGCCGAGGATCACGACGATCGCGATCCGCCAGACGTGGGGCTCGATGCGGGGAGTGGAGGTGGGGAGAGAGGAAGCGGGTGAATTCATTTCGGTGCCTAAATTTTAGCCACCAAATGTTTCGGCGTCAAGACATCTCGGCTTGAGCCCCTTGTCCCACGCAGGACACGACCACCCCCGGATGGCGTCCGTCCCGGCGCCTAGCGTTGCGCCATGACCACCGAGGAGCTGCGCGCGCTGGACCGGTCCGCCCTCTGGCATCCGTTCACCCAGCAGCAGGGATGGGCCGCCGAGGACGCGCCGATCGTCGAGCGCGCCGAGGGCGCGTGGCTCCACGACACCGACGGCAGGGCCTACCTCGACGGCACCTCGGCGCTGTGGTGCAACGTCCACGGCCACCGGCACCCGGCGATCGACGCGGCGGTGCGCGCGCAGCTGGACCGCGTCGCGCACACGACCATGTTGGGGTTGTCGCATCCGCCGGCGATCGCGCTGGCCGAGGCGCTGCTGGCGATCGCCCCGCGCGGCGAGGGCCGCGCGCCGCTGTCGCGCGTCTTCTACTCCGACAACGGCTCGACGGCCAACGAGATCGCGCTGAAGATGGCGTTCCAGTGGCACCGGATCCAGGAGCCCGACGGTCGCCGGACCAAGTTCGTGTACTTGGACATGAGCTACCACGGCGACACGATCGGCTCCGTGTCGGTCGGCGGCATCGACCTGTTCCACACCATGTTCCGCCCGCTGCTGTTCGACGGGATCCGCGTCGCCGCCGGCGACGTCGAGGGCCTGGAGCGCGTGCTGCGCGACCACGGCGACGAGATCGCCGCGCTCATCATGGAGCCGCTCGTCCAGGGCGCGGCGGGCATGCTGCTGCACCCCGACGGCTACCTGCGCGCGGTCCGCGAGCTGTGCGACGCCTACAACGTCCTGATGGTCGTCGACGAGGTCGCCACCGGCTTCGGACGCACCGGCACGATGTTCGCCTGCGAGCGGGAGGGCGTGGTCCCCGACCTCATGTCGGTGGCCAAGGGCCTCACCGGCGGCTACCTGCCGCTGGCCGCGACGCTGACGACCGAGCGGGTCTACGAGGGCTTCCTCGGGCGCTTCGAGGAGTTCCGCACGTTCTTCCACGGCCACACCTACACGGGCAACCCGCTGGCTTGCGCGGCGGCGCTGGCGACGCTGCGGGTCTTCGAGGACGAGGACACGCTGGCGGCGCTCCAGCCCAAGATCGCGCTGCTGGCCGAGCTGTTGGAGGCCTCGATCGCGCCCCTTGAGACCGTCGCCGAGATCCGGCGGCGCGGCGTGATGGTGGGCATCCAGCTGACGGACTTCCCGCTGGAGGCCCGCATGGGCCATCAGGTGACGCTGGCGGCGCGCGAGCGCGGCGCGATCGTCCGCCCGCTGGGCGACGTCGTCGTGCTGATGCCGCCGCTGTCGATCGCCGAGGACGAGCTGCGACAGCTCGTCGCGATCACCGCGGAGGCCATCGCGGCGGCTACGGGCGCAGGTACCCCACGCGCGCCCGCAGCCGTCGCTCCGGTCGTCTAGTCCTCGTAGGCGACGAAGTCGCGCTTGCGCGCGCCGCACACGGGACAGAACCACGTGTCCGGGATGTCCTCGAACGCGGTCCCGGGCGGGATGCCGCCGTCGGGATCGCCGTCGGCGGGGTCGTAGATGAATCCGCAGGACTCGCAGATCCACTTCTGAACGGTTGCGCTCTCGCTCATGTGACCTGAGACGGTACTGGCCGGACGGCCAGTAGTGTCCCCCGAGTGGACGCAGATCGACCGGGCCCGGGCGAGGAGCTCAACGACACGGGGACGGTGACCGAGCCGCGCCAGGCGGCGACCGTGATCCTCCTGCGTGGCGGGGAGCGGACGCTGGAGGTGCTGCTGGTGCAGCGCAACCCGGAGCAGCGCTTCATGGGCGGCGCGTGGGTCTTCCCGGGCGGCGCGGTCGACCGCTCCGAGGGCGAGGGCGACGACGCCCACCGCGCCGCGGCGGTCCGCGAGCTGGCCGAGGAGGCGGCGGTCGAGGGCCTCGACCCGGCGTCGCTGGTGCGCTTCAGCCGCTGGATCACGCCGCCGCAGGTCAAGATCCGCTTCGACACCCACTTCTTCCTGGCGCCGGTGCCCGACGGCGCCCGGCCGGAGGTCGACGGCGGCGAGTGCGTCGACCTCGGCTGGTTCACGCCCCGAGGCGCGCTGGAGCGCCACCGGGCCGGCGAGCTGCTGCTCGTCTTCCCCACCATCAAGCACCTCGAGCAGCTCTCGGCGTTCGCGTCGGCCGACGCGCTGCTGGGCTTCGCGGCCGGCCGCGAGGTCGTCCCGGTCGTCCCGCGCGTCGTGATGGGCGGCGAGCACGCCCGCATCCTGCTGCCGGGCGAGCCGGGGTACGACGAAGCCTCCTAGGGTTGCCCGGCGGCGGGCGGCGGGCGTACTGTCGATGGCATGACCGCCACGCTGCCGTCCGAACTGCGCGAGGTGTTCGCGCGCTGCGCCGAGGCCGAGCTGGTGACCGTCGACGCGTCCGGACGGCCGCGGGCGCGGGCGGTGGCGTCGCGCTATCGGGAGGGCGGGCCGTGCATCGACGTCGTCGGCGCGCGGCCGCCGATCTCCGATCCGCACGTCGCGCTGCTGTTCTCGGCCGACGTGCCGACGGTCCTCGTCCAGGGCACCGCCTACGCCGACGAGGCGCTGCACGTCCGGCCCGAGCGGGTCTACGCGTGGGACGCCGACGACGCCGAGCCGCGGATGTTCGACGCGCACCTGGAGGAGGTGCGCTCGGGCCACAACGAGGAGCCCGAGGTGCCGCACGCCGCGCCCGGCGGCGGGAGCGGGCACTGGGATCCGCGGCTGGAGGCGGTCTCCAGCGCGCTGCTGGCCTGCGTCGGGCCCGACGGCTTCCCGTTCGCCGCGCGCCTGGACGTGACGCCCGACGCGCGCGGCGGCGTCCTGCGCCTCCCGTGGCTGCCGGTCGGCATGCCGGTCGAGCCCGGCCCCGCGTGCCTGCACGCGACCGGCAACGGCCCGTGCGTCCACGGCGACCTGCTGGCCGGCGCCGAGGGCTGGCGGGTCGTGCCGCACGCGGTCGCGTGAGGGTCGCGGTCACCGGCCCGACCGGCGAGATCGGCCGGGCGTTCGTCGACGCGCTGGAGCGCGCGCGGGAGGTCACGTCGATCGCCGGGATGGCGCGGCGGCCGTTCGATCCCGCCGCCCACGGCTGGCGCAAGGTCGAGTACCGGCAGGGCGACGTCCTGGACCGCGCGTCGGTGCAGCGGCTGTGCGCGGGCGCCGACGTCGTCGTGCACCTGGCGTTCGTCATCGTCGCCGGGTCGCGGGAGAGCGAGCACGTCAACCTGGAGGGGTCGCGCAACGTCTTCGAGGCGGCGGTCGGCTCGGGCGCGCGGCGGTTGGTGTACGCCTCGAGCGTCGCCGCGTACGGGTTCCCGGACCTCGACCGGCCGATCACCGAGGACGACCCGGCCGTCGGCAACGCGGCGATGCCCTACTCCCATCACAAGGCGCAGGTCGAGGCGCTGCTGAGCGACGTGCTCGACGACGCGGAGATCGACGCCTACGTCTTCCGGCCGTGCATCGTCGCGGGGCCGCGCGCGCCGATGCTCATCGACCAGATCCCGTACGTGCGCTGGGGCGACCGGCTGCCCGGCGCCCTGCGCGCGGCGCTCGCCGCGGTCCCGGGCGTGCGGCCGGTGCTGCCGGATCCGGGCGTCCCGTTCCAGCTCGTCCATCATGATGATGTCGCCCTGGCGCTGCGCGCGGGCGTCCTGGGCCGCGGCGAGCCCGGGGCCTACAACCTGGCCGGGCCGGGGACGGTCACGATGGGCGACGTGGCCCGCGCGTTGGGCTACGCGAGCGTGCGCGTCCCGGGCTTCGCGGTGGACGCGACGGCCGAGGTCGTCGCGCGGCTGCCGCTGGTCCCCGACGAGGTCACGTGGATCGAGGCGGTCCGCCGCCCGACGTTGATGGACACCGCGCGGGCGCGGCGGCTGCTGCGCTGGCGCCCGCGCCACGACGCGCAGGCGACGCTGCGCGCGACCGTCAGCGGGTGATCTCGACGGCGGGCACGCCGAAGCGGCGCCGCGTCTCGCCGAGGACGTCGTCCTCGCGATAGCGCTGGGCCTCCTCGTCGCCGCGCGCGAAGACGACGACGCGGTCGGCCTCGAAGGTGGTGAGCGCGTCCTGCAGCGCGAGCAGCGGGTCGCTCTCGCCGGTGGTCGCGCGGGCGCGGGCGCCCTCGGCCTGGAGCGCGGCCGCCGTCCGCTCGGCGGTGGACTCGGCGTCGCGGATCGCCTCGTCGGAGTCCGAGACCCAGAAGGCGACCGGCGACTCGTTGAGCGCGGGCGAGACCACGAGCACCTCGGCGCCCTGGAGGTCGTCGCCGTCGAGCGCGCCACGCAGGTCGTCGGCGTCGACGGGATCGGTGGCCAGCACGAGCAGCTTCATGCCCCGAGCGGTTCCCGCCCGGGGCGTGGCTCATTCGCCGCTCAGGAAGCGCTGTCGCCCTCGGCGGGCGGCGTCTCGGCCTCGACCGGCGGGTCGACCGGAGCGGACTCCTCGGCGGCCTCGGGGCCGGTGGGCTCCTCGGCGGGCGCGGCCGGCGGCTCCTCGGACGCGGCGGGCTCCTCGGCCGGCGGCGCCTCAGCGGGCGGCTCCTCGGCCGGCGGCGTCGCCTCGACGGCCGGCGCCTCCGCGGCGGGCGCCGGGGTGGGCTCGGGCTCGGGCTCCGGCTCCAGGTCGGCCTCGACCGCGCTGGCGCCGACCGTCGCGGGCACCAGGCGCAGCACCTTGGCGACCGGGCCCTTGGTGCGGACGTCGCCGCGGGCCAGCGCGATCGTCGGCGACAGCTCGCCGGTCAGCAGCGCGTGGCCGGTGTCGGCGTCCATCGACAGGACGACGTCGGCGCGGAGCTTGCTCTCCCCCATCTGGATCCGCGGGGTCTTGTTGGCGCGCACGTCGAGCGTCACGGTCGCGCTCGGGTCCCGGAAGGCGAACTGCACCACCGCGTCCGCCTGGAGCAGGAGCGCGCGACGCTCCGTGTTGTACACCAGGTTGTTCAGGATGCCGCCGAGCTGGTCGTAGACCTCGGCGTCGGACTCGAAGTGCGCCATGGGCCGCGGAGGCTACCGGCCTTCCGCGACCCATAGCGGGCTGACGCCCTTCTACTCCTTGCCGAGGAGCATCGCGATGCCCTGGCCACCGCCGATGCAGAGCGTCACGAGGCCGTACCGATGGTCGCCGCGATCCATCTCGGCCAGCAGCTTCGTGGTGATCGCGGCGCCGGTCGCGGCGATCGGATGGCCGAGCGCGATCGCCCCGCCGTTGGGGTTCACGCGCGCCGGATCGAGGTCGAGGTCCTTGATGACGGCCAGCGCCTGCGCGGCGAACGCCTCGTTGAGCTCGATCACGCCGATGTCCTCCAGCGCGACGCCGCTGCGGTCCAGCACCTTGCGCACGGCCGGGACCGGGCCGATGCCCATGACCTCGGGGTCGACGCCGCAGGACGCGTAGGCCAGCACCCGCGCGCGGACCGGCGCGCCGAGCTCGGCCGCCTTGTCGTCGGACATCAGCACCAGCGCGGCGCCCGCGTCGTTCATGCCGGACGCGTTGCCGGCGGTCACCGTGCCGCCGTCCTTCTTGAAGATCGCCGGCAGCTTGGCCATCGCGGCCTGGTCGACCTCGTGGCGGATGTGCTCGTCGCGCGTGAAGTCCACCGTCTCGCGCTTGACCTTCACGCCGACCGGCACGACCTCGTCGTCGAACTTCCCGGCCGCCTGCGCCGCGCTCGCGCGCCGGTGCGACTCGACCGCGAACGCGTCCTGCTCCTCGCGCGAGATGCCCATGCGCTCGGCGAGGTTCTCGGCCGTCACGCCCATCTTGATGTCGTGGAACGGGTCGGTCAGCGTGCCCTGGACGGGATCGACCACCGGCGCCGGGCCCATCTTCGAGCCCCAGCGCCCGTCCTGGAGCCACATCGGCGCGCGGCTCATCGACTCCGCGCCGCCGGCCAGCGTCACGTCGGCGTCGCCGGTCTGGATCGCCTGGCACGCGCTCACCAGCGCCTGGACGCCCGTGCCGCAGAGGCGGTTGACCGTGAACGCCGGGGTCTCCTTCGGGATCCCCGCCTTGATGCCGACGACCCGCGCCATGTAGGCGTCCTTGGTCTCGGTGTGGATGACGTTGCCGAAGACGACGTGCTCGATCTGCTCGGGAGCGACGCCCGAGCGCTGCAGGGCGGCCTTCGCGGCGGCGGCGCCCAGGTCGCTGGGGGCCACGCCGGCCAGCGACTTGCCGTAGGAGCCGATCGCCGTGCGCGCGGCGGAGGTGATGACGACGTTGGTCATTTCATGAAGTCTCTCTGAGAAACGCGAAACCTTCTTTCTGGGGCTTCGTTAGAGTCGCCGAGGAGGACTACTGCTGTGGAAGCTTCAGCGCTATCTCACCCCGTAGGTCTCACCCGCGTCGCGCTCGCGGGGCCACTTCTGCGGCTGCGGTCCGACGACCAGCTGGTGGCGCTGTTCCGCGCCGGCCACGACGAGGCCTTCGGCGCGATCCACGAGCGCTACCGCGCCCGGCTCTTCGCCTACGCGCGCCAGATGCTCGGCGGCTCGCGCTCCGACGCCGAGGACGTCCTGCAGGACGTGTTCCTGCGCGCCTACAACGCGCTACGCACCGACCGCCGCGAGGTCGCGCTGCGCGCGTGGCTGTACCGCGTCGCGCACAACCGCTGCATCGACCAGCTGCGCCGCCCCGCGCCTGCGGCCGAGGACATCTTCGACGTCAACCGCGGCTCGGCGGGCGAGCAGCCCGCCGAGGCCTACGAGCGCCGCGAGGACCTGCGCCGCCTCGTCGAGGACGTGCGCGCCCTGCCCGAGCAGCAGCGCTCGGCGCTGCTGATGCGCGAGATGGAGGGGCTCTCCTACAACGACCTCGCCGCCGCGCTCGGCGTCACGGTCCCGGCGATCAAGTCGCTGCTGGTCCGCGCGCGCATCGGCCTGGTCGAGGCGGTCGAGGCGCGCGACACCGCGTGCGTCGAGATCCGCGACGACCTCGTCTCCGCCTTCGACCGCGGCGTGCGCGTGTCCGGGCGCGCCAAGAAGCACCTCAAGGAGTGCGACGGCTGCCGCCAGTACCGCACCGCGCTGCGCGGCGTGGAGAAGCAGCTCAACGGCCTCGCGCCGTCGCACGGCCCGCTGGCGCTGGTCGCCAAGGTTCTCGGCCTCGGCGGCGCGGGCTCCGGCGGCGGCGCCTTCGCGCTGGGCGGCGGCGGTGCCGCGGCGGGCGCGGGCGCCGGCGCGACGGTCGGCACCGCGGCGGTGACCACCGGCGGCATGGCGACGCTCGGCGGCGGCGCGGTGGCGACGAAGGTCGTCGCGGTGGTCGCGGCGGCCGCGGTCGTCGGCGGCGGCGCGGCGACCGTCAAGCAGGTCGAGCACGCGGTCCAGCCGGCGCGCCACGCGCCCGTGGCCCGCACCGCGGCCGCGCCCGCCCCGGCGCCCCTGGTCGCGAGCAAGGCCGCGCGCGACGACGTGGGCACGACCGTGCGCCACGCGGCGCCGGCGTCCGGCGGCGGGCACGAGGGCGCGGCGGCCACGACGCACGCGGCGTCGGCCACCCGCATGGCCTCGACGGCCGACAGCGCCTCGACGGCCGTGGCGCCCACGCTGGAGCCGACCTCCGGCGGCCTGGAGGCTCCGGGCACGACGGCCGACGCGACGTCCACCACCGAGACCACCGCCGCGGGCACCGCGACGGGCGACCCGTCCTCGACGACGACCGCCACGGGCACCGGCACGACGACGGGCGCCGGCAGCACGGCGGCGACGACCGACCAGGGCGCGACGGGCACGCCGACGACCTCGACGACGACGGCGCCGACGACCACGCCCGTCCCGCCGGCGAGCACGGCGGCGACGACGACCACCGGCGGCCGGCCGAGCTACCCCGGCGGCACGGTCGCGCCGTCCAGCGCCGCCCCGAGCACCCCGCCCGCGGGCTGAGCGCCCGGCGGGCCGACCGCCCGGCGGGCCCGCTAACGTCGCACCCCATCGAGCGCTACCTGGCGACACTCGACCACGAGGAGCTGTACGTCCGGCGGGGGCCGCGGTCCGGGCTCTTCACGATCGTCGCCGTCCACTCGACGGTGCGCGGCCCGTCGCTGGGCGGCTGCCGGATGTGGACCTACGACGACAACCGCGCCGCCGTGCGCGACGCGCTGCGCCTCAGCGAGGGCATGACCTACAAGTCGGCGGTCGCCGGGCTGCCGCTGGGCGGCGGCAAGGGCGTGATCGTCCTGCGGCCCGGCGAGGAGCTCGACGCCAGGCGCCGCCGCGCCGCGCTGCTGGACTTCGGCGAGACCGTCGAGCGCCTGCGCGGCACCTACGTGACCGCCGAGGACGTCGGGACGTCCACGCGCGACATGACCGTCATCGCGAAGACCACCGGCCACGTCAGCGGCCTGTCGCGACGCTCCGGCGGCAGCGGCGACCCGAGCCCGTTCACCGCCCTGGGCGTCGTCCACGCGATCGAGGCGACGCTGGAGCGCGCGTTCGGCGACCCGTCGCCGCGCGGGCGGACGGTCGCGGTCGTCGGCCTCGGCCACGTCGGCCTGCGCGTCGCCAAGCTGCTGCACCGGGCGGGCGCCGAGCTGCTCGTCGCCGACATCGACCGGACCAAGCGCGCCGAGGCCGAGGCGCTCGGCTGGCGCTGGACGACGCCGGCCAAGGCGATGACCGCCGCCGTCGACGTCCTGGTGCCCTGCGCGCTGGGCGGCGTCCTGGACCACGAGAGCGTGCCGCGCCTGCAGGCGCCGGCGATCGCGGGCGCGGCCAACAACCAGCTGGCCTCGGCCGACGTCGCCGACCTGCTGCGCGAGCGCGAGATCCTCTGGGCGCCGGACTTCGTCGCCAACGCCGGCGGTATCGTCAACATCGCGGTCGAGCTGGAGCCCGGCGGCTACGACCCGACCCGCGCGAAGGCCCGCACGGCCGAGATCGGCGACACCCTGCGCCGCGTCTACGACGACGCGGCCGCCGCGGGCACCACGCCGCTGGCCGCGGCCACCGCGCTCGCGCGGCGCAACCTGCGCTGACGGCTAGACCAGCCCGTCGGGCGACGCGTGGCTGACCGGCGCCGATCCCGCGGCCGCCGACGCCGCGGCGAGGCGGACGCGCTCGGCCTCCGCCTCCTCCGGCGTCTGGTCGGGCCAGTGGCCGTGCTCGTCGAAGAACGACCGGGCGTCGTCCTCGTCGTGACGGTCCTTGTCGCCGTCGCGCATGACGTACAGGATCCAGATCATCCCGGCCACGCCGGCCACGCAGATGAAGATGCCGTAGGCGTTCGCGAGCATCGCCCGGACAGCGTAGCTCGGCCCCGGGCCGCCGGTCGTGCGCCTAGTGGGCGTGCTTGCCGAGCTGCGAGAACCACTCCGGCCGCTCCTCGACGCCGTCGGGCAGCCGGCCCTCCTCGGCGAGCTTGTCGAGGTGCGCGAAGAGCGTGACGGTCGCGGGCAGCCGCAGCTCGGCCGGCGCGTCGGACCAGGCGGCGTCCAGCAGCGCGTCGATCGTGCGGTCGTCGGCGGCCAGCGCGGCGACCAGGCGACGCTCGCGGTCCAGCCGATGGGCGACGTACTCGGCCAGCTTGGCGTCGGCGTCCTCGACGACCGGCCCGTGGCCGGGCAGCAGGCGCGCGAAGCCCCGCGCGCGCAGGCGCTCCAGGCCGTCGAGGTAGCCGCGCAGCGCGCCCGGGTCCGGGGCGACGAAGACGCTGCCGGCGCCCAGGACCGCGTCGCCGGTGCAGCAGACCTCGCCGCCGGCCGCCGCGAAGCAGAGGTGGTCCGGCGCGTGGCCGGGAACGGCGATGGCCTCCAGCCACGGCCCGGCGGCGTCGCCGTCGCCGATGCGCCGGGTCGCGCCCTCCCACGCCGCCGCGAGGATCGGCGCGTCGCCGGCCACCGCCCGCGCGGCGCCCGCGTGGTCGCCGTGGCCGTGCGTGAGCGCGACGCCGCCGACGCCACCGCGCGCGGCCGCCGCCTCCAGCACCGCCCGCACGTGCTCGTCGAGGTCCGGCCCGGGATCGACGACCCAGCACGGATCGCGCCCGACCAGCCACGTGTTGGTGCCGGTCAGCGTCAGCGCCGACGGGTTGTCGGCCCGGACGTGCGCGACGTCGTCCATGGCGCCAGCCTACGACGACGAGGAGCCGACCGTGGCGTGCTCGGGCACGATCGGGCGCCGCGACCAGACGAGCACCACGACGCCGACGCCGACCGCCGAGGCCGCATAGGCCAGGCGCGGCGAGGCCACCGCGGTCAGCGCGCCGCCGACGAGGTAGCCGATGCCCGGGACGGCGGCCGCCGCGCTCTCCAGCAGCCCGGCCGCGCGCGCCTGGAACTGGTCCTCGACGGCCTCCTGCAGCGCGGTCATCACCGCCACCCACTGCACGCCGTTGCCGGTCCCGCCGAGCACCGAGCCCAGGCAGGCGATCAGCAGCGTCGGCGACACCGCCATCACCGCGTAGCCCGCGCCGATCGCCGCCGTCGAGACCAGCACCAGCCAGCCCAGCGAGCGGCCGCCCGCGCGCGCGAACAGCGCCGAGCCGAAGAGGATGCCGCCGCCCCACGCCGCGATCAGCACGCCGAAGCCCAGCGACGTCGAGTTCAGCGTCTCCTTCGCGTAGACGACCTCGATCGGGACGATCAGCGCGAAGAACAGGATCGCCACCGCCTCCCCCGCGATCAGCCGCCCGGCCGTCGGATGGCCGCGCACGTACTCGAGGCCGTCGCGGACCCGCGCGCGCCAGGACTCCAGCGGGTCGCCGGGCTCGGGCTCGGGCAGCGACCGCGCGCTCAGCAGCAACAGCAGCGCGACGATCGCGAACGACGCCGCGTCGGCCCACAGCGCGGTCGGGACGCCCCACTCGTGCACGATGAACCCGGCCAGCACCGGTCCCGCCGCGCTCATGACGGCGAAGACGACGTTGATCAGCGCGTTGCCCTCCCGCAGCGCGTCGTGGGGCATCAGCACCGCCGCGATCGCCCCGCGCGACAGCCCGCGCGCGGTCAGCGCCAGCAGCCCGTCGGCGAACGCCAGCAGGAGCACCAGCGGCAGCCAGAACACGTCGCCGCGCGCCAGGCACGCCAGGCCGACGAACGCGCCCGCCTCCAGGACATAGAGCGCGGGCAGCACGCGCGACACGCGCCGGCGGTCCAGCGCCGCGGTCAGCGCGGGCGCCGCGAACGCGGTCAGGAACTTCCCGGCGACGAACAGCGCGGTCACCGCGAGCGCCGAGTCGGTGCGGTCGAGCACGAGGATCGCGAGCGCGACCACCCCGAGGTTGTCGCCCAGCTCGTTGATCGCGTAGGAGGTCGCCAGCGCCGGGAACCCCCGCACCCGGAGTGATCTCCTCACCGGCGACACGCCCCCATCCTAAACACGTACGGGCGGGCGACGGCGGCCGCTGGAAGCTAAGGAATCTGAGAAGTCAGCCGATAAGCAGGGCGTAATGGGCCGCAGGACCCTCGCCGCTGCGCAGATCGCGTTGCTCGCGACATCGCTCGCCGTTGTCGTGGCGACGTCGCGTGCCTCCGACTGGCGGCCGCTCAGCCTCGTCTTCCTGCTCACGGCGCTCGCGATCCTCAGCGACGGCATCGCGATCGGCACCCGCAGCCTGCGCCTCTCGGGCGCGTTCATCTCGCTCGTGCTGGCGATGGCGCTCCTGGGCCCCGGCCCGGCCGTGATGATCGGCCTGGTCACGACGGCGATCGACGCCGTCCGCAACCGGCTGCGGATCCCCGCGCTGCTGGCCAACCTCAGCGCCTACGCCACGTTCCCGCTCGTCGGCGCGCTGCTCGTGCGCGCGGTCGGCATGAACCAGGCCGACGACGTCGACTTCGCGCTGGGGATCTTCGCGGTCTTCGCGATCACCAACGCCCTCAACTTCTTCCTGATCGCCGCGCCGCGCCGGGTCACCCACGGCCTGCGCCTGCGCGACCAGGTGCGCGACATGTTCGTGCCGATGCTGCCGTCCGAGGCCCTCGCCGGGGCCCTCTCGGTGGCGATCGCCGTCACCTACAACCTGGTCGGCTTCGCGGCGCTCATCGCGCTCATCGGCGTCCTCTTCCTCTTCCAGGTCCTGACGCGCGAGCTGCTGCTCTCGCAGGACCGCGCCGAGCAGCTCGAGGCGCGCTCGACGCAGCTGGCCTCGCTGCAGGTCGGCGTCCTGGCCGCCCTGGTCCAGACGCTGTCGCTGCGCGACCGCATGACCGCGCGCCACAGCGCCGCGGTCGCCCGCTACGCCCGCGCGATCGCCGAGGAGATCGGCTGCACGACCGTCGAGCAGGAGCTGGTGCACACCGCCGGCCTGCTGCACGACATCGGCAAGTTCGCGTTCCCGGACCGGATCCTGCTGGCCAACCGCAAGCTGGACGACGACGACTGGAAGATCGTCCGCACGCACCCCTACCAGGGCGCGCGCCTGGTCCGGCGCATCAACGGCTACGGCCCGGTGGCCGAGATCATCCTCGCCCACCACGAGCGCATCGACGGCCGCGGATACCCGCGCGGGCTCTCCGGTGAGGAGATCCCGCTGCTGTCGCGGATGATCTCGATCGCCGACACCTACGACGTCATGACCGCCCGCGACTCCTACCGCGATCCGGTCTCCCAGGCCGAGGCGATCGCCGAGTTGCGGCGCGTCTCGGACGCGCAACTCGACGGAAAGCTCGTCGAGGCCTTCATCCGGATCCTGGAGCGATCCGACCTCCAGTTCCAGCACACGACCGACGCGGACTTCGAGCGCGAGCTCGACTTCGACGCGCGGGTCCGTGGCTACGCGCTGCCGCAGGCGGCCTGACCTCTCAAGGCCTTCGGGCCACTGAGGCGCCGTCGCGCCGTGGGACGCCTCCCTCTACAAGGGGAGCCTGAACGGGTGGGTTCTCCCTGCAAATCGCGGGGTCGCCGCGCGCTGGACGCGCGGTCGTCATAAACCCGACTGGATAGGACATACGTCCAAACGCCTGTCCGATACCCAGAAGTGGGGATGGCGCGATGGACGTCAGTGCGACGAAACTTGCGTCCCGCATGACGAAACGGCGCCGTGCTGGCAGGCGGGGCGCCGTTGTCGTCGGGATATCCGTCCGTCCGCTTAGTCGCTGCGGTGGTGCGCAGCGCAGACATCTTGGGGGTGCACCATGGGTTGGCGCCAGTAAGTTCTGACGCAGTACGGCGACTTTGTTCGAGGCGTCCTTGAAAAAGGGCGCCTCTCGCCTTTAAGCGGCAGGTGCCGAACATTCTTGAGGATGACCCTGGCGCGGTTGGACGTTTGTGCGAGAGGATGGGGACTGGTGGATCGCCCCACAGCCCTGGACCTCGCGTTCTTGGACCTCGAGACGCCGCAGGCGCCGCTGCACGTCGGCTGGACCCTGCGCTTCGACGGCCCCGCGCCGTCGGTGGCCGCGCTGCGGCGCCACCTCGACGCGCGCCTGGGCGCGGTGCCGCGCTTCCGGCGTCGGCTGACGCGCGTGGCGCCCGACGTGCCCGCGTGGGCCGACGACCCGAGCTTCGACGTCGCGCGCCACGTCTTCGGCGTCTCGCCGCGCGGCGACCTGGCCGAGCTGGCGGGCACGCTGCTGTCGGCGCCGCTGCCCGGCGACCGCCCGCTGTGGCGGATGTACCTCGTCGACGGCCTTCCCGGCGGCGGCTTCGCGCTCGTCGGCCAGGCCCACCACGCGCTGCTGGACGGCGTCGCGGCCGTCCAGGTCGCCCAGCTGCTGTTCGGCCCGGAGCCCGAGCACGGGCGCGCGGACGCGACGTGGATCCCGGCCCCGCCGCCGTCGGCGGCCGCGGCGCTGGGCGCGGTCGCGCGCACGCGCGGCCGGGCGCTGGCGGGCGTCGCGCGGGCCACCTGGGAGGCGCTGGCGCCCGACGGGACCTCGACCCCCTCCCAGCGCGCGAGCGCCGTCCTGCGGGCCGCCGACGCGCTCGTCGCGCAGCCCGCGCGCTGCGAGCTGGAGCGCTCGGCCAGCGCCCGCCGCACGGTCGCCTACGCCGACGTCGAGCTGGAGGCCGTGCGCGCCGCGGGCCGGGCGCGCGGGGCGACGATCAACGACGTCCTGCTGACCGCGACCGCGCAGGCGCTGCGCGCCGCGCTGCGGCGGCGCGGCGAGCGGCGCGAGACGCTGCGGGCGCTCGTGCCGGTCAGCGTCCGCGCCGGCGACGACCCCGCGATGGGCAACCGCATCACGTTCCTGCCGGTCGCGCTGCCGGTCGGCGAGCCCGACGGGCGCCGCGCGCTCGCGCTGGTCGCCGCGCGCACGGCGGCCGCGAAGGCCGGCGGCGACGCGGGCGCCCTGGACGCGCTGGCGCGCGCCGCCGACGCGCTGCCGGGCCCGGGCCGGCGCCTGATCGCGCGCGGCGCGGCGCGGGCGCTGCCGTTCACGCTCGTGGTCTCCAACCTCCCGGGCCCGCCGGTGGCGCTGTCGCTGATGGGCCGCGCGCTGCGCGCCGTGCACCCGATGGTCCCGCTGCTGCACGGGCACGCGCTGACCGTCGGCGCGGTCTCCTACGAGGGCCGGCTGCACGTCGGCCTGGCCGCCGACGCCGAGGTCGTCCCGGACGCGCCGGCGATCGCCCGCGACCTGGAGGACGCGTTCGCCGCGCTGGCCGACGCCGTCAGCGCGCCGCCGCGAAGCGGTACACCGGCCCCGACTGCGACACCGCGTACACCCGCCCGCGCGCGTCCTCTCCGAACGAGTCCAGCCCGCTGACCTTCGGCAGGCCCGGCACGGCCTGGTCCTCGGCGGCCCGCCCCGCCGACAGCCGCGCCGAGCGGATCTGCCCCTTGCAGTAGTCGCCGTAGACGTAGCGGCCGTAGAGGCCGGGCACGGCCCGGTCGCGCACGACGTAGCCGCCGGTGATCGAGCACCAGCCGTCCTTGTGGGCCTTGGTCAACACGGGGAACTTGGCTCCCGGCGCGGGCTCGTCGAAGTTGCGCCGCCGTCCCTCCCACGGCCGCCAGCCGTAGTTGGCGCCGCGCGCGGTGCCCTTGCGGGCGAAGTCGATCTCCTCGACGGCGTCCTGGCCGACGTCGCCGATGACGAGGTCGCCGTCGGCGCGGTCGAACGAGAACCGCCACGGGTTGCGCAAGCCGTAGGCGTAGATCTCGGGACGCGCGCCCGAGCGGTGGACGAAGGGGTTGCCGGGCGCGGGCGTGAACGGCCGCGCGCCCTTGGCGCGCGGGTCGATCCGCAGGATCTTGCCCAGCGGCGAGGCGAGGTTCTGCGCGTTGCCGCGCGCGCCGTGCTGGTCGTTGCCGCCACCGCCGTCGCCGGTGCCCACGTACAGGTAGCCGTCGGGGCCGAACGCGAGCTGGCCGCCGTTGTGATTGGCCTCGGGGTCGTCGTGGACGAAGACCGTGCGCGCGGAGGCGGGGTCGGCGACGTCCTGGGTGCGGCGCCGGTACTCGACCAGGTGCTGCTTCTGGTCCCGGCCCGTGAAGTAGACGTAGAACAACCCGGTCGAGGCGTAGTCCGGCGCGAACGCGAGGCCGAGCAGGCCCTGCTCGCCGCCGCTGGTGACGCGGGACGTGACATCGAGGAACGGCGTCGCGAGCTTGCGCCCGTCGCGCATCGCGATGATCTTGCCGCCCTGCTGGACGACGAAGATCCGCCGCGTGTCGCGTGGCGGCGCGGTGACGTAGAGCGGGCCGTCGAAGGCGCCGACCTTCACGAGCCGGACGCCGCCGTGCGTCGCGGCGGTCGCGGTGGTCGCGGCGGTCGACGTCGTCGTTCCGGAGCCGCCATCGCTGCCGCAGGCGACGAGGATCGCGGCCGCCAGCAGGGCGGCGAGGACCGGGATACGGGGCGCCATGGCCCCGAGCATGTCAGCCCCGGCTGGCCTGCGCGCTGCCCGCGACGTCCACCCGCGGGCCGAGGTACTTCGGGCTCGCGCCGGTGACGACGTCGCCGACGGCCTTGGTGCGGGCCAGGACCTCGCGGACCTTCGCCTTGACGCCGTTGTGGCCGTAGCCGTTGCCGTGGCCGGCCTCCAGGCCGGAGGCGGTCAGCCCGGCGCGGCGCGCCAGCCACAGGGCGCGCGACAGGTGGAAGCCCTGGGTGACGACGACCGCCGAGGAGACGTTGAAGACCCGCTTGGCGCGCACGACGCTGTCGAGCGTCGCGAAGCCGGCGTGGTCGGTGAAGACGTCGGCGTCCGGCACGCCGAGGCGGACGAGCTCGTGGCGCATCGCGTTGGGCTCGTCGTAGCCGACGCGGCCGTGGTCGCCGGAGGCCAGGATCCGGTCGACGCGGCCGTCGTGGTAGAGCGCGGCGGCGGCGCGCAAGCGATCCTCGAGCATCGCCGACGGGCGCCCGTCGGCGTTCAGGCCCGCGCCCAGCACGAGCGCGACCTGCGCGTGCGGCTCGCGGCCCGGGTCGGTCGTCGACCCCTTGCCGCCCAGCAGCACGACCGCGTTGGCGGCGGCGACCAACAGCGCCAGCGCCGCCGTGCCTCCGATCGCGATCCGCAGCAGCGCGCGCCGGTGGAGCATGCGCACCAGTCTAGACGGCCGCACCGCCGCGGCGGACGGTCAGCGCGCGGCGACGCCGTCCACCAGCAGCTCGACCGCGTGCGCGAGCGTCGCGTCGTCGGGCTCGCGCCGGCTGGCGACCGAGGCGTGGAAGATCCAGCCGACGAGCATCTCGGAGACCACGCGCCAGTCGGCGTCGGGCCGCAGCTCGCCGCGCTCCAGCGCGCGATCGTAGAGCGGACGACCCTGGTCGAAGCGGACGTCGGCGAACGCGCGGACGCGTTCGGCGAGCTCCGGGTCGGCGATCGCCTCGGTCAGCAGCGCGGCGCTGACCGACGACGGCGCGCTCGGGCAGATCTCGTCGCGGACCTGGTGGGCGACCGCGAGCAGGTCGTCGCGGAAGCTGCCGGTGTCGGGCGGCGTGGCCGGCGTGTCGTGCGCGGCCTGGCTCATCTCCGCCAGCACGAGGTGCGCCTTGTGCGGATAGCGACGGTAGATGGTGGTCTTGGCCACGCCCGCCTCGGCGGCGACGCCCTCGATCGTCAGGCGCTGGTAGCCGACCTCGTCGAGCAGGCGCCGCGTGGCGTCGAAGATCGCCCGGTCGGCCTGCGGGCTGCGGGGTCGCCCCCGCGTGGGCGCATCGATCGACATGTCCGGACAATAACCCTCGTCGCTGAACGCGCCAATCGCGTCAGCGGAGGGGGCGGCGCAAGCGGTACAGAGCACCACCGCGATGTTCCATTTTGTCCGACCTGGCAAGGTGCGGGCCATGACGTCGTCCTCTCTGCTCGCGCCCGCGACCGCCGGCGCGGTCGCGCGCGCGGTCCGCGTGGCGCTTCCGGGCGACGTCCCGGCGGCGCGGGCGGGCCTGCTCGTGCGCGACGACGCGCGGCCGTTCGCGCTCGTCGGACGCTGGGCGGGCGCCCGGGCGATCTGCGGATCGGAGCCCCTGCGCGTCCTGGACGCCGCGGAGGATCCGCTCGCGGCGCTCGACGTCCAGCCGCCGGTCGACGGCGCGGTCCCGGAGGGCTTCGTCGGCGGTGGCTGGTTCGGCGCGCTGGGCTACGGGCTGGGACGCGAGCTGGAGCCGACGCTGGGCCCGCCGCCGCCCGTCACCGCCGCCGAGCGCCTGCCCGACGCGCCGCTGGCCTTCCACGACCACGTGCTGCTCTGCGACGCCGACGGCCGCTGGTGGTTCGAGGCGCTGTGGACCGACGCGCGCGCCGACGTCCTGACCGCGCGCCGGGAGGAGCTGGCGGCGCGCCTGGCGCGCGGCGTCGGCGACGGGCCGCGACCGTTCGCCACCGGCCGCTGGCGCGCGACGCCGTCGCCGGAGGGCCACGCCCGCGCGGTGGCGGCCTGCCGCGAGCGGATCGCCGAGGGCGACCTGTTCCAGGCCAACCTCGCGCTGCGCCTGCGGGCGACGCTCGACGGCGACGCGGTCGACCTGTTCACCACGGGCGTCGAGGCGCTGGCGCCCGACCGCGCCGCGTGGCTGTCCGGGCCCTGGGGCGCGGTGGCGAGCCTCTCGCCCGAGCTGTTCCTGACCCGTCGCGGCGACGTGGTGACGACGGCGCCGATCAAGGGCACGCGCCCGCGGCCCGCCGACCCGGAGGCCGCCGAGGCCCAGCGCGCGGCGCTGGCGGCCTCGCCGAAGGACCGCGCCGAGAACGTCATGATCGTGGACCTGATGCGCAACGACCTCGGCCGCGTCTGCGAGCCGGGCACCGTGCGCGTCGACGCGCTCGCCGAGGCGCGCCCGCACGCCGGCGTCTGGCACCTGGTCAGCGAGGTCTCGGGCCGCCTGCGCGCCGGCGTCGGCGACGCCGCGCTGCTGCGGGCGACGTTCCCGCCCGGCTCGGTCACCGGCGCGCCGAAGGTCGCGGCGATGGACGCGATCTCGGCCCTGGAGTCCGCCGCGCGCCAGACGTTCTGCGGCGCGATCGGCTTCGCCTCCCCCACCGCCGGGCTGGAGCTGTCGGTCGCGATCCGCACCTTCGAGACGACCGGCGCCGCCGCCTGGCTGGACGTCGGCGGCGGCATCGTCGCCGACTCCGACCCCGCCGCCGAGGCCGCCGAGGCGCTCGCGAAGGCCGCGCCGCTGCTGGCGGCGATCGGGGCGGCGGCGCCGGACGCGGCGATCGCGGTCGCGCCCCCGCCCGGCGCCGGGTCGCGCCCCCTCGCCGCCGTCCCCGCGCCCCTCCGCCTCGCCGCCCAGCCCGTCCCGCGCCCCGACCCCGACGCCGGCGTCTTCGAGACGATCCTGGTCGCCGACGGCGCGCCGGTCGCGCTCGACGGCCACCTCGCGCGCCTGCGGTCCGCCGCGCGCGACCTCTACGACGTCGCGCTGCCGCCCGCCACCGAGGCGCTCGTGCGCCACACCGCGCTGGAGCAGGGCGGGCCGTGCCGGCTGCGCGTGCTGCTGGACGCCGACGGCCAGGTCGGGCTGCAGGTCGCGCCGCTGCCCGACGCCGCGCCCGTGCGCCTGCGCGCGACCACGGTCCCCGGCGGCCTCGGCGACCGCAAATGGCGCGACCGCCGGCTGATCGACGCGCTGGAGGAGGCGCTGGACGGCGAGCACCCGCTGATGGCCGACCTCGACGGCACCGTGCTGGAGACCACGCGCGCCAACGTCTTCGCCTGGATCGACGACGCGCTCGTCACGCCGCCGCTGGACGGCCGCGTCCTGCCCGGCGTCACGCGCGGGCGCGTCATCGCGCTCGCCGACCGGCTGGGCCTCCGGGTCCACGAGCGCCCGCTGGCGCTCGCCGAGCTGCGCGCCGCCCACGGGGTCCTGCTCACTGGCGCGCTGCGCGGCCCGCAGCCGGTCGAGGCGCTGGACGGCGTGCCGCTCGCCGCGCCCGACGACCGACTGCGGACACTGGCCGGCCGGTTCACACGTTTGTAGTAGTGACCGCGGCCCCGCCGTCCCCGACGATCCGCGCGCGGCCACGGCTCCGGTACCCCCTTGTCGGGCCGTGGCCGCAGCTGACTTGCGGCGCCCCGGCCGGCGGCACGGATGGCCGTCGCCGGGGCGTCCGAGCCGCTCAGAACGCGCTGGCCAGCGCGAACGGGTAGACGGGCCCCGCGCCCTTCTGCCGCAGCTGCCCGGCGACCATCGCCAGCGTCCAGCCGCTGAAGCGGACGTCGTCGACCAGCAGCACCGGCCCGCCGTCCACCGCGCCCGTGACCGCGAACGCGCCGCGCACGTTGGCGACCTGCTGGGGCGCGTTGGCCATCTCGCGCTGCGGTGGACGCTCCTCGACGCTGCCGAGCACGTCACCGAACGGCACGCCGAGCGCCGCCGCCAGCCGCGCCGCGAAGTTCGGGACCAGCGCCCCCGAGCGCAGCGACGGCACCGCCGCCACCCACGTCACCGGGACGCGCCAATTGCGCACGGCCTCGGCCGCCGCGGCGACCAGCTCGTCGTCGAAGCGCCCCGCGGCGCGCCCGGCCTGCACGAGGCGGTCCCAGCCGCCGTCGCCCAGTCGCGCCAGCGCCCGCCCCTCCTCGGCGCGCACCGCCTCGGGGATCTTGCGCATGCGGCCCTCGTCGTCGGGCGCCATCTTCTTGGTGTCGACGATCACCGGCCGCGACCGCAGGTGGATCGCCGCGTCGCGCACGACCTCCGGATCCAGCGGCCCGTCGAACCTCGCCCCCGCGCACACCGAGCAGCGCCCGCAGTCGGCGGGCTCGGGATCGTCCAGCTCCTCCTGCAGTGCGCGCATCAGGCAGCGCCCGTCGGCGCCGAAGGCCGCCATCGCCGTCTGCTCGTGGCGCCGCAGCTCGGTGATCCGCCCGTAGCGGTCGGCGTCGTAGAACCACTCGCCGCCGGACGCGACCCACCGCGACCCCGCGCGGCCGACCGCGCCCTCGACGTCCAACACCTTCAACAAGCTCTCGATCCGCCCCTTGCCGAGGTTGACCTGGGCCATCAGCTCCTGCGTCGAGGCGCCGTCGGCGCCGACGTCCTCCAAGTGCCCCAGCACGCGGTCGACGACGTCGCGCCGCGGGAACGCCTGCTCGATGAAGAAGTCCTGGATGCGCCGGTCCTCGGCGCCGCGCAGCAGCACGACCTCGGCCCGGGCGATCCCGCGCCCGGCACGGCCGACCTGCTGGTAGTAGGCGATGACCGAGCCCGGCGCCTGGTAGTGCACCACGAACCCGAGGTCGGGCTTGTCATAGCCCATGCCAAGGGCGCTCGTCGCCACGACCGCCTTCAGCTCGTTGCGCAGGAGCCGGTCTTCGACCTCCACCCGGGTCGCCGTGTCGATCTCGCCCGAGTAGGCCTCGGCCGCCACGCCACGCCCGGTCAGCCACGACGCCACCAGCTCGGCGTCGCGCTTGGTCAAGGTGTAGATGATGCCCGAGCCCGGCAGCTCCGGAACGCGCTGGGCCAGCCACGCCAGGCGGTCGGCCTGCGCGGGCAGGTCCACCACCTCGAAGCGCAGCGACGACCGCCCCAGCGGCCCGCGGTAGACGCGCAGCCCGGCGGCCGCGCCGCGGCCCGCCGACAGCTGCTCGGAGACGTCGGCGACCACGCGGTCGTTCGCCGTCGCGGTCGTGCACAGCACACCGACGCCGTCGGGCAGCCGGTCGAGCATGTCGCCGATCCGCCGGTAGTCGGGCCGGAAGTCGTGGCCCCAGTCCGAGATGCAATGTGCCTCGTCCACGACCAGCAAACCGGTGGCGACGACCAGCTTCGGCAAGACCTCGTCACGGAATCCCGGGTTATTGAGCCGCTCCGGGCTTACCAGCAGCACGTCGAGGACGCCAGCCGCGACCTCGGCGTAGACCTCCTCCCACTCGGCGACGTTGGCCGAGTTGATCGTGCGGCCGCGGATGCCTGCCCGGCCGGCC